>NZ_CYSP01000043.1 GCF_001298735.1 Propionispora sp. 2/2-37 | reverse complement strand
GGGAGTGTATTGCAAACTGTGTAAATGGAATAATATGGTAATTGATTGTGCATACTAGTAATGCTTTACTCCTGCGCAGGATAGGGCGACGCAGAGGTGCGACCTGAGCGGCGCGGGAGATTTGCGAGGCGGCGGATTTGGAGATTCGCCGTTTTTCTTTACCGAACCTGAAGAGTATCCGCTGCCTTGGAAACCCAAAGCGATAAACCTCGGGGTTCGGGGCAGAGCCCCGATCGGGTTTAGGAAACCTTCCGTTGTTGCAGCCGGTTCTCGAAGAAGATCATCAACTGTCCTACTATAATTCCCCAATCACGAATCGGCATACTCCATTTTTTGGAAATTTCTTGAATTGACAGGAATACCGATTTCTTTACCGCATCGTCTGTCGGGTAAATGGTTTTTGTCTTAGTATATTTGCGCAGCATCCGATGAAATCCTTCTACTGCGTTGGTAGTGTAAATCAGGGTTCTCACTTCCTGAGGGTACTTGAAATAGGTGCAAAGCTCTGCCCAATTTGTTTCCCAACTCTTTACAATCTGGGGATATTTTTTGCCCCATTTCTCGCGAAATTCTTCCAGCCGATACTCTGCATCGTCTAATGTCGGTGCACCGTATACCCGCTTCAAATCGGCCATTACCGACTTGATGTCCTTGTACGGTACATACTTTGTAGAGTTGCGGATCTGGTGAATCACGCACAGTTGTTGTTCGGTTTTGGAGAATACCGTCTCAATCGCGCTCGAAAAGCCGGAAAGATTGTCTCGGCAGGCAATCAGAATATCTTCTACTCCTCGATTTTTTAGTTCATTGCAGATCGTGGCCCAAAAACTGGCGCTCTCGGTTTCCGACAACCACATGCCGAGGATTTCCTTGTGTCCGTCCATGTTGATGCCCAAAACCGAGTATAGGCATTTATTGATTACCCGGCTGTCTTTGCGCACTTTGAACACGATTCCGTCCAAAAACACAATGGGATACACTGGGTCAAGCGGGCGGCTCTGCCATTCCGCGACGGCGGGCATAATCTTGTCCGTGATGCGGCTGATGAGACTGGCCGAAGCTTCCACTCCGTAGATGTCGCGCAGATGATCTTCAATGTCGCGGTTGGACATGCCTTTGGCATACATCGCCAAAATCCTACCTTCAATATCTTCGGTACGTGTCTGCCGCTTTTCGATGATTTGCGGCTCAAACGTGCCGTTTCGGTCGCGTGGAACACTGATTTCACTCTCGCCCCACTCGCTTTTGATCGTCTTTGTTCCGTAACCATTGCGGCTGTTGCCGCTGTTATTACCGAGAGCGCTGTTCTTCTCATAGCCGAGATGTTCCTCCAGTTCGGCTTCTAGCATCTTTTCCAGCGCACCGGCAAATAGATTCTTGAGTTTTGTCGTCAGTTCGGCAGGGGTGGCACACTCCTCACTGAGTAGCGCCGCAAGCTGCATTTCTTTTTCATTTAACTGTGTCATGGATATCT
>NZ_CYSP01000042.1 GCF_001298735.1 Propionispora sp. 2/2-37 | reverse complement strand
CAGAGTGTAGACAAAAAGGAATCACTCCCAGTTCTATGATAAAATAGAACTGGGAGTGATTTATTTGTATGTGAAGAAGAACCGAATGAATCAAAGACAAATAAAGTTTCTTTGCTTGGAGGATCTGGTACCACAAGAGCATCTGCTAAGAGATATAGACCGAGCCATAGATTTTAGTTTCATCTACGAGGAAGTGCAGGGTTTGTACGGCGAGGAAGCCTGGGGAAAACCAGGGCTAGACCCGGTGTGCCTTTTTAAGATTGTATTCGTTCAATACATATTTGGGATTCGCAGTATGAGGCAAACCATTAAAGAAATTGAGGTTAACAATGCTTATCGTTGGTTCATCGGATACGATATCGGCGAATCAATTCCCCATTTTACAACCTTCGGGAAGAACTATAGCCGTCGATTTGAGGGTACAGATATCTTTGAGAGGATATTTACCCGGATATTGCAGGAAGCAGTTCGATGCGGCTTTGTAGATGCAAGCGCAGTATTTATGGATGGAACACACATTAAAGCAAATGCTAATAAACGTAAAGCTAGCCAGCAAGTCGTAGAAAAACAGGCCAGACATTATCAACAGCAACTGGACGAAGAAATAGCCAAGGATCGGCAAGCTCATGGCAAAAAGCCCTTCAAGAAAAAAGATGATAACGATCCAAAGAGTCCAGAAACTCAGACTATCAAACAAAGTACAACCGATCCGGAAAGCGGCTTGTTTCATAAAGGCGAGCATGAGAAGTGTTTTGCCTATGTAGCCAATACGGCCTGTGACCGGCATAATTTCATACTTGATTTCGATTTAGCTCCAGGCAATACACATGATAGCAGAATGTTTGATGATCTGTATGCCCGCTTGCTTGAGAAATTCCCCCAAATGCAGGTAATCGCAGTGGATGCCGGTTACAAGACCCCTTGGATCATGAAACAGATCATGGATAGTGAACGAATTGCCGCTGTACCCTATAAACGGCCGATGGCCAAAGCTGGATTTTTCAAGAAACATAAATATGTTTATGACGAATATTATGATTGTGTTCTCTGTCCGGCCAACCGGATATTAGAATACAGTACTACGAACCGGGAAGGATACCGGGAATACAAGAGCAATCCAACTGATTGTCAAAGTTGTCCCTATTTGAGCCAATGTACAAAAAGCAAATCCCATCAAAAAGTGGTAACCCTTCATGTCTGGGATAAGTATATGGAGCTAGCAGAAGACTATCGGCATACACCTGAGTACCGAGATATCTACCAAATGAGAAGGCAAACTATCGAGCGAGTATTTGCCGATGCGAAAGAGAAACATGCTCTCAGATATGCTCAACTGCGTGGTCTACAGAAAGTGAAACTGCAGGTAACGCTTACTTTTGCATGCATGAATTTAAAGAAGCTGGCTATCTGGAAACGTAGAAAGGGTATCCTAGCTCCTTTATTCCAGGATTTCTGGCGAAAACAGACTTCAAGGTTATCTTCTTGGGTTTCTTTATTGCAAAAATGCACCTTACGCTTCGCGTAAAGTGCATTTTTGTCTTCAGTCTGAA
>NZ_CYSP01000041.1 GCF_001298735.1 Propionispora sp. 2/2-37 | reverse complement strand
TGTCAATAGCGCTTGAAAGTTGACCCCTTTTCGCAATCGAAAATTGACCCCCTTGCGGTTAATCACTCATCTGTTGCAGAAAGGGTTTCGCCTGTACTCCGTTTAAGAAGTCCTGCCCGCTGTTTTTCTTTGAGTCGGTACGATTCGCCCTTAATGTTAACGACTGTACTGTGATGCAATAACCTGTCCAGTATAGCCGTGGCGATAATTGTATCGCCAAATACCTCGCCCCATTGCCCAATTCCACGGTTGCTGGTAAGGATAATTGAGCCCCGTTCATAGCGGCGTGAAATTAGCTGAAACAGTAGATGTGCTCCATGAACATCAACGGGTACATAGCCGATCTCATCGATAATTAAGAGTTTGGGGCCGCAGAAGTATCTCAATTTGTCCTCTAAACGGTTTTCCGAGTAAGCTTTGTTTAAAGCTGCCATTAATGCGGCTGCTGACGTAAACAAGGTGCGGTAGCGTTTTTGAATAGCTTTCAGCCCTAGAGCAACCGATAGGTGGGTTTTTCCCGTTCCCGGTGGTCCGAGAAACACGACATTCTCAGCTCGCTCAATGAATACGCACGAGGCTAGCTCTCGTACAACCTTAGCCTCGATTGATGGTTGAAAACTAAAGTCGAAGCTCTCTAAGGTCTTAATAAATGGTAGTTTTGCTAATGTGGTGTTCAGCGCAATATTTTTCTCGTACTTTAGCCCTACCTCTGCCTCTAGCAAATGGTCTAAAAAGTCACTGTAGCTTAAGTCACTTTTCCCGGCTTCCTGCAGAATGCTTTCAAGCTTCTGACTAGTGCGGGAAAGTTTTAGCTTCTTCAGGTTCTCCTGTATTCGCAGCAGTTGGGGATTATCCATGGAATCCACCTCCTGCTATCGCTTCATAAATATCAAGGCTGCGTACTTCTACGTCTGGTGATGCATGTTCAAACGAAGTCGGATTTTTAATGGGTACTGGCCGTTTGAGTAGTCCTTTGTAGTGATCAGGATTTATCACCATCTGGTGTTTACGCAAAGCCTTCTGGTGCTCTGCGATTAGTTGCCCGCGATAATAGATTCGTACCACACCGTTTGATTCCTGGACATCTACGCATTGTCTAGTGTACCGCCAGGGAACTGAGTAACGGTTGGCCTCATAGCAGACAAGGCAATCCGAAGCTACTTTACGGACCTCAAAAGTCTGCAGTACGTAACCATCACGATCACCTAGCGGACTTAACTTCTCCCTAAGAAAACGTTCCTCTGGCCGCTCATGTACTGTGCCATGAAGACGTTGGTCAGCAACGCGTCTTATCCATTCCTGCACTTGTTCATTAGCATGATCAATTGATGAAAAAGCTTGTCCCGGCAGAAAAGAGCGTTTAACATACTTAACACCAGATTCTACCTTGCCCTTGGTGCGGGCCCGATAAGGTCGGCACAGTCTGGGCCGAAAACCGTAGTAACGGCAAAAGTCATGGAAGCGAGGATTGATACGGGCTCTTTCAGTTCCTCGATCCAGCACGATGGTGCGAGGGTTGTCGTAAAGTATTTCTTCAGTTAGACCGCCGAACCAGCGAAATGCTTTTTCATGGCAACTGATCAAAGTGGCTAGTTTTTCGTCTGTGGTAAACTCAACGTAGATAGACCGGGAATAGCATAGGACGAAAACAAAAATATGTAGCTTTACGCGTTGACCGCCAATCATCACCCATGACGTTCCCCAATCTACTTGAGCTTGGTGACCTGGCGGAGTTTCGAACCTAACACTGGCAGCTTCGGCTTTTATGAAGTTTTCTCGAAGCGGCTTGACCGCTTGCCTAAGGGTTGTGTACCCGCCAGTATATCCTTTATCTCTGATTTCTCTGAAAAGAGTCGTGGCATTGAAATTCACTTCTGGTGCTCTGGCCTGCACAAATGGTAGAAATGAATCCAAAATTCCTGGTTTCTTAAAAGTCCGATTATATGGCTTGCGTTCGGTAGCGCGTAGCACTCGCCGTACTGTGTTTTTGCTGATATCGAGTTCTCTAGCAATCTGTTTGATGCTCATTCCTGACTTTGCCATAAGGCGTATTTCTGACCACTGATCTTGTGAAAGCATTTCATCTTCTCTCCCGTGAATAAGCTCATGGGGGAACGCTTTCGAATGTTCCATTTTCTTTCCCTCCTTTTTATTGGAGGGGTCAATTTTCAATTGCCTTATGGGGTCAGTTTAGCACTGCCATTAACA
>NZ_CYSP01000040.1 GCF_001298735.1 Propionispora sp. 2/2-37 | reverse complement strand
TTTTGATGCCGACCCTAAATTTTTTGCCTGTTTGGTTCGCTTTGAGTCTTCTTCGGTTCCGACTACCCTCCCGACTGCCTATGATGTTTATCCTTTGGATGGTCGCCATGATGGTGGTTATTATACCGTCAAGGACTGTGTGACTATTGACGTCCTTCCCCGTACGCCGGGCAATAATGTTTATGTTGGTTTCATGGTTTGGTCTAACTTTACCGCTACTAAATGCCGCGGATTGGTTTCGCTGAATCAGGTTATTAAAGAGATTATTTGTCTCCAGCCACTTAAGTGAGGTGATTTATGTTTGGTGCTATTGCTGGCGGTATTGCTTCTGCTCTTGCTGGTGGCGCCATGTCTAAATTGTTTGGAGGCGGTCAAAAAGCCGCCTCCGGTGGCATTCAAGGTGATGTGCTTGCTACCGATAACAATACTGTAGGCATGGGTGATGCTGGTATTAAATCTGCCATTCAAGGCTCTAATGTTCCTAACCCTGATGAGGCCGTCCCTAGTTTTGTTTCTGGTGCTATGGCTAAAGCTGGTAAAGGACTTCTTGAAGGTACGTTGCAGGCTGGCACTTCTGCCGTTTCTGATAAGTTGCTTGATTTGGTTGGACTTGGTGGCAAGTCTGCCGCTGATAAAGGAAAGGATACTCGTGATTATCTTGCTGCTGCATTTCCTGAGCTTAATGCTTGGGAGCGTGCTGGTGCTGATGCTTCCTCTGCTGGTATGGTTGACGCCGGATTTGAGAATCAAAAAGAGCTTACTAAAATGCAACTGGACAATCAGAAAGAGATTGCCGAGATGCAAAATGAGACTCAAAAAGAGATTGCTGGCATTCAGTCGGCGACTTCACGCCAGAATACGAAAGACCAGGTATATGCACAAAATGAGATGCTTGCTTATCAACAGAAGGAGTCTACTGCTCGCGTTGCGTCTATTATGGAAAACACCAATCTTTCCAAGCAACAGCAGGTTTCCGAGATTATGCGCCAAATGCTTACTCAAGCTCAAACGGCTGGTCAGTATTTTACCAATGACCAAATCAAAGAAATGACTCGCAAGGTTAGTGCTGAGGTTGACTTAGTTCATCAGCAAACGCAGAATCAGCGGTATGGCTCTTCTCATATTGGCGCTACTGCAAAGGATATTTCTAATGTCGTCACTGATGCTGCTTCTGGTGTGGTTGATATTTTTCATGGTATTGATAAAGCTGTTGCCGATACTTGGAACAATTTCTGGAAAGACGGTAAAGCTGATGGTATTGGCTCTAATTTGTCTAGGAAATAACCGTCAGGATTGACACCCTCCCAATTGTATGTTTTCATGCCTCCAAATCTTGGAGGCTTTTTTATGGTTCGTTCTTATTACCCTTCTGAATGTCACGCTGATTATTTTGACTTTGAGCGTATCGAGGCTCTTAAACCTGCTATTGAGGCTTGTGGCATTTCTACTCTTTCTCAATCCCCAATGCTTGGCTTCCATAAGCAGATGGATAACCGCATCAAGCTCTTGGAAGAGATTCTGTCTTTTCGTATGCAGGGCGTTGAGTTCGATAATGGTGATATGTATGTTGACGGCCATAAGGCTGCTTCTGACGTTCGTGATGAGTTTGTATCTGTTACTGAGAAGTTAATGGATGAATTGGCACAATGCTACAATGTGCTCCCCCAACTTGATATTAATAACACTATAGACCACCGCCCCGAAGGGGACGAAAAATGGTTTTTAGAGAACGAGAAGACGGTTACGCAGTTTTGCCGCAAGCTGGCTGCTGAACGCCCTCTTAAGGATATTCGCGATGAGTATAATTACCCCAAAAAGAAAGGTATTAAGGATGAGTGTTCAAGATTGCTGGAGGCCTCCACTATGAAATCGCGTAGAGGCTTTGCTATTCAGCGTTTGATGAATGCAATGCGACAGGCTCATGCTGATGGTTGGTTTATCGTTTTTGACACTCTCACGTTGGCTGACGACCGATTAGAGGCGTTTTATGATAATCCCAATGCTTTGCGTGACTATTTTCGTGATATTGGTCGTATGGTTCTTGCTGCCGAGGGTCGCAAGGCTAATGATTCACACGCCGACTGCTATCAGTATTTTTGTGTGCCTGAGTATGGTACAGCTAATGGCCGTCTTCATTTCCATGCGGTGCACTTTATGCGGACACTTCCTACAGGTAGCGTTGACCCTAATTTTGGTCGTCGGGTACGCAATCGCCGCCAGTTAAATAGCTTGCAAAATACGTGGCCTTATGGTTACAGTATGCCCATCGCAGTTCGCTACACGCAGGACGCTTTTTCACGTTCTGGTTGGTTGTGGCCTGTTGATGCTAAAGGTGAGCCGCTTAAAGCTACCAGTTATATGGCTGTTGGTTTCTATGTGGCTAAATACGTTAACAAAAAGTCAGATATGGACCTTGCTGCTAAAGGTCTAGGAGCTAAAGAATGGAACAACTCACTAAAAACCAAGCTGTCGCTACTTCCCAAGAAGCTGTTCAGAATCAGAATGAGCCGCAACTTCGGGATGAAAATGCTCACAATGACAAATCTGTCCACGGAGTGCTTAATCCAACTTACCAAGCTGGGTTACGACGCGACGCCGTTCAACCAGATATTGAAGCAGAACGCAAAAAGAGAGATGAGATTGAGGCTGGGAAAAGTTACTGTAGCCGACGTTTTGGCGGCGCAACCTGTGACGACAAATCTGCTCAAATTTATGCGCGCTTCGATAAAAATGATTGGCGTATCCAACCTGCAGAGTTTTATCGCTTCCATGACGCAGAAGTTAACACTTTCGGATATTTCTGATGAGTCGAAAAATTATCTTGATAAAGCAGGAATTACTACTGCTTGTTTACGAATTAAATCGAAGTGGACTGCTGGCGGAAAATGAGAAAATTCGACCTATCCTTGCGCAGCTCGAGAAGCTCTTACTTTGCGACCTTTCGCCATCAACTAACGATTCTGTCAAAAACTGACGCGTTGGATGAGGAGAAGTGGCTTAATATGCTTGGCACGTTCGTCAAGGACTGGTTTAGATATGAGTCACATTTTGTTCATGGTAGAGATTCTCTTGTTGACATTTTAAAAGAGCGTGGATTACTATCTGAGTCCGATGCTGTTCAACCACTAATAGGTAAGAAATCATGAGTCAAGTTACTGAACAATCCGTACGTTTCCAGACCGCTTTGGCCTCTATTAAGCTCATTCAGGCTTCTGCCGTTTTGGATTTAACCGAAGATGATTTCGATTTTCTGACGAGTAACAAAGTTTGGATTGCTACTGACCGCTCTCGTGCTCGTCGCTGCGTTGAGGCTTGCGTTTATGGTACGCTGGACTTTGTAGGATACCCTCGCTTTCCTGCTCCTGTTGAGTTTATTGCTGCCGTCATTGCTTATTATGTTCATCCCGTCAACATTCAAACGGCCTGTCTCATCATGGAAGGCGCTGAATTTACGGAAAACATTATTAATGGCGTCGAGCGTCCGGTTAAAGCCGCTGAATTGTTCGCGTTTACCTTGCGTGTACGCGCAGGAAACACTGACGTTCTTACTGACGCAGAAGAAAACGTGCGTCAAAAATTACGTGCAGAAGGAGTGATGTAATGTCTAAAGGTAAAAAACGTTCTGGCGCTCGCCCTGGTCGTCCGCAGCCGTTGCGAGGTACTAAAGGCAAGCGTAAAGGCGCTCGTCTTTGGTATGTAGGTGGTCAACAATTTTAATTGCAGGGGCTTCGGCCCCTTACTTGAGGATAAATTATGTCTAATATTCAAACTGGCGCCGAGCGTATGCCGCATGACCTTTCCCATCTTGGCTTCCTTGCTGGTCAGATTGGTCGTCTTATTACCATTTCAACTACTCCGGTTATCGCTGGCGACTCCTTCGAGATGGACGCCGTTGGCGCTCTCCGTCTTTCTCCATTGCGTCGTGGCCTTGCTATTGACTCTACTGTAGACATTTTTACTTTTTATGTCCCTCATCGTCACGTTTATGGTGAACAGTGGATTAAGTTCATGAAGGATGGTGTTAATGCCACTCCTCTCCCGACTGTTAACACTACTGGTTATATTGACCATGCCGCTTTTCTTGGCACGATTAACCCTGATACCAATAAAATCCCTAAGCATTTGTTTCAGGGTTATTTGAATATCTATAACAACTATTTTAAAGCGCCGTGGATGCCTGACCGTACCGAGGCTAACCCTAATGAGCTTAATCAAGATGATGCTCGTTATGGTTTCCGTTGCTGCCATCTCAAAAACATTTGGACTGCTCCGCTTCCTCCTGAGACTGAGCTTTCTCGCCAAATGACGACTTCTACCACATCTATTGACATTATGGGTCTGCAAGCTGCTTATGCTAATTTGCATACTGACCAAGAACGTGATTACTTCATGCAGCGTTACCATGATGTTATTTCTTCATTTGGAGGTAAAACCTCTTATGACGCTGACAACCGTCCTTTACTTGTCATGCGCTCTAATCTCTGGGCATCTGGCTATGATGTTGATGGAACTGACCAAACGTCGTTAGGCCAGTTTTCTGGTCGTGTTCAACAGACCTATAAACATTCTGTGCCGCGTTTCTTTGTTCCTGAGCATGGCACTATGTTTACTCTTGCGCTTGTTCGTTTTCCGCCTACTGCGACTAAAGAGATTCAGTACCTTAACGCTAAAGGTGCTTTGACTTATACCGATATTGCTGGCGACCCTGTTTTGTATGGCAACTTGCCGCCGCGTGAAATTTCTATGAAGGATGTTTTCCGTTCTGGTGATTCGTCTAAGAAGTTTAAGATTGCTGAGGGTCAGTGGTATCGTTATGCGCCTTCGTATGTTTCTCCTGCTTATCACCTTCTTGAAGGCTTCCCATTCATTCAGGAACCGCCTTCTGGTGATTTGCAAGAACGCGTACTTATTCGCCACCATGATTATGACCAGTGTTTCCAGTCCGTTCAGTTGTTGCAGTGGAATAGTCAGGTTAAATTTAATGTGACCGTTTATCGCAATCTGCCGACCACTCGCGATTCAATCATGACTTCGTGATAAAAGATTGAGTGTGAGGTTATAACGCCGAAGCGGTAAAAATTTTAATTTTTGCCGCTGAGGGGTTGACCAAGCGAAGCGCGGTAGGTTTTCTGCTTAGGAGTTTAATCATGTTTCAGACTTTTATTTCTCGCCATAATTCAAACTTTTTTTCTGATAAGCTGGTTCTCACTTCTGTTACTCCAGCTTCTTCGGCACCTGTTTTACAGACACCTAAAGCTACATCGTCAACGTTATATTTTGATAGTTTGACGGTTAATGCTGGTAATGGTGGTTTTCTTCATTGCATTCAGATGGATACATCTGTCAACGCCGCTAATCAGGTTGTTTCTGTTGGTGCTGATATTGC
>NZ_CYSP01000039.1 GCF_001298735.1 Propionispora sp. 2/2-37 | reverse complement strand
GATCACTTTTATATTGTTGAATCCATTTATAGATCGTATTTTCGTGAATTCCTAGTTCCGCTTCCAAACTGGGGCAGGTACGAGCTCCACTTAGGTAGAGTTTCACGATATCTTTTTTGAACTCTGCATCAAATCGTTGGCCTTTCATGTAGGACACCTCCTGACTTTATTGTACCAGCCATTCTTGGTGTCCGCAAAAGCCATTACAGTTCAATTCCTTATAGGTAGTCTATCAACTTATTACTAAGTGGTGGATTTACCGTCGACGGATTTGTTTCAATTCCTTATAGGTAGTCTATCAACGGGAGAAGAAGACCTGGATGCGGCTCTGGAAGCCTAGTTTCAATTCCTTATAGGTAGTCTATCAACCCTGGCAGAGTTCTGGAGAAGCCCCATAGAGGCACCCGTTTCAATTCCTTATAGGTAGTCTATCAACCCCTGATCAACAACTGACTGAGAACCTTTACACTCGGTTTCAATTCCTTATAGGTAGTCTATCAACTATAGATAACAGCAAGGTCTTTCACAACGTCTGTAGTTTCAATTCCTTATAGGTAGTCTATCAACGTTAGAACGCACTGACGGCTTGCACCTGATAGCTGTAGTTTCAATTCCTTATAGGTAGTCTATCAACGGCCGGATTCTCCGCCAGGCCCCAATCTTCATTAACAAGTTTCAATTCCTTATAGGTAGTCTATCAACGACTAAATACTGCTTAAAGTATGTTACCCTGATAAAGGTTTCAA
>NZ_CYSP01000038.1 GCF_001298735.1 Propionispora sp. 2/2-37 | reverse complement strand
ATAAGGAATTGAAACAACGATTCCCACAAATTTTCAAAGCTTGTCCCCACCTCGTTGATAGACTACCTATAAGGAATTGAAACCCATAGTAGGCATCATGTAGCAAGTGACCGTCGTGAAGTTGATAGACTACCTATAAGGAATTGAAACACAAGGCGGTCCAGTTGCTTCATATGGACTTCGGCGTTGATAGACTACCTATAAGGAATTGAAACCCCTTTAAGGTTTTCAACGCTTCAATAAGTGTCATTGTTGATAGACTACCTATAAGGAATTGAAACACAACTGACGAGATCAGGCGGCATGATTAAACTTACATGTTGATAGACTACCTATAAGGAATTGAAACTCTGTATCGGGCTTAGTGGTCTTATACTCACCATTTCCGTTGATAGACTACCTATAAGGAATTGAAACTGTATTGGTGTGTCTCATTAGTCGAAGTCAGCAACGCCGTTGATAGACTACCTATAAGGAATTGAAACAAGATGACTAAGCGCGAAATGATGGTAAAGGCTCACAGTTGATAGACTACCTATAAGGAATTGAAACTGTCTGGGATGCTCTTGCACCAGTATCGATGGAACTGGTTGATAGACTACCTATAAGGAATTGAAACAACAGATGTGCAGCATGGAGTCGACTGATTGTCGAAGTTGATAGACTACCTATAAGGAATTGAAACCAAACTTTGACAGGTTCGCCCCCGGTAAGCCACTACGGTTGATAGACTACCTATAAGGAATTGAAACTTGGTTGGGCTGCTTATTACAGCAGGAACCTAGCTAAGTTGATAGACTACCTATAAGGAATTGAAACTTTGCTGCTCTATTGTCTCTGGCACCCGATCACCCCGGTTGATAGACTACCTATAAGGAATTGAAACTAATAATGATGAGGTGATATTGTGCGGGTAAAATTTACGTTGATAGACTACCTATAAGGAATTGAAACTTTGAATGTCGCTCAGTCGGCAGACACTTTATATAGTTGATAGACTACCTATAAGGAATTGAAACCACCTCCACATAATCATAATCTAATTGCCTCAACTCGTTGGTTGATAGACTACCTATAAGGAATTGAAACTGATGATAGCCGGTTATACAGTGCTTCGATTTACAGTGTTGATAGACTACCTATAAGGAATTGAAACCGTATATCCCCTGGTCCGTGATTTTGGATATCACCGTTGATAGACTACCTATAAGGAATTGAAACTCCTCCTGGGGCCGGATAAGCTGCCGCCCGACGCTTCCGTTGATAGACTACCTATAAGGAATTGAAACATTGCCGTCGTCGCATCAATGGCCCCTTTTTGGGTCAGTTGATAGACTACCTATAAGGAATTGAAACTTGGCGACCCACAGGGCCGCTGCCGTGGCAGTGGCTTTGGTTGATAGACTACCTATAAGGAATTGAAACAGGGCTTTTTAATATGGTTTTAATTTGTTAAACTCCGTTGATAGACTACCTATAAGGAATTGAAACTTTGACGGGAAATGCCAGTTGGAGAAAGCAGCCTGGCGTTGAT
>NZ_CYSP01000037.1 GCF_001298735.1 Propionispora sp. 2/2-37 | reverse complement strand
CCTACTTCGCGAAAAATCAGAAATAAAAAAGTTCGAGTTTATTTACGAGCATCGCTCCAAATTTCGGATTGCGAAGATGTGCCAGGCATTGCAAGTATCAAGGAGCGGTTATTATGCTTTTGTAAAACGGCCTCTTAGTCTTCGGCGTAGGCGTAGAAAAGAATTATTAGCAGCTGTCAAAGATGTATTTTATAAAAATCATCGGATTTATGGTGCGCCACGTGTTGCGGCCGCACTTCCACATGGTCAGAAAGCCAGTGTCAATACTGTAGCAAGAATTATGCGTGAGAATGGGTTGCGTTCAAAAACAACGAAGAAGTATAAGGCAACCACAAACTCCAAGCATTCCCTGCCAGTAGCAGACAATCTTTTGAATCGTGACTTTAGTACAATTCGTCGTAATGAAAAGTGGGTATCCGATATTACTTACATCAAAACAGACGAAGGCTGGCTTTACTTGGCTGCTTTGCTTGATTTGTACGATCATTCCATTGTGGGCTGGTCTATGGATAGCCGGATGAAAACGCAGTTAGTTACTTCAGCATTAAAACATGCAGTTAATCGAACGAGAGCATCAAAAGGACTCCTGGTGCACTCGGATCGAGGAGTTCAGTATGCCAGTAAACGGTACCAGAAACTTTTAAAGGCCAACGGATTCATCTGCAGTATGAGTCGAAAAGGTAATTGCTATGATAATGCACCAATGGAATCCTTTTGGGGTAAGTTGAAAATGGAATGGCTCTATGATGTTCGGTTTAAAACGCGGGCCGATGCAAGACGAGCTGTTTTTGAATACATTGAGTTATTCTACAATCGCCGGCGAATTCATTCAAAGAACGGTTTCGTTGCACCGTTAAAGCTGAAAGATGCAGCATAAATCTGCTACGGTATGAATTCGTTAGAAATTTGGGATTCTCTGTGTCTACTGAAGCTATGTAAGGTCACTATTATTAACATTATTCTACCTATAAGGATTCTCTCTATAAGCCGCCCACTCCGGGCGGCTTATAACATTTCACACATCCCATTCCCTGTGCATTCTTACTCCCCAGCCCCCCGTCTACCGCCATTTGCAACAGTTCCTGCGGGCCTTCTAAGCCTAATACGCCGGAATAGCCTTTGATAATGATGCCTTTATATCTTAATAAGTTCATTTTTACATTTCCTCTGGGCTTGATCTGCACCATGCCTTCCGGTGCGGGTTGACCATAGAAAGCTTTATACTTTTTTTGCAGGTTAGCCGTAATCATTGCGTCATAGTCAGGGTCGCCCGGCTGAAAATAAGCGGTATATTTCCTGCCGTCGGGCCGCAGCATGGTGGAGTATACGGTAATGGGCGACAGCGTTTTAACCAGAACGCTGCTGCCGTCTACCTTCATTTGCTCAGCGCTAATTTCGCAAATCTCCACCCAATGAGTCCCCAGACGCCAGCCACCCTGCTTAAGCAGTCCGTTTGCAAGGGATTGGATAAAGTCCATGACCGGAGAAGATATAACTAAATCAACATCCCCAGTAAAGGTAATCTGTCCGCATTGCTTATCCATAGTAAAGGGGCCCGTCAACCGGGAAAAGCTAAACAGTCGGAAAACCCGACCATCAGCTACAAAGCCTTGTCCGTGCAGACGATCTGCCAATTCTGCATCAATCGAGTGATAAATGGTACTTTGGACAATATGGTTATAATCAATCGCTAAGATTAGCTGATTGTCGGCCTTCATACGCAGAGTTATATGCAAATGAATCAATCCTTTAAAAAGTTAATAATAGAATCGGAATTATCTTAATGTACATGATTCACCCTACAATTTCATATTCCTTCCTCTAATCCCATGATATTACAAAAACGTTGCAATTTTCAGCAACGCTTTTATGTCATATTTTTACCCCTAGTGTCTTACTGTTTCGTTTCAATTCCTTATAGGTAGTCTATCAACCTTTGTATGCATTGATTTGTGCGTTGTACCTTTTTGGTTTCAATTCCTTATAGGTAGTCTATCAACGATCTGATCATCAGTCAGCCCCCTCCGGTTCATATTGTTTCAATTCCTTATAGGTAGTCTATCAACCCAGAAGTAAACCGGACAAATAACGCTTCTGATGGCAAGTTTCAATTCCTTATAGGTAGTCTATCAACGATTGAAACGGATCCAGGCACCGCATTCTTCTTTAGTTTCAATTCCTTATAGGTTGGACCGTAATGCCTTTTGCGGACATCAAGAATGGCTGGTACAATAAAGCCAGGAGGTGTCCGACATGAAAGGTCAGCGATTCGATGCAGCGTTCAAAAAAGATATCGTGAAACTCTACCTAAGTGGAGCTCGAACCTGCCCCAGTTTGGCAGCGGAACTAGGAATTCACGAAAATACGGTCTATAAATGGATTCAACAATATAAAAGTGATCCAGAACATGCTTTTCCCGGATCAGGGAATCTCAAACCCGATGAGGATGAACTCCGTAAAGCGCAACGACGCATTAAGGAACTAGAGAATGAAGTCGCTATTTTAAAGCAAGCAGCGGTATACTTCGCCAAGAACAGCAAATAAGATATCAGTTTATCTACGATTACCGCTCCCAATATGCTGTTAGCGATTTATGCCGCATTTTAAAGGTAGCCAGAAGCGGATATTACGC
>NZ_CYSP01000036.1 GCF_001298735.1 Propionispora sp. 2/2-37 | reverse complement strand
ATCCGTCGACGGTAAATCCACCACTTAGTAATAAGTTGATAGACTACCTATAAGGAATTGAACTGTAATGGCTTTTGCGGACACCAAGAATGGCTGGTACAATAAAGTCAGGAGGTGTCCTACATGAAAGGCCAACGATTTGATGCAGAGTTCAAAAAAGATATCGTGAAACTCTACCTAAGTGGAGCTCGTACCTGCCCCAGTTTGGAAGCGGAACTAGGAATTCACGAAAATACGATCTATAAATGGATTCAACAATATAAAAGTGATCCAGAACATGCTTTTCCCGGATCAGGGAATCTCAAACCCGATGAGGATGAACTCCGTAAAGCGCAACGACGCATTAAGGAACTAGAGAATGAAGTCGCTATTTTAAAGCAAGCAGCGGTATACTTCGCCAAGAACAGCAAATAAGATATCAGTTTATCTACGATTACCGCTCCCAATATGCTGTTAGCGATTTATGCCGCATTTTAAAGGTAGCCAGAAGCGGATATTACGCCTGGGTGAAAGCCGGTTGCCCGAAAACCCACGATCGGGCTGCTGTAGTCGTGGCTCATATTCGTCAGATTGAACGAGAGCATGATCACAATTACGGCGTTCAAAAGGTCTATGAAGAATTAAACGACAAAGGGATTATCATTGGACGCAGCAAAGTACAGCGAATCATGCATGCTCACAGCATCAAAGCCCAGATCAAAAGCAAATACAAACCGCAAACCACCAAAGCTGACCCGAATGAACAAGCCTTTGACAACCTGTTAAATCAAAACTTTGAGGTGCAAGAAATAAACAGAGTGTGGCTGGCTGACATCACCTATATCCGAGTGGGCGGCCAGTGGTGTTATTTAGCTTGTGTCTTAGATTTAGCCAGACGCAAAATAGTTGGTTGGGCTCTAGGCAATCGCCCTACAGCAGACCTTGCTTGTAAAGCGCTTAGGATGGCCATTGTAAAAGAAAAACCTGTTGAAGGTCTCATCCATCACTCTGACCGGGGCAGTCAATATACATCGAACAAGCATAAAGACTTGCTGAAAAGAACATAACATCCTTGGCAGCATGAGTCGGAAAGGCAATCCCTATGATAACGCCCCGATGGAATCCTTCTTCCGGCTTTTAAAAGTGGAGCATGTAAAAAAACGGTCATTTGCTACGCTAGGACAAGCTGCAGCCAGTATCGAAGCCTGGATCAGCTATTACAATACCCGCAGAAGGCATAGTGCTTTGGGTGGCATTTCGCCGCTATGCTACGAGATCAGAAGAAACTCGCTATTTAATCTGTCCGCGTAGGCCAATATGGTTC
>NZ_CYSP01000035.1 GCF_001298735.1 Propionispora sp. 2/2-37 | reverse complement strand
AGAGAATGTTTGTAGCTGATAGTAGGTTGATAGACTACCTATAAGGAATTGAAACAACTTAGTCACAGATTGGCTCATGCCTGCCGTTGCCTGGCGGCAGGCGAAAAACATATTTATCATCAGCCAGGGAGCTGTGAAGCCATAGGGAGGATAACTGAAAACAAGAAGGTCGGCATCTAGATGGAGATCATGTTGTTGATTTTCCTGAATTTGATACAGAGTTAAGCGGACGCTGATAAAGGCAGCCAGAAACCATTTGGCCACCAGATAAGAATTGCCCATTCCGGTCATAAAAAATGCGGTAACTTTATTGTACAGAGTGATTACCTCCGCGATTATTATATAATGTATTGTGATGGTAAGGAAATGAAAAGTTGTATCCGGATTTTCTACAGCGCAAAGCTTGAGCTTCGCGCTGTATATTATTTTGTACCTTTATTCCCCCATATTAGGACTCCTCGTCTTTATCCTATTTACTATATGGAGATACCGTACATCATCTTGGAGATTTTTATGAGACTCGGGAGTGTCTCTAGTTTTGATACTTTTTTAAGGGTATTTCGTATTCGCCGGACGGGGTATAGGCACTGTCTACTATATTTAAACCAATATCTAATTTCATTTTGGTGCGATCAAGATATGCTTTAGGAGTAATCCCTATAATTTGTTTGAATATGCGGCTAAAATGGTGAATGCCTTCAAAACCTAGTTTTTCTGAAATCTGCGTAATGTTTAAGTCGGTTGATATTAATAAAGATTTTGCCAGAGCTATTTTTTTGGTATGAATATATTTGGTGGGAGTTATTCCTATACAGTTTTTAAAATACGTAGAAAAATAGTTTGCCGTATAATTACATAAATTTGCCAGGTCATTAATTCGTAATTGTTCGTTTATATGGGCGTTAATATAATTTATTGCCGGCATAATATTCTGTATTTGTGAATTGTTTTCATATCTATCTGATGTTGCCAAATATTCTGTTGGAACCGTAACTTCTTGTTTTTCTTGTGCATTGCGCAAAATATAAAATAGAAATTCTGACATTTTAGCATTGATGATGTCTTGATAGAAAATTTGTGCTTGTATGCCTTCGTGAAACATCTCTTTAAACTGAAAATCTATATAATCATTTACTTCATTTATGAATATATGAATAGATTTAAGGTTTTCAGAAAGTTCCTGGTCGCATTGAAATTTTATATCAAGACTCAAAAAATTATTGATACCGTAAATCTCGTGCGGAGTTTCCGGTGGGATCATTATTAGACTCTTGCTGGTTGCGAATATTTCTTCTTGATTAACGATAATTCGTGCAGTTCCGCTTAATGTATAAATATAATGAAAAAACTTATGAGTATGTCGTTCAATATAATCGAGCTTAGACTTTTTTTGCTTTACAATACGGTGAACAATTACAGTATGGGCCATAGTAGTACCTCCTGGAAATATTATTTTCTAAGGTTTGTAAGAGTATCAATATAAGGTTTAATTGGTAGAGGAAGTATCAAAAGGCGAAGTCCCTTGCTACTGTTCATCGAAGAAATAGTACAATATTACAGAATTTTGTGCAAATACAAATCACATGAGAATGCCTATAATGGAATTATCGGAAAATATTG
>NZ_CYSP01000034.1 GCF_001298735.1 Propionispora sp. 2/2-37 | reverse complement strand
AAAATAATTCTTTAAGTAATAAAGAGCCATCAAGGCTCCATAATATCTTTATGGAGAGTTTGATCCTGGCTCAGGACGAACGCTGGCGGCGTGCCTAACACATGCAAGTCGAACGGAGATATTCAGCAATGGAGATCTTAGTGGCGAACGGGTGAGTAACGCGTAAACAACCTGCCTCATAGCTGGGGACAACACCGCGAAAGTGGTGCTAATACCGAATGAGATGTATCTTCCGCATGGGAGGAACAAGAAAGGTGGCCTCTTAACAATGCTACCGCTAAGAGAGGGGTTTGCGTCTGATTAGCTGGTTGGTGGGGTAAGGGCCTACCAAGGCGACGATCAGTAGCCGGTCTGAGAGGATGAACGGCCACACTGGGACTGAGACACGGCCCAGACTCCTACGGGAGGCAGCAGTGGGGAATCTTCCGCAATGGACGAAAGTCTGACGGAGCAACGCCGCGTGAGTGAAGAAGGTTTTCGGATCGTAAAGCTCTGTCTTCAAGGGAGAACGTGAGCAGTGTGAAAAATGCTGCTTAATGACGGTACTTGAGGAGGAAGCCACGGCTAACTACGTGCCAGCAGCCGCGGTAATACGTAGGTGGCGAGCGTTGTCCGGAATTATTGGGCGTAAAGGGCGCGTAGGCGGATGGTTAAGTCCAACCTAAAAGTGCGGGGCTCAACCCCGTGAGGGGTTGGAAACTAACCATCTTGAGTGCAGGAGAGGAAAGTGGAATTCCCAGTGTAGCGGTGAAATGCGTAGATATTGGGAGGAACACCAGTGGCGAAGGCGACTTTCTGGACTGTGTCTGACGCTGAGGCGCGAAAGCCAGGGGAGTGAACGGGATTAGATACCCCGGTAATCCTGGCCGTAAACGATGGGTACTAGGTGTAGGAGGTATCGACCCCTTCTGTGCCGGAGTTAACGCAATAAGTACCCCGCCTGGGGAGTACGGCCGCAAGGTTGAAACTCAAAGGAATTGACGGGGGCCCGCACAAGCGGTGGAGTATGTGGTTTAATTCGACGCAACGCGAAGAACCTTACCAGGGCTTGACATTGAGTGAAAGGGCTAGAGATAGCCCGGTCTCCTTCTGGAGACACGAAAACAGGTGGTGCATGGCTGTCGTCAGCTCGTGTCGTGAGATGTTGGGTTAAGTCCCGCAACGAGCGCAACCCCTGTCCTATGTTGCCAGCACGTAAAGGTGGGAACTCATAGGAGACTGCCGCAGAGAATGCGGAGGAAGGCGGGGATGACGTCAAGTCATCATGCCCCATATGTCCTGGGCTACACACGTACTACAATGGGCTTAAATAGAGGGAAGCGAGGCCGCGAGGCGGAGCGAACCCCAGAAACAAGCTCTCAGTTCGGATCGCAGGCTGCAACTCGCCTGCGTGAAGTCGGAATCGCTAGTAATCGCAGATCAGCATGCTGCGGTGAATACGTTCCCGGGCCTTGTACACACCGCCCGTCACACCACGAGAGTTGGAAACACCCGAAGCCGGTGGGGTAACCTGAAAAGGAACTAGCCGTCGAAGGTGGGGCCGATGATTGGGGTGAAGTCGTAACAAGGTAGCCGTATCGGAAGGTGCGGCTGGATCACCTCCTTTCTAAGGAGAAAAGGAAACGGAAGTTTTCAAATCCTAGGTCGGCGTTATGAGAGAATACTCATGACGAACACATATGGCAGAGAGTGCTAGACGCAGCATATGAGCTGGCAGTAGCACCGGACTTACATTGTTTAGTTTTGAGGGAATACCCATACTGGCAAAAGATACTGGTTGAAACAGGCCGGTACTTATGCTAAGATAGGTAATCCCAGTGCCTGACACGATAAGTGTTGGGCACGCTGTTCCTTGAAAACTGCACAGAAGCAAGAAAAAGATTTACCTCTTGAAAGTAAATTTTGAGAGAGTAAACTTAACGAGCGCATTGATGGATGAACAATCAAGGTTATGGATGATTTTAAGACGCCTGTTTTAAAATACATTGCATAAACCTAAAGACTGGCTAGAAATGGACAGATGCTAGGAATGCCGAGCATCGGAGCGCAGGCGTACTGGTAAGTACGTTGAGCACCGAAGCGCAGGTATGACAACGCAGATGGCCGTTTATAGACAGTCGAGTAACTGACGCATAAGTCAAGTTATGAAGGGCATACGGTGGATGCCTAGGCGCCAAAAGCCGACGAAGGACGGGGTAAGCTCCGAAAAGTCAGGGGGAACCGCAAGCAGGTAGAGATCCCTGAATATCCGAATGGGGGAACCCGGCGGTGGTTATGCACCGTCACCTAACAAAAGTTAGGGGGGCACCCGGGGAACTGAAACATCTAAGTACCCGGAGGAAAAGTAATCAAACGAGATTCCCAAAGTAGCGGCGAGCGAACGGGGAAGAGCCCAAACCAGAAAGCTTCGGCTTTATGGGGTTGAGGACCAGCAAAAGTTGAGTCAGGCCAAGCTGAACTACCTGGAAAGGTAGACCGTAGGAGGTAACAGTCCTGTAAGCGAAAGGCAGAGCAAGACGGCTGGAATCCAGAGTACCACGAGACACGAGAAACCTTGTGGGAAGCAGGGGAGACCACTCTCCAAGGCAAAATACTTTTGGCGACCGATAGCGCATAGTACCGTGAGGGAAAGGTGAAAAGCACCCCGGGAGGGGAGTGAAAGAGAACCTGAAACCGTATGTCTACAAGCAGTCGAAGACCTGTATATGGTCGACGGCGTGCCTATTGAAGAATGAACCGGCGAGTTACAGTAGCTAGCGAGGTTAAGTAGGAAATACGGAGCCGAAGCGAAAGCGAGTCTTAAGAGGGCGAAGAGTTAGCTATTGTAGACCCGAAACCGCAGTGATCTATCCATGTCCAGGTTGAAGCGCAGGTAAAAATGCGTGGAGGACCGAACCCGTGAACGTTGAAAAGTTTTGGGATGAGATGTGGATAGGGGTGAAATGCCAATCGAACGCGGAGATAGCTGGTTCTCCCCGAAATAGCTTTAGGGCTAGCCTCAAGAAATAAGTACAGACGGTAGAGCACTGATCGGGCTAGGGGCCATAAAGGTTACCGAACCCAGTCAAACTTCGAATGGCTGTACTGGAATCTTGGGAGTCAGACTGCGAATGATAAGATCCGTAGTCAAGAGGGAAAGAGCCCAGACCATCAGCTAAGGTCCCCAATGCCGTGCTAAGTGGCAAAGGATGTGAAACTTCAGAAACAACCAGGATGTTGGCTTAGAAGCAGCCACCATTCAAAGAGTGCGTAATAGCTCACTGGTCGAGAGGTTTTGCGCCGAAGATGTCCGGGGCTAAAGCACGGAACCGAAGCTATGGATTTGAGAGGTGGGAGGCGAGAAGTTAGAAGTGGGAATTCAAAGCTATGAAGACTTGGAAGTATATCAACAAAGTTTTCGACTAGCAGTGGAAATTCACAAACTAACCCAAAGCTTTCCCATAGAAGAAAAGCGAGAACTAGGGTATCAAATGAGAAGAGCGGCAGTATCCATAGCAGCTAACATAGCGGAAGGATATGGGCGCAAGAACTCAACAGCAGAATTCAAGCATTTTCTGCGAAATGCTCTAGGATCCAGCAATGAAGTCAGCGTATTACTGAAACTTGCCAAAGAAATCGGATATCCGATAGAAAGAAAAATCATAGATGAATACGAAGTAGTAGGCAAGCGGCTGTACCGACTGATAGAAAGCTGGAAATGAAGAAGTGAGAAGAACTCACATCTAACCTCTCGCATCTCACCTCTCAAGTGGTAGGGGAGCGTTCCATACACGACGAAGGTATACCGGAAGGAGTGCTGGAGAGGATGGAAGTGAGAATGCCGGTATGAGTAGCGAAAAGGAAGGTGAGAATCCTTCCCACCGAAAGCCTAAGGATTCCTGAGCAACGATCGTCGACTCAGGGTAAGTCGGGACCTAAGCCGAGGCGAGGATGCGTAGGCGATGGACAACTGGCAAAGATTCCAGTACCACCTAAAGTCGATTGAGCAATGGAGTGACACAGGAGGGAAGTTAAGCGCGCGAATGGAAGAGCGCGTCTAAGCCGGTAGGATGAACGGGAGGCAAATCCCCCGTTCGAAGATCCGAGAAGTGAAGGGGAGCTAAAGGAAACTTTGGCGAAGTTAACCGGACCACACTGTCAAGAAAAGCTTCTAGCGAGACTGAAGGTGCCCGTACCGCAAACCGACACAGGTAGGCGGGGAGAGGATCCTAAGGTGCGCGGGAAAACCCTCGTTAAGGAACTCGGCAAAATGTCCCCGTAACTTCGGGAAAAGGGGAGCCATGCTTGGTGAAGACCTAAACGGTTGGAGCGAAGCAAGGCCGCAGAAGAGAGGCCCAAGCGACTGTTTACCACAAACACAGGTGCCTGCTAAAGCGAAAGCTGACGTATAGGTGCTGACACCTGCCCGGTGCTGGAAGGTTAAGGGGAGCGCTTAGCGGTAACGCGAAGGTGAGAACCGAAGCCCCAGTAAACGGCGGCCGTAACTATAACGGTCCTAAGGTAGCGAAATTCCTTGTCGGGTAAGTTCCGACCCGCACGAAAGGTGTAACGACTTGGGCACTGTCTCAACGAGGGACCCGGTGAAATTGAAATACCTGTGAAGATGCAGGTTACCCGCGACTGGACAGAAAGACCCCATGGAGCTTTACTGCAACCTGACATTGGATCTTGGTAAAGGATGTACAGGATAGGTGGGAGACGGAGAAGATTGGACGCTAGTCTGATTGGAGTCGATGTTGGGATACCACCCTTCCTTTAGTGGGATTCTAACTTAAGGAGTAACGAAACTAAGGACAGTGTCAGGCGGGCAGTTTGACTGGGGCGGTCGCCTCCGAAAGAGTAACGGAGGCGCCCAAAGGTTCCCTCAGCGCGGACGGAAATCGCGCGAAGAGTGCAAAGGCAGAAGGGAGCTTGACTGCGAGACGGACAGGTCGAGCAGGGACGAAAGTCGGGCTTAGTGATCCGGTGGTGCCGAGTGGAAGGGCCATCGCTCAACGGATAAAAGCTACCCTGGGGATAACAGGCTAATCTCTCCCAAGAGTCCATATCGACGGGGAGGTTTGGCACCTCGATGTCGGCTCATCACATCCTGGGGCTGAAGTAGGTCCCAAGGGTTGGGCTGTTCGCCCATTAAAGTGGTACGTGAGCTGGGTTCAGAACGTCGTGAGACAGTTCGGTCCCTATCCATCGCGGGCGCAAGAGACTTGAAGGGAACTGCTCCTAGTACGAGAGGACCGGAGTGGACGAACCAATGGTGTACCAGTTATTCCGCCAGGAGTACAGCTGGGTAGCTACGTTCGGAAAGGATAAACGCTGAAAGCATCTAAGCGTGAAACCAGCCTTAAGATGAGGTCTCTCATAGCGCAGGCTAGTAAGGCCCCTTATAGAAGATAAGGTAGATAGGCCAGGAGTGGAAGTCTTGCAAGAGATGGAGCTGACTGGTACTAATCGGCCGAGGGCTTGACTTAAGCAGCGAGCCAAAAGTATGAGAGCGTAAGCGAGCCAATACTTTTGAGCGAGTCGCTTAGTTAGAGCGGAGCGATAACATCCATAGTGTATGTTATAACGACCAAGCCAAGCTAAGCGAACCAAGCTTACGCAGAGAGGAGTGATGCGTTACCTTAATGTATGTTGTAACGAACAGATTAAGAAAAGTCATACCGCAAAGCGTAAGCCAAAACAATGCGAACTTTCTTCTGTGAAGTTTTCAGGGAATAGATCCCTTAGGGGAAGGTTCACCTGAAGAAAAGAGATTGTTCAGCATGCTGCAGCTGCAAGGCGGAGCGAGGACGTGAGTGGAGCCGTACTGGAAAGTACGCGGAAGGAGCGCCCGGAGCGACAACGAAGCAGATGGAGTATGATCAACAATCGTAAATCCAGTGACGATAGCTGTGGGGCTCCACCTGTTCCCATACCGAACACAGTAGTTAAGCCCACATACGTCGAAAGTACTTGGCTGGAAACGGCCCGGGAGGATAGATAGTTGCTGGTT
>NZ_CYSP01000033.1 GCF_001298735.1 Propionispora sp. 2/2-37 | reverse complement strand
ATCAACTCTGAGAGAATTTGAAATGCCTTATTCTCACGAATGTTTCAAATCCTTATAGGTAAACTTATAGGATTAATTATACCAAATTTACATTGAGTTTTACCATCATAAATATGTTTATTATCCTTTTAGTTTGAGATTGACAACATTTAGAAAGTTATTTAATGTTAAAGATATTATAATAAAAATAAAATATCGGTGAGATGCTCGATAGAGGGTGTTTCATATCCGGCGGGAGGTGTTACAGTGATAGAAGCCATGATCGGCATGGGAAAAACGCTTTTAAGAGACAGCAATCCCATTAGCGAGAAAGTAAAAAAATTAGAGCCTATGACCAGAAAGGATGAAAAGCGCCATGTTGTCAAGATTGACTTCCGGTTGCAAGAAGAAAAAATTGATTTGGATATTGAGGAAATCAGTAGTAGAACAGCTGCCCGATATGTTCTTTTAGACAGAGAGGGAGGGCCTAATAATCCACAATGGTATATCACCTTTGAAAAATGTGATAATCTGATTTCTCAATCTATGCCGAATTTTGTAAAGAAGTTGGAAGAAGGGGATTTCAAAGACCAGGTGGCGAAGGTAATTTCGACGTTCTTTTGTGATCTGGGTCAGGATGTTGACAGTAAATATCGCTATGTGTTGGACGTACATCGCTTTCTGGGTCATTCAAAAAGCATCGAGATGATGTTGCAAATACTAAAGGACAATGATGAAAAAACTGCGCATAAAAAATTGGTTACAACAGTGGCTGCAGAATTTGTAAAGTACTGTGAAGATAAGTTTGAACTGAGAAAGGAACAAATTGGGTTGTTTACCATTAGCATTGATGGTGAATCAATCTCTCAGAATCCGCTATATACGGAACTGATTGAGCAGTCGCTGGCTCAACGCATGGCGGACGGCAGTTCGGATGGATTGGTATGTAGTATATGTGGAACGGATGAAGGATGTACCAGTGATCTAAAAGACATGTCGATCAAATATTATACGACAAATCAATGCATTTTTGCCCGCAATATGAACAATAAAAACTATGATAAGAACTTTGTATTATGCAGGGACTGCTATGAGAGTCTTTTAACGGCTGAAAAATTTATAAAAAAAGAATTGCGGAGTAGAATTGCAGACTTTAATGTGTATATTATTCCGCATATACTTTATGGGCAGCAATTGGATGGACAGGTTTTAAAAAAGATGGCAAGTGTCATTGAACCACTTATTGACAGCAGCAAAAATATCAAGAATATGAGTGAGTTTAAAGATAATGTTACCAATCGGCTGGATAAATTAAACAAGCAAGGCGGATATAGTTTTCTCTTGAATTTTTTGTTTTACCGGCAAGCCAATCAAGCAACTAAAATTCAAAAGATGATTAAAGATGTGCAACCGTCTGTTTTTAAGCGGATTGAAACCTCTTCTAACGACGTCTTGCAACGGTTTAGATGCTTTTTTTCTGAAAAAGCGTGTCAGTTTTTATATGGCAAGCAATATCTAAAAATGATCTATTATTTGCATCCGATAAAATTGCAGGATGGCAATCCTGCACAGTATCAGAGAATGCTTAGCGTTTATGAAGATATTTTTTATCAGCGCAGATTACGAAAAGAACGGGTTTTCACGAACATTGCAGAGGTGCTGCAAATCGTTTGGAGGCAGCGCGCCGGCTATAATGTGTCAAATACGGATCTGCAATATTTTTCATTCAAGGTGCTTGAAGCTATGTTTTATGTAGCTTTTTTGCAAAAATTTGGGAGATTGGAAGGAGGTGAGAATATGCTGGATAGTTCGTCTCTTACTGTTAAGGATGAATTGAAAGAATATATGCAAGCTATGCATTATAATGAGCAACAAGCGGCTCTGTTCTTGCTGGGAGTTCTGATTGGAGCCATAGGCAGAGAGCAAAGCAAACGCAGCGAAGAGGGTGCTTACAAACCGGTTTTGAATAAAATTAATTTTAACGGTATGGATAAAGTGCGTATTATGAAATTGTCCGGTGATCTTTTCAATAAATTGCGGCAGGAAAAAATCTTAAAATTTACGGAAGGCATCTATAATGCGCATGTTTATTTGCTGGGAAAAAACCGGGAATGTTGGACATTAAGTAAAGATGAGGGTTTGTTTTATTTGTTGTCCGGTTATAGTTTTCAAACTTTAAGAAAAAAGAAAGATAAGGAGGAAACAGCAAATGGCAATAGTGAACGGGCAGATGCTGTATCTTTATGATGCCAAATTAACCAATCCAAACGGTGATCCGGATGAAGAAAACAGGCCGCGCATGGACTATGAGCGCGATATCAATTTGGTTTCCGATTTACGGATAAAACGCTATATACGGGATTATTTACTTGATAAAGGATACGAATTGTACGTGCAGAAAATAGACGGAGAGCCTGTTACTGCCCAAACGAGGGTGGAGCCATTTTCGAAGAAAGAAGAAGACTTGGTACAGGCGGCTTTAAAAGCTTTTATTGATATACGGATGTTTGGAGCAACAATTCCTGTTAAAAAAGATAATCAGGCGATAACCGGGCCAGTTCAATTCAATTGGGGCTATTCGCTCAATACCGTTAAACTATTGGAATCTAGCATTACATCAACGTTTGCTTCAAAGACGGGCAACAAACAGGGAGCAATTGGAAAAGACTACCGGATATTATATTCGTTATTGGCTTTTTCAGGAGTGATTAGTGGTAAGAGGGCAGATTATACCGGATTATCGGAATCCGATTTGGCTCTTTTGGATGAAGCTATGGTGAAGGCGATTCCGCTATTGGCGACCCGAAGCAAGATCGGTCAACAGCCCAGACTTTATTTGCGTTTGGAATTTAAAGACAGCGAAACTGTGTTAAAAGATTTGCGCAATTATATCCGGCTTGATACCAATCTGGAAAGTATTCGGGATATTTCCGAATATAAGCTTGATGTTAGCAAGTTGAAACAATATTTATCTGCATGCAGTGACAAAATTAGTAAGATACTTTATTTTTCCGATACTGATTTGCAACTTATGTATGACGGACAACCCATACATATAGAGGAGTGCTTGGAAGGTCTTACAGCCGTGGAACTGGGTTGAGGGATGTGATGAGATGAAAGGAGTTATCTTTGATGTAGAGGGGAAGTTCGCTCATTTTAGAAAGATTTATACGAATTCTTCCTCGTTATCTTACTCGGTTCCTCCCCGTACGACTGTACAGGGAATGATTGCCGCTATGTTTGGTTTGCCAAGAGACAGTTATTATGAGCAATGGAGTTCCCGGTATTTGCATATTGCGGTTAAAAAGAACAGCCGGACTTACAGTATGACGCAAACAGTAAACTACATTAAGGCTGTATCGACAGGCGAACTGAATCAGCCTAAGGAGCATACCCAAATCCCTTTTGAAATAATTGCCGGTATAGACAGGGTTTCTTACCGGATTTATGTGGCGTTTGAAGAGGAAGCAAAGACCTTGGAGTTAAGCAAGCGAGTGCGTAAGGAGATGTTTGCGTATCCGCCCACATTAGGAACAGCTTTTTTTCTTGCTGATGTAACATATGTCGCGGATGTAGATTTTATTGAAAAAGCGGCATTGGAGTTTGTTCCCGTTTCAACGGTGATTCAAACAGATAAGGTGCAAGAATTAAAAGTCGAGGAGTTTACCCTGTTGAGAGAAAAAATGCCGCGTGATTTTGAGTGTGACAGGACTTTGTTACCGGCGTGTTCTTATTTTGTGGAAGGCAGCGGATTGCCTTTGCAGGTTAAACTTCATTCCCATTCATCTTGTTGGCTGGTACAGTACAATCAACAGCAAGAGTATATTACGTTTATGTGATCTGACTTGAAAGAAGGTGGAAAATGATGTTTTGTTCACATCTTGCTCCCGAAAAGTACTTGTTTGACCATTTGCAGGAAGTAGTCCAATATAGTCAAGCCCATGGTGACATGCAGTTATCGAAAATCCATGCAATTATTGGGTATGCCCATGATTTCGGCAAGTATACCACCTTCTTTCAAGACCGCCTGTATGGGCGGAAGGATTGGGGCGAGTACAGTCATCACGGTTATCTTTCGGCATTGTTTGGTGTATATGTATGGAAGAGCTTCTTGAATGATGATAATTTTGTAATTCCAATATGCATCTTCAGCACAATTTTGTCTCATCATGGCGATCTCAAACCGTTTTCAAGTAAAGAGTATTTGCCGGCAAATTTCCGTAAAATCGAACCATTTGAAACGGTTGGATTAAAAGTAAAAATTTTGGAAGAACAACGTCGAAATATGGTTCAGCATTTAGATGTAATTGCAAATGACTATGAAAAAATTGGCTGGGATCATATCGTACAGGGCTTTTTGACTCAAGAAACGTCTTTTCAAGACATCTTATGTTTTTTGAGAGATAAGGTAGATGATTTTAAGTTTGAAAGTGATGAAAAAGCTTATTTTATTCATCATTTACTCTATTCTTCTTTGATAGCTGCCGATAAAATGAGTGCAGCTAGGATTGTTCCGGTTCAGGATCGCAAACTGTCATTTGAATCTTTAGCTTTACAAAAAGAGAATATGCTAAAGGAACGTAATCCCGGAAATTTAGACACCATACGAACACAAATTTTTGACCAGGTACAAGTAAAAATTGCAGAAGTTTATAATCAAGGCAAGTTTTTTTCAATTACGTCACCGACAGGAACAGGAAAGACGTTTACCGGCTTTTTTGCCGCCAAGAAATTGCAGGAACTTTTAGGCGGACCCCACAAAATCATTTATGCATTGCCGTTTACTTCCATTATTGATCAAAACTATCAGGTTATTGCTGATTTACATACTGCTGTTCAGGATTTTAAAAACAATGAGAACTTGTATTTACTAAAACATCATCATTTATCTAATGCCGAATATAAAAACGAGGCTGAAGATTACCGGCGCGATCAAGCGGAACTGTTGATTGAGAACTGGGATAGCGGTATTGTGGTGACAACCTTTGTACAATTATTGCAAACCATGATTGGGCAGCGCAACCGAATGCTCAAGAAATATCATGTGTTGTCCAGGAGCATTATTTTGTTGGATGAAGTGCAGGCCATACCAGTTGAGTATTATAGCTTAGTTAACTATGTATTTGAAAAAATGACAGCACTTTACGATTGCCGGATCATTCTTATGACAGCGACGAAACCGGTCTTTTTTGACAGGACAATTGAGCTGTTGGATCACCATGAATACTATTTCAAACAACTGCACAGAACCTGTTTACAGCCGAAACTCACCAAAATTACGGTGGAAGAATTCTGCAATATATTTGTAGAAAAGTGGGATGCAGAGAGATCCTATTTAATAGTGGCGAATACAATCAATCAATCTTTGGAGATTTATCAACGAATCAAAAACCAATTAGGTCAAAAAGCGCTATATTATTTGTCGACTAATATTATTCCGCTTCAGCGGCGAGCTATTCTAAAGGAAGTTGAGAATAGGCTAAAAGAGGGAGAAAAAATCATTCTGGTTGCAACACAAGTTGTAGAAGCGGGTGTAGATGTCGATTTTGATATTGTTGTGAGGGATATAGCACCCGTTGACTCCATTATCCAATGCGCGGGACGTTGCAACCGAAATGCCGGAGATAATTGTGGACTTGTGCAGGTGGTTTGGATGACGGATCATAATGGCAGAAGTTTTGGCAGCAAGATTTATGGCAGTAGTATGATTCATGCAGCCCGAACAGCACTTGAGTCACTGGGGGCGGTCATTCCGGAAAGCGAATATGGTCAACTGGTAAATCTGTATTACGAAAAGATAAAGGCTAAAATATCTGTTGATCAATCCGATATGCTTATTGAAGCAATTAAAACCATGGATTTTGATTCGGAAAAAGGCGTGGGAACGTTTTCGCTTATTGATGATCAACGCGAATACATTGATTTATTTGTAGAATGGGATGAAAAAGCCGGGGTACTGCTCTCACAGATAGAAGATGTGTTAAAAGTAAACGATGACATACAGCGAAGAAACAAACTGAAGGATATTGGCAAAAAAATGCGCCAATATATTATTTCTGTCCCCAGCGCATTTGCAGTACGGCATGAAGCTAGACTCATTGGATATCAGACATTGTATATATTGGATCAGGGAAATGTTGGACATTATTATGACCCGGTTACCGGACTTAAACGAAATGATGATTTTGATATGCAGTGTTATTAGTATTAAGGACAAACGATTTTGACCTAATGCGAATGAGTATTTACAAATTGGAAGGGAGTGTAATGGCCATTCTACAGGATATATTGAAAAAACTATGTCAGTACCTACATTCCCACAACAAAATTAGTGCTGCCTGGCTTTTTGGTTCTGTAGCAAAAGGCACGATTCGAAAAGACAGTGACATTGACATAGCCATTTTATTTCAGCATAACCTTTCAGCCGCGGAACGATTTGATCTAAGATTGGAAATTATGGATGGTGCAGAAGCGCTCACCGGGATTCGAACAGATGTTATTGATATGGAATCTGCGCCGCTTTTTTTGCAATATCAGGTTCGCAAGACGGGTAAGTTGCTTGTAGAGAAAGACCGGCAAAGGCGAGTTGAGTTTGATGTTCGTTCGCGTCGGGAGTATTTTGATTTTCAGCCTGTGTTAGAGCGTAGAGCGGCGGCACTATTAAAAAAAATCAGGACAAAGGACGGTTTTTAACAAATGGTTGATAAAGAACTTGTTCACAGCAAGTTAGTCCATTTGGCTGAATATATTCAGGATTTAAAAGACGTGCAGGACGTAACAGCGGAAGAATTTATGAGAAATAAGCAACTGAGACGGTATGTGGAACGAACCTTGCAAGTAGCGATTGAAGCTTGTCTGGATATTGGTAGTCATTGGATAGCCGATCAGGGCTGGCGTGAGCCTGCCACGTACCGCGAGATATTTGTCGTGCTTGCTGAAAACGGTGTACTTACGCAGGAACAGGCGGCGACATATCAAAAGATGGCGCAATTTCGTAACCTATTGGTACATGACTATGCCAGAATTGACCCAGAGATACTTTTAAGCATCCTCAAACGTAATCTTACTGATTTAGAGTTTTTTTTACAGCGCATGGAAGCTCTATTGTGTAATGGAGATGCATGATATGGACGACATAACGATCGGCGGTACTCTCATCTGGTACTATTACGCCTGCCCGCGCGAGGCTTGGCTTATGGGACATAATATTGTACCGGATCAGGAAAATGACAATGTGGTTGTGGGCCGCTATATTGGTGAAAACTCCTACCAGCGGGAGAAAAAAGAAATCGTGGTCGGCGGCAGTAAAATTGATGTGATTCATATGGAAGACGGTCAGATGGTGATTGGTGAGATTAAGAAAAGTTCTAAGTATCGTCAGAGTGCCAGGATGCAATTGGCGTTTTACTTGCGCGAACTGAAAGCACGTGGGATTGAGGCCAAGGGGGAGCTAAGGTTTCCTAAGGAAAAGATACGGGAAGAAGTGGTTTTGGATGAGGCTGTTGAGGTGGAATTGGACAAGGCCCAGCGGGAAATTTTGCGTATTCTGTACTTAGAGACTCCACCGGTACCGAAGAAAATTTCTTTTTGCAAGAATTGCGCGTATTCCGAGTATTGCTGGTGCTGATAACATGCGGTAAGAAGAAGGTGTAGTCATGAAAAAAACGCTCTATTTCTTTTCTAATGGAGAAATACAACGCAAGGATAATACCCTGTTTTTTGAAAATGAGACAGGCCGCCGGTTTTTACCGGTGGAAGATGTAGGCGATATCATGATCTTCGGAGAAGTTGACTTCAATAAAAAACTCCTGGAATTTCTATCGCAGAAAGAAATTATTCTTCACTATTTCAATCATTATGGATATTATATGGGTAGTTTTTATCCTCGTGAACATTTAAATTCCGGTCATGCCATTTTGAAACAGGCGGAGTACTATTTGGATGAAAGTAAACGATTGACTATTGCCAAACAGTTTATTCATGGGGCTGTAAAAAATATCCGGCAGGTGTTGAAATATTATTATAACCGGGGTAAGCAAGTTGGTAGTATCCTGGGAAATATTGAAGCCTTGCAACCAGAAATAGAGAATACATGTAATGTTTCTTCTTTAATGGCCATTGAAGGAAACATCCGTGAACAATACTACAAAGCTTTTGATGCCATTATTGAAGATAAGGACTTTTGTTTTCAGGAACGGAGCCGCCGTCCACCAAAAAATTTTTTAAACACTCTTATTAGCTTTGGCAATTCTTTAATGTACTCTTTATGCTTAAGTGAGATTTACAAAACACATTTAGACCCGCGTATTGGCTATTTGCACGCAACCAACTTTCGGCGCTTTACCTTGAATTTGGATGTATCAGAAATTTTCAAGCCCATTATCATTGATCGTGTTATATTTGCTTGTTTAGGACGCAAAATGATTACCAAACGTGATTTTGAACAGGATACCGAAGGTATTGTTCTCAAAGAAAAAGGCAAGAAATGTTTTATTGAAGAGTTTGAAAATAAACTGAAGGCTACGATTACTCATAGGGAAATTGGCCGGCCGGTATCGTATCGTCGACTCATCCGGCTGGAATTATATAAGTTGGAAAAGCATCTATTCGGTGAAAAAGAATATGAGCCGTTTGTTGCAAACTGGTGATGCTGCACCTGCTCATTATATATTGAGGCTCGATAGTAGGTGATGAATTGTTTATAATTTTGGTGTATGATGTTAATGAAAGACGGGTTAACAAGGTGTTGAAAAAATGCCGTCAATATTTAAATTGGGTGCAGAATTCCGTCCTGGAGGGTGAAATTTCTGACGCTAATTATAAGAAATTAACAATGGAGTTAGAAAAAATTATTGATAAAGAAGAAGATTCCGTTATTATTTATAATATGCGGACGACCCGCTATTATAGCCGACAAATTTTAGGCATGGAGCGTGCAAGTACAAGCAACATGATTTGAAAAATTTGTCGTCGACCTATGGTAATGCAAAAATGCCGGTAGGTCGACGACACTTTGTATATTGCAGAAATGTAGTAAGTATAAGGAAGTTTGCTCGTAAAGCCTAATAAAGGAAAAAATTTCATGGTCTGATGTTAAATATTCATGAAAAGCCACGAAGCCGTATTCTTATTAAGACTTCGCTGCTTTTAAAATGGGTTGATAGACTACCTATAAGGAATTGAAACTGATTGAAGTTAAGGTAACTCTTGAGGATGATAATACTGTTGATAGACTACCTATAAGGAATTGAAACCTACCTATGTCTATTTTACCCTATTGACACGCCCTAAAGTTGATAGACTACCTATAAGGAATTGAAACTTGGGTCAGCGCCAATTCCAGCCGCTTTATGCTGGGTTGATAGACTACCTATAAGGAATTGAAACATAATTTTTGTTCTAGCATCAATCAGCACAATCTGAAGGTTGATAGACTACCTATAAGGAATTGAAACACCCATAGTCCACGAAGAGCTAATAGACACAATATGCCGTTGATAGACTACCTATAAGGAATTGAAACCGGGCAATAGCAGAAGATAGAAACGACCTCTTACTGGGTTGATAGACTACCTATAAGGAATTGAAACGTGATAAGCGCGTCCTTAATCCATTGGTAATCCTTCGTTGATAGACTACCTATAAGGAATTGAAACATAAGCAATACATGACTTTTAGTAAAAGAAATGCCACGTTGATAGACTACCTATAAGGAATTGAAACTCATAAAAATCTTGTGTTGATTGAGGATTTTTGTACGGGTTGATAGACTACCTATAAGGAATTGAAACTAGGTGTTGTCGTCAACCATGGTTGAGTATGCACAATGTTGATAGACTA
>NZ_CYSP01000032.1 GCF_001298735.1 Propionispora sp. 2/2-37 | reverse complement strand
GCTGTCATATTCACAAACATTAATCTCCGCCTTTGTTGGCATTAAAAAGTCCGCAGAAATAGCGTTCTGCGGACTTTTTTTATATTCAATACGAATGTTACCTCGCTTCAAAGGTCTTGCAATCCGTATCCTGGGTACTTGCTGCATTAACTCCGCTTACCTCAATGGCCGACGCGTCACACAAATTATTTTCATGCCAGTATTTACAGGTATTAACAAAACATTCCACTTGCGGAGTAATTTGCTTACCATCAATTAAAGTCGATGCAATCATGCCGCCTACATTGGTGTTGTGTACTGCTCCAATCATATCCCCCACTGTTTTACGTTGATGAAATGATTTACATTGCGTATCACTTTTCTGCGATGATTGACCATCTTGTTCATTATTATATACACTAATTTTAGCTGCCATGCATTGATCACCGGGTATATAGTGCGTACATTGATCAACAGTACATTTCACTATTGGATTAGCAACCGCCATGATAACACCTCCCAATGTTTTTACTATTATAACCACCGCAGTACGTTTTAATTCTATTAAATGATTACCATTTCCCAAGCTTTGCGTATATCATAATAACATTCCGGGCAATAGATCAGATGCACACAATACTTTTGTTCCCCATACTGGTTTGTATGAAGTGTATCTTTATCTACGTAGGGACTATATGCTCCCCAATAATCTTCTATCGTCCCTCCGTCCAATAATAGCTGTCCGCATTGTGGGCACACTGCTTTTAATGATTGCAAGCCATTGCAAATAGGACAAATCAATTCCATAACATTCACTCCATTTGCTTTGAACCTAATATACATGTTATGATCTCTAAAAATATCTTTTTTAACCTTTTATAAAAAAAGATATTTTGGGAAACTCTACATTGATAGTTGAACTTATTTTGCCTTGCATTACAACTATTGGGTCTGGATGTAGGTTTTAATGTCTATTTATAGTGAAATTTAGCAAATGTATACAATCTACCGAACACAATACATTTGCAAAACCTATTACAATGGGTTAAAATAAATTTGTAAAAGCATGTTCAATAAATAACTTACTAAATTTACCAAGTTATTTATGATAAAATTGATCGGAGGGGAAAAAATGTCTGCAAAAAAACCAGTAAAAATTATGGAAACAGTTTTGCGTGATGGACACCAATCACTTGCTGCTACTCGTATGCGTATCACTGATATGCTGCCAGTGTTGGAGCAACTTGATAATGTCGGTTATTTCGCATTGGAGGCCTGGGGCGGCGCTACTTTTGACAGTTGCCTGCGTTTCTTAAATGAAGATCCCTGGGAACGCCTCAAAACTTTAAAGAAACATTTGAAAAAAACACCTATTTCCATGCTGCTCAGAGGCCAGAACATCCTCGGCTATAACCATTATGCCGATGATGTTGTTGAACTTTTTGTAAAAAAAATGGTTGAGCATGGTATCGGTGTCATCCGCGTATTTGATGCATTGAATGACGTCCGTAACCTTGAAGTTGCCATCAAAGCTGGCGTTGCTTCCGGTGCTCATGTTCAAGGCGTATGCGTATACACAATCAGCCCTTACCATACGAACGAAAGCTATATTAAATTGGCGAAAGAGCTGGTAGAACGTGGCGTAAATTCAATCTGTATTAAAGATATGTCCGGTTTATTAAAACCATATGTTGCTTATGACTTAGTGAAAGCACTGAAAACAGCTGTTGACGTTCCCATCGAACTACATACCCATTATACTAGTGGATTTGGTTCTATGACCTACTTAAAAGCAATTGAAGCCGGTGTGGACATCATTGACTGTGCTTTGTCACCATTTGCGCTGGGTACTTCCCAGCCTTGTACGGAAAGTATGATTGCCACATTAGAAGGAACAGAACGTGATACCGGTATTGATCGCAAAGTTTTGAAACCGCTTGCTCTCCATTTTGGTGAAGTTAAGAAAAGTCTGGCTAGTGATTTTAATCTCAAAACCTACTTTGATGTCGATACTAATGTTTTGGACTTCCAAATTCCCGGTGGTATGCTCTCCAATTTGTACAATCAGTTAAAAGAACAAGGTATGGAAGAAAAATACCAGGATCTTTTGGAAGAAATGCCTCGCGTACGTGCTGATCTTGGTTATCCTCCACTAGTAACTCCTACCAGTCAGATTGTAGGTTCCATGGCTACTTTTAATGTTATGTTAGGTGAACGTTATAAAGTTGTTCCTCGTGAGGTAAAAGACTTGGCCCGTGGTAAATATGGCCGCACTCCTATGCCAGTTGCGGAAGAAGTCCGCGAAAAAATTATTGGCAACGAACCAATTATTTCTTATCGTCCTGCTGACGATATTCCGCCGCAACTAGATACCCTTAAAACACAGCTTGCAGAAAAAGGCTATCCTAACGCTTCCGTTGAAGATGTTCTATCTTATGCATTGTTCCCTGAAGTCGCTCTGGAATTCTTCAAGAAAAATCGTTAAAATAACTAAATCCCTGGTTCAAAGAACCAGGGATTTTTTAACTATAAAAACAAGAGCCACCAATAAATTCACGCAAGATAGAATTCTGAGGAATTTCATTATCTGCCAATGAATTAAAATAAGACAAAAATTTAAGCAACCGCTTTGCTTCCGGATATTCCTTTTCGGCCGGAGTAATTTTTTCTAATAAAGGCTCAGCATACTTTTTTAGTATGGCCAACTCATAAATCAGCGCGGAGTTAAACATGATATCCGCCTCTTCCTGATAAGGAAAAATATTCTTTTCTTCTCCCCTGCGTACTGATGGCCACATCTTTAAAGTCCCTAGTGCATCGTGTGAGCGGAATTTACTGTCTCGCACCATTCTTCGAATGAGACGGGTATCCGTAGTGGGAATTCGATTGTGCGTATCAATGGATAATTGTGTTAACGCGCTAATATATATTTTCACTTTTTGCTCACGTGGAATCGCTGCCGTAAGGCGCTCATTCAAGCCATGAATTCCCTCAATAATTAAAGGCTGGCTCTCATTTAATTTAATAGTATTACCACTATACTCCCGTATCCCTGTAAAAAAATTGAAAGAAGGAATTTGTACTTCTTCACCTTTCAGTAATCTTAATAAATGCTCATTAAACAACTCCAAATCAATTGCTTCCAAAGCTTCGAAATCATAATTACCCTGTTCATCACGTGGAGTGTGTTCACGGTCTACAAAATAATCATCAAGTGATATAGGTACCGGACGCACACCATTGACTCGAAGTTGAATATTTAAGCGTTGCGCGAAGGTGGTTTTTCCGGAGGAAGACGGACCAGCTACCAAAATAATGCGCACTTTTCGGCTATGACCTGATATAAAGTCGGCAATTTGAGCTATTTTTTTTTCGTGGAGTGCCTCAGCCACCCTAATAATATCTCCACTACGTTGCTGCTCTATATAATCGTTTAATGCTGCAACATAGCCACACTGCAGAATAGAACCCCATCTTTCCGCTTCGGCAAAAATCTGGGCCAACTTAGGCTGGTCAATAAAATCGGGTACAACATCCGGGTTCTCCCTTTCAGGAAAACGCAGCAGAAGTCCCGGTGCATAATATTTGAGTTCGAAAGTAGTTAAACAACCTGCACTGGGAGTCATTGTCCCATAAAAATAATCATATACCTCGCCACAATAGTACATGCTCACGCGTTTTCTCTTTACCTGTTTTAACAAACGAACATGCTCATATTGTTGATCTGCTTCCAAAAGAGCAATTGCTGCTTCCTTCGACATGATTTTCCGGATAATTGGTCGATCTTCTTTTATGATTTCTTTCATACGTTGTTCAATTTTTTTAACAACCGGTTCATTAAGTTTTTCTTCTAAATAAATCTCACAATACAAGCCATTGCCAAGCGAATGTTCCACTGTCAAATTACAGTGTGGGAATAAGTCTTTGGCAGCAGTAATCAAAACAAAAGTTAAACTCCGCTGATACACTTTCATTCCATCTTCAGTGTGTAAATCCAGAAACTCAACATAACAATCATTAGTTAGTTCTGACTGTAAATCTTTAATTTCATTATCCACCTTAGCGGCTACAATGGCTGATGTATATAAGCCTGCTCTTTTTTTACTGAGTTCCAGCAAAGTAATTCCCTGATCGCACTCCATGCATTCACCATTGCTGAAAGATACTTTTATACTTGCATTTCCCATCGTAATCCCCCAATAAGTATGATATCTAGTATATGCAATATCCGCTTATCCTCGTATACTGCCTGCATATAAAACCTTAGTTTTATACGTTTAGTATACCACAGAGTAAAAAATAACGACATAAGGTAATAACACCACGAAAAAAGGCGAATGATAATTCGCCTCTAATACTATCTTTTGAGTACTTTTAATAAATGAAAAAGTATATCCACTAGGGGCTCACGCCGGGTTGCAAAGCGCATTCCCATAAAAAACATAAAAACAGCTCCGACAATGAAGTAAAGACCGGATCGAGGAAAATCCCTGATTATACCGGCAAAACAATTTTTACGTCGATAGTGCATACTAAATCCTCCTTTAGTAACCAGTTATTTTATATTGTCCCCCGAAGCAGAAATACTACATATAGATAATAATGTAAATCAATCCGCAGAAAGAGAATAATAAGCAAAAAGGACAGGTATCAAAACCTGTCCCTTTTTGCCTTACTTAAAGCTGTTTTCCTGTGCTTCAATCATTTTGCGAACCATGTGCCCGCCCACTCTTCCGTTATCAGCCGATGTTAATGCACCCTTATACGTGTTCTTGTAGTCCTTCAAGCCAATTTCAGCCGCAGTTTCTTCTTTCAGTTGGTCGAGAGCCTTTTGCGCCGCCGGGTTCACGGGTTTTCTACTCCTTGACATTACGCAAAACCTCCATTTCATAATAATATAAGGTTCTATAAATAGAATGTGCAACTTCGATTGAAACATGTATTGAAATTATTAACAAACCGTATCATGTTTTTCACTAAAAAACCGATTATGAATTGCGTTAACAGCTTCTTTAACTTTACTACTTTGTATTAAACAGGAAATGCTAATTTCTGACGTACTAATTGCTTCGATATTAATTCGAGCTTCAGCCAGCGCTCCGAACATATTAGCAGCTATTCCCGGATTTCCCAGCATACCTGCGCCAACAACAGACACTTTAGCTACATTTTTTTCTACAATAACACCTACAGTCTCCATGTCTTTACCAATTTTTTCAACAATTTTTTTAGCTTCTATAAGATCTGGTTGAGCAACGGTAAATACCATATCAATGATATTGTTTTGTGTGCTACGAACACTCTGAACAATCATATCGACATCGATATTAGCAGCAGCTAAATTGGAAAAAATCGTATATGCTACACCCGGACGGTCCGGTACACCCAATACAGCAATTTTAGCTACATTCGTATCATGAGTTACACCGCGAATGATGAATTCTTTTTCTTCCACTGTATATTCCTCCCTGATAATAGTGCCTATATTCTGAGTAAAAGTAGATCGAACATGAACGGGAACACCATAGTGTTTACCCATTTCAACTGAACGCGGCTGCATAACACCAGCTCCTAAGCGTGCCATTTCCAGCATCTCATTATAAGTAATTTCTTTCATTTTTTTTGCGGTATTTACAATCCGGGGATCGGATGAATAAATCCCATCGACATCTGTAAATATTTCACATACATCAGCCTGTAACGCACCGGCCAATGCTACTGCAGAAGTATCAGAACCGCCACGTCCCAAAGTAATAATATCACCATCCGGTGTCACACCCTGGAATCCTGCAACGACAACAATTTTCCCAGTTGCTAATTCACTTATGACTCGCCTGGGCGTAATTCGTAGAATTTTTCCCTTGCCATATGCAGTATTTGACTCAATACCTGCCTGATAACCGGTTAAGGAAACTGCTGGCTGTCCTAATTTAGTAAAAGCCATTGCCAATAAGGAAATGGATATTTGTTCACCAGTTGATAGTAACATATCCATTTCTCTGGAATTATTACATGCCGGATCAGCAATTGCATTAGCTAAAGAAATTAGCTCATCTGTTGTATCACCCATTGCGGATACGACAATAACAACTTTATCATCAGGTTTTTTCTCATTCAGCACTCTCTGCGCCACAGCCAATATCTTCTCTGGAGTGGCTACTGAACTACCGCCAAATTTCTTAACAAGTAACGCCATTCCTATCCCCCTTTTTTGTGTTTACAATATTACAGCCTAACAAATAATAATTAATACGTTATTTATTATGCCTGCCGTCACCCTTTAAGATCATTAGGAACATGAAGAATTATATTCTCCCAAGAAATACAAACTCCTTCTAACAATGGACATTAAATTTATAAGTGTCAAAAATTCAAAAGAATAGCGCCCTTCAAGAAAGGCGCTTCAGTTTTAATTTATAGTAATCGTTTCTCCTGACTTTCCCCTTGCCGGAACTTCACCGAGTAAAAAAAGTTTCTCTGTCTTCTACTCTGTACTTTGTATCTCTATTATTATTAAATTCCGGTTAATAATCTAGTCATAAAGAATTTACTGAGAAATTTTAATATTAATGCAACGGATATCCTTACGATCCACATCTTCCCACTCCGGAGGATCAATTTGTTCAATTGGCAGCAATTTCAGATTGGTATCGCTCTCAAATGTCATATGCAGCATTTGTATAGCTGCGAGACCACTCCCCGCCTCACATGCTGCAGCTAACTCTTCACGTTCCAAACTACCACCCATTATACAATGGTTCTGCAGCTCCTCTTTAGATATCCCATAGATATATCCCCGATCAAAAGAAGGAACATGAGCGTAGATCTCAGACATAATTTTAACCAATAAGGAAGCACACAACTCCAAATATTGCCTGTTAACCTCCAATAATTCCTTTTCTGTATACTTAAGGCGACCGGAAGGAAGCATTTCACAAATGGTATGGGGAATAATCGATCGGTTTGGCAACCATACTCTGACACGGGGAATATTCTGATATATCTCAATATCGACATCAAGCAGAAAAGGAAGTGGAATTTTACTTACCACGGCATCTAGTTTCAAAATAACGGCCGATAAATCCCCATCTAATAACTGTTCTATTTCAGCAACCCTCTCTTCCTCACGTTGCTCGTGGGCGGCTTTTGCTTTTTCCTGTGCTGCCCGTTCCGCTGCTCCTCGCTTTTCTATTTCCTCCTGCGCTTCTGTTGTTGCCTTTTCTAAAGCTAAACGTTTATCTTGCATAACAAAATACAACGACACCGCCACAGCAGCGCCTAATACTCCAGTAATCCATAAAACAGCAGCATTTGCTCCGATAACCAAAGCTACAATCAAAACAATCAGAAATGCAACCCGTTTAACAACCCGGAAAAAATACTCTTTTTCCACTTGTTCCTTAGCCTCTGTAAGTAAAAAAGAAAAATCAGTCAGTGGGCGTTCTTTCCAAGGTGTACGTACCATCATGGCAGCATAATCAACAGGTTCATAATGTAATTTACTTAATGCAGCCAGTGAATTCTCTACTGTCTGGCGATGTTTATACTCTTGCCGCCAACGTTCTTCCTGGTCAATATACCGGAAACGATGTTCTTCCGCTACGATATTACTGTCTCCCTGATTGCGTAAAACCGGGTTAACCCCTAAACCACTTGTTTGCTTAGTCATTTTAATATTCTCTCCCGTTTGTATATAGTATATCACATTTCCAAATAATGCATTTTAAATATAAGACTTGCTTATATTGTAACGAAAAAGCATTTGTTTGCACAGTACATTTGCAGAAAAAAGTAGACAAAGAATCTAAATTATGTTACATTTGTTAAGAAATAAAACATTCCTTTAACTTAGTCCAGAGAGGCTAAAAAGGTACACGGCAATATTTTTCTGCTGCAATGCCTCTTACTCGGTAAGAGGCTGTTCTGTGTGTACCAAAGGATTTAGGAGGATTCTTTATGAATAATCGTGTCATTCAAGTTGAAGAAAAACTGCCTTTATTGCAAACCTTCCCGCTCAGCCTACAACATCTGTTTGCCATGTTTGGTGCCACTGTCCTAGTCCCTATTCTTTTTAAAATTAATCCTGCTACCATCTTGTTGTTTAATGGAGTCGGTACTCTTCTTTACCTGTTTATCTGCAAGGGGAAAATACCGGCCTATCTTGGCTCGAGTTTTGCATTCATCTCTCCAGTCTTGGCCGTTCTTCCACAATATGGGTACCAATCGGCACTAGGAGGCTTTATTGTTACTGGTTTGATTTTTTCTATAGTCGCCTTAAGTATTCGTATTACAGGAACCAAATGGATTGACGTAGTATTTCCTCCCGCAGCCATGGGAGCGATTGTTGCCGTTATCGGTTTGGAACTTGCTCCTGTAGCAGCAGACATGGCCGGACTAACCGCTAAAATAATTGATCCCAAAATCATTTCCGTTTCTATTTTTACTTTGTTAGTAACGGTTTTTGGATCACTTCTTTTCAGAGGATTCCTTGCCATAATTCCTATTTTAATTGGAGTAATTAGCGGCTACGTGTTCGCCTATTGTATTGGGTTAGTTGACTTAAGTACTATCAGTCAAGCTCCCTTATTTGCCCTTCCCGTATTGTATACACCGGAATTTAATTTTAGTGCGATCGCTATCATCATTCCAGCCGCTTTGGTGGTTATTGCCGAGCATGTCGGACACTTAGTAGTAACAGGTAACATCGTCGGCCGTGATTTAGCTAAAGACCCCGGCTTGCATCGTTCGCTTTTGGGAAACGGTTTGTCGACCCTTCTTTCCGGTTGTCTAGGTTCTACGCCTAACACAACGTATGGTGAAAATATCGGAGTCATGGCAATAACCAAAGTGTATAGCGTCTGGGTTATCGGCGGAGCTGCTATCCTGGCAATCATATTGTCCTTCGTTGGCAAGCTTTCAGCCGCCATTCAGAGTATTCCGGTTCCGGTTATGGGCGGTGTTTGCTTATTGCTTTTCGGTGTAATCGCCGCGTCCGGTATTCGAATGCTGGTTGAATCCAAAATAGACTATAGCCGGGCCCGCAATTTGATTCTCACTTCTGTGGTGCTCGTCATCGGTGTAAGCGGTGCCAGTTTTACACTGGGAACGGTTACTTTGAAAGGCATGGCTTTGGCTACAATCGTTTCAATTATCCTAAGTTTATCTTTTAAAGTACTGGATCTGCTGGGTTTTAGTAACGACCAGCAGTAATCTCCAAAAACTCCGCACTGATCGGGTGCGGAGTTTTTTTATGACTTTTATGATCTAAAGTTCACAAATTGCAATTCCACAGAAAAATCCTTTTGTTTTAATGTGGTAATAATATGTTGTAAATCATCTTTATTCTTACCTGATACCCTGACCTGATCATCCATAATCTGAGCCTGAACTTTGCTCTTAGTATCTTTAATCGCACTTACGATTTCTTTTGCCGTGTCTCTATTAATGCCTTGCTTTATCTTAATCATTTGACGAGCTGTCCCTTGGGCTGCCGGCTCAATTTTACCATAATCAAGATTTTTTAGAGATATTCCCCGCTTTACAAGCTTTGTATGTAACACATCAATAACACTTTGTAATTTATATTCATCATCGCCAATAACCTTAATTTCACCATTATCCAATGTAACGGAAGCTTTACTACCGCGAAAATCGAAACGTTGTGAAATTTCTTTTACTGTTTGGTTAACAGCATTGTCTAACTCCTGCAGTTCTACCGTTGATACAATATCAAAAGAACAATCCTTGGCCACAGCCTGACCTCCTTAGGATGATAGTTATTTTTTCACGCTGAACTTGACGGCCATACGAGCTACAATATAGCAAAAAGCTAAAGAGCCTCCTACCGTAAAGAAAAAAGCCGCAGGTTTAATCATCATAATTTCTGAACTACCAATAAGGCAAAATAGCAAAGCCGTCATATAAGCTAAAAACAACTCGCTATAACGTGGGCTATTAAAACGTGGTGCTATCACCAACCAGACTAAAAATCCTATAAAAATTATACTAGTATTCATTATAGACTCCATTTTATCCTCCCAAAACAAATTCTTTATTAAAATTCTAGACAAATTCTATTTTTCCTGCATTATCCATCAAGAAGTCATCTATCGATTTATTAAAGTAATTTTATAGTAAAACTTTATGTGCAGTAGCATTATGTTTTTTGATCTCATAGTATATAGCAGGTAGACATCCAAAAATTCTATCGTATGGTAATTATCAATGAAGGAGGTTATTGATTTTTATGGACTGTAAATATCCACATTGGTACCATGAGCAAGAAAAGATGGAACCGTGCTGTGATGGAATGGAAGAAGAAATGTTCGAACCGCCAGGAAAAGTACTTGCTTTCCCTGATGCACACTTTAAAGACCGTTTGATGTGCTTATTAGGGGATGAAGTACTGTTCTCTGTCGACGCAAAGTTCTGCGGGCGTGCATCCTTTTGCGGCACACTATGCTACGTAGGTTGCGATTTTATCATTGTTAACGTTTGTATCCATCGCAAATCGATTTCAATGCACATTCCTATCAAAATGTTGCGTTTCATCGCTCCCTACAAAGGTCGTCACTAGAGGGCCACAAGGAGGACATAGTGATTTTGCGAAAATTCAGTGAGCGCAGACCTATTTCCATGGACGTAGATCATATAAAAATGTTGCATACTGAAGCAATGGAACAGTTGGATTTAATGAAAACGGCAGTGGAAACAGCCCAGGAAGCAACCGACATCATACGTGACAATCTAAACGACATGGCTTTAAATCATTGGCATTATTATCTTGATGTAATGCACATGATTACTAAACACGATGAAGCTATGTCTGCCGTTTTACAAAAACATGGGCTGCAAACGCCCGATCCGGAGCAAGAACTTGCTGAACGTCAATGCGCTCTTAATTACTGTCTGTTACGCCTTTTATTAGTATCACTGCAACGCCGGCATCAAAGAATGTCGCATGTACTAGGATTATACGGCGAACCGATGCATGAATATGTAAAAGAATCTCTCACTATGGAACGTGAACATATCGCTAGCCTTGTATCCATGGTTCAAAGCCTGATATAATAATGGATACGGGTTAAGAGAGTAGAGGTAATCGACCGGTTGCCTCTACTCTCTTACGTCCTAATTAAAATAAGACAGTTACATCCTATACCAAAGGAGACTATTTATGTTGGATATAACAGTTCCTGAATCTTTGCAAGGATTAACATTAAAAGATTTTTTACGGCGTCACGCAGGCATATCTCTTTCCTTATGGCGAAAAATAAAAAATACAGGTTCAGTATCCATTAACGGGTATCCAGTGCTTTCTTTCCATACTTTGCTACAAGGAGGTGATATAATAACCCTGACCTGGGAGCAATCATCCGCATTAATAGCAATAGCTATTCCATTGGCAATAAAATATGAAGATGATTATGTATTGATTGTCAATAAACCTGCCGGAATGCTGGTCCACCCCATATCACAACAGCAATCTCCGTCTCTGGCTAACGCAGTTATCGCTTATTATCATTACCAAAAGTTATCTTCCGGTTTTCATCCTGTCCATCGCCTGGATCGTAATACTTCCGGGTTAATACTGATTGCAAAATACCCTCATATCCAGCATATGCTCTCTCTCAATAATATGAAATCTATAAAACGTAAGTATTTGGCCCTGGTAAGCGGTCATTTGTCAGATAAGAGTGGTTTTATTGATGCTCCGATAGGACGTTCTCCGCGCAGCATTATCGAGCGCATAGTTACTTCTGCCGGAAAGCCTGCTTTAACCTTATATAAAGTGATCGCCACCTTCCCTGGATACAGCCTGTTAGAACTGGAACTGCTTACAGGACGAACACATCAAATACGGGTCCATCTATCGCACATTGGTCATCCTTTGCTTGGTGACGATCTTTACGGAGGCCCTATTGATTTAATAAAAAGACAAGCATTGCATTCTTATTGCTTATCTTTTCAACATCCTGTTCAGAATCAGCCCGTATATATTAGTTGTCCGATTCCTGAAGACATGTCCGTACTGACCAAGCAGTAAAAAAGTCCGTAGGGATTCCTGCACAAAAATGCTAAATTCCGGTCCATAATATATTTTTTTTCCATGAATTATGGTATAATAGCAAAAGTGCATACTATTATTTTATTAGGAGGGACCACGTAATGCCATTAGTTACAACTAAAGAAATGTTTAAAAAAGCTTATGAAGGCGGCTATGCAATTGGCGCTTTCAATGTAAACAACATGGAAATTGTCCAGGGAATTACTGAAGCAGCAAAAGAAGAAAATGCACCTCTTATCCTGCAAGTTTCCGCTGGTGCAAGAAAATATGCAAAACATACTTACTTAACACATTTAGTACAAGCAGCACTTGAAGACACTGATCTTCCGATTGCACTTCATCTAGATCATGGTGCTGATTTTGATATTTGCAAATCCTGTATTGATGGTGGTTTCACTTCCGTTATGATTGATGGTTCACATCATAGCTTCAAAGACAATATCGAATTAACAAAACGTGTGGTTGACTATGCACATAGCAAGGGCGTTGTTGTTGAAGGTGAGTTAGGACAACTTGCTGGCATTGAAGATGATGTAAATGTATCTGCTGAAGACGCTTCTTATACTCAACCTGATCAAGTTGAAGAATTTGTAAAAAGCACAGGTGTTGATTCTTTAGCAATCGCTATCGGCACAAGTCACGGCGCTTTTAAATTTAAACCAGGGCAAAAACCACAATTGCGTTTTGACATTTTAAAAGAAATTGAATCGAGACTCCCTAATTTCCCAATCGTTTTACACGGGGCTTCTTCTGTTATTCCAAAATATGTTGATATTATCAATAAAAATGGTGGTAACTTAGCAGATGCTATTGGTATCCCGGAAGATATGTTACGTGAAGCTGCTAAAATGGCTGTCTGCAAAATTAATATCGACTCTGATCTGCGTCTTGCCTTAACAGCTGGAATTAGAGAACATTTTACCGCTCACCCTGAACACTTTGACCCAAGACAATACTTAACACCTGCTAGAGCTTACATAAAAGAATTAGTTAAACATAAATTAGTTCATGTCCTTGGTTGCAATGGAAAAGCATAATCTTATATATTCGCTTTAATTTTATTCTAGAATTAGTCTAAATTGCATCTATAGATGCCTATTTAGACTAATTTTATTTTATATACATTAGTTTATCGCATAC
>NZ_CYSP01000031.1 GCF_001298735.1 Propionispora sp. 2/2-37 | reverse complement strand
AAATGTTTACTTAAGCGCCTTTCCCTTTGGCGATAATGGTTTCAGCAATATTTTTCGGAACTTCTTCGTAATGGTCGAAAGTCATGGTGTAATTGCCACGACCCTGAGTTTTGGAACGCAGGTCCGTTGCATAACCGAACATTTCAGCCAGCGGAACGAAGGATTTTATAGACTGGGAACCTGCTACGGATTCCATGCCTTCAATACGTCCGCGGCGGGAATTCAAATCACCGATAACATCTCCCATATATTCTTCCGGAACAACAACTTCCACTCTCATATACGGCTCAAGAATGACCGGGCTGGCTTTAGCCGCACCGGCTTTAAAGCCCATCGATCCGGCGATTTTAAAGGCCATTTCCGAGGAGTCAACATCATGGTACGAACCGTCATAAACGACAACCTTTACGTCAACTACCGGATAACCGGCCAGCACACCGCTGTCCATCGCCTCTTTTACACCGGTTTCAATTGGAGCAATGTACTCCTTCGGAATAGCACCGCCGACGATTTTACTTTCGAAGCTGAATCCCGTACCGGGTTCCTGCGGAATAAGTTCCAGCCAGCAATGACCATATTGACCACGGCCACCGGACTGACGGACAAATTTCCCTTCCGCCTTAACCTGTTTTCTAATTGTCTCACGATAAGCAACTTGCGGTTTGCCGACATTGCATTCGACCTTAAATTCTCTCAGCATACGGTCAACGATAATTTCTAAATGCAGTTCGCCCATCCCGGAAATAATGGTTTGGCCGGTTTCATGGTCGGTACGCATCCGGAAAGTCGGATCTTCTTCCGCCAGTCTTGCCAGAGCCGCACCCATTTTATCCTGGTCGGCTTTGGTTTTCGGTTCAACGGCAATATGGATAACCGGTTCCGGGAAAACCATGGATTCAAGAATGATCGGATTCTTTTCGTCACATAGCGTATCGCCGGTAGTGGTATCTTTTAAACCAACAGCAGCGGCAATATCACCGGTATAAACGGTTTCTATTTCCTCGCGATGATTGGCGTGCATTTGCAAAATACGTCCGATACGTTCTTTTTTGCCCTTAGTTGAATTGTAAACGTAGGAGCCTGCACCCAGGTTTCCGGAATATACCCGGAAGAACGCCAGCTTGCCGACATAGGGGTCGGCCATAATTTTAAAGGCCAGTGCCGAGAACGGCAGTTTGTCGTCAGCAGCACGTTCATCTTCTTCGCCGCTGTCGGGATTAACACCGCGAATAGCCGGAATATCGGTCGGTGCCGGCATAAATGCCACCACCGCATCCAGTAAAGGCTGTACCCCTTTATTTTTGTAAGAAGAACCGCACAATACCGGGGTCAGTTTACAAGCAATCGTCGCTTTACGAAGACCGTCGCGAATTTCTTCCAAAGTAAGTTCTTCGCCTTCAAGATATTTCATCATTAATTCGTCGTCACTCTCAGCAACGGCATCCAAAAGCCCCTGACGGTATTCTTCTACTTGTTCTTTCATATCTTCGGGAATTTCGGTTGCTTCACTTACTTTTCCCAGGTCATCGGTATAAACGATGGCCTTCATTTCAATCAGATCGACGACTCCTTTAAAGGAATCTTCAGAGCCGATCGGCAACTGAATCGGTACCGGATTAGCACCCAAACGGGTCTTCATCATATCCACAACGCGATAGAAATCCGCACCGATCGTATCCATTTTGTTTACATATGCCATACGGGGAACACCATATTTATCAGCCTGACGCCACACGGTCTCAGACTGTGGCTCTACACCGCCTTTGGCACAAAACACGGCAACTGATCCGTCAAGAACCCTGAGTGAGCGTTCTACCTCTACTGTAAAGTCCACGTGCCCCGGTGTGTCGATAATATTAATGCGATGACCCTGCCATTGACAAGTCGTGGCCGCCGAGGTAATCGTGATACCTCTTTCCTGCTCTTGAACCATCCAGTCCATTGTAGCAGCACCATCATGCACTTCACCAATTTTGTGTACTCTACCAGTATAAAAAAGAATGCGCTCAGTCGTAGTGGTCTTACCGGCGTCTATATGTGCCATGATGCCAATGTTCCGCGTCTTTTCAAGAGGAAACTTCCTGGCCACTTTTACCACTCCTTACTGTTTCTTGCTCCCTTCTTCCTATCCCCGGTTTACCAGCGATAATGAGCAAATGCTTTATTGGCCTCAGCCATTTTATGAGTATCTTCTTTTTTCTTAATTGTTGCACCGGTATTATTGGCAGCATCCAGAAGTTCTGCAGCCAGTCTTTCATGCATGGTTTTTTCCCCACGGCTTCTGGAGTAGTTTACCAGCCAACGAATACCAAGCGACAATCTACGATCAGGACGAACTTCCACCGGCACCTGATAATTTGCTCCACCAACACGACGGGCGCGAACTTCAAGTACGGGCATAGCATTTTTCAACGCAGTGTCAAATACTTCCATTGGATCCTTACCGGTTTTAGCCCGGATAATATCAAAAGCATCGTATACGATGTTTTCCGCAACGCCTTTTTTCCCCATCATCATGATTTTATTGATGAATTTAGTGACAATCTTGGAATTGTACACCGGATCCGGCAATACATCACGCTTAGGGACAGGACCTTTTCTAGGCATTCACATTTCCCTCCTTCTTCACAAACTTGATCATAAACACTATCGTGTATTTAAAATCAATCTACTTTATTTTTTAGCACGTTTTGCGCCGTATTTCGATCTGCCCTGGCTGCGTTTTTGCACCCCAGCAGTATCCAGCGCACCGCGAACGATATGGTAACGTACGCCCGGCAAGTCTTTAACCCTGCCGCCTCTGATCAGAACAACCGAGTGCTCCTGCAGATTGTGTCCGATTCCCGGAATATAAGCAGTTACCTCGATTCCGTTAGTCAGACGCACCCTCGCTACCTTTCTCAATGCGGAGTTAGGTTTTTTCGGAGTAGTTGTATATACCCTTGTACAAACACCACGCTTTTGCGGACATTCCTTCAAAGCAGGTGCCGTAGATTTTTTCTCCAATTCCTGTCTGCTTTTGCGAACTAATTGGCTAATTGTTGGCATTAGTGCACCTCCTTCCTCAAAGTTTGGATTTTATTATAAAAAATTTTGCCCATTGTTATGGATACAAAGGGCAAAATGTTTATCAACATTTTGTCCTCAACGCAAAACTGCCACTGCAGCAGCTCCTACTTCGATACCGCAAGCCTTACCTAATTCACTCATAGTAGTTACCATTTCAATTGGTACATGGTTTTGCTGGCAGACATCACGCAACGACCTGACAATCCGTTCATCGGCATCCTGAGCCATATAAACCTTACTGGCTTTATTTTTTTCCACCGTTTTAACGGCTTGCTTGACGCCAATTACCTTTGAAGCTTGTTTCAGCGTATCTAAAGACACCCGGATCACTCCTTACTATTTAGCAATCAAATCCAACTATCTTTTAGGCACTCTAATATAGTATCATTTCTAAATCTAAGTGTCAACAAAAAACCAGCTTTAAAGCACTATTTTCTCTAGATTTTAGGGCTTTTTTTATGCCCACGGCTCCTGGAGTATCAAAAACACCCTGAAATGCATTGTAAAACCTGAAAGCAGCGCCATCCGCGGCAAAAAAACAGTAGATGCATAACAGGGGCACCTGACTATATTTGCAAGTCAAGTGCCCTCTGCCATTTGTCTGTTACATCCACTTGCCGGTAAACGTTATTCCGCCGTCTGCGGCATGTTTGCCGACAACCGGTTGACCTTGATATTACGGTAACGGCTCATACCAGTACCTGCAGGTACTAATTTCCCGATAATTACATTCTCCTTAAGACCCAGTAACGGATCAATCTTTCCTTTAATCGCAGCCTCAGTCAGTACTCTAGTCGTTTCCTGGAACGATGCAGCCGACAAGAAAGAATCGGTTGCCAAGGATGCTTTGGTAATGCCGAGCAGTATTGGTCTGGCTACGGCCGGCTCACCACCGGCTTCAATGGCTTTGGTATTTTCATCTTCGAAAGTATTGATGTCAATATATTCTCCCGGCAGTAATTCCGTATCGCCGGATTCTTCCACCTTAACCTTGTGCATCATTTGACGCACGATGACTTCAATATGTTTATCGTTAATTTCCACGCCTTGTGATTTGTATACTTTCTGCACTTCGTAAACCAGGTAACGCTGTGTAGCCTTTAGCCCGCTTACCCGCAGAATATCATGCGGATTAACGGCACCTTCTGTCAGGCGGTCACCGGCTTCTATCACATCGCCATCTTTAGCGATGACTCTGGCACCATAGGGAATCTGATAAACGCGTTCTTCGCCCGCCGGTGGAACAACGGTCAGTTTACGCATTCCCTTGGTTTCCTTAAATTCAACCGTACCGTCAATTTCCGTAATAATGGCCTGGCGTTTCGGTTTGCGCGCCTCAAACAATTCTTCAACACGCGGCAGACCCTGCGTAATATCATCACCGGCAACACCACCGGTATGGAAGGTACGCATGGTAAGTTGAGTCCCCGGTTCGCCAATGGACTGCGCGGCAATAATCCCTACCGCTTCACCAACATCCACAGAATGGCCGGTAGCCAGATTACGTCCATAGCATTTAATACATACCCCGTATTGGGATTTACAGGTTAATACGGAACGTATGGAGACTTTTTTACGTACGGCTACCACTTGGTCGGCCAGTTCTTCTGTAATCTCCTCGTTTAAGCGGACAATCACTTCACCGGTTTCCGGATGAACAATTTCTTCCGCGGCAATCCGGCCGACAATACGATCTTTCAGCGGTTCGATAACACCGCCGCTTTCCATAATAGCTTCCACTTCAATGCCTTTAATGTTGTTGTTACGAACTTTCACTTCCCGTACGTCGCTGTTGAGAATTTGTTCAATATGCTCTTCCGTAAGCGGAACATTATCGGCAACCAGTTCGTCACCCTGACTGTTTTTCACGGCGCCGACCGTATTTTTACCCAACATCTCACGAACCATGGATTCTTTTAACGCCCGACGGACCTTTTCTTCCGGCTCACCCAACAGAACAAGATCAGTGGCGGCGGCATTATCCATGCCTTCTTCATCGGTTGCATTCAAACCGCGAAGAATGATCTCCGGTACACCATGTTCGCCGATTAACTGCAGATTTTCTTCATCCAGCGTGCTGCCCTGCGGCACTAAGACGTCTGCCGTTTTAGGATCGGTCACATCAGCCGCCAGAACACGGCCCAGCAGGGTATCCTTCAATAAAGTAATGGCCCCGGCACTCGACTTCGCCAAACGCGCCCGTTCGCGAACCAGATTAATGCCGGCGATATCGCAGTCATCTTCACGCACAATAACATCCTGGGCGACATCAACCAAGCGACGGGTGAGATAACCCGAGTCAGCCGTTCTTAACGCCGTATCCGCCAACCCCTTGCGGGCACCGTGGGTGGAAATAAAGTATTCCAGAACGGTAAGTCCCTCACGGAAATTAGCCTTGATAGGTAAGTCGATAATTCGTCCGGAAGGATCGGCCATCAATCCACGCATACCGGCCAGCTGGCGAATTTGCTGGATATTACCACGGGCACCGGAATTTGCCATCATATACACCGGATTAAATTTATCCAGATTGTTCATCATAGCTGTAGTTACATCTTCCGTAGCCTTGGTCCAAAGATCAATGATCTTCTTATATCGCTCATCTTCGGTAATTAAACCGCGGCGATATTGCTTGTCAATCATATCGACTTTAGCTTCCGTAGTACTGAGAATTTCCTTTTTAGCCGGTGGAATCTTGATATCCGATATAGCTACCGTAACACCTGCACGACAGGCGAAGGAGTAGCCCAGTTTTTTAATGCCATCTAAAACATTAGCTGTTTTGGAGTTACCAAACCGCCGGTAACAATCGGCCACCAGTTTGCCTAACTGCTTCTTATCCATAAGAATGCCCAGGCACCACTCACCGTCTTGCTGATAAAAATACCGTATCTCTTCCGGTAAGGCTTCATTGAAAATTAAACGTCCCACTGTGGTGTTAACCCGCTCCACTTTGCCATTGACCAGCAGACGGATTTTAATTTTGGCATGCAGGGACAACTCGTGATGATAATAGGCTAGCAAAGCTTCATTAATACTGGTAACAAATAATCCCTCACCCAAAGCACCGGGTTTTTCGATTGTCAGATAGTAAGATCCCAGAACCATATCCTGAGTCGGTGTAGCCACCGGTTTACCATCCTTGGTGGATAAGATATTATGGGCAGCCAGCATCAATAAGCGTGCTTCCGCCTGCGCTTCCGCAGAAAGAGGAACATGCACAGCCATCTGGTCACCGTCGAAGTCGGCATTATAGGCCGTACATACCAATGGATGTATTTTGATGGCCCGGCCTTCCGACAGAACCGGTTCAAAAGCCTGAATACCCAGGCGATGCAGAGTCGGTGCACGGTTTAAAAGAACAGGATGTTCCTTAATAACTTCCTCCAGAACGTCCCATACTTCCGGACGCACTCTTTCTACCATTCGCTTGGCACTCTTAATGTTGTGAGCATGACCGGCATTGACCAGCTTCTTCATAACAAACGGCTTAAATAATTCAAGAGCCATCTCTTTCGGCAACCCGCACTGATGGAGTTTTAGCTCCGGGCCGACAACGATTACCGAACGGCCGGAATAGTCAACACGTTTTCCTAACAGATTCTGACGGAACCGCCCTTGTTTACCTTTGAGCATGTCGCTCAAGGATTTCAGCGGACGATTGCCGGGACCGGTAACCGGCCGGCCACGGCGGCCATTATCAATCAAAGCGTCTACCGCTTCCTGCAGCATACGTTTTTCGTTGCGTACGATAATGTCAGGCGCTCCCAGATCCAGTAGCCGTTTCAGCCGGTTATTCCGGTTGATTACCCGTCGATACAGGTCATTTAAATCCGAAGTGGCAAACCGTCCGCCGTCCAACTGAACCATCGGTCTGAGTTCAGGCGGAATGACCGGAACAACGTCCATAATCATCCAATCCGGACGGTTGCCGGATTTTCTGAATGCTTCCACAACCTCCAACCGGCGTATGGCCCGGACTTTCCGTTGGCCGCTGACTTCCTTCAGTTCCTGGCGCAATTCTTTGCCCAACTTTTCCAAATCCAGTTCGGACAGCAATTTCTTAATGGCTTCCGCGCCCATGCCCACTTTAAAAGCACTGCCATATTTGTCCCGATATTCACGATACTCATTTTCATTTAGCAACTGACGTTTCATGAGCGGGGTATCCCCGGGATCAAGCACAATATAAGAAGCAAAGTACAGTACCTTTTCCAGTGAACGGGGAGAGATATCCAAAATAAGCCCCATCCGGCTGGGTATACCCTTAAAATACCAGATATGCGAAACCGGCGCAGCCAGTTCGATATGCCCCATACGATCACGCCGAACTTTTGAGCGGGTTACTTCCACTCCGCAACGGTCACAAACAATGCCTTTATAGCGAATCCGCTTGTATTTGCCGCAATGGCATTCCCAATCCCGTGTCGGTCCAAAAATTTTCTCACAAAACAAACCCTCCCGTTCCGGTTTTAAGGTACGGTAGTTAATTGTTTCGGGCTTTTTCACTTCGCCATGCGACCATTTTCGTATTTGCTCCGGTGAAGCTATCCCGATTCGCATAGAATCAAAATTATTAACATCCAACAAAGGGTTGTCACTCCCTTCTTAAAATTTATTCAAAATCATCATCCAGATCATCTAAATACTCATTGGTTCTGCCTCTTTTGTCACGGTCCTGAAGTTTTTTTGCGGCAGGCTTCTTCACTACTGTCTCAAAATCATCATCATCATCGAAATCCGTCGAAGGTATTGAGAATTTTTCCGCGTCCATTTCGCCGATTTCCGCAATAATGTCCAATTCCTCTTCCATCGGTTCGGCATCATCGTTATTTTCGAAGTCTTCCACCATATCCGGTTCTATATCTTTGAGCTTGCGCTCCTGCGGCGATACGCGTTCACCCGCATCACCGCCCATGGTCAATTCCAATTCCTTCGCTGTTTCATGTACATCCTCATCGGAATCGCGTATAAGAATCTCCTGAGCATCCTCTGTAAGAATCTTTACATCCAGCCCGATACTTTGCAATTCTTTTATCAGAACTTTGAAGGACTCAGGCACGCCAGGTTCAGGGACATTTTCACCCTTAACAATGGCTTCATAGGTTTTCACACGGCCTACCACGTCGTCAGACTTGACTGTTAACAATTCCTGCAGCGTATAGGCAGCACCATAGGCTTCCAGCGCCCAAACTTCCATTTCTCCGAAACGCTGACCACCAAACTGCGCTTTACCGCCCAGCGGCTGCTGGGTAACCAGCGAATAAGGACCGGTAGAACGGGCGTGAATCTTATCGTCAACCAAATGGGCCAGCTTCAGAATATATACATACCCTACCGTTACCGGATTATCAAACGGCACACCGGTACGGCCGTCATACAGAACGGTCTTACCATCCGGTGACAGTCCGGCCGCTTCCAGGGTTTTAAAGACTTCTTCTTCCCTGGCACCGTCAAATACCGGAGTGGCCATGTGAATTCCGGCAACATCCGGTTTCGGCAAGCCATATTTATCAACATCATAACCAACCTTGCGCAAACGTTCTTCCACGGTAGGATCTTTCGCTTTAATCTGCATACCGAAAGCAGCAGCAGCCATACCCAAATGGGTTTCCAATACCTGACCGATATTCATGCGCGAAGGAACGCCCAGTGGATTTAACACAATTTGCACCGGCGTACCATCCGGCAAAAAGGGCATATCCTCTTCGCGCATAATCCGCGAAACAACCCCCTTGTTACCATGACGGCCAGCCATCTTATCACCTTCAGAGATTTTTCTCTTTTGGGCGATATACACACGTACCAGATGATTGACTCCCGGCGGCAGTTCGTCGCCGTTTTCCCGGCTGAACACTTTGACGTCGACTATTTTCCCCGCTTCGCCATGGGGCACGCGTAAAGAAGTATCCCTGACCTCCCGGGCTTTTTCCCCGAAAATAGCCCGCAGCAGGCGTTCTTCGGCCGTCAGTTCGGTTTCTCCCTTCGGCGTTACCTTGCCAACCAGAATATCACCGGGCCGCACTTCGGCACCAACACGAATAATACCACGGTCATCAAGATCCCTCAAAACTTCTTCAGCGACATTGGGGATATCACGGGTAATTTCCTCCGGTCCAAGTTTTGTATCCCGCGCATCACACTCATATTCCTCAATATGGATGGAAGTAAATACGTCTTCTTTAACTAGTTTTTCACTTAAAAGAATGGCATCCTCGTAGTTATAGCCTTCCCAAGGCATGAAGGCCACCAGTACATTAAAGCCCAAGGCCAGTTCACCCTTATCGGTGGACGGACCGTCAGCCAGCACCTGGCCTTTAACCACCCGTTCGCCCTTATAAACGATCGGCTTCTGGTTTACACAGGTTCCCTGGTTCGAGCGGATAAATTTCAAGAGCTTGTAGGTGTCCAAAGCGCCATTATCGGTTCTGATCTGGACTTCAACAGCTGTAACTTTTTCCACCGTGCCAGCATTTTTCGCCAATACGACGACCCCTGAATCGCAGGCCGCTTTGTATTCCATCCCCGTGCCCACCAATGGGGCCTGGGTCCGTAAAAGCGGAACCGCTTGGCGCTGCATGTTCGCACCCATCAGAGCCCGGTTGGCGTCATCATTTTCAAGGAAAGGAATCATCGCCGTCGCTATCGATACAACCTGTTTGGGCGATACATCGATATAGTCGACTTGTTCCGGAGGCACCATTAAGTTTTCATGACGGTAACGGACAATGACCCGCGGTGCCTTAAACCAGCTTTCAGGAGTCAGTTCTTCATTGGCCTGAGCGCAAATAACCTCATCTTCTTCATCAGCCGTTAAATAGCGCACCTCATTGGTAACTTTATGATTTTCTTTATCAATTTTGCGATAAGGCGTTTCGATAAAACCAAACTCATTAATACGTCCGTAAGTGGCCAAAGAACCAATCAAGCCGATATTCGGACCTTCCGGCGTTTCAATCGGGCACATGCGTCCATAGTGGGAATGGTGGACGTCACGGACTTCGAAGCCAGCACGCTCGCGGCTCAGGCCACCCGGCCCCAGGGCACTTAAGCGGCGTTTATGGGTAAGCTCCGCCAACGGATTGGTCTGATCCATAAACTGTGACAACTGACTTGATCCGAAGAATTCTTTAATGGCAGCCACAACTGGGCGGATATTAATTAGCGCCTGCGGTGTTATCACATCAATATCCTGTATGGTCATGCGTTCTTTAACGACCCGTTCCATCCGGGACAAACCGATACGGAATTGATTTTGCAGCAATTCGCCAACCGAGCGCAAACGCCGGTTACCTAAATGGTCAATATCGTCGGTATTGCCAAATCCGTCCATGAGATTCAGCAGATAACTAATTACGGCAATAATATCTTCGCGGGTAATGGTTCGATGAGAATAAGGCAGCGTAGGATTGCAAATCATTTTAACAGGTTCGCCATCCTTTTGTTTTACTATCACATTAATAAGACCGTCAGTACCAAAGCCCTTTGCTTCCACTTCATCCAGCTTTTTCTCATCAATAACAACATCGGAGGGAATCAGGATTTCCCCGGTTTCTTCATTTATCAAGGGTTTATGAAGAATTTTGCCCATCAGCCGGCGGCGCCAGCCTAATTTCTTGGTCAGTTTATACCGTCCGACAGTTGCCAAATCATAGCGTTTCGGATCAAAAAAGAGCGACTCTAAAAGCTGTGTGGCATTTTCCACCGTAGGCGGTTCACCAGGACGCAGCCGCTTATATATTTCCACCAGCGCAGAATCTTTCGAGTCGGTATTGTCACGTTCCAGAGTAGAACGAATGCGGGCATCCTCATTAAACAATTCAGCAATGGATGCATTGGAAGCCCATCCCAAAGCACGAATCAGCACCGTTACCGGAAGTTTTCTGGTACGGTCAACGCGCACATAAATCACATCATTGGCATCGGTTTCCAATTCCAGCCACGCCCCACGGTTCGGAATTACCGTGGCATTGTATAATTTTTTGCCGCTGGCATCAATCGTTTCACCATAATAAGCCCCCGGCGAACGGACAAGCTGACTGACAATAACACGTTCAGCACCATTAATGATAAATGTGCCATTGTCGGTCATAAGCGGAAAATCTCCCATGAACACTTCCTGCTCTTTGATTTCACCCGTTTCGCGGTTAATCAAACGAACATTGACACGCAAAGGCGCGGAATAAGTTACATCCCGCTCTTTGCATTCCTCTACATAATACTTTGGCTCACCTAAAGTAAATGTCTCAAAAGACAATACTAAATTGCCGGTAAAATCTTGAATCGGCGAGATATCGTGAAAAATCTCCTGCAGACCTTCCTTTAAAAACCAGTTGTACGAATTCTTCTGAATTTCAATCAGATTAGGCATGTCCAGTACTTCATTAATTTTGGCATAACTATACCTATTTCTTTTGCCCACCGGAACAGGATTGAACATTAAATCTTTCACCCCTTAGTCCAATTTGAACTAAACCAAACATATATTAACAAGAAAAGAGCAATATACGAGAAATAAGCAAGGTCTTTCGTTAATTTTAACCTTGCTCCTTGGTCGTAAGATGAGAATTTTACTCCCACCATATTACTATTTCCTGCCAATTAGCTAATTATACATACAATTCTACACTACGGCTGCCTATGTATACAAAAAGGGTAAATTTGCAGTATATATACTCCATGGTCCCTGCTATAGATTTTCGTTTGGTTAATCGTAATTCTGTAAGTTCTTTGCAAAAAACTTGCATCGCATTAAAGAATAATATCATACAATAGATTAATTGTCAATAATTTTGGCTTTAGTAACAAAAAAGCAAAAAGAGTATCCAAAATTGGCACTCTTTTTGCTTTAGAATCCTGTGTTATTATTTAACTTCTACAGTTGCGCCTGCTTCAGTTAATTTAGTCTTGATTGCTTCCGCATCAGCTTTGGAAACTTTTTCTTTTACAGGTTTAGGAGCACCGTCAACCAGTTCTTTTGCTTCTTTCAGACCAAGGCCGGTTACTTCACGAACCACTTTAATAACGTTAATTTTGCTGCCACCGGCATTAGCCAGGATGACATCAAACTCAGTCTGTTCTTCAGCGGCAGCAGCAGCGCCGCCAGCAGCAGGAGCAGCAGCTACAGCAACAGGAGCAGCAGCAGTCACACCGAATTTTTCTTCCAAAGCTTTTACCAATTCGGACAGTTCGAGAACAGTCATGCTCTCAATCGCTTGTAAAATTTCTTCTTTAGTCATTTTTACATACCTCCAAAATTTCAATATAATAAATCATTAATTTGTTAAGGAACGATAAACCCTTCGCTTTGTTACAAATTACGCCGATTCTTTTTGCTTACGTACAGCCTCAAGCGTATAAACCAAATTGCGAAGATTGCCTTGTAAAACATTGACAATGCCAACAATCGGCGATTGCATACCTGCCAGTACTTTGGAAATGAGCACCTCGCGCGACGGCAAGCTGGCCAGCGCCTTTACACCTGCAGTATCAATCACCTTTCCTTCTACCAGTCCTGCTTTGACTTCCAGCACCTGAAGTTTGGTTTCTTTTACAAACTCCGAAATTACCTTTGCCGGCGCAACAGGATCAGTAAAGGACATGGCAATAGCAGTCGGTCCTTCCAAATGAGCATCCAAACCTTGAATACCAAGCTCATTAGCCGCAATACGGGTCATTGTGTTTTTCACAACCCGGTATTCAACACCTGCTTCACGCAATTTACGGCGCAGGTTAGTGTCTTGCGCAACAGTTAGGCCACGATAATTCGTGAGAACAGCACCCTTGGTGTTTTGCAGTTTTTCTTTTAATTCAGCTACCACAGCCTGCTTTTCTGAAGTTACAGCCACTTTATATCCACCTCCTGACTAATAAATAATAAATAAAAACGACCTCCAGGCAGTATATACCGGAGGTCGCTAAGGCAATGCCATACGACTAATCCCCGGCCTCGGCAGGCGGACTTACATCCATTACCATTACCTGCTGTCTACAGCCAATGAAACATATTGAGTTGTATTCTCAGCCGGGATACTAGCACCTACTCTTTTTTACCGCCGGAAACCTTAAGCGGGTTTACTTTCACACCCGGCCCCATGGTTGAGCTGATAGTAATATTACGCATATATTGCCCCTTAGCTGCAGCCGGCTTCACTTTGATCAATGTATCTATCAGGGTATAGAAATTTTTCAATAATTTTTCTGCATCAAACGACGCCTTGCCGATAGGAGCGTGAATGTTGCCGGCTTTATCGGTACGGTATTCAATCTTGCCTGCTTTGATTTCATTAACCGCCCGGGTTACATCCAGCGTTACGGTACCGACCTTAGGGTTTGGCATTAAGCCCTTCGGACCAAGAATTTTACCAAGGCGGCCAACCATTCCCATCATATCGGGCGTAGCTACAACGACGTCAAAATCAGTCCATCCACCCTGGATTTTTTCCACCATATCCTCTGCGCCTACGTAATCTGCTCCGGCAGCCTCGGCTTCTTTGGCCTTTTCGCCTTTTGCAAATACCAGCACGCGCTTTGTTTTACCTGTTCCAAACGGTAATACTACCGCTCCGCGAACCTGTTGATCCGCATGTTTAGGGTCAACACCCAGTTTCACGGCAACTTCAACAGTTTCGTCAAATTTCGCACTAGCTGTTTTTCTGACTAAATCCAAAGCTTCTTCAACTTCATAAGCTTTGTTTTCTTCCAGCAATTTCACAGCTTCAGTATACTTCTTACCATGTTTCGCCATCTTACGAACTCCTTTACTTATGTGGTATAGCGGATTATCCTCCCACGTACAGCAAGCAGCACTTATTCAGTGATATCAATACCCATGCTGCGAGCCGTTCCTTCAATCATGCGCATAGCCGCTTCAACATTGGCAGCATTCAAATCCTGCATTTTGCTCTCGGCAATTTCACGCACTTTAGAACGAGAAACCTTGGCAACTTTCTTTTTATTCGGTTCGCCGGAAGCTGTTTCAATACCTGCGGCTTTTTTCAGCAATATAGCAGCCGGAGGAGTCTTCGTAACAAAAGTAAATGATCTATCTTCAAACACGGTTATCTCAACCGGAATAATTAATCCGGCCTGAGCTGCCGTTCTTTCGTTAAACTCCTTAACAAATGCCATGATATTGACACCAGCTTGACCGAGGGCAGGACCAACCGGCGGCGCCGGAGTGGCTTTACCAGCAGGAACTTGCAATTTAACCATTTTTACAACTTTTTTTGCCATCAATCACACCTCCTTATACCAAAATGTGGTGTATCGGGCTGTCAAGACAACCCTCCCACGTAAAAGACTGTTCGGCTAGAAACAGCCTCACATTTTCTCAACTTGAGAAAAATCTAATTCAACCGGAGTTTCGCGGCCAAACATATTGACCAAAACTTTAAGCTTCGCACGGTCATGATTAATTTCCAGCACGGTAGCCGTCCAATTTTCGAATGCTCCAGAAGTAATGCGCACTGGCTGAGAAACAGCAATATCCAGCCTGGGTTTCACTTCCTCTATTCCCATCGACTTTAAAATATGCTTTACTTCACTATCTGTAAGCGGGATAGGCTTAGTCCCCGAACCGACAAAGCCGGTTACTCCCGGTGTATTACGCACAACATACCAGGACCTATCATTAACAATCATTTCAACCAAAACATAACCGGGAAAAACCTTTTTCTTGGCAACCTTTTTTTTACCGTCTTTGATTTCGACTTCATCTTCCATCGGTACCAAAATCCGGAAAATCTCATTTTCCATTCCCATCGAATGAACCTTACGTTCCAAGTTGGCCTTTACCTTATTCTCATACCCGGAGTATGTATGGATTACATACCATTTCTTTTCGGATTCCATAGCCTTACGGGACGCGCTAGCGCCCCATACCCCCTTAGCTTACTTGTTTATGAACACGTGCAGAAGTTTGGTATAAACCGTGTCGATTCCCCAAATCAAAACTGCAACAAAAACAACAGCAACAAAAACAATTCCTGTATACGAAATAAGCTCTTGTTTACTTGGCCATGATACTTTTTTTAGCTCTGCCTTGACTTCACGCAAAAATCTTCTGCTACGTGAAGCACTGCCTTGAACTGCCGTCTCTTGGGCTGCCATTTTCTCACATCCCCATCTCTTTTGCCCAGGCTGCTAAACCATTAGTAAGCTTCCCGGCCGGAAGCAGCAGACAAACTAAACCCCACTTATGAAATCACAACACCGCTCTTTGCTTATCGCTATGCCTCCGCGTCCTAATCATCATTAAAGCATAGTTATACTACTTTGTTTCTTTATGGGCAGTCTGTTTTTTGCAAAATTTGCAGTATTTATTTAACTCTAACCTATCCGGATCATTCTTTTTGTTTTTATTGGTCTGATAATTACGCTGTTTACATTCCGTACAGGCCAATGTTACCGCATTACGCATGATTAGTACACCTCGCTTACCTGTAAATATGGCAACTTCTCAAATGTCACTAATATAATCTACCATACTTGAATCAGGCTGTCAATAGCCCACCTGCCCGGCTGTATCATAATTTTATTGACCGGACTGCGGCTATTGTCAAGTGTCCCGCTGACATGCTTCATTGCCATAAATATAAAACAGGGGTTGCCCCCTGCTCTATATTTTACCATCACGCCTAATTTCTATACATCATTTT
>NZ_CYSP01000030.1 GCF_001298735.1 Propionispora sp. 2/2-37 | reverse complement strand
ATTTGTTATATAGTGGAGCGGAAAACGAGATTCGAACTCGCGACCCTCGCCTTGGCAAGGCGATGCTCTACCACTGAGCTACTTCCGCACCTTAACAAATATTTATGTGCTTACATGAAGCACCGCACATCTGGCGTTTACATTACATTGTTTAGTTTTCAAGGAACACCGTACCGCCACTGTTTTGATGGCTCTATTATTATAAACGTTGTTACCGTTTATGTCAACCTCATATTTCATTGCTTATTCGCTATAATGTGAGGCGACTTTTATATATTATCACACTCACAATGGTATGTCAAACATTTTTTATTTACCAATTTATTCTACATCTTTTCAACTATAAAAAAACGGTTAGCGAATAGCCAACCGCAAATACATTACAAAGCAACAGACTATCCTACTACCCGTACAACTACAACAGTAACAATTACGCCGAGCCCAAACCCAATTCCCAACGCACGTTTTGTTTGTAAATTTACTGCCGCTTTTACGTTCTCATCCAACTGTTCCATCATGTCTGCTTTCCCCAGAAACCAGTTACCAATACGTTTTAATAAGTCCGCCACAACAATCCTCCTACTTTATTATAATTGACCTAACATACACCGTTTTGTTGATACCATATCGCTTTTCCTCTTAGCACGTCCCCCCCTTCTCCTTTGGAGACGCCGGGGAAAAACCATAAATCCCAGCGTTCACAACTATGGGCTGGTCCATATTTCCCGTCAGGATAACCGTTATCCTCATAGCCAGGATTTAAACCATCAAGATTATCCGCCGCTTCCGCATGGGTCATGACCCGGAAAATATCCACAGTTAAATCCAGCGCCTTACATAGCACTGCTACCACTTGCGCCATGGCTTCAATCTGTTTTTCGGTGGGTGGTTCACTGCCAAGATTCCGCGGGGTCGCATTGTAACAGCATGACAGGGCTATCCCCACTGCTCCCGTATTCCGTTTATAGGTGTGTGATTTCGCCGTCGCCAGATTAGTAGTGCTACAATATAAACTACCGTCTTCATCAATATTAATGTGATAATCGTTAAAAAATTGTCCATAATGCCCCGCCGACCAATGCAGATATATTTTGACATCCCGCCCAGCGCCCTGAGCTGCGGACCACAAATCAGCCTTGGACTGCAGTGCCAAATCCTTAAGTTCTTCCAACGTTATCGGTGTCATAACTACCTCCTCCTTGTTTATGTTATGCTTCATAGTGATTATTTGTCATTATGTGTACATTCAAAAACACAGCGCTGAATCAACCCTTATTGTTCATAAATAGCTAAAAAGCTGACTCCATTTGGAGGCAGCTCGACAAAAAAATATAAAGACAAGCATATGAAAACCCCGCAGCCGGCCGGGGCTGCGGGGTTGGAAGGAAATAATAAAGAGATGAAATCAGGGAGAAAACACCTCTTTATTAAGTCTCGGCAACTGATCCCGAGATCACCTTTATTATAAAGCTGATTTCTTTGAACAAAGTTTGATTCCTATAGAAAAAATCAGCCTTTATTGCCACCCTATTAGCATTTTATTCTTCAAAGATTCCTCACACCTTGAGTTATCTGCACTTACAGCGTCAAGCATAATTGTATAAACCGATTGAGCAGAGGAGAAATAAATTTATTTTTGTGATGGACAATGCTGAAATGCCGGCTGAGGTTGACCCCCTCAATGGAAACGGCAGCCAAATCCTTTCTCTGCACTTCCTTTTGCACAGCCATTTTTGACATAACGGTAATCGCGACCCCTTCGGCCACCGCGTCTTTAATGGCCTCGGCATTATTATACACTCCGGCTATTTTCCAGGAAATCCCCCGCTCGGCCAGCGCCGTCTCAAACAGTTCACGTGTGCCGCTGCCTTCTTCCCGCACTAAAAACTCCATATGTTCCAAATTCCTGACATCAACCCGTCTTGCATTGGCAAAAACATGTGCCGGCGCGGTCACCAGAACCAGCTCATCCTCCATAAAAGGCTTAACCACAATTCCAGGCGAATGAATCCGCCCTTCTACCAGGCCAAGGTCCACTTGGTCCAGCAGTATCATATCTTCGACAATCTTGGTGTTGTTGACTGTGGAAATAACTTTTGCCGCAGCATTTCCGGCTGCAAACTTTTTAATCAGTTGCGGCAAAATACAGGTTCCTACCGTAACGCTCGCACCTACCCGGATAACACCCCGGTCATGAATTTCATGCATGGCTTCTTCGGCTTCCCGCATCAAATTCAATATATGCCGCGCATAAGTTGACAGTTTTTGTCCTGCATGAGTAATAAACAATTTACGTCCCAGCCGTTCGAATAATCTTATCCCATAATGCATTTCCAACTCTGCAATCGCCTGACTTACAGAAGGCTGTGCGATATGGAGTTTTTCCGCAGCTGCAGTCATATTGCCCGCATCGCATACCGCTAAAAAAATATTCAAATGTCTTAATGTCATATTGCCACCTCATTCATTCCATAGGCATTTACCTATTGTATATAAAACATAATAGTATTTCACTTATCAACTGTCCAGTGTTATTATCGAATTAACAAGGAGGCATGCATAATATGGAAAAAATTACAACCAATCTATTAGCAGGAGTTGCTTTTGCTGTTACTATTGCCATTCCCGCCTGGTACTCGGGAGTACAAATTCCCCTAATCGGGGGGCCTGTTTTCGGAATACTATTCGGTATGATACTGGCATTTCGTCAAAGGTCTGACATTTTCACCGCAGGAATTCGTTTCGCAGCCAAAAATATATTGCAGTATTCCATTATCCTTCTCGGTTTTGAAATGAACTTATTTCAGGTATTCATCGTAGGCAGCCAATCACTGTTTGTTATGATTTTCACTCTCAGTGCTGCTTTTATTACGGCCTGGCTTGCAGGAAAATATCTGGGACTGCCAGGTACAACCAGCACCTTAATCGGGGTCGGCACGGCCATCTGCGGCGGTTCCGCCATTGCGGCTGCCGCTCCCGCCATCAAAGCCAGTGAAAAAGACATCGCTTATTCAATATCCACAATTTTTTTGTTCAACATTATCGCCGTCTTTATTTTCCCTTTTCTTGGTCATTTACTCCACATGAGCGACCTGGGCTTCGGCATGTGGGCTGGGACCGCAATTAACGATACTTCTTCCGTGGTCGCGGCAGGTTATTCCTACAGTCAGCCAGCCGGAAGCTTTGCTACCATCGTAAAGCTTACCCGCACACTGATGATTGTCCCGGTAACGCTGACTCTCTCGTTAATCACTGTAGGAAAAAATTCCAGGAACAGTACCTTTAGCTTGGTAAAATCCTTTCCCTGGTTCATCCTCGGATTCCTGCTCACTTCAATTATCAGTACAACGGGAGTGCTGCCCTCCCCGGTTTGCAGTTGCTTGGCACAAACCGGAAGATTCTTTATCATTGTAGCCATGGCTGCCATCGGCTTAAATACAAACTTGCGTCAACTTGTTCACAAGGGTATCAAGCCGGTACTGCTCGGCTTATCCTGCTGGCTGGCCGTGGCAGCGGTATCGCTGGCTGTTCAGAACTATCTCAGATTGTGGTGACCCCAGGCCGCAGCCTTTATTGATAATTACCGACAAACATAAAAATACTCCCGTCAGTTGCCTGACGAGAGATAGAAGTTGGTATAGCGGACAGGTTAGGTTTTACCTATCAGATTATATAAAACCTGGTTATTTTAATTCCAGCCTGTATGTAGCGACTACATACAGGAATGCCAAAGAAAGCATGACTTTTAATAAATACATGAGCAATCATTCCTTTCTACGTACCTACTATCCTCATCCTAACAACCGTATATGACAAAGAGATGACAATCCGGTCCGTTTCTTAGAGGTAATACTTGCTAGTAACAGCCATAAACCTTTTCCGTCTCATATGACTGAGAAACTTAAAATCAATTCAATATTTTCACAGGCTTATTCCCAACAAAAAAAGCCGTCCTGCGCACGGGAACGGCTGGCACCGGCGGCACACTCAGCCACTCGGTTTTGTAAGGGAATACCGGCACCCTTATATGTGTATGAAATCCTTCAGCCCTAATCACTTGCGGCTTGAACCGCTTGACCATTGCTTACATCCTTATTGTACCGTAACCTCATTATACCGATGTTAAACCAGAATTAATTTTTCGTAAAGATAAATAGAGTTTATACTTGAATTTTTTCCGTTTCGTGTATAATTTGTAAATTCGGCGACAATACTATAATCGTGCACAACAAATCAATCAGACGACCGTAGCAACGGAGTCTGACACCCTTCTACTTTCCCTACTGAACAAGACCACCAACGACGCTGGTCTTGTTCTTTTTGTGTACAGCCCTGAAGCATTCGGCAAACCGGTTTTTATTCTTTTTTATGCGCAGCAGGAGCCACATGGAAAAATATCCGCACACCCCAGAGCAGCACTACAGCGCCAAAAGTAGCGGAAATAATCGATCCGATGGTCCCATAGGCTGAAATACCTAAAAGATTAAATAAAAAACCACCTACAAACGAGCCAATAACCCCCGTTATCATATTGCCCCAAAACCCAAAACCACCGCCGCGGGAAATTATACCCGCCAGCCAGCCGGAAATAACGCCAATCACCAAAAACCACAGCACGTTTATCACCTCCCTTTAGCAAAAAGTATTTCCAAAATCGCGGTTTATATTTACATGAAAAAAGCCTCAGCCTACAATGGGCCGGAGGTTTTTTTCTCAGTCTATTTTTATGACTGCAACGAAGCCTGCAAATTGACTAAGCTCTTATTTAAATGAGGAGAAATTCCCCGGAAGGAGTGAATGAACGCCTCCAAGGGCGTTACATTGCGCGTGTTGGTGGAAAAAACAGCGGTATCTGCAACTCTGTTATTAACCAGATCATAGAGCACCAAAGTAAAGGTAATATAGTACGTATTTTCTTCCTTCTTTACCCGGGTAGCACTCACTTCGGAAAAAACGGCCCAGTGACATCCCGCTTCAGCCGCCTGTTCCCAGGTTGGGATATCATTCTCATTCTTTACGAGATAATCGGACAATTGCTTACGGTATTCATCCTCCAGTGCTTCACGCATATAGCCGTATTCCGCTGTTAAGCCCTCCGGCAGACTATTTTTAAGCGGCGCGATATAGATCCCTTCCTGTTTACCGGAACTCACGGCAGCAGGTCCGGACAATTCTGCCGGGGCCTCCGCCAGCTTCCGCCGTTTATCATAATAGTTTTTAATTGCAGAATCCAAATATCCCGGCAACCGGTGGGCATCTTCGACCCATTTCGGACTGTCCCACTTTATTTCCCGGCCGAACTGTTTGTATCCACGCACGAGCCCTTGCAAAATTCCGGTGACCGGATCACCGGATTGAACCACCCGAATCAGCGGAAGAACCGGCTCAAAGGCAGATGCAAAAGCAGCATTTCCCACTGCCGGAGCGCCAAAAGTGATCACTTCAATTTGCTTCGGACTTATCCCCATGCTGATTAGCCTTGCACCCGCCAAGGTCGCAGCCGCCCCTCCCAGACTATGTCCGGTAAGATATAAATTCCCTGCTTTATTCGTCAAAAGCAAATCGGACAGTGAAACTCGGGGCTGCTGACCGCTACTCAGCACTGCATCTGCAGCAGACTGCACAAAGTTATTAAACCCTCGGTGAACCTTAGGCTCACTATTTGGTATATCTTTCTTTTCTGCATTCCGCACAAATTCTTCCTGGCTGCTGCCGGCGAAATACACTTTATCGATAGTTAAATCCGCCTTAACATCCTCTTTATTTTCTGTACCAACAATCGCCAGAACGTATAAAGGCTCACTGCCTGCAACTTCTTTTTGTGCAACCAGAAAACGGGCACCACTATTTCCCTGAGCCTGGATATAACGGCTAATTTTCCAGCCGTCTTCCTGTAAATATCGGGTGGCCAGTTCGCCGATCCGGTCATCATACGCCGCTACACTGGCCGCAGCACATATGTATATCTTATAAGCTTCTTGATAGTCTTCCCTGGCATCGGCGCGTACCGTAGCCGGCATATATACCAGGATCAAAATAAATACCACCGACATTAAACGTCTCAACCAGCATCCCTCCAGACTCTAAACTAAAAAACGGGATCACTTCTTATCCTGTAAAACAGCCTTTCCGTTTGCCATTTCACTGCGTATACATGGTAAAGGATACTTCGCCTTCTTTTTCCCACCATTGTTCGTAACAGGGGTTTCTTCTCCCGGCTGCCATACCCTTTTAAATTACGGAATTTATAAGTTACATTCTCTATTTACAAAAAGTTTACCTGCCCAAACCGCAATAAAGGGGTATCCCTTTTTCTTCCATACTTCATAATCCATTTCTCTTATAGTCTTCTTCAAATTATCGTCAGAACAGTATGCCGAAATTAATTAAAATCTTTTTGCCGTGAAACAAAAATGCTCTCCGGATTTCTCCGGAAAGCATTTTCGGGTTTTAGCTTGTAAGCTTTATCGCCTATTTATTATTTGTTTAATACTGTTATCTAGGACCATATGGTCCCCATCCCCAGTCTCGATGGTCATACCGGCCGTGGCGGATGTCATCCAACGCTTTCCTATGGCGTTCATTTTCGTGCTTTTTACGCTTCTCCCAATCCCGTCTGTTTTCGTTGGGACGTCGTCTCATCTCTCTTTCATGGCGTTCATTTTCTATCCGCTCGCGCTCATGGCGCTCTCTTTCTATATCGTGCCGGTCATGATGCGGAGCACCATAGCGCTGTGGCACCGGAGAATAATCAGGAGCCGGCGATGCCGCCGCTACGGATGCACCCAACCCAATCTGCATGATACCAACCATAGAATAAATCATAACTTTTTTTGCCAGACTGTTCACAAGAATCCCTCCTTAATTTGCTAAGTTAAGTATAATGTGGGAATGTGACAAATCCGTTACAAAACAATCCCCATTTCTGAAACATTTAATCTAGTAATTTTAACGATATTCTGACGGAATCTTTCGAGAACCGATAGTGTATGCCGCCTGTAGCAGTAATAACCAAAATCCACCACCCCTGATATCATGCCGCGGACAGCACTCCACAGATAAGACGGAACTCAGGCAACACCAATAAAAAAAGGCCCTGTTCCCGAAAGAACAGGGCTATGCATAGGGTGTGTGAAGCGGGAACTATGGGGGAGAACCTCGTTCCCGCTTCCAGGCCAACTCACTGGAAACTCCAATTCCAAGAGTTATACTTAGCATAAACTAAAATTGTGACAAAAATATTACAAAAATCTTAAAAGCGAATTCTCTTTAATTTCTTTATGATTTAGATCCTATCCTTCCATCATAACAACCGGCATGCCAACCTCTATTTTAGGAAACAGTTCTTCAATATCTTGATTGTACATCCTAACACAACCGCCGGAAACCTGTCCTTCCACAGGGCCGTGCCAGGAGCCATGGAGGCAGGTTTTATCTGACGAAAGCACTAATCTTCTTGAGCCCAAGTCTACTTCGGTATCAGCCGGATTATTAAATACCAGTTTGTCAACAACATGATAATACCCGGCAGGCGTAGGTGTTGCCAGTTTGCCGGTGCCCACCGGATAGGATTTCACCAATGCATCATCTTCATAATACGAAAGGCGGCACAATGCAAGATTAACAATGATATAATTTTTCATTTAGAATCACTCTTTTCTTATATACTTTAACCCTGTTTTACTGTATTCACCGGATATAAAAACAGTGTGTTCAAAATGATTCTATGAACTCAATTCTAAATTCACTTAACTTTACCGGTAAGCTCCATAGGATTTTTCAATTAAGCCTATAAACATAAAAATGAAATCGTATCCATTGTTAAGTTTATGTTAAGCTATTCATAATAATTTAACAACATCACAGAGAGGATTATGTCTCTGTGATTGTCGAAAATTCTCAGAACAGCCGAAGTACCGGGAGTGATAAGACTGTTTACCACAGAGTTAATCCATCTATACTGTCAACGTTTAGATAAAACTGTTCATGTGGCTTGTACATACACAAAAACAAAAGCCGATATACCTGTTAGCATCAACATAAATTCTTGTACTAAAACAGATTGCTTTGAGGCAAATCAATGTGTTAACAGCGACTGCGAGCAAATCATTCCTAATGGACAAAATTATTTGTGTATGACGCTCGCTCCCAAGAGAAACCGGTAGCCTTAAGCAACTACGATTCGCCAGAACTGCTTTAACATGATTATTTTTTATTCTCAAATCCTGCTTCGGCTGTTTTTTTTATTTTCAAAACGGCATGTTCCACACTAAATTGAAAATGGCAAACCGGAACGACAGGTTTGCCATCTCTTGCTTAGAATCTCGTATTCCATCTGGAAACGATAATAATTTTCGTCTTCTTCAGTATTTTTCCCTCGCAGACCGCTGCAAGGCTCTCACCTGCGGCAATTCCTTTTACATAAACCAATCACCGTTTTTATACCAAATATTTGATTGCCAAAGCAATAATTGCTATGGCAATCAAAAGGACAACCCACCAGTATTTACTCCGTTTACGTCTATATTTTATCTGCTGATTTCTTAAACTCAAACTAACCAAAGACATAACATCACCCCTTTAATTATGGCATATTATTATGGTAATCGCCAGGTATTAAAAGGAAATTCAAGGAATGAGGCATACTACGTCCGCCATCAACGGTATCGCCAACAATGACTTCAGCACCTTCCCGTTCCATAGTCACCGCTATCTTCCGCCCAATTTCCTGTACTGCGCCGGTGATTAAAAACAACCTGATGATCCAATGTCATGTTTAGTAGCCTTCTATGCTAAATACTTGTCTTCATAAATTGTATAATGCCTACATAAAAATTTATGTCTAACTATGTCGTGCAGGTAAAAAGCTTTATCTTCTGTAGTTGGCAAACAAAAAAGACAGCCTATTTTCGAGTAGGAAAATAGGCTGTCTCACTTTATCATAAAATATTATTTCTGGCGAATCTCGTTTTCCCGATGATTTTTGAAGCCGGAGGCTCTTACCATGGGATAGAACGTATCAACCAATCAATATCCTTCTTTATTTTTTGCAGCCGCCGCACTGATTCCTAACACAACCGGTGTGGAACAGTAGCCAATCCCCATACGGTCGATGCCCATATCAATAAGCTTAAAAAAATGTTCTTGATCACGAATCCCGCCGGAGCCTTTGATCTTGCACCGCCCCTTGGCTATATCCAGCATTGCCTGAATCACCTCTACCGTAGCGCCGTCGCTTTTACCTCCCGTATAAAAACCGGTTGAAGTCTTCACAAAGTCGGCACCTGCTGCAACAGCCACTTCTGTAGCTTTTTTAACCTGTTCAATAGTCAACGCATCCGTTTCAAAGATTACCTTCACTTCCGTCTTGTATTTATGGCATACGTCACAAACAGCCTTAATATCTTCCTCTACCTCTTTCCACATTCCACTGCGAATCCAGCCATAGTTGGCAACGATATCAAGTTCAAAGATATCGCCCCGTTTGCAATATTGCTCCGCTTGCATTACTTTGGAAGCTGTGGTGGATAAACCAAACGGGAAGTCGCACACGACACAGATTTTAGTCTCAGTGCTTTTCGTCAATTCTGCGGCAATATCCAAAGATGCCGGATTAATGCAGACCGTCTTGCAGCCAAAGTCTATGCCTTCCTGAATGTATTTCCTTATATCGCTCTGAGTAAACTCCGGTTTTAAAACCGATTGGTCAATATAAGCTGCAAGTTCTTTTACTGACATTTCACACGCTTTTTTTTCTGGTTTCATTTCAGACCCTCCTGAACATCGCATTTTATCGATATATACCAAATGTATCGTACATTTATGATATATCATATATTATTTACTGTCAATATGTTTATGAAAATTCCTGCCTGTTCCCTCTAAACCGGGCATAGACTTCAGGCCGATCCAGTGTAAATCAAACAGGCCTATCTTGAAACCACGTAGTACTTGTGTTTACAAAAATAGGCCGTAACCCTGCTGTTTATATAAAGAATGTCAAGGTAAAACGCAATAATCCGGTCTACCACTTTACTACGTTTCTAAATACTATCCACACCTGCCTAAATACTTTTTTAATGGTTCCATTAGCAGCTCATAGCTAAATTCTACCTGATACGGAATGTCTACGTGTCCAAAGTAATTTTTCCCCTGCGGGCCATAGCCCTTCTCATCATCGCGCAAACGCCATATTTCCCCCATTAACAATTCATAAAAACGTTCTTTACTCCACAAACCTTCCGACCTCTTTATTTTTTTGTGCCAATAGCAACAAGCGTTTATCCGATATTTATACTACTTCCACAGTAGTGCCCGTATGTTTGACACTCTCTTTAACCGCTAAGGGAGGTTCCTGGGTAGTAAGAAGTAAATCTATTTTTTCAAAAGAAATTGCTTTGAAGCTGCTAGCTTTATTAAACTTTGCACCGTCGGCCATAACACAAACAAAAGCCGCCCTTTCCGCTACTTTTCGCTTTATACAGGCATCCTCATAATCCACTACATAAATACCGTCCGCAGCTATCGCTGCCGCCCCTAAAAATGCAATATCAAAGCGGATATCCTCAATTTGCATGATCGTTTTACTGCCATACAAATAACGATTTTTATGCTCTAATTTACCGCCCAGCAGATGAACCTCACTATGCTTTCCGGTTAATGCTTCCATATTATCCAGCGAGTGGGTAAAGGCCAACACGTTTTCGTCCAGATACTGGCACAAAGCCTGAATCGTTGTTGATACATCAAAAAAACATATTTGTCCCGCAGAAACATACTTCACTGCAAATTTTCCCAAGCGTATTTTATCTTCGGAATTGATGGTAAGCCGTTTTTTATAATTTTTAACTTCATTTTGAATAGCAGGCAGCGCAATGCCGCCATGGGTCCGTATGGCAAAGCCTTCATTCACCAATTTAACAATATCTCGCCTGGCCGTGTCTCTGGATATTTGAAATGCCTGCATGATTTCCTGGTTTGACAGCACTCTTCTGTCCTTTAACATATTTACTATTTCATATATACGTTCTTCTTGAAACATAATGCTTCCTTTCTATCCGTTACGAGAATTAAACGGCAGCCCCAGTGCCCCGCCAACGAAGCCTTACGGAAAAAGCTCCGTAAAGAAATTGTAGTTTCAGAGTTAGTGGAGCACTAGTACCATCGTGCCTATCATACGTCTATAGTTCTAGGGCAGTCATAAAAATATCCTCTATTTCTCAGCCAAATGGACATTCAAATTCAGTTCCACAGCCATTTGCCTGGTTGCTTCCAACAACGTTTCATCACATTCCAGCCCGGTTCTTATCGGATATTCCATGCCAAGACGCCGGTACTTCCCGGCGCCCAGGGCATGATACCTCAATATATCCACTCGTATCACACTTTTTCCTAACTCTTTAATAAAGTTGAGCCTCTTTTTTATATCGGTGAACTGATCATTCCAGCCCGGTACAATTACCAGGCGTATAATCATTTCCTTATTCATTCGGGCAAGATTCCGTGCATTGGTTAAGATCGTCTCATTTCCTGCACCCGTACAAGCTTTGTGGATATCCCGATCAAAGGTCTTGATGTCATACAGGACCATGTCGACAGTTTCCACCACCTTTTTCAACTCGCACCAGGGCAAACAGCCTGCCGTATCCAATGCTACATGGACGCCCTGCTGCCGCAATCGTTGCGCAGCTTCTACGACAAAATCTCCCTGCAGGGCCGCTTCACCGCCCGAAAAAGTGACACCACCGGCAGATTGGTCATAAAACACTTTGTCTCTGAGCAATTTCCCGACGAGTTCTTCACTGGTAATTTCATACCCGACTTTTTCAAAGGCCTCCCGGGGACAAATATCCATACATTCGTCCATATTAGTACAGCGTGCCCGGTCAATCTCACAACCTTCTTCCGCAAATTTGATCGATTGATTGTTGGCAATGCTTACACAAGCGCCACAATGAATACACCGATTTTCAAAATGCATATACTTTATCCCCGGCTCCATAAGCTCCGGGTTAGAACACCATTTACACCGCAAATTGCAGCCTATGCAAAATACCGTACTGCGGATTCCCGGACCATCCTTGGTAGAATATTTTTGAATCGTTGAAATTAATCCTTTTGCATTCATATCAGGACCAGGTATTTTCCGTACGGGCGATAATGGCATCCTGGGCCTCCGGCATTAAAGAGACGAACTGTGCACAATAGCCTGCGACACGTACAATTAAATCGGTATAGTTTTGCGGATTTTTCTTTGCATCCAGGAATGTCTTAGTATCGATGACGTTAAATTGGTTGTGATAAATTCCTTTTAAAAGGCACGCTTTTAGAAATTCAACAAATTTTTTCAGATTTTCATCACCGGCCAGCGCACCGGGGGCAAACCGCATATTCAACAACTGGCCGGCAGCAACCCGATCATTGGGAAGTTTGGCAACCGAATTGATTACCGAGGTCGGTCCATTCCTATCCGTTCCCTGCGTGGGAGAACAGCCTTCGTTTAACGGGCTTCCGGCTTTCCTGCCGTCCGGGGTTGCTCCTACATCCAGTCCATTGGGTACATAGGAGGTGATATTACTGGTAGACATGGTATAACAGCTTACCTCCGGTCCTTTTCCATAGCGATCGGTTTTATAGTCCGGCAGCAATTTCAGATAGGAATGAAAGACATCCTTCACAAGGCTGTCCACATAATCTTCATCATTCCCGAATTTGGGCACTTGGTTTACCAGCTTGTGAATATAAGCCGCCTCTTTTCCCTCCCAGTTAGCTTTCATTGCCTTTAAAAGCTGTTCCCAGGTCAGCTTCCGGTCTTCAAATATCAATTTTTTTATTACCGCCAGTGAATTACCGACCACACTTGGTCCAATATTGGACTGGGAGATGACGTCATATTTGCAGCCGCCGTTTTTTAAGGTTTTGCCAAGTTGCATGCAGTTATCGACAAAGCAGGAAGCAAACGGATCGGCGTCATAAACAGCCAATGCACGGCCACAGATCGCATCGCATTGTACAGCCAAATCGGAATAAAATTTCAGCATTTTTTCCCAGGCTTCCCAAACCTCGTCATAGGTTTTATAGTCAACTTCCGCTCCCATTTTGCCATTAATTGCAACCAATTGGATGCCCGAATTCGGATCCATGCCATTATTTAATACAAGTTCCAGTACTTTTCCCCAGTTCACATAGGTCATTCCGGTTGAGCGATGCCCGTATTTTCCCGGCACACCGGTCTCCACGCAGCCAATGGCGCAATAATCAAGCGCATCCTCCCTGGGAATACCTAGGTCCATGAGGCCCTTTACCGCGACCTCGTCATTAAACATCGAAGGCATTCCACATCCGGTACGAATCAGCTTTGCTGCCAGACGCAACAAGTCCCGGGGAGTCTCCGTATTGTAGCGCATCGAAAAATTGGGTTCGGCCATTTTTGTCAAATTCATCGCCTCAATGCATAAATAGGACAATTCATTGGTTCCGTCTGTCCCATCCGGCTTACGGCCGCCAATCATCAGATTGGAATATAATGGATAGCCCTGAGAGAATTTCGTGTGTCCGCAGGGCCTTACCTTGTTGTTGCTGCTGTTCATCAAAAACATATGGGTAATGATTTCCAGCGCTTTCTCCTGCGTCAATATTCCCTTTTTTATGTCCGCTATATATAAATCGTACATATACTGATCAAATCTTCCATAGCAAAAAGAGTGCCCGTTACTTTCGATCATTTGCAGCATATGAACCAGGTAACATACTTCACACCCCTCATAAAAACTCGCTGCGGGTCTTTCCAGCAATGTTTCACACATTTTTCCTATTTGCAAAAGTTCTTGCCGGCGTTTTCTGTCCGTTTCCCGCTCAGCCATCCTGTATGCTAATGCCGAGTACCTTTTAATAAACTTCAATGCGCCTTCCAATGCAATGATCACGGCCTGATAGAAAGTTGCATTTTCTTCAGATAAATTCCTGTTTTTCAATTGTCTTTCCGCTTCTTCCACAATTCCCCGAAACCCTTTTTGGAGAATCAATTCATGCTTAGGTACAATATGACCGTCCCCCGACATGGAAATCCCACCCCGGTGAAGCACACTTTGTTTTTCTGCCTGCCTGATACTATCAGGTGTATTCTTCCATACTTCATCCTCATGCGTGTGTCCCTGCCAGTATGGCGCAATGCTTTTTAGATCCCGTTTTACTTCTTCTGATATCTGAAAAACATCACCGGCTCTTTTGTCAAACTCATCCAGTTCTTTAATTACCCATTGAATTGAAAATTCAGGGAAAATAGGCGCTGCAAAATTACGGCTTGCCTGATTACCAAAGATCAAACTGTCGTCCTGAATGTAAATCGTCATATTTTCTAAAATGTGTGCAAATGCTTTGGCTTTACGTAAAACATAATCTTCGCCTTCCGTTGTCCGGAATGATTCTGTAATCAACACTGCCCGCTCACTGCAGATACTGGCTGTCCTTTTTTCCATGATCTGCTGCAAGCGGTGGATTCTTACCAGATCTATATCTTCATTGCGGGGAACAAATTCCAGAAATTTTTTCATTGTTGCCACCTCTCGATTTATTTATATTTATATCATAAGCATTTGTAAGCGCTAAATCAACACAACCTGCTTATTTATATGCATCTATCTAAAATTCTATTTAAACAGCTTATAATTAATCATATATTGACCCAGTTACGCTTTAAATTCATTCAATCATAATAGGTGTTTAGCAAACTAAATTAAAGAGAGAGACCTTATCCGGTAAAACAAAGCTGACACCGTCAAAAACGATGCCAGCTTGTTCAAAGGCAAGGCAGACAATATTATCTTGTTCACCACATATCGTTTTAGCAGAGTTTAAAATTTCGGACGAAAACTTTCCATGAGTTCCAATAATAATAGATACCATTACTTTTCCTCCCTTCTTTTGTTTCTATTTGCTGCAGTATAATGACCCATAAAACAACATCAACATATCAAACGTACGATACATTTGATATGTTGATGTTAGCATAAATATATTTAATTGTCTATATTTATTTAAATAATTTTAAAATTGAATAAAATCAACCGGTAATTCTATACTACCCAATAGGTTATCTGCCTCATAAAGCTCCGTCCATTTAGTGAAGCAGCTTTATTGCCAGCTTTTTCATGCGAGGAAATTTTACAGTCTACAATTCCCTGATAAGACAATTAGATACAAATATATCATACATATTTGCAGATTAATATTGTATATTAATCTCAATAACACTATAATTGACTATATAAAAGGAATTTATTTTCCAACAGAAAAATAAATTCCCGGCAGCTTACTTCCAGTTGAGTTTCAGAACTTATCGATGGTTTTCCTATTCTTCTTTTGAATATATATGCTCCCCGTGGATTTATAAAGTAAATAAAAAAACTAGGAGAAATTATATGTCAAGCAATAGCATTTTAAATTTCAATATTGTACACGAAAGTACAGTCCCGCTGTATTACCAGTTATTTACTCTAATAAAAAACGAAATACAAAATGGTACACTAAAGCCCGGCGATCTGCTCCCGCCCGAAAGCCAGCTGTGTTCTCAATATGGCCTTAGTCGCTCTACGGTTAGACAAGCACTTAATCAATTAGTGGAAGAAAACCTTGTTATCAGGCGAAGAGGCAAAGGGTCGTTTGTTGCAGAAAAGAAACTCAGCAGAAACCTGAATCATCTTTATAATTTTACTGAAGATATGTTTGAATTGGGAATATATCCGCATTCGCATGTTTTAGAAAATACTGTTGAGTATGCAACAGGTGAAATAGCTAAAAAATTAAACCTTAATGAAGGAACAACAAAAGTATTTAAACTGACTAGACTTAGATTGGCAAATACTGAGCCTCTATTATTGGAGATTACCCATATCCCGCTCTATTTATGTCCCGATATCGTTAATGAAGATTTTTCCAATACTTCTTTATATAACTTTTTAAAATCAAGATATAATTTAAATCTACATAAGGCAATCGAAACCTATGAGGCGGTTAAATTAAATAAAGAAATGGCCCGGCTTTTGAGTTGCAAATCTGGAGCCAGCGCTTTTAAAATACAACGCATTGCCTATCTTGATTCCGGCATTCCCTTTGAACTAACCAATTCCTATCAGAAGGGGACTGCGTGTAAATTGAGATTGGAACTATATGCTAATCAAAATAAAGTAAACTTCTCAAGGGAAACAACAATAGAGTGAAAATGGATAAAAACCGGCCGGAAGCACCCAAAAACCGTGCCATAAGTTGTTATAAAGATATTTTTCGGTAAACAGGCGAAACGGAACAGTATCCCAAGACTAACCCTCCAGGATGGTGTGTAACTGTAGCTGTACACTATCCTGGAGGGTTTATAGTAAATATCTCATAAAAAACAACAGACGATACTCCCGGTATGAGCTGAGTATCCTCCAACAGTTTGCTGGTTTTATACTCTTTGGGTAAACAACACCTATCCAACCTGGGGTTTTCTATATGCAAAAAGCCCGGCGGCCTAAGCCGCT
>NZ_CYSP01000029.1 GCF_001298735.1 Propionispora sp. 2/2-37 | reverse complement strand
ATATAAAGGCTATAAATAAAAGCGGCGTTCCATTTGAAACGTCGCTTTTATTTATTTTTTTCGCTTATTTCGCTAGGCTGCAGATGAAAATTGGATGTGGAGTTTTTGTAACCGGCATTTGACAGAATAGAGATATATTCAGCTTGTGTTGGATAGCCTCCTTTTTTGCTATGTGGCTATCAAAAAGGCTGCATTAGTGCGGGTGGGGTTGTCCGTAAAATAAAAAAATAAAGCTATTGACTTACGAAAGTCGGAGGCTTATAATCTTAATTGATTATGATAATCATAATCAATTAAGATATCTTTAATAATTGACTGATTGCAGTCAGTTATTGCCTGAAATCATTATAGGTTTTTAAGGTACCCGCCAAATTATAGTTTCACAAATCTAAACTCACCGTTTCAGTCGGACAGTAGGCTTAGATACAGCAGAGACAGGAGAGATGGACATGAAGGAATAAAAAGGAAGTGCAGTTATTGACTGACTTAAGTCAGTTGAATAGGGAAATTCGAAATGATATCGCTACATAATTCACTGAGAAAGTTACCGTATATACAGGTAAAAGGCATTGCGGTACAATTGGGGGAGGAGAACCGTATGATCAATAAAAAACGTAAAAAAATATTATGCTCACTGATTAGCAGCGCCCTCCTGTTCGGTCTGGCCGGACAAGTTTCGGCCGAGGAGACTGTACAGGAAGAATTTAGCCTTGATGAGTATGTCGTCACAGCCAACCGGATGCCGGTCAAAGCAACGGAAGTGGCGGCCAATGTGATAGTCGTTAATCGGGAAGAAATCGAAAGGGGAAATTATGCCAGTGTACCGGAAATATTGAGAAAGGTTAATATTGCCGTTGAAGAGGGAGCGGGCGGTGCCATACCTATTCTAAATGGGGATAAGCGGGTGCTGATTCTGGTGGATGGCCGTAGGATGAATTGGGACCAGATTATTACCAGCGGCAGTGCAGGAGGGTATAATCTTACCAACATACCGGTTAAAAATATTGAACGTATTGAAATTGTACACGGTCCATCATCTTCATTGTATGGCAGCGATGCCGTAGGCGGGGTTATCAATATCATTACGCGCAAGGCGACTGGTGAAAACACTACCATAACGACCGAAGCCGGTAGTTGGGGGCAGCGGCGCTATGCTTTTTCGACTGAAAATAAATTAGACAATGGTTTTAGTTATTTTATCACGGCTGAAAGAAAAAAACAGGATAACTATAAATATAAAGATGAAGACGGCCATACTAATGAATTTCCCCAAACTTATGGAGAGCAGGATTCATTAACTTTTCGGTTGGACAAAGAATTAGACAACGAACGATCTCTATCATTACAGGTTGACTATGTGGACCAAGATGGCGGTTTTGGTATGATGGCCCCCGGGTACACCTATCATTATCCCTACGGTTACGGCAGTTCTCAGGATAATAACATTGCCTTGACCTATAACTTAAGCAAAGATAGTTTTTTCCGGATCTATCGCAATAGTTCCAGTAATGAAGTTTCTTATAATGGCTCTACGATTGGTTATGAAGTTGACCGTAGTGCCGTCGGCATGGAATGGCAGCAGAGAATGCAGTTAAATGACCAACATACTTTAGTCGGCGGAGTAGACTGGCGACAGAACGACTTTGAATATGTTAGTCAAAATATTGACGATTCCTATACCACAAAAGCAATTTATCTGGAAGATAATTGGAAGTTGCCGCATGATTGGACACTGACATTAGGTTCACGTTATGATGATCACAGCATAATCGGCAATCATGTTACTTCGCGTGTAACGGCAAATCGAAAATTAAATGAAAAAACAAATGTGTTTGCATCTTGGGGACAATTTGTAAAATCACCGACAGTAGAAGATTTATTTAGTGATACCCAGTGGTTCAGGGGAAATCCTAACCTTCGTCCGGAGACAGGCGATACCATCACACTTGGTATGAATACAAAATTTGATCAGGATACAAATTTGCAGTTAAGTGTTTTTAAAAGCCGGGTAGAGGATGCTATTGCTTATGACTATTCAACCACACCAGGATTTGCCTATAATATAGATGAACAGAAACGACGGGGGTTGGATTTAACTTTAGCTCATAAATTATCGGATCAATGGAGCGTATCTGCCGGTTATTCCTATGTGAAAGTGGAAAATAAAGATGCAAGCACGGGGGCAACCGGGTTTACAAATGACCCTGACAACAGTCAGCCAAACGGATACCGTTTTAATGTTCAGTATACGCAGGATCAGTGGGATGCAGGGCTAACATTGCGGGCTGCCAGCGGTCGGGACGCAGATGCTTTTGGCAGCCGTCATTATACGGTTCTTGATATGGCTGTTAATTATCAAATTAAACCCGAAACCAAGTTGTATTTAAAAGGCTATAATTTAACGAATGAAGCTTATTCGCTAAAAGGAATTGGTGATTGGGGCACTGGTTTGGCTTATCCCATGACTAAACGGAATTTTGTTTTTGGTATGGAGCAACGCATCTAAAGAAACAATAGGATGATGGTTTATAGGCACTGTCCAGACTTTTAGCGGACAGTGCCTGTTTATAATTGAACCTGACTAATTTCCAGATTTTTCTTGACAAGGATAAAACCGCTATTTTACAATAATAACTGACTAAAGTCAGTGGCGAGAGAGGTGGTTATCATAGCCCGTATTTCGAAAGAACCAGAGGTAAGAAAAGCGGAGCTAATGGACGCGGCAGAGGAATTATTCATGTCCCAGGGGTATGAGCAAACGGCGGTCAGTATGATTGTCAAAAAGGTCGGTGTGGCACAGGGCACGTTTTATTATCACTTTGCTTCCAAGGAAGTCATTTTGGAAGCCATCTTTGACCGCTATATCCGCAATATGCTGTTTGCCTTTCAGTCTGCGTCGGCCGGACAGCAGAGTGTGAAGGAAAAGCTGCAGTTATTTTGTAACTTCTTTTATAGACTTTGTTTTTGTGATGAAGCCAGCTTGCTGACCCAAGTATTATATAGAGAAAAACAAGGGCAGATGATTAACCGGCTGTGGCGGCAGACGTTAGTCGCCACTGCCCCGATTTTACAATGTATGCTGGAGCAGGGCAACAGGGAAGGAATTACCAAGGTTGAACATATGGAGGAGACTCTGGCCTTTTTTGCCGGGATTATGGCGGCCCTGCTGGAGGCCAGTTCTCCGGACGAATTCGGACATGAGGCTGACCGGGATAAAATCAACAATAAGCTGGGGATAGCCGGCAGGCTGCTCGAAGCGTTACTGGGGTTGCCGGCAGACAGCATCCGTTTTGACTGTATCGGCCAGGATGCAGCTGACAGACAGGAACAAATAAGGGAATGCAGCAGTTAGTATGCGGCTGCATTCCCTTATTTTTCGGGGCTGGAAGGGCGTTCCTAAATAGCCCGGCATCAGCTACAAATGCCTGGCCACCTCCGTGCGGTAGGTGAGCAGGGCCGGAATGGCTCCGGTCAACAGGCCAAGAACAACTCCGATCAGGATAATCAGGCCTTCGGCGGCGGTAAAGCTGTTTGTCAGCAGAATGGCTGTTTTGGTTTCCAGGGCGTGAGATACCAGTGCGTAGAGACCATGACCGGTGAGGCCGCCGACCGCTACGCCGGCCATCGTGAGCAGGGCACCTTCCGTTATCATGATAGTAAACATATCGCGGGAGCTGGCGCCCAAGGCGCGTAAGATCGCCCGCTCGCGCAGCCGGCTTACTGCCGACCAGTACAAAGACAAGGCCATAATCAGCAGGCCCATGGCGACAATCATACAGGCTATGGGTTTTAATACCTGTTCGCCCTGACCCAGGACAGCAAATAACTGTACAATCACTTGTGCGGGGAAAACCATTTGGGCGCCCGGCTGATGCTGAAACTGCTGGTAGAGGCGCATGGCTTCGCTGTAGCCTTTGGGTTTTACCATAATGGCGGTTACTTCCTGCCCGTGTGCGTGGTCAGCGGAGGGTGCTTCTGCTTCTGCCGCCGGTTCGTGGCCATGTTTTTCGTGAGCCTGCCAGATGCTTTCAATGGAAACAAAAATCGCCCGGTCATAAGGACCGTATACCGGCTGCAGAATACCGACAACCTGGTACGGGTGCTCGTGACTTTCACCGCCGGGGATCAGACCGTGCATCGACTGGAAAGAATCGCCGGGTTTAAGGGCCAGTTCGCGGGCGGCTTTGGCACCGACAACGGCTTCGAAGGGCTGGCGGTAAGGGCGTCCTGCCGCCAGCTCCAGCCAAGCCTGCTGGCCGGTCTTAGGCTGGTGCTCAAAAATGCCGCTTCCCGCCCCTACGATGGCGTAACCGTTATAGCTGTCGCCAAAGGCCAGGGGAACGGCTGCGGAGACCAGCGGGTTGGCTGCCAGTTCTTCGTAAATTTCGTGGCTTATATTGCCGATCGGCGCGTCCTGCAGAAAAACGGTATTTAACACCAGTTGATTGGGACTGCCCTTGGCACCGACAAGGAGATCAAAGGGTTCGGTGGCTCTGACCAGGCCGTCATGAATGCCGCCGAACAGTAAGGTGATGACAATCATCATGGCAAAGGTTGCCGCCACGACCAGGACGGTCAGTCCGCTTTGCACCGGCTTCGCCAGTAAGTTACGCCAGGCTAGGAAGAGGCGCATCGGCCGCCACCTCCTTTCCCGACTGTTGTAACGAATGGATTCTGGGGAATAAACTCATAACCTGACGGTCATGGGTGGATACCAGCAGTATGCTGTGGGACTCTGCGGCAAACCGGCGCAGCATATCCAGAACTTTCGCGCTGTTTTCCTGATCAAGGCTGGCGGTCGGCTCGTCGGCCAGAATCAGGCGGGGCTTATTCACGACGGCTCTGGCAACGGCAACACGTTGTTGTTCACCCATACTGAGCTGGCGGGGATATTGTTTTAGCTTATCGGCTAAGCCTACCTGCTCCAGCAGTTGAACAGCCCAGGAGCGCTGGTCGGCGGTAGGGATAACCTGGGCGAAACTCATGGCGACCACTACATTATCCAGCACATTCAGACTAGTCAGCAGGTTGAACTTCTGGAAGACATAACCAACGGTGTTAGCCCGCCAGATATCGCGGCGGGCTTCCGGCAGGCCGGAGATGGTGAGGCCGTCCAGCCGGATTTCCCCCCGGGTTGGGGTTAATAAGCCGGAAATAAGATGCAGCAGCGTGGTTTTGCCGGAACCGCTTGGCCCGACTAACGCCAGCTGTTCGCCGGGCTGTACGGTAAGATGATCCAGGGAAACCGCCGTAATGGTTTGCGTTCCGTCACGGTATTCTTTACGGATCTGATTCAGTTCCAGCATAAGGGATCACTCCGTTCCTTACATTATTCAACACTGTCGGCGATGATACGCACCAGGCTGACAAATCCGGTTTCCGGATCTACCTGGGAGCCTATTTCCAAGCGCCCGGTTACAGTTATCGGGCGGTCAAACGGCAGGGCGGTAACCGGTTCGGACAGCTTGACTAAAACAATGTCATTCGGCCAGTCGGCATCTGTGGAACAAAAGGGGCAGATGGACATCGGCACTTTGGTTAACACAAAAAAACTAAGAGTGGGTTTAAGCGGCGGCGCCATAAAACCGTTCATTTGCACTTTTTTTCCTTCCAGGCTTTTCAGCTTGGACGATAATTCCAAACCGTACGCTGAGGCACCGCTGTACATTTCGTCAAATTCAAGGCGGGTGGCTTCTTCGCCAAACCAGGGCAACCATGCGGCCTGAGCGCGGGAGTAAAACAGGGACGGCTCCTCATGGGGAAGCGTCCCTGTTTGGCCCTCCCAGGGCAACAGCAACCCGGCCAACAGCATAGCACAAAGAATTCCGCTTACGCGCTTAATTGTTTTACTCATCGAATTGGCCTCCGGGTTTGTATGGAGAAAACAGGTTATTTTTTATTTTGATTGCCATCAAGGCCCAGTGCCCTGACAATGCCGTAGAATACTTCGGTATTATCCATAATGCCTTTAAAGTAATCGGCACCGGGGCCCTGTGCGGTCAGGGGCACATCATCGGCAGAATGGACTTCGGAAGGATCGGAGGCCGGAATATTGCCGGGCATCAATTGTCCGCCTTCGGAGCGTTTCGGATTGGCAACGGCCTTGCCGTTCGCCATAATGGCCGGTGATGTGGGAACTTTCTGGAACTTATAGTTTTCATAATACTCGGGATGGTTGGCAAACTGGACAGCCAGTGTGACGCTGGGATCGGGATTGTTCGGGAATCCGTCGCCGTCGGCATCGGCAAAGGTCGGCCAGCCGGCATCGGCATAGATACGGACGCCGTCGCGGCCCGTTTTGCCGTCTAATTCATGGTAGGTGCCGGTGATGCTGGCACCGTGCGCATGGTCGGCTACCACGATGATCAGGGTGTCGCCGTTCTTTTTGGCAAATTCCTTGGCAATGCCTACGGCTTTATCCATCTCAATGGTATCATAAGCGGCCCGCTGCCAGTCCATGGCGTGCAATTGTTTGTCAATGCAGGCGCCTTCTACCATCAGAAAGAAACCGTTTTTATTCTTGCTTAACGAATTGATGGCGGTTTGCGTCATGTCCATCAAGGTGGGCTGGTCGGTGAATTTACCGAGCACAGCCGGGTTTTTGGTCACTTCCCGGTCAACATAAACATCCATGTTGTCGAGTTGGAAAAGCCCTAAAATTTTGTCCGGCGCACCGGCTTGTTTTAATTCGTTTTTGGTGGTTGCCAGGGTATAGCCTTGGGCCTGGAACTCGTTGAACAGATTACGTTCATCGGTACGTTTGGAACCGGGTACGCTTTGCGGCAGGAAGTGGCGTGAACCGCCGCCGAGAATCACATCCGGACGATGCGCCGGTGTGAGCATGTCTGCCGCGATGTAATTTTGTTCGCTCCGTTTGCGGGTGTGGGTCAACATGGCTGCCGGAGTGGCATCGGTGATATTGGCGGTGGAAACGATGCCGGTAGACATGCCCCGGGTGCGTTTAGCCAGCTCAATAATATTTTCTACTTTGGGGTCGTCAAACGGATCTTTTGTGCTGTCGGCATAGACGCCCATGGCATTTACACTGCTTTTATGGCCGGTGGCGTAAGCGGAGGCGCTGTTGGCCGAGTCGGTTACCAGCGAATCGTTGCCGGATGTGGTGATCAGCGCCAGGTTGGACATTTTCTCCATTTCTAAAAGATCGTTATATTTGCCCTCGGTGATGCCTTTGGCGAGAATGCGGGCAATTTGCCGGGCCTGCAGGCTCATGCCGTCACCGATAAAGAGAATCACGTTTTTAGCCGGTTTTTTTATTTTATCGTTGGTAATTTCATACTGGACCGTACGCTTTTCCACACCGCCGGCGGTTTTTGCCGTAACCGTGACGGTTACCCCGCCTGCCTGTCGGAAAGCAACATCGTTAATGCGATAAGTGCTCATCGTGTCGAACTGGGTTTTCGCCTGTTTGCCGAAATATTTTTCGGCTGGGACTCCATTAATTGTGACATCAATAGCCGTAGCGGGGGCAGCCGTTTTTACTTCAATGGCAAAGTCGAATGTTTGCCCGGTGAGAAATTTTGCCCGGTCAATCGGCATAATGTTGATGCTGGGTTGTACCGGTGCATAGTAAGCGGCATAGGATACCGACATACCGGACACCAGCGCTGTGATTACTGCAAATGCTGTCAGCAGCCGTACAAAACGGGATAAGCCTAGCAGAGACATGTTGGGATTGGACACTCATTACACCTCCGAAAATTTTGAATTAGACAGGTATGCCTGTTCTCATTATGACATTGCCGCTGGCCGGGCATGTTAATTAGCGGTTAATTTTATGTTAAAAGATGGAAGAAACTTTCTGACGGGAAGATAGCGCATTGCGGGGCGTAGCTTATGTCCAACGGATTTTAAATAAAAAACGGCGCGGTCATTGACAAGGAAAAAAGGGATTGGTAAAATTTGATTGATTCAGTTTGAACGGCAGTTATTTTTCGACGCGGTGAACTCGCCCCGGGTAGCAGGGGCAGAAGCGCCGGCAGGAATTCAATACGGGATGAAGGTTGCCGGGAGAGAACGCGGTCGCGTCACCGAAGGAGCAAGGCTTGTTACAAACTCTCAGGTAAAAAAACCGTAACCGGACCGAACTCTGGAGAGAACACGCTGGGAACGTGTCACCGACGGGGAGTCCGGCAGGACGAAACTCTCAGGTAGCAGAACAGAGAACAAAAGTGGGCTGAGCTTTTGTTCTCTGTCTTTTTATAGGGAAACCGGGAAAGCATATGTCTGACGACCGGTGATATGGCTTAATTATGCGGTTAATGGCAAAGCTATTAGCAGGGGTATGCGAAATGAGGAGGATGTGCATGGGTGTATTTGATATTATCGGCCCGGTCATGATCGGACCGTCGAGTTCCCATACCGCAGGTGCCGCCCGGCTGGGCAAGATGGCCCGTACCATTTTGGGGGAAATACCTGTGGAAGCGGCTCTCACTTTATATGGTTCGTTTGCCCGGACTTATAAGGGGCATGGAACCGACAAAGCGCTGGTGGCCGGATTGCTGGGCTTCCCCACCGAAGATATAAGGATCAAAGATTCGTTTGCCCTGGCAGCAAGGGCCAATCTTACCGTCAGCTTTCATGCGGCGGAAAAAGAAAATTGCCATCCGAATACCGTTGCCTTTTATCTGAAAGGAGCTTCGGGCAGAACGGTCAGAGTCGTTGGCGCATCGCTTGGTGGTGGCCAGATCCATATCAGCAACATTGACGGTTATGAGGTTGAATTTACGGGGGACTATTATACCTTGATCACCATTCATCAGGACCAGCCGGGGATAATTGCAGCGATTACGCAGATACTGGCTCAGCAGCAGGTGAATATTGCCTTTATGAAAGTTTCACGTAAACAAAAGGGAGCGCAGGCGCTCATGATTTTGGAAACCGATCAGCCGATACCGCAGGAGACGGCTGTTATGCTGAATGCCATAACAACGATTGAAGCGGTACGGTTAGTACAGCCGTTATAGGAGGAGACATGATTGCGTTTACACGTATTGATGAACTGGTAACCCTGGCGGAGGCCAAAAAAACGGGTATTGCCGATATTGTGCTGGAATGGGAAGTAGAAAAAAGCGAGGTTCCGGCAAACCGCGTCTGGGATAATATGCGCGGCAGGCTCGCCGTTATGCAGCAGGCTGTCGACGGGGGTTTGAAACAGCGGGAAAAGTCCTTCAGCGGCCTGGTTGGCGGTGATGCCTGCAAGCTGCTGATGCCGGCGGCATTCCTGGGGCCGGTTGCCACCCAGGCGGCAGCCTATGCCATGGCCGTCGGGGAGGTGAACGCCAGTATGGGAAAAATTGTCGCCTGTCCCACCGCCGGTTCCTGCGGCATTGTGCCGGGGGCTATTTTAGCCGTGGCCGGACTGATAACCAACCGGGAAGAGAAGCTGGTGAAGGCTTTATTTACTGCGGCCGGAATTGGTGAGGTGATTGCGAAAAACGCCACCGTTGCCGGAGCGGTAGGCGGATGCCAGGCGGAATGCGGATCGGCAGCCGCTATGGCGGCTGCCGCAGTTGTGGAAATGCTGGAAGGAACCCCCCGTCAGTCGGCCCACGCCCTGGCCCTGGCGCTGAAAAATATGCTGGGACTGGTGTGTGATCCCGTGGCCGGATTGGTGGAAGTACCTTGCGTAAAAAGAAACGCTTTTGCTGCCGTTCATGCTTTGGTTGCCGCTCAAATGGCGTTGGCCGGCATCGAAAGCGTGATACCGGCCGATGAAGTGATTGACGCGATGTTCCGTATCGGAATTGATTTACCTTCCTCGCTAAAAGAGACATCGGAGGGCGGACTGGCAAAAACCCCCACGGCGCTGGCCATTACCAGACGGCTGCTGCAGGCGGAGTAGCTTAGTTATACCTGGTAGGAGCCGGTGCTGGCGGAAGACGGGTTTAATTCCAGCAGGCCGCCGTCCACCTTGATGGTCTGGCCGGTGAGATAATCGGACAGATCGGTAGCTAAAAACTCAATGACTTTAGCGCAATCCTCCGTTGTGCCGATTCTGCCCAGGGGGACTTTTTTCTTCAGGTCGCTTATTTGTTTTTGAAAATAGGCATCCCAGTTTACCGTGCCGATATAACCGGGAGCTATGGCATTGACGGTGATCCCGTAGGAAGCCAGCTCCAGTGCCAGCGTTTTGGTCAGCGAGATGACAGCGGCCTTTCCGGCTGAGTAGTGGGGCTGGACCACAAACAAAGGGACATAGCCGGCAACCGAGGCGACGTTGATGATTTTGCCGCTTCGCTGCTGTTTCATGATTTGTGCTGCATGCTTGGAAAAAATGCCAATCTGCCTTTCTTTGTGTAGTGTACCGGCGAGGGTTAATAGCGGTCATTGCCGCCGGCGTGTTGTGCCGCTTGCTGCGGATTACCGCCGGCGCGCCGGTGAGCTTCCTGCAAGATGGCGACCGCTGAACGAAGGCCGATGCCGAAGCGGCTGCAGCCGGCTTCGACCATGGCCAGCAGGGTATCCAGGTCTCTGACGCCGCCGGCGGCTTTGATGAGAGCCGAGTCACCGATAACGGATTTAATCAGCCTGATGGTTTCCACGGTGGTCGGTTTAGGAGCCCAGCCGGTTCCGGTTTTTATAAAAGCGGCCCCGGCCTCAACGGCAATCTGGCTGCCTCTGGCTATTTCTTCATCGGTGAGATAGGCTGTTTCCAGAATGGTTTTGACAGGAATGCCTGCAGCGGCAGTTACTACTGCCTTAATGTCATTTTTTACAATATCGAAACGTCCGGATTTAAGCGCTCCTACGTTAATCACCATGTCCAGTTCCCGGCAGCCGGCACCAATCAGTTCTTTGGCGGTCTGTGTTTTGATCGTACTGGTATCGGCACCGGAAGGGAATCCGACCACGCCGCCGGCGATGGTATCGGGAGTATCCGCCAGTTTTTCGACGAGGTAGGGAGTAAAGCAGGGCATGACGAACGTACAGATGCAGTGGTACTGTTTAGCGACCTCCACCAGACTGTCAATTTCTTCTAGAGTTACATCGGCTCTGACCGCGCTGACGTCGATCATGCGCCCGATTGGGGCTAAGTTTCCGCTGTATGGTTTCATTAAGTAAACCCTCCTTATCTAAAGATAATTATGTATCGAATAAATAGTAACATGTTTATTGCTGTTGGGCAATGGCTATGTTATTGTTTATGTGTGTTCATGAACTGAATTTATCAAAAATATACTGGGATTTTTAGGTTGATTTAGTGCTTGGCCTAATACTAAAAAAGATACTTTTAAAAAAATAGATAACTATATATTTAAAAACATAATTATCTATTGTGTTTGCCTGATTGACAAGGGATACAGCAGTTGGTATACTCGATTAAACATGATAAAAAATGACGTTAAGAGGGAATGTATGAGTACCGTAGCTGCCTATAAACGAGTGTATTCGGAATTAAAACGTGAAATCAAGGACGGCGTTTACCGTCCCGGTACACTGCTGCCGACCGAATCGGAACTGGAGGAGAAGTTCGCGGTAAGCCGAACTACCGTTAGAAAGGCTGTCGGTTTGCTTGTCCAGGATGGCTATGTGAGGCCGAAGCAGGGGAGAGGAACGGAAGTACTGGACTTTTCCACCACACAAAAACTCAATTATCTCACTTCGATTACCGAGACGCTGCAGGCCAAAGGATACCGGGTTGTCACCAGGGGTATGCATATTAAAAAGGTGCAGGCCCCTGACTATGTGGCCGAAGCCCTGGAGCTTCCGGCCGGGGGCACGGTTTTTATCGTACAAAGGGTACAGCTGGCGGATAACCAGCCAATTGCTCTGATGATGAATTATCTAAGGGGAAATGCCGTGCCTGATTTGGAAAAGCATACGGATGCCTTTACCGGTTTATATGCTTTTCTGGAACAGCAGTACAATATCCGCCTGCAGTCTGCCTGGGAGCGCATTTCGGCTGTCAGCGCCGATTTTGCGGAAGCGCAGATTTTACAAGTGCCGGTCGGGTCGGCGCTGCTTTGCAGCAAACGGATCTCTTATACGGAGAAGGGGCCGGTTGAGTACGGGGTTACCAAACTGGTTGGTGACAGGTATGAATACAGCGTGTATCTGCAGGGAAGAAAATAATGAAAATAGTAAGTATACGGCCAGCCTGCATTGTACAGGCTGGCCGTATATCTGTCAGGAATATTGTTTTGCAGAGTGCTTAATAACGGGAGGTTGCAGGCCTCAAAGCGGTATAAAATAAAAACAGTAGCTTTGCAGGAAAATGCACTGTGGTGCGGAACCTTACAACACAAGGAATATCATGTAGACGGATCACCGGGATTAGGGACAGGAGGCGGCAAATGCATCCATTTCGATGAGGAGCTTTTTGATTGGCGGCTGAGTCGTAGGCGGAGCGCAGGATCATAAAAGCCTGATTCTTCTTAAACTTATCCTGCACGGAAGAAAGATAATACGATATAATAAGGTATACGTGCTTTGCCATAGAAAGGAATGTTCTTTATGAATACGGATATGAAGTATGTCCACACCAATTTAATTGCGCGGGATTGGCACAATTTGGCTCAATTTTATATAGATGTATTTCATTGCAAGCCTGTTTATCCTGAGCGGGATCTTTCCGGAGAATGGGTGGATCAACTGACCGGCCTGCCTGGTGCCCGGATTACCGGAATCCATTTACGGTTACCCGGTTATGACCAGGGACCTACACTGGAGATTTTTTCCTATGAACCGGAGGATAGCCATAAAAATAAGCCCGGGCTTAACTGCCAAGGGCTGGGGCATCTGGCTTTTCATGTCCATTCGGTCGATCATGTGCTGCGAACTCTGCTGGCACACGGCGGAGAGCAAGTGGGGGAAGTGATTTGCCGGGACTATGGAGAACTGGGTGTATTGACTGCCGTCTATGCGCGTGACCCGGAAGGGAATATTATTGAAATACAAAACTGGTGTAAATAAACGGATGAGAGAGTAACAAGGGAACAGGGAGAAAGCAGCAACAAAATGCTCTGTTTTATGGTTTGGGGGATTGGCCATAGAAGAGCACGACAGTTAATGAAGAATGAAAAGATTCCGGCGGGCGGCATATTCCCGCCAATTTTGGTTTCCCGGCGGCGGCTTATGCGCGGTGTTTTTTTTCTTCAGCAGCGTAATATTCACCGAAGGCTTTTTGAAACTGAATTTTCGTCCAGCCCCGGAGATCAGGGTCGCTGCTGTTCATTAACTGCTGCAGGATAGTGAACATTTTTTGCAAATCCGGGTCAACTACATTGCTGGACGGGCCGGCTGGACCTGCTCCGGCAGAACCGAGCAGCAGCCAGTCGGTGGAGACTCGATAAAAATTGCACAAGGTGACAATCGCGTCGGCGCTGGGCTTTACTTCGTCTTTTTCATAACGGCTGAGATTGCTGCTGGATAAACCGGTTTTTTCCGACAGCTTTTGCAAGGTGATATGGGCCGACTGGCGCAAGAACAGAAGACGGTTGCCAAGCGTATTTAAATTATTTGGTTTCAGCACTGTCGACCTCCTTGGGCAATAAAAATCCCTTATATAAAAAAATGTTGCAAAATTCCCTTATATGGGATAAAATGAGATTGTGGAATTTGATGTTTTTTGTAATTAGAACGTGAATTAGGTCAGATAGCGTACGGTAGTATGGTTTATATCGGCCAGCGTATCCAGATACGCCAAGAGGGCATTGTGCCCGAAAAGGGCAAAATACCTTGCTGGTTGCCGAATTGGTCTTCGTATTTCTTGCCGTGTTATTTCGGTTACAGAGCAAGAAAAGGCCTGTTTAATTTTTCTTTTCTAGCATAATCAGATGGTTTGCCCATTATCCCTATTATCTCATTATAACAATAGAACTTATTTCAGTCTACTCTTGCAGCTTGGGGAACGTTGTGTTGGCTGTTACGATTGATTTTGCCATATCGGTGTAGATCCTGGCCGGGCATGTACTGCGACAAGGGTCGGCATTGTTATGGCAAGATTTTTTTATTTACCGGGTATGGAATGAAAGTGCAAGCATTCAAGCGTTAAAAAACAGGAATTATAACTGAAATATGGTTCAAGAAGGAGATGAGGCAAGTGGGGCGTCGGATTACGATTGGCAGTCAGTTGGGAATATTACTGGGGGTTGCTCTAGGGCTGATGATTGTGTTGCTGGCCGTGGTGAGTTTCGAATATAATCAGGCCGGAAATAACTATCAGGATATGTTGAACGGCCCGGTACAGCGGACCCTGGAATTGCAAAGGGCACAGAGTGATTTTCACGAGGGTCTGGCTGAACTGCGGGGGTATCTGGCCTACAATGATCAGGTGTATGGCGAACAGACCCTGCAAATGTTGGGCAAAAGTCAGGCTGCCGTCAAACAGTTCACCGATTCGGTAACCGTAGATAAGAGCAAAGCGGCAGGCGAAAGGTTACAGACCATGCTGAACGGGTATCAGGAAGATATAAAAAAAGTCATTGCTTTGAAACAGGCGAATAATCCGGATTACATGAGGATTCTTAGCGAAGCCAGAAAAAAGACGGAGTCCATTAATCAGTTGTTCGAAGAGACCGTAGCGTTTCAGAATCAGATGTTACAGGAACGGAAAGAACAACAAACCGCCAAGGAGAATCTGGTCACTTTTGTGGTTAATGGTGCAGGCGCCGTGATTGTGCTGGCAAGCATTGTATTTGCGTTTTGGTTCAGCCGGATATTGGTCCGCAGATTGAATAGCCTGCGCGGAGAATTGCTGGCAGTAAGCCAACTGAATTTGGCCCGTCCCAACATTCCGGCCATGCGTAATGATGAAATCGGAGATATGGCCGATGCCGTTATCAGCATGAAGCAGCAATTGCGTGATATAGTCCGGATGGTCCGGGACAGCGCCGATGCGTTAGCCGCTTCCAGCGAGGAATTAAGTTCTTCGGTGGAGGGACAGTTGCAAGTGGCGGAAAATGTGGCGAAAAATATTGGTGATGTGGCTGCTGGAGCCGAGCAGAATACGAATCATATTACGGAAATTTCCGCCGCCGTCCAGCAGGCCGGCGCCGGTGCGGAGCAGATGAGTGCCAGTGCGGAAGAAGTGAATCATGTAACCCGTGATGCGGTGGAAGAGGCCGTTCAGGGCATGGAACTGATTCGCAAAGTGGTGAATCAGAATGAAAGCATTGAGGCGGCCATGGCGAATATTACGGAGGTATCCGGATCACTGGTAAAGGGTTCTAAGGATATTCAGGAAATCGTGCATGTGATCAGGGACATTGCCGGTCAAACCAACCTGTTGGCACTGAATGCCGCCATTGAAGCCGCACGGGCCGGAGAAGCAGGGCGCGGTTTTGCCGTGGTGGCGGAAGAGGTACGGAAGCTGGCCGAACAAAGTGCGGGGGCAACCAATCATATTGAAGCCATTATCGGCAAAATGACTACCGATATTGAGTTTGCTGTAGATATGGTGACCAAAGCCAATGAAGAAGTGGAGACCGGAAAGGCGACTGCCGGTGAAACCCAGCATGGTTTTGAAAATATACTGGATAAGCTGGGACGGACAAAACACGGAATTGAACAGATCAGCCAGGCAGTACAGGAAACGGCTAAAGGGATGCAGTCCATTGTCAACAATGTACAAACCATCAGTGCCGTAGCGGAAGAAACCGGTGCCAGTACCCAAACGGTGGCTGCCGCTACGGAAGAGCAAAGCGCGAGTTTGCATGAAATTAACTCCAGCGCGGAAGCATTGGCCATGATGGCTGCCGAAATGAATGAAATCACCGCCCGCTTTAAACTGTAACGGCAACAGCAGAGTAATCAATTACCGGGGAAATCGGAGCAATTGGCTAGTCCCGATAACCCGCCGCATTTGTGTGAACAGTTAACCCGAGAAGCAGGATGCAAAATCATAAAGCTAAGAAAACGAAGCGATAACTGCCAGATGCACGGACCGTGTGATCTGGTAGTTTTTTTGTCCTACAGCGCCTAATAGAGAAAAGGCGATTAGCAGCAGGAAAAGGCGTTCTATTTTCAACTGGACTGAACTGCTCCCACCGGTTTAGACAGTATTAGAAAAGCCTATCGTAGAGTAGCTAAAACTTACGCAGACTGGCGCCGTTTTTCGAATGGCGTCAGTCCTGTTTTTAATTGGGCGCGGTCATAGTTGTAGAAATCTATATAAGCATCAATCAGTTCGTTGGCTTCTTCAAACGTAGATAGTTGGTTCCGATAAATACATTCTGTTTTTAGGCTACCAAAGAAGCTCTCCATAGAAGCATTGTCATAACAGTTTCCACGGCTTGACATAGAAGGGGTAATACCGTAGTCTGTAATTAGGTTGTGATATGCGTGGGACGTATATTGGAACCCTTGATCGCTGTGGAGTGCGAGTCCATCAGCGATCATTTCTTTTTTGATAGCATCTTTAATAGTTTCAGTTACCAGATGCACAGTTTGTGACGTTGCAGTTCTATATCCGACTATAAAGCCGTCAGCTAAATCCTTTATAGCAGATAGGTAGAGAACTCCCTGGGCGGTATGGATGTAGGTAATATCAGTAACCCATTTTGTGTTAGGTTTAACAGCACAGAAATCCTGGTCTAAGACATTAGGATACTTATGTAGCTGCTCCTTGAGACGTCTATATTGACGCCGTCGGCGAATTACAGAACTAATGCCCGCCTTACGCATTATCCTTAGAACTGCTTTATGATTGACTCTTAGTCCATGCTTTTTCTCCAGCCAGATACGAACTCTTCGGTATCCGTACGTTTGGCGTGTCTCATCGTGGCAGGATGTAATAAGTGAGATTAGTGCCGAGTCCTTATCTGGTTTGACGTGTGCTTTCAGCCAGTAATAGTACCCTGAACGAGGCACCTTAAAAAACTGGCACATTGCTAAAATAGAGTATTTGTCAGCAAACCGAGAGATGACGCGATAAATTATGCCTTTTACCACCACCTTGCTGTTTCTGAAAGAAAATTTCGAGCAATTCGTTCTCCATTTCTAGCTGTTTGATACGTTGTTCAGATGAGATCACTGCTGCTTCCGTAGCAAATTTAGAAGATCGTCCCTTTGGTTTTTCTATGAGACCAGCAATGCCATCTTTACGAAAAGCCCTAAACCAACACTCAAGCTGGGTATCGTTCTTGATTTCAAGCTTGTCCATTATTTGTTTCTTCGTTTTTCTTTCTTCGAAGAACAATCGAACAGCTTCTTGTTTAATAACTAATGGATACGTCTTCATTCCTTTAATTCCAGACATGCCAAAGCCCCCTAATCGTTATAATTTCATTCTACGATAGGGGGCTCTTCATTTCACTGTCTAAATTCGAGGGTGCTGTTCAGA
>NZ_CYSP01000028.1 GCF_001298735.1 Propionispora sp. 2/2-37 | reverse complement strand
CAACGAAGTCAGTGGCAGCAATCCCAGCTATTTAAAAGGCTATACCGAAGTGGCCGGTTCCCGGGCCGAAGTCATCATTGCCAATCCCAATGGGATTGTAGGCGATGGGTTTGGCTTTATCAATACCAGCCGGGCCGTGTTAACGACCGGTATCCCCGTATTTGGCGGCAACGGCAGCCTGGAAGCATTCCGGGTTTCCCGCGGTCAAATCAGCATCGAAGGAGCTGGGCTGAATGTCGCCGATATCGACCGGGTGGACCTCATCAGCCGTGCAGTTCAAGTGAACGCCGGTATCTGGGCAAATAATCTAAATGTAGTAACCGGGAATAACAAAGTCGACTACAACACATTGAATACGGAAAAAAATGCGCCGGAGGGCAATATGCCTTCCGTGTCGCTGGATGTAGGTCAGTTGGGTGGCATGTATGCCAATAAGATAAAGCTTGTCGGTACTGAACAAGGTGTCGGTGTTAATAACCAGGGCATTCTGTCCGCAAGCGGCGGGGAATTCATTCTTACCCAGAAGGGGAAAATCGTCAATACTGGCAGCGTGAGTTCCGCCGGTAATTTGCAAATAACAACCCATGATAATCTCCAAAATAGCGGAACGCTTTACTCGCAAACCAATACAACGGTCAGAGCGGCCGGAGTCAATAACAGCGGTATTCTCGCCTCTGCCCAAAACACGGCTATTGCTGCACAAACGATTGATACGAGCGGAGTGGTGGGAGCCGGTATCCAGTCTGGCGGTACGGTAGGCAATGGCGGTGACCTTACCTTGTCGGCTAGTGGAAGAGTGAATAGCAAAGGGAAGGCCCTGGCAGGCGGAAATCTGGCGGTAACTGGGGATGCAGTCGACCAAAGCGGTGCTGCTGTCTATGCCGGAAAATCCGGTTCTATTCGGGCAATAGGCGGTGATATTGATAATTCCGGGGCAACCTTGGAAACTGGTGAAGCACTTACACTTGAGGCTGCCGGTACAGTAAAGAATGATCAAGCTGTAGCGGGAACAGGCGGACAAATTACAGCCGGGCAGCTAACCGTTACGGCCGGGGCCATCTCCAATAAAGGCGGCAGTATCCTGCAGACCGGAACCAATGTGGCAAACTTAACCGCCGTCAATCATATCGATAATACCGGTGGCACGATGGCCGGTAATGGCGAAATGAATATAATGACCGGTGATCTTATCAATGAGGGAGGCAGCATTCAAGCTGTTTCTTCCGTCTCGGAACTCAATATTACCGTTCGTGGTACGGTAAATAATGAGAAAGGGATAATATCCTCCGGAAAGAAACTTTTGCTACTGGATCAAGCGGCAACGAGCAAAGCTCTTTCCATTGTGAATTCGGAGGGTACGCTTCTTGCCGGGCAGGATTTGAATATCGACGGAGCCGGTCTTAGCGGAACCGGAAAAATACTAAGTCAGGGCGACCTTAGTGTCAAACTGACCCAAGACTATGCGCATACCGGCGAATTAAAAGCGAACGGCAATGTCCGGGTAGAAACGGCTGGGACCCTAACGAATCAGTCTACCCTGTTAGCCGGAGGAAACCTGGAGGTAGATGCCGGGGACCTAGTGAATCAGCCATCCGGTGAAATCAGCGGGAAAAATACGAGTGTTACGGCGTCAGGAACCTTAACGAACCGTGGGTTAATTGACGGTGAAGAAACGCTGGTTGCGGCCAGTGCACTGAATAATATGGGAACAGGCCGGATTTACGGCGATCATTTGGCGATTCAGGCTAATTCCCTTTACAATAGCGTGGTAGATGCGGCAGCGCCGGTAATTGCAGCCCGTAAACGGCTGGATATCGCAGCGCAAAATATCACCAACCGGGAGCATGCGAAAATCTTTAGCGGCGGCGATCTCTTCATAGGCGGCAGCTTGGATGCGGATCAACATGTTGACGGTCAGGCGACAACCGTAAATAACAATAGCGCTACGATTGAAGCACTTGGCAGCCTAAGTCTTGCAGCGCGTCAAATCAACAACACGAATGAACATTTCAGCACGCAGCTGGAGACGGTAAGCAGTGAACACATTATAGAATATCAAGGCAGCGGTTCTCCAAACCGGTACTTACCGGGAACCCCCGATGTATATATTTATGTAAACGAATCAGAGCATTTGCATACACCGGAAGGGAAGTTTACAAAGTGGAACCTATATGACTATACCCGCGTAACGCAAGAAACGAAAATTTTGACTTCTGATCCGGGGCAGATTTTATCCGGCGGCGCTATGCAAATTGATGCGGATATGGTAACGAATGATAAAAGCCGCATCGTTTCCGGTGGTGATTTCACCGGCAATATTGGCACACTCAATAACACGGAATTTGCTGGTGAACGAACGACGACTGATACGGGTACGGTTACTAACTATTGGCGGAAAAAGAGAGATGGCAAAGATACCACCGGCAAGAAAACAACAAGCTATACTCCGGCCGTAACGGCTCAGGCCATCACACTTACTCCCAGCGTCTATCAGGAGAATACGGCTCCAGGGGGAACAGGGACACAGGTCGGTGCTCATTTGGGCATTACCCAGGTCACTTCAGCGACAGGAAATACTGTGGTGCGAACAGGTGGAGTAAACACCACCATACCCAATAACAGCTTATACTATGTAGCTGCTAATTCGAGTGCACATTATCTGGTGGAGACCGATCCTCGCTTTGCCAATTACAGCACATGGCTGTCTTCCGATTATATGCTTAAATCTTTGGCATTTGATCCAAGTGCGATTGAAAAACGACTTGGCGACGGCTTCTATGAACAACAACTCATTCGTCAGCAAATTACCGATCTGACCGGCCAGCGTCGATTAGACGGTTATGCGAGTGACGAAGAACAATATAAAGCCTTAATGGATAACGCTGCGGTCTTTGCGAAAGAGTATCAACTGACAGTTGGTGTGGCTCTGACCGCAGAACAGATGGCCCTTCTTACAACCGATATTGTCTGGCTGGTCGATAAGGAAGTCACGCTTCCCGACGGACAGGTTACGCATGCTTTAATACCGCAGCTGTATGTGCGCAGTTTGAAAGACGGTGATCTTACAACCTCAGGCGCTCTCATCGCCGGCAGCAGCGTGCAGCTGGGACTGAGCGGCGATATCCAGAACAGCGGTACGATTTCCGGACGGAACGTGGTTGCCCTTACTGTGGAAGACATCCAGAATCTTGGTGGGAAGATAGAAGGTAAAACCGTTGACCTTAATGCCCGTAACGATATTAATATTATCGGTGGACGAATCGAAGCGGCAGACAGCTTAACAGTAACTGCCGGACGCGATCTCAATGTCGTTTCAACGACCAGTACACAGAATAATCAGCAAGGCAGCCGTATGAATATCGATCGTATTGCCGGTCTCTATGTTACAGGAGATAACGGCATCCTGCTGGCAAAGGCCGACAGGGATGTTAATCTGCTCGCAGCCGAAATAAAAAACAGCGGCGCGAAGGGAACCACAACCGTGAGTGCGGGGAATAATTTAAACCTCGGCACGGTCAGTGAAAGCGACAGCAATCATTTGATCTGGGACCGGAAAAATCAACGCAGCGACAGCAGTAAAACGGAAATCGGCACCTCGATTGCGACGCAGGGTAATATTGCGCTGAAAGCCGGCAAGGATGTAAATGCGCGGGCGGCCAGTGTGGACAGCAATCAGGGCACTATTGAAGTCACTGCCGGAAACGATGTAAACGTAACTGTCGGTGAAGCCAGCCGCAGTGTAGACGAAGCGCATCGGCACCAAGGAAAAAGCGGCGGCGGCAACAGTACAACAACGATTTCCCGCGATACCTATGCGGATAACACCGCGCTGGCCACCACTCTTTTCGGTAACAGTGTGACCATTCAATCCGGTCAGGATATCAACATCAAAGGCAGCAATCTGGTCGGAACAAATGACGTAACCCTGTCGGCTGACCGTAACGTATCCATTACGGCGGCGCAGGAAACCAGCCAGGAAGGACATATGGAGTATGAAAAAACCTCCGGGATTCTCGGTGGGGGCGGCTTAGGCTTTACCATCGGCACCAGAAGCGAGAAGACAACGCAAACTGACCAATCGGTGACTCAGACCGGCAGTACGGTAGGTTCTATCGGCGGCAATGTGAATATCACGGCTGGCAATACCATGGAAGGCAAGGGAACGACGATCGTCAGCGGCAAGGATATCAAGCTTACCGGTAAAGAGGTAACGCTGGATAACTCGGTGGATACCTATGACAGTCAATATAAGTATGAATTCAAACAAAGTGGCCTGTCCATATCGCTGGGCGGTCAGCTAGTTGACACGGCGACTGGCATTGTCAATAAAATTGAGCGGTCGAAAGAAGTAAAAGACGATCGCCTGCAAGACCTCTATATTGTTAAAGCGTATCAAGATCGGAAAGATATCAATAAAGAGGTCGTTAGCTACGAGAAATATAAAGATGCCTATAAACAAGCCTTGGCTAAGACTGAAGGCCAGAAACCGGTAAATCCGGACGATGCCAAAGCTTTAGACGCAGCTAAAAAGAACCTTAACAAAGAGATCGACAAACTGCTTTCGATCAATGTCAGCATTGGCAGCAGCAAAACGACAAAGAAACAAACGACCCAAACGGAAACCGTGAACTCATCCAAGGTAACGGCCGGCGGTGATGTCAATATTAAGGCCACCGAAGGCAATATCAACTTAACCGTTGCTGATATATCAGGCAAAGATGTTACTTTGGATGCCAAAGAAGATGTAAATATTGGGGCTGCGCAGAACATTGAGCAAAACACAAGCAAAACAAACTCTTCATCCTGGTCTTTGGGAGCAAGTTTTGGGCTTGGAACAGGCAGTTTTATGGGGGTTAACGGGTCAGCGCAATCCGGTAAAAGTAATGAAAATGGTACCACGGTAACGAATACGGGCAGCAATATCAATGCTAGTGATACCTTGACAATCCACTCCGGGGGAGATACCAATCTTATTGGGTCAAAAGTAAGCGGCGGCGAGGTCGATATTACAGCAGACGGAGATTTGAATCTTGTCAGTCTGCAGGACAGTGAAACCTACAAGGCAATCAGTAAGAATGCGGGGATAAATCTCAGCGGTGGTAAAACGGGAGGAACGAACGGTTCAGCCGGCAGCGGCAAAACGAATTCAACTTATACCAGCGTAACCGAGCAGGCGGGAATTTATGCCGGACAGGAAGGTTTTGATATTAATGTCGGCAAGAATACCGACCTGAAGGGTGCGGTCATTAGCAGCGAGGCTACGCCGGATAAGAATAAGATTAGTACCGATACGCTGACGTATTCGGATATTAAAAATAAGGCCGAGTACAGCGCTAGCAGTTCGGGGGTAAATTATAATAGTACTCTTAAGCCAGGTATGAAATTAGGAGATTTGGGTTTAACTCCTAATATGGGTGTAACTACAAGTGGAGATGCTGATAGTACAACACAATCTGCGATTTCACCAGGAACGATTGAAGTACGAAGCAATCCAAATCAGGATTTAAGCGGGTTAAGTCGCGATTCCAGTGGTGCATTAAATGCTTTAGGGAAGATATTTGATAAAAAGACAGTCCAGGAAAAACAGGAATTAGCGCAAGTCTTTGGGGAAGAAGCGTTTAAAGCCATTGGGGATTTGGCAAAAACGCAGAAGGAGAATGCTTCTAGGAGATACCTGAATGCTACTACTGATGAAGAAAGAGCTGCTGCGCTAGCAGATTTTAAGAGTTGGAGTGAAGGTGGAACCAATAAAATACTTCTTAGTAGTGTAGTTGGTGGACTCGCGTCTAGTCTTGGCGGTGATAGTTTTGCATCTGGTGCAGTAGGTGCGGGAACAACTCAAATTTTAATGAATGAATTGAAAAATATAAAAAATCCAGCATTACTACAATGGGCAAGTGCAATTGTAGGTGCAGCCGCAGCGAAAGTTGTTGGAGGTAATGTACAGACGGGAGCGTCTACTGCAGTCAGTGAAACCAAAAACAATTATTTGACGCACAGACAATTCGAGTTAATAACAGATTCAAAAGAACTGGAGCGTGTTGCTAAACGCCAGGATGTTCTTTTTGGAGCTGCCAGTGATGGAGGAGAAAATGCGAAAGATACTCCAGCATTTACCGACGCGGCTAGGGCTAACGATTCGTCATATTCTTCAGAGGTACAGTACGCTCTTAAAGGACGAGAAGCCATGCTGGAAGTAATTAACTCAGCGTATGTTGCAGGAGTAATTGATATTAACGACAGAAACATAGTTGCTGATCGTTTGAATGAAGAAGCCACTAAAATAAGAGAAAATGCAAATAATACTGGTGTACTTGATTGGATACTTAATAATGCATCAATACTTGTAAAAGATGTTTCAGCAGGAACAATTATAGATAATGCAATAAATCCAACTGTTTTGGCACCGGGAGATTTGAGTAGCGTAATATTAAGAAGTCTGGATAATCCTGAAGATTCATCCGCGATTGCCAGAATGATTCTTCTCCGTGAAAAAGAGAATACTATAAACATTGGTAGTCCGCCGACTTCATCTGGAGATAGTATTAGCGCAGTAACGACAGCTGTGGCAGCTTTATTCATATCAAAGGGGAAAAAGGGGCTTGGCAATGTTGGAAAGATAACATATTCAGTTGAAACAAAAATTGTTAAGCAGATGGAAAAACGGGGTTGGTCAAACGAGATGGTAGACGATGCAATAAATAACTCAGTACGTACCGTTAAAACAGTTGATACGAGGAATAACCCTTTGACTGGAACAAAAAATAATGACCCAGCGACAGCCTACTATAGCAAAGATGGCGGGTATGTGGTCCGTAACGATAGGACAGGGGATATAGTCCAGGTTAGTGACCGGAATGACCCTAACTGGGTAGCTCCTTGGGGAGAATAGGAGGAGATGCAGATGGTAGAAAAAATGTTAGAAGAAAAATTTGCTAATCTAGGCTATCTATCAAAAAGCAACGAATTATACTTACCTGTAGAGGTGGGATTAAAATTACTTGAGGAAGGGTATAGATTGGGAGTAGCAGTAATAGGTGTTGAGTTCTTTCACAGAAAAGATGGGAAAATTATGCCTGTGGAACCATTGAACGGAATTGATTGCAGTAACTTACTTAATAAATATTCTGATTGGAGAGACGTACTAAACAAATGCTATGATGCTGTAAAAGCCGTTTTAATTATGGAGAAAAAAAGAGACGATAACCAATGGTGCAATTTAACTTTTCTCAAAGAACAAGATTGGAATAAGTAGCTTGAGAATGACCTTGAATGCATAAGAATTTTAACACCTCCTTGCAAAGTTTCGCTAACTGATGGATATAATAGTAATGCCAAAGTTGGCTGCATAATCTAGATTCTGTAGTCAACCATTGAACTGTAATGGCTTTTGCGGACACCAAGAATGGCTGGTACAATAAAGCCAGGAGGTGTCCGACATGAAAGGTCAGCGATTCGATGCAGAGTTCAAAAAAGATATCGTTAAACTCTACCTAAGTGGAGCTCGTACCTGCCCCAGTTTAGCAGCGGAACTAGGAATTCACGAAAATACGGTCTATAAATGGATTCAACAATATAAAAGTGATCCAGAACATGCTTTTCCCGGATCAGGGAATCTCAAACCCGATGAGGATGAACTCCGTAAAGCGCAACGACGCATTAAGGAACTAGAGAATGAAGTCGCTATTTTAAAGCAAGCAGCGGTATACTTCGCCAAGAACAGCAAATAAGATATCAGTTTATCTACTCTTACCGCTCCCAATATGCTGTTAGCGATTTATGCCGCATTTTAAAGGTATCCAGAAGCGGATATTACGCCTGGGTGAAAGCCGGTTGCCCGAAAACCCATGATCGGGATGCTGTAGTAGTGGCTCATATTCATCAGATTGAACGAGAACATGATCACAATTACGGCGTTCAAAAGGTCTATGAAGAATTAAACGACAAAGGGATTATCATTGGACGCAGCAAAGTACAGCGAATCATGCATGCTCACAGCATCAAAGCCCAGATAAAAAGCAAATACAAACCTCAAACCACCAAAGCTGACCCGAATGAACAAGCCTTTGACAACCTGTTAAATCAAAACTTTGAGGTGCAAGAAATAAACAGAGTGTGGCTGGCTGACATCACCTATATCCGAGTGGGCGGACAGTGGTGTTATTTAGCTTGTATCTTATGTCAATGGCAATTAAAAATTGACCCTTTGTGGCAAACGAAAAGTGACCCCCAGAAATCAATTCTCAAGTAACACGTCTGCTGCATCACCGCCATCACCGCCATCTTGACCAAGGTTGCGCCGAAGCAAGCCAGCCCGTTGCTTTTCCTTCAGTCGATAGGACTCACCTTTGATATTAATAACCGTGCTGTGATGTAGCAAGCGGTCAAGAATAGCGGTCGCTATGTTCGTGTCACCGAAGATCTCTCCCCATTGTCCAAATCCACGATTACTGAGGATCACGATGGAGCCTCGTTCATACCGACGGGATATGAGTTGAAATAATAGATGGGCACCATGCACATCCACTGGGACGTAACCAATTTCATCAATAATCAGTAGCTTGGGAGTACAATAGGTTTTTAGCTTTTCTTCCAACCGGTTTTCAGCGTAAGCCCGATTCAGATTCGCAACTAAAGCGGCCGCCGAAATAAACAAGGTGCGATAGCGCCTGTGAATCGCTTTGAGCCCCAATGCTACAGAAAGATGCGTTTTCCCTGTTCCTGGAGGACCCAGAAATACTACATTTTCCGATCTCTCGATAAAAAGACAAGTGGCCAACTCTCGGATGACTTTGCTTTCAATGGACGGTTGAAATGTAAAATCAAAGCTCTCCATGGTCTTGATATAGGGCAGCTTGGCCAATGTTGTATTCATGGCGAGATGCTTTTCAAACTTCAAGGAAACTTCTTCTTCGAGCAGACGGTCCAGAAAGTCGCTGTAGCTCAAATCTTCCTTACTGGCTTCCTGCAAAAGGGCTTCCAGTCGTTGACCGGTTTTCGTCAGCTTTAGTTTCTTTAGATTTTCGCCGATCCGCATCAGTTGGGGATTATCCATGGAATCCACCTCCTACCAGCTGGTCATAGACACTCAGGCTACGGACTTGGACTTCTTGGGGAAACGGCAGCGATTTCGGCATAGGTGCGGCGAGCCTTGATAATGGTCCGGCTGCATAATCAGTTTGTGTTTTTCGCTCGTCTTTGGGTGTTCGGCAATCGATTGACCTTGATGATAAATCTGGATGTTACCGGATTGTTCTCGAATAGCAACGATTTGGCTGATGTACTTCCAGGGAACGGAATATCGGCTGGCTTCATAGGAAACCAGACAATCTGAAGCCACTTTGCGCATTTGGCAAACTTCTAGCACGTAACCGGGACGATGTTGATGTGGCTTTAATTCTTCTTTAGCAAAACGGCCGGCAGGCTGCTCGTGTATTGTGCCATGAATTCTAACATCGGCTACCGTACGAATCCAATGTTGCACTTGTTCATTCATGTCACAGAGGCTAGCAAAAGTCCGACCGGGAAGAAAAGACCGTTTGATATATTTGACGCCGGATTCTACTTTTCCCTTGGTTTGCGCACGATAAGGCCGGCAGAGCCGGGGACGGTATCCCCGCGACAGAAATCGTGGAAGGTAGGATTGAGCCGGGCTTCTTCAGTACCCCTATGCAGTACAATGGTGCGGGGATTGTCATACAAGATTTCTTCCGTAAGACCACCAAACCAGCGAAAAGCATTTTCATGGCAAGTAATCAGCGTTGGCAGTTTTTCATCCATGGTAAACTCTACGTATATAGAGCGAGAGTAACCTAGAACCAGAACAAAGATTTTAACTCGAATTTTTTCTGTACCTAGCGTGACCCAGGCACTGCCCCAGTCCATCCGGGCTTGATGACCGGGTGGAGTTTCAAAACGAATGCAAGCCGCTTGCGCTTGTTGAAAAGTACTCCGTAAAGGGCGAATCGCATTTTTTACCGTACTATATCCACCCGTATACATTTGTTCTTTCAATTCGCGAAACAGAATTGTAGCGTTAAAGTTGACTTCGGGTGCCCGTCTAGTTAAGAATGGCATGAATGCATCTAATAGTCCAGGTTTGTTGATTTTTCTAATGTATGGTTTCTGATGTTCCCTACGAACAACTTTACGAACTGTATTTTTGCTAATCCCGAATTCTCTGGCAATCTGTTTTATTGGTTTACCGGCTTTAGCCATAAGGCGAATCTCTGACCACTGGTCTTCTGAAAGCATTGTTGGTTCTCCCCCATGAAATAGATCATGGGTAGACCCTTTTGTTTCTTCCATCAGTTTCCCTCCTTTTTTGGGAGGGGGTCAGTTTTCATTTGCCCTATGGGGTCATTTTATCATTGGCGATGACACTTATGGCCGATTTGAAGAAGGTATATGCTGCCGTCGACGAGCAGACGGCGCTGTATCAGATGGACGCCTTCAATGAAAAATGGGGTGGAAAATATCCGTCGCCCTTTCCTGGCGGGCCAACTGGGCAAACCTGTCTACGTATTTCAAGTATCCACAGGAGGTCAGGACGCTCATTTACACCACCAACGCCATCGAAAACTTCAATAGGCAGCTCCGGAAGGTAACAAAATCCAAGTCAGTTTTTCCGACCGACGACAGCCTTTTGAAGATGCTTTACCTGGCCATGATTGACATCACGAAAAAGTGGACCGGTCGGAGAAAGGACTGGGGACAGATCCATTCCCAATTGGAAATTTTCTTTGCTGATAGGCTGCCGGATTAGCAAAAAACAGTCGCCAAGTTAAAGGTAAAATGAACGGTTAGACGACAGCCGCCCTTGACACATCGTCTGTTTACCGCTATGATGCGGCTAAGGCGGAATGCCGTATTCCGGCCTTCCGCCCCATAAAATATTTTTTGCCCTATTTTGCGCCAAATTTGAGTTTACACAGATTCCGGGATACACCCATAACCCCGTCCCCTTGACACACACTGAACGAGTAGCGATACTTCAAACAATACCAGCGCTACAATCACCTGATCCGGCGGCTTTGGCTGGCAGGGCTTTTTTTCATAAAATGTAACATTTTTGTAATAATTTTGTCACAATTTTAGATTATACTGAAAATAAGCTAATAACTCCTCTGATTCCCTCTGGCTTCGGCTGGAGGCTTTTCTTTTTTGTAACTATGAATCTCCTTACTGCATAAACTAACCTATCATACTATTTTATGAAGGCGGTGATAATCATATGCTTATATTTATTTATTTTATACTATTTTGCGGTATTGCTACGATGGGAGCACTATCGTATAAATTTCTTAAGATGCCGTAATAATACCTCTAACTTCGGTTAGGGGTATTTTATTTTGCCTAATTAGTTTTCCCCGAAGCTACCGGGCTTTTTTATTAATAATGCTTGTAATATTTTTGCTATAATTCCATTATGACCTAAATATAGTAAGTTTTTCGAATTTGGATTTGCCTTTACCTATTACTTATATTTCTATTTCAATATTCTTCCAAATGCAAGGTGTTCATAAATTCTTCAATCTTTTTATAGTGATTTTCATCTTCCGACGCAAATATAAGGTCATAATTATCATTGACTATAAGCATTATAACTTCATCATCCTGCTTACCATAAAAACTAATTTTCATCCATTGTTGCAATTCATAAGGTTTCTTTGGAAACTTATCTCGTATTTGTTCTGCCTGTTCTTCTGTAATCATAAATATATCTTCGCTTGCATAGGATAATCCCCAACTCGCCGCTTGAAACAAAGCCATTGCATTAAGAAATTCTGTTAATGTATTGTTTTCAAGGCAAAAATCACCGTCAAAATTTTTACAATAAACTGATGGATTATCCTTAATTAAATCCTCTTTCTTAATTCCCCATTCCGCACAGTTTTGGTTTTCAATATAAAATACCAAATAATCTCCTTCGTCGATTAATTCATTGGGTTCACGAAGAAAGTTTTGTGACCTGTTAATACCTTTATGTTTGCCTAACTCTTTATAATACTTTTTAAGAATTGTTGGGAGCGTTCCCCATTGTTTTACTGCCTCATCTATTTCATTATCGTCGAAACCAATATTTTCTGTTATATGAAATAGATTCCTAATAAATGTAAAGCTCATATGTAATTATTCACTTCCTAAACAAATTCCTGTTTTTACTCATAAGGGTGGAGTTTGATTTCTGATTACAAAACCTACTCTATTATAGCATAAAACGAGTGCCCTCATTGTGAGCACTCGTTTTATGCTGACTGTCATTGCCCTAAGTGTCACCATAAGTTTAAACATTGTTGGTCAGATTAATAATTATTCCCTTAGCGCCTTTCTGGGCGCTTTTAATATGAGGGTTTCCACTATTTACCGTGTTGGAGCAGAAAAAGAAGTTCGGGGAGATTAATGGTATAAGCTGATACTAGGCCTAATACATTATAAGGAAAAGATATTTCTACTTCTCCAATGGCTGGCTAAGAGGTTTTTTGCGATTTGAATATTACTTTTATCGACATTTTCCGTAATGTTTTGAGTTTTGGAGGCCTGTGTGATGAAATATAAAAGTGAGAGGCTTTATTTCAAGGAATTCTCAAAGGATGAATTTGACTTGTTCTATTCAGTCTTTTCCAATGAACAAGTCATGAAGTATGCCCTGATAGATAAATATGAATCTGAAAAGGATATACTGCCATATTTTAACGAGGTATTAGAGAACAATACTACTTATATAAATCGAAAAGCTTTTGAATTTGCAATCTATTTAAGTTCAGATGATAGCTTTGTTGGTTTTGCAGGTATTGAAGTACACAGTAAAAATACTCTTGGTGGTTGTGGAGAGATTGGCTACTTTCTATTACCCATGTTTTGGGGTAATGGTTATGCGACTGAGATTGCAAAAATGCTTATTGGCATATGTTTCAAACATATCAATTTGCATCGAGTATCTGCTAGGTGCAATTCAAACAACCTTCAATCAGAAAGGGTAATGAAAAAAATTGGTATGGTTAAGGAAGGAGAGCTTAGAAAGGTTAGGTTCAAAAATAATCAGTGGGAAAATGAGAAACACTATAGTATTCTTATTGAAGAATGGGAAAAGACTCACTTATCATGCGGTAAAACATAAATCTTATTTGTCGACTAGACAATTCGTTTATTATTTCAATGAAACAATGTTTATAGTACTCTTGATTCCTATTAAAAATCATCCAGGAAGAATTGAAATCCCGGTGGCCGGGATTATTTTTATAAATGTCAATCAATTGTTTGTTCTGCCAATGAACTTGTTTTTAGAAATAGATAGGCGGCAGAGGACCACCAACCATAGTTTGCCCATTGGATTCTGAAAGTATAGGGTTAGTAATAGCTTAAATATCAAAGACATTACCGTTTTAGCCACTATAAAAACTCTCCGTTTTGGTCGGATGGTTAAGCGTGTATTGATGTCACTTATCCAAGAAATAATATATCAGAACTTTGTTGCCGCGTCAACAAAGTTCTGATATATTATTTTTGTTGCTGTGTCAACAAAAGGGGGGAATTATTGTATGAACCAGGCCATACAAATCCTTGATTTACTCATAAAAATCCAAGAAAGCTCTGATATATTCCCTCATGAAAGTGAGACAATATTTGATGGCATTAACCTGCTAGAAGTTCATTGTATTGATCGAATTGGCACAATTGATTATGCAAATGTTACGAAAATAGCAAAAGAGATGGGGCTTACACGAGGGAGTATTAGTAAAATCTGCAAAAGGATGTTGGGTAAAGGATTAATCGAGAGTTACCAACGCTCTGATAATCGCAAAGAAGTTTACTATCGGCTTACTGAGGATGGGCAACGGGTATATAACGAACATAAAAAGATCCATAGTCAAGCCAGACAAGAGGAATTGTTTTTGTTGAATACTTTTAGCGAATCTGAACAAGCTATTATATTTCGTTTTCTTAGCGGTATTTTTGAATTGCATAATTAAGATGATGGTTGAAGGAAAGAAATTGCGAAATCGACATAAAAGTTGGTATACTGATAAATGCTATTTTGTTGCCATGAGGCAAATGAAAGAAGTGAAATCAATGATTGAAAAAGAGTGTTATCCTTATATTGCTTTTTTCTGTAGGTCTGATTTTATTTTGTGGAGGAGAATAGCATGTTCAAAACTACAGTAGTAAGAGATGGTTATAAATTTATTGGCAGTGCCCTGTTTTTGGCAATTTTAGCATATCATTTTTATGGATATTCTATGGCAATTATACCAAGTGTGTTCGCTGGTTATTTTACGTATTTTTTTCGTAATCCTAAACGTGAAGTGCCACAGGGTGAGAATGTCATTATTTCACCAGCGGATGGAACAGTAAAGAATATTGAATATGTACCTTATGATGAATTTATTGGAGGAGCAGGTAATAAAATTATTATTTTTATGTCTATTTTTGATGTACATATTAATCGCAGCCCAATAGATGGTCAGGTAAAATATGAACAGTATATATGTGGGCGGTTCCGTCCTGCTTATAAAGATGGTGTAGGGTGTGAAAATGAACGGCATATGATAGGCATTGAAGCAGAAAATTTGAAAATAGTAGTTACACAAATAGCTGGTATATTAGCGAAAAGAATTGTATCATGGGTCACAATTGGTGATGAAGTAAGCAAAGGGGAATTATTTGGTATGATAAAATTTGGCTCATGTGTAGAAGTGACTCTACCGGAAAATGTAAATATATGTTTAAAAAAAGGTGAAAAATTAAAAGGTGGGCTTTCTATCATTGGAAAGATAACGACATAATACAAATTTATTTGTCAAATCTGTCCCAATGAAATAATTCGGAGGGATGTATTTTATTTTTTACCAATAAAAAATCGCCGACCGTATTGGCAGGATGAAGAGGTGTAAGTTATGGATTTGGAAAGTAAAATAAAATATTGTACGGATTTGACTCCATCAGAGGTTCAATTTTCACAATATATTTTGACAAATCGTAGAAAAGTTATAGGCAGTGCGATGCAAGATATCATTAAAGATGCTTTTGTTTCTAAATCATTAGTGCATCGTTTTTGTAAGAAGCTTGGCTTAAGTGATCGATATTATTATTTGAAAAAAGAAATGTTACAGCACAGCCTCGATGAATTCAAAACGGGAGAGACACGGGCGGAGCAGGTAAAAGCCGTAGAACATGCCTTGTTTGAGCTGTATCGTGATACGAAGCTGCATGTAAAGCCGGAAGAACTGGAAAAGCGCGGCGGTGCTTACTATAGCGATGTTGCTTGTGAATGTATTAGTGCTATTTATAACAATAAACGTCAGCCAATGGTTGTAAGTACGGTGAACTGTGGCAGCATTCCCTGCCTACCGGAGGATACAATCGTTGAGGTGTCCAGCCTGATTTCCGCCAAGGGGGCTGAGCCACTAGCTTGGGGTGAGATGAAAGCGCATGAGCGCGGCTGGCTGCAGATGATGAAAGCGATGGAGGAATGCACTATTGAAGCGGCGATTAAGGGTGACTATGGCCTGGCCTATGAAGCGTTTAATCTTAATCCATTGGTAGAAAACGGCGCAGCTGCCGAACAAGTTTTAAATGAGCTTTTGGTAGCTCATGAAAAATATCTGCCGCAATTTGCGGATACGGTAGCTAAGCTCAAGGCGCAGGGTGTCCAGCCGCAGGATAAAACAGTACAAAAGTTACTGGCCGAAGGAAAATAATAAGGAAGGAGCTTGAGCAAAATGCGCTATATTTTAGAAAATGAAGCTATTCGGGCTTCGATTGACAGCTATGGGGCGGAGCTCCGCTCACTGGCTGGTATTAAATCAGGACGTGAATATCTCTGGCAGGCAGACCCTGCGTATTGGAATCGTACTTCCCCGGTGCTGTTTCCTTTTGTAGGGCGGCTGAAGAGAAATCAATACCAATATCAGGGAAAAACTTATCCGATGAGGCAGCATGGCTTTGCCCGGGATCAGGAATTCGCTGTTACGGCGCATTCGGCAGCTAAAATTGAATTTATGCTGCAGGATGATGAAGAGACACGCAAGGTTTATCCATTTCATTTTCAGCTGTTCATCAGCTATGAACTCGCAGGCAGCAAAATCATTGTACACTGGCGGGTGAGGAATACTGAAAAGGAGGTGATGCATTTTTCAATCGGCTCGCATCCAGCATTTTTATGTCCATTTACTGAGGAGGAAAAAACTTGCAGGCTACAGTTTGATCAGGGCGGTCCGTTAAGTTATCAGCAATTAGATGATAACTATCTTTGTAGGGAAGCATGTAATGATCTGCCGCTTCAAGATAAGATATGGTCTTTTGAAAAGAATGTTTTTGACCATGATGTACTGATTTTTCCGAATTATCAAATAAAACAGGTATCTATCTTAAAGAAAAATGGAAATCCATATTTGACTCTGGATTTCTATGCCCCTGTGGTAGGTATCTGGTCGCCGCCGAAAAAGGATGCACCGTTTATTTGCATTGAGCCATGGTTTGGACGTTGTGATTCTGCGGAGGAGGCACGCTGCCTGGAAGAGCGGGAGTTTAACAATGCACTCTCCGGAGGAGCCGAATTTAGCAGCTTATGGAATCCAGATTAGCGAATAATGTTTAATAGGAGGAATACAACATGAGCCGTATTACTGATGGGAAAGCCTTTGCTGTATTGCAGCAGATTGGCACAGCATTTTTTCTGCCGGTTTCCATTTTACCCGGAGCCGGATTACTTTTGGGCATAGGTGCATCTTTTACAAATCAGAACACAGTAAATGCGTATGGGTTATCCGGTTTATTGGGAACGGGGACGATACTCAATGGACTATTAATGATTATGTCACAGGTTGGTAGCACGATTTTTGGCAATTTACCAATCATCTTTGCTATGGCGGTAGCACTTGGCCTGGCGAAGCAGGAAAAAGCCGTAGCTGTTTTAACCGCTGGCCTCTCTTTTTTTGTCATGCATTCCACCATCGATACAATGCTGAAGATTACCGGACAGATTCTTCCAAATGGCAAGCTTGCCGATACGGTTATGGCTGGTGCCATTGCCAATGTCTGCGGTATAGATTCCTTGCAGATGGGGGTTTTTGGCGGTATTTTGACAGGTATGATCGTTGCTGTGCTGAATAATCGTTTTTATAAACAGCAGTTACCGGCGGTATTCTCCTTTTTTGCTGGAGTTCGTTTCGTCCCGCTCATTTCGATGTTTGTCTTTATCGGAGTAGGTATTATAGCTTTCTTTATATGGCCGACAATCCAAAAAGGGATTTTTGCTATTGGCAATCTGGTACTTACCACCAGTTATTTTGGTACATTTGTTTTCGGGTTCGTTGAACGCATCCTCATTCCGTTTGGTCTGCATCATGTCTTTTATATTCCGTTTTGGCAAACGGGCATGGGGGGAAGTGCTGTCATCGATGGTGTTCATGTTTTTGGTGCACAAAACATCTTCTTTGCGGAACTGGCTTCACCGAATACAACGAAGTTTAGTATAGATGCTTGTCGCTTTATGACAGGTAGGAATGTTTTTATGTCCATAAAGTATATTATTCTTTTTCAATGTTGCTTCGGTTAGCTTATCTTCAAATTGTTTATATGGGACATCAGTAAGCGTATATAAATTAACGCAATCGTTATAGGTATTTGATAATTCAATGGCTTCTTTATATAGTGTTGTTTCCTCTGCAAAGCAACTTCCGCCTATTAGCAGCAAGATGACTAATGTTTGTAGCAATATTCTTCGTAGCATTGAGATCTCCCTGTGATATACTTTGAATATATATGTCTTAGATGTTAAATAAGGAAACTCCTGCTAAATTTTGTATTAATTTGGCAGGAGCTTTATGTTTTATAAGCAAATTAACTATAACTATAAAGCGTCAAGAGGGTATGTAATGGTTAGGATCATTTGGAAGGGGCTTGGCTTTCTATTGATAATATGTACTGTGAGAGGAATGATTGCGATTTCATATAACATAAAACCTAGTTAAAGTCGCATATTTAGATGATTGAAATATTAGCAAGGAAAGAAGGGACAACATGGAATTAGTTTATTATACAACAGATGTTTTTACGGATAAGCGGTTTTGTGGTAATCAACTGGCTGTATTTCCCAATGCAGAAGGTCTTAGTTCTATAGAAATGCAAGCTATTGCTCGTGAGTTTAATTTTTCAGAGACGGTATTTGTTTTTCCTCCTAAAAATTGTGGTAACACTAAGCGGTTGAAGATCTTTACGCCGGAATCAGAAGTTCCCTTTGCTGGACATCCAACCATCGGGGCTGCATGTATATTGGCGGCCAGCAGTGATATTACGTTGAAAGGACAAGAGACTAAGATTGTTTTTGAAGAAGAAGTTGGCGATGTACCTGTTATGGTAAAAAGAGAAGGTGACCGGCTGTATGCACAACTTACAACTGCTAAAGAGCCGGAGTTCAAATCATGTACAGCCAACTTGGGTGATATTGCTGCAATCTTTTCGCTTTCGGAAGCCGATGTTGTTAAAGATTACCCTATTAAAGCAGTGAGTTGTGGGCTGCCTTTTCTTTTTGTTCCCGTTAAGTCCATACAAGAAATGCAACGAGTAAAAGTAAACCCATTAAAATGGAAAGAGTGCCTGAAGAATGAATGGGAACAACAAATTTATCTATTTACTGATGAGGCGATAAATGTAGATTGTCAGTTCCATGTCCGTATGTTTGCAGCTGACATAGGTTTTGGTGAAGATCCTGCCACTGGTTCTGCAGCGGCAGCTTTTGCCGGTTATCTTGGTCACTTGTCTACCTTTGCGGATGGACCTATTTGTTTGGCTATTGAACAAGGGCTGGAAATGGGACGCCCAAGTAAACTATTTGTCCGGGCGGAAAAAAATAATGGTGTAGTTAGCAAAATTCGAGTAGGGGGCTATAGCGTCCTTGTATCTCGAGGGGTATTGACAATATAAACTCTGGATTAGTCCGATGAAAATTAATCTGTAGTTTTTACCTTACCATTATTCCGATTATATTCTATGTAGAGATATAATTACCAATTTTAACTAGTTCGGGACGTTCCTTTTTTGACATAAAGTTGACGAAAAAGGAATGTCCCTATCTGTCAGAGTGTCAGGCATAGTTCTATTGTTAGTACATATCTGGATTGATTGGTTGTCATACTATATAAATACTAATAATAGGTGCCAACGGGAGTACGTTATGACGAGAAAGAAACTGCTCAATACCAAAAAGCTGTCAGTCGGCATGCCACGGGTTTTCTGTTCAGAGACTAGGTCCAGGCTAGCAGCACTGAAGAAAATGATCAAAAATGGTAATCAAGTCGTTGAAGATATGACAGCTTCGCTCAGAATGCTGCGTGAACCGGGAATGAACGCATTTCAGGTCTCCTCTATATTAAGAGAGAATGAAATGCATATCAAAAATATATTTGATAAATGTTCGGATTTAGTGATTAGGGAGTTTAAGATTGCCAATAATCCTGAGTATAGTGTCATACTGGCATATATGGATGGAATGGTAAAACAGGAGCTTATTGAAGAGGCGGTCATCAAAAAATTGATTAGTATACCGGCAGGCTATCCTTATCATCCTGCCAGTAAGGATTATGCACAGTATTTATTTGGAATCAGACCTGAGGATATGTACCAGGACATGAACAAGGTTGTAGATGCCATATTAAATAGCAACCTTGTATTGTTTATAGATGGAGTAAATACGGCGCTGACAATTAGTTTAAAAAATCCTCCTGGCAGGAATGTGGAAGAACCTACTACCGAAGTTTCTGTGCGGGGATCGAGAGAAGGATTTACCGAAACGCTAAGAACCAATACAGGTCTACTCAGAAAAAAAATTAAGAATGCAAATCTCAAAATGGAATCGTATGTTATTGGCAGACAGACCAAAACAGATATTGTTATTTGCTATCTTGCCAATATAGCCAGTGAACGGATCGTAAATGAGGTCAAGGAGAGAATCGCTAAGATTGATTTGGACGCTGTGCTGGATTCCAACTATATTGGAGAATACATCACCGATAGTACGCTGTTCTTGTTCCCCACTATTTTCCGTACGGAAAAACCCGATGTGGTGGCAGGGAAACTGCTGGAAGGCCGTATTGCCATTATCGTTGACGGGTCACCAGCTGTTTTGACTGTTCCTTGCCTTTTTGTGGAGTTTTTGCAGACCAGCGAAGATTATTATTTGCACATTATCCCTGCCACAATAAACCGCTGGCTTAGGTTTTTCTTATTCTTTTTAACTATTACGCTTCCCGGTGTGTACACAGCCCTCTTAACATTTCATCAGGAACTGATTCCGGATGCGTTTGTCCCTAT
>NZ_CYSP01000027.1 GCF_001298735.1 Propionispora sp. 2/2-37 | reverse complement strand
AAAACCCCGATTGCCGAACCAACTAAACTGATGAGAATCAGGAAACCGACAATCTGAACATACTTTGGGCCAACCTTCACCAGAAAGAGATATACGCCCAGCACCGCAACCAGCGGTAGTAATTTGGGTGCAATCTGATCCATTAGCGCCTGTACCTGGAGAGCCTTTACCGATGTCCCGATAGTAAGCGGAGTGGTAAGCTTCACATAGGAAGCGGATAAGGCGCCCATCATAAACATACCTAGCACCCCGGCGCCGGTAATCACCTGCTGAATCTTGCCGGACTGCAGAATATCGATGATCGACCGTCTGCCGACGGAATAACCTTTGTGATACAGCGTATAACCCATGATTGCGGTAAATACAGTCTGAAGGATCAGGGGAAGCAAGGCAGAAACGGCTGAACCGGCCATGGCGAAGGGAATGAAAATCCCCATCAGGATCGGGCGCAGCGTGCCATAGTCAATAGTGTCGCCAATACCGGCAACCGGGCCCATCAAGCCGGTTTTAATACCGGTAATGACTTCTTCATTCACCTCTTCCTCATCGTCTGCCGGTTTGGAAGCGGCTTTTTCCTCCAGCGCAATGGTAATGCCGTTGACAATCGAACCCCAATTGCACTGGGTGTTGTACATCGTTAAATGCCTTTTCAGGGCTGCCGCCAGGTCCTCTTTATTTTTATACAGCTTTTCCAGTATGCCGGTCATGGCTCCGCAGAAGGCCAGCGCCTGCAACCGTTCATAGTTGTTGGATACTTCAGAATACGCAAACCAGCGAATCCATGATTTGGTAATATCCTTTTTTGTGATTTTTTCCGGCTCTATATTTTGCCGCATTACCACCTGCTGATTTGCTGCATTTTGCCGGGTTACTATTTCCGGATTCATGATTACCCCTCCCTTTGTTGTGACATGGGTTGAAAATGCGTGTAAATTGCCGCCAGGCAAAAGCCGAAAATCGCAACTCCCACGATACTAATGCCGGAGTAGGCTACAATGAAGAATCCCATAATGAAAAAAGGAATAAAGTTCTTCTTGCCAATGACTACCATGGTTAACGCAAAACCTAGAGCCGGCAGGATATTCCCCGCCACATTAAGCCCCTGCATAACCCAGTGCGGGACGGCATTCATGAAGGCTTGTACCGCATCAACACCAAAGATGTTGGCCAGGAATACCGGAATAAACCGGATCGGCAATACCAAGAGCAACGGGTACAGGAAAGCCAGCCGCCGTATCCCGTTTACATCGGCCCGTTCCGCGCATTTGTCTGCCATATGGACAAAGCCTGTGCACAGGGTTCTTCTAAGCTCATCCAGCAAAACACCGACCAGACCGACGGGTACGGCGATAGTTACTGCCACCTCCGGACTGACATGGGCCTGAATGGCAATGGGAAGCGCCACACAGGTGGCCAGCGCTTCATCTGTCGGGATATTGCCTCCGGGAGCAATGGCCCCCAGATACATCATCTGTAAGGTGGCACCGGTCAGTAATGCCGTCTGCATATCGCCAAAAATCAAACCGATAAATACGGACAACGACAACGGCTGCCGTATTAACATGGAGAAACCGTACCAAATCCGGTTGGTTGCGATGTAATACAATAAACCAACCAAAGCTGCCTCGACTATCATCTTTCCATCATCCTTTCTTTTTATAATTTTTTAAGGATTTTGTCTAAACTGGCCGGAGTTTCTTCCGGCACGGTCTGGAAAAACACTTCGGTACCGGCATCACTTAATTTTTGCAGGTTTTCCCCGTCCTCCTTATCTAATGTAATTTGGTTATACACCACTTTTCGGCCCGGTCCGGCTCCCAGCCCGCCAATTTGCAGCCGTAGCAGCGGAATGGCCTTTTCTGCTGCGGCCAAAGCCGTTGCAACGGTTTTAAATAGAATCAATACACTGCCATTACCCAGTTGATTTTTTTCCCAGGAGGCTACCGCCTCATCTACCGACATCATTTCCACATTCACCCCCGGAGGAGCCGCCATGACATAGACCTGACTCATAAACGGATCTTTTGCCAACTTGTCGTCAATGACGATGATCTTATTGGCACCGCTCTGTTTTAACCACCGCGTAATCACCTGACCATGAATCAATCTGAAATCCACTCTTACCAGCTTAATTTCAGCCATAAAATCGCCCTCCAGCTTTTTTTACTCTCCATTTTGGTTTGGCAGATCGGCTATACAGCATGCCTTCATTCCGGCCTTTTGAACAGCTTCCGCCAATTCTCTCCCGGATAAATGTCGGCGCAACACATCGCCCTCAATGATCATCGAAATATTCACACCACTAACTACGTTGATATCATAACGTCCCGACAAGGCTATCGCCACGTTAAAGGGTGTACCGCCGAACAAGTCGGTTAATATCAGCACTCCTCGGGGCAGAATATCCAGCTTTGTCTTAACCATTTCCATAAACTCTTCAGGAGATATTCCAGGTAACAGCGGGAAAGCCCACACATTTTCCAATCTGCCCATAATCATTTCCGCGCTCTGCATTAACGCCTCTCCCGCATTACCATGGGTTAATATCAACAGCCATGATGTTTCCTTCATCCTTCCTGACCCCCTTTCATTAGCAAAAGAGCCTTCCCTAGCTTTAGATTGGTTAGGCTTTTCTTGCCCTATACTAAAGCAAGAACCCTGCCAACTTGACCTCACTTTCTCGTGATTCGGCAAAAAAATAAAAAACAATCGATAAATCCAGGCTTTTCCAAGCGCTTTTTTATCAATTGTTTTTCCTTTTATGAAAAATCTATTTTTTTCATTTCGATGTGCATCGATCTGTATCAATCATATCAATAAGATAGCCGATCTCTGTATCAGGAATTATCATACCAAAGGTATCCTCCACCACCTGCAGGGACGTTTTCAACGCCTGATAAATATCCATGTTTTCCTGAATACGGGTTGCAATATCCTGATACGGCAGCGATTCCTTCTTTATTACTCTTTCGATCATGCAGGTGCAGTGCATGAGAAAAGCTGTTTTTAAATGGTCGGTTTCTTCCATGCCCAGCATACCAACAATGTCCTGTAAAGCCTTTTCCAGCACAGTATAGGCTTTTTGCGGGTTTAAAAAGCTTAAGGAGTCCTCGATAATTTCCATAGTCAAATTGGGAATCAGTCTTCTTCTCGCTGCATCAAAACGCCGTCCTTCAATCATGGCACTGATTCGTTCCAGCCCGTTGCCTAACACAATCTCATCTGTTGAAATATAGGGTATACCGGTGATATGAGGATTTAAACTGCCTGCAAATAAAAATATATTGTCTAATGCAGCACGGGTCAGGCTTTTTATCTTTTGCATGGTCATTGGCCGGACGGTAATATGATGCTCTTTTAGGCTGGGAATGGAATCGGTAATTAATCCGGCCAGTTTTACCGCGGTTCCTTCTGAAGTCATACAGGTGGTAACGATCATTTTCGCGGTTATACCGGGGTTTGGCATTTCCGGCTCTTCGGTAAGGGCTGCCGCCAGATTAGGAACTGTATCCCGCAAATCCTCGGTCAGCTGGGCCAGCGTCATATCGGAAATCAGGCTCTTGCGGGCTGCGGCTAAGGCAATCGGGGTAGATACCATCTGAATGGTTTTGATTGGGATCCCCGTTCTCTCCTCAATAATCTTTCCGAAGGCTGCCAAAGAGCCCATATCCACCAGCAGTAAAACACCTTTCCCCTGATCTGCCTTTCTAACCAATTCCACCGCCCGTTCCAATACATCCTCAATTTTATCATCCAACGCCATATCGATTGCTTTACAATGGTTCGTACTCAGTAACACATTGCAAACTTCCGCAATACTTGAGGCCGTGCTTGCTCCATGAGCCATGATGACAATACCGACTTTTTGATTCATTTCTTCAGCATCGATAGCATACAGGAACATCGCGATAAAACCCTCTTCCTCTTCCGGAATCTCCATAGTTAAGGCTTGTTCCAGCTCCTGGCGAATGACTTTGGCGACTTTATATTCTTCCGGGTTGTTAATCGCGATCTTATTTAAACTTTCTTTAGTATAATTGGAGTTTTCCGCTTTCCGGTGCGGCAGCGCATTAATATGCATGGCTAAGGCAATGACTACTTTTTTACTGATCTTTTTCTTTAGCATGTTGGAAGCGCTGGCAAGAACCTGTTCAATGACCGAATAGACTCTGGGACTGACTACCTTAAAAAGCTTTTCATTTTCCGATAGTTTCTCATGGATATCCACCTTTTTTAACAATTGTTTCAGATATTTTTCGATAACCTGATTCATTCTCTGTTTTATATTTTCCTGCGAATACCCCCTTTTGGTATATAGGTTAAACTTTGCCGTTAATTCCGCATACACTTTGTCGGAAGCATTATCACCGAAAACATTTTTATTCCATCTATTTTGCGGGAATTCGTAATATATACGGCTGTCGTTTTCCAAAAGCTCAAATATTTCGTCCCGTTTTTCCTGCCTGTACAGCAGTCCCTTGTACACATGTTCCGGAATCAGGGGGATATCAATTTCGATAAACACTTTTCCCTGTGTTTTATATTCCAGGAATCCCCGGGCACAAATCAGCTGTATGTCGCTTTTTAGCTGGCCGATATTACCTTTGCAATCGTACAGTAACAAGGCCCGTAATACATCTTTATACACACGGATCGGCGCCTTGATGATTTCCGACTGGACAGCAAAGAAGTTACTGATTAATTCATAACGCTCCGCCAGCGATCGTTCCGGCAAGGAAGGCAGCTTAATGACCATGGGAATTCTTCGTAAAAAGGTTTTTAACAATACCGACTCGACATCTTCCGTAGTCGCTGCAATCAACAGCACGTCTGCATTTCGTGTACTGCCGGTTTCCCCCACTCTGCGGTATTTATTCTTATCAATCAGCAGAAAGAGCATTTCCTGTCCTTCCGGGGACAGTCTGTGTACTTCATCGAGCAGCAATATGCCGCCATTGGCTTTTTCAATCAGTCCGGGATTATCCTGGTTGGCCCCCGTAAAGGCCCCTTTCACATGGCCGAACAACTGTGCCAGGATCAATTGGGGATTATCCGCATACTCGGCACAGTTAAAGATGATGAAGTTGGCATCTTTTCTTAACGTGCCGGATTCCAGCGCATACTGGTACATGCTCTCGGCAAAGGTGGTCTTGCCGCTGCCAGTGGGACCAATGAGTAAAGTATGCAGTCCTCTGGGCGGATAAAAAATAGCCGCCTTGGCCTGTTTAATCGGAACATCCAGACTCATTTTCGAGCCAATAATCTGATCAAAAATATCCTGATTCTCTCTGCCGCTTCGCACGGAATCCAGTTCACGATGGATAAGTCCCCTTATCGACGACACTTCCAGTGATTCCCTGATAATATTCCTCCCCAGCAAACGCTCAAGCCTAGCCTTATCAAAGAAATAAACCGGGTGCCCTTTCACTTTTATAACTCGCTTTTCGCTTACCAGCGTATTTAACTCCCTGCTGGTATTATTTCTAATGATACCGGCGATTTTACTGATCTGATTTGTATCAAATCCCGAAAACCCCTGTTCCAGATCCTCAAGACTGACTTTACTGCATAATGTCCTTAATGTCTCGTAGATGTTTTGCTTTCTTGTCATATGCTGATCTCCTATTTTCTTATTGGGGACGGTTCTTCCGCTTCCGGACAAACAAGAGAACAAAGCTTTCTTTTGAGCAAGCAATATTGCCAAAATTACCAATTACCAGATAACAGTGAGTTAAATTCCCCAAACATACAGAAAAATCCTGCATAAAACTAACTGGCTTCTGCTTCATCACCTGCATACAGCATGAAAAAAGATCAAATCCCAGTATCATCAACCGAAGGATTTGATCTTTTATTAACATAAAATAAACTTCAAAGCATTCCTATTCATCTGATCTTTATATATTGCAAATCGCCCTGCAGTGTAACGGTGTCCAGGCAAGCCGGAATCAGAATGGTGTCTCCTGCTTTTACGGCTTCTGAAAACCCTTGATAAAGGATGTTCCCCTTACCACTGGTGAAGGAAAATATCAGGTAGTGATTATTCGTATTCTCCTGCTGTTCGCCGGCAATACGGCATGTTTCCATGGAAAAATATTCACACGCAATGCGGTTATTACTAAAGTCAGCCTCCGGCTGCAGGTCAAAATCAATCACGTCCAGTGCCTTATTAACATGCAATTCACGAGGCTTACCGTCCGTTCCCGGCCTGTCGTAATCATACACCCGGTAGGTTGTATCGGAATTCTGCTGCACTTCGCAAACGACAACACCCTCTAATAGTGCATGCACCAGACCGGCAGGGACAAAAATCATGTCGCCTGCTTTCACCGGTACGGTGCGCAGCATGTCACCAACAGTGGACGACGCAACCGCCTGAATAAAACGTTCCCTGGAGATACCTGCCTTCAGGCCATATACGATTTGAGCATTTTCCCTGGCTGCCAATACATACCATGCCTCAGTTTTCCCCGGTTCCCGCTCAACCCGGAAGGCATATTCATCACTTGGATGTACCTGAACAGACAAATTATCATTAGCATCAATAAACTTAACTAACAAGGGAAAATTTCCGGCGGCTGCGTTTCTCTCCCCTAATATTTCCCGCGGATGCGCAGCAAGCAATTCCTGCAATGTCTTTCCAGCCCAACCGCCGTTGGCAACAACACTCATACCATTTTCCCGTGTGCATATTTCCCAGCTTTCCCCGATTGCAGCCCCGGGAAGCTCTCTGGCAAACAATTGCTGCAGTCTTGTCCCGCCCCATACCAGACTCTTATAAACCGGCTGAAACTTGAAAGGGTACATATGGTTAAAAGGCCTTTACCGCAGCTATAATATCGTCTGTGGTTAATTTATATTCCTGTAGCAACTCATCCGGACTTCCCGAACAGCCGAAGCGGTCTTGTATTCCGATCAATTTTATTTTAGTAGGCTGCGCCTGTGACAATACTTCACATACGGCAGAACCCAATCCGCCAATAACGCTGTGCTCCTCGGCCGTTACTACTTTACCGGTAATACTTGCCGTTTTGATAATCAGTTCTTTGTCTATCGGCTTTATTGTCGGAATGTTGACAACCGCAGCATGAATGCCTTCCTTGGCCAATTGTTCAGCCGCTGCGAGGGCCTTAGATACCATAATGCCTGTGGCGATAATGGAAACATCGTTGCCTTCACGCAACATTTCTCCCTTGCCGATAGTAAACTGATAGGTTTCATCGTGGATATCCGGCACGGCAATGCGGCTTATACGCAGATACACCGGTCCAACATGTTCAATCGCCGCATAAATGGCCTGCCGTGTTTCTACGGCATCCGCAGGACTTAACACGACCATGTTAGGCACGCTGCGCATCAAGGCAATATCCTCCACGGACTGATGACTGCCCCCGTCATAACCGACCGTAACACCGGCATGAGTTGCCGCAATTTTTACGTTTAATTTAGGATAAGCTACCGAATTACGGATTTGTTCAAAAGCTCTTCCGGTCGCAAAAATCGCAAAGGTAGAAGCAAAGGGAATTTTCCCGCAGGCTGCAAATCCGGCAGCCGTCCCGATCATATCCTGTTCCGCTATTCCCATGTCAAAAAAACGTTCCGGGCAGGCTTTTTTGAACTCAATAACTTTGGTGGCTTTGCCCAAATCCGCATCAAGGACAACAATTCTAGGATCCTCTTTCAGTTCGGCCAATACCTGGCCGTATACATTCCGCATCGCCGTGCTCATATGCCAAGCCCCCTTTCCAATTCCGCAATTGCCTGGGCAGTTTGCTCCTGATTGGGGACGGCCCCGTGCCAGCTTACCTGATTTTCCATAAAGGATACCCCTTTGCCCTTTACGGTTTTGGCCACAATCACGGTTGGCTTTTCTTTACAGGCCATTGCCGCATCAATGGCTTCGGCAATATCCGGCATATTATGCCCGTCGATTTCCAACACATTCCAGCCAAAGGCCGCAAATTTACCGGCTACCGGCTGCACGCCCATAACCTCTTCATTGGAGCCATTAATCTGCAGGCCGTTACAATCCACAAAAACCGTTAGATTATCCAGTTTATAATGGGCCGCACTCATGACTGATTCCCATACCTGCCCTTCCTGCAATTCACCGTCGCCAAGAAGGACGTACACTCGATATCCCTTGTGGTCCAGTTTCCCCGACAAGGCCATCCCATTGGCAACAGACAGGCCCTGCCCCAATGAGCCGGACGACATGTCCACACCCGGCGTGACTTTCATATCCGGATGTCCCTGAAGAATCGACTTGAATTTTCTCAAGGTGCTAAGCTCCGATTTCGGGAAAAACCCTCTTGCAGCCAGTATAGCGTACAACCCAGGGGCCGCATGTCCTTTTGACAAAATAAACCGGTCACGGTCTTGCCACTTGGGCTCCCGGGGATTAATATTCATTTTTTCAAAATATAAGACGGTCAAAAGCTCAACCATCGACAACGCTCCTCCCGGGTGACCTGTGCCGGTGGCTTGCAACATATTGATAATATCGATTCGGACCTGCCGGGCCGTCTTTTTCAGAGCTGCTATATTCATCCGTTTCCTCCTCTTCCGATTGAAAGGTCTGCTGTACTGCCTGCTTACTACAAGATAGAAAGAATTCCGCCATCTATTCCTGTTATTGTACAAATAATTTTAAAATATTGCCTAATACAATGCCTACCACTCCAAAATCGGCATCACTAAACGTAGTATTGGCGAACCCTAAATCCCCCAGAACCGGCATCAGCAGCACCGGCAGGAACGTAATCAACAACCCCTGGGCAAAAGCGCCAAAGACTGCTCCCCGGATGCCGCCTGTCGCATTACCGAATACCCCTGCCGTCGCCCCGCAAAAAAAGTGCGGTACCACACCCGGTAAAATGATCGGCAGCCCCGGCATCGACTTATCCATAATGAGCAAAGCAATCATCCCTACAATGCCGCCGGCAAAACTCGATAAAAAACCGATCAGTACCGCATTCGGCGCATAAGGATAAACCACCGGACAATCCAGTGCCGGTTTGGCATCAGGGACAAGGCTGGTAGCTATACCGGTAAAGGCCGGCACAATTTCCGCCAGAACCAACCGTACACCGGCCAAAATAACATACACCCCGCCGGCAAAGGTGATTGCCTGAATAATGGCAAAGACAATAAAGTTTTGACCATTGCTGATTTCTTTCTCCACATAAGCCTGACCGCAGGCAAGCGCTACAATCAGATACAATACCGCCATAACTAACGAAATAGCCAGGGAAGAATCCCTTAAAAAACTAAGACCTTGCGGGAAATGGATATCTTCAGTAGATTTTTCTTTGTTGCCAACCAAAGATCCCACCCAGGCGGACAGTACATACCCGACGGTACTAAAGTGTCCGAAAGCGACATCGTTCGAACCGGTAATCTTCCGCATAGTCGGCTGGGCCAGCGCCGGAAACAGGGCCATGATAAAACCCAGTACCAAAGAGCCAACAACAACCAGGGCGATCCCGTTCATGCCGCCTACGACCAAAATAGCGGCAATCATGCAAGCCATATACAACGTATGATGTCCGGTTAAAAATATATATTTAAGCGGAGTAAAGCGGGCGATCAAAATATTTACTACCATACCAAAGGCCATAATCAGCGCGGTCTGTGTTCCAAACGTTTTCAACGCCATGGCCACTATGGCCTCGTTGTGGGGAAGAACACCGTTAATACCAAAGCCATAGTGAAACATCGCTCCAAAACTGGATAATGCTCCAACAACAATCCCGGTACCGCCACCTAGAATTAAAAAACCAAGAATGGTCTTAACCGACCCTTTGATAACTTCCGGACCGCTTTTCTTTTGCGCAATCAGCCCAACCATGGAAATAAGGCCAACCAATATGGCCGGAACACTAAGAATATCAAGGATAAACTTTAACATCTTGCCTCTCCCCATCCTTTATTATGTTTTTTACGCTTGCATAGCCGCCGCCAGCTTCTCTTTCAACTCCTTCATATCGATCATGCTATTGAGAGAAACTACCTTTCCTCCCAATGATGTCAATTGGCTGGCAATATCACGGGTTCCCACGTAAATATCGGCTTTGATGCCCGATGCGGAAGATAAATCGCTATGATCCACCGTTGCCGCCACATTCATTTCTTTCAATATCTTCTTTATATTCATTTCAATCATAAAGCTACTGCCCAGACCACTGCCGCAGCATACCAATATTTTCATTTTTCTTTCCCTCCGATCCATTCATTATTCTCATTTTGAATAGCGGTCAATAATTGCTATAACCTCTTCCTTTTTTTTGGCGGCAATAATGTTTTTCACATCTTCGGGATTCATCAACAATTCCATCAATTCAGCAAGCAAAGCCAGGTGAGACTTTTGATCTGTTGCCGCCAGGGTGATGATCAGTTTCACCGGATCGTTGGTTTCATTGCCAAAAACCATCCCCTCTTTTAAGGTAATCAGGCTTAACGACAGTGTTAACACCCCATTTTCCGGCCGGGCATGCGCTAACATAATTCCCGGAGAAATAACCATATAGGGGCCAAGCTCTTTATGATTACGGATAATGGCATCCAGATACCGCTTCTCCACATAATTCTTATGCAGCAACAAATCGGTCCCTGCTTTAATCGCATCCTGCCAGCAGTTGCATTCCACGTTGAGCCGGATTACTTCCGGTTTGAAAAACTTAGATAACATCAGCTAAACCCTCTTCATAGAATTTTTCCTTACTCGTCAACACGCACTGAATATTGCGCTATCAAAGCCAATACTTCCTGCTTGTCCCTGCTGTCACGCAACCGCTGCATAGCTGAGGGATCACTGAAAATTTGCCATAATTCGGACAGAACCTGGAAATGAGAGTCGCTGTCCACCGCACCGAAGGCAACTACCAAATCCACAGGATCATTTTTCAGACTGCCGAAGGGAACCGCGTTGGCCAGCTTAACCATACTCAGGCAGATTTTTTTCACCCCGTCTTCCGGCCGTGAATGCGGCATCGCGATCCCCGGACCAATGACAATGTACGGCCCCATATTGTTTACACAAGCTACCATACTGTCAACATAAGCTTCTTCCACCGCATCTATCTTCACTAGTAGCTTCCCGGCAGCCCGAATGGCTTCTTCCCAATTGTCTACCCGCACATCCAGTTCAATGACTTCCGGCAGCAGCACATCTTTTAAATCCAGCAGGCCTTTTTTTGCCCCGGCGCCCTCAACCGGTGTAAATTTTTTATTGTAAAAATACTGAATCTGATTCTCTATCACGGCGATTTCCGCCTCCGATAAAATGGGAGAAACATGCAGTATGGCTTTGTCTTTCATTTTCAGGGGCACCGTACTAATTACCAGATCAAAATGGGCTAAATCCTGCTGTTTCCATTCGTATACCGAAACTACTCTGGCAATATCCAGATACGGCATGCGGTTTTTCAGGGTGATGGATAATAATTTCGCCGTACCGATCCCATTGCCGCAAATTAACAAAACCTTCAGCTTTTTTAGCTCTCTTATTTTTTTCCTTTCAATGGCGCCGCCTAAATGAATGGTTAAATAGCCGATCTCATCCTCTGAAAGCCGGGTGCCTAAGCGTTCTTCGATTTCCTTAACTGCATTTTCCGCAATCATAAATAGTTCCCTGTACCGGTCCCTGATTTGCGGCAGCATAGGATTGGTCAATTGAATACCGTACCTGGCACGCTGTATGGCCGGCTGCAAATGCAGCGCCAGTCCATACATCAGTTCCTCATCATCCGAATAGATATCGCCCAGCCAGGTCTGGCAGCTTTTAACGAAGGTCTCCGCCAAATGAAAAGCCAATTGGGTAGCCGTTTCTTTTTGCCGTTCCTCTAGCTGTGACAAAAAGGATATTTTGCTGCATAACAACTGAAACGTAATAAAAGCAACTTCCAAACTATTGCGAAAATATTCGTGGTACCGGGAAAAATGTGTTGCTATTTTACTCGACAACCGGTTTAAAAAAGCACTGCCATAATCATCAAAGATATGACCGGATAATTTGGTTATCTGTTTTTCCATGGTTAGGCGTTTTAACTGCACGGTTAAAGAAAGAACCAGATAATTGATCGAAAAATCATTATAGGGCAAATGATTTTCCTCTATTACCTCAATAACATACCGGGCTATTTCTTTCACCGGCACATCCTGCGCATATTCGCGAAACAAAATGGCTTCATAAGGGCAGGCATCTTCGCTGATATACTGCGACCCGTCAAAATCATGCATGCAGGTAGCAAAAATACTGATCAAAACCTTGCGAACATCCTCTTCCTCCCCCTGTATCCATAAACCCAGCCCCCGCTTGGAACAAAGAGACAAATTGTGTTTTTCCAGGTACTCCCTCACAGCTTCCAAATCGGCCATCAAAGTGCTGCGGCTGACAACCAGCTTGTCTGCCAATTGCTCCAGCGAAAGCTCCGTCTGGCAATTCAGCATATTGACGATGACGGCATGGCACCGTTCCTTTTTGGACAATACATATTCGCGGTATTCCGGCAAGTGGGACGCTTTTACGGTTGACTGCCCCGCATCAACAGGCTCCACCCAGATTCCCTTATTGGCCTTTTTGCACAGAATCAACCCTTTTTTTCTGAGTTCGTCACCAATGATATCTAAATCATACCGGACCGTCCGCCGGCTGACCCCCAGAATGCCGGAAATCTGGTCAATGGTCAGCGAAACATGGTAAGCATTTGTTTCTAATAATTTGATTAGTTCTTGTCTGCGCGCGTTAAGAACCATGTGGTAAAAAATCTCCTTATAAGGTTTGATTTGTTTTTATTCTATAGTCAAGCCATTTGAATAACAAGGACAATCATTGTCAGAACATAGTGGCAATTTATTCACTATGTTCTCTCTGTATCGTTAAAGCAACGAAAGGCCGATCCAAAAACAATTTAAATCAGCCTTCTTTTATTGAATATTTGCTGTGCTAAAATATTACAAAATCCCCTGCATAAACGTCATTAGCGCTTTACATACCAATCATGTTTCTTGGGAATGACTAATACATAAAGGAGGAATAAAACATGAATTTTATGCGTTTGGGAACAAGATTTCTCAACAATAGTTCTCCCTTGACCTTATTAGCAACCGGTGCCGTAATTGCGATTGCGTTTCCACCTGTCAGGCGGGGTCTCCGTTCTGCTGCCGTCATGACCACCAGAGGGGCTTTAGCACTTGCCGATAGTGTTAAAGAAGTAGGAGACAGAATTAAAGAAAGTACCGCCGATATTGTTTCAGAAGCCAGAGACTATAGCGACTCACCACAGGAAACTTTCTCGGAAACCGTTGACTGTATCAAAGATACCGTCAAAAACCAAAGTCGCCGGGTTGTGGTAGCCACCACTGCAGGCGCCTTGGCACTGTCGGATAAAGCCAAACGGCTACGGCGAAATTTCAAAGACGTTGTCGAAGAAGCCAGGGCCAACCTAGAGGACAGGGATGGCGAAGATGATGCCTTTGCTGATGAAGACTCCAATAATTCACCACACGGTTCTTTAGATACCGATTTGGAAAATTCCCGTCCTCATAACCGGCATAAAGATTGAAGAAAAAAGAACAGGGCTTATCACTCTTCCCGGGTGAAAGCCCTGTTCCTTTTAAACTCCTTCCTCTTCGTTCTTTAAATGGTCTTTTTTCATCGCACATGTTTTGCCTACACCGTATACAAAAGGCACGGCAATAGCATGAACCAGAAAAAACGCTCCCCAACCGATTGCCGGGCGCGCCAGTAGCCAGTACATAAAATCACCTCCTTACCGATAGTATGAGCAAAGAGGTGATAACCATCCGGAATAACTGCTGCCTGTTTAATTTTTACATACCCTCACTAACCATCATAGCCTGCGGCCTTCTCACTCTTACCTTCTCCGTTTGCTTTAACAGCCAAAAATCAACTATCGAGGTCATGGCCGAAACGATCAATGCCAACCCCCATTCCCCTGCAGTTAGTGATACCGTGCCGAACACCGGCTGCAATACAGGTAGATGAATGGCTCCGATAATCATTAGCATGGATAGAGCAACCGAAGCGAATAACCATTTGTTGCTCAGAAATTCCGTCTTACTCATACCTTTTTCAATACGACAGTCAAAGATATGAATAAACTGGCTGATGGCCAATTGTGCCAGGATTAAAGTGCGGGAAAGCAGTATATTGCCGCTGCGGCGCAATTTCCAGCTATACAGCAACAAGCTGCTAATGCCAATAATCAATCCCCTGCTCAGGACTTTTTTGCCCAGGCCATGGGCAAATACACTATCGCTGCTTGACTGGGGAGCTTGTTCCATGATATTGGCAGGAGGCGGATCGTTGACCAGCGCCACTGCCGGCAATCCGTCACCTACAAGGTTAATCCACAAGAGTTGTATCGGGATCAACGGCAACGGCATTCCTAACACAGCAGCTAAAAACATGAGAATTACCTCGCCGATGTTTGTGGCCACCAGATAGCGTATGGCTTTACGGATGTTATTATAGATCGAGCGGCCTTCTTCCATGGCTCTCACTATGGTTGCAAAATTGTCGTCGGCCAGTGTCATGCAGGCGGCCTCTTTGGTGACATCCGTGCCGGTTATACCCATGGCAATACCAATATCAGCAGCCTTAACGGCCGGAGCATCATTCACTCCGTCACCGGTCATGGCAACCACTTCCCCCCGGCTCCTAAATGCTTTGATGATCCGCATTTTATGGTGGGGAGTAGTCCTTGCGAATATGCAGGCAGTCTGGGCCGCTTCAGCTAATTCCTCATCTGTCATGTTATCCATTTCCAAGCCTGTAATAATGCGTCCGTTATCCTTTAAAAGCCCCAGTTCCAGGCCGATGGCCCTGGCTGTACTCGGGTGATCTCCGGTAATCATGACTACTTTGACCCCTGCACGGCGGCACTTGGCAATCGCTTCCGGAACTTCCGGCCGCGGCGGGTCGATCATGCCCACCAGTCCACAGAAAATTAAATTGTCCTCCGCTACCGTATCGGTTTCTTTATATTCTCCCTCCATGGGACGGTAAGCACAGGCCAATACTCTCAGCGCCTTTGCTGCCATTGTATCGTTAGCCTGCTCAATTTTTTTCTTTATTTCTTCATCAAGCGGATACATATGTTCACCGTCGGTGTAGTGGGTACAAAGGCTGAGAATCCTGTCAGGCGCTCCTTTGGAGTAAAGCGAGACCTGCTTACTGCTATCCGTACACAACACCGACATCATACAGCGCTCCGACTCAAAGGGATATTCCACAATACGGCAATGGGTTTGTGCGAATTGTTCAATATTTATCCCGGCCTTGGCCGCCAAAGCCAGGAGAGCGCCCTCGGTTGGATCGCCATCAATCGTCCAGCCGGTTTTGGCACAAGGCTTTAACGGTACCACTTTACGGTCCGTCATTTGTTCCGGTCGCATCAGCTTCGCGTTATTACACAGTGTAGCAATGGTTGCTATTTTCTTTAACAAATGATTGGGTTTCACCAATTGATTTTCATCGCTAAACTTACCGGTTGGATTATACCCTTCTCCGCTGACCGACCAGTGGCCTGCCGGTGAATATACTTCGCGCACCGTCATTTGATTTTGCGTAAGCGTCCCTGTCTTATCAGAACAGATAACGGTGGCCGACCCCAAATTCTCAATAGAGGAAAGCCTGCGGACAATAATATTGCGTTTACTCATCCGCTGCACGCCCATAGCCAATGCAATAAGAACGATGGCCGAAAGACCTTCCGGTATGGCTGCTACGGCCAGACTGGCCGCTGTTTGCAACATATTGATCATTCGTTCGCCCCGCAAGATGCCTGCTAAAAAGACTAATCCGGACACCGCTAAACAGCCATACACCAGATACTTCCCTAATTCTTCCAGGCGGCGTTGCAAAGGGGTGGCCTCTTCTTTCTGCTCCCCGATCAAGGCGGCAATCTTCCCCATTTCCGTTTGCATACCGGTAGCAATGACTACGGCGGTTGCCCGTCCCCGGGTGACGGTGGTTCCCATGAACACCATATTTTTTTTGTCCCCCAGGGCAACCTGCCCTTTCTCAATTCCCTGATACTGTTTTTTTACCGGAATGGTCTCTCCGGTTAAGGACGCTTCTTCCACTTCAAAATGGACACCGCGTAATAACCGGGCATCAGCCGGTATCCGGTCTCCGGCTTCCAGGAAGATAATATCACCGGGAACCAGGGCGGACGCATTAACCTTTACCTGCCGGCCGGCACGGACCACCCTGGCCTGCGGCGCGGCTAATTCCTGCAGAGCCTCCAGCGACTGACCGGCCTTTCGTTCCTGAGCAACCCCTAAAAAGGCATTTGCGGCGATAATCCCTATCGTCAGCATGGCATCTTTTCTTTTACCCAGCACAAAACTTAACCCCGCTGCGCCAATCAGGACCTGGACCATAAAATCTTTAAACTGATCCAGCAGTTGCCGCCAAAAAGAGGGCTTCCGTTGCGCCGCCAGCAGGTTATAGCCGTAATGCAAACGCCGTAACTCCACATCCTGCTCACGAATTCCCCATTTATCCGAGGTACCCAGTTCTTCGCAAACCTGTTCCGGACTCAGACAATACCAGTCCTTCGAGTCTGCCGGAAGATTTTCTGCGTCACTTCTGACCATGTGCCGAACAGAAGATTCATTCGTTGCAAAACGCTGCAAATCCATTGTATTGGCAGTTAACGCCCTTTTCCCGGATGTCAATAAGCGGCCCGAATTGAGCACTACCCCCAGCGTACTGATATTGGCCAGCAGTCCCGCCGTCAGCGGTGAAATAAACCGGACGGCGGCTAAGGCAATTCCGATGATATTTAGCCCGGCGGCTAAGGCAATATTTTGTTTAACCACTTCATTTAAACGTTTTCCCAAAACCACTGTTTTTGCTATTTTTACAGGATCGTCGTCACCGATGACAATATCGGCCTTTTTGAGACTGGGTCCGGCGCCGATTTTTCCCATAGCGATTCCTACATGGCTGGCCTGTAAGGCCTGAGAGTCATTTATGCCGTCGCCGACCATAATGACTTTATAATGATGCTGTTTTAACTGTTGGATAATCCTTGCTTTTTCATGCGGCAGCACCTCCCCGTAGGTACAGGGAATCGCAAGAGCTGCCGCAGCCGTTTCAGCTGTAGCAGCCGTATCGCCCGTTAGCAGCGCAATATTTTCGATTCCCATACAGCGTAAGGCGGCCACACTCTCAAAACTTGCTGTCTTGACCCTGTCCTTAACGGCAATCAGTCCGCAAAGTTTTTGGTCGACCGCGACATAGATAACCGTGCTGCCGTTTAATTCCATACGGGTACTCCGGGCTTTTACCCCGCTTAGCAGAATTCGTTCCTTCCTCATGAATGCCTGATTGCCAACAGCAACGTGTTTACCCGTTATGTCTGCGCAAACTCCCATGCCGGGAATTAACCGGCTTCTAGCCGCCGGGATGTGAATTTCTCTTCTTTTTGCTTCCGCCAGCAATATGCGGCCATAAGGATGGCACTCCTTTTGCCCTGCCGCAGCCGCCAAACGTAAAACCTCTTCCTCACTCAGGGCACCGACTGCGGCAATATCACTGATGCGTGGAACGGCATCGGTAAGTGTGCCTGTTTTGTCGAAGACAACCGTATCGGCTTCCCCTGCTGCCTCCAGGGCCCTGGGCTCTTTCACATAGATATTCTCTCCGGCTGCTTGCGCAATAGCCGCACCTGCCGCCGAATTTCTTGCCAGCGAGATGGCTGCAGGCGATCCGGCAAGCAATACCGCTACACTGCGGGAAACATCCCTGGTAAACAGAAAAATAAGGCCGGCAAGGGTTAAGCTCCACCACATGACTTTATTTACATAACGGTCACTAATGTGCCAAAGGCGGTCATACTTCACCGCATTGTATTCCAACGGCAAATACGGCGTATTATCTATATTGAGTACTTGCAGCTGGATTGATCCGGTTTCGATTAAGGAACCGGCACTAACCGTATCCCCCGTTGAAACCAAACAGGGCAGGCACGAACCGCTTACCGCAGTCCGGTTGATTCCAGCCTGACCGGCAATGACCTGCCCGTCAACAGGGACCGTTTCTCCGGAATGCAACGCCAGCACATCGCCAGTCTTGATATCGTGCGCCTGTATCCTCTGACGGCGATCGGCCTCCAGGCGAAACAATTCCTGTTGCTTTTGCTGTATGATTTTTTCGATGTGAGCACGGGATCTTGTCTGAATCACCAATTGAAAAAAATTAGCCAGGTGAACAATCCACAGAATGGATAAACTTGTTAGACTTTCTCTCATAGCCAGCATAATCAAAGAGGCTATAAAAATAACCATGTCATGATTGACTCGCTTATGCCGTATCAAGGTTCGCAAACCACTACGGAATAAAGGATATCCCGATATAATCGTCGTAAGAGCGACCAGGTTAAATACATGCGGCGAAGAAGCCAGGGGGGATCGCCCCACCGTTAACCGCTTGGCCAGGATAGCGGCTAAAACACCGCCTGTTGTCAAAGCATACAATCCGGCACGGGAATTTCCCTCCGTTGCCGGTTCAGGGACGGATGCCGCTGCAGTCTGCCGTGAAACCGCCGCTTCGGAGCGGAACGTTTCCAATTTATGATATGTATTGACAAGTTTATCTATTTTAGCTTTTATTTTCGAAAAATCAACAGCCGTCTCGTCATATAACACCAGCATCCGCCCGGTGAGCGGGTTTGCCGTAACCTCACGAATACCCGCCACCGATGGTAAACACTCCTTTAGCAATTTAGCCAAAACAAAATTCCGGTAAAGTCCCCTGACCTCAATTCTCAGGCGACCCGGTATCAATCTGTATTTTCCTGTCGTTGCTTCCAATTCTACCACCCTTATTCGGCCATGAATTTGATTGTTGCTGCGTTGGAAAGAAAGCATGGAAACCAGAAATTAATGACGACTAAAATGAACAACAGTAAGGCTTGTCCTTACTGTTGTTCAAAACAACTTCAAGCGCGTCCACGATATACCGGAAAGTAAATTATCTTTTGCCTCTTTACTTCGTTGTTTGACATAGCCAAAAAAGTCTTTTAAAAAGGATTCCCAGATGACAATCACTTCTTCTTTATCCTCAGGTGATTGCTTGCGCAATTCAATGCTTACGTCAACAGCCTCTCTTAATTCCTTAGTAATGCCCAATACTTTTTCCCGCAAAACTTTTACATCCGCCATCTCGTTCCTCCTGTTAAGGTGTAGGTTCTGTAGGCTCCGGCGCCGTTTCATCGTTTATGGCACCATCAATGGATTGCTTAAATTGCTCGAACTGGGCTTCACTGACGATATCCTCCAGATCTTCCCGGACACCACTAAACAAACCCTGGGCCTGTTCCGACAAACCCATAATGCCCTGCACCGTCTTAATGGCCAGCGGCCGCAGTTTCTCCCTCACGCTCGGCAGCAGCAATATGCCCAGTGCCGCCGTTCCTATCCAGAAGGCCGGATTTTGCCCGGTTTTCATTTTCATCCGGTGCCCCAGCCTCCGGCGTGCCCGGGTAAAGCTGTTCATATCCGGACTTTGCTCTACCAGATCGGCTAATTCCGTAAGCTGCATTAATTCCCGGCGTTCCTGACGGATCATATCCTGCAAAACGCTCCGGGCATAAGGATCGGTGATTGCGGCTAATTTACGCTCATAGGTACTAACCGCTGCCAACTTAGCTTCAAAAACCTGATCCAGTCCTTCCGCTGATTCTGCGTTAGTTGTTTCTGCAATCCGTTCCCGCATGCGCTGTCCGCGGCTTTTCCGTGCGCTCCGTACATGAGGACGTGTTTCCCGTCTTTCTCTTTGTTCTGTTTTCGATTCAAACGCCGGCATGATGACCTGACCTTTCTACGCTAGGATAACAATGTACAAGATAATATTACCCAGTTTACTCCATGTTATGCGGCGCTCAGGAATCTACAATAAAAAAAGCGGTATGATTTTTATCATCATACCGCACGCTGAATCTCATATAAGTCATTTTGTTTTTTCCGCTTTCTCCGGTTTGAATATTGGTACTTACTGAACGAAGCCAATGCGAAATCCTTCTCACCCTGTTCATCATAAAACTGATAAAAGACTCGAACGATAGCTTCGTGGTACTGCTGCTTTAGCTGAACAGCCAAATGGCTCAACACACCATGAATGCAAGCCTGGACCTGTTTCTGCAACCTATGTTTCTGGCTTTCCGGCCGGCAATGAAACTCTCTTAATAACAAGGCTCCAAAATCCACCCGCTTGGCTAATCGTTGCAGCGCCCAGGGCAGGCCAACCTGCGCCAGGCTTTTGCGGCAGACTTTATTAACGGCCTTCCCCATAGCCTTTGTAAAGCGAAACGTATTGACATATTCCTGCAATACCTGACCGGTATATGCCGGCGGAAGAAGGCTTCGGGTATTAATGGAAAATTCTTTTTCAAGGCTGGGAGCAGAACATCCGAAATAGTCTTGCATATCGGCCGACACGAAAGCACTGACCGACTTTGCCAATTCACCGACTCTCAAATCTTTAAGTATGAATTGAAGAACCGTCTGATAATCATACTGTCCGGTAAGTAACTGCAACGTATAGCCTGGGAAGGCTTGCTGACAAGCCTCCAAATTTCTGTTTATAGATTGGCTGACTTTTTCTTTACAGGCGGCAATCCGTGACGCAAGCTCTTTTTCCTCAATACTCCTGCGTTTTTCCGCTATATAGCTAGCCAAGTGCTCATAAGAAACTTTTGTCCGAATCATGGTGGAACCTGCTAACAATGGGCGTATACGTCGTCCTGACAAAGTCTTCACAGCACTTTCCCCTCTACTGGTTCATATTTTCCCTGATTATATTATACACCAATGTTTTTAACTAAGGGTTAAATAAACGTAAAGGCTGTGTAAATTTACTTTGCTGTCTTATGGAATAATCTACATCTTAAAATCGAATAAAACCGAGTAAGATTTCTCCTTGAATACTTCATACTATAGGTTGAATTGTCATAAGGGGGAGAGTTTTTTGCTACAAAATATTTCATGGGCCTTTTTTGTCGCTTTTGCAGCTAATCTTGATAATCTTGGGGTAGGCATCACCTACGGACTGCGAAATATTAAAATATCCTGCACGGCAAACGGAGTCATCGCCGTCACCTCGTTTGCCGTTACATGGCTTGCCTCCCAGGCCGGCATAGCTTTCAGCGCATATGCCTCCCCCCGGGCAGGCGCAGTCGCCAGCGCCGCCTTGCTATTTTCCATGGGACTATGGATCTGCCTCCAGCCAGTCATAGACGCTTTTAAAGAAAAACAACCGATCATGGATTTACAGTTATTCGGCACAAAAATCTATATCGGTCCTGTGGAAATATTGCGCCACCCGGAAAAGGTGGATATGGATACATCGAAAGATGTCTGCTGCCGTGAAGCGCTCTTACTTGGCTTTGCGCTTTCTCTGAATGCTATAGCCGGCGGTTTTGCCGTCGGCATTTCCGGCCTGTCTCCGCTGGTGGAATCCGCCCTTGTTAGCGCACTCAGCCTTCTAACCGTCAGTCTGGGACATTATTGGGGACAAAAATATGCCTCCGTAATCATCGGAAAATATGCCACTACCATCTCCGGCTCTTTATTAATGCTCATCAGTGTATACCAGCTATTAGCCTAATATCCAATACAACCACAAATACGAAGCAGGCATTCAATGCAATGAATGCCTGCTTCTTGTGGCAATATCATCTAAATAAGACATAAGTTCCTGAGTGGTCCAGTGAGCGTTTAACACTTCAGCTATTAGTGCATCAATATTACCGGATTCTATGGTGATATCGACAAGATGTGCCCTCGTTGTTCGCGGTTTAAAAACAATCCTATGCTTATGGTCTTCTACTATCCAATGATCCAACAGCTCCCACTCACATTTTTTCATTACTGTTTATCCTCCCCCATTTTAATTGCCACCCGGCTTTATTGGAGATTATTCTTTATCCAATTAAGAAACACCTGCCGATTCATACAAAATTCACAACCCTTGCGTAATCTATTAATCCCGCCTTATGCTATTTTCTCGCCCCTAAGTGTAACCAATTTGAGATTAATTCAATATATTTTACTATACAATTCTTTTTTTACGTTACCATTTATAACGATCTTAGGAGATGACAATGGGAAATGGATAAATCAAGAATGTCATCACACATATTCATAGATAGCCCACAAGTGTGGAACTTTGTTTCGGCCCCCGCTTTGCATCCCATGAAGGTTACTGTAAACGTAAATAAATCCGGAACCGCTTCCGGACTAATATTCGTTTCTCCCTATACTTCCTATGAAGCAACTATGATTGGGCAAACAGGTGCACTGATCATGGATCATTGTGGTAACCCAGTCTGGTTTAGACCGCTTAATAGTATATATAAACAAAATACGGACTTCAGAGTGCAAGTATACAAAGGCAAACCAGTTCTTACCATGTGGCAAGGGACAATATCCGGAACTCAATCTGCAGATCCTGATCTTCCAGCAGGAGATCCGGAGCCTGGCGCTTACTTCCAAATTATAAATCAGAATTATAAAGTTATTAAAAAACTCATCGCCCAAAAAGGATACACTGCCGATGTCCATGAGTTTACTATTACCAAACGGAATACTGCTTTGTTTACTGCCGTAAAACAAGTGCCGGCAGATCTAACACCCTATGGAGGCCCAGCAGATGGCTATTTTGATAATTACTCCATTCAAGAAGTTGATCTTGAGACTGGCGAACTTCTTTTCTTCTGGAACGTACTTGCTCATGTCGATCCGGCCGACTCGATAATACCCGCATCATCTGCAACAAACAGCAATAATATTTGGGACTGTTTTCACGTGAATTCCGTTGAAGAGGGACCGAACAATACACTATTAATCAGCATGCGTAATATGTGGGCCATTTATAATATTGATAAAGAAACGGGGCATATAATCTGGCAGCTAGGCGGAAAGCAAAGTGATTTTGCTTTTGGTCCAAACGCTGCATTTTCCTGGCAACATGATGCGCGTCATAGGCCTGGAAATAGAATCAGTTTATTTGATGATGCTTGTTGTGCTTCTCCAGACTCTCCAGCTGAGGGTCCGGCCCGCGGTTTAATCCTTCAGCTTAATTTTAAAAACATGACTGCAAAAGTAGATCGAACATACTATCATTATCCAAATCTAATCGTTCCCAGTCAGGGGAATGTGCAAAAACTATCGAATGGAAATCAATTTATCGGCTGGGGACAGGAATCATATCTTTCTGAGTTTGCCTATGCAGGCAATACGGAAGAAGATCCTTCAGTGAACTTTTTATATGATATGCAGTTTCCTAATCAAAATATTTCTTACAGAGCGTTTAAGAATAAATGGGTAGGGTTACCGCTTTACCCCCCCAGTATTGCTATAGATCCGTTATATGAAGATGCAACAATTGTTTATGCTTCATGGAACGGTTCAACGGAAACTGTTGCTTGGCAAGTACTAGCCGGTCCAACACCTGATAGATTGTCCCTGATGGTAGAATGCACTCCTCGCACCGGATTTGAGACAGATATTTGTGTTAATTCAGATGGGCCGTATTTTCAGGCAAATGCATTAAATGATCGTGGCGAAGTCATTGGTATGTCACGGATTGCTTATGTGTGTGAAGGAACCTGAATTTGGCTAGACATATGGTTTTACCGCGAACCTCTGCTACCACAGTTCAGTACTATGCTGTCAAGCGTGTATGGCAATCCGGGTAAGAAGCTCTTGGTTATCTTAAATCTCTTCATAAGGGATGACTTTTAATTATTATTAGCCGAAGCAACCTAATATTGTTAATATTTTGAAAATAAAGACTTTTAAATAAAAACAGTATGTATTATAATAAAAATCAGATATATGAATTTCCATTATTTGTTATTTATTCTAAATTAAAACCAAGTGAATCGGTCCACTTGGCTTTTTCATTTGAATGCAATTGGGTATTCGGCTGTCTGATGGTAAGTTGTGCTTGCCAAGTAACTGGACAAGGAGGTGGAAGGCTCATTAAGATCAGGCAATATCAACTTTCAGCCAGATAGTGAGCTGAGCCATCTTTAAGGAGGATAGAGTTTATGTTTAAAAAGAGACGTTTACCTTTGCAGTTAATGGCTGTTTTCTTAGCATTCTTTCTCTGTATTAGCTTTATTGCAGGATACTCGTCAACAACAACTGCACAATCCGACAATAAGACTGCTTATGAGATATCCAATATTGCTGAAACGAATGTAGATCACACAGGCGTAAAACCGAAATATATTTTCTTATTTATCGGTGACGGCATGAGTTTCCCCCAGGCCACGGCATTGGGCCATTATAATGGAACTGTTGACAATAATTTTGTCGGAACCCTGGCCAAGCCTACGCGCGAGAATATTCCTCAGGCCAACATGCCTTCCTTTGTTAGCTTTCCTGTTGTTGGCGCCGCCACAACCTATGATGCTTCAAAGTTTATTACCGACTCGGCTTCAGCGGCGACAGCCATCGCCTGCAGCGTAAAGACCCTGGACGGCGCACTTGGCGTTGACCCTTATAACCATCGCGTTGTATCGATTGCGGAACAGTTAAAGTCACGAGCAGGCTATAAGATTGGTATTGTGACAAGTGTTTCGCTTGATCATGCGACACCGGCGGGTTTTTATGCGCACCTTCCCAACCGGAACAGTTTTTATGAAATTGGACTGGATTTGATAGCAAGCAACTTTGATTTTTTTGGCGGCGGCGGCTTTAAAGAACCTACCGGTAAGGAAAAAAATCAAACGCACTTGCTCGATTTGGCAAAACAAGCCGGTTATCATGTAGCCAATACGTATGAAGACATAAAAGCTTTGAATTCCCGTTCAGGCAAAACAATTGCCATTAATCCCGTTTTGGACAACCCTGGAGATGTGGCCATCAATTATAATATTGATCGTGATCACAGCGATTTGGCGCTTGCAGACTATGTGCAAAAAGCCATTGATGTTTTAGGCGAAAAGAACAGTTTCTTTATTATGGCTGAAGGCGGCAAAATTGACTGGTCGTGCCATGCCAATGACGCTTATACAACGATTCAGGAAGTGAAAGACCTGGAAAATGCCGTTAATGTAGCAGTGGCCTTTGCCCGGAAGCATCCAAAGGAAACGCTCATTCTTGTGACAGGCGATCATGAAACAGGCGGCTTCACAATGGGCTACAACGGAACGCAATATGACACCTATCTCTATTTGCTCCAAAATCAAAGGCTGTCGTTTAAAAAGTTCGCTGATGAATATGTAAAACAATATCGCGACAACCATGTTCCTTTCGAAACGGCAATGGCCGATGTTAAGAGTCTGTTTGGCCTGGTTCTGCCCAGCGATCCTGATGTTGCCGGCATGAAGGATCAGTCTTTGGTTTTGACTTCTAAGGAAGTTGAGCAGTTGCGTGAAGCTTATACCGTAAGTATGGTTCCATACAATCAACGTCATCGCGATAAGGAATACAAAACTACGTATAGCATGTATGACCATGAGCCTTTCCAAATTGTCATTACCCGTATTTTGAATAGCCGTTCAGGACTTGGCTGGACATCAACTGCTCATACCGGCCTCCCTGTTGCCGTATATGCTTTGGGGGCAGGTCAGGATGTATTCAATGGATTCTATGATAATACCGACATTAGCAAGAGAATTAAATCCCTTGTAGGATTGCACTAATGGATTATGCGCCTGCCGCCTTTCTTATTGAAAGAAGGCAGGCGTAACTTATATATTGCTATTGCGAGGTTGGACATGATAAGAAAATATTATAACAAGTGTGTTGCTTCAAAATCATTTATACCGACAGCCGTGGTTTTGCTGTCAGTTCTTGTATTGCTCATGCTACCGGATCGCTTTGTAAATCCCGTATACAAGCAGTTCGAAACTTCGAAAGCCCGTGTGCTGTCAGTAAACAATAGCGGTATCCAAAGAGCCGGTATTGTTGCGTATGGCGAACAGCAGTGTATGGTTGAACTGCTGGATGGCAGTTATAAAGGAACGGTTGCCGAAGCCATGAATATGCTGTCAGGTTCTTTGGGGGCTGATAAACAGTATCAGGCGGGGGATATTGCTCTGGTTACAGTGGGCGGAGTCCAAGGCCAGGGCGTCTATAAAATATCAATGGTAGATCATTACCGGCTTAATTATCAGGTGTTTCTGGTAGGTGCATTTATGCTGCTGCTGATTGTATTGGCCGGTTGGATTGGCGTGCGGGCTATTTTAGCTTTTTTATTTACCATTCTTTGCATTTGGAAAATGCTGATTCCATTTTTGCTGGCAGGATACCAGCCGATTTTATGCGGTCTTTTGATTACAGCCATGCTGACAACAGTCATTATCCTATTGGTATATGGTTTTGACAAGAGATTCATTGCTGCAATAATGGGAGCGCTGTTAGGCACCGGTCTGACGGCGCTATTGGCCATTATTTTCATCAGAATGTCGAAAATTCACGGTGCTGTTATGGACTATTCCGAGAGCCTCTTGTATACCGGGTTTCAACTTAATCTGACGGAAATATTTATCGCCAGCATTTTTATTGCTTCATCGGGGGCGGTAATGGATATTGCAGTAGATATTACCTCGGCAGTCTATGAAGTGATTGAAGCAAATCCTGCCATTAGTAAAGCAGCAGCTATGAAAGCAGGACTGAACGTTGGCCGTAGTGTTCTTGGAACCATGAGCACTACTTTGCTATTGGCCTACTCCGGCGGATACATCGGCTTGCTGATGGTCTTTGTGGCTCAGGGAACGCCGGTGATGAATATATTGAACTTAAATTATATTGCAGCCGAAATCTTAAATACTATGATTGGAAGTTTCGGCTTAATTACCGTTGCGCCTTTTACGGCGGTCACCAGCGCTACTTTGCTTACCAGGAAAAACAACAGTACGGCTAAAGTATCTGTATAGAAAAAACTCTCCTAAACGGGGCTCACCATTTTTGCGTCATGCGCTCTATATTGCTGCTCCAACGTCTGTACGAAAGGCTATGAAGGGAACTCAGGTCAATTCAGTGATCGCAATGCTTTTTTTATATAATGCACGATCAATGCTAGTGACGGCACAATTATGATTAACGGTAAATGAATATATACCGGTGTCCATTTAAGTCCTATCCGAATATGCTCCGGATAATTAGGAGCGATCAGAATGGAAAGAATCAAAATACCGATACCAAAAGGTATCGCCAGATATTTCGGATCATTCCACTTCATCAATTGGGTTGTCCCAAGCATAGCCGCATAGGTAAACACACATACCTTCATGGAACCGACTATGGACAGCATCACGATGATCAGTATATCCAATTTATCAAAAATCCCGCCTAGCTTGATCAGACGCATAGATTCATAAAGAGGAAATTGCGATGTTGTCGCAAAGTTTATTCCCAGTGTAACAATAATCATAATCGTATTCATAGAAAGAATGGCCCCCAGGCTGATTATGGCAAGAACTGCCGTTTTTCGTACTTTATCTGGCTCGTTAACAGATCGGTAGATCATGGAAAAGGTAACCGGTTCACCATAAGGGAAAGTTGCCAGCAGCAAACCGGCTTTCATGACAGATACTATGCCATTTTCCAGAACCGGCTTTAGATTGCGAAATTTTACTACCTCCGGTGTCGCATACAGAGCAATCATGATTAAAAAAAATATAAATAAAATAATTGGCAGGGTTATTTGCGCTGCCCGGGAAATATTTTCAATTCCTGCAAACGCGCCGTAGGCAAAAGCAGTCATAAATACGCTGGCAACAAGCAGTAATGACAATTCGGGCATAGTTGCCATAAGGATAAGTTCGGAAAAATCCCGCAGCACCCGTGCCGCTATATAGGTAAAATAAAGAATATATATAACGCTTAATGGATAGCCAAGCAACCGTCCGAAAATTTTGGGCAGGTACGTAATTAAGGTATCGTCAGGATATTGATAAAACAGTTCTGTATACAAAAACTGTAAAATGATACCCACTGGAATATATAAAAGAATCGTCAGCCATGCATCTTGTTTTGCATCAGGAGTAAGGAAAAAGAGTGAAGCGCTGCCATATGCGAATAGCAGCATGGTAGCAAACAGCTGATAAGCTGATATTTGGGTTTTCAACCATATAGCCTCCTGTTAATATAACGGTTTGGATATCATACCCGGCCGGTGTATATGAGAATCGACCTTTACCTCGATATCGAGATCAGGAAAAACCTCATTCCAGCTTTCCTCAATATTTTTCCATTGCTCAGGATAGTCTCTGTGAATTGCATCACCAAACTCAAATATATCTGCCTTAAACTTTTTCTGGGCAGCATATAAAGCTTGGTTAATTTCTTTTTTTATTAGTGCATTCTGTAATTCGTCCAATGCGTTTAATATGTCCGGCTCTTTCATCGGGTCCAACTGGCCTTTCATACTTCTGAGATAGCCATCTGCCTTTATAGTTGCCTGTATTGCCGGTTTATTATGATGGATTACCGGCTTTATCCTGCTATTTGCCTGGGTAACTCTTAACGTAATTTTGCCATTATCCGGTGAAGCGATTACAATGCTTCCATCTTTGACCTTACCTTTTAGCCACTGCATACCCCGGGTCTCTTCACCATCCAAATAACCGATCAGTTTGTCCTTGCTAAATACTGCAATTCCTTCCACTTTCAGTACTTCATCACCCTGTTCGGTTTTTGAAAGATCAATCACTCCTGCTATCGGCGACGCCGTTTTACTGGCCAAAGAATTGGCAAAATCCAGATATGTAACGATAGCTGAATAGCCATAACGTTCTTGCTGCGCCAATATGTTTTTAACTGCGTTAGCCGGAATCGGATCTTCAGGGGGGACCGCCGATATGATCTTGGCGGCCTCACCTTTCGTAACCAGGATAGGCCGGTTAGTCCTAAACTGATGCGATCTTATTCCAGCATCAATAATACTAGCTACACCTGATTTTGCAACTTTTTCGCTGATAACGACAAAATTAATATGTGATAAATGAATCTTTTTGCCAAGTTGTGTAGACAGATTATCCAAGGCACTGTATATGGTGTCACCAGAAACGGTTAAAAATTCAACATCGCTGGGGGTTGCCGGCTTTCCGCCTTTTTGACCGCCCATCCCCCCTGCCGACTCTCTCTGCGCCTTTAGTATTTGTAGAGATAGCAAGTAATTCCCTGCAGGTGTAGTATCAATCCCCATGGCCACAACTATGCCCAGATTTTCAATCTCACTTTTAGCTCCGCAGCCGGTTGTAAAAAACAAAAGAATCCCTATCAGAACAAATAGGATAAGCCGCTTCATATTTTTCTCCGCAGGGATTGCCGCCAGGTAATAAGCTTTGGCCTGTTAACCATATTTTTTAACGGTGTCCTTACCAGTACATCCGGCAGCTCATTTACACTTAAAGGAGCCAGCGGCCCCATGTACGGCACCCCAAATGACCGCTTAGCGATTAAAGACATAATAAATATCATCATACCATTGGCAATGCCCAACAAACCTAAGGTTCCGCCTAAGATCAAGAAAATAAAGCGGGGAAATATCAGTGACATATTCATTTCCGGCGAAGATACCGTCAATGATGCTATGGCCGTAAAACCTATAATAACTACTGTCGGCGTGCTTACAAGCCCTGCTTCAACAGCAGCTTGTCCCAGCACCAGCGCACCAACAATACTGACAGCCGAACCAATTACCCTGGGCATTCTAATGCCTGCTTCCCGCAAGGCCTCATACACAATTAACATGCCAATACACGCTATTAGTTCAGGAAAAGGTACTCCGGCACGAGCTTTTATAATGGTAGG
>NZ_CYSP01000026.1 GCF_001298735.1 Propionispora sp. 2/2-37 | reverse complement strand
GGCTGCTAGGCGCGACGAAAAATTTTTCAAAGATAATGTAATAAAAGAAAAAGTATGCCTATAATAATAGCAGGCATACTTTTTTTTATTTCGGACGTGACAGGAATTTCAGTACCCGGGCACCTGTATCGCGAACGCGGCGTAAGGGGGCAACACTGACTTTAACTCTGGGGCGCATATCCCGTTCTGAGCCGAAATCGCCGCGTTTTATGGTTGTGGTTTTGATTTTTCCAGGTCTGAAATAGTGCTTTAAAATTTTTATCATTACGTTGGGACGGGCTTGGTCCTCACAAGAGAAGATGTCTATGGCGGCATATCCTAAATCAGGATAAGTGTGGAGATTTATATGCCCTTCAGATAAAAGCATTAATGCAGCTATTCCCTGTGGTTCAAATTTATGGCAACTGAATTCGAGAGGAGTCATGGCGGATTCGCTGATAGCCGCATATATAGCGGTTTTTATGAAATCCATATTATCCAGGTTTTCAAAACTACAGTCATACAAATCGACAGCTAGATGTCTTCCAAGTACTTTTCTCATACATATCGCCCCGCTTTACTATATTTTTGTCCTGAGGCGCCTACCCTTCCGCGAAAAAGATTAAAATCAGGAACTTTTCCAACGAAAAATGGATATTTTCTAGGATTAGTAGTATTACGCCGATTTTTATCATGATTTACAACTCTTGATTATAATTCGGAATGACTTGGTTGTAAAGATAATTTTACCAGGAAATAAAAAATTCTCCGGATTACACCTGATTATGACAATATAGCACTGAAACTAGTGTTTCCTGAATTGTTTTTACGTACAAGCAAGTTTTTAAATGGGTTAAATTCCCTTGCCACAGTACATCTAATTATAGTAAAATTTTCTCAATAATAAACTTTATTTAAGGAGAATTATGATGACTAACCAATTAACAACCTTATTAAATATCAAATATCCTATCCTTCAGGGGGGGATGGCTTGGGTTTCGGAAAGTCGTTTAGCCACAGCTGTTTCGGAAGCCGGTGGGGCTGGTATTATCTCTACCGGTGGCAGAGATGCGGCTTGGGTCAGAGAGCAGATTCGACAGGCAAAATCTTTGACACAAAAACCTTTTGGTGTTAATGTTCAGCTTATGGCACCTAATAAAGAAGAAATTGTCGATCTGATCTGCGAAGAGGCTGTGGCCTTTGTTACTTTGGGAGCCGGTAATCCGGTTCCTTACTTTGATAAATTGAAACAGGCCGGAGTAAAAATCATACCGGTTGTTCCGAATGCAAAACTGGCAGTAAGAGTGCAGGAAAAGGGTGCCGATGCACTAGTTGTAGAGGGAATGGAAGCAGGAGGACATATTGGTGTTTTAACAACGATGGCTCTAATGACGCAGGTTTTGCCACTTGTTGATATTCCAGTGATCGTTGCCGGTGGTTTCGCCGATGGCCGGGGGTTAGCTGCGGCTTTGCTGATGGGGGCCTCCGGAGTACAGATGGGAACAAGATTTTTGCTGGCAGCAGAATGTGCTGTTCATCCTAATTTTAAGCAAAAATTGATTCAAGCCGTTGATACGGATACGGTGGTTACGGGGATAACCATGGGACATGCCGTTCGAGGTGTGAAAAACCCGTTTACCGATAAATTTCTGGCTTTAGAATATAGCGGTGCCCCGAAGGAGGAACTGGAACGCTTGGCTACCGGCAGCAACCGGAAAGCGGCAGTTGACGGTGATATTGAAAATGGCATGGTCCAGGCGGGACAATGCTTGCTGCCACTGAAAAAGATTGAACCGGTACAGACAATTATTGATGATATTGTTGAAGAGGCACAGCAAGTTTTAAAGAGGGCGGCCACTATAGAAATCTAGGGGGAAAGAGATGAATACGATAGAACTGGCTAAGGGAGTATATTATGTCGGCGCCGTGGATTGGAACCAGCGCGATTTTCATGGATATTACACACCACGTGGGGTTACGTATAATTCTTACTTAATTGTTGATGAAAAAATATGCTTGATCGATACGGTCAAAGCCCCGTTTACGAATGAGCTGCTGGAGCGCATAAGGCAAATCGTTGATCCGGCAAAAATTGACTACGTCGTTGTCAATCATGTTGAACCCGATCATTCCGGGGCTTTGCCGGCGATTATGGAACATGCCCCGAATGCCAAAGTTATTTTGACGGCGAATGGTCGGACGGAGACAATAAAGCACTATCAGCGGGAATATGATTTTCAGGTGGTAAAGGAAGGCGATATCCTTAGTCTAGGAAAGAACAGTCTTCACTTTATACCACTTCCGATGCTACATTGGCCGGATTCAATGGCCAGTTATCTGGACGGACATCAGATCCTTTTTTCCAATGATGCCTTTGGACAACATATTTGTACGAGCAGTCCCTTTGATGATCAAAACGATATACACGACATCCTTTACGAGGCGGCAAAATATTATGCCAATATTTTAATGCCCTATAGTAAACTGGTTGGCAGAGCATTAAGCAAAGTGGAAGGAATTCCGGTCAAACAAATTGCCCCTAGCCATGGTGTTGTCTGGCGCAGTCATATTAATAAAATTATTGAAAAATATGCGGCGTGGGGCCAAGGCGTTACTTGCGATAAGGTGGTAGTTATTTATGATGCTTTGTGGGGCAGCACTGAGCAAATGGCGCGGCGTATCCTGGATGGGGTGGCTGCTGGGGGAGTTCAGGTAAAATTGTTTAAAATAACCAATACGCCGTTAAGTGAATTAGCCGTTGAAATATTGGAAGCACGTGGATTGTTATTTGGTTCTCCCACACATAACAATGGTATGATGGCAACAATGGGGGGAGTAATGACTTATCTGCAGGGGTTAAGACCAATCAATAAGATCGCTGCTACTTTTGGTGCTTTTGGCTGGGGCGGTGGAGCAGAGCAAGCTATGGTGGAAGCATTAGGCAAAGCAGGCATAAAAGCGGAAGAACCAGGATTTACCTTAAAGTGGGTACCGGATGAAACAGAATTGGACGCATGTTTTAGTTTTGGTTTGGATTTTGCCCAAAAAGTCCTAGCAGCAGGAAAATAGTAATAAACGGGCGTGATGCATATCACGCCCGTTTGCTTAGATAAAGATTGGTAAATGGATACATAGGCTGCAGATATACGTGCAAACTAGTTGACAGAGTCTGCTGGAGAACAAATGTCAAAGGGGACTGTTCTTTATGTTTACACTCCATCACGGTTTTTGGATTTATTTTATCATGAGAAAGCATCCCCGCGTCTGGCACTTTGTTATTGGTTCCATGCTGCCCGATTATGTCTATGGGGGATTAGTGGCTGTTATGCTGTGTAAGGGACAATTGGGCTGGCAAGATGTTATGGGGATTAACCCCGTGGTCATGATGTCCTACATACCCTTGTACCCCTGGGTAGTTAAGCTGGATCTTGTCGGTCATTCTGTCGTTGTTTGGGGTTGCGTTTTATTCATGACCTTTTTTCCGGTCTTTAAAGGGTTTCAGGCTCTTGTCATTGGCTGGGGTACTCATCTGCTGCTGGATGCACTTACCCATGCGGCTTATGCCAATTATTATTTATATCCCCTGTCAATGGCAGCTGTGCATAGTCCGGTATCATATTGGGAGCAGCAGTATTTTGCCAAAGAATTTAAATGGCTTAATAATTCATTAATGAGTTTAGCGATAGCATATCTTATTTATCAGTGGTGGAGAACTAAAAAAAGCGAGGAAGAATAATTTGATGCAAGTGAAAGCTAAGGTTTTTTGCGCAAAGGAGCACAGCACCGGGTTGCAAATGGTCACCCCTGAATATCAGAGCGAATTAGACTATATTAACGGTGATTTTGCTCCCGAGATATTGTAGATATATACAATTTCCGTCAGCGTTTTATTGACCGGGGTTATATTATTGTCGTAGATGCAGCGCGGGACGCCAAACGCGTAATCCGGCAGATCGCGTTTTCTGTTTTTTAATTGAACACGATAAAAGGAGAAATAGGCTGATTTTTTTATCTGAGGAGAGATAAATGGAAAATGCAATTAGATTATAGTAATTTTAGTCAATATACCTGCTAAAAAGGAATTGATAAAAGTCAAATGGTCAAATATAATTAAGTCAAATAGTCAAACTGATAAGGGGGGGAAGGCTGTGAGCAATCTGGCTGATATTATTGAACAATTCATTCTACGTAAATTGTCTGATGAAAATAATGATATTGTCATATTAAAACGGAACGAACTTGCGGATGAGATTGAATGTGCCCCGTCGCAAATCAGTTATGTACTGAGTACCCGTTTTACGACCGAAAGAGGTTTTATTGTAGAATCCCGCAGAGGCTTGGGTGGTTTCGTACGTATTGCCAGGATCGCAGTGAAGCCACATTCGGTATATGAGGATGTGGCCCAAAAAATTGATGAGACCACAACCTTGGAAGAGGTTATGGCTGTATTGGAATTCTGGCAGCTGCGCGACCTGATTACTGAGCGGGAAATGGTGTTATTGCAGCAATTTGTGACTATGATTTATAAAGTATTTGCGTCGCAGGACAGGGTAGGTATGCTGCGCATGATATTTTTGACTCTGGGTAAATTCTCGTAAAGGGAGAGATGGCCATGTTATGTGATGATTGCAAAAAAAGGCCGGCAAGCGTTCATATTACCAAAATCGTGAATAATGATAAAATAGAGCGGCATCTTTGCAATGAATGTGCGAAAAGCCTGGGAGAAATGAGTTTGGCCGCTTTCGCCATGGATAATAAGTTTTCTGTACAGGATTTTTTAAAAGGCATGTTCAATTATGGCTTTGGCGACGGTGCACAACCTGTGACGGAGGCAGCCTGCCGCAATTGTGGAATGACTTATAGTGAATTTAGCCGTAACGGCAAAATTGGCTGCAGTACCTGTTATACGACTTTTGGTGAACGTTTGGAACCGCTGCTGCGGCGGATTCACGGTTCGAGTGCTCATACCGGTAAAATACCAAAACGGTCCGGCGGAGAGCTGGAGGTAAAACAACGGTTAAAACGCCTGAAACAGGAACTGGCAAAGCATATTGTACAGGAAGAATATGAATTGGCAGCAAAAATTCGTGATGAAATCCGCAGTGTTGAGAAAAAGATGACAGATATGCAGGCAAACAATGGACAATAGGGGGTGAAGATATGTCTATCGAAAACTTACTAAACCATCCGCTGAATTCATGGATGCTGGGCGGGGGTGAGGAAGCGGATATCGTTCTTTCCAGCCGAATCCGTCTGGCTCGTAATCTAGAAGAAATTCCTTTCCCTAACCGTGCCAGCGAAAAACAACTGGCCATGGTTGCGCAGCAAGTGGGTAAATCGCTTCCGGACCTCAGCGAGGGAACTCAGCGTAACTATGAATTTGTTGAGTTAGAGAACTTGTCGCTGCTGGATCGTTATGTGCTCGTTGAAAAACATATCATCAGCCCGCAGCATGTACAGGAAGTGCAGCACCGTGCTTTAATTGTGGAAGAAGATGCCACGGTCAGTGTTATGGTAAATGAAGAGGATCATTTGCGGATTCAATGCATGATGCCGGGGCTGGATCTAAGTTCAGCGCTGGCGCTTGCCGATCAAATTGATGATTGTTTCGAGGCAAAGCATAATTTCGGCTTTACTGAGCAAATGGGATATTTGACAGCTTGTCCCACCAATTTGGGAACCGGGCTGCGTGCTTCAGTTATGCTCCATTTACCTGTTTTAGTTTTGACCCGGCAAATTAACCGGGTGGTGGGTGCCGCGACTCAAATTGGTTTAGCAGTACGTGGGTTGTATGGGGAAGGTACGGAAGCAGCCGGCAATGTGTTCCAGATATCAAACCAACTGACCTTAGGTTATACCGAACAACAAATCATAGAAAATCTGAACAGTGTGGTTAAACAAGTGGTTGAGCATGAACGGAATGCCCGGAACATGTTGCTGGCAGAATCGAGAGAGGCTCTGTCCGACAGAATTTGGCGTTCTTATGGTGTTTTACGTTATGCCCGCAGTATTTCGGGGCAGGAGGCACTGACCATGCTTAGCGAAGTCCGTTTGGGTATAGATCTGGGAGTTATCGGCGAAGTACCCGGACAAATCTTTAATGAGCTGTTGGTGACAACCAGGCCTAACTTTTTACAAAAATTAGCGGCTTGCAATGAGATGGGTTCCGGTCAACGCAATCGTTTCCGGGCGGAAATTATTCGCAAGCGTTTGAAAGAGGTGGAATGATATGTTTGACAGATTTACCGAAAGAGCCCGGAGGGTATTGGCCCTGGCACAGCAGGAGGCTATCCGGCTCGGCCATAACTATATAGGAACCGAACATCTGCTATTAGGTTTGCTTCATGAGGGTGAAGGAGTTGCCGCAAAAGCGCTGGCGTCATTGCAAATTAACCTGGAAACTGTACGCATGCAGGTGGAGTCTATCATTGGGCGCGGTGGAGGGGCGACGGAAATCGCCTATACTCCGCGGGTGAAAAAAGCGCTAGAACTGGCTGTTGATGAAGCGGTAAGCATGGGGCATAACTATGTCGGCACCGAACATATTCTATTAGGTCTGATTCGTGAGGGAGAGGGGGTTGCAGCACAAGTACTGGCTAGTCTGCAGGTGGATATTAATTTGGTAAGGCAGCGGACTTTCGAATTGCTGGGCGGCATGGCAATGCCGGGACAAACAGTGCAGGCATCCGGGACAGGACCGGTTGCAGCAGCAAATAACACTACTCCTTCACTGAACGAGTTTGGCCGCGATCTAAACAAGCTGGCACAGGAGGGAAAAATTGATCCGGTTATCGGGCGGGATCAGGAAATTGAGCGGGTAATTCAGATTTTAAGCCGCCGTACAAAAAATAATCCGGTTTTGATCGGTGAACCGGGTGTGGGTAAAACAGCGATTGCCGAAGGTCTGGCCCAGAGAATTGCAGAAAGTAAAGTACCGGAGATATTGCGCGATAAACGGGTGGTATCTTTAAATATCGCGTCCATGGTGGCTGGTTCCAAGTACCGTGGTGAATTTGAAGACCGCCTGAAAAAAGTGATGGAGGAAATTCGCAGCCAGGGAAATATTATCTTATTTATTGATGAGTTGCATACTTTGATTGGTGCCGGCGCGGCGGAGGGAGCCATTGATGCCGCCAATATTTTAAAACCGGCGCTGGCCAGAGGGGAACTGCAGGCCATTGGCGCCACGACCCTGGATGAGTATAAAAAGCATATTGAAAAAGATGCGGCTTTGGAGCGGCGTTTTCAACCTATCCAGGTAGGTGAACCCAGCGTTGAAGATGCGGTTAAAATATTGTTGGGAATACGTGATAAATATGAAGCTTTCCATCGGGCTCAAATTACGGATGAGGCCATTACGGCAGCCGTTCAGTTGTCCCATCGCTATATCGCCGACCGTTTTTTGCCGGATAAAGCCATTGATTTGATGGATGAAGCGGCTTCACGGGTTAGACTGCAGGCTTTCTCCCTACCTCCCGACGTTAAGGGCATTGAAAAGGCTTTGGAAAAGCTGCAGGCGGAGAAAGAGGCTGCCATCGCGGCACAGGAATTTGAACAAGCGGCGCAATTGCGGGATGAAGAAAAGAAACTCCGGGTTAAATGGGAAGAAAAACAAAAAGACTGGAAACAGCGTGGCAACGAACGGATTGTAGTAACGGCGGAGGATATTGCTCAGGTTGTGGCTAGCTGGACCGGAATACCGGTGAAAAAACTGGCGGAAGAAGAGTCGGAACGGTTATTAAATCTGGAGGCGGTGCTTCATAAGCGGGTTGTAGGACAGCATGCCGCCATTCAGGCCGTTGCAAGGGCTATTCGCCGGGCAAGAACCGGACTGAAAAATCCGAAGCGGCCAATTGGCTCCTTCATCTTTTTGGGACCAACCGGTGTAGGAAAAACGGAACTGGCCAGGGCTTTGGCCGAAGCTATTTTTGGCGATGAAAATGCCATGATCCGGCTGGACATGTCCGAGTATATGGAGAAACATACCGTTTCGCGTCTGGTGGGTGCTCCGCCCGGTTATATAGGTTATGAAGAAGGCGGACAGCTTACCGATGCCGTGCGGCGGAAACCGTTTAGTGTTATCCTGCTGGATGAAATAGAAAAGGCCCATTACGATGTATTTAATATGCTGCTGCAGGTACTGGAAGATGGTCATTTGACAGATAGTCAGGGAAGAAAAGTCGACTTTAAAAATACGGTGATCATCATGACTTCCAACCTGGGTGCCAAACATCTCAAGAAAGATGCAGCTGCTTTAGGGTTTGTTACAACGGATAAAGCCGGAAATGAAGAGGAAATTGCTAAGAATAGGGTATTAGAGGAAGCCAAAAGAGCGTTCCGGCCGGAATTTTTGAATCGTATTGACGAAATTCTGGTATTTAGCAGCCTCAGCAATGAAGAATTAACGCAAATTGTGGATATTATGTTACAGGATGTTGCTAAACGGCTGGCTGAGCATCGGATCAAGCTGGAAGTAACGGATCAGGCAAAAGTTCAGCTGCTGAGGGAAGGCAGCGATCCTGCGTATGGCGCCCGGCCATTGCGTCGCTCCATTCAAAAATTGGTGGAGGATGAAATTGCCGAATTGATGCTGAAACAGGAAATTGGTGAAAATGATACTGTTGTGGTAGGTGAAGAGGACAAAAAGCTGACCTTCACAAAACAATAATGATATATTGACGGTGATATCATTATCATCCGGCAGGAATATCAGGAAAATAGAGCGAAAAGCACTTTGGAGAAATAATGGATTTCTTCAAAGTGCTTTTATATTGATTGTAATAAGGAGCGAGCAAAGTGCCTAAAATAAATAAAAGAAAGACCGCTTTTTTCTGTCAGGAGTGCGGTGCGGAATCGGCTAAATGGTTAGGAAAGTGTCCGGGGTGTGGCGCCTGGAATACTATGGTGGAGGAACCGCTGACAGCACATGCTGCTCCTAAAGGACTGTCAGTGGGGTTATCAGACGGGCAAAGTGCCGTACCCATTGTTCAGGTGGATGTTAAAGAGGCGCCGCGTTTTCACACCGGTTCACAGGAATTGGACCGGGTGTTGGGTGGTGGCGTGCTGCCAGGATCGTTGAGCATTATTGTCGGCGATCCTGGTATCGGTAAATCCAGTCTTACCATCAAGGTGTGCGCCAACGCAGCTGTTTTTGGCGGAAAAACTTTATATGTTACCGGTGAAGAAAGTGTCAGGCAGGTCAAATTGCGTGCGGATCGTTTAGGGGCCATTCATGAAAATCTTTATGTATTAAGCGAGACCAATCTGGAATATATTGAGCAACAGGTTTTAGCTATTAAACCGGGTTTACTTGTGATCGATTCTATTCAGACGATATTTAAGCCGGACATCCAAAGTGCACCCGGCAGTATCAGTCAGGTGCGGGAATGTGCAGTACAGCTTTTACGTTTGGCAAAGCTGAATTCCATAGCGGTTTTCTTAGTAGGGCATGTTCTTAAGGACGGCACACTGGCAGGTCCCCGGGCACTGGAGCATATAGTGGATACAGTACTGTATTTTGAGGGTGACCGCAACGCGCAATACCGTGTGCTGCGGGCGGTAAAAAACCGTTTTGGCAGCACGAATGAAGTCGGTTTATTTGAAATGCGTAATGAGGGATTAGTGGATGTTCCTGATGCATCTAAAATTTTCCTTTCCGAGCGCCCGCTGGATGTTCCCGGCAGTATTGTAGTACCGACCGTGGAAGGAACCCGTCCGCTATTGGTGGAGATACAGGCTTTGGTCAGTGCTTCGCCGTTTATGCCTCCACGCCGTACGGCTGACTGTATTGATATAAAACGCATTCAGCTTTTGTTGGCTGTTTTAGAGAAACGGGTAGGAATGGCACTGGGAACTTCCGATGTATATGTGAAGGTAGCCGGAAGTATTAAAATTGATGAGCCAGCCGCCGATTTAGGGATCATCGTCGCTTTGGCCTCCAGCTTTCATAATCGGAATACGGCCGAGGGAACGGTCGTGCTGGGAGAGGTAGGTTTGGCCGGAGAAGTACGCGCCATTACCCAGATTGAAACCCGTATCAGGGAAACAGAGCGGATGGGTTTTAAACGTATTGTTATTCCCAAAAACAATCGTAAGGGGTTGCCTAAGACGGGCATGGAAATTATCGAAGTGGAAACGGTGCTGGAAGGGCTGACCGCCGCTTTGCATTGATAAAGAAGCAATGCTTGAAAACATCTTTCCTATGTGGTGGATTTTATTTCTGATGCGAGGCATCTATGAGGTAACGGAAGGGTTGTGTAGAAGAGCATGACAAAGACCCGTGAAGAAAAACTCTGGGATGAACGTTTCATAAAAGCTATTAAAAGCCTGTCGCCCGGTACGGCCTTACGGGAAGGGTTGGAACATGTTTTACGGGCCAGGATGGGGGCCCTGGTGGCATTTGGCGATCAACTCACCATGAAAGAATTAGTCGATGGCGGTTTTGCTTTAGACTGTGAATTTACCCCGGCTGGCTTTTATGAATTGGCAAAAATGGATGGGGCCTTGCTCTTGTCCCCGGATGCAAAACGAATTTTGTATGCCAATGCACAACTGATTCCCGACGCTTCGATACTAACGACTGAAACCGGTACGCGCCACCGGACGGCGGAGCGGGTTGCCCGGCAAACCGGCAATATGGTCATTGCCATTTCGCAGCGGCGTAATGTAATCACTCTGTATCTGGGGCATTTACGATATACCTTAAAAGATATCACCATTATCTTGAACCGGGCAAACCAGGCATTGCAAACGTTAGAAAAATATAAAAGAGTATTTCAAAAAAGCATTGTAAGACTGGATGTGCTGGAGTTTGATGCTGCGGTTACGTTATCCGAGGTTGCAGCATTGATCATTCGGGGAGAGAAAGTCTGCCGGATTGCCCGTGAAATCGAACGGAATGCGCTGGAATTAGGACAGGAGGGGCGACTGGTGACCATGCAACTGGAGGAGCTGCTGTCAGACGTTGATGAACTGCAGCTGCTGCTGCAAGATTATCATTGTAGTGAACAGATTGCCGATATCAAAAAAATGCAGGATCAACTCGTGTTGCTGCCGGAGGATGAACTGGTCCCCCATGTCGTTTGCCGTATGCTAGGCTATGCGGTGACACCGGCTTCGGCGCTGGACATACCGGTTGTGCCGCGTGGGTACCGTATATTGCGCAAAATTCCGCGTTTACCATTGGGGATCATTGAAAATGTAATTGCCTGTTTTAAGAACTTGTCCGGTATTTATCAGGCCAGCAGTAGTGAACTTGATGCAGTAGAGGGTATTGGTGAAATCCGTGCCAAAACAATAAAAGACGGTCTCCAGCAGGTACGCCAGCAGGCATTGTTTGACCGTTATATATAAATTATTCTTTGATTTTTTCTAAATCGATGCTCCGGATAAACCGGGCATAAGCCCGATTTTCTTCTATCCTGACAATTTGATAGAGTTTGTTATCCTCGGTCAGGACTTCGTCGCCTACGTGGGCAACCAGAGGCACGTACATGAGAGTACGTTCATCCTGCTCATCGAGGATAAGATAGTAGTCATAGACTTTTTGCGGAACCTGTTCAGGTTTGTTTTGCAATGGCAGTATCTGAAACGGTACAAGGTGCAAAAGACTAAATAGAATGAACCCGCAGATAATGATTACACCTGTTATTATGATAAGACGGCGTTTCTTTATCAGCATAGTACACCCCCTAGTCCTTGATTTTTTTGCGGAAGCGGCGCCAGATATCGTTAAATTCGGTTGTTCGCAGTTTTTGCAGTTTTTGCCGGGCTTCTTTTAAACTGCCTGTGCTTAGATATAGGTATAGCGCGGAAGCTGCCAGTACTAAGAAGATAAGCACAAGGATATCATAGACCGCAGAATCGGCTGTATTGTCAGCAGTTTCAGTATCCGTTATTTGATTTTCCGGAGGAGTTTCGGCTTGTTTAGCCGCATTGTCAGGGATGGATTGCGCTGACGGTGTTTTAGGCGCCGGCAGCGGCAACAGGGAAGGAATAATATCGGCAAATAGCGCTGCACTGTATTCTGCTGCCGGCCGCGAGTTATACTGCGTTCCGACTTCCACCAATATAGCTTTGGGGCTAAGGTCCTGATTGTAATTGCCACGGGCAATAAATATACCCCGGATTAACCCTTTGTACTTCGCGTCAGCGGCAGTTTTGATTTGTTTGGCGAAATTTTCCGTAGTTTTGCGGTTTTGATTTTGCTGGCCTACGACCAGCAGTAATTTGGTTGCAGGTTTTCCATTGAAAGAGAGCTGATAGGCTTTAGCCGGGGCACTATCGCGGTGAAAGTCGAATAGGGCTGCAGGATTCTTTTTCAGCATTCTTAAAACAGTCCGCCGGGAGCGGTGATAGGCGTTAGCATCATGTGGGTCATGCAAAGTTTTGTCATGCAGGGTTTGATAACCTAATTGTTGCAGCCGGTCGGCGAAAGCCGCCCCGACTTCCATAATGCTGCCGTCACCTTTTTTGATAGGAACGCCGTCGGTGGGGATATATGCTTCATCTGTATGGGTGTGATATACGGCAATTAAAGGGGGCGGCGAATTAGTGCTGCTTGCGGTGATAGCAGGAGGCTCCCCGGCAGAAGACAGGGGAGTGGTCAGAAGACGAGCGACAGCTTGCATTTCGTTTATCGTGAAAATTTGGTAGGTTTGATTGTCTTCAGCAATATAGATATCTCCTTCATGTACTTGTATTCCTGTTTGCAGCAGAACGTTGTTCTGTTCGTCGACAACAGTTATATAATCCTGGGACAATTCGGTTTCCAGCGGCGGAGAAGCCACGGCAATAGGCGGGGCAGATAAAGCCAGATACGTGACACTGATTAAAATGGCAAAAAGTTTGGGCATAGACACACCTCGCCGCGGCTTCCATGGCTGTTAAGCAGGTACAGCCATTTCTAGGACAGAACTATTAAGTGACGTTAACTTTATGGGATTAGCATGTCCGGATTTTTCCTGAGTATGTAAATAAAAACGCGGCCTATTACAATAGGCCGCGTTACCTGACGTCTAGAGCTATGATAAGTGAAAAGCTCCCAGCGTCTTAAGATTTTTTAACTCCTGAACAAGAAGATCGTGGATATCAATTCCGGAAAAGTTGCATAAAGCAGCCAAATAAAACAGATTATGGCCGATTTCCTTGCTTAGAATTTCTTTGCAATTGCTGCAGGGTTCACCGGACAAGTGTGAGGACATAAATTTTAATAATTCACTGTACTCAGCTTCACGAGGAATCTTTTGGCGATTGGCTTTAATGTCTACGCAGCCGCATTCAGTAACTGCTTTGGCAAAAGCACGATTTACTCTGGCATTTGATTCCTGGTATTTGGTTAGGACATCAAGGATACTGCGATGACGAATTAAATACTGATCAACGGCTAGCTGGAAATCACGGCAACAGTTATCTGCCACGTGGATACACCTCACTTTGAATTTATTATATAAACGCCTAAAGTGATTGTCAATAATTTTACACATAAATGATTAATTGACAACTACACATGAAATATGCTAAAATATTAAATTTTGACAAATAGGATATTCTGTGTTACACTAAAAACAGACAGGGGGGGCTGCAATGTTAGCGATAGGCGATAAGGTTGTTTATCCTATGCATGGTGCTGGTGTCATCGAAGCCATTGAAGAACATGAAGTGCTAGGCGAGCGGCAACTCTATTATATTCTGACAATGCCATTCGGTGGAATGAAAGTTATGATTCCCATGCAAAGCGTAAAAAGTATCGGTCTTCGTGATATTATTGGCGAGTTGGAAGTGCCGAAAGTAGTGGATATCTTACAGACAGCCCCGGTGGAGATTAATGTAAGCTGGAATCGTCGTTTTAACAGTAGTTTGTTAAAGTTAAAAACAGGCAGCATTTATGAAGTTGCAGAAGTGGTAAAAAATCTGATAGCCAGAGATCATAGTAAAAAGTTATCGACCGGGGAACGCAGATTATTAGATACAGCAAAGCAAATTTTGGTTAGTGAGTTAGTGCTGGTCTGTGGTAAAGATGCGGATAGTGTGGAGGAGTGGATCTACGATTTGTGCCAAAAAAATACGCCAGGCAACTGACGTATTTTTTTGTTCCGGACTGGCAATACTAGCAAGGGAGTTCCCATATTTTGGCTTATTTACAGCATTGACTTGTCGTAAAACGGAAACTCTTATATAATAAATCATATGGAGGGAGGTGTAATATTGCTTAATAAGATTCTGCGTTTTGTCATAACGTTACTGGCAGCAATTGGTGGTTTTGTTATGAGTTCCCGGCTAGTCCCATTATTGTCGGATTTCCTCGGAGAGGCCCTTTTGCGCAACACCGTGGCTGATATTGCTGTAACGACTATCGTAGCATTTTTGGTCGGTGGATTTGTTTTTGGCGTTATAGGATATTTGTTGGCTCCTTTTATTATCCGGTACTTATGGACGGTAATAGACTGGGTGGAAACGCGATTGAATAAAATGCCGGTATATGATGTGTTGGCGGGATCAATTGGTATGGCTATTGGACTCATATTATCTAATTTACTAGGATCAGCTTTTCTTCATATTCCGTATGTCGGAAGTTACGTTCCAGGTATACTGAGTATTATCTTAGGATATTTGGGTATTAATATTGCCATCCGTAAGCGTGGGGAATTTGTCGGGATGCTTGAGGCCCTGCCTTGGATAGGAAGGGAAAAAGAAGGCAGGGACAAGGAAAAATCAAGGGAAAAAGGCCCGGCAGCACCCGAATATCAATATAAAATTCTGGATACCAGTGTTATTATTGACGGACGTATTGCTGATATCTGCCAGAGCGGTTTTATAGAGGGAACTTTGTTAATTCCGGGATTTGTTTTGGAAGAATTGCAGCATATTGCCGATTCGTCCGATCTTCTAAAGCGTAATCGCGGCCGGCGCGGGCTTGACATTTTAAATCGTATTCAAAAAGAACTGGGTATGTATGTACAGATCAGCAATCGTGATTTTGAAGATATTAGCGAAGTAGATTCCAAACTGGTCAAACTGGCACAGGTTTTACAGGGGAAAATTGTAACTAACGATTATAATTTAAATAAAGTGGCTGAGATTCAGGGGGTTCCCGTACTTAATATCAACGAACTTTCCAATGCCGTTAAGCCGGTTGTCCTTCCGGGGGAAGAAATGGTGGTTCATGTCGTGAAGGACGGTAAGGAGTTTGGACAGGGGGTTGCCTACCTGGACGACGGCACGATGATTGTCGTTGATGGTGGAAAGAAGCATATGGGTGAAACCATTGGTGTTATGGTTACTTCGGTGCTGCAGACGGCGGCCGGTAGAATGATTTTTGCCAAACCTAAGCTAATTGAACGCGGAGCGTAAAATACAGCAGTAAAATGTGACGTGATGCCTTTTAGTTTGTTTTATATAAGCAGACTAAAGGGCATTTTCGTGTATTTTCGGCAGAACATTCTGAACCTGGAAAAATAATCTTATTTATTTACGCTATTTATTAAAGATGGCTATTATCAGCAGGATTTAGGTAAAATGTGTTGAAGATAGTAAGATATGTGTTTTTATGTCTAAGATTTCCTTACATCAGAATAAATTAGGGACATAGATATATATGTAGGCGCATCTGCACGGTTAAGAAATTAGCTACAGCCAAGTAAGAAAGGATGATAAATTTAGTGGTTACGGTAATTTTGCCGGCTGCCGGACAGGGAAAGCGAATGAACCATGTGACAAACAAAGTGTTTATTCCTTTATTGAATCGTCCGGTGCTGATTCACAGCGTGCTGGCGTTTTCAGTTTGTCCCGAAGTCGATAATCTGGTTATTGCGGCCGCACGCTCCGAAGTAGCCATAGTGGAGAAAATGCTGGCTAATGTGCCGGGAATTAAGCCGTGGCAGGTTGTTGCCGGTGGGAGTGAGCGGCAATATTCTATTGCTAACGCTCTTAAAGTGACTCCTGAGATTGCAGAGGTCATTTTGGTGCACGATGCGGCCAGGCCATTGATTAAACCGCGCATGATCAGCCGGATGGTTGCTGCGGCCCGGGAGTTTAAAGCGGCCGGACTTGCTGTTCCGGTCAAGGATACGATTAAAAAAGTAGATGCTGAAACTTTTGTTACCGAAACACCGGCCCGGCGTGATATGTGGATTATGCAGACGCCGCAGGCCTTCGATGCCGCTATATTGCGCAAAGCGTACGATCAGGCTGCGCGGGAGGGTTTCCTCGGAACCGATGATGCATCTTTGGTGGAACGGCTGGGCATACGGGTAAAGCTGATAGAAGGCAGTTATAGTAATGTCAAAATTACGACCCAGGAAGATATTATTATTGCCGAAGCACTAATGAAAAAGAAATATGGCTATGAAATGCTGCGGTTCGGGATAGAATATGAAGAGCACAAGGTTATTGAAGGCCGGTTTAAGTAAGCCTTGGCTGACGATGAATTATGACAGACGGGTATTACATAAAACCTTTATTATTTAATGTAAGCTGTGAGCCAGATACACAGCTTGTTTTTTTGAAAAAGATATTACTGCAATTTAGACTATAAGTGCAGTAAAGCTTGACGGTGCGTGAAATCTTCCGACAGTGTAAGTAAGTCGCTGAAGCGGATGAGGTCCTTGACGCTGTAGTACATTCAGTTACAGCCAAGTAAGAAAGGATGATAACTTTAGTGGTTACGGTAATTTTGCCGGCTGCCGGACAGGGTAAAAGGATGAGCAATCAGACCAACAAAGTGTTTATTCCCTTGCAGAATCGTCCGGTGCTGATTCATAGCGTGTTGGCCTTTTCAGCTTGTCCGGAAGTAGATAATTTGATTATAGCGGCGGCTGCTACGGAAGTCGCTGTTGTGAAAGAGATGCTGGCTGCTGTGCCGGGAATTAAGCCATGGCAGGTGGTAGTGGGAGGCAGCGAGCGGCAGTATTCTATTGCCAATGCCCTGCAGGTAACGCCTGCTGCCGCTGCTGTGATACTGGTGCATGATGCGGCCAGACCTTTAATACAGCCAGCGATGATCAGCCGGATGATCATCGCTGCCCGGGAGTTTAAAGCGGCAGGATTGGCGGTTCCGCTAAAAGATACGGTTAAAAAAATTGATGAGGAAGGATTCGTTACCGAGACACCGGCTAGGCGCACGATGTGGATTATGCAGACACCGCAGGCCTTTGATGCCGCTATACTGCGCCGCGCGTACGCGCAGGCCGGGAGAGACGGTTTTTTGGGTACGGACGATGCATCCCTGGTGGAGCGTTTGGGAGTACGTGTAAAGCTGGTGGAGGGCAGTTATAGTAATGTAAAAATAACAACTCCGGAGGATATCATTACGGCGGAAGCGTTGTTGAAGAAGGGAAGAGAACCGGATATGCTGCGTTTTGGGATGGGATATGATGTACATCGTCTGGTCGAGGGCCGCAAGTTGATATTGGGTGGCGTAGAAGTACCACATATTCATGGTCTGGATGGGCATTCCGATGCTGATGTCCTGCTGCATGCCATTAAAGATGCCATGCTGGGTGCAGCCGCTCTTGGTGATATCGGCCGTCACTTTCCAGACACTGATCCGCAATATAAGGGAATATCCAGTCTTTCACTTCTGGGAAAGGTGAAGGACATTATTGCCAGTAAAGGGTATATGGTTAATAATATTGATGCGACTATTGTGGCTGAGAAGCCAAAGCTGGCACCGTACATCGGAAAGATGATAGCCAATATTGCGGCAAAACTAATGATTGATATTGATATGGTTAATGTCAAGGCAACGACAACCGAAGGACTGGGATTTGCCGGTAAACGTGAAGGAATTGCTGCGTATGCGGTGGTTTCCATTATGAAAGATGCTTGCGTCATAAAATAAGACCCGCTTAGACGGGTCTTATTTTATCCTGATTGAAAGAAGCCGGGTAAACGGAAATCAGAAACATCCAACAAGGAAAAGACACGGCTGCGGGAAAGCCGCCGTGTCTTTTCCTTGTTGCTTATTGAGGATCAATAATAGCGATATCGCCCTCTTCGCCGGTACGAATCCGTACAGCATTTTCGATAGGATAAACAAAGATTTTGCCGTCGCCAATGTTGCCGGTATGGCAGGCCTTTTTTGCTGCTTCCAATACTTTCTCGACAGGGACCTCGCAGACAACGGTCTCAATTTTGACTTTAGGCACCAGGTTGATGGTAACCTCCTTGCCCCGATAGACCTCTTTATGTCCCTTGGATAAACCGCAGCCATACACTTGGGTTACCGTCATGCCGGCAACGCCGATGGCATTGAGAGCTTCTTTCAGTTCTTCCAATTTTTCCGGGCGGGTTATAATATCAATCTTGGTTATTTTTCTCATTCTACTTCCTCCTCAGGATTATAATTTAAGATTTGCTTGTGGAAGTGGCCAGTGAGGTTTTGGTAACGCTTTCGGTACTTGCAGAGGCTTGCAGGCTGATAGGAGATCCGCTGATAAGATCCTGATAGGCATAACCTCTTTCACCGTGATCACTGATATCCATACCTTCAATTTCCTGAGTTTCGTCAGCACGTAATTTAACAAAGATGCCTAATACTTTCAAGATGATAAACGTCATGACAGCGGCAAAAAACCAACTTACAAGGACCCCGATAATCTGAGTGGTAAGCTGTTCCGGATTGCCATAGAAAAGGCCGTCCGCGCCGGCCGGATTTACTGCCTTGGAAGCAAACAAACCGGTTGCAATAGCTCCCCAGGTGCCGCCTATACCGTGTACACCGAATGCGTCTAGGGCATCGTCATAACCGGCTTTTGCTTTCAATACGGCAACGGCAAGAAAGCAAATAATACCGGAGAGTAAACCCATGATAATGGCTGCAATGGGAGTAACGAAGCCGGCTGCCGGGGTGATAGCAACCAAGCCAGCCACACAACCGCTGGCAGCGCCCAAAATGGTCGGTTTGCCATGATAAAGCCATTCGGTCAATACCCAGGAAACAGTTGCAGCAGCTGCTGCAACGTGCGTGGTCACGAAAGCGCTGGCAGCGAGGCCGTTAGCACCCAGAGCGCTGCCGGCATTGAAACCGAACCAGCCGAACCACAGCAGGGAAGCACCAATGACAGTCATAGGCAAATGATGCGGCAACATAACTTCAGAACCATAACCCCTGCGTTTACCAATTACAATAGCAACTACCAGGCCGGATACGCCGGATAAAATATGAACAACGGTGCCGCCGGCAAAATCAAGAATACCCATTTCGCGCATCCAACCACCAAGACCCCATACCCAGTGGGCAACAGGTGAATATACAATAGTAGACCAAATTAAAGTGAAAAGAACAAAAGCAGGGAATTTCATACGTTCGGCAAAGGCGCCGGTAATCAGGGCGGCAGTAATTACGGCAAACATTCCCTGAAAAGTCATAAATGCGAAGTGAGGAATTGTTCCTGCATAATCGGCGTTAATTTCCTGGCCCACACCGTTCAGGCCAATCCAATCCAGGCTGCCGATGATGTGATTGATATCGGGACCAAAAGCGAGAGAGTAGCCCCAAAGAGCCCAGGTCACTGAAATAAGTCCAAGAATAAAAAAGCTTTGCATAATAGTGCTTAATACGTTTTTAGTCCTTACCATACCGCCATAAAATAAAGCTAACCCAGGAGTCATAAGCATAACAAGTGCGGCGCTGACTAATACAAATGTAGTATCACCGGTATCAATCGCCGGTGCGGCTGCAGCCTCAGCTGCTTCCTCGGCAAAAGCTGCCGGTAACCAAGCAAACATCATTAATAAAGACAAGCCCAATGAATTCCATAATCTTTTCATGCTAATACCCTTCTTTCATTATAATTTGATTCGATTACCATGTTAATGCCCTTTGTAGCCCTATCCGCCTCCTTTTGTGGGGAAAATAGAAAAAGTCCTAAGGAAAAATAAGCTTCCTTAGGACTTCATTGTCCGCCAAAAAAATAAAATGCCCTCGCTCAACAGCGAAGGCATCTTTGCCTTTTTTATGATTATGTATGTAATATAGCAAAGTTTCAGGGGGATGTCAATATGAAGGAGAAATATCAGAATAATAAAATTTTAGCAGCGATTTTCGGAAAATATTTTGCTTCAGCCTTTGTAATTTCAGTTATTTGGCCGTATTTATAATAGCAGGCAAAGCTGGATATAATAGATATATCATTATACAAAGTAAACATAAGGGGGATAAATCAATGCGTGGCAAGATCATTATCCTGCTGGTTTTGTTGGTCCTGTTTATATTATTACCCGGTCACGCCCTGGCTGCCGGTTTGAATTTTAATATAAACTTTGCCCGTACGGAAGATGGCATTGCCTACAGTGAATTATGGTACGATGGAAACCTGATCTGGAGGATTGCTTTTCTTTCTGATGGAGCCAGGCCGGTGACTAATCAAGGTGTTCCGGACAGTATTATGGTGATGCCGGATATGGAAGACGGCATGTTTAAATTTAAGATAGTAAAATAAAGGCGCAAAGGCGCTTTTATTTTTTGCATGTTATGGGATAATCTGATAAAATTAATATTTGTAGAAAAAGTTGTTTGGTCATAAAGGGCTTTAAGCGACAGGAAACTTTTGGAGGGCGTATAAGAATGACGAATGAGCAGCTTAGGGTACGGTTTGCACCAAGTCCAACCGGACCATTTCATATCGGGGGAGCGCGGTCGGCATTATTTAACTGGCTGCTGGCGAAAAAACATAGCGGACAGATGGTTTTACGTATTGAAGACACTGACCTGGAACGCTCCCGCAGGGAGTCTGAGGAAAATATCAAGGAAGCATTAAAGTGGCTGGGGATGGACTGGGGGGAAGGCATTGATGTCGGCGGCCCTTATGGCCCTTACCGTCAGACAGAGCGGCTGGACATTTATAAGCAGTATACGCAAAAGCTTTTGGATGCCGGACTGGCTTATTTTTGTTACTGTACCGACGAAGAGCTGGAAGCAGAACGGCAGGAACATTTAGCAAAAGGGCAAACCCCTCTTTATTCCGGTCGTTGCCGTAATTTGACGCTCGAAGACAGAAAACGGCTGGAAGCGGAAGGGCGAAAACCAACCGTACGGTTTCGGGTCCCCGGGGGGAAACAAATTGTTTTTACCGATTTGGTGCGCGGCACGGTCTCTTTTGAATCCGACGGTGTGGGCGATTACGTTATTGTTAAGTCGGACGGCATACCGGTGTACAACTATGCAGTGGTTATTGATGATGCGTTAATGCGGATCACCCATGTTATCCGCGCGGAAGAACATCTTTCCAATACCCCCCGGCAGATTCTGTTATATGAGGCATTAGGTTTCCCATTGCCGAAATTTGGCCATATTTCTTTGATTCTAGGCAAAGACCGTACGAAGATGAGTAAACGTCATGGAGCCACCTCGGTGGAGCAATATCGTAAACTGGGGTATCTTCCTGAAGCACTGGTTAATTTCCTGGCACTTTTAGGCTGGGCCCCGGCCGGCGAACAGGAGCTGTTCACTCTGGACGAACTGGTTAAAGAGTTTTCCATGGATCGTGTGGCGAAGAATCCGGCTGTATTTGATGTAGATAAACTAAACTGGATTAATGCGCAATACATCAAAAAATCCACTCCGGAACGCATTGCCGAACTTGCCTTGCCGCATCTGGCTGAAGCGGGCTATATTAAGGACACCGGGCTGACACCGGAAAAACGCGCCTGGATTGTGCAGTTTGTTGCCGCCGTACAGGATCACATCAGCTACGCAGCCCAAATTGTTGATCATGCAGATATTTTCTTTAATGACACGGTTGCGTTTGAAAATCAGGAAGCACAGGAGATGCTCCGGGATCCGGACGTTTCCAGGGTGATGGATGTTTTTAAAGAAAAACTTGCTGCTTTGGAAGAACTTAATGCTTCGGCTGTCCAGGGGTTGTTAAAAAGTATGGTAAAAGAATTAAAATTACCAGGCAAGAAAGTGTATATGCCTATTCGTATTGCGCTGACAGGGCAAATGCACGGCCCCGAGTTACATCATTTCATACCGGTAATTGGCAGAGAACGGGTTCTTCAACGTATTACTGCTACAATGGCCAAAATCTAATTGACACTTGCCGGGAACGATTAGTATAATTTATACAATATAATATTAGTAAATGTAGTGATTGGGATAAGTAGGCGTATTCCACTCCGGCAGAGAGGTATTGTCATAGGCTGCGAGCAATACCGGGAACGGGGCGCTGAAATGCACCCATGAACAGGGTGGGCGAAAAAACGTCAGAATGGCTGTTTCGTAGGCTATCCCGGAGGCATCCGTTACCAGGGCGAAGAGTGAGTTATGCAGAGCATAGCTAAACAGAGTGGAACCACGGCCACCGTCTCTGTAAGAGATGGTGGCTTTTTTATTTTGTTGGGACAGGAGGCGATTTCATGTTTAAGCGTATCAAGGAAGATGTTGACGCGGTTTTTGAACGTGATCCGGCGGCCAGAAATCTACTGGAAGTATTGTTATGTTATCCAGGACTGCATGCTATCTGGCTGCATCGAATCAGCCATTACCTGTACAAAAAAGGGATGGTGCTTTTACCGCGGCTCATTTCCAACATTGCCCGATTTTTGACCGGCATAGAAATCCATCCCGGTGCTACAATAGGAAAAGGATTGTTTATTGACCACGGCACCGGCGTTGTGATTGGTGAAACGGCCGAACTTGGTGATAATGTAACGTTATATCAGGGAGTTACGCTGGGGGGGACCGGTAAGGAAAAAGGGAAGCGCCATCCGACGATCGGTGACAATGTTGTTGTTGCTACCGGGGCGAAAGTACTTGGATCGTTTAAAGTAGGAGATAACTCCAAAATTGGAGCCGGGTCCGTTGTTTTGAGGGAAGTACCGCCAAATTCGACTGTTGTCGGTATACCGGGGAAAATTGTATGGCATGAAGGCAAAAAAGTGGAAAGCAGGGCTGTTGATTTGGAACATAACAATCTGCCTGATCCGGAAGGCGAAATGATCTTTTGCATGCAACGCAATTTGATGCGTTTGGAAGAACGCATTTCCCAGTTAGAAGGAGAGTTGAAAAAATATGAGTTTAAGAGTCTATAACACACTGACCAAACAAAAGGAAGAATTTATACCTAGTGAACCGGGCAAGGTAAAGATGTATGTCTGTGGCGTAACGCCGTATAATCATCCGCATATTGGCAATGCCCGCCCGTTCATAACCTGGGATGTGTTTAAGCGATATCTGGAATATAGCGGTTATCAGGTATATCATGTGCAAAATTTTACTGATGTTGATGATAAAATTATTAAAACCGCTAATGCGGAAGGAGTTTCCTGGGATGTGATTGCCAACCGTTATATTGGGGCTTACTATGAAGTGATGGATAAGCTCAATATCCGGCGGGCCGATCTGTATCCGCGTGTTTCCGAGCATATGACCGAAATTATCAAGACGGTTAAAAAACTGGTGGATAAGGGATATGCCTATGTCTTGGATGGTGATGTATATTACGCTGTTACCAAGTTTGAGGAATATGGGAAGCTGAGCGGACGTACATTGGAGGATATGAAAGCCGGAGCACGGATCGATGTGGATGTCAGAAAAGGGCATCCGATGGATTTTGCTTTATGGAAAAGCGCCAAACCGGGGGAGCCGGCCTGGGAAAGCCCATGGGGACCAGGGCGTCCGGGCTGGCATATTGAGTGTTCGGCAATGTCGTTAAAGTATTTGGGGGAAAGTTTTGATTTTCATGGCGGCGGCAGTGATTTGATATTTCCCCACCATGAGAATGAGATAGCCCAGTCGGAAGCCTGTACCGGCGTGGAGCCTTTTGTGAAATATTGGTTGCATAATGGCTTTATTACAGTCAATGAAGAAAAAATGAGCAAATCGTTGAATAATTTCTTTTTGGTTAAAGATATTCTGGAGCATTATCCTGCTCCGGTTGTACGCTTTTTTGTTTTATCCACTCATTACCGCAGTCCACTGGATTTCAGCGATGAACGCCTGAATGAAGCGCAACGCAGTCTGGAACGTTTATCTACGGCAATGGATAACCTGAAACAACTGGATGAAATACCATTTTCTACTGAAACGAAAGAGGAAACCAATTCGTTTGAGGAAATAGCAAAACGGGCGGAAGCGGATTTTTCAGCAGCGATGGATGATGATTTTAATACGGCCTTGGCTATTAGTATACTGTTTGGTCTGGCAAAAGAAATTAATATTTATTATAGTTCGGTTGTGGCAAATAAGATTCCCCACAGAAAAGAGGGGTATTTCGCCCTGCGCAATGCGTATCAGACTTTGGCGGATATTCTGGGTATTGAACTGGAGGGACAGGGCGGTAACCAGAATGGCGAACTGGTAGAGCAGCTTATGCAAATTATCATTGAAATACGTCAGCATGCCAGGAAAAATAAAGACTGGGATACTGCGGACAATATTCGCAATCGCTTGGCAGATAACGGCATTATTCTTGAGGATTCTCCTCAGGGCGTCAGGTGGAAAAAGAAATGAAGTTTGACCACTTTCAATTTTTGATGGGCAATATGTTTCAGGCAGGTACGGATGCGAAGATACCGTCCAAATACGAAGAAATTGTTCCACAGCATTTGCATCCGCTGGTATTGGCGTATATTGGGGACGCGTTTTTTAGCCTGTATATAAGAACCCGGCTGTTATTTTTTGAGCAGAATAAAGTGAGAGTACTGCATAGTTATGATGCTCAAATGGTGTCCGCCGTTATGCAGGCACTGGCCTATAAGGCCTTGGAAGCTGAGTTAACCCAGGAAGAAAATAATATTGTAAAACGCGGGCGCAATGCGAAATCCAAGGTGCCCAAGAGTGCCACTGTTGGTGAATATCGTTACAGTACCGGGTTTGAAGCCTTGCTGGGATATTTGTATTTAAGTGGCAAACGAGAGCGTTTATTGGAGATTGCTGAAAAAGCTTTTTTGGCTATTTCCCGGGAAATGACAAAAACAGATAAGGATAGCGGAGAGATAAAATGAATGTAAAATTAATGTATCATACGCCGAAACCGGAAAGGGCGGTTGCGATGGCGGCACGATTGTGTTATTCGGCAGTCGGGGCGGAAGAGTTGGCTGTTCAGATGACCGAGGCACAGGTGGCAACCTTATTACGAAAAATTGTTGACATGGGCCATACATCGACATTGGAGCATGCCAGTTTTACTTTTGCGATTGAAGGAGTATCGAGGGTATTGACGCACCAGTTGGTGCGCCATCGGATTGCTTCTTATTCACAACAATCGCAGCGTTATGTTAAAGAACATGATTTTGAATATATTACGCCGTCTTCTATTGCTGTAAATCCGGCGGCCAAAGTCAAATTTGACGAATTAATGCAACGTATCAGGGCAACCTATGATGAACTGGTCGCGATGGGAGTTCACCAGGAAGATGCCCGCTATTGTCTGGCAAATGCGACCGAAACTAAAATCGTAGTTACCATGAATGCCAGAACATTGTTGCATTTTTTTGAAGAGCGCTGTTGTATGCGGGCGCAGTGGGAAATCCGGAAAATGGCTGAATTAATGCTGACGGAGGTAAGGGGCGTAGCGCCGATTTTGTTCGAAAAAGCCGGGCCTACTTGTGTTACCGGTAATTTTTGTCGTGAGGGGAAATTGAGCTGCGGACGGCTAAATAATAGAAAGTAATGTTAAAAAGTAAAGGCTGACCTTTTCATACAATGGGTTGGCCTTTATCTGTTTTTCGTTTTAGCTGTATCAGGATACTTTATAAATGAGAGTGAGAAAGGGCTTGCATACATAGCCCGCAAGAAAAAGGGAATTTTAATTATGGGGATTAGGAAAGGGATGGATGAAGATGAATGAGGAAAAGGATTTTGTTGCGGGACGTAATAGCGTACTGGAAGTGTTAAAAAGCGGACGTTCTATTAACAAGATACTGGTAGCTAAAGGCGACAAACATGGTGTTTTGCGGGAAATTATCGGACAGGCACGCAGTAAAGGTTTGGTTATACAGGAAGTGGACGCCGGAAAGCTTGACAGTATCACCGGCGGAGTCCGGCATCAAGGCGTAATTGCGATGGTGCCGCCGGTTGCTTATGCCGAACTTGAGGATATATTAAAACGGGCGGAAGAACAGGGGCAGCCACCTTTTATTGTGCTGCTGGATGAATTGGAGGATCCGCACAATGTAGGTGCTATTTTAAGGACGGCGGATGCCACCGGGGTTCATGGTGTGTTACTTCCGAAACGACGCAGCTGTCCGCTGTCGGGTACGGTGGCTAGGACTTCTGCCGGTGCGGTGGAATATGTGCCGGTAGCCCGCATCGGGAATATTGGCCAGACGATTGAACGGCTTAAAAAAATTGGTTTTTGGATTGTCGGAGCCGATATGGAGGGGGAAAAAAATTATTATGAGGCGGATTTGTCCGGGCCGTTGGCCATTATTATTGGCAGTGAAGGAAAGGGGCTGGGCCGGTTGGTAAAAGAACAATGCGATTTTCTGGTCAGAATCCCCATGCGTGGGCAAATCAATTCACTAAATGCCTCTGTGGCGTGCTCTTTATTGATGTATGAAGTTCTTAGACAAAGGGAGATGAAAATTAGTTGAAAAAATGGCGTGGCAAAGTGGTTATTCTGACTGCAATGTTTGCGTTAACCGGTATTTGTTTTTTAGTATATCCGCTTTTTTCCCCGCGTGTTTATGCCGGAGTCACCATTGAAGGTGTAGCGGTTGGAGGGCATAGGCAGGATGAAGTGGCTCAGCTTTTGGAGGTATGGCGGAAGGAGCAACAAAAAAGGAAAATTATCGTGCGGTATGGGCAAAAATATTTCCCGCTGACGGCAGAAAATATTGATTTGGATTTGGATAGCTCGGCTATGCTCAATGAAGTGTGGAATTATGGCCGGGACGGATTTTGGTGGACGCGGTTAAAAAATATTCAGGAGGCGAGAGAACAAGGCTATCGTGTTCCTATGCGGATAAAGTATAATGAAGATAAGCTGGCCCGGTATATTGAAATTTGGAAGGCCGCCGTAGAGCGTACACCCCGTAATGCTACGTTAAGCATATTGTCGGGAGAGATCATCACCCAGCAGCAAGGGATACGACTGGAAGCAGCTGCGGCAGAACCGGCGGTTATTCAGGGTTTTCTGGCTGGAGACGAAACTGTTTTCCTGCCGGTGATACCGGTGCAGCCGGATATTACCGTGGCAGATATCAGCCGATTGGCAATTAAAAGGCCCTGGGGTGTTTATACAACCTCATTTCAGGGCGGTGACGCCAATCGTGTCGCCAATATCCGTGTTGCAGTGGATAAGATTAACGGTACCGTGATTTCACCGGGGGAGACCTTTTCCTTTAATGATATTGTTGGACCACGGGAAATCTCGCGTGGCTTTAAACCGGCACCGGAACTGGTAAACGGGGAATTGGTTCCGGGAGTAGGCGGCGGAATCTGTCAGGTTTCATCGACGCTGTATAATGCTGCTTTATTATCTGACTTGCCTGTTATCGAACGTCATAATCATTCCAAACCGCTTGGCTATGTTCCGCTGGGCAGAGACGCCACTGTAGTGTTTGGCGTATTGGATTTCAAATTTATCAATGATACCCTGGCGCCAATTATGATTGTAGCTGAAGTGCAGGAAGACAAGCTGTGTGTTGGTATCTTGGGCAAAACCAAACTGGATAAATCGGTGGAATTGGTTTCTGCTCAAAAAAAGACGATACCTCCCCCGGAACTGAAACGGGAAGACGATCAACTTTATTTAGGCGAGACGGAAGTGGAAAATCCGGGAAAGCCGGGTTATGAGATTACCATAATGCGGGTAGTAAGGCATAAAGGGCAGGAGCTTCGGCGGGAGACGGTATCTAAAGACAATTATTTGCCGGAAAATAAAATTATAAAAATTGGAACTCAATTACCTCCGTTTGCCAAAAAAGCGAATGGCGGGTAGCATTTCTTGATATTATTTTAAAATTATGGGATTTTGGAGAAGTTTATGAAATATATTCCGCAAGACAAAATGCTTATTGATGGCTATAATGTTATCAATGCCTGGTCTGAGCTGGTGGCAATCAAAGACAACCTGGAGTATGCGCGGGACAAACTGGTTGATATTCTATCCGGTTATGGATTTTTTCAAAATTACCGGATTATCCTGGTGTTTGATGCTCATGGCGTGAAAGGCAGCGATGGCTGTCAGCAAGTGATCAACGAGTTTGTAAAAGTGGTATATACTAAAGAAGGCGAAACGGCGGACAGTTACATTGAAAAAGTGGTGTATGACCTTATGCGCCGTCCGGACCGGGGCCGCGTGTATGTTGTTACCTCAGACTGGGCGGAACAAATGGTAATTTTGGGAGCGGGAGCCTACCGGATTTCAGCACGCGAACTTAGAACTTATGTCACACAGGCTCAAAAAAACATGCAGACAGGATTTTCCGAACATGTTTTAAATTATCGCCGTCAGGAGTTGCAGTATCGCTTAAATAAGGATATAGCCAAGCGGTTGGATGAAATCCGCCGCGACGGTAAAAAGGAATAAATCCTGCACCGGCCGGCAGCGGGATAGCAAGCGTGGGGCTTGACTTAGGACAGGGTGTGGAGTATACTTTTATAAGTAGTGTGAGTTGCTAAGAATGCACCAATTGTATCAGTATATCGGTTTTTATGTGAAAATCAAAAGTGGGGGCGATGTGATGCGGGTTAGTACTCAATACGATTTATACAGTTGTTTTGAAAATATGACTGATGAAGAAATCGTAATTGATGCAAAGGATAATGACAATGCAGTAGCACTGGACTACCTGATTAATAAATACCGCAACTTCGTTCGCGCGAAGGCCAGGTCTTATTTTTTAATTGGTGCTGACCGGGAGGATATTATTCAGGAGGGTATGATCGGTCTATATAAAGCCATCAGAGACTTCCGCAATGATAAACTGTCATCTTTCCGGGCGTTTGCCGAGTTGTGCGTAACACGCCAAATCATTACGGCCATTAAAACAGCTACCAGGCAAAAGCATATTCCTTTGAATTCCTATGTTTCTTTAAATAAGCCGATCTATGATGAGGATTCTGATCGAACTCTTCTGGATGTGCTGTCGGGATCGAAAATTTCCGATCCTGAAGAATTGGTAATCAGCCGGGAAGAGTTTATTGATATTGAAGAAAAAATGGGTGAGATTCTGAGCGATTTGGAATGGAAGGTCTTGATGGCCTATCTTGACGGGAAATCTTATCAGGAAATTGCCGTAGAACTTGAGCGTCATGTAAAATCTATTGATAATGCCCTGCAGCGTGTTAAACGTAAACTGGAACGCTATCTTGACAACCGCGGTGAAGAATGTGATGCCGGCAGTACGTATAAGGCGCTGTCCGGACTTGATCGGGATGTTGCTTTATTTCAGGCTTGTGGTGAGGAAATAGAAGATTAACGTTGCTTATAGCGGCACCCTTTGCGGGTGCTTTTTTATTCTGGTATATCGGCGATAAAAAAGTACATTTTGGCTGAATTTGATTAATTTTGCTAAATGAAAGAGGGATTCCACCGTAGTCCGACGAATATAACCATCAGGTATGTTGCCATAATAGTACTGGTGGAAATGTTTATCGTATTTATGACATAACAGTTGTTAACAGGATGTCGCGGCGGGAACCGGCGGCATAGATGATCGAAATACATAATTCTAAAGTGGTGTTTTAAGCATCAAAAGTATAGATATCATACCATGATCAATTGTTAACAAATGGCGACTATTTGCCAAACAGCATATGAGGAGGAAAATGTATGTCAGAAAAAACAGTAGCAATTCTTTGTGGCGGTGGTCCGGCACCTGGTATGAATGGTGTAATCAGCGGTGTAACGATTGCGGCCAGAAATAATGGTTGGAATGTTATTGGGGTTTATGAAGGCTTTTCTCATTTAGCCAAGGGGGAAAAGAAAGTAACTACTCTCACCAGTGATGATGTAAGCAAAATTCATTTACAGGGCGGCAGCATTATCCATACTGCCCGTTTTAATCCTACGAAAAATGAAGAACATCTTAAAACAGCCATTAATACTTTACGCGATCTTGGCGTAACCCATCTGGTAACCATCGGTGGGGATGATACGGCTTACTCCGCATCAACGGTTGCTTCCTATGCGAAAAAGAATATGGGAATCAACTTTAGCGTTGTTCATGTACCTAAAACCATTGATAACGATTTACCCCTTCCGGAGGGCGTTCCTACTTTTGGGTTTGAAACCGCCCGCCAGGTTGGTGCCGATATTGCCACCAATATTTTGGAAGATGCCAAAACGGCTCAACGCTGGTTTATCGGCATTGCGATGGGGCGTACTGCCGGGCATTTACCGCTGGGGATTGGCAAGAGTTCGGCTGCCCAGGTTACTATCATTCCTGAAGATTTTGCTGATGCTAAAATCGGCTTGCAGACAGTTGTTGATATCATTGCCGGTTCGGTTATCAAAAGGCTGGCTGATGGCAAGGGATTTGGCCTGGCCATTGTAGCCGAGGGCATTATTGAGAAGATTCCCGAGGAAGATTTGAGCGGTGTGGAAGGATTGGCCAGAGACGAACACGGTCATATCCGTTATGCTGAAATTAATTTCGGCGAATTGCTGAAAAAAGCTGCTATCAAAAGATTGGCAGAAGTAGGAGTAAAAATGAATTTTGTTACCAAAGATATCGGTTACGAAACTCGCTGCGCTACACCGAATGCTTTTGATATTGAATATACCCGCGATCTTGGCTATGCAGCCTTTGAATTTTTGCAAAATGGCGGAGCCGATGCCATTATCACTGTTGTTAATGGCGAAGCTAAACCGTTGCCGTTTAGCGAAATGTTAGATCCGGTAACCAAAAAGACAGCTGTTCGTTTTGTCAACGTAAATTCGGTAAAATACAAGATTGCCAGATCCTTGATGACTCTTCTGGAACCGGCAGATTTTGAAGCCGGCAAAGTTGAAAAACTGGCTGCTGTGACCAATCTTTCCGTAGCGGAATTTACTAAACAGTTTAAAAAATAATCCGGTAATAGAATGCATAAATAAGGGAAAAAGGCCAAGACCTGAAAATGGATTTGGCCTTTTTATGCTTTATAAGAGTGCCAGGTTTTTCGAAAAGGCATAAAGAGAGCTGATAATAGTAATGTTTCAGACATGCGTTTACGGTGACCGGCACAAAAAATGAGTACAAAAGATCAAGATTAAGGTTGTTTGGCTCAGCTTGTTCTTGTATAATAGGATGATGGAAAACCTCTCCAATTAAGAAAGTCGAAGGTTGCGCACGATAGGAGGAATTGGTATGAGTGATACTGTTGTTGCTGTTATTTTGGGGATAGTAGAAGGGGTGACTGAGTTTTTACCGGTATCATCCACCGGTCATATGATTTTAGCAGGCCACATGCTGGACTTTGGCGGGGAGTTTGCCAGTGTTTTTGAAGTTTTTATACAATTGGGAGCAATTTTATCGATTCTTGTTTTATACTGGGATAAATTTGTTCACATGCTTCGTCCCCGGAAGCTGAGTATCCGGCGCGGGGGATTAAGCCTACAACACGTAATAGCAGGTATACTGCCGGTCTTGCTGCTGGGGTACCTATTGCATAAACCGATCAAAGAGTACTTATTTTCACCATTTACTGTCATTTTGGGCTTGATTGCGGGCGGCATACTAATGCTGGTTGCCGAAAAAGCGGCAGGGAGACCGGTGGTCCGCAGTGTGGAAAGCATAACCATAAAACAGGCTTTTTGGGTTGGCTTGTTTCAAATTTTGTCCCTGTGGCCGGGATTTTCCCGTTCGGGCTCGACCATTTCCGGGGGTTTGTTGCTGGGGTTAAGTCGTACGGCAGCGGCTGATTTTTCTTTTATCATTGCCGTTCCGCTGATGAGCGTGGCTTGTGTGTATGATTTGCTTAAGGTCTGGAATAAGCTGAACGTCGGCGATTTGCAGATGATTGCGATTGGTTTTATCGTTTCTTTTGTGATTGCCTATCTGTCGGTAGTCTGGTTTCTGCGTTTCCTGAATAAATCTACTTTGGCCTCTTTTGCCTATTACCGCTTTATATTGGCTGCTGTATCGTATTATTATTTTTTTGCCCGGTAAACTATTCTTCTGGCATAAGTTAACAGCTATAGGTCCTTTACAAGCGGGATAACCTGTGGTAATATAATATTCCGTTATGGAGATGCTGGCGTAGCTCAATTGGCAGAGCAGCTGACTTGTAATCAGCAGGTTGGGAGTTCGATTCTTCTCGCCAGCTCCATAAAAACTGTCGGCGGTGTTGAGATAACCCGTTGGTGGAAAGTATTTCATGGAGGGATTCCCGAGTGGCTAAAGGGAGCAGACTGTAAATCTGCCGGCTCTGCCTTCGCTGGTTCGAATCCAGCTCCCTCCACCATGTTTCATCAAAGAAAGCCTGAGTTATGGCAGAGGCCTTAGCGAAAGAAAATATCGCGGGGTGGAGCAGCTGGCAGCTCGTCGGGCTCATAACCCGAAGGTCGCAGGTTCAAGTCCTGCCCCCGCAACCAAGATTTCACGACGCTGAAAGGCGTTTTTTATTGAGAATATGCTGGTGTAGCTCAGTCGGTAGAGCGTATCCTTGGTAAGGATAAGGTCACCGGTTCAATCCCGGTCACTAGCTCCATTTTATAAAATGTTGACATAGTTGATACAGTAATGTATAATTAATTTTGTCGTTAAAGCATAGTTGGAATGCTGGCGTAGCTCAATTGGCAGAGCAGCTGACTTGTAATCAGCAGGTTGGGAGTTCGATTCTTCTCGCCAGCTCCATAAAAACTGTCGGCGGTGTTGAGATAACCCGTTGGTGGAAAGTATTTCATGGAGGGATTCCCGAGTGGCTAAAGGGAGCAGACTGTAAATCTGCCGGCTCTGCCTTCGCTGGTTCGAATCCAGCTCCCTCCACCATGTTTCATCAAAGAAAGCCTGAGTTATGGCAGAGGTTTTAGCGAAAGAAAATATCGCGGGGTGGAGCAGCTGGCAGCTCGTCGGGCTCATAACCCGAAGGTCGCAGGTTCAAGTCCTGCCCCCGCAACCAAGATTTCACGACGCTGAAAGGCGTTTTTTATTGAGAATATGCTGGTGTAGCTCAGTCGGTAGAGCGTATCCTTGGTAAGGATAAGGTCACCGGTTCAATCCCGGTCACTAGCTCCATTTTGCTAAAAACCCGAGAGTGGCGATAAATGTACAGCTGCTAGGAAGGACGAGTACCGCAACGGAGGCGTACTGGTAAGTACGGTGAGTAGCGGAACGCAGGAGTGACAACGCAGATGGGCGTTTATCGGCAGTCGAATGAGGCGGCGTAGCTCAGTTGGCTAGAGCATGCGGTTCATACCCGCAGTGTCCGGGGTTCAAATCCCTGCGCCGCCACCAATATAAATAAAACCTTGCCAGAGCGTGGCAAGGTTTTTTTGCTTTTATGCAGGATTTTAAAAAAAATAATAGAATATTTCCATTTTGTAAAATACTAGTTCTATGCGGGAAGGGCATAGCTTTAATTAGGT
>NZ_CYSP01000025.1 GCF_001298735.1 Propionispora sp. 2/2-37 | reverse complement strand
AATACGTTGCAAAATGCAACGTATTTTATGCAACACTATTGTTTCACTGTTGTTTTCGCATTCAACTTCCGCCACAGTGTTGTGCGATGAATACCCAGTCTTGCTGCCGCACGGCTGTAATTGTATTTCTCCTCCATCAACACGCGCAGCAGCGTATTCTGTTCCGCAGCAGCTAAGCTTCCCTGTTCCGCAGCGTTATTTCCGTTTAGCTCCCCGATTATTTCCCCCTCGTCATAAGCTTCGATTATATCCTGTTTAGTAATGGACGGACCGTTGCTCAAAAGCATGGCCCGCTCTATCGTATTTGCCAGTTGCCTGATATTTCCCGGCCAGCGGCATTGCTCCAAGTACTGCCCGGCAGCCAAATCCAGGCCGGTAACCTTTGCATTGACGGACTGCATTTTTTTGATCATTTGTTTGGCAATAAGCGGGATATCTTCCACGCGTTCCCGCAAAGCCGGCATATGGATGCGCAGTATATTAAGCCGGTAGTACAGATCCTCCCGGAACTTCTTTTCTCCCATGAGTTGTGCCAGGTTTTGATTGGTCGCGGCAATAATGCGTACATCCACCGGAATCACGCTGTCCCCGCCCAGATGCATGACGGATTTTTCCTGCAGCACCCGCAGCAGTCTTGCCTGCAGCCCCAGAGGCATTTCGCCTATTTCATCCAAAAAGAGCGTACCATTATGCGCCAGCTCAAATAAACCCTGCCGTCCCCCCTTTTTGGCCCCGGTGAAGGCGCCCTCCTCATAACCGAACAATTCACTTTCCAGCAGTGTTTCGGGCAGCGCCGCACAGTTGACGGCAACAAAAGGTCCGTCGGCCCTGGTACTCATATTGTGAATGCTCTGTACCACCATTTCCTTACCTGTTCCCGATTCCCCGGTAACCAAAATGGTCGATTGTGTCAAGGCGTACTTGGCAGCCTTGCGTTTTAAGGCCTGGCAGCTTGCCGATGAACCAACCATATCCGTCATTTTGATGCGGGCTACCAGACCTTTAGCATGCATTTTTTTACGGACATTTTGCTCCAGTTGCTGCAGCTGCGATACATGTTGCACATTATAAATCGTACCAACCGCTTCCTCTTTCACCATGATTCGATTGCATCTTACCATCAGCGCCTTATCGCCAATATGCTGCACATCCGCCATTTGCTCGTCAGGTCCGTCAAAATCCGGCAGCTTCAACTGCGGGACAACGGCTTGCAGCGGCCTGCCGACTGCCTCTAAATGGGATACTTGAAACAGCTTTTCCGCCATGGGATTGAAAATGGTAATTTTATTCCGGATATCGGTCGCAATAATACCTTCGGCTGAGGCAGCCACCATAGTATACAACAGTTCGGCCTTTTCCTGTTCCTCACGCCGGACCCGGGCAATTAATCCGGCTTCGCGGATGGCCTTGTACAGTGCTTCTTTTCCCGATTGAATCAAAGCTCCCTGAATGCCCAGGCGGGATGCCAGCTTGACAGATATTGCATCGCCAATGATGAGCCTTACTCCCTGATGCACGGCAGCAGCGATTTTTTCAGCAGCTTCCGCTTCATTGCTTATTGCTATTTCCACAAACGTGCTGCCTAACAGGCTGCCTAAATCCTCACAGCCGTAAATGACATTTTCAAAGCCGGCAATGCCGATTTTTTCCGGATATTCACCATGTTTCCTTAAGGCACGCAACACATCCATCACCGTAACCTGGATAGGCACAATAGGGATGTTCACATGCTTCTCAATCAAAGTGGCCGTACCGCCGCGGCTGACAATAACCTCAACCCCGTCCTCCACCGCCTGCCGGACGGCATGAAGGCATTCGTGCAAATTGCCTGTTACAACTTTTATCAGCTGCGCAGAATCAAAAAAACGCTCCACCACCACTTCCTGTGCCAGATTTGCCAGACTCACATAAGGTGCAACCAGTAAAATTCTCGCGCTCATACTTCATCTCTCCTGACACCCATAAGCATTTTCCAACTCTTCAGAATATTTATCATTATTTTATTGTAAAGAAAATAATAAGTCAAAACCTCCCGGTCTAAGTTATCCATTCTTTTTTAGTATATTCCCGGGAAAACCTGCAGATTTTAAACCTGTCCCACCTTAACAAAAATAATCTTACCGATATTAATTCTTTGATAAAAATTGATACTAATTCTTTGATAAAAAATAATAATATGTTATAATAAGGATGTCGGACATGTATATTTTACCAAGAAATTCTCTGTTATCTTTGGCCCGCTCTGCCGGACAAGTGCGGAGCGGGTCTTATGTATACTACTCTAAACAGAAAGGATGGTTTTTAGACTATGCCAAATTTCGCAAACCCATTCCAGGGAAACGTCAACAGGAAGCTGACCAGGGAAGAATTGATCCAGGCCGTACGCCTAAATATCGCCGGAGAGTTGGAAGCCATATATGTCTATGATGCTCATGTACAGGCAACTGACGATCCTGTCGCTAAAAAAGTAATTGGCGACATCCGTGATGAGGAAAAGGCACACGTCGGTGAATTGATGGCATTATTGCGCTTTCTGGATCCGGAGGAAGCCGAACACTTTGCTTCCGGAGAAACCGAAGTGAAGGAAATGCTGGAAGAATTGGGCATTGAAGAAGCCGGAACTCCGGAAAAAGAAGCAACACCGCAGGTAACTGTCGGCAGTTTAATTCAAAAATAGCAAGGAGGTATAAAACAATGGAATTCCTTTCAAGAGATGACGCTCCCTTTACTTCCAGTCAATGGGAGAAGATTGATGAAACTGTTGTCAAAACAGCCCGTCAGGTATTAACCGGCCGGAAATTCATCCATATTTACGGACCTCTGGGGGCCGGTGTTCAAAGTATTCATATTGATGACTTCGGCAAAGTCAGCCAGGGTGATACCGATTTTTTTGGTGACAGTGAGGACACCGATATTATTAAAACCCAGGGTAGAAAATTCGTGGAAATTCCTTTAGTTTATAAGGACTTTTCCATCGCCTGGCGTGATGTGGAATACAGCAAGCAAACCGGCCTGCCTTTGGATGTCGCCGCTGCTGCCGGTGCTGCCGCCATGTGTGCCAAAAAAGAAGACGAATTGATTTTTTTAGGAAATAAAGCCGCAGGGTGTGAAGGTCTCACCACCGCCTCGGGAACCAATAAACTGGCAAAAAAAGACTGGCAGACCGGCGAAAACGCCTACCAGGACATCGCCGAGGGACTTGAAACCTTAACCAGCCTGGGTTTTGTCGGTAAATTCGCCTTAACGCTAAGCCCGGATTTATACCGTCAACTCCAGCGTCTGCAGCCAAATACCGGACTGCTGGAAATCGACCGGGTCAGAGAGCTGTTAGACGGCAATGTATATCAGACCCCGGTCCTGGGCAGCAATAAAGCCGTTCTGGTCTGCGCCGAACCGCAGAATATTGATCTTGTGATTGGTCAGGACTTAATTACCGGCTATCTGGGTGCTGATAAATTAAACCACCCGCTGCGGGTTCTGGAAACCATTTTACTTAGAATGAAACGCAAAGACGCCATTGTCGTTTTTGAATGACGAATGCCCTTGCACTCCTTGAGAGCAGCAAGGGCATTTTGTGTTGCATGCCCGGGCAGAAAAAACTGCCCGGGCTTTTTTATATGGAAAATTAAGAGGTCACTTTTGTCTGACTGTATTCCGCTTTGCCATCTTTATGTACGGCATTTAATATCGGACTTTCAAGGTACTCCCAGGATAAAGCGGCAATACCGTAAGTTATGGCCACGGCAAGCAGCATCAGTCGTGACCATTCAAAGCAACCATCAATCCTAAAGCTTTCTAAAGTGAATAGATTCATAATTAAATGATGCCAAATATAAACTCCAAAGGATATCTTGGCTGTATATTTGAAAAAGGCATTATCCAGCACAGCTCCTACCCATTTGCTGCTCGGAACGAAAGCAATGGTCAGCGCAATACTTGCAGCTCCCCAGGGCCAATAATACGGCTGCTGCTGCAAGCTAAAACCAAAATCCGGCGTATTGGTTTGTGTAATCACTAGTAAAACAAACAGCAGCAAACCCATAAACGATACGGCATCAAAAATATAATACCGTGTCATATTTTCTTTTAACTGTCGATTTTCCTCAATTCCCAGCATCAATCCGGAAGCCAGTATTCCCATCAGAAAATGCGCAAAAAAACCTATAGGATTGTAATTGGGCATCCAATACTTCGCGCCACCCACTATACCATATTGCCATCCCCTGTTAATATTATCCGGCTGACAATACGTAATAACCAGAGCGTTTATACCCATGATGATGATCAGTACGACAAACCAGTACGAGATGCCGGTACCTATCCCCCGTTTATGCACGAAAAAAAACAGTCCGGCCATAAAAAAAGGCAAGAGTACATAGGAAAACACTTCAAAACTGATCGACCATAGCGGACCGTTTAGTACGGTTGAGAAAAAAGTCGAATAGTGAAAACCGCTGGTAAACGTCAATGAGGCGATGAATCGTCTCGTAAAATCGGGTACATCCGGCAGAAGAATTCTCTCGATTATCATGCTGATGACTAAAGCCAAATAAAATCCGGGTACAATTCTGGCTGCCCTGCGCTTTACATATTCTTTTAATTCAGGCATTGCCTGATTATTGAAGTATCTTCGCCAATAAGGCTGCGACAATAATGCGCCACTCAACACAAAGAACACACTGACCCCAACCGGTGCGGTAGTTGTAAAGACATGTTGAATACCTACCAGTATACCTGGGGCGGTATTGGCATTCAAGCGCTGAAATGCATGATGCAGTACTACCATAAGACAAGCTATGGCTCTTATTCCATCCAATCCGGTTAGACGGTTCACAGAAAAACAACTCCCTCCGCAATGATTGGCAAAAACAATCACCTATCGTTTTCACCCCAAAATTGTTTAAATAGAAATTCGCTTTAATTCAATATACTAAGCAAAATTCATGCCAAAACACTGCTACATGATATTGTTTCACAAACGTAAGCCATATTTTCACAGTTTCCTTCATAGTGTTTTATTTTAATTTATAGTGTTTAATATAGTGCTTAACGTTCCTATAGTTACCAGAATGGGCAGTAATACCGATTAGATACAGTAAAGTCAACGGGCAAATGGGGCTGTATCAATGCGGAGGGGCAGATAGTCATTGAGCCGCAGTATAACGAAGCCAGCCCTTGCTCTTAAACTAATCAAATAAACAAGGAGGATATCTCAAAAACAATGGTTGAGATATCCTCCTTGTTTGGATGGAAACAAACGGATTTCCGGTCCGCAGACAAAAGCCAGGTCAAGTCTCTGTGATTACACCGCCGTTCACGTGCAAAACCTGCCCCGAAACAAAGCAGGAATCTTGTGAAGCAAGGTATACATACGCCGGCGCCAGTTCAAAAGGCTGGCCTGCACGTCGCATGGGAGTATCGGTGCTATTCCAAACCCGGCTGCCGGGGCTGATGCTGTGGCGGAAAAGAGATTGGCTGCTCCTCGCATTTTTTATATTTATCGTAATAGGGATATTTAGGATACATACTGATTCTCCTTATCATCTTTTTAATGTATCCTATTCCAGACATATATTTTATGTAACCTATCGTCTTCCCCGGTTTCTGTTATGACGGAAATTTCAGTTCTTAACCATTTCTCATAGCCACGCAACATCCAGAGGTTTCCTGTCTACCAGCCTTTGATACCGGAATTTCGGATAGCCAACCATCACGGCACCGGTTATGCTCTTCTCCCGGGCAACCGGAAACAGTTCCAGTAACGGAGCATATCCGGCAAACAGACACATTTCCAATAATCCTGCCCAGCATGAACCTAAACCGAGAGCAGGAGCATACAGTTCCAGATAGGCCAAAGAAAATAAAGTATTTTCCCGGGCACGGGGTAAGCCCCGGGCGGCAGTGGCAAGCACCAAATGAGGGGCATCCCGCAAAATGCTATCTTTGCCAAATTCCCGATAAGCACGTACATGATAGGTAAAACTCCAGTGAGACCGGTCCTGGGTGGCAAGCTGCCCTTCCATCCATTCAACGGCTTTTTCCAATGCTTTTTTCATAAGTTCTTTTTCTTCCACAATCAGATAGGAAATCCCCTGACTGTTGCCTGCAGTAGGAGCGAAACGCGCCATATTGACCAACTGCAGCAAGCTCTCCCTCGGTACCCGTTCTCTCTTAAAAACCCGGATGGAGCGGCGCGACCGCAAGTATTGTTCCGCAATTTCCGCAGGCAAAACAGGAAATTTGGCGAGTTCACGCTGCTTCTCTACCGGTGCCTTCTGATTATCCAGCGTCGCTTTCGGACACACTGCGGTACAGTGCCCGCAGGCAAGGCAGACCTGCGGCTGGATGGCCTCCGGCCCCCTGTCTCCCATTTTCAAAATATCCACCGGACATACCTCTACACAAAGACCACACCGGCTGCACCGAGCTTCATCGACTGCAATCAATTCCACACTCTTCTCCCCTTTTCACTTGATTTTTTTACTTTAATTGTATATGATTGTAGCAAAAAAAGAAGTATGCACTTTTATGGTAGATATTATATAAAGGGAGAGTAAAGGATGAAACAACGGTCTCTAAATCAATGCGAATGTTCGGTTGCCTACACTTTATCGATTGTTGGCGGCAAATGGAAATGGCTGATTCTTTTCAAATTATTTCAAAACGGAGTATTACGCTATGGTGAAATCAAAAAACACATCCCGCCCATAACCCATAAAATGCTGAGCCAGCAGTTAAAGGAACTGGAAACCGAACAGCTAATCAACCGTAAGGAATACCATCAAATTCCGCCCAAAGTGGAATATTCACTGACGGAACGCGGCGAAACTTTGATTCCCATTTTACAGCTTATGTCGGAATGGGGCATAAAGAACAAGCCGGAATCAACAGCCATTCATTAACATGACTGCCCATTTTCCTCGCTGGCGCTTGACTCCATACCGGAAGATTTGGCAGGAACCTGCTTTGGCGCCATAGCTGCAGTATCCAATTGCCGGATACGCAGCGCAAAAACCAGGGCCGCCGCTAAGAAAACGGCAGAACCGAGCAAGGCAAACCGGTAAGCGGCTAAAGGAGGCTGTCCAACTCCGGTTACGCCGGCAGCGTTGGTACCGAAGGTTCCCAGAAGACCGGCCAACGCTACTACACCAAGGGCTGAGCCGATTCGATTTTGAACGTTGAACAACGTTGTTGCCCGCCCCATGGAAGCAGAAGTAATATCGTTGAAAGTAAGGAATTGTGAGGTAACCCCGACATGCCCTAAGAAAAAGCCGATGCCCAAAAACAGGATCCTAAAGGTCCAGGGTTTTGTTTCCGGTCCAATTATACTTACCAGGGCAACAATCAGGATAGCAGCCCCCAGTAATCCACCCGCAATCACCTGACGCGCGCCTAACCGTCTGTACGACCAGGGCATTACCCGGGATGCAAGCATCATCCCTAGCGCTTCCGGAAAAGTAGTCAGGCCGGTTTCCAAAGCCGAGGCGTTTAGTGCACTCTGATACAGTAACGGAAAGATAAAGAGCAGTCCTGTTAAACCCGCAGCGTTAAACAAGGAGATGATGCTCATCGTCCGAAATAGCCGGGCGGATAATAAACGCAAATCGAGCATCGGTGTTTTTACCCGCAACTCAACGAAAACCAGAAAACAAATAAAGATGAAACCACAAACCCCCGCACCCCAAATAACCGGAGAACGCCACCCTTGCGACGGGCCTTGTATAAGCGCGTACATCAGCAGCGAAAGGCCTGGAACTGACAGCAGGAATCCCGGCAGGTCCAGACGCTCCGCCGCAGCTTCTTTATGTTCAAGAAAAACCATAAAGCCAAACAACAATGCCAGAATTCCGATAGGGAAATTAATATAAAACACCCAACGCCAGGATAACTGTTCTACAAGAAAACCGCCAACGACCGGACCGAAAACAGGCGCAATGGCAATGGGAAATACAAGAGACCGGGATACTTTCGGCCGTTCTTCCGGCGAGAAGGTTCTAAACAGCATTGCCATTCCCACGGGAGTAAGCAAGCCTCCGCCAGCCCCCTGAAATACCCGGAACAGATTCAACAGCTGGAGATTATCGGCAAATCCGCATAAGGCGGATGCAAACGTAAACATACCCAGTGCAATCAAAAAGGTCCGTTTGGTCCCAAACCGGTCCCCAAGCCATCCTGCCATAGGAAGGAATACGGCAATACTTACTAAGTATCCGACATTTACACTGCTGGCAGCCGAAGGAGGAATTTGAAATTCATCACTGATTGCGGGCAGGGCAACATTTACAATTGTTCCATCCATTACGGCCATAAACATAGCTGTTACATATACAATACTAACCGCTGATTTGGGATTAAGCTGTATTTTCATTGTTCCTGCCCTTTACCCGTGACAGGCTGTAAACAATTTATCCGCATACCGGTCCGTGAGGAGTTGATGCTTTTCACTTTCCGCAGTTTTTGGGCAAGAATATGCCCGATCTCGGCAAGCGGTTTGGGCTGGCACATATCCTTATGATGGCAGTCAATATCATATTGCTCAATTCGTCCCTGGATATAAGGCTGCCATGCCTCCGGGCAAAGAGGGCCAAACCACTCAGGTGTTAACGTCGACTTGAAAAACAAAATGTCCCCGTCAAAGGGTTTAGGCCGGTGTTCACTCAAAATTCGGACTGAATTTACGAATACCGCCTTAAGGTTCAGAATGCTCTCCTCGTCCAAACTAGCCAGCGCACTGCCGTCGCAGCGGAGTATCTCAAGAACGCCGGCAAGATCCAGCGATTTACCTTCCAGCTTTTGGGGATCGTATCCTCCCAAAACCAGCAGGGCGATAAGGGCTTCTTCCTCATCCGGGGTTTTATAAGGCAAGATATTGCTTGGATAAGCGTCGAACAAGGCAACAAGATTTATGTCTTCGCCCTGTTTTTGCAACTGAGTTGCCATTGCCTGGACAAGGTTTCCTCCGAGGGACCAGCCTAACAGATGATACGGGCCGGCTGGCTGAATAGTGCGGATATGCCGGATATAATCAGCGGCCATTTCATCCAGCGTCTGCGGCAGTTCTTCACGCCGGGAAATACCGCGCGCCTGTAGGCCATAAATTGGATAGCCGGGTCCTAGGCTTGCCATCAATCCTGCGTAGCACCAGCTAAGTCCGCCTGCCGGATGGACGCAAAACAGAGGGGGATGATCTCCCTTTGTTCTGAGCGGTAGCAACACCTGTAAAGCACTTTTGCTGCAGCCCATTTCAAGCCGTTCGGCAAGGCCCGCCACCGTAGGTGCCTCAAACAGATTGCCAATACTCAATTGAACCCCGAGCAAATCACGAATTTTATTCATCAACTGCACGGCAAGCAAAGAATGGCCGCCCAAGTCAAAGAAACTGTCATCAATACCTACATAAGGCAAAGCGAGAACTTCCATAAACAGGTCACGCAGCACTTCTTCCTGCGGTGTTCTGGGGCCGCGCCCGCTGCTAACGACTGTAGCCGAATCAGGCACCGGTAATGCTTTGGAGTCAAGTTTGCCGTTAGGCGTCAACGGCAAAGCCGCAATGCTGACAAAAGCAGCCGGGATCATATAATTTGGGAGAAACTTGGCGGTGTGCCGCCGCAAATCAGCCGAATCAAACCGGCTTGGATCGGACGCTACCACATAAGCCGTTAGGCGTTTATCCCCTGGCTGGTCTTCACGGACTAACACTGCAACCTGGGCAACCTGGGAATGCAAGGCCAGTACGGCCTCTACTTCACCCGGTTCAATACGGAACCCGCGAATCTTAATTTGATGATCAGCACGTCCCATATAATCCAGGGAACCATCCCCATGCCAACGGGCCAAATCACCGGTGCGGTACATCCGGGTACCCGAAGGACTAAACGGATTCGCCACAAAACGGCTGGCCGTCAGGTCGGGACGGCCTAAATAACCACGGGCCAGCCCCGCCCCGGCCACGTAAAGTTCCCCAACTACTCCCGGCGGGACAGGCTGCAAACCGGCATCCAATACATACACGTCAAGATCCGGTATGCCGCAGCCTACCAGACTGTTGGCTCTTCTGCCCGCAATGCTCCTGTTAAGCTCAAGATAGCTGACATGCACGGTAGTTTCTGTTATGCCGTACATATTAACAAGGGTTGGCGCATTTTCCGGGTGTCGGCCGTACCAATCCTCCAGGCGGCTAAGCTCGAGCGCTTCGCCGCCGAAAATCACAAAACGCAGGGAAAGCGCCTGACCAAGGGCCGGATTTTCCCGGTCTGCCTGCATGAATTGATAAAAGGCTGACGGAGTCTGATTGAGAACAGTGACCTTTTCACGCACAAGCAGCTGCAAAAACTCTGCCGGCGAGCGGCTGACGGAATGGGGCACGACAACCAGACGGCCTCCATATAATAGCGGCCCCCAAATCTCCCACACCGAAAAGTCAAAGGCGTAAGAATGGAACATGGTCCACACATCCTTTGAATTGAAGCGGAACCAATGTTCAGTCGCACCAAAAAGCCTGACCACATTCTGATGCGGGATCACTACCCCCTTGGGCGTCCCTGTTGAACCGGAAGTATAAATTACATATGCCGGGCTGGAGGGCGATAACGGCTGGGCACGGTCGGCATCCACCGGATTAGCAGCCGGATACTGTTTTAATTCCTCTATGGTGCCGATTGCATCAAGAACAACCTGCGTTCCGTTATCCATTTCAGATAGTTTGGATGCTACCTTGGAGTTTGTGAGTATGCAGGCAGGCCGGGCATCGCCGAGCATAAACATAATCCGGCCGTTTGGATATTCCGGATCTACAGGCAGATAGGCCGCGCCCGCCTTGAGTACGGCCAGCAGGCTTATGATCATTTCCAGGGATCTGGGCAAAGCCAGCGCCACAAATTGCTCCGGTCCTGCCCCTTTGGCAAGCAGCAAATGCGCCAGTTTATTCGCCCGCAGGTTTAACTCTTCATAGGTTAAGGCGGTATCTTCAAACACTACCGCAATATTCTTAGGCGTCCGGGCAACCTGCTTTTCAAACAGCACAGCCAAGCACTCAGACGGCAAGACCTCGGCCGTTTTATTCCAACGAGCCAGCACCCGCTCACGTTCCTCAGGCAAGAGCAGTTCGATCTTGCCAATAGCCTGCTCCTGTCCGGCTAAGGCAAGTGTTTCGAGAAACCGGAAAAAACGCTTTTGGTGAATGAGCAAATCGCTGCAGCTGCAAATTTCGGAGTTGGCATCAAAGTCAATTCGTAATCCGCTCCCGTCAGACTTGTCATACACGTTAATGGACAGGTCATCAGCCGGGCCGGTTGCTAACTTATGTATGACACCTCTACTCCCGGCAAAGTCCAATCCATACTCAAACGGCATAATGTTAATCCGCGGACCGGCCAGTCGCTGATTATCGCCAACCAGCTTAAGCTCACGGCGTAATTCTTCGTGCCGGTATCTTTGATGCCGTTGCACATCACTCAATTCTTTTGCAACCTGCCTCACCAGTTCCGTAAAACTCATATCCGGCCGTACCCGTAAACGAAACGGCAGTAAATTCATCATCATGCAGGGAATATTCAACGAGACCGACCCCAACCGTCCCATTATCGGCAAACTAAGGATTACATCTTGCACTCCTGTCAAACGGTGTACGTAGGCAGCGGTTGCCGCAATAAGCAGTCCCGATAAACTTCCTTTCACCCTGCGCGCGGCAGTCTGCAGGGAACGGGTGATAACCGGCGACAGGGTTGCCGACTGTCGAAGAATTCGCTTAGAACTTCTAGGCACTCGATCAGTCAGACTAACAACCTCCGGCTGATCGGCAAACTGTTCTAGCCAAAATTGACGGTCACGGATAAAATTCTCTGAGGCACGATAGGATAAATCTTCTTCCAGAACCAAACGCAGAGGGGCAAAAGCGCCTTCCTCGTATCTGCGCTTATTGATAAGCGCAGTGTAAATAGCGGCTACCCGTTGTGAAATAAGTGAAAAACCGAATCCATCCATCACAATATGATGAATCCGCTGATACCAGAAATGCCGGTCCGGCTCAACTTTAAACAAAGCTTGGCGAAAAAGGGGTTCAAGCAGGAGATCAACAGGCCGGGAAAGGTCGTCATTCATCCACTTTTCCGCTGCTTGCCGCGGATTTTCCTCCGTACTGACATCGATAAAATGCAAAGGAAAGTCGGAAACAGGCCGGATAACCTGCCAGGGCCCAAGTTCATTGACGCCAAATTGAACATGTAAAGCCTCCGCTTCCTTTACAGCCTGGCGCAATGCCAGTTCAAAATAAGCCGGGTCGAGCTTCCCTTTAATTTCTATGTATTCGCCGGCATTGTAAATCGGATTCTCCGGTTCCAGTTGTTGCGCAAACCAGATGCCGGATTGAGCGCCGGACAAAGCCCAGCGGGCCTCTTGACAATTAGACACTCTTTATTACCTCCTTTAAATAGAAATGGCCGGTCCTCAACAAGCTTCAGGAAGTAATATCCCCTTATGCTGCACCATTTCACAACAAGACTCAGAATTCTATTGGAAAAGTACGAGCATAAACATCAGTTGTCCACGATATCTACGGTATTCAACCATAGGGGATTACCTTTCTTGCCGACCTATAGCCGCAGAATTACTGCGACCACTATCACTACATAGATTATTGAGCTTCCTCCTTTTTATTTGCTAATGATTATCATTATCATAAATTTGTCTTTTATAGTATAACAAACTGCAAAGCAGGGGCAAATAGAAATTTTTCCAAATGACCCTTGATTATTTTCCAATTTTTTCCTCAATGTAATTCTAAATGGTTGTAAATAAAATTGAAAACTGATTGACAATATTGTAAAATGGCAAATTACCGGCCCCATTAAAGTGCCGTTAAAAATAAAAAAGGTCAACCCTGTTATGAGTTGACGACTTTTACAATAAAAGTATAATGGTCATGAATTCAGTTACTCATGTTTCAATTTATTTTACGGGCGCTGAAAAGGCTGCCTGTACTGCCACATAGGGCTTGATGCCACGGAATTTGTGCGACCGGTCTTCCATCAACAGTCCTATCGCATCAGCCCGGCACTGCTGGCAATGACGCATTTGACAAATATCGGCCTGGCATAAATCTCTCATGGCATTGACTGCCTGCATGCTGGTCCGTGGAAAATTATGGAACGCACTGCCCGAAACCGGAAGCAAAGGCATGATATTGGTCATGGTGGCCCCCAAACTTTTCACTTTCTTTGCGATTGCGGGTATATGCCTATCATTTATGCCCGTAATCATCACCATATTAACCTTTACTAAAACACCTTCTCCGGCTAATCGGCCTATACCTTCCAATTGATTATGAATCAATACTTCCGCCGCCTTCCTCCCGGTATAGTATTCACCCTGGTAATGCACATGGTGATAAATCCTCTCCCCGATGGCAGGGTCCAGACAATTTACCGTAACCGTTACATGGTCAATTCCCAAATCGATGATATCCTGTCCGTAATGCGGAAGCATCAGACCATTAGTGGATAAACAAAATATCGTATCCGGCGATTCGGCTCCGATCAACCGGATGCTTTTTTTAACCGCCTCCCAGTTTGCCAGGGCATCACCGGGACCGGCAATACCTACAACACTCACATTGGGAATTTCCCGCTTTACCCGGATAAACTTTTCCAAACTCGTCTCCGGTGTCAACACCTCACTTGTCACTCCGGGACGGCTTTCATTTGCACAGTCATAATTGCGGTTACAGTAGTTACAGCCAATATTACATACCGGGGCCACCGGCAGATGCATCCTGGCAAATTTATGGCGGGCCTCAAAAGAATAGCAAGGGTGCCTGACAATACTGTTCGTTACTTTTGGGGTCATAACGGGTGTCACAGTCCCGGAACTTTGATTTTTCATATATACTCAACTCTTTCCATTCATATATTTCCAATTTCCTCCAGTTGCCAAGGTATTGTCATCCACCAAACATATGCCCCATATCAATAGGATTTTCTTTGGCCGTAAGAACATCGGGCTTAATACAATAGACAGCCACTGCTTTGTTGTCAAACAGTGAACGGTACTGTTTCACGAACTGCGACGGCAACGGGGTTTTAAAAAAACCGGGCACGAATTTTTCCAGAATCCGGTCAAGTACCTGTGTTTTTTCATTCACATCCTGTACCGGCACGGCTTTTCCAAAAATAACAACACTCAGATAAGCAGTATCGCACTTTGCAGGCACAGGATCCGTTACGGTGCCAAATTCTTCATAAACAGTAAAGCATACGGCCGGGTTTGCTGCAAGAACCTTGTTTTTTTTTCCGCTGCCCAGGCCATGGATATAGATTTTATCATGCCAATACACATAGTTAACCGGTACGGCATAGGGTTTGTCCGCGGTTTCACACATACTGATTGTTCCTACCCGCTTTTCCGTCAGGAAACGGGTAATTTTATCTTTATCTTTACAAATTCGTTGTGTATAGCGTATTGGTTCCATTTACTCACCCCGGATTACTATAGTTCGCTTCCAGCCGGTCAAGAAAATCATCCATTAGCAAATTTGCCGATGTCAGATGGCTCATTCCGTCCCGGATCTGCGCTTCATTTTGAATATAGAGGCCGCCTGTCAGTTCATCACTGCAATGTTGAAGCAGGGTGGCAATACTCTCCTCGTTACTCTCCAGATGGAACTGAAAGCCGACTACCCGCTCTTCGTAAATAAAAGCTTGTTGATTGCAGGCAATGCTGCTGGCAATACATTTGGCACCTGCTCCCAGTGTGCTGAAGGTGTCATTATGCCACTGGAAGACATAACAGGTATCCGGAAAATCTGCAAACAGAGGAGATTGAAAGGCCTCGGCGTGAAACTGAACAGGCAGCCAGCCGATTTCACCTACGGGATTTTTCGTGACTCTGCCGCCCAATACAGCGGTAATAAGCTGGGCGCCAAGGCAAATACCCAAGACCGCCTTACCGTTGTCAATGGCTTCTTTAATAAACTGTTTTTCATAGGTAAGCCAGGGATATTTTTCCTCTTCATAAATATTCATCGGTCCGCCCATGATAATCAGCCAGTCAAACTGGTCCATAGCGGGAACTGCTTCGTAATTATACAAATGAGTGCCGCTAAGACTGTGACCCTTCTTGTGTGCCCACCAGACAATGTTGGCCGGACCTTCAAACGGCACGTGCTGCAAATAGTGAATTCTCATAAATACCTCCCTGAACGTTGCTGAGAGCCTGCAATAATGCCCAGTCTTTTCCTCGACCGTCTATTCTTTTATCTTACTCTCCTGAAAAACAGACCTGACAGTGGCCATCTGAACCGGATCAAACAAGTTCTGAACGTCGTTACACATGGTAATAATCCGATCCGTATCGGCTTGCTCCGGTTCCCCGTGATAATAGTTTGTTTTATTTCTGCCGGCAACTGACAGACAGTTGCCGGCAGAATCAATTCTTAACTACATTTCTATAACCTGCAATACTCGGACAAAATTACCAGACGTTGAGAATCCATTCTTTATTCTTCTTATATTCCATGTCGGTAAACAGGGTGTTTGCCATAGCTTCGGCCAGCAGCATTGCCCCTTCATAGCCGACAACCGAATGGCGGTATAAGCCGGCCCGGTCATAGGTGGGAAAGCCCACCCGCACCATGGGAATATTGTAGTCAATGGAAATAAACCGGCCTTTGGAATGACCCAGAATTAAATCCAGTTCCAAACCTTCATTTTTAATGCGGTTTTCCAGTTCCCATAAATCGGCATTCATGACAATTTCCATATTATAATCGACATTTTCCTGCAGTTCCTTAATGCGGGGATCATTGGGATAGGCTGTGTTATCATCGCCAAGAAGAAGCAGTACCGGCTTCATTTCCATATCCAGACAAAATTGTGCCAGACCAATGACTAAATCGGGATGTCCGTAGATAGCCACCTTCTTATCGGCCAGGAACATATGCGCCACATCGGTAATCGCATCAATAGCAATACCCCGTTCCCGGACAAGCGACGGCGGAATGGCTTTGCCTGTCAGATTTTTTACATTCTGCAAAAAGGTGTCGGTATTACGGATGCCGATGGGTGACGGGCCAATAATCGCCGGCACTTGGAATTCTTCTTCCAGATACAAGGCAGCTTTGCCGCCTTCATAGCGGTTGAGCGCAATGGTTCCCAGAGCATTGGCCGTTCCGGTCAAATCCTCAATGGTAGTGCTGCCGTGGGAAACATGATTTCCCTCAGGCATAAGCGGAGAATCGAAGCTTTCGATTTCAAACAGAACGGTGGCATCAACCTGCATTTCGGTCAAAAGATGTTTTATCGCCTTTACATCACCCGGATTGGCCCAGCCGGTAATCAAATTCAGTTTTCCGTTTGGTTCACTCTTCTTGGCGAAATATTTGACGAAGTCCTCCACCGCAACATCATAGCCGGTTACCTGGCTGCCTTTAAAACTGGGAGTATGAATGGGAATCAAATGCACTTCGCGTCCGGCATATTTTTCTTTCAGCAAACCATTGTTCAGTTTCCGGATAACACCATCCACATCATCGCCGATAACTTCTGTTGAACACGTCGTGATGATCGGAATGATTTTAATCTGGGGATAACGCATCAACAGTACATCCACGCCTTCTTCAACCCGGTGAGTGGCGCCGAATACCGCGCCGTCCTCATGCACTGAAGAGGAGGCCAGTTCAAAGCTTTCTTTATAATGCTGGGAAAACCACAGACGGACAAACATTACGCAGCCTTGTCCTCCATGAACAATCCCCGTACAATCTTTTATCCCAATGCTGGCATATTGGGCGCCCGCAGGCTGACACGTAAATATGGGATTGATGACCCCCGTGCGTTCTTTTTCTTTTAATTCACAAGACATGGCAAGACTCCTTTTCCCTTATTTTTTCTGCGTTCGCCGGAATGGCACAGCTTCTATCTTTAGTAGCGCGGATCCTTGAGTTCTTCATTGAGCGATCCCCTAATAGTCAGGAACTCCATACGCTCCTTCAGCCCTTGCATCACTTCTTTTATTTCTTCCTTGCTCATTGATTTCAGCCACGCATACTTTTCTTGAAAGCCCTCTGCCAGCAGAACGGCATCTGCCCAGTAGCACTTATCGGCAGGAGTCTCTTTTTCCACCGGTTCATCACACAACAGTTGGGTGGTTTTGCTCAATATTCCTTCATTTTGTTTTTCCCGGTCCCATGCCCGGGAGTGAAACTGCCACAGGCAATGTTTCATAATATAATCTACCAATTGCTCAATTTTCGCTTGCACGCTAAGCTCCATCATTGTACTACCTCCTTTACACTGCCGAAAGCTTGCGCTGTGACGACGGAAATTCAGGATATGACTTATTACGCAGTTTGCTCACACTATCAAAACCGCCCGTATATTCCCGCAACTCAGTGGAGGAAGTAATTTTCTCACTCAGATTGGCATCCGAGAGCATTCTGCGGGTAACAAACCCTTTATCAGTCGGTATTTCATCCTTACTGATATCCAAAAAGGCCAGTTTATGAATGGGAGAATAAATGGCATTATAGATATCGCGGGCAAACCGGACCCAGCCTTCAAATCCCTTATACGGGCCATTATGATAAGCATGGGCATTAAGATAAGGTACCCGGATCTTTTTGGCTACCTCGCCAGGACGTTTCCCGGTGAAAATGACATCAGGTTTCAGCATTTCCATGGCTTCGAGTCCTTCGAGCTCATTGGGGTCATCAATAGCCAGCGCTCCTTCTTCACATCGGGCAATGCCTTTTTCCATATCTCCCTGGTGGCCAAACTTGGTATACACCGATACCACTTCGACCCCCATTTCCGCATGAATAACATGAGCCCAATGCCACAGCTTGGACCCTCCCGGCCACAGGCATACTTTTTTGCCCTTCAGGCGCTCCTTGTACCAGTCAAGTTCGGGTTTCCATCGAGCAACTTCTTCATCAATAATTTTCTGCGCCCGGTCTTCAATGCCAAAGAACAAGCCGACTTTTCGCAGGGATGCCGATAACGGTTCAAAGCCGAAGCCGTCGATGTCCAACCGTGGAGTTCCATACCGTTGACGCAGTTCGTTGCAGATGTATTCGGCTGAACGGGCACATTCCAGTACGTTGAGGTGAGCTTTATGCATGGCCCGCAAATCATCGTAGGAACCGTTACCCGTAAAGGTGGACAACACTTGAATGCCCATCCGTTTGAAATAGTCTGTCATAACTTCCTGATCGCCCTGAATGTTATATTCACCCACATAGTTAATCACATAATCGCTGGTTATCTCAGGTTCCACTTTACCGACCTTTTGATTGATCCAGGCAATATTGATTTTGTGGTGACCTCCTGATTGGCTGGGTCCGCCGAATCCGGGAGAGTTGCAAACAAAAATGTCAACATCCGGCATTTCGTCCATGACTTCCTGGGCAACGGCTTCCATATCATCGCCGATCAGCGCAGAAGCGCAGGTCTGGTAAATGGTCATCCGCTTAATGTCGGGAAATGCCTTAAAAGCTTCAATGATATTTTTCTTAAGAACCGTTTCCGCGCCAAACACAATATGTTTTTCTTTCATATCGGTGGCATAAGTGTATTTAAGCTGGAAATTGTCATTGTCACTGATATACCGTTTGGTCTGCCACGTATCGTAAGTGCAGCCGATCGGCCCGTGACTCATATGGATAACATCTTTCATCGGCGTACCAATAACATGTTTGGCTCCGCAATATGCGCATCCGCGTTCCGAGATCGTCCCCGGAATGGTATTGAGGTATCCCAGCGGCAGGGCATCCGTCAGATTCTCTCCCGGTCCTTTTATGACCGCATGCTTTTTTCTTTCGGGAATGCACTTGCTGCATTCAAACTCATGATATGGCATAATTATTCTTCCTCCTCTGACTGATCTCAAAATCAGCTTCACCATGTGAGAGTGCCTGGGAAATCTCTATTCGCCCTAACGCACGGTTGCAGCCGTCATTCTGACTACGGTCTTTCTTTTATTGTTTTAATCGGCAATACCGTATTTCACTACCATAGCTTCCAGCTCATCCATAGCCAACGGCTTGGGTATGACAAAACTCTCATTTTCGATAATCTTGCGGGCCAGTTCACCATATTCTTGGGCCTGATTGCATTCCGCATCATATTCCACAACCGTTTTTTTGTTAAATTCAGCTTTTTGGACAATATTATCCCGGGGCATAAAATGAATCATTTGCGTACCGATGGCAGCCGTAAACTCTTCCAGGAACTCTCTTTCCCGATCCACTTTACGGCTATTGCAGATAATTCCGCCAAGACGGACCCCGCTCTGTTTTGCATATTTCAAAAGGCCTTTGCAAATATTATTGGCGGCATAAATAGCCATCATTTCACCGGAAGCAACGATATACACTTCCTGTGCCTTGCCATCCCGGATCGGCATGGCAAATCCGCCACATACAACGTCACCGAGCACGTCAAAAAATACAAAATCCAGATCATCGGTATAGGCACCGTTTTTTTCCATGAGATCAATAGCCGTGATTACACCGCGTCCGGCACATCCTACGCCAGGCTCCGGTCCCCCCGACTCTACGCAGCGAATTCCCTTGTATCCTTCTTTTACCACTTTTTCAACAGTAATTTTTTCTTCGCCTTCATCGCGCAGCATATCCATTAACGTCTTCTGATTCATACCGCCCAGAATAAGGCGAGTAGAATCAGCTTTAGGGTCACAGCCATGGATAAAAACTTTCTTATCATAAAAATGCGCCATTGCTCCTGCTGTGTTTTGTTGTGTAGTGGATTTACCAATTCCGCCTTTACCATAAATTGCAATTTTTCTCATATCGGCACTCCCTTTTTAACTTTTTGATTGTAGAATATCGATTCAATCCTCCCGGCATTTTTTTTAAGAGCATCAACTTGAAAAACGCCGTCCCTGTTGCTATAATGAAAAATGGGTAAAACGAATAAACCTAGTGCCACTGGGAATAGGAGATTACCTGAGCTTCATGGATATTCGTGGTATCTATGAAGCTCTTGCTTTCGCAGCAATAATTGGATTTTACCTATATGAATCACCTCCTTCAGCATCCTTGTACAAGCAGCACCCGTTTGTTACCAATAAAAATGGGTAAACTTAATAAACTCCGGTGCCACTGGAATCGAAATTATAATCAAGTCTACGAATATTCGTGGTATTCGCAAGGCTTGAAATACCTGCTTTATCCACAAAGGGGTATCAATGAAAAACACAAGCGTGTCGTTCATTGATACCCCTTTGTATCATCAATCTGATGCCCATTGTCAGTACCCTGTTTTCGCAACAACCTAGTAAATATTATTCCGCTGTAATGTACCCACACACCCAGTTAACGGTTACCGGCATACAGAGTGCCGCAGGCTATAAGATATTCGTGGTATCTTATAGCGCATAACCTATTTTCAACTACAAGGGGGTATCAATGGACGCTGTCTTTACAGTCCATTGATACCCCCTTGTATCGGAAACAAGATTAATATCTCTATATTTGTAATTAACTTACACCAAAAAGATACACCTGTCAATACTATTCTAAAATTATATTTTTCAAAGGATTTTTACAGTCCGTAAACATTTTCAATAATTTTTTTAATATTATTGAAATATCTTTCTGGCAAACACCCTCCCTGCTACCATGCCTCTAAAGAGGAATTATATTCTAAAAATTCTAACATATTGCCGTCTTGTAAAAGATTTGGCGTGTTGTTATAATGAAACATGGGTAAATCAAATAGACCTGGTGCCACTGGGAACAGGAGATTACCCCGAGCTTCATGGATATTCGTGGTATCCATGAAGCTTTATTTCTTTCATCTATTATAATATTCTGATACTATCCGTAAATTTTTAGCTAAATAACAAAAGATAGCTGCCTTTTTTTATCTCAACCGTATTCACTCAATTCTGAATATATGTTTCTTGGATGAGTCAAGGGACGGTTCCCCGACTCACTTAGTCCGTTGCACTATGTTTCGATTGACTTCCAGTAAATTCGCAATTTGACGCACTGATAAATTCGATTCCGTTTTTAGTTTGCTAATAAGTTCTCTCAGCAGACTGGCGTTGTCCTTATGTTTCAATTCCTTAATGCAAGTATCCCGGCAGCTTAGATAGTTGTTAACAAATTCCTTGACCTGTCCTTCTGTTTGTATGGGTTTACCGATTTCTTCTTCCGGTAAATCGATGAAACATTCGTCATTTGGCATTTTTGAATATTCCACAAAGAGTTGAATCGATTTTTCCGCTACGTTTGAAAACAAGCTTAATATGAATTCTCTATCTACAAAACTGGATTGTCCTCTTGTTTGAACATAGAGCCGGTAACTGCTCCATTGGTATTGTTCGGCAACGTTGACGATCCCTGCTTTTACCGGATTATTATGTATGTACCTAACGGCAGACAACAGGTATACATCCGTATCTACCGGCTCACTCTTAAATCGATCCTGAAACAGATGCCCCATTCGTCCGTACTTTTTATTAAAGTAGTAAACATAACTGATGTTGATCCTTTTCATAATTTGTGATATTCCATCACTGCCTTCATTTATTAGCAGATGCACGTGATTGTCCATCAAACAGTATGCATAAATCGCATATGTCTGGTCTTTGTTCTTTTCACATAATGTATCAATAAAACGTTGTTTGTCTTCTTCAGTAAGAAATATATTTTTTCTTTCATTCCCACGAATCATCACATGATAGATTTTACTTTCACTAAGTTTCCTGCTTTGACGTGGCATACAGTCATTCTCCTTTTAACTTTTAGGAAGATTATACCATTAAAAATGCATTGAGTCAAAGAACCGTCCCTTGACTCAAATTAGTAAAGCCAGAATTCCGAAAATACGGCAATTCTGGCTTTACTACAAAGTTAATTATTCTTGGTCGTATTTCTCATCGTAGTAGTCACTCTTGTCTTGGTCGGGTGCTGTATCCGTGGTACTGTTAAATTCATGTTTGTGCCCAAGATCAACACTTGTTTTACCGCAGAATTGATGTGTATGCTCCTCTCCTGACAATTCTATTGCTGGTCCTGTCGTTTCTTCCACTACGTGCCAATGGACTGGCCCACCTTTTGGATCGGAAGTAGTCCTGACGTGAATACGATGAATGTGGCTGTCCCGTATATAGATCGCCGGACCAGTTGTCCCCAGAATTCCATGCTGGTGATCCCGGGCCACATCTGCGATAGTAATAAACGCATGATTATGTTTTATATCGTCATGCGCTGGTTCAGTATAGGGCTGACGCTCTTCTTCACTCAAATCAATCACCTCCTTCGTTAACATAATATTCAAAAGTAGTGACCGATGTGACTTAAAGAGCCGTACTAATTCTCCCTTTTATTCATTTAAGAAAGCTTGTACCATTGAAAAGATAACAAGCTAAAGAAGCGTCTTCTAACTCAAAGCGGATTTATCCACCCTCCTCTTGACTTTTTATGAAAGAAAATTCATTTCAAAAAAATCCACCCGATTTACCATCGGATGGACATCTCCAAATGATTTCAGCCGGATATTTCCGCCAGGTAAGCACGGAGCACCCCTACCACCAGCTCATGATCTTCCTTCTGGGGAAGGCCGGACACCGTAACCGTATATTTTCAGCCCGACCGCTATCGAGCCAGCCAGCCGCCATCGACAGCCAGGGTATGCCCATGCAGATAATCTGAAGCTGCGGAAGCCAGAAAGACCACGGGGCCGCCCAGGTCACGGGGGACTCCCCAGCGGCCGGCCGGTATCCTGGCCAGGATTTCCGCATTGCGCTTATCGTCGGCCCACAAAGGTGCGGTGTTGTCCGAGACCATATAACCCGGTGCTATGGCGTTCACATTGATATTGTATTTTGCCCACTCATTGGCTAACAGGCGCGTAATGCCCAGAACTCCGCTTTTGCTTGCCGTATACGAAGGAACCCGGATTCCCCCCTGAAAGGAAAGCATGGAAGCAATGTTGATAATCTTGCCGCCGGTCTTTTGTTTGATAAATTGTTTAGCCACAGCCTGACAAAAGAAAAATACCGTCTTGAGATTGAGATCCAGAACCTCGTCCCAGTCTTTTTCCGTAAAGTCCAGAGCCTCATCCCGCCGGATGGTACCCGCATTATTCACCAGAATATCCACCTGGCCAAAGGCGGCAACGGTTTGCTCCACGATGGATGAAATGGGTTCCGTCTTCGTCAGGTCAGCCGTAACCGCTAAAAAAGTACGGCCGGTTGTTTCAATTAAGGCCCGCGTTTCGCTCTGCTCCCTTCTGCCGACTCCGACAATATCCGCGCCTGCTTCAGCCAGCGCCAGGGCCATACCCTGCCCCAGCCCCGTGCCTGAGCCTGTAACAATAGCCACCTTTCCCGCTAAACTGAAACTATCCATAAAAACAACACACTCCTATTCTCTTTTTTTCGAAACGACTCATTTCTGTGATGTTTTTTGCGCTTTTATGAGCTATAAACCTCTTCGCTTTCCATACAAAAGGCTCCTGCCAAAAATTAACTAAAATTCAGCAGAAGCCCTTTGCCGGGGCTGTATGGCTTTGGCCGTTTTCTCAGGCATGTACCAAGCTCCTTTATCCCGGGCGGGCTAACTTTGGTGTCTGAGGATGGTCGACGGTTAGTGCATGAAGCAACTGGGCTGTATGCTGTTTCGGTATAAACGTCGTTCATGGTTATGCTGCATGATTCGAATTCATATACCAGGTCTTTCTCCCCATGATCGTCGGCAAGTTGTAGCAGGATACGAAACAGTTCTCCAAACCGCTTGGAAGCCTGTACATAATACTCCTCTTCGATATCCGGCGGAGCTTCTTCCCAGGCTCGATAGCACCGCGCCACGACTTCACGCAAGTGGGCCCTCAGCGGTTGGTCGAACTGCCATTGGCAGGCTGCCCCCTTTCCGTCTTGCAGAACCTGTCCGGCCGGGACAGCGTTGTCTGCTGCCGGGTGCGGCCTGACCTTCTCCCCGCCGGCAGCCGGACGTACTTTTTTCCCTTTGCATTTTTGCATATCTATCCCCCTATACTTAAGCTGCGGCCAAACTGCCGCCAGCTTTTTTCAGGGGGAAATCAAAAAGACGCATGCGAGAGGTTTCCCTACACATGCGTCTTGCCTCGTATTTTACAAAAATCTCCCTACCCGGCAGCCAGGTATCCGCCCCGGCCTGCAACAGAAAAGTCCGGAACCGGTAATGCCTTTCCGTTGCGATGGTAGTTGAAGATAGAATCCATCATCTGCTGCATCATGTCGCACACACAGCCTGCATCCTGCCGGCAACTCATTACCCCGGGCTTTCCCCGCTTGTAATTTGGAAGAAACCCGTTGTATAATAAACATGTCGTCGCGGACAGCCTGGCTGTTACGTGTAGGTGTTCTGGCACCTTGCGCGTGCCTGGAAGTGTTCCTGCACTTTCAGGTCACGGCGACTTTTCGATTTCCACCTATTTCTAATTATAGCCTGTTTTAAACGAATTGCAAGTAAATGGACCGGGAATGAACAATTTTTTCCCGGCTGGTTGCATATTTTTTGTTTAATGGGTATAATCTAAGAAAAGGACTGACGTGCTCGATACACGTCAGCCCCCACAGGTTGTCTAACCGAACGGTTAGCCTAAAGTAGGAGTTATTAAGAAATAACCGCGAACCTAGGCCAAGTGAAGAGAACCCCTTTTATTAGACAAAAACAAGTCTATTGAAGGGGGTTCACTTCATTTCGAGCAAGGGCGGTTATTTCTTTTTGGCCGTGAAGCGCTGTTTCGTTAGAATGTGTAATTCATTCCAACCCGCCACAGGCGGCCTTCCAAAACAAGTTCGTCAATCTTTTTGTCCAGAATATTATCAACGCCAAAGTAGGTACTGTAGCGTTCATTCCATTTCTTATTGATTGTAAAATTCAACGTACCATAATTATAATCGGTATCTTTGTCCTCGTCATCTTTATAGCGGTAATCGCGTACCCACTCATACCAGAGAATACTGCTGATGCCGGTGCGTTGCGCATCATCATAATGCAGTTGGACGGAATAGCGGTTTTTGGCCCGGTCCTGTAAAAATTCACCAGTTTTTGCATTCTTCGCATCCAAAAAAGTATAGGCGGTCTTAACCGTAAAGTTATTGGAAAGATGCCGCCCGGCTTCCAGTTCCACGCCTTTAATTCTCGCTTTGTCGATATTCACATATTTTGAGGTGGAAACCGACCCGGCACGCGTGGTTTCCGTGCCAATCAGATCGGTGACGTCATTGTCGAAATACGTCAGCTTCCCGAAGGCCGCCCCCTTTTCCCCCTCCAGGCTGATGTCATAGCTCGTTGATTTCTCCGGTTTTAAATCGGGATTGCCTATAACGATAACCGTTCTCGTCGGAATGGGGCGGCGTGTCATTTTCATGTATAATTCACTGATGCTGGGTGCTTTGAATCCTTTGCCAAAATTCGTCTTTAGTCGGAAATTATCCGCAAAATGATAGGTCATTCCCAGTTTCGGACTCAGGCTGTCCTCAAATCTATTACTGTCGTCATAACGCAGGGAAGGAATGAGCAGTAGTTTATCGCTCAGCTTCCATTCATCCTGAACATAGACCGCCTGGTAGTCCACGCTTTTTTCGGATATGGATTTGCTGATGCCGTGCTCGGTTACGGTGGAGACGGCGTCCCCGTTATCTTCCAGCCGGGTGCCGCGGTATTCGCTCGTCCGGTATTCACCGCCAAAGGTCAGCACGTGATCATCCTGCAGCCGCATGGTGTTTTTCCCGTCGATCGCCCAGGTTTTATAGTTGGCCCTGTCAAAATCGCTGTAACTGCCGGGTCCTTCCAATTGATCAGTATTTTTTTCCAGTTCATTGTAATAGGTGCGCAACTCATAATTGCCCCGGGTGGTCCGGCCCCGGTAAGTCAGTCCGTAAGAATTTCTCGTATTCGTGAAATATTCCCGGCCGCCGTCATCAGTATAATCCGTTGTTTTTAGGTGTTCACTCATCCGTTCATAGAAAACATCAATATTCTTGCCTTCCGCCAAGTCGTAAGTGCCACTGATATTATAAAACTGGCGCGGGCCATACATATTTGTGGTCTCGGACCGGCGTTGCTTTTGGATGTCGGTAAACAAAGTATCGAACGTCCATGCCCATTTTCCCTGTTTGCCCAAATCAAGATGGTAGGACGCATTTTGTTGCTTGCTGCCGGTAGACAGTCCGATTGTGCTTTGCGGTTTCTCCGGTTTTCGCATAATAATATTAATCACGCCGCCCAAAGCCTCGGAGCCGTAAAGCGAACTAACCGGTCCCCGGACAATTTCGATCCGCTCGACATTATTGATATTAACACGGTCTAATTCATATACATTAGCCGTCGACCCGGCATCCTCACCGGCCATCCGCCGTCCGTCAATCAAAATCAGCGTTTGATTGGTGTTCATCCCGCGCAGGCTGACCTGGTTGCCTACCATGCTGGCTTCCGAAAGATTCAAATTCAAGGCAAGCTTTAACGCCGTTACCACCCTTTCAGCCCCCATGGTTTCTATGTCTTTCCGGGTGATGACTTCAACACTTGCCGGTGTTTCTTTCACTTTCTGCTCGGTGCGGGTCGCGGTAACCACCGTTTCATCGAGTTGAAAGATCTCCTCTTCGGCTTGGATCGGCAAACTCAGCGCCGTCATGATACCGAGGCTTACCAACATCATTTTGTTTGCTTTCGGATACTTGCGTCTTTTCACCTGACAATCTCCTCTCCCTATGTTTACAATTACCCTCCGTGTTTTCTGGATTTGCAAAGCCTTGCCTTCCTTTATCTCCTGGCAGAAACAGGTTCCACTGTTTCATCCCGCCCGTTTGGATATAACAGCCCTGCCAGCACTGCAACCGCCTCGCCGGCCTGTGTCCCGGGATTTACTGCAAATAACTGATAAGGAAGTTTATGCACCCGGTTTTGCCGTACGGCTTTGATGCCTTGCCACGCCGGATGGCTTGCCAGTTCGCGGCGGAACTTCTCCTCCGCCCTGGCATCGGAACTGTGTGAAATAAATAGTATAACCTCCGGATTTGCCTTGGCTACAAACTCCAGGCTGAGCGGCACATAACCGCCCGCCGGGACGGCATTCTCTGCCTGATCGGCCATATTGACGCCGCCCAGGCGTTTTACCAGATCACCGGCAAAACTGGCGGACAGGGCCATATTAAAACTTTCCGCCGTCCCCCCAAGGATGAGCACCTTAGGCGCAGGCTTTCCTTTAGTGCCGGCCACAGCCGCATGATACCGCTCTTCAATCCGCGCAATTTCGGCGGCAGCTTTGTCCGGTCGCCCGGTGAGTTCTCCATAAAGTCGCAGCGTGTCCAAAACCTGTTGATAATTCTCCAGTGTTTGCAGCAGAACGGGAATGCCCGCCTTTTCCAGAACAGGGACAAGCACATGGTGGGGCGAAATATTGGCCGCCAGCACCAGATCCGGCTTCAGGGCCACAATCTGCTCCAGGCTGGGATTCGGCGGCAGACCTACCGTCGGCACCGCATGAACGGCGGCCCGTACAGCCGGTGTCAACGTCCCGGTTGTTGCCCGGCCGATGAGTTTGCCGCCGGCGCCAATAAACAAATCAATGTTGGAGGCATTGAGCGCCACTACCCGCTGCGGATGCGCAGGAACAGAAACCCGGCGTCCGGCACCGTCGGTCACTGTACGGACAGAAACCGTCCGCACCTCATTCCGGCTTTCCTGCCCCAACGGCAGAAAACTGCCGGCAAGCAAAAACAGTACAATCATACTGCCGGTTATTTTACGAACCATATACAACACCTCCTTACTCTGCCCGTCCTTTCCAAAACAATGGACTCCTATAAAAAAAGTTCCGTGCTACAGTGTCAGCAACGGAGCTCTGGGCCCTCTACCAATGTACAGTTTTCATCCGGTCATTGCCTGTTCATGAATAGCATAAGATACTGATTGTCTATTTCATGATTTTTCCTGCTTTATCCCTGAACCGCCACCTTTTGCCGCTCCCAGGACCAAGCGCCGTGCAGCAGGGCGTTGGCGCACTCCAGCACCGACTGCGTCAGGTTCACATACCAGAACTGTCCCGCAACCGTCAGCCGGGTTATACCGGGTTTCCGGATTACCAGCCCCTGTTTTTCCCATAAAGCCAGCAGCACATCCAATTCGCCGATGCGGGGGTCAAATTGTGCAGCAAGCTGGCTAATGTCCAAATAACCGAGTTTAAGCTGGCTTTTGACTGCATCATGCAGATCAGCCGACGGATGCGCTGCCGTCATCATCATAATCGGCTTCTCTCCGTTGTCAATCCGCTTGATATACCGTTTTACATCCCGTTCCTGCATCAATGAGAAACCGCCGACTCTTCCCCCTGCCCCGGCACCAAAGGGAAGCCTGGTATGGCCTTGCTGCACCGCGGTATTATACAGGTTGCGTTCCCGGTTGGTTTTTGCCCAATGACAAACGCTGATCTGGGTAACAGGCCATTCCGCCAATATGCGGTGAGCCGCTGCAAACAGTTCGGCCTGTTCCCGGATGGCTGCCGCAACAGGCAAATGTCCGGCTTCCATTTCTTTTTTCAAAATGCTGTTTTCATAAACATTAAGTTGATACAAGTCCCAGCCGTCCACTGCCGCCGTTTTTAACGCCGCAATATCCTCGAGCCAAATATCCGTCGTCTGGTATGGCAGGCCGTAGAGCAAATCGATGATCACGCTCGCCTGATTATAACCGGCTAAAGCCGCCAAACGTTCCAGGATGGTTTCCCGGTCATCCAGACGGCCAACCGCCTGCCGTACTTTGGTATGGAAAGACTGTACGCCAAGCGATACCCGGTTGACGCCATTCTCAAACCAGCTATCCATTTTGGCCGGAATCAGGTCGTGGATCCTTCCTTCCAATGTCAGTTCGCAATCATTGGTCAGCGGCAAATACGCGCGGATTGCCTTTAGCAGCCGCCCGGCATTAAACGGGGAAAGGCAGCTGGGCGTTCCGCCGCCGATAAATACGGCATTAACCGGAGCTGTCAGACAGGGAGTACCGGCATGCATCTTCAATTCGGCGATCAAACGGTCAATATAGGCAGTTTCCAGTTCTTCCTGGCAAAAGTTCTGAAAGAAGCCGCAATAGAGGCATTTATGCCGGCAAAAAGGGACATGAATGTACGCCGACCGCTTTCCTCCCGTCCCCGGCTGCTGTAAAGCCGCCTGCCACAGCCCGTCCCACGTTCCCGGTTCCAACAGCTGCCCCCTCACGTCGCTATGCAGAACGCGTTTGACAGGGAACGCCGCCTGCAGCGGTTGATCCGTCTGGCAGCCAACCACCAGCGCATACAGTTCCGGGTCCATTGAGGCCAGGATGTCTTGTAATCTGCTGCCCTTTTCAGCCCCGTCCATAGACACCGGCCTTGTCATAAGGAGCCCTCGCGCAGTTTCTGACGGATTGTTGCAAAGGCCGCTTTTGCTTTAGCCAAATCGGCCTCATCCGGATGTTTGGCCGCCTCATGATACCGGGCGGCGCGTTCCGGGGTCATCGCATGGGGGTGACCTTCAGGCAGGTTTTTAAATTTTTCCGCCAGTCTCGGGTCAATTTTACCCTGACAGATAAAGCTGCCGATGAATTGGTTGCTGCCATCCAGCAACGAACGGGCATTGTCCATGCTTTTGCGGGCATGTCCCGAATCCGGATACGCCCCTAGCGTTGCGAACAGGGCCACCTTCTTATCCCGCAGGCCGGTAATATAATCCTGCGCTTTTTTATCCGCCGTTCCCCGGTCGACCCAGAATCCTGCCGCAATCAAATCATAGCCGTCTGCTAAAGGCTTCTCTTCCACCGGAACAATATCGGCTTCATCGCCGAAAACCTCTTTCACCGCTTCCGCCACTTTCCTGGTATTTCCCGTCAGACTCGAATAAATAATGAGTGTTTTCACTGAACTCTCTCCTCGCAAATTATTTTTGAAAATCCGGCCATTATTCATTATAGGCAGCCAGCTTCCTCACCCCCAGCCACAGCATCAGGCAGCTAAAGAACAGCAAAATGGCGGCTTTGGTCAGAGCAGCCTCCCCCCAGGCCGGCAGCCGCAACAAACCGTTTACGAGACTCAACGGCAACATAGCGACGATCTCGCGCACCAGGGCCGGAAAATGCTGTTCCGGGAAAAAGGAACCGCCGAAAAAGATCATCGGTGTCATTAAGAAATTATTAACCAGCGAAAGATCATCAGGATCAGCCACCCATAAACCAATGACCAAGCCAAACGCCGCAAAGAAAAAAGCGGATAAAAGCACACCGCAGACAGCCGCTGCCGTTAAACCCGGAACGTCAAAAAACAGCCAGGCAACTCCATAAACCAGCCCGCCCAGCAATAAGCCCCGCGTCGCTCCGGCCAGCACCAGTCCGCCGGCCACCTGCGTAAGAGAAACAGGACTCAGCAGCAGCGTCTGAAATGTTTTAAAATAAATGCGCCCCACGCTTGCCGACAAGGACGTTTGTTGAAACGAATTCAGCATAACGGTTATGCCGAGAATCCCTTTGGCCAGAAACGGAATGTATCCCCCGCTCACGTCCAGGCGGGACCCCAGCCCCCAGCTGAACGCAAATAAATAAATGACCGGAAACATAAGCGAAGAAAATACCCGGCCGAGCTTGCCCATTTTCTTTTGCATCAAAATCAGTTCCCGGCAATACACAGCAAGACAGCCCATTATTCCGCCCCTCTCCGGATTAAGCGCAAAAAGGCTTTCTCCAGGGTAAACTTCGGATCACCGTTTCCTTCCGCCATATTCTTAATCTTTTCCGGCGTTCCCGTCAGCAAAAGCCGGCCTGCTTTCAAAAGAGCCAGCCGGTTACAAAGCTGCTCCGCTTCATCCATATAATGCGTTGTCATAAATATCGTTTTGCCCTTGCCGGACAAGTCACGGATCATCTCCCAGATATCCTGGCGCACATCCGGATCGAGTCCTACCGTCGGCTCATCTAAAAGCAGCATTTGCGGCTCAGGCAGCATCGCCCGGGCGATCAGCACCCGTCTCGCCATTCCGCCCGAGAGCATGCCGATGTTTCGCCCGCCAATATCTTCCAAATTAAATTCCTTCATAATCTGTTTTACCCTCAACTTGACAGCCGGAACGCCAAACAGCCAGGCGTACAAAGTCAGGGCTTCCCGGACTGTCAGTTCCCGTTCCAGATTATTCTCCTGCGGTACCCAGCCGATCTGCTGTTTGACTGCCGCCCTTGCGGCAAGGCCGTCCCGGCCCAAAATAGACAACCGTCCGCTAAGGGGCCGGCTCAGGCCGGCAATGATTTTCATTAGCGTCGTTTTACCGGCGCCATTCGGTCCTACCAATCCAAATACCTCCCCGGCATTAACGCTTAAGGATACGTTGTCCAAAACGGATTTTCCCTGATAGATTTTCGAGATATTTTCCATTCTGAGCATCTCACTATGCTCCATGGCTGTTGCAAATGTCGTGTGGAAGACAGACAAGCTGCTCACATCCTCCTTGTTCAATCATGATAACCGTAGCTTCCACTCCGTATAAAGAACGGAGGTTTTCCGCCGTCAATACATCCCCGGCCTTGCCGTCGGCAAAGATTTCGCCGTTTTTCATGGCAACGATGCGATCGCTGAAACGGGCGGCATGATTCAAATCATGCAGTACCATAACAACCGTTAAATGCCGTTCCCGGTGCAGTTTTTTCACCAATTTCATGAATTCCAGCTGGTGATGGACATCCAGGTAGGTGGTCGGCTCATCAAGCATCAGAATTTCCGGCTGCTGGGCCAGGGCCATTGCCAGCCACGCCCGTTGCCGTTCACCGCCCGATAACGTATCCAGCCGGCGGAAAAGCAGGTCTTCCATTCCGGTAGCCACAGCCGCCGACAGGGCTGCGGCGTCGTCGGCCTTCGCCGGCTGCCCGAACAGGCCGATATAGGGGGCGCGTCCGGTGGCAATAAGGTCACGCACCAGCAGATCCCCCGGCGCCTGCACCGACTGCGGCACTACCGCCATCAGCCGTGCCACTTCCCGGGGGCGCATCCGGTGAATATCCTTGCCATTTAACAGTACCGTTCCCGCAACCGGCAGCAGAAGCCGGCTGAGCGCTTTTAATAAAGTCGATTTTCCTGAGCCGTTCGGCCCGATTATCGCTACGATTTCCGGCTCGTCTATCGTTATATCGAGGCAGGAGGAAATGATGTTTTCGCCGTACCCCAATGCCAGTTGTCTGGCTTCAATAGTGCAACTCATCGTCTTATTCCCTTTCGCAGCAAATAAATAAAGAAGGGTGTTCCCATAAACGCCATGACAAGGCCAACCGGAAATTCCACCGGACTAAATACCGTGCGTGCCATCAGGTCAGCCGCTACCACCGTTACCGCTCCGAACAGGGCCGAGCAGGGCATTAGATACTCAAAATCGGAACCAACCAGCATCCGGGTGATATGCGGCACAATCAAACCGACAAAACCCAGCAATCCGGCCACGCTCACGGCGGAGGCCGCGAGCAGCGCCGCCAGGGCAATCAGGCCAAAACGCACCCTCTGTACCCGTACACCCAGGCTTTTCGCCACTTCATCGCCCAGCTGCAATAAATTTAAATAACGGGAGGACACAATAACCCCTGCTGCGCCAACCAGAGTGTACGGCAGTATCAGCCGGATATGTTCCCAGCTTTTCCCCAGCAGACTGCCAGCCATCCAGTTAACCGTTCCCTGAATCTTATCCGAACAAAAAATCATCAGTATGCTCATGCCGCCGCCCAGCAACGAAGCCACAGCCACTCCAGCCAACACCATCGGCAAGGGCTGAATGCCCTTATTCCAGGCCAAAGCAAACACCAGCACCAAGGCCGCAAGGGCGCCGAAAAATGCAGCCAGCGGCACAAATGCCGTCAGCTCCGGCCAGAAAATCATCACCAGCATAGCGGCGAGGCCCGCACCGGCCGACACGCCGATAATACCGGGATCAGCCAGCGGATTGCGCAGCACACCCTGCAGGACACATCCCGCCAGGGCCAGGTTCATTCCTGTCAAAGCGCCGATAAAGACGCGCGGCAAACGAATATTGTAAATAATTTGATACGCTTCCCCCGTTGTATTCCCTAAAAATGACTGCCTGATTTCCTGCAGGCTGACCGGAACCGCTCCGGCCATAACCCCACCGATTAAAACCAGCACCAGCATGGTCACAGCCATCAGACCGATCCCTTTGCGCAGGACAACGCGCGGGTCCCGTTGTACACACTTTACAGTATTCATGATGCACGACCTTTATAAAGAAGATCCGCCAGAACGCCAAGTGCCTCTCCCACTTGCGGTCCGGGCGCGAGCAAACGGTGCGGCAGCGGATAAACGGCATTTTGCCGCACTGCATCAAGCCGTTGCCATGCAGGCTGCCCGGCCAGTTCCCGATAAAACCGGTTTTCGGTTAGGGGAACAGGACCGTGATTAACCACTAAAATTACATCCGGCCGGAAGAGCGCAACCGTTTCCAGGCTGAAAGGCGTATAACCCGAATTTTCCTCAATGTTCACAACCATATCCGCCATATCGACACCTCCCAGGCGTTTTACCAAATCCCCGACAAAACTATGGGAAAGAGCCGTATACAGTTCATCGGCAATCGCCCACAAAATCAGCACCTTCGGCGATGGTTTAGCGCCGTGCTGCCGTACCAGTTCCCGGCGCCGGTTTTCCATGTCTTCAATCTTTCTGACCGCTCGTTCGGGATTACCGCTTAATTCTCCGTATAACCGCAACGTTTTTAATACATCGCTATAGCGTTCCAAAGCCTGCAGCAAAACCGGAATACCATTTTTCTCCAAGACGGCGGCGAGCGTATGATGCATCGGCACATGCCTCCTTCTCAATACCAAATGATGCATCCCCAGCACCAAATCCGGTTTCATCTCAATTATCCGTTCTACATCCAGGCAGGCAGGAAGGCCTATTGTCGGAATGCCTCTGACTTTTTCCTCCATATCCGGCGGCAGCATATTCGTTGACACTCTGCCGATAATGCTCCCGCCGATAGCATAGTAAAGGCCCAGATTGGATGCATTCAAAGCGATTACCCGCTGCGGACGCCCCGGTATCGCCACCATTCTGCCGGCACTGTCGGTCACCACCCTGGGTGATCCTCCGGACAGGGCTTCTGCCGGTGTTGACCATCCGCGTTCACAACCTGTTATTAACTGTATCATCCCGCATTTCGGACATTTAATCTCAATCGTTTGGACAACACCGCGATAAAGCAGCCGGTTGCAATATTTGCAACGCATCGACGGCAAAGTTTCCTGCAGTTCCCTTACCGTTTTGTACCCGGCCATCATCTGTCAATCACTCCCTTGTTTCCATGAACTTATTTCATACACCTTTAGAAACAGCAGCCCTTACGGTCAAAAAAACAAAACTCCGTGCACATAGATTGCGCAACGGAGCTCTCGGCTCTCTTACTTGTCCATAAAGGAAAACTACCATATGTATTGTGCATAAACTCTTTTACCATTATTTTAATGATAATAATTATCATTGTCAACACATTTTTAAACATTCCTTTGTTACCCTGTATTCCTAGGGGTGACTGTATTACTGCGCCAGGAACGGGCATCACTATGCGTGTCGATCAGCCGGAGAAAAACTTATCACCGGATTCCTATTATGGTTACGTATATAACCGGAAAATCAACTTGCTTCGTCTATTGTTTAGTCACAATCTTAAATAAGCCATTAAAAAATATCATGGCTAAAAAACATACTATACCCGCAATACATCCTCTATACGATTTTATTTTAGCCGATACGGTATTGTTTAGCTTATTATTACGGAAGGTTTTATCAACCCGGACCAAATGTACCGTATTTCCAAGTCTCTTGGGTATTACGATTCCGGAGCTTTTTCCATTCATAAAAATGATACCATTCTTGTCCGGTTTTAAATCATAAAGCGCATTCCACTTCCCACAGTAGCTTGTATTAATCCCTATAGACCCTATCCCCAATTCGGGAATTGTTGCTTTATGACACAATTGGCCGGACATAGAAATTTTACCATGAGCTTTAATAGTAGCGATACAACTAAAAAAGAATAAGAAAATTCCCCCAAGTCCCCCTATGTCTTTGACAATATACTTTCCTGCCAACCCGAAGATTACGGCTCCGTACCATATATACATTTCTTTTTCAGACAAGAAACGGGCAAATTGTAAATAATCTTCTTGAGTTAATGTAACAGTCGCTCGTCTGCCTTTGTTTTCCATGAAACTCTCCTTAACTTATGTGGTCCTTTTATTTTCTTTCATATAAGAAAAATTCCTTCCTTTTTCACCGCTTGTCATAAGTTAGAGCTGTAACCATCCCCTCTTTCACTGCCGGACAGGATTTTCTCCCGGACGTTGCATATTTTTTCTGGGTATAATATAAGAAAAGGGCTGTCTAACCGGAAAACGGTTAGCCCAGATTATCCGTTATTTCTTTTTGGTCGTGACCAATATCATGAGCGTGGCAAATGCGACAGCAAATTTGTTTTAACAAGGAAACTAATACTTAAACACTATAAATTTAGATTGAAACACTAATAAAGATGCTTTGGGAATGTTGCTCAGAACTGTGAAATAACAGCCTATAATAGTGTTTTGGCATGAATTTTGCTTAATATTATAGTAAGCGAATTTAAGATTGAGATGCAAGGAGGTCCTGCTATTCTATACCAAGCGAATTGTTATCCTTTTATATTGCGTTTGTAAAAGGGCATTTCAGCATGCAGTGTAACTACGGTCTAAAGCAAAGAAACAAGCTAGTTTACGGTTTTCTTGGTACATTATTTTAAAACAGTTCTGGAGGATTGAAATGAAACTTTATAAAATTACAATTACAGGAAATGATACAGATTTTGCTATCCGCTATACATCTTCTACCAATTTTGTTACATATAACGACTGTCAGTTTACAGGAACAGAACAGGAAAAATATAGTCAATTTTTAGCAGAATTACAAAAAAACGCCGGAGAACAGACAATTAATATAAAGGTAAAAATGACTAATAAAACAATCGATAGAGCATTTACCAAGAGTGTGATACTGGGAATTAAGGATGTTGGAGAGTTTATTCAAAGGCTAGGTGCTTGAAGTACAAAAATAGGCCGGGAACACAATTAAGCGGCTCAATTGATATGTCTCCCATCTATTTTTTTCTTAAACCGGTCCCTGTCAAGACAAAAACATTTTTCCAGAATTTGCAGCAACCTGCCGGCAGGATTTTTTCTGACCGATTGCATATTTTTCATTCTATGGGTATAATATAAGAAAAGGGTTGCCGTGCTCGATACACGCCAGCCCCGCAGGCTGCCTAACCGGAAAACGGTTAGCCCAATTTTGCGTTATTTAAGGATAACCGCCGTC
>NZ_CYSP01000024.1 GCF_001298735.1 Propionispora sp. 2/2-37 | reverse complement strand
TATTTTCTGCCTGAACATATATTGGTAAATAAAATAAAGGCCCAACTTCGTCAACCAAGTTAGGCCTTCATTCTATATGAAAACAATATTATTTCACCGGTACTTTAACGATAACCCGGGTCCCCTTTTTGGGTTCGGATTTAATTTCCACCCTGCCTTTTAACAAATTAATGCGTTCCCTCATACCAAGTATACCAAAGCTGTCACCTACCGGCTTCAGCTCGGTATCAAAGCCCTGCCCGTCATCATCGATGACCGTCAGGATATAATCGCGGCGAAATTCCAGCAAAACAATCACTTTATGGGCCTTAGCATGCTTTTCCACATTGTTGACTGCTTCCTGGACGACCCGGAACAAACCGATCTCCAGATAAGGATTCAACCGCTGGTCCTCGCCGATAATACGCAGTTCCGTTACAATACCGCTGCGGGCCTGTAACGTCTCCAAAAAACCTCTAATGGTAGGCAGCAGGCCGAGGTCGTCCAGCATCATGGGCCGCAAATCAAAGATAATTTTACGGGTTTCCTGCAGACAGGCCCTTGCCTGGCTGCGCAAGCTCTTCAGTTCTCCCTTGACCCGTTCCAGATCCACATCAATGAGCCGCTCACAGACTTCCGCCCGAAATACCAGGTTAGCCATAGCCTGAGCCGGACCGTCATGAATTTCACGGGCCACTCTGAGCCGCTCTTCTTCCTGGGCTTTTATAATTTTAGCACCAAAATTCTGGCTTTGCTGCAGTGATTCCAGCCGATCGACCACACCTTCCATCTGATTTCCCAAATACCCTAAAACAACTCCCACCTGCGACACCAGGTTTTCCGCCTTGCCTACCGTACTTTTCAAGGATTTCAGACGAATTTCCAGGTCATCACGCTGACGCTTTAAACTTTGCTCCTGTTCGCGTGCTACAGCCAGCTCCACTTGTATGTTTTTGGTCTCGTCATAAATTCGTTTGATTTCATCTTCACTGTGGACCCGGAAATTACGGCTTACTCCCATCAACCGCAGGCGGGCCCGTTTTTCCTGTTTTTCCAGATCATCCACATGGAAAATAATATCCACTGTTGCCTGTTTTACGCGCTCCACATCTTTTTTGACCGATTCCATCTCACTTTTGGCTGCTTCATAAATATCAAAAATTTGTATTTTACTTTGCTCAATCGCTTCCAGAATCTGTTTTATGATTTTGTCTAATAATTTGCTGTCCACATTTTGCATTGTCTCACCCTGCAGTATGATTCGCATTTATTTTACAATTCGACAACTACCATAATATCACCTGCAGGCAAGGAAATGCCATACAAAAATTAACAAAATAACAACTTTTTCCCGCATTATCTATAATATTGAACAGCAATCTACAAAACAACCCTAATAAAAAAGACTACTCCGAAGAGTAATCTTTTTCCGTTTATCCTTTGCTTTGTCTACTTCCTTTTTACTAATATGTCGCTCCGCAGCTTATACTGTGCGGCTTATTTTAAAAGTTGCTTCACCTTTGCCACAACCTGCTCAACCGTAAAACCATATTCTTTGATCAGCAATTCACCGGGGCCGGACGCACCAAATCGGTCAATGGCGAGTATATCTCCCTGGGACCCGATATAACGTTCCCATCCCAGGGACGCACCCATTTCGATGGCTAAACGCTTAGGAACCGCAGGTAGCAGCACGGTCTTTTTATACTCTTCCGGTTGTTCTTCAAAACGTTTCCAGGCTGGAAAGCTCACTACCGAAACAGCGATTTTTTCTTGAGCCAGCTGCTTTTGAGCCTTTACAGCCAGTTCAACCTCCGATCCGGAAGCCAGCAGCAGCGCCTGCGGCTGTTCTGCCTTAACCACCGTGTAAGCCCCCTTGGCCACGCCTTCATCAGCTACTTCCGGCGAAGCAATTGTCAAAAGATCCTGACGCGACAATACCAAAACCGTTGGCGTCCGCTTAGATGTCAGAGCCACTTTCCAGGCCGCTGCCGTCTCATTGCCATCCGCCGGCCGAATCACATTCAGATTGGGCATGGCCCGCAACGAAGCCAGTTGTTCAATTGGTTCGTGGGTCGGTCCATCCTCGCCTACCGCAATACTGTCATGCGTAAAGACGTAGGTAACGGGCAGCTGCATGAGTGCCGCCAGCCGGATAGCCGGCCGCAAATAATCGGAAAAGACGAAGAAGGTGCCGCCAAATACTTTGAGTCCGCCATGCAAAGCCATGCCGTTTAATATAGCCCCCATGGCAAATTCCCGCACGCCAAACCAGATATTTCGTCCGCTGTAATCATCGGCAGAAAAATCTCCGCCGTTTTTTATCGTTGTTTTATTGGAACTGGCTAAATCGGCCGAACCGCCAAAAAAGTACGGAATTCCCTTTGCCAGCCCGTTAATCACTTCCCCGGACGAAGACCGGGTAGCTGATTTACTGCCGGCTTGATATGTAGGAACCGCCGCATCCCAATTTTCCGGCAACTCACCGGCAATCGCCGCTTCCAATTCCCTGCCAAGCTCGGGGAACTCCTGTTTATAGCTGGCGAAAACGGCATTCCATACTGCTTCGGCCTGTTTGCCGCGCTCTTTAACCGCCTGCGAAAAATGCTCATACACTTCGGAAGGAACATGAAAATCATCGGCATAGGACCAATGGTATTCTTTTTTTGCCGCCTGGGTTTCCACTTTGCCCAGCGGCGATCCATGCGCCGCAGAAGAACCGGCCTTATTCGGAGCACCGAAGCCGATAATTGTCTTTACCTCAATTAAAGTCGGTTTGGTCAGTTCGGTTTTGGCCTCAGCAAGTGCGGCATCAATTGCGGCTAAATCATTGCCGTCCTCTACCCGGAGCACCTGCCAGCCATAAGCTTCGAAACGTTTTTTGACGTCTTCGGAAAAAGCCTGACTGAGCTTACCGTCCAGGGAAATATCATTCGAATCATATAAAACAATCAGCCTGCCCAGACGAAGGTGTCCGGCCAAAGAAGCCGCTTCGGCACAAACGCCCTCCATTAAATCACCGTCACCGCAAATGCCATAGCTAAAGTGGTTAATCAGCTCATAGTCGGTCTTATTATAGCGGGCCGCTAAATGACGCTCCGCCATAGCCATACCGACAGCCATGGCAACTCCCTGCCCTAAAGGCCCGGTAGTCGCGTCCACTCCGGGTGTATGCCCGTATTCCGGATGGCCCGGCGTTTTACTTTTGTACTGACGGAAACTCTTCACATCCTCCAAAGACACAGCATACCCGGACAAATGCAGCAAACTGTACAGCAAGGCTGAGCCATGTCCCGCCGACAAAACAAACCTGTCCCGGTTAAACCAGGTCGGATTGGCCGGATTATGGGTCATGTGCTTCACCCATAACGAGTATGCCATGGGTGCGGCACCCATCGGCATGCCCGGATGACCGGAATTTGCCTTCTCAATGGCATCAATGGATAGTGTCCGCAGCGTATTGACCGCTAGTCGTTCCGTTTGATTAACATTTACCATACTGTATTCCTCTCCTTTTAACAAAATGTATTCCAAAACCCGTCAATGCACTTCAGGTTGCTAATAACAACAAGGCATTATTAGCAACCTGACAAATAATTAAACTGTATGGTTTGGCATATTGCTTCCAGAGAAAGAGAAGATGATCAATTAATATATTTCGTCAATTACTTCTTTTGCCTGTTTCAGGGACGGGAAGATCAGCGTCGGCTTCACTTCGGCCTTAGGTACATCTTCCAGCGTACTTTCGCCGGTCAGTACTAATATCGAAGTCACGGCATTATTTTTCGCCAGCGCAATGTCCGTATACAGGCGGTCGCCAACAATAGCAAGTTCCTCTTCTTTCAAACCGGTTTGCTTTAAGATATATTGCAGCGTATGCACAGTCGGTTTGCCGAAAAACTCAGGCACAACACCGGTTGAAGCAGTAATGCAGGCACAAATGGAGCCGCAGTCCGGGATGTATCCGTCTTCCATAGGGCAGTTAAAATCAGGATTTACACCGTAGAAGGTGGCACCGTTCCGGATAAAGGTACAAGCTTTGGTCAGGCGCTCGTATACCAGCGAAGTATCAAAACCCACCACAACGATATCCGGATTTTCTTCCACCAATTTAATACCGGCTTCTTTGAAATCATTTTGCAGGTACTGGTTTCCCAGCACATATACTGTTTTCTCCGGCATATTGTCCAGGAGGTACGAGATGATAACATGATTGGAGATAAAAATCCTGTCCTCGGTTACAGGATAACCCATTTTCGTAATCCGATCAACATAAACCCTGTTATTTTTAGAGGAATTATTCGTAAAGAAACGGACAGCAATCCGATGTTTATCCAGCGTGTGCAGAAAGTCGATAGATCCGTCTAAAATCTTGCCGCCCAGATAGATGGTTCCGTCCATATCAAATACGAAACACTTGATTTTCTTCAATACTTCCCTGGCATACGTTTTGTCCATCGCTTGTTCAATATTATACATATGTCTGTTTTCTTCCTTTGCCTGTTTTTATTTTACGTAATCACTAGCTTTCTTCGCAAGTTCTTCCAGAATCGCCAAATCCGACAATAAATTAAGCATGCTGTAACGGGGGCGAACTTCTTTCGCCATGATAACACCGTTCAACGCTGTGGCATCGTCAATGCCCACTTCTTTCGGCCTAACCGGCGCACCGGCCTCCTCCATCAAGGCTCTTACCCTGGCTGCCGACGGAGCGGCCTTGGCAATGTTCATAATAGCGTCGTAGTTCTCCTTGATTTTGCTAATGCGGGCAATCCGCTTTTCAATAGAGTTTCTGCCGTCTTTTTCACTAAGTTTTAAGATCCCCGGCGCAGCTTTGCCGTACATGGCGATTACTTTCTCTCTCCAGGCTTTTTCATCAAATGCCCTGGCGACACTGACTGCCTTGTCAAAATCGACTTTGGTTTCAGGCAGCAGTTCATATAATTTAGCGGTAATCACACTGCTCATGCCGACTTTCGTACCGTGCAGCAAAGCCTCTTTACCGGCAAACAGAAAGGCCATTTCCCAGAAGTGCGAAATGTGATGCTCGCAGCCGGAAGCCGGGCGGGAATTGCCGACAAAACTCATCGCAATGCCGGTGCGTACCAGACCTTCCATCAAATCCTTAATGGCTTTGTCTTCTCTTTTCTTGATGCCTTCAATATTAGTAACGCATTTTTCAATCGCATCACTGGAAATTTTGGCGGTCACCGAACAATGGTATTCATCGTTTACAATCTCACTGATCAGCCAGTCGTTTAAGGCGGAGTACTTGCCGATAATATCGCCTAAGCCGGCCAGAATCATTGTCATGGGCGCTTGTTTCAGAATATCGACATCGCCGATAATGATTTTCGGATAATCGGAGGTTACGCTTGTTTTTAAATTGTCAATAATGAGAGCAGAGGTATCGGAAGCATAGCCATCCATCGACGGCGCCGTAGCAACCACCAGTGAAGGAACTTTAATCAGCCAGCTGACGAATTTAACCAGGTCGTTTAGGCTGCCGGAACCAACGGTAACAATGACATCCGTATCCTTCTCCACTTGCAGAACCAGTTTGCCGACTGCCTGTTCATCCGGAACCAAATGCCCCTCCGACTGATAAACATAAACTTTGTGCTTAATATTGCTGGCAGTTAAAAGCTCAACCACTTTTTTGCCGGCCACTTCAAAAGTATGCGAATCTGCAACTACCAATGCATTTTTACGGCCCATTTCCTGTAAGATGCCGGGAACCTTGTTCACCGCTCCGTTTTCAACAATAATCTTGTCAATGTTGACACTGTGGGGTTTACCGCACTGGCATTCCAGCGTACTTCCCAAAAACTCATTGATTTTCATTTTACCTACGTTTTCTAAATTGAGGACCATCTCATCACATCCTAATCTAAATTTTGTAAAAATACAGGTAATTTTATGAATGAAGGTTTTAAGTTATTGTACCAAAAAACCTGTCATTTAATAAAGAAAGGAAATCTGAATTACTTATGAATTTTTATTACTTTTTAAAATAATAATTCAAATTCATTATTTTATATTATTATTTTATCTATTGTATATTATCACTTATTATCTTATCTTATTACTTTTTATTTTATATTATCATGCTTATATTTTCAAGCGACAACAAAGAATTTTTTTATATTTTTATAACCCATGAACAAATGTAAAAATCGCCTCCATAAGGTAAGCAGGAAAGAACCGGGTATCTGTTGAATATTACTTAAACCAAAACAAAAATCGACAAAATTAACCAGATTTTAAGGCAAAATTTGTTGACTGTTTGCAAATTATCTCGTAATATTATTTTATAATCTATTGTGTAAACTCCTACAATTATTTATATAGTTCTTTTTTATACAATGTTGTATCAGCCAGGCGTAAAGTCACTCTTGGCTGTTTTTTTCGTGCCGACAACCACACGAAAAAAACAGCGGCAAACAAATCATACGATATCGAGGTGCCATGATGAACGTTAGAAACAAACTGATTCTGATTTTTTCCGCGTTGTCCGCCATTATCCTGCTGTTATCCAGCGGAGCAGGTTATTTTTTCACCAAACAGCAGTTAACCGACGAAATTTATCGGGAAATGAATTATATTTCCACCACGCACATCCACAAGCTGGACGGCTGGCTGACCAGCAAGGCCAAAATGCTGGAAATAACGGCGGCAACCATCCGGAATACTACCGGGGACAATTTGACCGGTATGCATTTATCCGGCTATAAAACGGTAGATAAAGAACTTTCCGACATGTACCTGGGAACACCCGACGGCAAAATGATTGACGGCAGCGGCTGGACACCCCCGGCTGACTACGACCCGCGCACCCGGTCCTGGTATAAGGACGCCCTGGCAAAGGGTGAACTCATTTACAGCGATCCGTACCTGGATATGGTCACCAAGGAAATGGCCGTATCGGTTGCCCTGCCGCTGAAAAGCGCGGACGGGCAACTGCGGGGAATCATGGCCGAGGATATCTTATTAAAAACACTGGTCGATAATGTAAAGCAAATCAATCTTGACGGCCAGGGTTACGCCTTTTTGATTGATAAAAACGGCACGGTTCTGGCCCATCCTGATCCCAATCTGGTAGCCAAGAACCTCTATGAAGACAGCAGCTTTAAAGCTGTATCCGGCGTCCTCAAAGATAATGCCGGCAATAAAAACAGTGTATTAAAAAGCTATACACAAGATGGCGAAGCTATGCTGATGGTTGCCAATACCCTGCCATCCACCGGCTGGACACTGGTTATCAGCATACCGGAGAAATTCATCTATCAGCCGCTCGCTACCCTGCGCTGGATGTTTGGCGGAATTGCCCTGTTCTCCATTGCCATGGTCATTGCCATCACTTACTTCCTGTCCGGGCAAATTACCAGACCGTTGGAGGCACTGGCCGTCAAATTTAAGTTATTGTCTGAAGGAGATCTCACCGTCAGTGCAGAAAGCAAGGGCAAAGATGAGTTCGCTGTCTGCGCCAATGGCTTTAACTATATGGTAAAACATCTCCATTCCATCATCCGGCAATTGCGCACCAACGCGGAAATTGTCGCCTCCTCCTCCGAGCAGCTCACCGCCAGCGCCGAACAGTCGTCTCAGGCTTCAACCCACATTGCCGCAAGCAGCATGCGCTTAGCCGAAGGCAGTGAAAAACAGGCCGCCAGCATTAGCACCGCCGTGGGAACCATCAGTGAAATGACGGCCGGCATTCAAAACATTGCCGCCAATACACAATCGGTATCAGCAGTAAGCCAGGCGGCGGCAACGGCTGCCCGTACCGGTGAGCAGACCGTCGAAGCAGCCGTCCGGCAGATGAATATCATATCGGAAACCGTTACCCAATCTGCAGAAGCAGTCAGCAAACTGGGGGAACGTTCCAAAGAAATTACCCAAATTGTCGATACCATTTCCTCAATTGCCGGTCAAACCAATTTGCTGGCTTTAAACGCGGCTATTGAAGCTGCCCGGGCCGGCGAACAGGGGCGGGGCTTCGCCGTTGTAGCTGATGAAGTCCGGAAGCTGGCCGAACAATCGGAGCAATCCGCTCAGCAAATTGCCGGACTGATCGCCGAAATCCAACAAGAAACGGATAATGCCGTTCAGGTGATGGAAAATGGCACGAAAGAAGCAAAAACAGGCACAGCCGCAGTAAACGACGCCGGTCAGTCTTTCGCTGAAATCCATAATCTGATCGGCCAAATGTCCACTCAGGTCATGGAAGTAACGGAAGCTATTAAACAATTGGCCGACGGCAGCCAGCAGGTTGTCGCCTCCGTTAACGAAATCGACCAAATCGGCAAACAGTCGGTGGGAGAGGTAGAAACTGTTTCCGCCGCTGCCGAACAGCAATCGGCCTCTATGGAAGAAATCGCTTCCTCCAGCAACCATTTGTCCAAACTGGCTCAGGAACTGGACGAATTGATCCGTAAATTTAAAATCTGACAAAATAAAAGGGCCGCTATCCCTTTTTGCGAGATAGCGGTCCTTTGCTTTACTTAAAAATAAGGACTAGTGAACAAACCATTGCAAAACATTGCCCAGTAGAATGCCGACGACCCCAAAATCGGCATCGCTGAAGGTGGTATTGGCAAATCCTAAATCCCCCAGGACCGGCAGCAGCAGTACCGGCAGGAAAGTAATCAACAGTCCGTGAGCAAACGAACCGAATACGGCGCCTCTCCGCCCGCCGGTTGCGTTGCCAAAAACCCCGGCGGTTGCTCCGCAGAAGAAATGAGGGACAACTCCCGGCAAAATAATAGCCAGACCGGGGACGGATTTCCCAACGGCCAGCAGTATCAGCATCCCCGCAATGCCGCCTACAAAGCTGGACAGGAAGCCGATCAGCACGGCATTGGGAGCATAGGGGAAGACCACCGGACAATCAAGTGCCGGTTTGGCGTCCGGAACAATCCGGGTGGCAATTCCGGTGAAAGCAGGTATGATTTCGCCCAGAATTAAACGCACCCCGGCCAGAATAATGTACACACCGCCGGCAAAGGTGATAGCCTGAATAACCGCAAAAATGATAAAATTCTGACCGCCGCTCAGCTCAGCTTCCACAAAAGACTGGCCCGAAGCCAGCGCCACAATCAAATACAGAACCCCCATAACCAGGGAAATCGCTAAAGAAGAGTCCCGCAAAAAACTAAGTCCCTGCGGAAAATTGATATCCTCCGTGGTCTTTTCCTTATTACCCAGCAGCGACCCGATCCAGGCCGACAAAACATAACCGACGGTGCCGAAATGCCCGAAGGCGACATCATCCGTACCGGTAATTTTCCGCATAGTCGGCTGGGCAATAGCCGGAAAAAAAGCCATGACAAACCCCAGCAGAACGGAACCCGTAAACACCAAAACCGCTCCGTGCATGCCTCCGGCAACCAAAATGGCAGCAATCATACAAGCCATATATAACGTATGATGTCCGGTAAGAAAAATATATTTCAGAGGGGTAAACCGTGCTACCAGCACATTGACGACCATCCCGAAAGCCATAATCAACGCCGTCTGCGTGCCGTACGTTTTTAAAGCCAGGGCTACGACGGCTTCATTATGCGGCACTACACCGGTGATTCCGAACCCATGCTGAAACATGATACCGAAGCTGGATAAAGCACCCACTACAATGCCCGCCCCGCCGCTCAGCACTAAAAAGCCCAGAACGGTTTTAACCGAACCTTTAACAATATCCGGCCCGCTTTTCTTCAGCGCAATCAAGCCAATCATCGAAATAATACCGACCAGTACAGCAGGAACACTCAGAATATCCAGTATAAACTTCAACATCCCAATTCCTCCCTTATTAAGACTATTCTTGCAGCACAGCCGCCAGCTTTTCCCGCAGTTCTCTAAGATCAATCATGCTGTTGAGCGAAACCACCTTGCCTCCCAGAGAGGTAAGCTGTCCGGCAATGTCCCTGGTTCCCACATAAATATCGGCCTTACTGCCCGCGGCGGACGATAAGTCGCAGTGATCCACTTCAGCCTCATAATTCATGTCTTTCAGCACTTTCTTGATATTCATTTCGATCATGAAGCTACTGCCCAGACCGCTGCCGCAACAAACCAGGATTTTCATATTTTCACCTCCTTTCTTGGCCGTCTGTTGGTGACTGGGTATAGTGCCCCAGAATACGCAGGACTTCTTCTTTCCGTACGGCGGTAACGATTCCGTCCACATCCTCCGCATTCATGAAGAGTTCCATCAGCTCCGTCAAAACGGCGATATGGGAATGAGTATCGGTTGCTGCCAGCGTAATAATCAACTTGACCGGATCATTGGTTATATTGCCAAAAGCCATAGCTTTCCGTAATGTTATCAGGCTTAACGACAAACAGAGCGCCCCGTCTTCCGGCCGGGCATGAGCCAGCATAATACCGGGAGCGACTACCATATACGGCCCCAGGGTCCGGTGATTATGCATAATGGCCTGTAGATACCCTTCCTCCACCCAGCCTTTTTGCAACAGGAGGTCACAGGCTGTCCGCAGGGCCTCTTCCCAATCACGGCACTCCACATTAAGACGTATAACCTCCGGGGTAAGCAGCTCGGAAAGCATGACAACCCTCTTTTCATGTTTTGTCCCTGACAGCTTCCCCCCGGAAACAGAAAGGCTGCTGCAAAAGGGTCTGTTGTTACTACATACTATTGCGAATTCCTACCGTATATTCCAAAAACCGAGTTTCTTTTCACGACAAAAAAACACCGGCTTTAAAGCCGGTGGCAGTTTGTTTCTATGCTTTATTTTCCCAATACCAGGCTGAACAGCAAAATCAAAAACACCGCAGCCGAGATACCTACATACAGCCAGTCCTTTTCTTTAATGAAGATCAGCGTGGAAACGGCCACTCTCAGCACCGGAGTAAGAATCAGCAGCAACAGTCCTGTCAGAATTACGGCAAACGGCTTTAACTGGAGCGCTCCGTTCACCATTTCGGTAAACCTGGTCGGATAACTTTGCCCCGGATAGCCGCCCTCACCGGTGCCAAGAAACAACAGCAGACCGATAAGAATAACTCCGGCACTGAGTATTACACCGAAACGTAAAGACCGGCTGACAAACAGCTCCACTTCCCGCATCTCAGCGTCCCTGTCGTAATGCGCCTGTTCTTGTTCTTTGCTCATAACTTAACCCCCAGTCCCTGCGCCATCATCTGCAAAGCGACATATAATAAAATCGGTATGAACAGTTTGCGAATGGTTTTGCTTTTTAAGCGCTGCATAATATGCGTTCCAGCCGCCGCCCCCATCAACACCCCAAGGGCAACCGGCGCTGCGATGGCCGGATTGATATCGCCGCGGAACAGGTAAATGCCGGCGCTGGCCGCTCCGGTAACCCCCATCATAAAATTGCTGGTAGCGGAGGATACCTTAAGCGGTAATTTCATAAATATATCCATAGCCATGACTTTAAAACTGCCGCTGCCGATTCCCAGCAAACCGGAAATGACACCGGCCCCGTACATAACCGTAAAGGCTCCCGACACATTATCCACATTATAGTCCACTTGTTTTTGCAAAGCTTTATCATAGTACGTTCCCTGAAGTTTCAGCAAACCGGCTGTTTTGCCCAATTCCACTTCTCCCGGCAGCTCCTGTTTGACTTTTTTCAGCATGGCCAGCGCGGAATACAGTAACTGCAGGCCAAAAATAAAATACAGCAGAGTCGGCGGGATAATACCGCCGATTACGGCTCCGGTAATAGCGCCAACCGTAGTGGCAATTTCCAAAAACATCCCAATACGGATATTGGTAAGCTTATCACGGATGTAGGTGACAGCCGCCCCGCTGGATGTGGCAATAACGGAAATCAGACTGGCGCCTATGGCATGCTGAATATCCACCCCAAACAATAATGTAAGCGCCGGAGTTACAATCATTCCCCCGCCCAGGCCCAGGACCGAACCCAATATTCCGGCAAATATCGCAATCATTAGTATTTGCATTGCTTCCCCTGTCACGAACTCACCCCTAACGTTGCATAACAACAACTTTTTCTGCTACCTAAATCATATTAAGTACCATAAATCAAAGTATAATACTTTTTTTACATTCGATCAATATATTTAACTTCTTCTTTACTTTGTATAGAAAAAGATGTTTAATTAAATTATTCCATTGCACTAACGGGATGCTATAGTATGTACGAAAGGCAGGTGCCCTAAATGAACTTTAAAAATTTAGATGAAGTGGATACGAAAATTTTACACTACCTGTCGGAAAATGGCCGTCTGAGCCATGCGGAATTGGGCCGGCTGGTTAATTTAACGCGTGCTGCCGTCCGGGAAAGAGTGAATCAGCTTGCCAAAGCAGGAATTATCGAACGTTTTACCATTGTCGTCAACCCGCTAAAAGCCGGAAAAACACTTTCCATGTATTTTGATATTGAAGTCGAGTGGCCGAAAATAAATACGGTTGCCCAAAAGCTGCTGACCGCCGAGGAGACGACCAATGTATATCAAATGAGCGGCCGCCCGCATTTACACGTCCATGCCCTGCTGGATGATCAGCATCATGCCGAACGCTACCTCGCCCTGCTGCAAACCATCGACGGCATAACCAACGTACACTCCGAAGTCCTGCTGACCCGCTACAAGGAAAGAGGCGCCCTGTTGATTTGATGTCATAGCGGACTCAGCCGCCAGCCCCCCTGGCCATTCAGTTCCAGACGGTGGCGATGATAGCCGACTAATGTACGCCGGTGTCCTATGCTGACAACGGCAGTGCCCGGCAAATGGGCAAGTACGGCTTCATACATTGCCTGCTCATTGTCGTCATCCAAAGCCGATGTGGCTTCATCCAGAAACAGCCAGTCCGGTTTGTGCAGCAACACCCGGACAAAAGCCACCCGCTGCTGTTCGCCTAATGACAGTACCTTATCCCAGTCCATAACAACCTCCAGCCTGTCACCAAGGTAAGCTAAACGGCATATCTCCAGCATTCTCTTAATCTCCCCCGTACCGACGGTCTCCGTCATAGCCGGATATAGCAGCACCGCCCGCAGGGAATCGACCGGCATATAGGACTTTTGCGGGACAAACATAATCGTACCCCGTTTAGGAACAGCGACATGTCCCTGCGCATACGGCCATATACCGGCCAGCGTCCGCAGCAAGGTACTCTTGCCGCAGCCGGAGGGCCCGCTGATCAGGACCCGGTCGGCAGGCTTAATGGCTGCCGTTATCCGTGAGGCCAGCACTCTTCCGTCCGGTTGCAGTACACTAAGATCGGTAAAAGCGTACTCCTTCCTATAGTGACGCTCTGTTTGCAGCTGCTCCTGAGCCTTCGGGGGAAGGTATACCATTTCCATAAATATTAAAAAGTTGTTCAGCCGGTTGATCACGGCTCTCCACTGGGCAATCCGGGTAAAACTGTCCACCACAAAGGAAAACCCGTTTTGCACCCGTCCGTAGGCATCGGAAATCTGAAACATCTGTCCCAAATGAATCTGACCGCTAAAGTAGCGGGGAGCAGCCACCAGCACGGCAAAGATAACAGCCACCTGGGCATAGCCGCTGGTCAGCCACATCAACTGGCGGCGCACCGTCCGGATCTTTAAAAAATTGTCCACAATTTCCCGGAATCTGCCCAGCGCATTTTGTTGCTCCTGACGTTCCCCGCGATAGAAAGCAATACTTTCCGCATTTTCTCTCAGGCGCGCTAAATAAAACCGGAAATCGGCTTCGTAGCGCTGCTGGTTATAATCCAGCCCCACCAGGGGACGCCCCAGTTTTAACGTCCAATAAGTTCCCGCCCCGGCGTAAAGAAAAGCCAGCCATACCAAATAGCCGTAAACGGGGATCAGCGTTCCCCCTCCCTGAATATACAAAACACCGGATAACTGCCATAAAATAACGACAAACGAAGAAACCGTAATGATATCCTGCAAAAGATCCAGCGACAGGCGCAGTGTCAGAGCGACAAACAGCTCCACATCTTCGCTGATGCGCTGGTCCGGATTGTCGGCCTCGTTGCCCAGCAGCAGCTGCATCCGGTAGTATGTTTGATACCGCAGCCAGCGTTGCAAATATTCTTTGGTTAACCACTGCCGCCAGCGGATATGCAGCAGCATGCGAAAATAGACCTGGTACCCGTGTACCACGACCAGCATAAAGGCCAGTATGCAAAAGGTGCCGATGGAATGGATAAAGCCGGGATAATCATAGCTTTGAATGGCCTGATAAAAATCACCATGCCAAAGATTAATCTGAATGGTGATATATACCGTGCTTAAGTTTAAAGCAATAACTCCCAGCAGCAGCCGCCAGGCCAGCCACTTTTCCTCGGAAAACCAGTATGCCCGGGCAATTTTCCAGGCCCGTTTCAAAACAACTCCCCGCTTCATCCACTTTCACCTCCTTACTCTATATTCCAGTGCCGGCACCTTCATACCGCATGTTTCTCTAGCGATTCCTAATCTCCGCTAAGGTTCCCCCTCTTCTACAAGAGAGTTAACCCCTGCGGGTACGGGCGAGCGGTAAGTCTGCCCTATCTCCGGGCAGCAAAAAAGCCGGCAAACCTTGCCGGCAATGATAATCCCTCAACCTTTGGGATGAAGCGGCATCCCGCCGGGATAGAACGGCATCCCGCCCGGATGGGGATGGTGCATAATTTCCTTGTCTCCAAATACACTGGCGGAGATACGCAGCGACACGGTCACATCGCAGCTGCGGCTGCCGCCGTGTCTGGAATGAGGATAACCGTAATCCCAATAATAGTTATCGTAATAATCATTATGGTAATTGCCTGAACGGCAGCAATCGGCATCCACGTAATCAACCCGGACATTGGCATTGGCCTGCATGCCATAACAGGCTCCCGGGATATAAACACTTTCCGTAAACCGCACTCTGCGCGATTCCACGGCATGGACCGGCTGGCTGGGCAAACAGGCCACATACAGCACCTTAACCTCAAAATGGCCACAGACAATCACTCTGTCGGGAACAACTTCCACACTGGTTATGCACAAATGATGAACATAGGTATTAATAACCTGATCAATCGATGGTTTCCGGCGAGGTACATACAGGCAGACATTCATAGACTTATAGGCTTGCCGGCGGCCCACCAGCTGCTGCACCATCATGGGCTGCGGTGGGTAGTAGCCGCCGCCATAGTATGGCCATTGGTAAACCGATGCTCTCCTCTTCATTTCGTCACCTCTCTTCACACTTTACCTAACAGCTTACTATACTATATGCAGCAGAGTAGCGGGAGGGTGAATGCCGAATGGAAAAGCCAGGAAATGCGAGAAGACTCTATTGATTTTCAATTTGCCAGTCAATGGGGCTCTTGCCGATGGATTCGAGAATACGGTTGGTCTTCGAAAACGGTTTGCTGTGGAAAAAGCCCCGGCCGGCGGACAGTGGACTGGGATGCGGCGACCGGATAATGTAATGCTGCAAATTGGTGATCAGCTCGATCTTCGACTGGGCATGGCTGCCCCAGAGAATAAAGACCAGCGGATCGGTCCGGTCGTTTAACAGACTGATAATCCGGTCGGTAAACTGCTCCCAGCCTTTATTTTTATGGGAATTGGGCTGACCGGCCACCACGGTGAGCACCGTGTTTAACAAAAGCACCCCCTGATCGGCCCACTTTTTTAAATAGCCGTTATTCGGAATGTAGCACGCCACATCCTCCTGCAATTCCTGATAAATATTTAAGAGCGACGGCGGCGCCACCACCCCCGGCTTAACGGAAAAGCTAAGCCCGTGCGCCTGACCGGGTCCGTGATAGGGGTCCTGTCCCAGGATGACAACCTTTACCTGCTGATACGCCGTATAATGGAGCGCATTAAAAATATCGTATTTATCGGGATATACCGTTTTAGTCCGGTACTCCTGAATCAGCCACCGGCGCAGTTTCTGGTAATATTCCTGCTGGAATTCATCACCAATGAGTTCCTGCCAGTCATTTTTAAATATAATCATGTTTCATCACCATAGTCCATTATAGCACAGCTTATTCTCTTTCGAGCAAAGAAAAATACACTATTTTCCTTAACGGAAAATAGTGTATTTACGGATTGACTATGCTTACACAGCCGCTGCCAGCTGTTCCGAAGCCGCAAAAAGGTGCCGGACTTCCTCCCACACGATAATCCGGGTTTTGGCAAAGCCGTTGAATACGGTAGCCGAAGCCGAGGTATACGAACCGCAGGCCGGGACCAGAATGAGATCATCCAGTTCCAGCGGCTCGACCAGTTTATCCCGGAACAGAATATCCAGAGAATCACAGCTGGGTCCGGCAAAAGTGGCCGGAACCTTCTTCTGTCCTGTTTTAAAGGTTTCAAAAGCGAATTCCCAGTGGTCGAAAATGATGGCCGAAAACGTACCGTATAACCCATCGTCTAAAAAATACCATTGCTGATTATTGCGCCGCTGTGTGCCGATGACTTGGGTAATCAGGTTCACGGCTGTGCCGCAGATAAAGCGGCCGGGTTCAGCCCAAATCTCGGTTTCCGGAAAGTATTGGCGGACCGCTCCGTTGATTTCCCCCAGCATTCCTGCAATATCAATGGCCTCGTTAAGAGCCGGGATAGGAAATCCGCCGCCGATATCCAGTACCCGCAGGGAAAAACCATCCTTAGCCGCCTCATCAAACAAGCGGCGGCAGATTTTTAACGCATCAAGATAAGCCTCGGCACTGACCGACTGACTGCCTACGTGGAAACACAGGCCGGCAACATCCAGCCCTGCTTCCCGCGCCAGCCGCAGCAGCTGCGGAACATCTTCCGGGTGAGCGCCGAATTTCTTATTTAAGTCGACCAAAGCCTTAGGGTTGTCCACCCTCACCCGCAGCAGCACGGCGCCGCCCGGAACGGCCTTCGCCATTTTTTGAATTTCACTTTCACTGTCAAAGGTAAATTTATTTACACCCGTACGCCTGGCTGTGGCCAGTCCGCCTGCCGTTTTCACCGGATTGGCATAAACCATCCGCTGCGGTTCAATGCCCATATCCGTTAAGGCCTGCATTTCGCCATCCGAGGCTACATCAAAACAAGAACCAAGATCAGCCAGCGTCCGGACAATATGTTCGTCAGGATTTGCTTTTACTGCATAATACAGTTGTACTCCCGGCAGATGCTCCGCCAGAAATTGATAATTCCGTTTAATCTGGTCGACAGACAGAACCAAAAGCGGCGAGCCATACTGTTCCGCTAATTTTTCAACTGCCCCCTGTGATAGTTTAAAAATGTTCTCCATTATCCTCTCCTACCTTTCATATCGTAAAGCGTGCATAAACGCAACGATATGATTTTATCATAAACAGCCGAAAGTGCAATAAAAAATTCAGGATAATTTGAAATAATTATTTATGCAACAAAATCAGTAAATATGCATAAACTATTACACCCGCCGTCAATTTTATATTTTGCGCCCCCAAGCGCCTTTCTATCCGGTTCGCAATAAGCAAGTTGCCGCAGCAGACTGTACAAACAGGCCGCCTATCCACTATACTGAAAGTAAGCATCGATACGGTGCTTTTCCGGACAAAAGTGAAAAAGAGGAGGTATGATCATGATTACCGGCGAACAAAAATTGCTGGCCGTTATTGCCCACCTCGCCTATTTGCTGGGTGGAGTCGGCTTTATTATCGCCCCGCTGGTCATTTTCCTGCTAAAGAGGGAAGATCCCTTTGTCTACGCTCATGCCAAGCAGGCCCTGGTGGCACACGTGGTCATTTTGGCATTATCGGTAATTACCGGAGTATTATGCGCGCTCATCATCGGCCTGCTGCTGGTGCCCGTGATGGCCATTCTCTGGCTGTTGCTGCTCGTTACTTCCATTATTGCCTCTATCCGGGCCGCCGACGGCCGTCTTTATGAATATCCTTTTATCCAGCCGCTGGTGGATAAATTCTAGGCAAGTAAAAATGCCCGGACTTAACTAGTCCGGGCATTTTTGCGCCTGACAGCCGTCAATAATCTGCCGCAGCCGCCGGGCAGCCCCTTGTACATCCTCCTGGGCCAAAACAGCGGAAACGACGGATATGCCGTCAATGCCGGTTTCCATAACACCGGCCGCATTTTGGGCTCCGATACCGCCGATAGCCACCACCGGAATCGGAACCGTTTCTTTGATGCATTTTAACTCTGCTAAACTTACCGGCCGGGTATCCAGTTTGGTTCCGGTAGGAAACATCGCCCCCACTCCGAGATAATCGGCCCCCTGCCGCTCTGCTAGTACCGCTTCGTCCAGCGTGGCCGCCGAAACTCCGATCAGCTTGTCATTCCCCAGAATCCTGCGGGCCACGCTGAGCGGCAAATCCTGCTGCCCGATATGCAGCCCGTCGGCTTCAACCGCCTGGGCAATATCCAGACGGTCGTTAATGATGAGCGGCACCCGGTAGCGTGAACACAGTTCCCTTATCTGTAATGCAATCCGGTAAAACTCCGCCGAAGAGGCCTCTTTTTCGCGCAATTGCAAGAGCGTAACGCCACCCGCCAGTGCCTCCTCAAGGCTTTGGTAAAAATCTTTGTCACCTACCAGCCGGCGGTCGGTGACTAAATACAACCGGTAATCGATCTTCATTCCATCCCTGCTTTCCGATACAGTTCATAAAAATGGTGCGTAGGGCCGGCGCCATGGCCAATCGCCAGCGAATGTTCGATTGCTGTGGTAATGTACTCTTTAGCCCGCTGTACCGCCTCCTCAACAGGCAAGCCCCTGCCTAAGTTGGCGGCAATGGCTGAAGATAGCGTGCAGCCGGTGCCGTGGGTATTCTTGGTGGCAATCCGCCGTCCCTCAAAATACCGGAACCGGCTGCCGTCATACAAAACATCGGTAGCCGCCTCGTCCGCCGGCAAGTGTCCTCCCTTAACCAGCACCTGCCGGGCGCCTAGTTCCCTTATCCTGCGGGCAGCCATCTCCATATCCGCCGGCGTTTCTATCTTCACTCCCGCAATGACTTCCGCTTCCGGGATATTCGGCGTGATCAGTGCGGCCAGCGGCAGCAATTCCCCGAGCAGGGCCTGTTCGGCATCCGTCCGCAACAGATGATATCCGCTTTTGGATATCATGACCGGATCAATGACAATATTGACCGCCCGGTACTGCCGGAGCTTGGCGGCAATTGTGGCAACCGTTTCCCTGCTGGACACCATGCCGATTTTAACGGCATCCACTGCAATATCTTCAAAAATAGCCTCGATTTGTTTCGCAATAATATCCTGGTCAATATCCTGCACCGCCAGTACGCCTTGCGTATTTTGTGCCGTAACGGCGGTAATCACGCTCATGCCAAACACGCCATGAGCACAAAAAGTCTTTAAATCTGCCTGAATACCGGCGCCACCGCTGCTGTCCGAACCGGCGATGGTCAGCACATTTTTCATGTCAATCCTCCATTCATTTCTACAGGTATTAACTGATATTAAAGAAGGTAATTTCTACTAAAGTAACCATTGTTTTATGTTTATCGTAACTGTTTTTAGCGCAGCGGGCGTCAGAAAGTGCTCCCCCCTGCCGCTAAAGCCGCACTCAGCATGTATTCAATTTATCGATACAATTTGCGAATCCTACAGAATATTTTGCAGCATGGCTTTCAGCTGCTCCGGCATATTCAGTCCGGTACTGATCGTTACGTAGCCGTCCTGGGGAGTCACGGACTGAATGGTAAGTACATCCACCGGTTTATAACCAAAAAACTCCACCTGGGCGATTGGCGAAGCGTATAACGCCTGGCGAAAATCGATCGTGATGGTATTGCCGTGAATGGTCATGTTCATTCCCTGGCCTGGATCAATATGGCCGACAACCTTGCTTACCATGGCCAGGCTTATTCGTGGAAAAACCCAGGACATAAACGATTTCCCCGGCAGTTTTTTATCGGTGACTTTTAAGATTAACTGCGACTGTTCCTGATTGTGCACAAATTGTTCAACCTTGCATACCAGGACAACCCGTCTGTTTTTTGCCGTCTGCGCGTCGATCTTGATTTGATGATTTTTAAGCGACGTTATTTTCATTGCCTTGACCGGCCCGCCTTCTTCCAAATTGGCGGCTAAGGCCTGGTTCAGCACATCATCCGGAACATTCACCTGCCCCTTGATCAAATCGCTGAAGGTTTGGGCATCCCATAACGTTCTGGCTGTTTGTATAGTCTGCGTTGTGTCCGGTACTTTATCCCCCAAAGCAGGCAAAGTAAAACCCTCACTAAACGCATTTTCAATGATGGCGGGCATTTCCAAAGCTTTCATCTCCTATAACAACTGGTCAGTCTCCCAAATACTATTCCCGCCTGAGGCCCCCTTTTCCTGCCGGTGACACCGGTATATCGCTCTGATTTTATCAGCCTATTGATGGATTGTATGGCAAAACAACAGTCTGCCGAGCCCGTTATAACAAGTTCGGCAGACTGCTTTTTCAATAAGCATTTTATTTTGGCAGCAATTTTCTAGCCCCGGACAATTTCCTGGCGGTTGACAGGGTCGCCTTGCAGGGTATCGGCAGTTTGGCTGTAGTAAAAATCGGGGTTGATTCCCTGAACAAAACCAGCCGTCCATTCCTGATAAAGCTTTTTCATGATTTTTCCGGAAGCACCGGCCCGTTTCCAATTGGGCTCCTGCAGGCAAATGCTGCTTTCCCACACCACCGTATCGGCATTGCTGACCAGGATGCTGTCCGCCTGGTCGCAGGGCATACCGTTCAATAAATAATCATTCAGGGCCTGAAAAATACCGTCAGCCCGTTCCGTTTCATATTTATGCTGCTGTACGGCCTGACGGCCGCACCGTTCCCCGTGCTGGGTAAAAGCATAACGTATCCAATCTTCCGCCTCCGGTCCGCAGTTATCCAGCAATTCCTTAATCAACGCCGCTTCCCGCGACTCGGCTATATTGATCTGCCGCTGCAGCCAGCCGTGGATATTGCCGTGCTCGATTAATTCGCTTAAATCGCTGTCCGGCAGCGGCTGTCCATAACTTTGCCATACCTGCGCCTGCAGTTCTTCGGCGGTTTCACCGCAAGCTTCGGCTGCCGTTTCATAAACCAGCTGCTCCCGCTCTATCACCAGCCGGATTTTATGATACAGCCAATAATGAATATGCCCCAAAAAAGCGCTCATAACCTTTCCCCCTCAATCTCCAGATCGAAATTTAGATTACTTTATTTAATGCCGCCAGAATCTCGTTTACATCCACACCGTGAATATCCGCCGCCTTGGCGACCGGTTCGGCGGTAGCCGACGGACAGCCCAGGCAGCCCATGCCGAAAGAACGGAAAACCGGGATGGTCTGCGGATAAATACGGATAATATCGGCAATCACGCTGTCGGCGTCGATTTTATCCCCGAATACCAGCGCTCCCTCCGTAAGCCCACCGGCTACCGGCACAAGTTTTTCCCCGTCCGCCGACTGGCTGACCAGCGGTTCGGTTGCCTGGCTGGATTCCTGATAGAATTCGGCCAGTACATCGGCTTTAAACTTTTTAAACCCAATGCGGTCAATAAATTGGCCTACCCGCTCAATATCGGCATGTTTTTGGTAATACCGGACAATGATTTCCACCATAGCCAGAGCCTCGTCATGCGTGAGGTCTTCAATCAGTTTGTCGGCCAGACGGGGGTGCGAACCGGCGCTGCCGCCCACATAAACATCCCAGCCTTTATCGGTGGCCAGCAGTCCGATATCTTTGATGTGTACTTCGGCGCAGGAATTGGGGCAGCCTGCCACGCCTAACTTCATCCGGGAGGGCATTTCTTTTTTATGATACCGCTTATCCAGCTCCAGTCCCAGTTTAATACTGTCCTGTTTTCCCCGTTTGCAAAAAGCAATCCCGGGACAGATTTTTACACTGCGCACGCAATTGGCAAACCCAATGGCCGGCTGCATCCCCAGATCGTCCCAGACTTTTTCCACATCCTCGGCCTTTAACCCGGTAATCATGATCCGCTGCGCCGATGTCAGCTTTAAGACGGCGCCATACCGTTCGGCCACATCGGCATAACGGCGTAAATCTTTCGCTTTAACAAAACCTCCCGGTATATGTGGGGTGACGGCATAGGTCTTTTTCCCGTCACGGATCTTTTGTAAATTCGCTCCTTTGGGCAGCATGGTGTCAACCTCCTGTCAGTTGTTGGCTTAATCATACCACGTTCTTCCCGGCATTGCTGTGATTTACATCATACCGTACCACGGTATTTATCATGCCCAAAAGCGGACTGACAAAAACCAAAGATTTAATCCCGCCGCATATAGCGTGGCTTTCCCTCCTGAAACCAGACCGGACGCAGCCCGCAGTGTGCGGCAAAATCAAAGGCGGCCGCAAAATCGCGTCCGATTTCGCTGGCCCGGTGCGCGTCAGAACCTATGGTCACATAGCGCCCGCCTAGCTCGGCAAACCGTTGATAGACCGGAACCAGCAAACGAAGCGCATCCGGCGTCAGGGGACGTTTGGTATTAATCTCTAAAGCCTGCTCCCGTTTGGCCAGCAGAGTCAGCACCGGGTCAATCTGCTCTTTAAATTCCTCATAATACACATTGGTGTCGGCAAAAGGTGCATAACGGGCAATATAATCAATATGCCCCAGGCTGTGAATGAAATCATGACCGGCAACGCACTCCAGCATAGAATCAAAATAACAGGTATAAATTTCCTTTTTGGTGCGTCCTTCATAAAAAGACTGCCAGTACAGGTCGATATTATTAATTACATGAACCGAGCCGATGATATAATCAAACGGATATCCTTTAGCCAGCTTGCGGTTGTCCTCCAGACAATCCGGACGCATGCCGATTTCCACGCCCAGCAGCAGCCGTTCATTGCGGTAAGGTCCGTACTCGCGAAAATAGGCATCCACATCGAAAATAAACTGTCCCGGTTCCGGATAGGCCAGATCCATATGTTCGGTTATTGTAATACCGATACCGAGTTCCCCGGATTGGGCTATGGCCTCCTGTAGTTTCATGGTGGCATCGGATGAAAAGCAGGTATGCATGTGGGTATCCATTATCATGATGATCATCTCCTAACCAAACGTTGCAAAGCTACTGTTTCTATTGTATCATTCCCGGTCCGGGAACAACAGACAAGAATCAAGCCGCTGTAAAACCGGTTGAACGGTATGGAGTCCGGAACAACTGCCGGGCCCTATACCGTTTAACCGCATCTTTTTACTATAAAAAGAATATAAAAAAGGCAGCCAAAAGCTGCCCATCATGTTAAAAACCGCGCAACGGAGCATCGCCCCAATTAACCAGCGTCCGCCAAAACACTGGCCAATCCCCCTTAGTGCTCCGTTGCTTCATTATTATTATACCAATTTGGGGCTAAAATTACTACCCTTAAACCAAAGTTTCTTTAGAAATTTGCACACAAGTGCAAATGGTAACACCAGCCATCATTTAGCATCTTTCATACAAAATACTTTTCCTTCAACACTGCGGTGATAATTAATACATTCGCAGCATTTGCCATGCCGTTCACAGTTTGTGTACGGGCACGTACAGTTTTTCTCATTACAGCCATTCATTCATAATCCTCTCCTTGTCTCTTTAATTTCAGCCCGTTTTTGACGGACCAGTTACCTTGATAATAGCATACCGGCCTTTTGCCTGACAACTCCCGTCAGGACATTAGGCAAAAGAACAGCACCGGATACACCACTACCAAAAACAGCACGGTCAGGATGACAAACGAGGCCATGGCGATATCCACATTCAAATTGTGAATCTTAGCGGTCAGTACGGAATTGATGGCCGGCGGCGTACTGGCCAGCACCAGCGCCGTATTGTCAATGACCGCATCGCCAATCGTGGCTTTGGCCGCCGCATAGATGGCCAGCGGGGTAATCACAAATTTAATGGGAATCAGATCCAGGGTATCACTATAGTATTTTTTCATCTCGCCAAAATTCAGGGAAAACCCGACCGGTATCAGTGCCGTCCAGGCACCGATATGCAGCAGGGCCGGAAAAATATCGCCAATAACCGGCGGGCGCGCTATCCCCAGGCCGGACAGGCCGAGGCCCAGCACCAATGCCACAATGGGCAGCTGGTTGCGGTTTAGGAGCAGGGACAGCCAGGGAATGTGCAGGCTGCCTCCGGACTGGCTTTTCAAATAGTAGTACTGGGCCATGGGAAAGCAGACGGCGAAAACCACCACATTAAAAAACATGGTCATTAGCTGCGTATACGCATAGGCAATCTCACCATACATGAAAAACACGCTTAAACCGCCGATGGTGCCCATATTGGACAGGGCCGCCGCCAGAATATAGCTGCCCTGATCCAGTTCACTTATATATTTGCGCCCGGACCGTAAATACGCTAACAATCCGGGGATCAGACTGGCGCCAATCCCCAGTACCGGCAGCCATAACAAGGCTGCATCCAGTTTTAATCCCCAAAAACTGAATAAAGACAACAGCGAGGTGATAATGACAATATTAAACGACACGATCTGATCCATAAACCGGTCGGAAGTCCAGTTCTTGCGGCGGCAATAATAGCCGGCTGTCAGCGGCAGCAGTAAATCAACGGCAAAATACAGCAGTTCTAGCTTGAGATCCATAAACAAACTCCTTACCCAACCACATTATACAGCATAATAACCCTCTTGAAGAACCGGCCAGGCAGCCTTCAAGAGGGTCATCCAAACTACACTTTGTCGGCTATAAGATCCTTTACCACTTCTCCGGCAATAATCAGGCCGGCTACCGAGGGAACAAAGGCAATACTGCCGGGAATCTGGTTGCGGGTGGTGCATTTGCGGGTAGTTCCCGGCGGACAGATGCAACCGGTGCTGCAACTGCCTCCTTCGGTTTCCAGCGGCCTCAGCGGCTCCTCTTTCGAGTACACCACCTTTAACCCCGGGATCTTTCTTTTGCGCAATTCCTGCCGCATGACCTTGGCCAGCGGGCAGACCGACGTGCGGAAGATATCCGTCACTTCCAGTCTGGTAGGGTCCAGCTTATTCCCGGCACCCATACAACTGATAATCGGAATATTCCGTTCATGCGCCCGTACCACCAAATCCAGCTTGGCTGTTACCGTATCAGTCGCATCGACAATATAGTCATAATCGTCCCTGATCAGCTCCGCGGCATTTTCCGGCAGGTAAAAGGTTTGGAATACGGTCACTTCCGCCTGCGGATTGATTTCCAGTATCCGTTCGCGCATAACCTCCACCTTCGGCCTGCCAATGGTTTTTCTGGTCGCATGCAGTTGTCTGTTTATATTGGTAAGGCAGATACAATCATCATCAACAAGTACAAACTTGCCGACTCCTGACCGGACCAGTCCCTCTACGACAAAGGTGCCCACTCCGCCGATGCCGAAAACGGCAACCTTGGCGTGCGACAATTTTTCTAAAGCTTCCGGACCGATTAAGAGTTCGGTGCGGGAAAATGCATGCAACATAATTTCACCTTTTTTTCTTCAATAATTGGCATAGTATCCGCATCTAACTTACCAAAACAATGTCGTTAAGTCAATGGTAACTTTAATACCTGGCGCGGAAATACGCTTTAGGCCAGGTCACCGCTTCCTGCAGAATGTGCGCCGCCTGCAACGGCCAGTACGGATTGCGCAGCAGTTCGCGGCCGAGGAAAACCATATCCACACCGGCCTTGACCACTTGCCCGGCCTCTTTGGCATTGGTAATCAGTCCGCCGCCGATAACCGGCAGACCGGTCTTTTGCTTGATCGTAAGGGCAAAGCCAATCTGATAGCCGGGATACGCCCGGACCTGGAAAGGAGTTAATCCGCCGGAACTGACATGCACGGCATCAATACCCTTGTCTTTCACCAGGTTCAGCATGTCTGCCACCACGTCCGGCGTATTGCCGGCAGTTTCATATTCCTCGGCGGTGACTCTCACCCACAGCGGCATGTCTGCCGGAATGACCTGTTTTACCGCATCCAGCACTTCCCCCAGCAACCGCGTCCGGTTGGCCAGACTGCCGCCATAGGCATCGTCCCGGTTATTGCTGAGCGGCGACATAAACTGATTCAGCAAATAACCATGGGCCGCATGAATTTCAATGGCGTCAAATCCTGCCGCCACCGCTCTGCGGGCGGCGTCGGCGAACATCGTTATCACCTGCCGGATTTCTTCCGGTGTCAACCTTCTGGGCAAGCGGTATCCCTCGCCAAAAATCAGCGCGGAAGGGGCAACCGGTTCCAGATAGGGAACCTCGCTCTTCCTGCCGGCATGATTAAGCTGAATGGCCACTTTGCCGCCCCGGTCATGTACGGCGGCGGTCAGTTTCTTGAACCCGGCGATCTGTCCGTCGTCCCACAGCCCCAGATCCTGGTCGGAAATCCGGCCGCGGTCCTCCACACCGGTGGCTTCCACAATGATGAGTCCTGTCTGCCCCTCCGCCCTAGTTGCGTAATGCAGGACATGCCAGTCTGTCACCAGGCCGTCCCTGCCGGCTGAATACATGCACATCGGCGGCATCACAATGCGGTTTTTTATTGATAAATTTTTCAAACAAAAAGGTTGAAACAACATATCTTCATCCTCCTTTATGGGAACTCCTTATGTTGGCAGTTGAAAAGTAAATACGCTGATTTCCGCCGGGCAGCCAAGACGGAACGGCAGCCAGTGCCCGGTCCCCACACTCACGTAGGCCTGGCTTTGGCCCTGCCGGTAAAAACCGCGCATATAGCGGTAGCTTAACGGCAAAAGAGAGTGTCCGAATATCCCGATCTGCCCGCCGTGGGTATGTCCGGCAAGCGTCAGCGGAATACCTGCGGCAAATGCATTTTCAATGAAATCCGGATGGTGGCTAAGCAGCACCGTAAATGCCTTTTCTGGAACGTCCTGCATGGCCTCGGCAAAAAACTCGCGCCGGACGGTCTCCTGTCCGCCGGCTTCCCGGGCCCAGGGATAATCTACCCCGGCCAGATAAAAGGGGATTTCTCCATCCAGTATTCTGGCACTCTGGTTGGTTAACACCCGGACAGGGCTGTTGGCCAAGGCCTGGCGGATAGCGTCAATATTGCGGAAATACTCATGATTTCCCCAGCAAAAATAGATACCGTAAGGGATTTTTCCATGAAGCCCGCTTAATTTGGCAACGGTTTGCTCCAGGAGTTCCAAATCATCGATTAAATCGCCGGTAATAACCAGTATATGCGGCTGTTCCTGCCGGATGATATCCAATACCCGTTCCAGCTTGGCCAGATCGAAAAAAGCCCCCACATGCGTATCACTGATCTGGACCAGCCTGAACTGATCCAAAGACGGCGGCAGCTGCGGCAGCGCCAGGGTATAGCGCTGAACCACCAGCTGCTCCTCGGCATTATATACCCCGCGGGCACTGCCGGCAAAAGCCAGCAGGGGCACAGCCCCAAAGGCATTGCGTAAAAAAGAGCGCCGGCTCCTGTTGATACTGGTTTTTCCACCTCCGCCCAGTTTATGCCACAGCCAGCTGCCCCCCAGCAGTACTACCAGCAGCGGCAGTGTCAGCAATTGAGCAATGATCCACAATACCGGCAGCGCAAACCAATCGGCAGGGACCCCCAGCTGATACAGCCAGCGATTGGTAAAAATAACGGCAACCGCACTAACGGTTAGCAGCCAATAGGCCCACCTGGCTCCGGCAGAACGGAAAGCATCGGTTTGGGATTTCAGTATCCGGTATATCAGCCAGCTAATGCTAAATAATAAAAATAATACGACAAAAATAAACATATAATTGGGTCCGTGCACAATGTCCTCCTGTATTCGCGGACAGCTTATTCCACAAAGGTTACCACTTCCGCAAGCGGTTTACGTTTCGTTCGCTGCAAGGGCGATGCCGCCGGAACCCCCAGCGGCGTCATGGCCGCCAGATGGTACCCTTCCTTCGAGAACCCCACCAGTTTGCTGATTTCTTCAGCCGCATAAGTCGGACCGGTCATCCAGCAAGTGCCGTAGCCTAAAGCGGCCGCTGCCAGCACCAGGTTTTCCATGGCGGCGGCAATATTTTGAATTCCCGGACCGGGCTTGGCATATTCCAGTGCCTCCTGCTGCGGCAGCCTGCCGGACTTAAGCAGGCTGTCCGCCACACTGGGATACGGTCCGGCATACACTAAAATGACCACCGGCGCCCCCTTAAAAACGGTATGGTAAGGTATCATAGCGGTAAAAGCCTTCCGCTCGTCTTCCGCTATAAATTCAGCCAGCTGCTTATTTTTTTCCTGCACGGCGCCCGCCATCTGTTCGATCATTTCCCGCCGGCTGACCACCACGAAGTGCCAGTTCTGCAGATTTTTTCCGGAAGGCGCATGAACAGCCGCCGTCAGGATAGCCTCCAGATCTTCAGCCTTGACCGGCTTTTCCTGAAACTTGCGCACACTGTACCGTTTATAAATAAACTGAAGTTCTTCCATCATGATCACTCCCTATCGCCAACTATGCTCTCTTTATTATATATCGTTCCTGCCTCTCTAATCCACAAAGAGCGATATAACTGGCAGTTCACTGCCGGCAAGCAGTATATACAGGAACAGGATATTAAAGAGCAGCAACAGCGGCATACCTGCCACAAACGAAATATGGCGGGTCTTATGGCGGAATACATACATTCCCAGCACTCCCCCGGCGGCACCGAAACACAATCCCCACAGGAAAAACCGGCGCTCCGGAATACGGCGTTCTCCCCGCCGCGCATAGCGTTTGTCCAGCCCCATCTGGCTGAAAACAATACCGTTCCAAAGAATGTATAGCAGCGGTATAAGCAAATCAATTACCCCTTACTATGAAATCTTACTTAATATAATTCGTCCCTATTCCTGGCAAAATCCTTCTTTTTCGGTATAAATTACCTGTATATGCCGGAAAGAGCCATCAGCCATTTTTTTCTAAATTCCTGTAAACCTCCCGATATACCTGGGCTACCGGTATATTCTGGTCCAATGCAATCTGCCGGCAGTCTTCGTATTCCGGCTTGCTTTTGACCTTTTCTCCCTGATAGTAGGAATGCTTCACCGTAACCGGGCCATAAGATGTTTCAATCTCTTCAAACTCTCGTCGCAGCATGATTTTTTCCACCCTGTATTTGCGCATTCCAATGGAAGTGGTTTCCCTAAAAATAATGTCCCGTATGGCCGCTTCCCTGTCACTGCCGATCAGCACGCTAAGTTTTATGCCGGACCTGCCTTTTTTCATGGTGATCGGGGTTTTAAACACATCCAGCGCTCCCTGGGCAAAAAGCCTTTCCTCTACATAACCGTAAAGCTCGGGATTCATATCGTCAATGTTGGTCTCCAGAATATATTGTCCGTCCACTTCTTCCCCGGCGGCCTCCTGCCCCAGGTAAACCCGTAGTACATTGGGAATATCGAGATCCCTGTGGCCGATGCCGTAGCCCGTCCTGGTGATGGAAAAATCAATCTCCCCGGTAAATTCCACCACATTAGCGGCCAGAATGGCCGCACCGGTAGGCGTCGTAGTTTCAAAAGGAACAATCCCCGCTTTGACCGGAACGCCCTGGAGAATCTCCACCGTAGCCGGTGCCGGAACGGGAATCACCCCATGGGCGCATTTGACAAAACCGCCCCCCACCTGAACCGGCGAAGCCATAATCTTGCCCACCTTAAGGTACTCCAGGCAAATGGCCGCTCCGACAATATCGACAATGGAATCGGTGGCCCCCACTTCGTGGAAATGCACCTCATACAACGGTTTCCCATGAACTTTGGCTTCCGCTTCGGCCACCTTGCGAAACATCCGCAAACTGAGTTCCTTGACTCTGCCGCTTACAGCGCTTGTATTGATGATATCCTCTATATCCCTCAGATTTCTATGTTCATGATGAGTATGATCTCTGTGCCCGTTTACCGCCTCGCTGTGCCCCGTATGTTCGTGATGGTGATCGTGGTGATGATGGTGATGGTGATCATGTTCACCATGTCCTGCCATGCTGTCTTCCTCATGGGAATGGACTTCCTGGCGTAAAACCACATCCACGCGGGTGCCGCCGATGCCCTGTTTATTATCTTTTTTTATCCTCAGCTCATATTCGTCATCCAGCTTGAGCTTGGACAGTTCCTGCCGGAGATAGTCCTCCTCCACCCCCAAATCCAGCAGGGCAGCTAAGTTCATGTCCCCGCTGATACCGCAGAAGCAATCGTAATATAATACTTTCATCTCTTCGCTCCCATCCCTTTATTCAAATGCTGCTTTTATCTTTTTCATCTGGTCACGAATGGCTATGGTCTGCGGGCAGTGGCTTTCGCAACGGCCGCATTCCACACATTTGGAAGCCGGAGCCGTCATCGCGGTCCGCCGGCCATACACGGCCCTGGCTTCCTGCAGATTGTCAAAAACATGATAGTCGTTATAGACAGCCAGGCAATCCGGAATATTGATGCCGGCAGGGCACGGCATACAGTACCCGCATGCCGTACAGTTGATTTTTATCCGTTCTTTAAAAATACGCTTGACCTGATTGACCGCCGCCAGCTCGGCTGCCGATAGGGAATGAGGCTCCGCCTCCTGCGCTATGGATACGTTTTCCACCACTTGCTCCATCGTCGTCATGCCGCTCAGCACAACGGCTACTTCCGGATGGTCCCATACCCAGCGCAGCCCCCATTCCGCCGGAGACCGTTTCACTGCCGACCGGTCGAAGACCTCCCTGGCCGCCTGAGGAAGATGGATGATCTTGCCGCCTCTGAGCGGCTCCATAATGGCAATGCCCAAGTCTTTGGCTGCCGCATACTCCAAACCTTCCCGCCCTGCCTGGTAGTATTCGTCCAGATAGTTATACTGAATCTGGCAAAACGACCAGTCATAAGCATCCACAATCTGTTTAAACAGCTCCTGGCGGTCGTGGAAGGAAAAACCGGCATGCCTGATTCTGCCGTCCTTCATCGCCTGTTCCAAAAACTCAAAAACACCGGCTTCTTTCACCACAGGCCAGCTAATGCTGTTAAGGGAATGCACCAGGTAAAAATCAATGAAATCGGTCTGCAAACGGTCCAGTTGCTCATTTAAGTACTTGTCCATATCGGACCTGCTTTTAATCAGCCAGCTGGGCAGTTTGGTCGCCAGTTTGACTTTCTGGCGATAGCCGCCCTGCAAGACCCGCCCGACAAACGGTTCACTGGCGCCGCCCCTGTCCATGCCGGTGCCATGATAAGGATAGGCCGTATCAACATAATTGACACCGGCATCAATCGCATACCGGATCATCTTGGTCGCTTTTTCCTCGTCAATGTTTGTTGCCTGTCCGTCTATTACCGGCAGCCGCATACAGCCAAACCCTAAAATCGATACGCTTTCATTTGTTTTGCCAAACTGTCTGTACAACATGCTGATTCCTCCCTTATGCATTTACTGGCCACAACGTTTTTTTATGTAAAATTATGCTGCAAACTAAATATATTATTATATCCATACACCACAGTTTCAGACTTAGAGAAAATCGTATTCTTCTTCATGAGCCGGTCCGCCGGCAGCAAGAATGAACATTCATTCCTGCAAAAAAAGAATACAGGCTACCTTTTAATGGCATCCCATAAAGCTTCTACTCCCGCATCCAGGTCAGCATCCGTCAATTTAGGCTCACAGAAGAGGCTGAGCTTGACCAGCGAAAGAACGCCGCCGTAGGTAAGCGTACATAACATATTCAAAGGAAGCTCTTTTACCAGCTTCTCCTCCCGGGCCCGCTGAAACAAATGATTGGCCTGGGCAAAAGTGCGCAGCGCTTCCTCGCGCGTGGCAGCGGTGATGAGCGGGGAATTCGAATATTGTTCCATAAACAGGAGCTCGGTGGGATTCTGTAAAAAATAATCGATGATATTGCGCCACAGCAGCAGGAAACTCTCCCGTACCGGCATGGTTTCGGAATGATTGCGGAAAATATACCGGGCCAGACGGGCTTTGACATCCACATACAAGGCATTGATCAAATCTTCCTTGCTGGAAAAATAACGGTAAATGGTGCCCACACCGATATTGGCTTTTTGGGCGATTTGTGACATCGGAGTACCATGAAAGCCCTGTTCGGAGATCAGTTCCAGTGTTGCATGCAAGGCTGCCGCTTTTTTATCTTGTATTTTTTCCTTCAATATTGTACACCCCGGACGTAAAATATGTAATAATCTGGGAATGAATATTCATTCCTGTTAAAAATCAATATACTATGAATGCTGGTGCCTGTCAAGCCGTTCCAAGCCATGTGTACCGGGACGCCGGCAGCGTTGACCCCCAAATAAAAACACCCGAGGGGAATTGTCCCGTCAGGTGTTTACAAAACGGAAACCCGTGATACCGTCCCTCGCCATGTTCAAACCCCGCTTCTCGCAGGTGGGTGTCCCGGTTACGGTTTTTGCCTTCCCTGCTTGGAGGGCCTGACAGCTGCCATAACGTTAGACTCCCTTAGTCATTTGTAGGTTGAACATATTAGAGCGACCTATATCACAGGCCTAACAACGAGTGTCTTAACTGTTTAGTATGATATCATGCTCTCGACCCAACCGCAAGACTGGCCACAATCGACAAAAGTTCATCTTGTCTGGGTTTTTTCAGGCGGCGTCCCGCTTGCTTCATTATGCTTTTTAATAACGGATATCTCTCAAGTTGACAATTTTAATTTTCTGCCCGGGTTGTCCGTTTTTATCGAATGGCACCGGCTATAGTGACGCCAAGCCGAGGGTGTGTTATGCTGAGAGAAGAAACCCAAGCAAAGGAGATTCCCTATGTATTTCGATACGGCTGAAGGCCCGGTATTCCGCCCGCCCACTGAAGCCGACAGTTTTATTCTGCGGGTAACCATCGGCTGCTCTCACAATCGCTGCACCTACTGCAACATGTACCGCAGCGTGTCCTTCCGGATTCGTCCGGCGGAAGAAATCTCGGCTCAGCTCCGGCGGGCAGCCGCTTACAAAGACCACATCCGCCGCGTGTTCCTGGCCGACGGCAATGCACTGGTCCTGCCAACCGCTTCCCTGCTGGAAATACTCTGCGAGCTCAGGCAGACACTCCCGAAACTCCGCCGGGTATCCTGCTATGCGGGCCCCAGGGACATCTTGCGCAAAACACCGGAGAAACTGCGGCAATTGCAGGCTGCCGGTCTGCAGTTGGTATACTACGGCATGGAATCCGGCGACGGCGCGGTGCTGGCCCATGTCGCCAAAGGGGTTACCCAGGCCGAATCCATTGCAGCCGGGCAACGGATTGTTGCCGCCGGCATCAAACTGTCGCTTTTCCAACTATGTGCCGCTGGCCGGTACCCTGCCCAAAGATAAAGAACGGCTTCTGAGTGAATGCCGGACTGCCATACAGGAATTACAGTCTTGGACAGACTGGGACCCTTATAATCATGTGGAGGGCTGAAAATAAGGCAGGCCGGCAAAAAGCCTGCCGGTCACACCGGCAGACTTTCCAATTCCGTTTGTTTCGTAATGGTATAGGTCATTTGCGAATTGATGGTTATCGGTATTTCCAGGCCTTCGGACGTTGCTTTGCCGGACGGCAGCAAGATAGTCCCTTTGATAGACTGTGTGTAAGCCCCGTTTTGCAGGAAACCGTTTTGTTTATCGGCATGGATGATTCCCTGGCTCTCTCCCTTCAGATTCAGGCGCGTCTCCACCCCCATAAAATCGGCTGCGTTATTGGCGCTGTCCGTCCCAATATTGGAAACCACTGCCAGATCCAACGCCCCGTTCCGGTCGCTTACCACTTCCCAGCGGTCATGTACGGTCAAAGGAAAAATCACCTTGACGTTATACTGTTCCTCCCAGCGATCTCCCTCTTTGATCTCCGCGGGATAATTGCGCATGGCCTGCTCCAGCATCGATTTCATAGCCTCATCGCTAAAGCTTTGTTTCAGCATGTTTTTAAACGCCTGCTTTTGCGCTTCCGTTCCCGGGATATCGTCCGTCATCTCCTGCAACAGCTTATCAATTCCGCTAACCGACAAAATCTTCCCCTGTTTATCCATAACAACGGTAAATCCCTTGCCAATCAGCCCTCCGTATAAGCCGGACAACAGATCGTTTGGTGAGGAAATTCTGGAATCATAGGTGGTCTGCCGCCCGTCAGTCTGTGTATTCACCTTCAGGGCATCATACCGGTACTGTATGGTCACCTTCTCCTCGTTTACTGCGGTAATATTCATCGACAGCTGCATATCCATCGTCTCTTTTACCCGGGTTTCCTTGCCCTTTAAAGTAACTGCCGTTTCCTGATTATTCACCATATGAACCAGGTATTGGTCTCCCTGGGCTACGTCCAGGTTAAAAGCAAAGGCCCTCTGGTAGCCGCCGGCCGTGAGCAGGATACACAGAAAGATCCAGATGGCAGCCATATTTCTTAGCTTCATTATTTTTTCCTCCCTGACTTTTTTCGGATTGACGAATCTATATTCCCCATTATCTATGATAGCGGAAAACAAATCCGAAATTTGTCGGTTTATGTCGATATAAAACGCCCGCTATCGCCAAATACATGGTCAATAGCGGGCGTTCAGTCACCGGCAATCTGAATTCACTCTATATGCTGGCCGTCTTTAATAATCACCTTACCGTCAATGGTTAGCGTCGGCCTGGTCAGAATACCGTCAAGATGAATGGGCACCTGAACCTTGCCACCGAAGGCAGCGCTGTTGCCAAGCGCAATATGCACCGTCCCCATGACCTTTTCATCCTCCAGCACCTTGCCGCATAGTATGGCCTTGTCATTGGTGCCTATGCCCAATTCAGCAATATTGTGGGCCGGTTTGCCGTACTCCGCCAGCAGGGCCGACAGCTTTACCGCTTCACTGCCGCCGGATATCCTGGTCACATAGCCGTTTTCCACCGTCAGTTTGATGGGTTTATCCAGTACACCAATACCGGCCATGGCACCATCGATGACCACAATCCCTTCCGCAGTCTCTTCCAAAGGAGCGATATACGCTTCTCCCGCCGGCAAGTTGCTAAAGTCCCCGGCCGTATGGTTGATGCCTGTATCCGGATGGCCTTCCCGTCCTTCCAGTTGTAATACCAGATCGGTACCGGCCGGCGTGGTCAGGTGGGCTGTCTTTCCTTTCGTCAATATGTCGGCCAGTTTGTTGCTGATCCGGGCAATCTTTTGATAATCGGCGCTCAGGGCCCGTTTCATAATATCCTCGGTGATTCCCGGCAGTGTGGCAATGCGTGCCCCGGCCTGACTGGCCTCTTTGCGCGCTACCGTATGGGACAAAGACCGCGAGGCCGGCGCCAGAACCACATCCGCCTGCTTCATGGCGGCAGCAATCGCCGGCGGCGGCTCGGCACCGTCATTTTTCCGTGGTATCATTTCCGTATAAATGGCTTCGGCCCCAAGGGCTTTGGCTCTTTCCCATAACACCCTGCCAATGGCTGCTGCCGGTTCATCCGTAATCACCAGAACCGTTTCCCCGGGCTTTACCGCCATACAGTCCCGTACGGCAATATCAGCACTGTACTCCAATTCTTTACTCACGACAATCCCCTCCTCATCCGGCCTGGTATGTATTCAGCCGCTACAGTCTTCCGGTATTTTTATTATACCGCCTGTACCCTTAACAGACCAACCTATGAAAGATTACATAATCATCCTATATGGTTCACCTTTTTACCGGACGCTCCGTATAATACAGTAACCGGTACTATATTTAAGAGGTGATAATTTGATTATTGATTTTAATGAACAAAAATTCAGAAGTGAAGTAAAAAGCATGGTTCGACCCTTTGGATTAAACAAACGCCAGGTTGAACAAGTCATATCCCAGGCTTTATTGGCAGTCCGCAGGGCAAGCAGGCCGGTATAGGAGCAAAGTAATCCGGTTAGTCCCCAAATTGTACTTTGAGGACTAACCATCTTTTTGTTCAACCCCTAAAACAGGCGTCAGCCTTACCCCGCACTCCCTGCCCGGGTACATACTGCCAAACAGTTATGATTTGGCTTCAAAATTAGTCTGAATGATGCGCTTAATAAATATGGCAATCAACGCAATAAAAACGATCAGCCCAAGCCAATCCGCCGTAGGGGCGAAATCCTTGCCTACGAGAACCAACGGCGAATCGCTGCCGCCACTGGTTACCGAGAATACAATGATGATGGCGATGATAACCCCCATCAGGCTTTCCCCGACAATCAGCCCGGAAGCAAACAACACACCATGGCGGTTGCAGGTTTCCACATCTTCCTCCACGTGCTGCGGGCTGCGCTGCTCGGCCCGCCGGCGCAGATACCGGCAGACAAAATAGCTCATGGCGGCGCCTATGAACAGCGGCATTTCCAGCGTAGGCGGCAAATAAAGTCCCATGCCTACAGCCAGCGGCGGCAGGCAGTATTTGGCCGTGTTCTTCTTCAACAGGATATCAACAATAATCATCACAATCCCGACGCCTACGCCGAACAGGATATAATTCCAATCCAGATTATGACTGAAAATCCCCTTGGCGATCGTAGTCATCAAGGTGGCCTGCGGTGCGGACAATACCTGGGTTTCATCCATTCCGGCACGCGGCATGGCCCCGACAAACCCATAGGCTTCATATAACAAATTCAATACCGGTGCAATGGCAAAGGCCCCGACAACGCAACCCAGCAATAAAGCCACCTGCTGCTTCCACGGCGTAGCGCCGACAAGATAACCCGTCTTCAAATCCTGCAGATTATCGTTCGAGATAGCGGCAATGCTGACAATCACGCTCGTCATGAAAATAGCAAGAGCAATGGCGAACTTGCTTCCCATTTCCGTGTCAAACAGGCTGACTGCCGAGCCAATTGCCAATACGACCAGGGAGGATATAATAATTCCCAAAATGCCGATCCCTGAAATCGGACTGGCTGAAGTACCGATTAAGCCGGCCATGTAGCCGCACGCAGCAGCCACAAAGAAGCCCATGCAGATCGCGACGGCAACACCGGCGACAACAAAAATACCGGTTACGCCTGCCGACAGGTTGGCCTCCGCAATAAAGGAATAAAAGGTTCCTAATAAGCCGATCACGATAACGCCCAAAACCAGCCCTGTCGTTTTCGGCGACAAATCCGTATCCATGCGGTGCAGGCTTTTTTCTGCTTCCGTTTGACTCATAGCCTGAATCGAAATGCGCATACCGTCAACGATGGGTTTCACCAGTGTGAGCAGCGTCCATATAGCGGCAATACCAATCGTACCGGCACCGATAAGCCGCACTTTCTGCGCCCACACGGCGGAGGCAAAGGCCGCGGCGCTCTGCCCGGCTGCCGGCGTCATGACCGAAGTAAGGTACGGCACAAATACGCCCCAGGACAAAAGCATCCCCACCAGTATGGCGATACCGCTGGCAATACCAATCAAATACCCGGCTCCCAGTAAGGCCGGCGAAAACCCGAGCGGAAACTGCGAAGTTATTTTGCCGAAGGTGAACCAATAGTGCGCTTCCGCCGCAATCACCTGAAAGCCGCCTGAACACAAACTAACAAGCCCCGAAATAAGGCCGCCGGCCATAATATCTTTTACGCCATTTACTTTGGCTCCGTCAGTGCTGCCGCTGCCTACTTTCAAAATTTCCGCAGCCGCCAGCCCTTCAGGATAAGGCAAATCACTATTGACAATCATGGCACGGCGCAACGGGATGGTAAACAACACGCCCAGACAGCCGCCGCAGGCACAAATCATCAATGTCTGCCAGAAAGCAAACCCTTGCCAGTAACCAAGCATCAATAATCCTGGAATGATAAATATAACTGCCGATAGAGTCCCTGCTGCCGATGCCTGGGTCTGAACCATATTATTTTCCAGAACATTGGAATCGCTAAACATTTTTAAAATTGCCATAGAAATAACGGCCGCAGGAATGGACGACGAAAACGTAAGCCCTACTTTTAACCCCAAATATACATTGGATGCCGTAAAAATGACCGTAATCAGCATCCCCAGCAACATGCCCCGCAGCGTAAGCTCGGGAACATTCAGCTCATGACTCATAAAATCTTCTTGTTTCATATAGCTACTCCTCACCTAAAGTTTTTGCCAATCCGGATTGGCCACCTTTTCTCCCCACAGTTTCAAGGTCCCCCAATTCTAAGGATGAGGCAAATCTTTCTTCAACTCCTTCATCGCTCCCCCTCTCTTTCGGTTATTTTAGAATCAGATACTATATTTTTATAAACACAGCAAAAATCCCTCTTTAAGCTACCAAAGCCAAAATCCTCTTTATTTTACATATTTTCGACATTTTTTAAGTTAATACCCAAATATTTTAAAGTCGTGTCCTTTATTGAGGGACATTTATTTATGCATATTTTCTCTTTCTTAAAAAATTGCGTCAACTCCCCCTCACCATCCCCCTATTCTTCCTTTATTATCGTAAACATCATCAACACTGATCATTTACAATATTTAGGATGCCAATGATTAATAGTCTTTTCATAAAACACATTTGTTCTATCTTAAAATATAAAATTTTTTTTATATTTTAGACTTTTGGCAAAACCTGTGCAGCTGTATCCAAGTACCTGTTCCCTATGTAAATATATGTTTCTACAGTAAGGAAGATACTTGAAATACGCACGGAAAAGAGCCAGCGCTTGCCCGCTGACTCTCTCTTTAATAAATCAGATTTCCCGGCCTAACCGGTCCCTGATCATACCTCTTCCGCCGCAATGGCCCGACTACCTGTATAAACTCCGCTTACCCAACGTATTCAAAACCCCCAGCTTATGTTTAATCACATCCCTGGCGGCCGCTATGCAGCCCGGGAAAACTTCATTAGGTTCATATACGCCGGGATTTTCGGCAAGAAATCGCCGGCATTCGTTGAAAAAGGCGCTTTTCACGTCACTGGAGATATTCACCTTGCAAACGCCCAGAGCCACGGAGCGGCTGATTTCCTCATCCGGATTGCCTGAACCGCCATGCAAAACCAGCGGGATGTCAACAGCCTGATTGATTTCCCCTAGCCGCTGCAGGTCCAGTTTCGGCACAAAATTCTTCGGGTATAAGCCGTGAGCAGTGCCAATCGCCACTGCCAGCGTATCAATGCCTGTTTTCTCCACAAAATCTTTAGCCTGCGCCGGATCGGTATAAACCACATGCTCCACGCCCCCCTCGGCGCTGTAATTCATAGCCCCGATGGTGCCAAGCTCCGCCTCCACGGACACATGAACCGCATGAGCAAGGCTTACAATCTCCCGGGTTTGTTTGATATTGTCCTCATACGATTTTTTCGAAGCATCAATCATGACGGAGGTGTAGCCGTTGCGTATCGCCCGCATCACATCAGTTACGGTTTCACCATGATCGAGATGAATCACCACCGGAAAGTCCGCCTCATAGGCGGCCCTGCGTACCGTGTCAATATAGGTATCCGTCAGGTGCTCAATTTCCACCGGATGAATTTCCAATATGACGGGGGATTCCGTTTCCCCACAAGCCTCCAGGACCGCCCGCAATATTTCATGGCTGCTTATATTAAAGGCCGGCACGGCAAATTTGTGTTTTCTGGCAACAGCCAGTAAATCCTTCATAGTGTACAGCATCTTAACCTCTCCCTTCTATTTGGTATTATTCATAGTGATTTTTCCATTTCAGTGCTGCCACGCTCAGGCAGGTAACGGCGCTTCCCGCCGCTAAGGCCAAAACATACATGGGCAAATTGCCTATAACATTGGGGATCGGCAAAATCCATACCCCGCCATGCGGCGCCAGGCTGGTGCAATTCGCACTGAGCGAGATGGCGGCCGCCACAGCGGAACCGGCCATCAAGGAGGGAATCACCCGGATAGGGTCCGCTACGGCAAAGGGAATGGCTCCCTCCGTAATGTACGAAAACCCCAATACCCAGCAAGACTTTCCTGCCTCTCGCTCTTCGACGGTAAACTTCTTTTTAAACAACACGGTGGCTAAGGCCAAACCCAACGGCGGTGTCATTCCGGCCACCATGCAGGCGGCGATGGGCGCGTATACACCGCTGGACATCAAGGCAATGGAAAAGGTGGAAATGGATTTATTAATCGGCCCGCCCATATCGGCAGCCATCATAATGCCAATCAGCGCACCAAACAGAACCCCCTGGGTAGCATCCAATGAATTTAAAAAGAGCGTCAGCGAATCCAGCAAATATTTTACCGGTTTACCGACAATAAAGAGCATGAAAAATCCGGTGACGCCGGTAGCCAGCAAAGGCACCACAATGAGGCCTTTCAGGGTTTCCACCGATTTGGGCATTCTTATCTTTCTCATCAAAAATGCGGTCAAGTATCCGGCAAATAAGGCTCCGATCAGTCCTCCCAAGAAACCTGCCCCGATATTTTTCGCCAGCACCCCGGCCACCACGCCGGGGCACACCCCCTGTTTGCCGGCAATGGAAAAGGCAATACCGGCAGCCAGCATCGGCACCATCATGCCGAATGCGGCATCACCGCCAATTTTGCTGAACGCTTCGGCAAATACATTGTAACTGGGATCGGACGGATCACCGGCATGAATGCCGAACATGAAGCTGAAAGCAATCAATATGCCCCCGGCAATAACGAACGGCAGCATGTAATTGACACCGCTCATCAAGTGCTTATACAAGCCGGTTTGCTGACTCTTTTTCCTGTCCTTCTCTTCAGTCGCCAACTGAAAAATGCCGGTATTTTTTCCTTCAATCGCATTCTCCAGCACCTTTTTAGGATTTTTTACCGCCTGCTCAATTGACACTTCCACTACGCGCTTGCCGTCAAACCTCTCTAAATCCACATGTTTGGAGGCGGCAATAATCACGATATCCGCATCCTGGATTTCCTGTGGTGTCAGGATATTCCCTGTTTCCACGCCCTGGGTTTCGATCTTTACTTCATGCCCCAGTTCTCTTCCGGCTTTCTCCAAGCCTTCGGCAGCCATATACGTATGGGCAATACCGGTAGGGCACGCTGCAATACCAACCACTTTCATCAGCAATTCCTCCTTTTCTTTGTCAGAATTACAGACCTTGTAAACACTGAAGCATTTCATCCGGGTTTTGCGCCTGGGTTAACCGCTGGCGAAAAGACTCGTCCATAAACTTCCGGGACAATTGACTGAGAATGGCGATATGTTCGTTATTGCTTTCTTCCGATACAGCAATCAAAAACAGGATATTGACCCATTCCTCCTCTCCTTTCGCATCACTATAGTTGATTGCCCGTGCAAGCTTTCCCACTGCGATCGCCGGTCTCAATACACAACTTGACTTAGCATGGGGAATGGCCAGCCCGAAACCGATGGCCGTACTGAACTTTTTCTCGCGGTCTAACACGTCTGCCACAAAGCTGTTACGATTCGTTATTATCCCGTTTTTTTGCAAACATCCGGCTAACTGCGTAATTGCCTCCACTTTGCTTTGTGCCGGCAAGTCGAACAGAATCGTGCCGGTATTGATGATGGCTGTGATGTCCATAGGCGTATCTCCTTTGGTCTTTACTCTAACTGCATTGTAGCATTGCTCATTTTCCAGATTCAATGGCCCATAGAACCGAAAACTTTCTATATTGTACGGCATAAATGGAAGCCGTTTGGCTTGCATATAAAAACCTGCTCGCTCAAAAAGCATGAGCAAGCAGGCGATACTGGCGGCAGTACAGGCCCGGACCGTTTTCAATTATTCTTTTCCCCCTGAACCACATAAGCGGGCGCCTCCAGGAATAAAGCCTGGATGGCCTGAGTGTCGGCCGATTTTTTTATTTTAGAAATTAACGTTTCATCCTTGATAATCGAATACAACCGCCGGAAAAAATATTGATTAGTGGCGACATTGGAAAAGTTGGCGGCTAAAACGAAAACCAAATCCACATTAAATTCATCCCAGCTAATGGTATGCTTTAGATTCACAATGACTAAAGAGGATACCAGGACGAGCGTGTGGGAACCATGGGGTACCGCAACATAACGCCCCATTGCTGTCGATGCCCGTTTTTCCCGCTCCAGCATGCTTTCGGCATAACCAGGCTTAACATAGCCTTTTTCCTGTAAATAATGGCCGTATTTAATCAGCACCTCTTCCTTGCTCTTAAGATCATCATGCACATATAGCACCTTGTCTCTAAGACCGGTCACGGTCTGCTGGAAATAGAGGACATGCCTGCCGACAATCCAGCTTTTAATTTTGGCTATATCATCCGGCTCCAGCAGATCACTGATTTGAATGAGCTTGGCATCCTCGCTTTTGATTAAATGGGTTTCGTCCAGCAGCAGATCAAACTCTTCCGGATTCATATGCTTTAACTCACTACTAGTACATACTTTGATAATTTTTAATTCTTCAATATGGCTTTGCAGCATGCTCTCCAGGTATTTCGACAAGGTGATCCCGCCGTCACAAATCAGGCAGGTCTTTATATATTGACCGTTCTCCCTGCGGTTTACGGCGGCAGCAATATGCAAACACAAGTAACCGATCTCATTGGCGTCAAAGGCAATCTTTTCTTCCTGCTCCAGTTCTTCGATCGACGTCATCACCGCCAAATAAATATTCGTATAGTTATGACGTATTTTATCCAAAAGCGGATTTTCCGTTTTAGCGCCATATTTTATGCGCCGAATGGCCGGTTTTAAATGCAGCAGCAAATTATGAATCAAATCCTGGTCCCCGGTGAGATCGATTTGCAGAAATTGTGATATCCGGCGGATAAACTGTTGCGTTAACGGTTCATTAATCTGCACTTCATTGATGGGTACGGGAGAATTCTTTTGCTTGCGGGCAGCCAGCAAATACCGGGTGATTTCATACAATTCTTCATCGGGAAATTTCATTTGAAACCGTTCTTCTATATGGGAGCGCATCACCTGGGCAGCTAAATATTCATGGATATTCTTCAGGGATGTTGTATCGATGGTGGTCAGCTTTTTGATGCGAATCCGCTGTAAACAGATGCTTAATTTAAGCAGTAATTCAAAAAAATCATTTTCAGTAAATTTATTATTTAATACGACTTCGCCTAAAGTCAGAATCTGCTGCAGTGCATCCACGCTCTCCCTGCCAAAGAAACAACACAGCCGCAAATAATTCTGCCTGGTTAAGCGGTCCGGAACGGTCGTTGACTCGCCTGCAGCAGGCAGGGCAATTTTCATTTGCAGACAAAGCTCTTTATAGGCCGTCCGGATTTTTCCCTCATCTCCCTGCAGCCATATGCCGACATGTTCTTTTTTTATTAAGAAAACATCATGCTTGTGCAGCCACTGTGCAATAGGCTTAAGCACGCCCTGGATACCCGTCCTGCTTTTGTACAGGGCAGCGGCCAGTGACTGTATTGTGCAGGGAGTCCCCAGCCTGAACAGGGTATGTAAAATATAGGCTTCATCTTCCAAAGCTGGAATGTAGTCCTGGCGGCTGGCCGGGTACTCTGCCAACAACAGTTTTTCATATAATTCATTACGCTGATTTTCATTGCCAATCAATTTGATTCCTAATTTTTGCTTTTTATCTACCGTACAGGGCCGGATCATTTCATGAAAAACAGGCTCCGACAAATAATTATGAATGGTTTTGGCGGATACAGCCAGTTGGGCGGCAATGTTTACTACGGCTATGTAGTGCTGATGTTCTAACAGGACCTTGATAATCGCTTTATACAATTGCAAATTCATTACTGTCACCCCTATGACTCACATGAAATATCCAAGGGACACCATCCTCAGTATAACAACTCTCGTTTTCCATATACAATCATATAAAGAACATATTTTTTTCACTTTTTCGATCAATATGGTAAATATGCGCTACCACATCCTCCTTCCTAATAAGCCGGACATAAAAAGTTGGCCGCCGACTTGCCAGCGGCGCTCCTCAAAATACGACAATAGCCTATTACCATTCAATTTCAAATCCGCATAGGCAGACTAAAACCCCGGAACAGAAGAAAAACCGCCTGTGCTGGCAGTTTCAATTCCTTATAGGTAGTCTATCAACAAGGAAACGAAAAATTAGCTGCTAGCATTCAAAAAGGTTTCAATTCCTTATAGGTAGTCTATCAACGCTGCCACATCGTCGGCTGCCGGTCCGCCCATGACTGGTTTCAATTCCTTATAGGTAGTCTATCAACCGTGTACTCATGTTTATCATCGGTATATCCGGTGCCGGTTTCAATTCCTTATAGGTAGTCTATCAACTTGTACTAAAAGTTTGGCCGACTTCTTATATAAGTAGTTTCAATTCCTTATAGGTAGTCTATCAACTTATTTAGCCCTGCCTCTTGCATCAGGGCTTGTAAGTTTCAATTCCTTATAGGTAGTCTATCAACGCGTCCTTCGACTTCTTCTGTGGTAAAAATAGCAGGGTTTCAATTCCTTATAGGTAGTCTATCAACTCAACTTTCGCTTCCAGGCTTTTAGCCTGCATCAAAAGAGTTTCAATTCCTTATAGGTAGTCTATCAACTCTCGGCAATCATGATCTGCAGCTCATACTCTTCAGCAAGTTTCAATTCCTTATAGGTAGTCTATCAACTTTCGTCCCTTGAGTTTTTTCCATAGGAGCTACGGATCAGTTTCAATTCCTTATAGGTAGTCTATCAACGGATCGTCCTTATCTCCTGGGCCTTTTCCTGCCAAGTTTCAATTCCTTATAGGTAGTCTATCAACAGCGGCAGTTGCCGCCAGTCACTGAACATTAGGAAAGTTTCAATTCCTTATAGGTAGTCTATCAACTCACAACCACCGAGAGCCAAGCAGAAAAGGAGAGGGGTTTCAATTCCTTATAGGTAGTCTATCAACAATATTTTCCATCCCAACCACATTCCGGCCAATACAGTTTCAATTCCTTATAGGTAGTCTATCAAC
>NZ_CYSP01000023.1 GCF_001298735.1 Propionispora sp. 2/2-37 | reverse complement strand
TTTTCGGACAAGTAATGGACATGTTGGACAAAGCCTTTGCTAAGATACCTGATGATACAAGTCTTATTTTTCATTCAGATCAAGGATGGCAGTATCAACATAAGCAGTACCAGTTTCGCCTAAAGCAAAAGGGAATACGGCAAAGTATGTCCAGAAAAGGGAACTGTTTAGATAATTCTGTAATGGAAAACTTCTTTGGATTATTAAAATCAGAACTGCTTTATCTGAGGAAATTCAGTTCTATGAACGAATTTAGAGTCGAATTAGAAAAATATATTGATTACTATAACAACAAACGGATTAAGAGCAAACTAAAAGGACTGAGTCCTGTACAATACAGGATTCAATCCTCGTTAGTTGCTTAACGTCAATTTTTGTCTAACTTTTTGGGGTCAGATCATGCTTGCCGGTTTCTTTTTACTTTACTGTAAATTGAGCATCTGTTGATGCACTACTGTTAAACGGCGGATACGGTCATCGACAATCGGCAGATAAATATGAACCCTTGTTCCCCCCTGCTCGTCCACATTAATATTGATAAAGCCTCCATGTTCACTGATAATCCGGTGAGCAATAGGCAACCCAAGCCCCATGCGGTCTAGTTTTGTCGTATAAAACGGTTCAAAGATGCGAGATAAAATCTCAGCGGGAATTCCGCTGCCGGTGTCATAAATACCGATTACCAGCATATTTAACTCTGAGTTCAGCCACGATTTTAAAGTAAGCATTCCCTCACCCGGCATGGATTCAAAAGCATTCTGCAAGACGTTCACAAAAGCCTGTTCAATCAAATTGCGATCCACATTCAGTTTGGGTAAATTTCCGGCCAGTTGTTTGTTAATCCCGATTTTCTCTCCGCCCAAATCTTTAAAAGACAATAATAGCGCATTATGTAAGATTTTATTGATATCTACCTCCGGTTCCTTCTTAACCGGCGGTTTAGCGAACAGTACCAGCTCTTTTACTACATCGTTAATATAGGATACTTCTTCCAACAATACTTCCAGCGTATCACGTCTTACGGTATATTGATCATCCTCCAAACGCCCCAGCATGACCTGCAAATAACCACTTAAGGTGGTAAGAGGCGTCCGCACATGGTGTGCCACCCCGGCAGCCAGCTCGCCGAGCGACACCAGCATCTGGGTGGTTTGAATTTGTTTGATGGCGGCCCGGACAGCAGAAACATCCTGCAAAATCACAATAATACCGGCCAAATCGCCTGTATCACCAACCAGTTTTAAAGCATTGATATGCAGATAAAGCGCTTGATCATTGACATTAATTTTAAGGTTTGTCGCATAGACGCTTTCCTGTTCGCTGAGATCAAAAATTCGCATAAATTTGTGACCCAATCCCTGAAAGACGTTCTCTGCTTTTCTGCCCAGCGCTTTCGTTCGTTCAATTCCGCAAATTCGCTCCGCTTCCCGGTTAAGGTTTTTCAGCCGCAACGACCGGTCAAGATATAAAATACCGGTAGTCGTCGTCTCAAAGTATTCTTTATATTCATCTTCGCGAGCAAAACTCACCAATCTTCCCGCAGCAGCCTCTGCTGAATACATGATCGCGCACCTCATCTCAAATATTGAAATGCTTATAACATTCTTGTAAAATATTGTATTTCCTGCTTTTTTTGTCCAGTTACTTTTCGTAAAAAACCGACAGAAAACTGCTTAAGCTTCTGCTAAATGTCGAAATAAAAACTACCGTTTTTACGGAGAACCAATAATAAAGCATTTATATTTTACAACTTTTAACATTTATTGAGGCGTATAGTTTCCTTAACTTTTCTTTTGTACCATTTTTTTACATTTATTATATTATTTTACGGATACTGCCATTTTACGTCAATTAGTTCCTGTCGGTTTTCGCAGGTCCTTCTCTATTCATATAATCAAAACACTCCAACCCGGAAGCACCCCGAACTTCCCGGCAGGGAAAATTTCTGCTCTTAAAGCGCATAGCTTTACAACCATAAGGAAATTGTCTGTCCCAGGTAATATAAAAATGACAACATGAGTAACATAATACCGCTTTGCTGCTCATAACAACCTTCCCTTTTCCCTATTCTCCCGAGATGTACATTAATAAGTATAGCATGTTCAACTCTGATTTGTGCAACCTAATTTCCAGGAACAATTTTGTCTGTTTTTTGCAAAAAGGAGAATATCTTTTAGTAGCTTCCTTATCCTATATTAATGTACAATCTGTGTTAAGGAGGATATGTTTTAAGGGTCCTCATACAGCTTGCAAAATAATCAGCAATGCCAAGCGAAACAGGATGTACTCTGTAATTCTAGTTTTCTTTTTGCTTTATTAACACAAAATTAATTTGAGGTGACATTATGAACTGGAGCGAAATATTACGCGATACCTGGCAGACCGCATTGGTCTTTGTCAGTTTACTGGCTTTTACCCGTTTCTTAGGCAATACTCAGATTGGCCAGCTGACCTTTTATGAGTATATTAGCGGTATCACTATCGGCTCGATTGCCGGCAACGTAGTCGCCAGCGACCCGGATAAGGTGGCCAGCCACTTTTATGACCTGATTTTATTTATTATTCTTACTTATTTTGTCTCCTATATTACCATACGAAGCCGTGCCTTACGTAAAATCATCGACGGTTCTCCGACGGTTGTGATCGAGAATGGACAAATTTTAGCCGAAAACATGCGCAAACTGCGCTATGACCTGGATGAACTAAATGGCCAGTTACGACAGCAAGGTGTACTGGACCCGGGGGAAGTACAATATGCTATCATAGAAACTTCCGGAAATCTCAGCGTGATAAAAAAATCCGACTATCAGCCTCTAACTAAAAGTGATTTAAAGTTAAAGTCGGCAGACCCTTCTTTTCCCCTGGAACTGATCATGGACGGGGAACTGATTGAGCAAAACTTGCAAGGACAGTATTCTGAAAGCTGGTTAAAAAATCAACTTTTTCTACAGGGTATAACCGACTTATCCGAAGTAATCTACGCCGCAATTGACTCCAAGGGACAATTATTTGTTAATCACAAAAATTCCGATCATAATTAATCGTAGTTGTTTTGCCTCCTGCCTCTTCGGTAATGTAACAAATCCACGAAAGCTTCCAGCCTGGTCATGATACCGGCTTCGCCCGACTGTTCATCAAAAGCCAACGATAATACGGGAATACCGGTTTCCTGGGAAACCCGGGGTAAAATATTCTGCGCAATCACCTCCGGCATACAGGAAAAAGGGAAAATATGAATCATGCCATCGTATTCTTCGCGGGCCAGACTTACCGTATGTGCAATGCTTTTTAAGGCATGACCACCCACATAATGTCCCAGATAGGGCTGTGCCAATGTTGCAAGTTCGCGGAATTTTTTCAAATATTTTTGTTTACGAAACAAATGTCCCTGCACATAATCACTAAGTTGCATGGTTTTAAACACTTCTACTCCCATATTCCCCAGTTGTCTTTCTAAATCCAAATTAACGTAAGGTTCCAACATAACATATAATTCACCAATAATGCCAATCCGTACCGCTTTAAACCCGGGACGTAAAGAAATACGCTGTAACCGATCGTCTGCCTTGTGACAAACAGCATGCAATTTCTCTAGTGTATCAGCACCATCTATCTCTCGGACTGCATCCCGCCAGACAGTATCTGCCGATCCCCGCTCACTTTCGCAGGGGCGAATGCCATACACCTTTCTGCGTAGCGTATCCAGGGCATTCATTTTACCAATCGCCAGGCAAAAAGCATCATATATCTTTTTCAGATTGCAGCCAGGACCGGCAATGCGCCGCAAAGCATGTACAACATCATTCAAACGCGCTTCAACGACAAGCATTTCAAAATTATACCCTAAATCATACAAAATGCTACGCTGTACCTCGGCGTAATATCCTAAACGGCAAGGTCCGATTCCCCCGCAAGTAACAAGGGTGTCGGCTCCCTGCTCCAAGGCCTCAATAAAATTTCCCAGCATCACTTTAAAGGGCAAACAGACCGCCTCCGGTGCATAGATGTTCCCTAACGCCAAAGTTTGTTTCGATATCGGCGGCGGAGTTATCACTTGCCGACCCAGTCCAGTGAACAGGGCTTTTAAAACAATATTCATATCACCCATATGAGGGAACGAAACCAGCATTACAAATTCCTCCGTAACAACATATCCGTAAAAGCTTCCACTCTTGTAACCAAACCGGCTTCAGCCGTGTGTTCATCAACCGATAACAGCATGCAGGGGACCCCCAGTACTTTGGCTCTCCGACTGATCACTTCACCAACCAGCGTATCCTGCCCACAGGCAAATGAAGTCATAATAACAATCCCGTCTACTGTCCGGGGCTGTTGCATCAGCCAAAAAGCGGCACCTGCCAAATGACACCCGCCAGACCAAAAAATTTCCTTTCCAACCTCTTTAGACATTTCCGCCGCCTGTGCCGTATTTACCATTTGAGGTGTGATTACCTCCGTCCCGCTATTACGCAGCCTGTCAATAATATCCATGCTGATTAGTCGGTCGTAAATAACATACGGATGTCCAATCAAACCAATCCGGCACTGCTTATTGTCAGCAAGGGGGACATGCAGCGGGGACCGCTGTCGTTGTCTGCAGGCCAGGCACCAGGCTAAAAGACTGGCAGACCTCCCGTATCCTAATGCAGACCCAATTTGTATGATAGCCTGATACAGACTTACTTTATTCCGGCGGAGATCAATGCTGACGTCTAGTACTGCCGGCAATGGACTAAGATTACTCCGGATCAGGTCCGGTATACCGATAATTTCCGGACAAGTGTATTGTCTGGACGCAACGCTGATGATTCGGGGAATAAACAAATAATCCACTTGACCGCATAATTCACAAACATGACCAAAAAAAACTTTGACCGGCAGGCAGACTCCATCCAGTCTACAACCACGGTTTAATGTCATTTTGGAGGTTTCAGACGAAACTACAACCTCTGCCCCTAGTTGTTGAAAAAAATTTTTCCATTGTGTACCGTATTGAAAATACAGTAGTCCTCTTGGTAACCCAATTCGTATTGCCAATACCATCACCATTCCTTAAAAGGCACCGGTTAACTATGCCGACTCCAGAAGATAATTCCTGCACAATGTCGCAAGTCTATCTTTTCATTAATGAATTACCTTCAGCCAAATATTGCATAATCTTAACATCCAATTTCCCCACAGCAAGATGGATAGCCGCAAACAGCGCGCCAATCGTATCCGCCAGTAAATCAAGATCTGTATCTAATAATCCTGCCTGACCACGAATCGCCGGCTGCGCCGTATAATCTACAAAAAACTCTAATAATTCATACAGCGTGCCAAAACTTATCCCCAGAAGAACAATAAAAAGATAGGCAAAGGATCTGTTCAGTGGTTTTTTTAATAATAGTTGAATGACTAAAAAGTAAAAAAATAAGGCAAAAGAATAGGTGCCGAAAATATGCAGTATTTTATCAAAAACACTCGAGGTGATGTAGTACTCTAAATAGTAGCCGAAAAAACTGTCACAAATAATAGAAAGCATCACCACAACGCGTATATAATTGCTCATATAAAGGCCATATTTCATTTCTATTGCGGTGTAGACAACCCATAAACAAGTCGTCATTGCCGCACTGCGCAAAAACTCGAGTTCTTGTTTAGCTGCCAAACCAAACATAATAGCGCTTTGAATGGCAATAAACAAAACGGTGAGAATTATCCCCCATTTTTTTGTTTGCTCCATAGCCGCTTCTCCTCTCTGTCACGTATACACGTTTGCCTATTCTTCGCTGCTCTTTAGTCTGCCCTAATTTATGAAAATTACTAATCCTATACTTTTAGAAATCCGGCATCATAAAGGGAATACCGGTCTTACCTGCAGGACATACTATTGCAAAAGCAATCCCGGGAGGAGTAAGTTCATGGATTTGGTAACCCTTTTATTCTACCCGTCCTATTTATTGATCATGTTTATCTTCACGCTGATATTTATACCGAAAAAGGATTACAAAGAATTTTTCATCTACGGCCTTCTGATAGGTGCACTCGGGGATATGTTGATAGTAGGTCTAATGCAGAACTTTCTTCAGGTCATGTGGTTTAAGAATATGGCTATTTTTGCTGTACTGGGACAAAATCTTCTTTCTCCCCCCAGCTGGCTTGTTACCGTCATGCTCTTTCTCCGCTTTTTGCCCCATCGCCGCTGGTTCCGCTATCCGTATATCTTTACGTTTGCCTGCACCAGCGTCGCCTATGGCCTCCTCGTAAGAAACGCAAATCTGTATGACTTTCAGGCATGGCTCTATCCCATCCCCGCTTTTTTTATATTTCTAGGCTGGTGGTCTCTTGCCGCTTATCTATTTTTAAAAACAAGCTCTCTGGCCAAACAGGAGAATTAAAAAAAGCAGACCACATGATCTGCTTTTTTATGCTTTTTATACATTTATGCCTTACGATGCCGGTAAATCAAACATCCCCCCGGGGGCGGAAAGAATGTTCCATTGCAAAAAATACATAATTATATAAATAATCGCTATTAGCAAGAACAAGGCATTTATCCTACTGTTTGCCATATGCTCACCCTGTTTTAGCATATCATGTTCTATTGTTCTTTGTATTAATTTTATGTTATGAATTGGTTAAGAAAGATGAATAACGACGCTAGCCAGCAAAACTGCCATAAACAAATTCATGGCTGATGATGATACGATCCTTTTTTTCATTATCGTCACAGCAAGGATTGCCTCCATTATCAAAATGTCCAGAGTGTCTCTGCCATGCACTTAGTATGTACTACCTTCTATTATTCTTCCAAATTAGATAACGTACAGACTGTCTGCTATGAAAGCCCTATTATCCATAGGGCTTTCATCACATACTAAAAGCAAGAGAAAAGAAAAAGGATTCCAATTTCTCGGAATCCTTAAATTTACTATATTATGGCGCGCCTGGCACGATTCGAACGTGCGACCAACCGCTTAGAAGGCGGTTGCTCTATCCTCTGAGCTACAGGCGCACTAGCCAGCCTCTAAAAAATATGGAGCGGGTGAAGGGAATCGAACCCTCGTAGCTAGCTTGGAAGGCTAGTGCTCTACCATTGAGCTACACCCGCAGCAATTGGAGATCCATATGGTCGGAGCGGCAGGATTTGAACCTGCGACCCCCTGGTCCCAAGCCAGGTGCTCTACCAAACTGAGCCACGCCCCGTTAACCACAAGATACATTATATTATATTTATAGCAAATTGTCAATGTTTTTTTGCTACCATTTCATTTTTTATGTAAATTGAACGAACATTATATCAAGCTCTATTATGTTAGCATACGATCGAATCATTTGTCAATTGTATCTCCCAACATATTGATTAGAAAAAACGCCATCCTCTCATGAGGATGGCCGTCTATTCTACTTATCGAACATGTTACGTAAAGCTTGCTTGTTTACGTCTCGATTTAATTTAGCAATGTAATCCGTTAATTTAATATCTTTCGGGCAGGCCTGCACGCAGTTTTGGCTGTTACCGCAGCTGCCGATACCACCCTTTTGCATTAATGCACCTAAGCGTTCTTCTTTATGGTATTCACCGGTAGGATGAAGGTTAAAGAGATGGGCTTGCACCATAGGGGCTGGTCCGATAAAATCTGAGCCGGAGTTTACATTTGGACAAGCATGCATGCAGCAACCGCAAGTCATGCAGCGGGAAATTTCATAAGCTGTATCAGCAGTTTTGGGATTCTGACGCGGAGCATCATTATGAACTTCCCAGCTTCCATCTACTTTTACCCACGCCTGTACACGCTTTAAGCTTTCAAACATTACCGAACGGTCAATCATAAGGTCGCGGATAACAGGGAAAGTTCTGGCAGGAGCCAATCTGATCGGTTGTTCAAGATGATCAATCAGGGCTGCGCAAGCTTGTTGTGCCTTGCCGTTGATGACCATCATGCAGGCGCCGCATACTTTTTCGAGACAGTTGCATTCCCAAACAACGGCAGTTGTCTTTTTGCCGTCTTTTGTTACAGGGTTCTTTTGAATTTCCATAAGAGCTGCAACCACATTAAGTGCAGGGCGGTAGTCAACTTCAAACTCTTCTGTATAAGGTTGGGAAGTAGGACCATCTTGTCTTTCTATAATAAAATGTACTTTTTTCTTTGTTTCTGCCATAATTATTTTACCTCCTTCTTACTCTTTTTTAGCAACAGCGTAGTTACGAGGACGGGGCTTAACCAATGAATGATCAAAATCAGCATAGCTGATCTTAGGTTCTTCTGTTGCCGGGTCGTACTCAGCGATTGTTATTTTCATGAAGCGCTCATCATCACGCTCTGGAAATTCGCGTTTAAAGTGCGCCCCACGGCTTTCATCACGCATACGTGCTGCTTTTGTTACAACTAGAGCGTAAAGAATCATATTGCGGAGTTGTCTTACGAACATAGCTTCCTGGTTGGCCCAGTCTCTTCTATCGGATAAACCGATATTATTCCAACGCTCGAGAATTTTCTTGACTTCCTCGAAACAATAATCCAGGTCTTTGTTCACACGTTCAATGGTAACGTATTTGTTCATTAAATCGCCAAGTTCATGGTGGAGTTCATGCGCATTTTCCGATCCATCCATTTTTAAGATAGCTTCATATTCATCGCGACACTCTTTTGCTGCTCTCGCCAAATCTTCATCAGTAAGTTCTGAGCCTTTTTCTCCTTCTTTGGCCCAACGCATGGCTTCCGGACCGGAAACAGTACCGGAATAAGCAGCGGAAAGAAGCGAGTTTGCGCCAAGACGGTTTGCACCATGATATTGATAGTCACATTCACCAGATGCCATAAGGCCAGGAATGTTTGTGTTATGTTTTGTATCTACCCAGATGCCGCCCATGGAATAATGGACAGACGGATAAATCTGCATCGGAACTTTACGGGGGTCATCGCCAACGAATTCCGAATACATTTCCAAAATACCGCCTAGCTTACGTTCAAGATATTCTGCCGGAATGTGCGAAAGATCAAGATATACTTTATTTTCGCCATTAATACCTAGTTTTTGATTTACGCATACATCGTAAATAGCACGTGATGCCACGTCACGAGGTACAAGATTGCCATATGCAGGGTACATTTCTTCTAAGAAGTACCAAGGCTTACCATCTTTATATACCCAAACCCGTCCGCCTTCTCCACGGCAAGCTTCAGACATCAAACGGTTTTTATCCGAACCAGGAATAGCTGTTGGATGAATCTGAATAAATTCAGGGTTACCAATATGAGCGCCCTGCTGATATACAGCCGATACTGCCGATCCGTTACAGATCGTCGAAGCAGTGCACCTGCCGAATACCATACCAGGACCGCCTGTTGCAAGGATAACCGTATCAGCGCGGAAAGCTTTGATTTCCATAGAATTCATATCTTGTGCTACAATACCGCGGCAAACGCCTTCTTTATTTTTAATAATTTTAATAAATTCCCAAAACTCATATTTCGCAACAGCACCTTTTACTTCCCAGGCACGAACTTGTTCGTCAAGGGCATAAAGAAGCTGCTGGCCTGTTGTGGAACCAGCAAACAAAGTACGTTTATTTTTCTGGCCACCAAAATTACGAAGGTCAAGTATACCTTCTGCTGTACGAGTAAACGGAACACCCATACGGTCAAACATTTTAATTAATTTGGGAGCGGCTTCACACATACCCTTTATTGCAGTCTGGTCGGCAAGGAAGTCACCACCATAAACAGTATCATCAAAATGCTCATAAGTGCTATCATTTTCACCCTTTGTATCCATACAAGCATTGATACCGCCCTGTGCACAAAGAGAATGAGAGCGTTTTACCGGACAATATGAGAATAATTCAACTTCGCCGCCGGCTTCACAAATCTTCAAGGTAGCCATTAACCCAGACAAGCCACCACCAACAACAATAATTTTCTTTTTCACTTGGGTTCTCTCCTTATTATCAATATACAATAACCATGTTTAGAAAGTTCGACTTAACAATGCTTCCAGCTACGCAACGTACGCTGAAAGAGCTACCAGTCCAACCACTGACAGTAAGATGCATAAAGCCCAAGCTGCTTTATTAACCATGCTCTGGGCACGGGGTCCTACCGCAATGCCCCAGGTAATACAGAATGTGAATAAACCATTGGTAAAATGATAGATAGCAGCAAGCACACCGATAGCGTATAAAACGAATACAACCGGATTGCTTAAATACGTATGCAAAAGTGCATAACCGATTTCTCCATTGCCCATGGCTTTAATGTAAATACGCAGATAACCTACATGCCAAATTAAGAAGGCAAAGGTATACCAGGCGCTCATTCTTTGCAAATAAAACTGCCAGTTGCGGCTATAACCGTATTGCGCAATATTGTTTTTGGCCTGCAGGGCAATATAGGCACCATAAATACCGTGGAACAAAAGCGGAATAAAAATAAATACAGTTTCCAGGGTAAGCAGAACAGGAAGAGGAATACTGGCTAAATGGGCAACGGTGGCATCAAAAACTTCCGGTCCCGCCAAAACGGTAGAAAACGAGAAAATATGCTCCAGCAAAAAAACGCCAATGGGTGCGACTCCACAGATGGAGTGTAGACGTCGAATATAAAAATCAGTATTGCTCATGTTGAAACCTCCTGTAATATGGGGTGTGAAAAACACACAAAAATTCAGCCTTCACTCCTAAAGTCTGCGGTAAGGCTTCTGTCCTTCTTCGTAATAGCTATTTCCCTCCGAGTCAATAACTACGATAGCGGGGAAATCTTCAACAGTTAAAGCCGCCACCGCTTCCGGACCCAATTCAGGATAAGCCAGCACTTCATATTTCTTTATTGATTTTGCAATCAAAGCTGCAGCACCACCGACAGCAGCAAAATAGGTAACACCATGTTTTTTCATGGCGTCCACCACAGCTGCGGAACGTGATCCCTTACCGATCATTCCTTTGATTCCCTGTGCCAGCATCGTCGGCGTATAGGCGTCCATACGTCCGGATGTAGTCGGTCCTGCCGAACCAATCGGGTCGCCCGGTTTAGCCGGAGTGGGTCCCAAATAATAAACAATTTGATTATTCCAGTCAAGCGGCAGTTTTTCCCCCCGCGCCAAAGCTTCGGTCATCACCTTATGAGCAGCGTCACGCGCACTATAAATGGTGCCTGAGATCAGTACACTATCGCCTGCTTTTAGTTTACGCGACTGCTCTTCCGTCAATGGAGTGGTAATACGAATTTTTTCTTTCATTTACAGCACCTCCCCTATAGTTCGATTTCAGCATGCCGGGTAGCATGACAACTAATATTTACAGATACAGGTAAGCCGGCAATGTGAGTCGGATACCATTCAATGTTGACCGCTAAAGCCGTGGTTGTCCCGCCCAACTGCGGCCCAATACCGATTTTATTGATAAGTTCCAGAAGTTCTGCTTCCAGTTTGGCATATTCAGGATGCTCATTACGCTTGTTAATGGAACGGACCAATGCCTTTTTGGACAAAATAGCCGCCTTTTCCATTGTACCGCCAATACCAACCCCAACTACAATCGGCGGACAGGGATTTTCCCCGGCATGAATAATTGTATCCAGCACAACTTTTTTTACGCCTTCCACTCCGTCAGCCGGCACAAGCATTTTTAATGCGCTTTTGTTTTCACTGCCAAACCCTTTAGGAGCCAGTTTAATTTTCACTTTGTCACCAGGGACAATCGACGTATGCAACACCGCCGGCGTGTTATTCGTCGTATTTTTGCGGTTAAACAAAGGTTCTGCAACTACTGATTTGCGTAGATAACCTTCTGTATAGCCTTTGGCTACACCGGCATTCACCGCATCCTCCAGACAGCCTCCGGTAAAGTGAACATCTTGCCCGATTTCCATAAAAATAACCGTCATGCCAGTATCCTGACAGATCGGCCTGTCCTCATTTTTGGCAATATCGGCATTTTTGATAATCTGGCCAAGAATGTCTTTACCTAATGGAGACTCTTCGGTCTGTTGTCCTTTTAACAATGCGCTGTAAACATCGTCCGGCAAATAATAGCAAGCCTCCATACACATCTTGGCTATTGCCTGCGTAATTTGATCAACTTCAATCGTGCGCATCCAATACCCCCCGTTATTTTTTATTTGTACGTTAACTTGGTCCGCAATGGCCTCACTTTAGCATGAATCCGGAGTAAATCTTTGTAAGTTCAGGTTTTCACTCACCAATCCAGCCTACCGTTAACCAGTACAATCTATTGAGTAGTATATCATAGATAAATTGTTTTGCCAATTTATCTATACAAAACAGTCGTAATTTTATCTTGAAAAAAACACTGCTATCTGTTATTGTTTTATACTTCCGCCAAAATCGGCTACGTAAGTATTAAGATAATTTAAAAGTTATTTTACCTCCAGTGTGGTTTTAATATAAAAAGAAGTGTCCACCTCTCAGCAAGACACTTCTTTTTTATCAAAAATTCAAAGTTGCAAAATAATCTTCGACGGTCTCGGCCCGGCGAATCAGCTTCACGCTGCGATCAGGCCTCAACAGCAATTCGGCCGACCGCAGCTTGCCATTATAGTTGAAGCCCATGGCATGCCCGTGGGCACCGGCATCATGAATCACCATGACATCACCAATGTCAATAAGCGGCAGCTTGCGGTTAATGGCAAACTTATCATTATTTTCACAAAGTGATCCGGTCACATCATAAATGTAGTCTTGTGGCCAGTCTTCTTTACCTACTACCGTGATATGATGATATGCGCCGTACAGGGCCGGACGCATCAAATTGGCCATGCAGGCATCCAAGCCAACATAATTTTTGTAGATTTCCTTTTTATGAAGTACGGTACTGACCAAATAACCATAAGGTCCGGTAATCATGCGTCCGCACTCCATAGCCAGTTTCAAAGGATGCAGGTCATTCGCCACGATTTTTTCCTCATAAGCTTTTTTAATTCCCTGCCCAACGCTTTTTAAATCTACCGCTTCCTGTTCCGGACGATAAGGAATACCAATCCCGCCGCCGAAGTTGACAAATTCAATGCGGATATTCAGGGTACGGTAAATTTCCAGTACCAGATCAAACATCATATTGGCGGTTTCAATAAAATAATTAAAATCCAATTCATTGGAAATGACCATGGTATGAAGGCCAAAACGTTTTACACCTTTTTCCCTCATAATAGCAAAAGCGCTTAACAATTGTTTTCTTGTCAAACCATATTTGGACTCTTCCGGATTGCCGATAATGGAATTGCCGCCCTCGCGCAGAGGTCCGGGATTATAGCGGAAACAAATCACCTCCGGAATACCGGCATGCCGTTCCAGATAATCAATGTGGCTGATGTCGTCCAGATTAATAATAGCTCCCATTTCCCGGGCCTTTTTAAATTCAATAGCCGGGGTGTCATTGGAAGTGAGAATGACCTCTTCCCCAACCATACCAGCCCGTTCCGCCAGCATAAGTTCCGGCAGGGAACTGCAATCGGCCCCCAGTCCTTCCTCACGGAGAATCTCCAGAATAGAAGGATTCGGCGTAGCCTTTACGGCAAAATATTCTTTAAAGCTGGGCGCCCAGGAAAATGCCTCCAGCAACGACCGGACATTATTGCGAATTGCCTGTTCATCGTAAATATGAAAAGGAGTCTTATATTCTTCAATCACTCTCATAATTTCATCTTTGGTAAATGGTAGCTTTTTTTCTGCCATACTGCCTAAACCCTCCCAGTCTAAAATAAGCTAAATAACTTCGTTATTTTACAAAAAAATACAAAAAGCGACTTGCGTACAATCTCACAAATCGCTGAAACGGCAAATCAACCTTCACCCCATCGTGTAAGAAGTAGCGCTCCCCTTGATGCCAATCATCAAGCGACAGTCTTGCATCTATTAAATACAAGCCCAGCGACAGCCTCCGGCAGACTGGCACTTCGGCGGCTGCCCCTTTCCCCATCCTCATCGTCTGCCAGACTCAGACAGGTACTATTGATCATCCGCACCTCTACTACAAACCATATGAACTTGTAATTTATCATACAGTATCCATTATATCCTGTCAATACACTTTAACTTTAACTTTAACTTTAACTTTAACTAACAGATAGCAATAATTTCAGCTTCTACTTTCCCCTCTTTTATGGTTAATATGCCACAGGAGGGTGGATTGCTGCGCGGAAAACCGGCGCTGCCTGGGTTAAAAAGCAATAATTCGCCTTCCCGGGTAATATCCGGTATGTGACTGTGGCCATATACCACAATATCGGCACCAATCTCACGGGCGCAACGGATAAGCTCCTGACTGCCGTACTTCACATCATAGCGATGACCGTGAGTCAGCCAAATTTTTAATTCCTCTACTTTAATATATTCATCTATTTTGGCTTTGGTATAACCATCACAATTACCGGCTACGGCTATAAGCGGCACATCGGTAAGCCCCTGAAAAAAGCGTATGTCCTGGCTGTTATCACCGGCATGGAGCCACATGTCAACAGGTCCCACGACTTTAAGAGCCTGCTGTACGGCAATAGCCCGTCCATGTGTATCACTAATTACGCCAATTCTCATGGAATGTACCCCGCCAATTTTTTTGTCATTTGTTTGATTGCCATACCGCGGTGGCTGATCTTATTTTTTTCGGCCAGTGAAATCTCCGACAACGTTTTGTTAAGTGCAAGCACAAAAAACAACGGATCATAGCCAAACCCACCGGAACCACGTTTTTCTTTTAAAAGAAGTCCCTTGCAAAATCCCTCGGCAGTCAGCAAAGTATTGTCTGTATCTAAAAAAGCCAATACACAGCAAAAACGGGCCTTTCGCTCTTCGCCTTCTTTCCCCTGCATGTCCAAGAGCAATTTTTCGTTATTTTTCTCATCGGTAGCCCCTCGTCCGGCATAACGGGCCGAATACACCCCGGGTGCTCCCTGCAGTGCCGCAACTTCCAGTCCGGAATCGTCGGCCAGGCAGGCCCTTTGCGTATACTTGACATAATGCCGTGCTTTGGCAATGGCATTTTCGGCAAATGTGCAGCCAGTCTCCTCTGCCTCCGGGATATTTACAAAATCTTCAAGTGAAAGTACCTTTACCGGCAACGCTTCCAACGCCGACTTAAATTCGGCTACCTTGCCTTTATTATAACTGGCTATAACGACCTCTTTCATGGTTCGCGCCCTACTTTCCAAGCCAAAGCCCCTAAAATATCCTTTTGATAATCAATCAATTCATTAATTCCTTTTTCGCCAAGCTCCAGCATTTCGTTCAGCTGTTCCTTACTGAAATCACTTTTTTCTCCGGTCCCCTGCACTTCAACAAAGTTTCCGCTTCCAGTCATAACCAAATTCATGTCCACCGCGGCCTGGGAATCTTCTTCATAACACAAATCCAAAACCGGTTTTTCACCTACAACTCCCACGCTGGTAGCTGCCAGAAAGTCTTTTACAGGGAAAATTTTATCCTGTTTATAGATGCTGTTGACCGCATCCACCATGGCAACAAACGCTCCGGTGATGGCCGCGGTTCTTGTGCCGCCATCGGCTTGGATTACATCGCAATCCAGCCAAACGGTACGCTCACCCAGCGCTTTCAAATCCACCACACTGCGAATAGCCCGGCCAATCAGGCGCTGAATCTCCTGCGTGCGGCCTGTCAGTTTCCCCTTGGCCGCCTCACGGATATTGCGTGTTTGTGTCGACCGCGGAAGCAAAGAATACTCTGCCGTAATCCAGCCTTCTCCACTTCCTTTCAGAAACGGGGGAACCTTCTCCTCTATCGTTGCCGCACAAAGAACTTTGGTATTCCCTATTTCGATTAATACCGATCCCTCTGCATATTTTAAATAGCCGCGGGTAATTTTCACCGCTCGCATTTCATCCACATTCCGACCATCAACACGTTTCAAAAACATCACCGCCATTACAATTTTTCCAAGTTGTTTTGCTGCATGTCCTGGACAAAATAGTTACCGAATCCACCGCGTTTTTTGACGGCTAAAACAGCATCGTAGGCCTCTCGGCGGCAAACAGGGCAGGCTTCGCGGGTAATGACTGCGGCAAATGCCGATTGATGCCTGTAATCCTCAGCCGAGGTATCAATCGTAAAATATCCCGTACACTGCGGACATAAGCGAACAGCTTCCACCTGCTTCTCACTGATACCGCTTTCGTCATAATAAATGTTCCGCTGGCGCCGCCAGAACTCTCCTGATTTTAACCGTAGTTCCCTTCCAAGACTTTCTTTTTGGGCCCATACCTCCCGCCAATAAGAAATCAGTTTCGTAAGGTAGCCCCTATTCTGTTCGGCTCTTAACCGCTTATTTTCCCTGCTGTCCGGTTCCACAACCTTGCCGTAATCGATTCCGGCCATTGCCAAAATAATCCCGACATTAACATAAGGCAACGCATCTTCAATAGAATACCCACCCTCTAAAACAGCAATATCGGCTTTGAGTTTATCGGCCAACCGGGCATACCCCTGCGCCGAAATTGCCATACTGGCCAGCGGATCACTATAATGATTATCCTGCCCGGCAGAATTGATAATCATGTCAGGTCTAAAATCTGCCAATATCGGCAGCACCAACTCATCCAGAACATAATGCAGCCCCTCATCCGAGGTACCGGGCGGCAACGGCAGATTAATCGTGGTGCCGAAAGCCCCCGGACTGCCGGCTTCATCAACAAAGCCGGTACCTGGATACAAGGTACGTCCGTCCTGATGAAATGATATAAAAAGAGTATCCGGATCATGATAAAAAATATCCTGCGTACCGTCGCCATGGTGTACGTCGGTATCGACAATGGCTATCTTCCGTACCTGGTAGGCGCGCCGCAAATATTCCACCATAATCGCTTCTATATTAATCGTGCAAAAACCGCGGATACCGTGTACCACCCGCATAGCATGATGCCCCGGCGGACGGACGAGGGCAAAGGCACGTTTAACTTCCTGACGTTTAACAATATCAGCAGCTGTCATAGCACCGCCGGCTGACACCAAATGAGCATCGGTAATCAGAGATTTGATGTCGGGGACGCCGATATGTACGGCTTCTATATCCGCGAGACTGGCTAACCTCGGCTTATACTCCACAATTTCCGGCAAATCAAGGAGCCCCTCTTCTATAATTTGATCCCGCGTATACAGCAAACGTTCTTCCCGTTCGGGATGCGTCGGACTGATTGCCCAATCAAAAGCCGGAAAAAAAACCAAGCCAAGTTGTCTACTGTCCATGGTTTTGCCTCCCGTTAACAGAAACTATCAATTTTACCCAATACTCCCGGCATAATTTGCAAACGGGAGGTCATTATTTCCCCCACCGTCCGAAAACCCTTGACTACATTAAAATTTTCCTCATATACCTGTTCAATCTGTCCAGCATCAATTCCGGCCTGCCGCGCCCGTTCTATTAAATGCTGTTGTGCCAGACTTCTAAGCGCATTCCTGCCGGTTTTGCCTGACGGCAAGGGTTCACGCAGTCCCATTTCCGTCACGGTATAATATCCCTGCTCTGTATCAGCCCGAAAGGTTACTTCTAAGGTAGGACGGGACACGGCGGCACCAACTGCATTGGCCACCTCCGCTCCCGGAGGAACCAGATAAGCCATTTGCAGATGCTCTGCCACAACAGGGGTTAATCCGGCGGCCGCTCCGCCTACTCCTATCAGCAACTCCGGTACAAACGGTTTGCCCGTAATAATATCTTCCACACGGTATACCGGTTCCGCAGCCTGTTCTTCAATCATGTTGCTTAGAGCCTGTCCAATCACAGCGGCGGCCGCCGCCAGAACTTCTGCTGCCGCTGCTTTTGCCGATTGTCCGGCTAAAGCCACCTGATGCATAGCGGCCTGTGCCAGCCGGCAATCACCTAAAGCCATCTTGCCAGCCACAATCAACGCATCCGTAACGGTCGGTACCGGTCCGCCCATTGCCATCGGAGCCCCCCGGCGCTGCGGTCCGACACAAAGTTTCCTGTCTTGACGACGGACAAAACTATCACCACCGACTCCCACCGATTTGAGGCGGAAAGACCTGACGGCAGTAGGATAACTGCCAATATACGCTCCGCGGGCGGCAAATAAAGGAATGCCGCCTTCCCATAAAGCAATATCGGTCGTTGTCCCGCCGATATCTAAAGAAACGGCCGGTATCTGCGGCTGATTAAGAGCAATAATTCCAAGAACGCTTGCTGCCGGTCCGGTAAAAATCGACTCAACCGGCAAATCCCTGGCCACGGCCAAAGGCAAGGTTCCGCCATCGGCCTTCAATATATATACCGGTGCATGCATCCCCCGCTGTCGAACTGCAGTTTCCACCGCACCCGCAAAATCCTGAAAAACACGCCAAACAGCTGCGTTATAGTAAGCCGAATTTGTCCGGCGTAAAAAATTGAGCGATCCTGATAAGCTGGTTCCCAAGCTAATATGCCTGGGCCGTTTTCGCTCTGTCAGTTCCTGCGCCACACTCATTTCTTGTTTCGGATTGCGCACAGCAAATTTTCCGGATACAGCCAGAACCTCACAATCATGCACCTGCCGGCACGCAGCCAAAATTTCTTCCTGCCTGATTACAGCCCGTTCACGTCCCCGATGATCGGTATATCCGGATAAAACAACTGCCTTACCCGGAACGAACGGTGAAATATCCAGCCCCGGTCCAGGGATAATACACAAACCAACCGGGTCCGTCCGACCCTCGATCAATGTGTTGGTCACAATAGTTGTTGATAAGGTAATCCGTTCAACCACATGTATTTCCAGAGCTGCCATGACCTGATCCATAACCGCCAGAATACCGTCCAGCAGCCGGTTGTGAGTTGTCGGCACTTTACTCTGCGCCACAACCCGGTTATTCTGTACGACTACAGCATCGGTAAAAGTACCGCCTACATCAATGCCTACCAGCATACTATCGTCTCTTTTCTTAACAATCCTTTTGATTATGCAACCTGCCCGTCTTAAGCAATTCCAATTGCAGGTCTACAGATAAAAAAGAATAGTTTATCCCTGCATATCCCCTGTTAAGTTCTGCTATTCTCGTTTGCCCCAGCCTGCAATAAACCATAATTTTTTATGACCACAATCGGGGTACGTTGTGATGCGTTACCGAAGGGATTATCTATCAATACTTTTGCTAATTGCCTTGGATCTATACCATCAGTAACCCCTAAAACGGCTGCCCTTTTTAAATCGTTGACATCAGCTACCGCCGCACCATAGCATCCCAGACGTTTTTTAATCTCTTCAGCGACGTCCCCGGGATTCTGCGGCCCATATACCAGATGTTTGTCATATGGCGGCATAGTTCCGGTCACATCGTCAATAAGAGCCGCCTGTTCTCCTGCCAATTGATAAAAAACACCGTTTTTCCCCACCAGTTTGGCAAACATCCCAACAATCATGGCAAAAAGCACCCGCCATTTTCCCTCCGCATCCATCGCGGCCTGCATGCCATAGATGCTGGAAAGACTGCCCTTTTGTGGTACAAAACGGTTTAATATCCTGGCCAGAAAACATACTTGCATTTCTTCCGGACGGATTAAACGTCCCTGTGTAATAGCCACCACACTTTCCGCTACAGATACCACATCGTTCGGTCCGATGTCCTTTCCGGCATATTCTTCAATGGCATCCACAATATTGTCTTTATGTGTCAACAGCCGGGTGCGTACCGGCAATAATTCAATATCAGCCATGCGTTTTTCCCCCTATTTTTCCGCCTGCGCCGCAGCACCGGCACAATATGCCTTCAATAAATCCGCCGCGTCCACACCAAGGCGCGGCCCCTTGGTGATATACCATTCGCTGCGGGCAACAACCTGATATACAATATCCAGAGACATATCGACCATTTCCGGTAAGGTCTGGTCAATATCCCCGTTTTTAGCCTTCAAAATCAGCGTAACAGTGACAGCCTGTCCCGTTCCTTTCGGAACAATAAGCGCTTCCCAGTAAGCGTCCGTACGCGGATCACTCTCCAGCGACAGCCGCGAAACGACCTCCACACCGTCATATTGTTCATGAGGTAAGAAATGTCTTGTATAAGCATCCATGATAGTACCATCCTGCGATCCCTTGTTAATAAAAGGAATGGTACAGGCAAAAACTGCTTTTTCCCGGTCTGCTCCCACCAAAACAAATTCTGTCCGCTGCTCTGTCAAAAAGCGGAACTCAGCATCTCCCTGCCGGGCAATATACAACCATACTGCCAAAATCAGCAGTACTGCCAATACAATAATAAAGGTTAAAAAATCCACAACCCTGCCCCCATTTTTTCCATTTTAGCCATAACAACATCAGCTTCAGATCATAGTAAATCCGCTATTGCTATTTTATCCCCAGAATACTCTTTTTTAACAAACTCTTCTATGTGTTTAGGGAAAATCCTGCAAATTTACTAGTGCAAATTCTGTATTCGTCTCCGGAAGAATCACGTTGGCAAACCGCTTTACCCGTTCAAGATCAGCGGAAAAATACAGTTTTACCCGTCCTGTTTTTCGTTGTCCGGAAAATTTTTGTTCTTCGGCTAGCATCCTCCGGGCATCTTCGGCAGTTTGTTTTGCCGGATCAATTAAAGTTACGCCCGGTCCCAGGATACGGCCAATGACTGAACTGACAAACGGATAATGTGTGCATCCCAGAATAACCGTATCGACTTCGGCTTGCTTCATCGAATCAATATACTCATGAGCTACTGCTTCAATCACCTCTCCTTCCAATTCTTCCCGCTCAATTAACGGAACGAATTTCGGACAAGCCTGAGGGAAAAAACGGACGTCCGCATCCATACTTCTCGCGTCGCTGGCATGCTTTCCACTGGCAATGGTTGCCTCTGTGGCCAAAACCCCGATACGCTTAGATGCGCTAAGGGCTAAGGCCGCCTGTACACCACTATTTACACCAACCATGCTGTAAGCATAGCTGCCCCGCACGGCGGGAAGTCCCAATGCTGTCATCGTATTACATGCCACTACGACCATTTTTACCTTTTGATCTGCCATAAAAGAAAGAATTTGCTGCATGAACGCCATAATCTCCGACGGCGTTCTCGATCCATAGGGTGCACGGGCGGTGTCCCCGAAATATAACAGGTCCTCGTTGGGCATAACGCGGATTAGTTCCTTTACCACCGTCAGTCCACCAATTCCCGAATCAAATACCCCTATTGGCGCATTGCTCATCCCGGAACCTCCTCACCCTATTTTCTGTACCGTCGGGAATTCTATACCTCTTGTCCCTGGCCGGCTCTTAGTAAACGCTTCGCGTACTTTTCCGGCAGACGGACAATTTTTCCGCTGCCATCAGTAAATACATTTTGCGTCCACCCTTCTGCCAGCAACAAGCCGTCTTCTTCCCTTAGCACCCGGTAAGTAAATTCCATCTTGGCTCTGGAGGCTTCGTGCAAAATTGTCTCAATCAAAAGATAATCGTCGAACTTAGCTGAAGCCCGGTAATTACAACGTACCTGGGTAATGGGGAACACGATACCCTCAGCCATCAAATCCAATAACAAAATTCCCGACTGCCTCAGGTATTCCACCCGCCCCATTTCAAACCAGCGGAAATAATTAGAATGATGTACAACTCCCATCATGTCTGTTTCTACAAAACGCACTTTTTCCCGAACGCTCACCATATTTTCACCTTCTTCTAGCAATGAACTCTGGCCTGCCTCACACGCCTGTCCGGGGTTGGTAAACAACCACAAAAAAAGCACGCGCGCGCATGCCCAAAAATACCTTTACTTATTGTACTGCCCTTTTTCTCTTTTGTCAAAAACCCGCCGGTGCCCTCAGATTATCAAGTACTGTCCCGTTGCCACGCCTAAAAGCTGCTTAAAGGACGCACTGTTTTAGAAATGTAAGATGCTTTGAATGACTCTGCGTACGACAAGCTTCAGTAACCAGAAACCTGCCATTAAAAAACCTATAAAAAAGGAGCCTGACGGCTCCATACAATAACTACCGGGTTGCTCCAAGGGTTCGAAAAAAATGCCGGATGGATTTCGGCGAATCAGTCTTTTGCCTATCCAAAGGGGGTGCCGCCACCACCAAACCACACTTTGCACAACGGGTAAAATATCGTTTCTCTCGTATACCTGACGGAGTTATATCAACCGTTTCAAAAATCTTACCACCGCAACGACATTCCCCTTTCCCCAAACCTTCGCACCCTCTTTCCGCTTTTTACCTTATAGTACCACAGTCCCAAGCACAGTGCAAAAGTCCCAGATTCTTTATACTGCTAAATTTAAGACTCAAGTCTTATTTATAATGAATTTCCAGATAATTAGCCGTTTTTCAGCATTTATCATTATATACCGGCATTTTTCGCTCAGCTTCACGCCAAAATACCGTTAAATACAAAATCCCCGCATAGGGCAGGGATCCATTATCTATTTTCGAATACTGTCAGTCAAGCTTTTATAGAACTCCGTATTCTGAAAACCGTTTTGGATAAAACTATCGTACATGCCCACTCTGGCCACAGTAAGGAAAATCAACAGCGCAATAAGCAAAAAGATAAATTGGATAACTTCCCATACATCTTTTAGTTTACTCACCATATACCCCCTTCTCCACGTCTTCTATCATAACATGAATATAATTTATACAGTCTCAAATAGTGATAATTTTTTTACATTTTTCCTGATGAATTGGTATAATGGTATTGCTGCAATCCCTCCACACAATATTGTGGAGAAAGGCTAACGGCTTTTCCACTGTTAGCCTTATTTTTTTATCATTAGATTGCTTTTATTCTGTTGATGTCCATATTGCCGCCCAAACGCCACAGGCTGATATTATTAATTCCATGTTCCTTGACAATATCTATCCAGTAATTTAACGTTTCCACATCCGCATACCATACTTCATAGGAAATGCCCCCATCCTGATAAGAAAATACCAGACATTGACTGGCTTCGTCTCTTTTGGGCTTAACAGCATGCGAAAGGGCAAGCGACCTGGCTTCGGCCTCGGTCAAAAAATTTTTTTTACCATTGTCTCCCCATAGACAACCGCCGGTTGATAATGCCACCGATTTTTCACCCGGCAGGGCCTTCATGCGTGTTAACGTCTTTTGAATAAACTCTCTGTCGGCTTTTGGTCCGGGCCCGCTATGCAGCCCATACAGGTTATAAACCATTACGACATACTCAGGCCCCTGGGGAAGACTTGCCACAGCAAAGGGCACACTGGGTTCGAGTACAATCCTTACTTTTAAATTATTTTTCAAAGCTTCAGCATATAGCTTATCAACAAATCTGGAGAAGGACCGCCCAGTTTCCCCATCCTTCCATACCCTTTCATAATCAATTTCCAGGCCATCATATCCGCCCTGCAAAGTCAGGGCAATGATTTCGGCAATATGCCTTTCCATAGTCTTATCATTAGAAAACAACCTGTGAAGGATTTCCATATCCTTTAGAATAACCGAACCGTCAGCATTTTGTTTGTCATTCACTAAAGTAAGATATATTTCCTGTCCTTCTTGCTTCCTGTCCTGAATCTTTTTATCGCCAAGTTCTGCTGGAATAAACAAGCGATCCTCTTTATCAAAATAAGCACCAAAATAGGAAACTTTATCTACCTTATGCCCCAGCCGGCTTAAATCCCTTTTCCCTGCGTCCAAATCCCAGTAAGCTATCCATGCCGCTCTTTGGGCCGGTTCCTTGGCGGCTGCCGTAAAAATAGATTGACTTCCGTAATTACAGCCGGCCAGGATCACAAAAACCGATACCAGTAGGGCTGCTTTACCGATTTTATCAAACAGCCTGTCCACCCCCTTTTTCTGCTTACAAGGTTACAATAAACCAGTTTATAAGCGCTTCCCAGGACCGTTCCACCTTTAACTTGACCGCTTCCCAGCCTTGCACCCTGCCGTCAAATAAAACTTTTTCCTTTTCGGTTCCTGCATTTTCGGTAATGATTAATTTTTCAAATACGCCATCGTATACATCGTCTGCCAGATTCCTCTGGCTCCAGCCAGAACCTCCCCAGGCCGTTTCCAGGTAAACAGTTCCCGCTTGGGTATCCGACACCGGCAAATCGGTTACAGCGTCTTTGCCATCAATCGCTACGTTAAGTTTATTCCCCCTGAGTGAAAGGACCAACAACCGGTCTCCTTGCGCATGAATACTGAGAGCAGGTACATATTCCTCTGCTCCGTCTGCCAGGCCGGACACAGGTTCCAATCTCTTATGCTTCAACCGTTCAGCATACACTTTAGCCTTTTCAACAGAATCAGCATATTGAATAAAGGTTTCCAATTCCCGTATTTCCGCCGCTTTTTTATCCTGGGGAACGGATAGCCGTTCTTTACCGTCATGCTTGTCTAGGTTTAACGTAAACAATTCCCGTTCGGTACCACCGTTTTTTTCCGTTATATATAGAACATTATTGAGAAGGTATACGGATACAAACCGGTTAAAAGACTCATCCGCCCGAAGATATATTTTCTGCAAACCCAGCTTATTCCCTTTCAATCTGACAGAAAGTTTGACATCCCCGAAATCATTACTGTTTTTTAAGCGTACCAGTCCTTTATCCTGGGGAAGCGAAGTCAAAATTATCCGGTCTTCTTGAATTTCCAAAGCCCCTTTCAACGTTTCCCATGCTTTTTGCCTGCTCACATCTCCCGCAGTAAACGCCACTTCCTGATCAATATCACATTTAATCCTCATTAGTAAATGGTTGGTGTACCAATACGCCTGCGGCTGCATTCGGGTTAAATCATAGACACTGCTGTTTCTCTTATTGAAAGAAAAACCTTCCCGGTTAACATTCACGGCAAATAATTTTTTTATCCAGTATTCATTTATGGCACTTACCCTATCATTATTGCCAAAACTTCCCGTATTGGAGTGCATTAAGACATGCAGGCCTGGCACATAGCCAATAGACTGGGTATATATATCCCTTAGTCTTTCATAATCATATGAAATTCTTTCCTTCATTTTGCCGTAGCTCTCTTTGGGGACCCCATATTCATCACGGATATAATCCATCAAATAGTGATTATATTTACGCCCTAAATAAGGAGCAATACCCGCATGCTCTAAGGGATCCAATTTTCCCAGATAATTGCCATAACGGTCAAATACATTAATAAATTCCAGACGGTATCCGTTTGTCCCCATTTCCCAAAACGTGCTTTTCTCGAGGTCCTTCAATTCCGGTGGCATCAAAAATTTAGTATCTTTTTTCGCAAATTTTTCCGGATATGTCAGCATGGTTGCCTTGTAATTCAGCTCTTCCAAAATCTTCTGCGAAAAAATGGCGGTATCCCTCCTGCCGTCTTCAAACATTAAGAATAAGGATTTTTCAGGCAGTTCTTTACCGGACTGATAATAATCCAAAATATCCTGTTGCGTGATGGTTACATAGCCTAGATCTTTCAACGCTTGCAAATGTTCGCGCAAACGTTCCACGCCGATTAAATTTTGATCCCCGTTCCTTGCTACCCCAAAATAAGCAAGGGCAATAAACCCTTTATCACCGGAAAACCTTGTATTCTGTACGGTATACGGACTATATTGCTTCAGGGTGAATAACGCGGCAAGGCAGATACCGGCCACAGCAAGAAGAATAACAATTTGCAGGATTACGCGAATTACTTTTTTCCGGTCTTTCCGGGCAGTATATTCCTCATTTGCTATCATTTCTCACGCCCTCTCTTGCTTTCCGCGATTCTTTTTCAGCATTTCTGCAAGATCTGCCGGTGTCATGCGGGTTCCCCAGGTAGTTTTCCAGAAAGTGAGCCAGGCAACCGGCATTTGCCATAATAATACGGCTTCATAATATACGCAAAACCATAGCCCAAAAATCCACGTCGAACTTTTTCTTAGAAATAACTGTGCCATGCTCATGAGTAAAGCCATCAAACATAGCCCGATGATGAAAGTAACCGGAAATACTCTGTGCACAAGCGGAATGTAAACCAGGTTATACAGGACAATAAGCGGTGCCAGAACCGGTACGAGCACTCCCATATAAAAAGATAAGGCCATAAAAGGCTCCTTTCTCCACATAAACCGGGATGCAACCAGTGATTCTCTCAGCCAAGAACGTTTCCAGCGCATCTGCTGTTTTAAAAAGACAGAGTAGCCGTTCGGCACAATGGTATTACATACTGCCGTATCCTGATAACATGTCCGGTTTTGCCGCAGTATAAAATTTGTCATGCTACGGTCGTCGCCAAAGGTAGCTTTTTGTCCTAAAAACTTTTGATTTAACCATGCATCCATATAATTAATAATCAAATCTTTCCGGTAACAAGAAAGCGGACCGGAAAGACAGGTAACCGCGTCAAAATAACTTTCGGCCGCCTTCATAATGCGAAAAGCGATATAATACCGTACCGCCTGCATTTTCGTCAGGGCATTCGTATACGTATTGGCAACATCAGTCCTGCCGGAAACACCGCCCATCTTTGCATCCTTAAACGGCTGCACAATATTACGAATAGCAAACGGTTCCAGGAAACTGTCCGAATCGACAAACACAACCAGTTCATGGCGTGCCATTAACGCCCCCTTAGCGAGAGCTTCCCTCTTACCGGCATTTTTCTCCTGACGAATATAATGCAGCCTGTTGCTTATATCATAGCGTTCTTCTTTACTCTTCAGTTCTTCCACAACTTCTCTAATCTTTTCAAATGATTGGTCGTTAGAGCAATCGTCGACAACAATCACTTCCAGTTTATCAAGGGGATAATCCTGATTTACGCAACCTAGAATCGTTCTTTGTATCCACTGCTCCTCATTAAAGCAGGGAATAACAATCGTAACCCCCGGTGTATAATTCTTATCGATGGGAACCGGCCGGTAAAAAGAAGCAAAAAGATATCTGGTAAGCAAAAAGGTCGCCGCAATAATACTGTACATGTATAATATTTTATTAAATTTAAAATACAGTACGCTTTCCGCTCTCATCAACAGAATGCAGGCTGAAATAAAAAACAGAAAAAACGCAGCTACGGAAAGCATATACCAGTTTTTCTTTTTCGTCGCATACTGTGCCAATGACTCTATAAATTCTACGCCACATAGAGTTTTGCCGTCAGGATTCTGACCCAAACGAACATATTTTGCAGCTATGTTGACTTTCATTTCATAACCTTCCGGCATAGTACCGGGCGTTATGGTGAACCGCAGGTTAAATTTCGCCGCTTGGGCCAAATCCTGCGCCACTTCCGGCGAAATTTCCAATAACATGCCGGTCGTGGATATATCCACGCCTCTTCCGATACACTTCACTTTTTTATCGGGCAGAACATACTCAATAGCTACCTCATAATCAACTAAATAACGCCTGCCCATATTATCGTTTGCAATAAGATTTGAGATATTATCCGATTGATTTCCACCCTGAACCCGGCGTCTGTCGATGTTGCTTCGCAGCCCTTCTTTATCAGGAACTTTGGGCAACAGCCTGCGGTCAGGCTTGGAAACCAGTAAAACATCCTCGGTTTTTTTTACCTCATCATGAAATATTTTCACGCCCACTCCCTGCCATTTCTGCGCCGCTTTCAATAACACAGCATATTATAAACCCGCTCTTACCAACATCATACTGCTTCACTCTGTTGCTGCCGGACCTTATCATGGCTGTATCTTTTTTCTAATTCAATACCGCTTAATTTGAGAATAACCGTCTGTAAGATAATCCGACAACCTGCCAACCTTAAATTTCGAAGGATCAGAGTCATCTTTGGCCTCATTGGCAGTCAGCAGGATATCTAAAGCCACTGCCGTATACCGGGAACTGTCCGTCATATGCATAACCAGAATAGCTCCTTTTTTTAACTCTCCGTTTTGAGTGTAGATTCCCTTTTTTATTGTTTCTATCAGTTCAGAGACACTCTCGGCCTTATAGTCATATGTGCTGGTAGAGCCTGAAATGATATATTCGTAACCGGTTTCCAGCAGCGTTGCCAAGCCCATTTTACTGATAGCTAAAGTTGGCGGACGGAAAAACCGGGTTAAGGACGGCTTCCCATTAACAACAACGTCGCCTGTAACATCACTCAGTTTTTTATATGATGTAGCCAGGTCTTCGGTGTACTCTTCTTTATTTTGGGTCGCTACCTGCTTCCCCGTTTTCAAGTCACGGATGGCCATCGGTTTATGTTTTTCGGAATGACTGCCAATGTCATTCCCCTGCATGGCAATGGACCGAAGCAAGTTGGGGTTATTCAATACATTATTGGTAATCACAAAGAAGGATGCCGCTACATGATGCTTGCGCAGGACATACAGTATTTTATTAATAGACGCATCCGTTCCCCAGTCATCAAAGGTAAGAAAAATAACATTGTCTTTGGTGTGTATGAGCCCGCTTTTATCAAGACGGCGGGTATCCATTTTAGAAAAGCCGAGCATGCGGTCCTCGTAAACGACTTCATCGTTCCCGATATAGCGCTTAGAAACTTCGGATAAAAAATTATGTTGATAATTGTTTTTCCTAGCCCCGCCGGATCTTAGCCGTTCTGGAATACGCGCCGGGTCCACCGGATATTGATAAATAAATTTAGAATTATGCAGAATAGCACCTACCGGTTTTATTACATATTGCGAATCATTGGCAGGATTGCTTGCGGGATTGTCATAAAAAGTTGCATAAGCGATATTATCCACTTTACGCTGTTTAATCGCTTCAATCAGGTCGCCTGCCAGCCGGTCATTGGCATAATAGTCCATTCTAAAATGAACAATCTGACCGCGGGCCAAAGAAAATGTAGCTTTACCAAAAATTTCGGCCATAACCTGATCTGCAGAGCTGTAATCTTTATGTTTACTTTGTACTACATTGACGGACTGCCCTATCATCTGACAGCCTGAAGCTTGAATGGCTTCTTTGGTTATATCCGTTATAACTCCCCATGGCTGCTTAACCAAATTGGTAGTTACCCCAAACTGTTCCCGCAGCAAATTGCGGCTGCGTACAATGCGCTGACGGATTTCGTCGAAATTTTCTCCTTCTTTCGGTCTGATCGCTATCCCGATTTCATGCCCATTGGCAATAATTTTCCGTACGGTTTCCGGATATCGCTGCATTTCGATTTCCATTACAAAGAAGGTCGCCTTGATCCCCAAAGCCTGCAATCTATTCAGTACGTCGTCAACTGCCGTACGGTTAGACAATCCGCCAAAGGTAAAGGCGATCGCCGGTTCCGTGGTGAAAACCATTTTAATTTCTTCGGCTTTGTCCAGCTCCCGCTCTGCCGCATAAGCAGTCCGGCAGCTAAAAAAATCCGTAATCTGTTTTTGAAGGGCGGATGCTATGTTTACCCAGACAAATGCACTGTCACGTTTTATTACTCCCGGCAGGCCATTTTGCCGAAAAGTGGTTTGTCCAGGTTTGGGAACCAGATTATGTTTTGAGAAATTCTCTACAAAAGTTGTAGTATAATTTGCCTTTTGCAGTGCAGCCAAAAGCTTTTCTACCGCGCCGACAATATCTTTTTTTTCTGTCATAGGCTTTTGCTGCAATTCTTTCAGTCCCGGCTGTTTGTCTACTGCCGGTTTTAAATCCGTTCTTCCCGCTTCATTTACAGGTGGCTCAACATTGGTTTTCAGTTTAACCGAAACAATATTCCCGGGCTTTAGCTGGCTCACAAAATCATCGGCATTGGCAAGTGAATTTATTTGCTGGACGTTCAGAAAAACATCGCTTTTTACGAGACTGTTAAACCCACAAGCTCTCGCCGCCCGCAGCAATGAATCGGTATATTTTGTATCATTGCATTTTAAGAGATTCGGTTCTTGATCAGTAGTTACTTTAATGATTTTTTGTGCCCGGGAAAAATCTGCGACTAGCCGTTCCACAGGCAAGGCTTCCATCTTAGGCAGACCGGAAAGTGTGTAATTTTCTACCTTGTGTCCCTGTTGTTTAATGTCGGCCACGCTTTGCGGCTCTTCAGCGGTTTGCACTCCGTCAACAAAAAAAGTCGCCTGAGCATTATATGTATGTAATAAATTTAAAATTTGCTGAATGGTAGCGTGATCGGTTAATCCATCAAAAGTCAGGGCTATTTGACGCCTGCCGCTGCTACTATGCGTTATAACACCGGCTTTTTCCCGGCTGTTCTTCAGCCTTTCCAGTGCCTGTGCGATTTCCGTCTCAGCATGATAAACGCTCTCCATATCGGTCATATTGCGATAGTCACCAGTTGTCTGCGGAGTAAAGAAAGCCTTCAGGAAAAACACGCCTGCCAGGCAGACACCGGCAGCCACCAGCAGGAATAAGACCGTTTTCTTATTGTCCACCTAATCACCCCTTATAGACTCCAGTAGCAGTAACCCATTTCTATTATGGAACTATATGCAAATATATTTTTTATATCAACAACAACATTGGTTTCCGGCTGATTTTGCTGCTTAAACATCCCTGCAAGCTCGGTTAGTTCCAACTCTTTAAATTGACGATGTGCTACCAAAAATACCAGGCAATCCGCATCGTGAACATCGCCGATATCCACTAATTCCTCATTACACTCCCGCTGGAACTCTGCTTTATCAACAACCGGATCCACCACTTTCACCTTGATCCCATACTCAGCCAGGTGTTTACAGACATCCAAGGCTTTTGAGTTGCGAATATCCGGACAGTTTTCTTTGAAAGTGATTCCCATAATATAGATGCTGGATTTTTTTACATGCTTATCTGCCTGAATCATCTTTTTTATTACGGCATTTGCAACAAAAATCGCCATATTGTCATTGATTTTTCTGCCGGCGGCAATAATCTGCGAATGATATCCCAACAACTCCGCCTGATAAATAAAATAATACGGATCGACCCCGATGCAGTGTCCACCTACCAGTCCCGGATAAAAGCCCAGAGCATTCCATTTCGTATTCATGGCAGCAATCACATCCTGAGTACGAATGCCCATCCGGTCAAATACCATGGCCAGTTCATTCATAAAAGCAATATTAATATCTCTTTGTGCATTTTCAACCAGCTTCGCAGCTTCCGCCACTTTAATGCTGGGGGCTTTATAAATACCGGCGCGAATAATCAGCCCATAGACGGCGGCTATGTTCTCCAGTGCATCGCGATCCATACCGGAAACAATCTTTTGAATAGTTTCTAATGTATGTACTTTATCTCCGGGATTAATCCGCTCCGGCGAATATCCGACTTTGAAGTCTTCCCCGCAGGTCAGCTTTGATTCACGTTCTAAAATAGGCACACAGACATCTTCCGTAACTCCCGGATATACGGTAGATTCAAAAACAACAATTGTACCGGCCGACATATTTTGTCCAATCATTCTGCTGGCGTTAATAACCGGTGTCAAATCCGGTGTTTTATCGCCATTAACCGGAGTCGGAACAGTAACAATGATAAATTTTGCTTCTTTTAGCCTCCCTGGATCGGTAGTAAACTCCAAGGTCGAACCTTGCATTTTGGTATTTCCAATTTCACGGGTAGGATCAATCCCTTGCCGGTAAATATTGATTTTCTCTCGGTTAATATCAAACCCCAAGGTTTTAACCTGTTCGGAAAAAGCAACTGCAACCGGCAGACCAACGTAACCCAGACCAACAACTGCTAAAAAGTCTTTTTTTCTCCTTATCCTTTCAAATATTTCCAGCTGCATTTCGTTTCACCTTCTAAACTTAAAAATAGTAGGACACTTGACTCCACCAGGTATCACCCTGTCGCCCCAGCATTTTATCTGTCAGATTGTAATATTCCAGACCGCCCACAAAGTTTTCTGCCAGCGTGTAATGCATTCCCAGCCCATATCCTTTAAACCCCTGCATTTGAGTTCCTGCACCGTTCATACCATGAGCGATATAAGTCCCCTGCGGCTGATTGTAATATTTGGTAAATAGATCATAAGTCCCCGGTCTCCAGGTTTTTAAATCCCCATAGTGCAGCCCCATTACATATCCTGTGTTATGCCCGCCGCCGTCTTTTAAACTGGAACCCAAAACCATGGCTCCTATACTGAAATTACTAAAATTGTAGTTCCCTCCCAAAGTCCAGATTGTGTTTTCATCCAAGCTGCCGTTATCCATACGATAGTGATAGATGCCGGCCTCCAGATTATAATCAAAGTCATCGTACCTCGCCGTTGCAATTGCTGTATCTTTGGTATCGTCGTTTTTTCCATAACTGACCGTATACTTTACCGGCCCTTCAAAAACCGCCCTTACCCCTTTAAAACCGCTATCATAAATATTTCCTTCTGCCATTAGATAACCGAAAGAACCGGCCTGTAACGTTGACGAACCAAGTTTACCGGTTACATTAAAACGGGAAAGCTCGGCTTTATTATTGTAATCCACCAAGCTTTTCTGCCCTTCCAGCATGGCATTGGCGCGCCACTGCTCGTTAATTTGCGTATCAAAACCAAGACGGGCACGAATTCCTGAGGAATTAGCATCCCATCGCCCAGCCCCGCTATTGAATGCATAATGATACCGGATTTCACCGTCCATGTTAACTTTATTTGACGGCTGATTGCTGCGATCCCCCACATGCGTCAGTTCTTCCATTAATTCGCTGTATGTTTCCGGATCGACACTGTTGGGAGCAGGACTTGTATTTTGAATGGCAACGCTCTCTTTTACGCTGACGCTGTTCGTTGGCTTTAATTCAATATCGGCATTATTTCTAAGCAATGCCCCCTGGGCGGGATAATCGGCATTTGTAATCATTCTGGTGGTTAGTTGAGCCATATGATAGGAAAAATCAGCTTTTGCTTTTTCCATATCCAAATTCTGATCATTCATTATCCTGGCTGTAAATTTTGCCATTTCATAGGCAAATGCAGTTTTCTGCTCACCAGGTAATAGAGGCAACACTTTTGCTGTTGCCTCTGCCGTTGCATAGGCAACAGTTGCTTTGAAGTTTTCGGCATCGGCCTTGGGAGCTGATACAACGGTTGCTGTGAGCTTTGCCATCTCATAAGCAAATTCAGCTTTAAATGTTTCCTGTTTACCAAGCATAGTCTGTTGACTGCTCGCTCTCCCATTTCCCCGTGCATCTGAAGCATATACAGCATTCTTATTCAGAGCAGTTCCAGATACATCCAGAACTGCTGCCATAAAAAACAACACTATAAGAATTTTTTTCATTTCAAAATTCACCATCCTGATGATCTTGCTGCGACATTATGTATTAAAACCTCATAAAAAATACCTGGCTGCATTTATCGCTATTTTGTAAATGCAGCCAGGCAATCATAGACTTAACATCCTTAGACCCAATGGCTTTGCGTCCCATCTTTTCAGAAGGTTTGCGGACTATATTTTATCTTATAGAAACTTTATTACAAATTTAAAAGTTCGCGAAAGATTAGTAAAATCCTGCTTCATTCTACTAATTCGATTAAAACTATCAGTAAAACGCGAAAAAAGGGATTTTTTCTAATCATACTAAAAAGCTGTATCAACTGCGTTAATCCAAAAGAGAAACCCGCAATTTCATTTTTACATTTTACTGAATTTGTCATATACTTTATCCATAGACAAAATCGTAAGAATAAGAACGTGTGGTTATTACAAGAAAAGCAGTAGCCAATCTACGCATAACGAGCTCTAAATAAAACGGTTAATGCATATTTATCATGATATAAGAAACTATTGATGAAAACCCTATCTGAATGCCTGGAGGAGGAAAATATTATGTGCAAGTTGACCGATAGCAGATTATTTATCTTTGATATGGACGGCTTAATGCTAGATACGGAAACAATCTACTACCAGGCCTGGGATAAATTACTTACCGCGGATGGTTATCAGTTGAATTTTGATTTCTATAAAACGGTAATCGGCTCACCCGATCACACCTTAAAAAGCAAATACTTGGCTGAATTTGGCGACGACTTCCCTTATGATCACTATGTAGAACAATATCAAATTCTCAGTGATCAAATCTTTAAGAAATCCGGTGTAGCGCTCAAGTATGGCTTGACGGATCTACTCGCAGCCTTAACGGAAAAGGGTATTGCCAAAGCGGTAGCCACCTCAAGTCCGCGCAAAAAAATGACGGCACTATTAAAGCAGTGCGGAATTTATCAGGACTTTGATTATTCAATTTGCGGTGACGAATTAACCTCAGGAAAACCCGATCCGGAAATTTTTTTGCGTCTGTTATCTTCCAGCGGCTTTCCGGCTGCCGATGCGGTTGTACTGGAGGACTCGATTAACGGCATATTGGCTGCCTCCTCCGCTAATATCAGGTGTATTTTTGTTAAAGATTTAGTTGAGCCCGATCCGGATATATTAGCTCTTACCCACGCCTCGTTAGCCACTTTAAAAGAAGTAATCGCGCTGCTGTAAAACGCTTGTCGGTAAACGGACATCCCCGCACTGGGCCCAGTGCGGGGATGTCTATCAGTTCATTATTTAAGGCAGAGTATTGCCGGCCGCAAGATAAATTGCGTACCATTCCTCCCGTGTAAGGCTGACTTCTGTTGCTTTTACACAATCTTTTAGACGTTCAACGTTCATGGTGCCGGTCACCGGCTGCATTCGCGCCGGATGACGCAGCAGCCAGGCCATGGCAATGGTGACATTACTCACCTTATAAGTAGCGGCTATTTCATTTATCTTGGCATTAAGCTCCGGAAACTCCGTGTTATCCAGGAACACGCCCTTAAAGAAACCGTGCTGAAAAGGCGACCAAGGCTGTACCGTAATATCATGTATGCGGCAAAAATCAAGAACACTGCCGTCCCGGTTGATAGCGGAATCATCCAGCATATTGACATGCAGTCCCTGATTGATCATACCGGCATGAGCGATGCTAAGCTGGAGCTGATTTGCCACAATAGGCTGTTTTACATATTTTTGAAGCAACTTGATCTGCATGGGGTTTTGGTTGGAAACACCAAAATTGCGAACCTTGCCACTACTTTGCAAAGTATCGAATGCCTCAGCAACTTCCTCCGGTTCTACCAATGCATCCGGACGGTGCAGAAGCAGTACATCCAGATACTCGGTCTGGAGACGCTTCAGGCTGCCCTCCACCGATTCAAGGATGTGATCTTTCGAGAAGTCAAACATCCTTCCACGAACAATGCCGCACTTAGATTGCAAAAAGATTTTTTCACGAATACCGCTGTTCATACCAATGGCTTCGGCAAAAATCTCCTCGCAGGTCCCATCACCATAGATATCCGCATGATCAAAGAAAGTCGCTCCTTCTTCCATGGCAGTTTTAATAAATCGCTCGGCCGCCGGTTTTTCCAACTTGTTGATGCGCATGCAGCCGACAGCGATTGCCGGTACCTGCAATTCTGATTGTCCCAGTTGTATGGTTCTCATAACCTGCCTCCCTGGATGATGTTCTTTACAATAAAACCTTCTACCTTTCATTTTACTAGTTTATAAATCTCCAATACATCCTGCCAGTACAGTTTCTTTAATCCACCGAGGGGATACTCTTCATTGCCGTACGCAGCCCAGGTTGCTTTCTTGGCCATCAGTTCCAGCTGATCCTCTCCGATTCCAATCGCCGCTAAACTAGCAGGAAGCCCCATTTTAGCAAAAAATTCGCGTAAACGGGCTATACCTTCCAGAATCATTCCCTCGGGATCACGATAACTGCCATTTACACCCATTACATTAACTGCAAATTGCAGGAACATGCTAATATTGTCTTTGTAGACATACTGCATCCAGCCGGGAGTAAGCACCGCCAGTCCCGCGCCGTGGGCAACATCGTAAATGGCAGAAAGCTCATGCTCCATGCCATGGCAAGCCCAATCCTGCTCACGTCCCATCCCTACAAGACCGTTGTGGGCAACTGTACCGGCAAAACCGACCTCGGCCCAGGCATCATAATCTTGGGGATTCTTAATCACAAGAAGGGCATTTTTTATAATAGTTTTCAATATTGCCTCACAAAGGCCGTCAGTCAAATCAGTATGCGTAGTATTGGTGAAATAACGTTCAAAAACATGACTCATCATATCGGCCACACCGTTGGCAATCTGGTTCTTCGGCAGTGTAAAAAATAACTCCGGATTCATAACGCTGAGCAGGGGACGCAGTTTCGGGCTGCCATATCCCAACTTCATCTGTTTTTCTTCGTTGGTGATAACCGTGTCGCCGCTTGATTCGCTGCCGGCCGCAGGAATGGTCAGGATGGTGGCAACCGGAAGTGCCTTGTCAACGGGTTTGCTCTCTTCGTAAATATCCCAGACATCGCCGTCATAATATACGCCCATGGCGATAGCCTTGGCGGAATCAATCGCACTTCCGCCGCCTACAGCCAGAACCAGATCGACGCTTTCCTTTTTGCATAGCGCAATCCCCTCGTAAACAAGAGAAAGACGGGGGTTCGGCTTTACACCGCCAAGTTCCACAAAGTCCACACCGCTTTCCTTTAAAGAATCAACCACGGTATCGTATAGGCCACTCTTTTTGATACTGCCGCCCCCGTAATGCAACAAAACTTTCTTAGCATGAGGCTTCAGCAAGGCACCAATTTCCTTTTGTGTATCCCTGCCAAAGAGAATCCGGGCCGGTGCATAAAAATCAAAATTCAGCACAATCTTTTCCCCCTTACCTTTTTCATTCCCGCAAGAGTCTTGACAATCAGTTTTTAAAACCACTATGATATGATTATAAGACTTAATGTTAACTTTAAGTCAAGCATTAATTAGAAGAATCTGGGAGTTCGGCATGGGATATTCAATTAAGCAGATATCAGAAAAAACAAATTTAAGCGCACACGTTTTGCGGTATTATGAAAAAGAAGGCTTGCTACCAAATGTTGAGCGGAGTAAAAGTGGAATCCGCCATTATTCTGAGGACAACCTGGAATGGATCGGCTTAATTTGCTGCTTGAAAAAAACCGGCATGTCGATCAAGCAAATCAGGGAATTTGTGGAATTAAGCACACAAGGTAATCAGACGTTGAAATGCCGCTGCGAAATGCTGATTGATCACAAAAAACACGTGGAGGAACAAATTCAGGAGTTGTATAGACATTTGGAAAAAGTTTGCCATAAAATAGATTATTTTTCCGCACAGTACCAAAAACATATGGAAGATAATTCCTCTGAGAAAATACAGCCATCCATCAAACTTCTTTGACGGGGAACAGCAATGAAAAATCCATTTGCCCGTTAACAGGGAATTCATTAGTCATTAACGGCAAACCGGCATCCTTTTTACATAACAAAATCGAGGGAGATTGGGGTAAATCCAACTTAATGCAGTTCGGGCTCCAATAAAGCAAATTGCACCTGGCAAGAATAGGCCGGGTGCAATTTGCTTTATTATCATACCATCAGTTCTTTTTAGCTGTCTTTAAGCTTGTCAATCTCTCTTAAGTTCTTCCAGACACTGTGGACAATAATCATGCGTAAACTCTGCTTCACTGTGCTGGGCAATGTATCGCTCTAAAGAAATCCAATTACCATTTTCATCCCGTATTTTATGGCAGGAACAACAAAGCGGCAATAACCCTTCTAACTCGGTAATCAGGGAAACATCTTCAATTAACACAATGGCCATAACACTGTTGTCATAGTTTATAGAAGATGCCGTGATTAACAGAGTAAGTTGAACGATCATATCATCCCTGAAAACGTGAAAACTACCTTTATTCCGTGATATAGTCTGGCCTTCTAAAGCCAATAGTATGCTTCTTCTCAACACACACTCCACGCAAGCCGGAGTTGATCCGCAGCCCCCAGGCCGTGATGCATGCACACACCGTAAAAGTTCTCCGCATTTTCTCATTTGTACCTCGTCTGAAGCTGTACAGAAGAACCCCCTCGCCGCCCGGTTAATTGCCTGCACACGTATATCTTCGTTGGCAATTGCTACTGCCAGCGGCATTTCATTAAGAATGAAATCTTTAAAATCTTTGGTCACTACCCGGGAATATAGATTAAAGGACATGAATTCACCTGCTTTAGTGAAAAATCAGCATACAAATATTACTTATTTCGATTTTTCTGTATAAATTCCTTTAGATATTTACAATAAAAACTTGTGCAGCGAACATGGATTGCTTGTCGAAACAATGCCGAAATAGATAATTTTTAAATATAGAAGAATATATTGCCAAAATATAGCGACAGTAATAAAATGATAATTATAAGGGGGAAATTAGATGGATATTGCTGCTCTTTCGATTGATTATTCTCTTAGTAAGACACAAACCGAAGTAGGTATCCAGGTATTAAAAAAAATTATGGATACGAGTCAAACAAATAATGCAGAGATGTTAGCAATGCTGGTTCCACCCTCTGCTACCCTTGGAAACAGTATTGATGTAAGTATTTAAGTAAAAAACGCCCCGTTTACACGGGGCGTTTTTTTCGTAGAACATTGCTTTTATCAGCTAAAATCGGCCTTCATCTCTTCCGCAAACTGTTCGAGTAATCCCAAGTCATCCAATACACCTAAAATTGTATATTTAGGACGTACTTCTTTGGCCATGCGTATTGAATCGGCTGCTTCCTGTGCCGGTATAGCAATCTCCTGGGGCTTTGCCGCCGCGCCGGCACTTTCTAAAAGGGCACTTATTTGCTCTGAAGATGGTATTTCTTCCAGAATGGCTTGAATTTCCGGCCATTTTGTTTTTAATTTTTGAATCCGTGTCAAGCGCTTTTCTACAGAATACCTCTTGTCAGCTTTTATTTCTTCGATTAACCCCTGGGCATTGCCATGAAAATAATTTTCCATACCTTTTTCCCATTTGGCCTGATCAAATTTTTGGGCAAGCCCGGTCGCTTTAGCAAAATCTACTTTCGCCGCAGCAAGCTTCTTATATAATTTTGTTATCATCGTCGTGGCAACACCGACCTGAACACCATGGGGCGCTATTTTTTTGCCTTCCTCCAGCGCTACCATTTCCCAGCAGTGTGATATATGATGTTCAGAGCCAGAGGCGGGTCGGGAATTACCAATAAAACTCATGGCAATGCCGGTCAATACCAGACCTTCCATAATATGCCGGATAGCCTCAGGTTCACGCTCTTTTATTTTTTCAATATTATCTTTACATATCTGTATTGACTTATAGACCATCTTATTAATAACATCACAATAGTATTCGTCATTAACGATACGGCTGATTTTCCAATCGCTCAATGCCGAATATTTGCCCATAAGGTCACTCCAGCCGGCCATGATCATCGGCATAGGGGCTTCTTTGAGTACATCCACATCACCGATAATCGCCTTAGGGCATGCTGTAGCATAGGATATTTTTAAATTACCGATTACCAGCGCTGCATGCTGCGAGGCAAAACCGTCGACCGATGGAGCCGTGGCAACAACAATATTGTCAATCCCCAGCTTAAAGCTGACGAATTTACCAAGATCATTTAATACGCCCGCCCCCACTGTCAGGATAACATCAAAGTCATGCTCCGCATGAATGACAAGGTCACCGACAATTCTCTCGTCCGGAATGATGCGCCCTTTGATAATGTATGGCTTATAGTCAAAATTATTTTCCGTTAATACTTCCGCTACTTTGGAGGCAGCAATGTCCCAGGTAATGGAATCGGAAATTAACAGTGCCTTTTTATAGCCTAACTCTTGTAAGACTCCTGCCGTTTTGGCGATAGCTCCCTGTTCAATAACCACTTTTTTCATGTTAATCTGATGCGATTTACCACACTGACAATCCAGTGATTTGCCAAGTAAATCAGAAAGTGAACAACTATCGATATTTTCTAAAGTCAAATTCATCATGGTATCCCTTCTTATATTTGCAGGTTAAAATATTCCCAAAGCTCCGGTAACAGCGCCAAAAACAATCAATATCCCCATCAATTTAATTGGCGATACGCCGGCCCGAACCATTTTTAACACAACCAGAGTCAACACCAGCGGAATAAGACCAGGCATAAGCTTATCAAGCAAATCCGCTTGCAGGCTGAACTTTGCGCCACTTCCCAAATCATAATTCAAAGCAAACTGCAGGGGAATAAACCGTCCGACCAGTCCTCCCATAACCAGCGTTCCTAAGATGGAAGCAGCCTCAATTACACGGTTAATTTTACCGCCGGACATAATTTCCTCGACAGCCATACGACCGTATTTGTAACCATTCATCCACAAACTATAGGAAATTGAAGTCATAATAAGAAACTGGGCAAGAAGGAAAATGATGGGACCGGCAATATTATTATTATTTGTAATACCGATACAAATTGCCAGCATAATGGGCGTAATAACACCTTGTGTCAAGGTATCACCAATGCCGGCAATTGGCCCCATCAAACCAGTTTTAATTCCGTTGAACGCTTGATCGCTGATCGGTTTACCATTGGCCCGTTCCTCTTCCATAGCTACTGTTACCCCATGAATTACAGATCCACAAATCGGTTCCGTGTTAAAAAACGATAAATGACGGGTAACCCCGGCTTTCTGTTCTTCTTTGTCTTTGTATAATGCCTTTATAATCGGCAGCATAGCATGGGCAAATGCAGTTGCCTGCAAACGTTCATAATTGTAATTGGATTGGGCAAACATAAACCAATTAAACCAGGATTTAACTACGTCACTTTTCGATAATTTGGTTTCCGCCATGATTACATACCTCCTTCGCTCGTCGATTGATTATTGGAATTATGCTTCATTGCGCTAATGGTTAGCGCGAGAACCGCGCCTATGATCGAAATAATGATGATGTCCATTTTAAAATGAACAGATAAAATGATTCCAAGAACAAAAAATGGCATTGTGAAAGCGTTGCCAATCAATTTCAGGTTCATAGCGATCCCCAGTGCAGGAAGCATCGCGCCAATAACATTAAATACATGCAAAATATTAGGGGTTAAAACACTCAGCATTCCGTTCACTGCACCAGGTCCATAATATACAACCAAAGTAGCCGGAATAAAACTTACTATAAACAATAATATCTGTGGCGGTATAACATTGATAAAAGGCAGCATGCTAAGATTTCCTTTTTCAACTTCCCGATCCGCCCAATGAACGAAGAAGGAGTTTACTGTCATTTTGGCGATCCAAAGCACAGTCGCAATCGTCCCCAGCGGAACCGATATTGCCATCGCTGTACTTACATCCAGGTTGGAAATAATCGCCAAGGCAGTTCCCGCATACCCGGCGAAAGAAGGATCGCCCATTTGTGCCCCGCCTGCCGAAATAAAACCGAGATAAATAACGTTAATCCCGGCACCAATCAGCGCCCCCTCTAATGGCTGCCCCAGAATAATGCCTGTGATAAACCCTGCCAGCAGCGGCCTGTTAAGAGTAAAAAATCCAACATACGTGCACCATGGGCTCCACGAAAGATAATAGAAAAATCCAATTAAAGCAGCCTGAAGCAATGATACTTCCATTGTTAATCCCCCTTGCATTCTTATATTTTAAAATAAAGTTTTAATATCCATCGGCGAGGCGTCCGGTACAATTTGTACATAAACATTAACGCCGCGCTCAATCAATTTTTTAAAACAGGATTTTTCATCGTCGGAAATGGAAATATTGCGATATAACTGCTTACGCCCTTGTGTCGCCCCCATCCCGCCTAAATTCAAGTCTTTAATGTTCACGCCATTGTCCATTAAAGCTTCTACCGTTTCCGGGGTTTTTACCAAAATAATGACCCGCTCCCCCGTATCTTCTCCCTTCAAAATTCCGCTTGCGTCAGCAATTGTATGAATACCGATTTTAAATGAACTTGGTGCTGCCATTTTTAAAATTCTTACCATAAAATCATCCAGCGCTACTTCATCGTCCACAACAATAATACGGTTGGCCTTGGTGACTTTGGACCAGGCAGTAACAACCTGGCCATGAATTAAACGGTCATCAATTCTTGTCAGCACAATATTTAGCATTTCAAAGCACTCCTATCTTACCTTTTTGAATTACATGCGTCCCATTTCCGCGATTAACTCTTTGACTCCTTCTGCTCCAGAATTCATGCAATGCACTGCTAAATCATCCAGATTATAAGATGCACGCATCGTTAATGCCTCCAACAACATGGGAAAGCTCAATCCCGAAATACAGCGGAACTTATTTTTGACACGAGCACTTGCCATAGCCATTGCATTGTACGGACTTGCACCAAATAAATCGACAAATACGAGCACTCCGTCTCCTTCGTCAATTTTTTCAATTGTCTGTTGAACCAGGTCACAAAACATGGCAATATCGTCGCCGCGATTTAACCCGACCGATAAAGTTCCCGGCACTTCACCGACAATTAGTGATGCGCTCTTTAACATTGCTGCGCCAAAATCTTCATGTGTCAATAATAAAATTCCAATCATGGTACACCTCCTTTACGCTTTTCTTAACTTACGCTCTAAATAAATTGCAAAAACTATGCCAATACACATCGACATGTGTATTGGCATAGTTGGCATTAAATCACCTTTAGATTAAACATACATTTTATAAGACTATTTGATTTTTTGCTTTACGTAAAATTAAGAAGGAGAAATAATATACTCAAAATCTCACTCGCAGTCAATGTGTATTGTAATGTGTATTGTAAAATATCGTAATATGTGTATCGCAATGCGTATTACAACATATAAAGTAAAATCCTTTTCTTTATGCCGGTTACTCTGTGTTAGCTAAATTATAATGAAGTAATATCATTTCTACAATATAAGCAATTTCAGTATCCGGTAGGGAAACACCAAACACCTCTTCCGCTAGGATAAAGCGTTCCTTAATGATTTGAAATAACTCGCTTTTTTCCTGTTTTACCGAAGCGAAATTATTATAAGGAAGCGGTTCTTTCCGTATGATACGTTCAAGCATGCAAGCACAATGAAAATAGAACTTCAAGCAAATGGTGTCATCTGCTTCCAGACGGTAATCCTGTATTATGCCATTAAAAATTTCCTCCAATACCTTACAGGTCTTGTGAATATTCAAAAAGACAAGAACATTTGCCAACATGGAAATCACTCTGCCCGAAAGAGGCTTAATAGAAATTTGCGGCTCAATTTCAGCAATTTTATTTGCTGAACTAACTTCCTCGACCTTTACACGTTCACCGATAAATGAACTCATTGTAAGGACACTCTCTTCAATCTTCTGTAAGGTCATATTGGGCAGCATTGCCTTACGGGCAGCCTCAATCACCATCGGGGTGCTTACCATTCGAATCATGCGGGTCGGAACCCCGGTACGCTTGGTTATAATTTCAGGAAAAGTCGTCAGTGAACCCATATCCACCAGAAATAATACCCCGCTTCCCTGGTGAATACGCTGAACAAGTTTAACTGCCTCTTCCAGCGTTTCTTCAACTTTTGATTCCATTGGCATATCCAATGCGTGAATACAATCATAACCCAGTAAAACTTTAGCCACTTCCACCATATTACTCGCTGTAGAATGGCCATGGGCCATAACGACGACTTGTACCTTGCCGCTTTCCCTAGCCTGCATGGAATGGAGAAATACCGCAATAAAAGCCGTTTCATCATTCGGAATATGAATGTGTAAGGCCCTTTCTACTCTCAATTTGATTTTTCCCGCAACTTTATATTCCTCCGGGTATTTATTGCTGACCTTGGCAATATCCGGATAAATAGTAATATGCCCCTGGCGTAGGCGCTCAATCAGGGTTTCCATGTGCAAGGCCAGACCATAAATTACTTTCGTATCAACGGCATGTCCCAACAAATGGGGTGCTGCTTTCAACTCCGCTTCGATAATATTCACAATATCCGGTGTAGCGATCTTAGACAATATCTCCTGATCCATTTTCACATTATGCGCCTTTGCTTTGCCAAGTGTCTGATGCAGTCTCAGCTGCATTTCAGCACTAATATTTTCTTTTATTTCCCTAATAGAATGCCCTTCGCTATAAAGCTTCTGCGCATTTTCTAAAATGAACTCGTAAAAATCTTCACCGATTTGATATTCGTCAAATAACATAATATCATTTAAATTTTCACTTAAATTGTTTTCATTGCCGCTAAAAGTAATCGATCCGCAATCATTCAAATTAAAATTCTGCATAATTTCCTGACGCTTTTCATCCATGGCAAATATGCCTTCTTTAAGCTGATCGGTCAATTGAGACAGCTTGACATACACTGCTTCTTCTCTAGCGGTTATATATTCAATAAACGCATTGGCACAGAGCAATTGAATATCATTGCGCAATTGCCCGATATTTCCCTGGCACTTATAAATCAGCAGAACTTTCAGAACTTCTTTCGATACCGTTAGGGGAACTTTAATTTTCATTGATTCCTCACGGAAAAACTGACAAATTAAAAGCATTCTAACTTTCAACGGGCGTTCGCTTATGCTTGGCAGCGTTATAATAAGCGGAATACGCCGTAAAAAAGTGCTTAACACGGCTGACTGTGGAGCCTCTGTCGTTGCAGCGATAATTAAAACATTTGCCGAACGTACACCCTCCGTTTCTCCCAATCGTCGATATTCCCCCCGATCAATCAATGAAAATAACATTTCTTGGCCTTCCGGCGGCAAACGATGAATTTCATCTAAAAACAGAATACCGCCATCAGCCTGATCGACCAATCCCTTTTTTTCCCGTTCCGCCCCTGTATAAGCCCCTTTAACATGCCCAAACAGATGGGAAAGCAAAAGCTGTTTATTTTCCGCATAATCAGCACAATTAAAAATGATATATGGCGCATTGGCCGGCAGCCTGCCATTTTCCACCGCATAGCGATACATAACTCCGGCAAAGGTTGTCTTACCACTGCCGGTAGGACCGATTATCAAAGTATGCAACCCGTTCGGCGGATATAAGATAGCGGCCTTAGCCTGTTTAATCTGCACCTGCAGATCATCATACACACCAAAAACGCTTTCAAAAATACCTGAGTCCTGCTTTCTATTCCCGTATGCAGTTTCTCCCTTACTTTCGGCATGCTTCCCAGACATGTTTTTCGAAATACCCAATATGCTTTCTTCCATTTTCGAGGCATCGTGTAAAAGCGAAGCCTGTAACTCAGAAAAATCTTTAAACACTACAGATTCCAAGACACAGTCATAGGCAGCTTCTAGTGGTAAAACAGCCAAATACAGTACCGGTTTTCCAGTAATTTTAACTGCTTTCTTTTCTCTAACCAGAATATTAAGTTCCATACTTACATTATTACGCAATAACTGGAGAGAATCGGCAATATCTTTTGCCGAGAATCCAATTTTGTCATTCGCTGTAATAATTTCATTTACCACAGGCTCCGTAAATTGTAATAAAATTTTTAAAACTTTATCCTTTCTCATTTCATCATTTGCTGCACTTTCATGATGTTTCAGCAATTCACATCACTCCCAGAACTTTCTGCATGGATGACATATAAGAAGACCTAGTTAAACCAAATTTTTCGTAAAACAAATTCTTTCAATGAATATAACCTTCAATAAGCTTTTACCCAAAAAACAGGAAGGCAAAGCTCAAGTTCCCAATCAATCATAGCTGAGGACTTTCTTAAAGGCAATACTCTCAAAATTAATTTACGTATCAGAATTTTCCATGCCCATCAATAAAGTCCTCCTGTTGACTCTTTTCGAAAACGGCTCGGTACAGAAAGTTAGACAGAAGTTCAGGCACTTACTATTATTTTTCTCTTATATTTCATTTTTCAAAAATAACAGATATTCATTAAAAAAGCCTTCCGCTAAAATCGCCGGAAGGCGTACATTCCCTTATAATGTACCCAGCAGCAACCGAACCTGCCCACCCGGTTCCGGAGTAAAAAACAACCACCAACAAACATCATAGAAAATGACATGGATTTTAATAAAATATAGCCTGTATACTCATTTGTCGGTTTTAGTATTTTTTAAAAACTCTTCTAATGCTATTACCATTTCATTGTTAAGTGACCTTCTGTTTTTCTTGGCAGATTCGGAAATTTGCTTATAAATATCAGCAGGGATACGGAACGTCATTCTAACATCGTCAAATTCTTTTTCTTTCTTCATTTAAATCACCCCATTTTAATGTCATTATGATACCACAATAGTTGATTTTTTGCTATAAAATCCGCAAATATACTATAGACATGACACCATAATAGTACTATTATAGTGTCAAAGGAGGAGGTTTATTATGTCAAAAGAACGTAAAATTGTTAAATACAGTGCCCGCATTCCATCCAACGTAGATAAAAAAATCAAGATTTATGCTCAGAAAATTGGAGTATCTAAAAATGCTATTTTATTACTAGCATTAAAAGATTATATGAATAAAGAAGTACATAAATTATGAATGATAAATTGCGCCCGGCCCAGGGCATGATTAACGGAATAATATTGGGAACTATATTATGGATGATTATTGGCGCCATGATTTATTTATGCACAAAATAAAAAAGCACCCATATTATATGGGTACGTCTCAGACAAAACCGCTATCGTGCCAAAAGTGCCAGGTAGCGGTTTAATGTTATCATTATTAAAGTAACACAAAGACCAACTACATTGGTAAAAATATTTTATTTTTTACACAATATAAGCACCAAAATAAGCACCATTACGCAAAAACACCTCACAGCATAATTGCCGCGAGGTGCGTATTTACTAGTGGTGCGCCCGGCAGGAATCGAACCTGCGCACCCGGTTCCGGAGACCGGTGCTCTATCCCCTGAGCTACGGGCGCATATAATAACACTCACTTAAACACGAATATTATTATAGCATACCTTCTAATTAAATGTCCACTATTTTTTATGTCAAGACAGCATATACCTCTCGAAATTTTAAGGATTATCTGCTGATCTCATCCAGGGTTTTTCCTTTGGTTTCCTCTCCTGCCAGCCATACGATCACACCGACAGCCAGCATAACGGCAGTAAACATAGTAAAGATCATTTGGAAACCGCCCTGTCCTGCCAACATATAGCCTACAACGGTCGGGGCCAAAATCCCGCCAAAACGGCCAACAGCCGCTGCCCAGCCGGAACCTAAAGCCCGTATCCGGGTGGGATAGAGTTCCGGAGTATACGTATATACAACACCCCAGGCCCCCAGATTAAAGAAGGACATCAGGCTTCCCCACAGCAGTACCAGCGCCGGGCTGCCGCCTTGTCCAAAGAAGTAGGCGGATACGGCACTTAGTGCAAGAAAACTGCCTAAGGTAGCTCTGCGTCCAATTTTATCAACCAGATAGGCAGCAGCAAAATACCCCGGCAACTGAGCCAGTGTCATAATTAATACGTATTCAAAGGTTTTCAGCACCGTATACCCCTGTCCTACCATTAGCGAAGGCAGCCAGGTAAAAATACCGTAATAGGAAAATACGATACCAAACCATAATATCCACAGCACCAGCGTTCTTTTAAAAAATTCCGGCGACCATATATCGGCAAAGGCAGCCCAGCTTACTTCCTGCTGCGGTGGAGCAACCACGCGGTTATCCACCGGCAGACCGGCGCTGAGTTCAATGCGTCTCACAATGGCATGCGCCTGATCGACTTCGCCTTTATCCAGCAAATAGCGCACCGATTCAGGGATCCATTGCCAAAGATAAAATACATATAAGGCCGGAATCGCTCCTATAAAGAAGGCCATTTGCCAGCCATAATGCGGAATCAGCAGATAGGCAATCAGCGCTGCAGCCAGCCAGCCCAGCCCCCAAAAGCTTTCCAGCAAAACAATAAACTTTCCCCGGCTGGCAGGAGGTGCGTATTCGCTCACCAGAGTGACCGCTACCGGCAGCTGCCCGCCTAAACCAAAGCCAACCAAAAACCGGAGTATCAATAACGATTCATAATTCCAGGCTATTCCACATAAACCGGTTGCTATGCTATACAAAACCAGGGTGAAGGCAAACATCTTTTTACGGCCGAGCCGGTCGGCAGCCGTCCCCGCCAAAACAGCCCCCAAAGCCATTCCTATAAGTCCGATACTGCCGATATAGCCCATTTCAGTCGAAGTCAGTCCCCATGCTTTCGCCAAAGAAGGTAATACAAAAGCAATAATCCCTGTGTCCATAGCATCAAACATCCAGCCTAAACCGGTAATCAACAGTAATTTATAATGGAAACCGCCTACCGGAATGCGTTCCAAACGACTAATAATATCCATCCGTCATCCTCCTAAAACCGTTTGTATTGACACCAGTCTTGTCACAATGTTTATTATAGTTCGTATCCGTTGCCATGACAATAATTATCTTTGCCAATTCCGGTTATGAAGATGTACAGTAGGTCAGTGAATTAAAATCCCCGCCGCTTTCAACGCTCCCTCTATCTCCCGGAAAACTTCCTCCGAAGGAACTTCCACCGTGTGCAAATGTACGCCGCCCGTCACAATCGAAATCGGCTCCGCTCCGCTATTCGTCAGTGCAGCTAAAAAATCTGCGATATCCCGGCGTGACGACAGCATCAGGTTGGCCCGTATTTCTCCGTATACCGGATGTTCCACAATCACATCCCTGACCTTGCCGCCGTGATCAATGATAATCTCCAGTTCTTGCGCCACTTGCCGGCGGCTATGCTTGCAGGCCAGTGTCCCGGTGAGCGGCTGGGATACATTCTCCATTGGCAAAACATACCCTTGCGGAGTCGCATAAATATTAACTCCGGCAGCCCGTAAAATAGCGATATCACCAACAATAATCTGCCGGCTTACTCCCATTTCCCGGGCTAAAGTACTTCCGGTCAGCGGCTCCTTAGCCTGCCTTAATGCATTTAATAATTGCGCCCTGCGTTCTTTTGCTTCCATCATCTCACCCCGTTACTAATTATAGCATCTTTCCATATTCTCATTATAAAAGGAAGATTCCTGTTTCACCACCTGTTTACTTACTCTATTCTGCAGCTTTGCCATCTTTCAAAACGAGATAACAAAAAACGGGCCTGTACATTCCAGCCCCGCCTTGCTACTTTATTTACATTCCTCTGATAGGTTACAAAACTTCGGCCAAAGCCGTATCAACGGCTCCCTTTAAGGTGCTTTCTTCAATGGTGGCAAAACGGATTTCACCGGCCCGGAACGAATTTCCCATGGCCCGTTCTTCCACTGTCTGCAGAACGGTTTCCTCAATATAGTACTGAGCCCGCTCCAAACCGCCGCCAATGACCACCATCTCCGGATTAAAAATATTAAAAATGTTAGCCACCCCCATCCCCAGATAACGGGCAACCTGCTTAAGTACAGCTATCGAGAGTTCATCTCCGGCGGCAGCCGCCTGATAAACGGCTTCCGCACTAACCTGTTCTAAATCGTTCTGCACCAAATCAGAAACTATAGATCTTTGACCTTCTTTGATCGCCCTAACCACCGATGCCTCCAAAGCCGTTTCCGAAGCCAACGCCTCGAAGCAGCCATAATTGCCGCAACTGCATACCGGACCGGCGACATCAATAATCGTATGCCCGATTTCCCCGGCGCTGTTCGTCATGCCACGATACAACTCTCCATTAATAATAATACCGGCACCAATGCCGTGTCCCACCTTTAAAATGACTACATTGCTTGTTTCTTTGATCAAATCATGGTAGTAAATGCCACGCGTGATTGCTTTCACATCATTTTCCACAAAAACCGGTAATTGAAATTTATCTTCGATTATGGACTTTAGAGGAATATTACGCCAGCCGATTGAAGGGGCGTAAAGCGAAATTCCTGCCGCAGAATTAACCGGACCGCGTACCACCACGCTAATGGCCGCTATCGGTGCTTTGGCTTCCGACCGGCACTGTTCAATTGCCTCCAGCATCCATTCCAGTATCTCATTAGTCTCGGATTTCTCTATATTACGCGTTATTTTTTGAATAATTTCCGCTTCCGCATCAGTCCGGTAAATTTCAATATTTTTCGAACGAATCAACACAACAACAAGTTCAGCAAAGCCCGGATTGGTTTTTAACAGCAAGGGACGGCGCCCCCCACTGGATTCTCCGATCATGTATTCCAGTATGAGATCCGCGTCCAGCAATTTATTGGCTATATTAATCACAGTGGGAGGTGTCAAGTTCGTCAAACGGGCGATGTCAATTCTCGAGATAGGGCCACGTCGCCTAATAGTATTCAAAACGGTCAAATCATTAACGCTGCTGGTAACTTTGTCAATACATACTGCCACCAAAATACACTCCTCCCACTAGATTTTTTCATTTTTCTGTAACTTTTTTATAACATTTATTAAGTTTACCTTATTACACTTCTATTTTTTTTCTTTAAATCCTTCTCAGCTTGCAACTTATTAAATAATATTATTAACATATGGCACTAATTTGAGGTAAAATGTTTCACAAAAGAAAAAGCCGAGTCAAATAATCGACTCAGCTTATAAATGCAGCAAAAACCAGCACAGCTTACTTAGGGCTGATTAACGTTCCCTTGCCATAGACAGCTTCCCAATCTTCAACAAATTTGTTGACACTCCAGTCGGTCAACGGGTGTTTGGTCAGGCTCGCAAAAACGTCTTCACTGACAGTTACCGCCTGTGCCTCCACTAAACTGCATTTATGGACCTGGTCAACATTTTTAAAGCTGGCCGCCAAAACTCCCGTTTCAAAACCGCCTGCCTGAAAAATATGAACGATATCGGCAACGACCTGTACACCATCTCCACAAATATTATCAATCCGGTTGACATAGGGAGCAACAAAGTCGGCTCCCGCTTTCGCCGCCATAAGTGCCTGTTGCGCCGTAAACACGGCTGTTGCCGTAACGCCGATTCCCCTTTCATGGAGCAGGCGCATGGCCTTATATCCTTCCGGAATCACCGGAATTTTGATGAAAGTGTTTTTTCCGAGTTTCTCGACCAGACAGCCGGCTTCCACCAGAATGGTTTCGGCAGTCTGGCTTAACACCTGGGCATGAAGTGAACGCTGTGGTCCGATAATGGAGCGAATTTCCTGCAATACTTCCAAAAACGGTCTTTTCGTTTTGGCTAAAATAGTCGGATTGGTTGTTACCCCGTCAACAGGGAAAAGATCCACCGCTTTCTTTATATACTGTACGTCTGCCGTATCCAAAAGAATTTTCATGCTAATCTTCCTCTCTTACCTATAATTTTATCGACTGAATAAGCCGTCCTAACTTATTTTTTTAACCGAATCCCGCATCTGCTGAACCAGCAAGACATAATCGGCATCTTCACCTTTAAAAATAGAAGAAGTCCCCGCTACCAGCACGTTAGCTCCCGCTGCTACCGCCGGTGGAATGGTCTGACTATTAATATTTCCGTCAATTTCGATCAAAGGATTCAGGCCCCGTTCCCAACACATTTCCCTCAGTGTCCGGATCTTATGCAAAACGCTGGTAACAAACTTTTGCCCGGCAAACCCCGGGTCCACTGTCATAACAAGCACCATGTCAATTTCGTGCAATACATGCCGTAGTGCTGGCAGCGGTGTCGAGGGATTAAGCGCCACGACCGGCTTCACTCCGATTTCCCTAATCATATCCAATGTCCGGTGGAGGTGACGGGTAGCTTCGGCATGAACCGATATAAATTCCGGTTTACAGCCGGCAAACAATTTGATATATTTTTCCGGTTCAACCACCGCTAAATGAATATCCAGCGGTATACTGGTATAAGCCCGGATTTCCTCCAAAACATAGGGGCCCATGGCCAGGTTGGCCACATAAGAACCATCCATCACATCACAATGCAGCATATCCACCCTGGCTGCTTCTAAGCGGTCAAGCTCCCGGGCCAGATTCAGCTGGTTGGCACACATAATGGAAGCAGCTATTTTAATCATCAGCAACCCCTCATTTCTACTTCCAGCTCACTTATTTTCTGTAACCTGGGTATAAACCGTCCTCCACTGAAAGGGATGTCCAACCACAGCGTTGTGATCTCTTCCGCCATACGCTGGCTGATGATGCGGCTGCCCATGCACAAGACATTAATGTTGACATCGCTTTTAGCATATTTTACCGAAAACAATTCATTACACAGCCCGGCCCTGGCACCCGGCACTTTATTCGCGGCAATCGACATGCCTATGCCTGTTCCGCAAATCAAAATGCCGCCATCAACCTGTCCGGCAGCCGCTTGCTGGGCTACATGTTTGGCTATGGCCACATATTCCGGCGGTTTATCACCGGTATCCGGACCGCAATCCAAAACTTCAATGGATCGCTTTGCCAGGAAACCTTTCAATTGCTCCTTCATATCATATCCGGCATGATCAGACCCTATTGCGATTCTCATATTCCCCCTCCTCTAAACAGCTAGTTATTGTATTTTTCCAATATTGCCGCCAAGGCCTGCACATTGTCTCTGGTCTTTCCTTTTTGAAACAGGGAAGAGCCTACCACAATATTATGGGCCCCCGCTTTAACGACATCCTGTATATTCTCTGCATTGATACCGCCATCAACCTGAATTTCGAACCCATACCGGCCGGACTGCTTCGTTGCCAGGAGCTGCGCTATCTTTTCCTGCATGGCCACGATATGTTTTTGACCGCCATAACCGGGATTCACCGTCATAATCAAAACCAAATCCAGTAGATCGTACATATAATCCAGGACTTCCAGCGGTGTAGCCGGATTCAGGGCCACCCCCACCTGCTTACCGCTACTTCTGACCATTTGAATGGTTTTATGGAGATGGATGCAAGCTTCCGCATGAACGGTTATTAAATCCGCACCGGCATCGGCAAAGGTTTGTATATACCGTTCCGGGTTCATAACCATCAAATGAGTATCAAATTTCATCTTCGTCAAGGGACGCAGCATTTTTATCTGATCAGGTCCAAAAGCAATATTGGGAACAAAATTCCCATCCATTACATCAATGTGCAGGGCCGTGATATTATTTTCTTCTAAAATTTGTATTTCTTGAGCCAAATATCCCATATCCGCCGCCAGCAGCGAGGGGGAAAGAACAACGCTCATGTCAGAACCTCCTATTCTTCTTTCCTGCATTTAATCGAATACAACAAATATGATAGTACATACTAACATATACTTACATACTCGTATTGTAACAGTTCAATTCGCTATTTGTCAATCAGTCAATCACCGGTTATAATACAACTAACATATACTTACAGCAGATATGCTATAATATAAGATACATTCTCCCGGGGTTCACCGGTATCACAAAGTTTCGTATTGTTCAGGAGGCTAATTTTGAGTTTTGCAAATAAAGAATTAAACAAAAATGTGCCCGTACCACTTTATTATCAGCTTAAGCAACTGCTTTTAAACGAAATACGGACGGGAAACTTTAAAGAGCACGACTGCCTGCCCACCGAAATAGAACTTTCCAATATGTTTGGTATCAGCCGTCCTACAGTCCGGCAGGCCATTAACGAATTGGTTAATGAAGGCTACTTGTCGCGCTTAAAAGGTAAGGGAACTTTTGTAACCAAACCTAAAATCAATCAGGAATTTGTCCATATCATTGAAAATTTTAACGAAGGTATGCTGCGGAAGGGTATCAAACCCAAAACTAAAGTACTGAAGTTAAAGCTAATTCCGGCAGATGAGGAACTCTCTCAGGCTCTTGCGGTTGAACCGGCTGATAAAGTCATTGAACTATCGCGACTGCGCTATGCGAATGATGAGCCGATTGTGCTGGTTAGCACCTATATTCCCTATGCCTTATGCCCGGAAATTATGGAAATAAACCTTAAAGAACAATCCATTTACAAAACCTTCGAGAAAAATAATCTGTTTATAAAAAAAGTAAGACGTTTCTTCGAAGCGCAAAAAGCAAACGAAACCGATGCGCAGCTGCTTGAAATTCCGGAGGGTGATCCCATCCTGTATTTTGAGACCAAAGCCTACCTGCAAAGCGGGGCAGTCATTGAGTTCTCTAAACTAAAATACCGCGGTGACCGTAACAAATTCATCGTGGAATTGATAAAATAAAAAAACAAGGTCACTTTGACCTTGTTT
>NZ_CYSP01000022.1 GCF_001298735.1 Propionispora sp. 2/2-37 | reverse complement strand
CATTAAACTTTGGATAGCTTAATGAAATATGAAAAGGGACTATGAAACTATACATATAATGATATAATAGTAAAGAAAGTCAGTAATGGATCAAAGAGAGGGATATTTTTGAAAAAAGCAGTAATTGAGATGAATGCAGGAGAAATTGTTATTGAGTTGTTTGATAAGGAAGCGCCAAAGACGGTGGCAAACTTTGAAAAGCTGATTAATGAAAAGTTCTATGACGGATTATCTTTTCACCGGGTAATTAAAGGCTTTGTGGCCCAGGGAGGCTGCCCGAACGGCAATGGAACCGGTGGTCCGGGTTATACGATTCCCTGTGAAACCAAAGGAAATCCGCATAAGCATGAACGGGGATCCCTTTCTATGGCCCACAGGGGACCGAATACAGGCGGCAGTCAGTTCTTCATCGTCTATGAACCGCAGCCTCATCTTGACGGGGTCCATACGGTATTTGGCAAAGTGATTTCGGGTATGGACATTGTCGATCAGATAGAACCCGGTGATAAAATGAATCAAGTCACCATGGTTGAGGAGTAACAACGGATAAGATGGCGCCGGTTTTGGCGCCTTTTGTTTTAGTGGGGGGAAGTATGTGGAGACGCTAAGTTTTGAGATGCTGATCTTTTTGTTGGCAGCCGGTTTTTTTGCTGCTTTTGTTGATTCTGTGGTTGGCGGGGGAGGTTTGATTTCTTTGCCGGCTTTACTGCTGACCGGACTCCCGCCGGGAATTGCTTTGGGTACTAATAAAATGGCCAGCGTTATGGGGAGTTTGACCAGTACTTTATCGTTTATGTCTTCCGGAAAAGTCGAATATAAGCTGATAAAATATCTCTTTTTTATTGATTTTTTTGGCTCCATCCTGGGTGTTTATGCCGTTCAGAAGATACCGCCTCATTTTTTAAAACCCTTGGTGGTGATTCTGCTGATTCTTGTCACGCTTTATACTTTAAGACGTAAAGACTGGGGAGACGTATCCACTTACAAGGGATTGAACAAACGAACAGCATGGCTGGGCGGAGTCATTGCCTTGTCCCTGGGATTTTATGACGGATTTTTTGGCCCGGGTACGGGTTCTTTCTTAATTTTTGCTTTTTTGTTATTAGGTTTTGATTTTGTGGTTGCCGCCGGTAATGCCAAAGCCTTAAATTTTGCCAGCAATATTGCGGCAGTTTTTGCCTTCGCCGCATTTGGTTCTATTCAGTATTCTTACGGCATACCGATGGGCATAGCTATGATTGCCGGAGCTTTTACCGGTTCCAGGGTGGCCATTAAAAATGGTGCCGTATTTGTTAAACCGTTGTTCATACTCATATCGGTACTATTGATTGGCAAGCAGCTTTGGGATGTTTCGCATTAAATGCGTAAACGAAATACTTGATGGATAACGTTTCTTTCATCCCCTTGAGGCAGGTCTTTATTTCAAGCCTCGCTCCGTACAAACAGTCGTCCGTTAAAGTAGGAATCTGTCGCTTCAGGGGTATTATCTTTTATAATTTAACCTGTAATAAATAAAAAAATAGGCTAAAGCCTGATGATTAAGACTTTTCAATAGTGAGAGGTCTTTTTTTTGTTTAAAAACGAGATGTTTATCCTAAATTTAATAAAACGGTAATACATTGTAATAGCGATAAGTAAGCACTTACTATGGCAAGTACACACCATTATCAATGAGGAGGGCGCTTCAGTGGCTGATTTTGATTTTGAAACGCTAATAAAAAAGGACCGTGAAGAAAGGCAGTATAAGCCTTTTTCCGGAACGTTCCTGGAATATTTGCAGTTGGTTATGAATAATCCCCCAGAGCATGCCATGCTGGCACATCAGCGTATGTTTGAACTATTGTCGGCACCCGGAGTAGAAACCATTAAAACTGAAGAACATCCGCATTTAAAACGTATTTATGGAAATGAAACGATTAAAAAATTTGAATTTTTCCGGCATGATTTTTTTGGTATTGATGGCAGTCTGATGAAAATCATGCGTTACTTTCATGCAGCGGCAATGAAGGGGGAGGAAGCTAGGCAGGTGCTCTACTTGGTGGGACCGGTGGGCGCTGGAAAGTCTTCGATTATGGAGGCGTTAAAACGTGCTTTGGAGATGAGCCCGCCGATTTATGTATTAAAGGACTGCCCTATGCGGGAGATGCCGCTGCATTTGATTCCCAAGCATCTTCGGCCGGCATTCGAAGAGCGTTTGGGGGTAAAACTGGAGGGGGATTTATGTCCTGTTTGCCGGTACCGATTAAAGCATGATTATAACAGTGAATATGAGCGCTTTCCGGTAACCACCTCGACCTTTTCGGTGCGTTCCCGCAAGGGGATTGGTGTGGTCCCGCCGGTTGACCCTAATAATCAGGATACCTCGGTGTTAATTGGTTCAGTGGATATTTCCAAACTGGATTTGTATCCGGAGGATGATCCGCGAGTGCTGTCTTTAAATGGGGCATTTAACGCCGGGAATCGCGGGATTGTTGAATTTATCGAAGTTTTTAAAAATGAAGTGGAATATCTGCATGCCATGATAACCGCTACGCAGGAGAAATCCATTCCTTCGCCGGGAAAAGGAGCCATGATTTACTTTGACGGAATTATTTTAGCCCATTCCAATGAGGCGGAGTGGAATAAATTTAAGTCGGATCATACCAATGAGGCTATATTGGACCGTATTGTAAAAGTGGAAGTCCCGTATTGTCTTCAATTGGATGAAGAGGTAAAAATATATCGCAAGATTTTAAAAAACAGTAATTTTGATGCCCATATTGCACCACATACTATTGAGATGGCATCCATGTTCGCTATTTTAACCCGCCTGGCGCCTTCGGCCAAAGTCGATGCATTAACCAAGCTGAAAATTTATAACGGGGAAGAAATCGTGGAAAAAGGATCAACCAAAAAAGTCGATATTTTTGAATTGCGGGAAGAAGCTCAACGCGAAGGAATGAGTGGAATATCTACCCGTTTTATCATGAAGGCACTGGATACCGCTTTATCCGAGTCGGAAAATAACTGCATCAATCCACTGGCCATTTTAGAAACCATGGTAAAAGCTGCGAAGGAGATGGCGGTAAGTGAAGAAGAAAAAAAGCGTTATCTTGGTTTTTTACAGGACACCGTAAAAAAGGAATATAACAAAATCATTGAAAAGGAAGTGACGCGGGCCTTTATTCATGGTTATCAGGAGCAGGCGGAAAGTTTATTTAATAATTACCTGGATCATGCGGAAGCTTTCGTCAATACCACGAAGATTAAGGATCCAAATACCGGTGAGGAATTGGAACCCGATACAAAATTCCTGCAGTCCATTGAAGAACAGATCGGGATCAGTGGTACGGCATCTCAGGGATTTCGACAGGATGTAACATCTTATATGTTTTCCATTCTCCGCAGTGGGGGGAAAATTGATTATAAAAGTTATGAGCCCTTGAAAGAGGCCATCGAAAAGAAACTGACAGTATCCGTTAAGGAACTGTCACGGATAGTTACGAAAGCCAGGGTACGGGATAAAGATCAGGATATCAAATATAACGCCATGGTAGAAGAAATGAAAAGCAACGGATACTGTGATCATTGCTGCAATGTGATTTTAAAATATGCTGCCAACAATTTATGGAAAGATTAATCTGGAATATATCCGGCGGTGATAAGGAGGTGAAGCTGCCGTGGCTATATTTAAGGACAGCGGCGATAATCATTCCGATAGATCGCTTTGGGATCGCAAACGTCATCGGAAATTGATGGAGGATGCCATTAAACGGAATTTGGGCGATATTATCGCCGAGGAAAGCATTATCGGACAAAGCAAAAATAAAAAGATTAAAATTCCCGTGAAAAGTATTAAAGAGTATCAATTTATCTATGGAAAAGGGAATGACGGCAGTGCTTCCGGCACCGGGCAGGAGAAGAAAGGGCAGGTCATCGGCAAGGTTGTGGGACAGGGGCCGCCCGGCAACGGGGGCGGTCCGGCAGGAAATGAACCGGGAGAGGAAATATATGAAACCGAAATTACTATGGACGAAATTATCAGCTATATGTTTGATGAATTGCAGCTTCCGGACATTGACCGTAAAAAATATGGGCTGATTGAGGATGAGTCCCGTTTAAAACGCCGGGGATATCAACCAAAAGGCATTCCGCCGCGATTGGCAAAAAAACGAACGGTAATCGAAAAGATAAAGCGGAAGCAGAGTACGATACGCAGCCGGCAGGAAGCGGATGAAGAGGTGGAAAGGGACAGGATTCCGTTCCGTCTGGAAGACCTGCGGTACCATCGGGTGAAAGAGGAATTTAAACGGCGGTCTAATGCGGTGGTTATTTGCATTATGGATACTTCCGGTTCCATGGATCAGACCAAAAAATACCTTGCCCGCAGTTTTTACTTTTTGTTATACCAGTTTGTCCGTTTGAAATATGAGCAGGTTGAGGTTGTCTTTATTGCGCATACGACCGAAGCCAAGGAAGTGAATGAATGGGAGTTTTTTCACCGGGGCGAAGCCGGAGGAACGGTGATCAGCAGCGGTTATGCCAAGGCATTGGAAATTATTGAAGCCCGTTATAACCCGGCGGTATGGAATATTTACGCTTTTCATTGTTCGGACGGAGATAACTGGGGGGATGACAACAATCGGGCGATTGGGTTAGCCCGGCAGCTTTGTGCGGTGTGCAACCTGTTTGGCTATGGCGAAATTACCTTCAGTCAAAGTTGGAATATAACCATACGCCGTGATTTTGAGCGGGAGATGAATGAAAAAAATTTTGCAATGGCTACCATGTCTAAAAAAGAGGACATTTGGCCGGCTTTTAAAAAAATCCTGGATAAGCACATGGCTTTGGAAGGAGAAAGCTTATGAGCGATTATACACTGCAGGATCTGGCTGATTGGAGCGAGAGAATCGAAAAGCTGGCTGAAAAAGCAGGGCTTAGTCACTATGAGCAGTTTTTTGAGATATGTGATTATGAGGAAATGCTCTGTTATGAGGCTTATGTCGGCATGCCTTCGCACTACCCGCATTGGAGCTTTGGCAAAATGTATGAGCGGCAGCGCACGTTTTATCAATATAACCTGGTGGGTCTGCCTTACGAAATGGTAATTAACTCAAACCCCTGCATAGCCTACCTGATGCGGGATAATACCCTGGCATTGCAAATCCTGACAATGGCCCATGTATATGCTCACAATGATTTCTTTAAAAATAACCGCCTTTTTGCTACTCAGACACGGGCAGAGTTAACCGTGGAAATGTTCAAAAATCACGCCAACCGCGTACGCGGCTATATATCGGACCCGTCAATCGGACCGGAAAAAGTAGAGCGAATTTTGGATGCTGCACATGCTTTACGGTATCAAATTGAACGGTATGGGATCAAACCGCCGGAGAATGATAAAGAAAAACCGAACAATGGGGAAGAAGCCATACCGAAACGGCTGTCAAATGATTTATTGGGTTTTCTGGCTGAAAAGGGGAAGCTGACAGATTGGGAGCGGGATTTGATTTGCATGGTACGTGATGAGTCCCTCTATTTTTTACCACAGCTGGAGACCAAAATTATGAATGAAGGCTGGGCCAGTTTTTGGCATTACAGGCTTCTGCAGCAGTTGGAACTGCCGCAGCCGCTTCATTGGGAATTTTTACAGAGGCATAATCTAGTCGTCCGTCCCTATGAAAATAGAATTAATCCTTATTTTCTCGGATTCAAAATCTTTGAAAATTTAGAACGGTTATATGGTGACAATTATATTTTTCAGGTCCGAAAACACGACCGGGACCAGTCATTTTTGCGCCGCCACCTGACGCAGGAGTTATGCCAGGAATTGAATTTGTTTTCTTATACCGTGCGGGGCAATGATATTATTGTGAAAGAAGTTGCCGATGAGGCCGGCTGGAAAGCGGTACGGGATGATCTGGCGAAAGGTGTCGGGCTCGGTGCTATTCCCAGCGTTAATCCGGAAGCGGTGGAAAAGGGGCAGCTATTTTTGGAGCACAGTTTTGAAGGCTGGGAACTGGATATTGCATATGCGCGTGAGACCATTAAGTACGTAGTGGATTTGTGGGGGGGCAAAGTCAGCCTGCGTACGCGCTTGAACGGCAAAGCCAAGATGCTGGTCTGCACGGAGGATAAGGTTGTTTCTTTGATGGATGATATGCGTTGAAAATATATGCCGTGGAATCGGAGGAGTGAGGCCACCCAGGTTCCACGGCCTTGCTATTGCTGTTATATCGTTTATCTGAAACGCAATAAGCCGAGGATAATCAGAATGACTCCGGGGAGGTAGGGAACCCGGCGTTTGAGTCCTGCCGGAATCAGTTTGTGGGCAGAAGACAGGCCGGAGTAAAGGGCAAGTATTTGAATGACACCCATCAGAATCGGTGTATATAACGGCAAAGTATTCATCAGGCCAGCGGCAAAGGTAGCCACCAGATTGTCAATGCCCAGCGCCAAGCCCAGAAAAACGGCTTCAGTTGAGCTGATGCGGTTGGAATGGTCCATGTCTGCCGTTTCCGGTTTGGCCATAATACTGATTACGATACGGCCGATGGAAAATGTTAGCTTGGCGGCCGTTGTTGAGTTATCGGCCTGATAAGAAGGGACGGATTTCGTCAGGTATTCCTGAAACAGACTGAAAATACCGATGGCAATCAGAAGTAGGGCTCCGGATATTACGGCAGCATGCGGATTGATGAATTCAGCGACGGAGGAAGAGCAGAATACGGCAGCCGCTGTGGTCAGCATGGTTATTGTCCCTACAATTGCCAGTGAAATATAGGGTATGGTAATTTTTTTTAAGCCATAAGCAATCCCAGCAACAAAACCGTCCAGGCTGAGGGCTATAGCCAGAAGCATAACATAAAGCAGATTCATGCGAAAGGCCTCCTGCAGAGTGATAAGGTTTGGAAAAAAACGACTTTATATCCGTCCTATAGTATGCCGAAGCCGGTCAGGTGGTTACCGGAGTGAAAGCGGTTCCAGCATTTTTGCGGTATTTTTTGTGCTGATGGGGAAATATATGGTATAATAAAGTGTTAGTAAGCTAAGCATGGTAGAGGTGAGAATGTGGATTTTGGATTAGGTAAGGTTTTGCCTGTGCGTATTGAAGAGGAAATGAAAAATTCCTACATTGATTACGCCATGAGTGTTATTGTCATGCGGGCGCTTCCAGACGTCCGGGACGGTTTAAAACCTGTGCACCGCCGTATCTTATATGCGATGCATGAGGCCGGCATGGCTCCCAATAAACCCTATAAAAAATCGGCACGTATTGTAGGGGAAGTTCTTGGTAAGTACCATCCGCATGGTGACAGTTCGGTATATGATGCGACTGTACGTATGGCGCAGGATTTTTCCACCCGGTATCTGCTGGTCGACGGACATGGCAATTTCGGATCAATAGACGGAGATTCTGCAGCTGCAATGCGCTATACTGAAGTTCGCATGTCGCGGGTGGCGGAATCCATGCTGGAAGACATCGAAAGAGATACTGTTGATTTTGCACCCAACTATGATGAGTCATTAAAGGAACCAACCGTTTTGCCGGCTAAAATTCCTAATCTGCTGGTTAACGGATCGTCCGGTATCGCCGTAGGTATGGCGACGAACATTCCCCCCCATAATTTAGGGGAAGTCGTGGATGCTTTAGTCATGATGATTGACAATCCCGAAGCGACGATTAATGAGCTGATGATGATCATCAAGGGACCGGATTTCCCCACCGGCGGACTTATTTTAGGGCGGGAAGGCATCAGACAGGCTTACACTACCGGCCGTGGCGTAGTTAAGATGCGGGCACAGGCACGTATTGAAAAAATGTCTAATGGCAAGAGCCGGATTCTGGTTACCGAAATTCCCTATCAGGTCAACAAGGCCAGACTGATCGAAAAAATTGCTGAACTGGTTCGGGATAAGATGATTGATGGAATAACCGATTTAAGAGATGAGAGCGACCGGACCGGGATGCGCATCGTTATTGAATTAAGGCGCGATGTAAACGGCGATGTTATTCTCAACCAATTATATAAACATACGCAGATGCAGGAGGCTTTCGGCATCAATATGCTGGCGCTGGTGGATAAGCGGCCGCGGGTTCTTAATTTGCATCAGGTGTTGCATTATTATCTGGAACACCAGAAAAATGTTATTATCCGGCGTACGCAATTCGAACTGGCTAAAGCCAGAGCCAGGGCGCACATCCTGGAAGGGTTAAAAATTGCATTGGATCACTTGGATGCCGTGATAAACACCATCCGTCAGTCCAAAACCGTAGACATTGCCAAAGAGGCGTTAATGACCGGATTTGAGTTAAGCGAAAAGCAGGCTCAGGCCATTTTGGATTTGCGTTTGCAACGGTTAACCGGATTGGAGCGGGAAAAAATTGAGCAAGAATATAAAGATATTCTGGAAACGATCGAATGGCTGGAATCTGTATTAGCGGATGAACATAAAATTTTCGGCCTTATTAAAGAAGAATTGCTGGATGTGAAGAAACGTTTTGCCGACGGGCGGCGTACGGTGATTACAACCGATGTTTCCGAACTCAATGTCGAAGATTTAATTGCCGAAGAAGATATCGTGCTGACTTTGACGCACGGCGGGTATATTAAACGCCTGCCGGTGGATACCTACCGCAGTCAGAAACGGGGCGGCAAGGGCGTTACCGGTATGGGAACCAAGGAAGAAGATTTTGTTGAACATCTGTTTGTCACAACGACACACAATAATATCCTATTCTTTACCAGCCGTGGCCGGGTCTATAAACTGAAAGGCTATGAGATCCCGGAAGCCAGCCGGACCGCCAGGGGCACCGCCATTGTCAATATGCTGGCACTGGAGCAGAACGAAAAGATAACTGCGGTCATACCGGTCAAGGAATTCTCGGAACGCCGCTTCTTGCTTATGGTAACACAAAAAGGGATTGTTAAGAAGACCGAATTGATGGAGTTTGACACCACCCGTAAGGGCGGACTGATTGCCATCAATCTGGATGATGACGACGATCTGATTGGGGTAAGACTGACCAGCGGAGATCATTATGTCATTATTGGGACGAAAGGTGGTTTGGCAATCTACTTCCCTGAAACCAACGTGCGTCCTATGGGACGCAGTGCTCATGGAGTAAAAGGCATTACTCTTCAACCAGGTGACAGCGTTGTCGGGATGGATACCGTGAAAAAGGACGGAGAACTATTAACGGTGACTTCAGAAGGGTACGGCAAGCGGACCCCTCTTGTTGAATATCGTAATCAATCCCGTGGCGGTAAGGGTGTAATTAATATCAAAGTGACGGAAAAAACGGGACATGTTGTTGGAATCAAAGTGGTTAAGCCGGGACAGGAACTTATGTTGATAACGGGGGACGGTATTGTTATTCGTACCGATATTGACGCAATTTCGGTATTTAGCCGCAATGCGCAAGGGGTAAAGATCATGCGTACAGGTGAAACCGACACTGTTGTGGCATTGGCTGTTGTGGAAAAGAAAGCTGATGCTGAGTAAGTGAAGAGGCAAAGCCTGACCTTTCAAGGTTAGGCTTTGCCTCTTACCAGGGACAGATGCTGAAGACAAAATTTTTGGAGGCAGTTCTCATGCAGATAAAAAGGGTTGATTCCACGATTAGCACATATAAAATACAAGAATCGAAAGATTTTTATATGCGGCACTTTGGTTTTCAACTGATATACGAGAGCGACTGGTATGTTGAGCTTATTGCACCCGACTTGCCGACGGCAGGAGTAAGTTTTGTCCAGGCGGAACGCGAGGAAGGCGAGATCTTTAACGGAAAAGGATTGATCTTATCGTTTGAAGTGGAGGATGTTGATGCCGAATATCGCCGCCTTCAGGCTGAAGGAGTGGAGATCTACCAACCGATGCAGGAAAAGCCCTGGGGTGAACGCAGTTTTGTGGTAGATGATCCTAACGGGGTGCATATCTATATCTATAAACTGATTCCGGCCGAGCCGGAGTATCAGCGGATTTATGACGCTCATAAAAAATAACCGGGCAGGAAGGAATATCATGCAGCATTTATTTGACGAAGTGATTGATCGAAGACGGACCGGCTGTCGCAAATGGGACGCTGCCGGTCAGCTGTTTGGTACGGATGATGTGTTGCCGATGTGGATTGCCGATATGGACTTCAAGTCCCCGCCGGCAGTCGTTAAAGCTATTCAGGACAGGGCCGGGCACGGCGTGTATGGTTATCCGCACAAAGGAGAAGCTTTTTATACGGCTATTCAAAGCTGGATGCGCCGCCGTCATGACTGGCAAGTAGAAAAAGAATGGATTTTAGGAACCCCGGGCGTTGTACCGGCCTTGAGCACGGCCATTTTAGCCTATACGCGCCCTGGTGACAAAATTATCATCCAGCCGCCGGTATATCCGCCGTTTTTTAGTTGCGTAATCAATAATCAGCGCGAATTGGTGCAAAATCCGCTGGTATTCTCCGAAGGCCGTTATTGCATGGATTTTGACGACCTGGAAAATAAACTGGATGGAAAAGTGAAAATGCTGATTCTTTGCAGCCCTCACAATCCGGTTGGCCGGGTCTGGAGCAGGGAAGAACTGGAACGGCTGGGGAAAATCTGCGAAGAACATGACCTGATTATTGTATCGGATGAAATTCACGCTGATCTGGTATTTTCCGGTCACCAGCATATACCTATGGCCTCTCTTTCGCCGGAGGTTGCCAAACGAACGATAACCTGTATGGCAGCCAGTAAAACATTCAACGTGGCCGGGCTGTATACAGCCATTGTCATAATTTCTGACCCACAGTTACGGGACAAGTTTATGCAGGTTTTTGAGGCACTGGATTTGAACACCGGTAATCTGTTTGGCATTACCGCTTTAGTGGCGGCTTATGAGCAGGGGGAATCTTGGCTGGAGGAACTTTTGCTTTATCTCAATGCCAACATAGATTATATGCTGGATTTTGTTATGCAACAGGTACCGGAAATCCAGATAGCGCGGCCGGAAGCTACCTATTTGGCCTGGCTGGACTGCCGAGGGCTAGGTTTGGAAGAGGATAAACTGAAGTCTTTTTTTATTCAGCAGGCAAAAGTTGGCCTGAATGACGGCAGGACTTTTGGCGGCAAGGGGTATATGCGTTTAAATTTTGGCTGTCCGCGCAACGTACTGGAAGAAGGTCTGCTGCGTATTGCCCGGGCGGTAAAATACTGCCGGTGACGGTTGTCATAGCATGACAATCCGGCAGTTTCCCTGTAGTTGAAATCTGATACCGCAATGGGGGTTTGCTATGATACGCGAGCGGCGGAGCAAAGGAAAGCTTGAGCATTATTATTATAAATTTGTGTATGAAGGAAAACTGGACCCTAATGTTCATCCATGGGTTGCGGAATCCTGGCAGCGGAGTGCTGCTTACCAGGTGGTACACGAAATTATGCCGTCCCTGACACGCCTGAGCAAACAGGAATTGGCCGAACGGCAGGCCAGACATCATATGGCTATCGAATATTTACAGGGATTGTATCAGGATATCCAGGAGCATTTTACCAAATATAACTTGAGTCTGTTGTTATTGGATCAGGAATGCTATGTGCTAAAAAGTTATGCCATGCCGTTTTTTCAGAAAACACCGGGAGAGATGGCCGGGGCCAGGCTGACGGAACAGGATATCGGCACATCCAGTATCAGTATTGCCTATAAGCATCAGGTCCCGTTTTTATTGTTTGGTCCGGAAATGTGGATTGAGGAGTGTCAGACGGGTGATGCTTTTTCGGCACCTATTGTGATTGACGGGCAGACAAGGTATATACTGACACTGGTTTCGGTGGAGAGGGAAGCCCTGCCGTATAGTGCGGTAGTAGCCTTAATGTTTAGCATGAAATATGCGATGGAGCATCATCTGGCATTGCAGGGGAAACTGGCAGCCTGTCAGGCTATTTTGGATGCGGTTCCCTTTGCCGTGTACCATATCATTCCTGGCGGGGAAGTTACCTATGCCAATAAGCTGGGAGAGGAACGGCTGGAAGCTGCCGGTGCGCCGGATAAAAGACCCAGGCTAAACGATGTGGTCCTCAATTATCGCCATACGCCGCTGTACCGGGGATTTATGGGTATTCCCAGCTATAATAAAGAAGTGACCTGGATAACACCTAATAAAACCTATGAAGATATTACAACCGTTGTGCCGCTGTATGACTTGGATAAACAAGTGGACAGCGTGTTGGCGGTATCACTGCCCATCGAGGATTTACGTGATATGGTTGCCCATGCGGTAGGTTATACGGCCCGCTACAGTCTGGCCAGCATGGTTGGGGAGGATCCGGTTTTTATTGCCATGAAGGACAGGGCCTCACGTATTGCCCGGACGGGGAACCCGGTTTTGCTGCAGGGAGAACCGGGTGCGGGCAAACAGCGGCTGGCGCATGCGATTCATCAAGCCAGCCCGCGCGCCGGGGGACCTTTGATTACATTAAAATGCGGGGATATACCGCAGGAACAACTGGAGAACGAATTGTTCGGTGTTACTGTCTCGGCAGAGGAAAGCCGTACCGGTAAACTGGAACTGGCCAATGGCGGCACGCTGTTTCTGGATGAGGTCGAAAAACTGCCACTGCCGATTGCCGGCCGGCTGGCGGAAAGTTTAGTAAAAAAGCAACTGCAGCGGGTCGGTGAGGCGGTTTTTCGCCCCATTGATGTCCGTATTATCGCTGCCTGTGACTCGGATTTGAAGCGACTGACGGAGAAGGGGGCTTTTTCCCCGGAGTTGCATAAAATCATTACCAAATCAATGATCAAGGTTATACCGTTGAGAGCCAGGAGAGATGATATTCCTTTACTGGCAAGGCATATCATCGGAGAAATTGCCCAGCAGCATCGCATCGGTAACAAACATCTTTCGGAGGAGGCCGCCCGCATGCTGATGTCCTACGATTGGCCGGGGAATGTAAAACAACTGCAGGCCATTGTGGAGCAGGCGTTTTTTCATGCTGCGGGTGAAGTGATCGGGCCGGACAGCATTATGTTGCCGGGTAAGCGGAATATGGCTTCGGCAGCCTGGAAAGAAGACCGGGAAATTTTTGTGGAAGCCTGGAGAGCCGCCAGCGGCAACATCAGCCGGCTGGCTAATATGTTAAGCGTAAGCCGGGTAACCTTATATCGTTATCTTAAAAAATATGGCTTGGAAAAAGAATAATACTTGAACTGGATGAGGTGTAACGGCAGATGCGATTGCGAAGAAAGCCCTGGATTGATAAGGCGATACAAGAATATGACGATATTGTCTTGGTGCATCCCAACGACAGTTTGCAGGGGCGGTGGCAGGAGATTTTCGGACGGACGGCGCCGCTATTTGTGGAATTGGGTACCGGCAAGGGACAGTTTTTAGCGGAATTGGCCGAGTGTCATCCGGAAGTTAATTTTATTGGTATTGAAGCACAGCAGGGGGTGCTTTTTTATGCCGCGCAAAAAATACGGGCTAAAGCATTGGCTAATGTTCGTCTATTGGTTTTTGATATCAATCATATTCTGGACATCTTTGCGCCGGGGGAAGTAGCCCGGTTTTATATCAATTTTTGTGATCCCTGGCCGAAAGCCCGTCATGCCAAACGGCGGCTTACGCATCTGAATTTTCTTGAGAAATACCGGGTGTTATTACAGCCAAAGGGGGAGTTGTTTTTTAAAACGGATAACCGTGCACTGTTTGACTTTTCTTTGGAACAGTTCTCTATGGCCGGACTTCAGCTGCAACATATTACTTACGATCTGCATGCGCCGGAAGCGCCTGGGCATGAGGGGAATATCATGACTGAGTATGAACGCAAGTTCAGTGCCAGGGGAATGAGGATTAACCGGGTGGAAGCTAAATTTTTATAACAATAAACCGGGGGATGGCATATACTGTATTAGCCCATATTCTTTTCGGATAGGAGAGTGTTGATACATGTCGCGTCAACCGGTGCCCTTTACTGTTCCCCAGCCGCTTGCATCTCTCAACATGGAAGAAATCCGGTTTTGGTTAACTATCATGCGAGAGCATGCTGTTTTTATCAAAAACGGACTTCCTTGTAATTGTACGGAATTACGGGATGAAGCGCAGTCTTTTTGTGAAGAGTTTGCCGTGCTTTTAGATCGCTCCGAGCATGTGCAAAGTGATAAAAAATTTAATGCTTTTATTGATGATGCCTGCGGTACGATTAAAGACTTTTATAAATTTAAACGGCGACTGTTGGATTTGATTCTTACCTGTAAAATACAAGGGCATAATTTCCCTTTATTTATTGATCATATGTCGAGGGAAGCGGAATATGTGTTATTGTTGCTGAATCAGGTAAAAAAAGGAAAAAATCCGCTTACGGCAGCTTCTAAAGCGCAGGAAACACTATTCTGGCTTAGAATTATGGCCGATCACACTAAATTTATCCTACACCTGATTGATCCTTCGGAACGGACGCTGCTTGACACGGCCGATGACTTTGTACGTGAGTTCGATGACCTGTATTTAGAAGGCCGTGATTTTAGCAGTATGCTCCATCTGAAAAAAGAAGTAGCTTCTTTCCAGCGGTTTCTCAAGGATGTACGGGCTGCAGTTGTCAGACTGCGCAATTTCAAAAGGGCTGCACATGATATGATCGTCGAGTGTGAGATGCTCAGTTTAATCCCGGCCGAACTGGCTGACCATGTACATCGTGAGGCAGAGCATTTTTTAATGATTTTGTCCATGATGGAGAAAGGGCTCATGAAACACGTGACGGAAGCCTGTGATGAGGATGAACTGGAAGATTGGCTGGATGAACGGGATATCAGCGAACCGGTAACGGAGAAAATGGAAGATGAGCCGCAGACACTATGGCCGGACGATAAGGAAGTAAAAAAAGAACCACCGGTTTTTGTTTCTTCACAGACCAAAGAGGAAAAATGTTCTGAAGAACAATCGACAGATGAACCAGCCGCCGCGATTGAATTGCCGGTGCAGGAGAAAAGTAATAAAAGTGATAATCAGGAAGCTGTTTCCGAGAAAAAAGAGGCTGTAGAAGCCAAAAAAAATAAACATGTACCGGAAGCAGGCGCGAAGAAAAGCACTTCCTCACCGTCTGCTAAAGCCAAATTTAAGTGGGGTGGCAAATGGCCGCGGCAGTTGGGTAAAAAACCGAAGGAATAATAAAAACCCCGGCAGGGGTTTTTATTATTCCTTCGGTGGCAGCGAAGATTCTGGTAACAGGGCAATATAACCGAGAATCTCTTTTTGCGTGTCCGTGATGGACAGCAGGCGTCCGTTTACCAGATCAATGAGACTTAAATCAGCAAACATATGGCTGGAGGCAATCGCGAATTTGCCGTCGGACAGAATGTGCAGGCAGGAAATGGAGCGACCGATAGGGATGCAGGTACGGATGGTTGCCTGCTGGATATCAAGCAGGGTGATGGAAGAACTCTCTTCATTGACAATATAGGCCGTTCGTCCATCCGGTGATAAGGCCGCCTGCGCCGGATAGGAGGGAGTGCAGCAGTTATTGCCGTAGGGAATGTTTACACAAGCCGACAGGCTGCCGTCGTCTTGGTTTTGACTCATCAAAATAACCCCTTCTTCAGAGCCAGCCGTAGAAGTATAAGGTATAATGAAGTGCCCGTGGCCGTCCAGTGTCAGGCTGGTAGGTATGCCGGGAAGCGCTTTTTCATAAAGCAACCGGCCCTGTTGATCAAAAGCGGCGAAAGTGCCGCTGCCGGCATGTTCCCAGATACTGTACAGCCGTTTTTCGTCAGCCTGCAGTCCGGCACAAAGAGTATTTTTATCGCCGGATTGACCGCAGGCAGTAATAGTAAGGCTTACTAAATCAATGAAGTATAAAGTGGCATCTGCTGCAGCCAAATAGGCGGCTTGACCGCCGGGCTGGAGGGAAAACTGTCTGGGGACAGGAAGTTCCAGGGGAAGCCGGTACAGCGCCGGCTGGCTTATATTGATGACAAACAGGGTGCCCTTGCCACTGGATTCAGCGGGCAGATAGGCTTTGCCGTTGTCTGCGGACAGGGTAAGGGCAATCGGCATGGCCTCCGGTGGATAAGAAAGCTCGGCAGTGATGTTGCCGGAAGGACCGTCGGCAAAGAATACCGTATGAGTCAGCGCATCAATGCCAAGCAACCGATAAGATACTTCTTCCATAAAAATCACCTCATGAAAAAATACCGGCGTGGATGGAGCAGCCCGTTTCTTGATGAGATATTCTATGCAGCTCTAGGTAATTTGGTTATTTGGGTACATGGAAAATTTCTGTTATAATGGAGAAAAGTATTACATTCGGAGGCTTTCACATGGTAAAACTGCCTAAAATTTGGACGGGCCCGGCAGAAGCGGTATTATTTATTACTCTCATTTTATTTATGATCGGTACAGTTAATGTATTTAGCGCCAGTTTTGTTTTGGCAGGGCAATTATTGGATGATAGTTATTTTTTTCTCAAACGTCATCTGATTAGCTTTGCTATCGGTTTTGTGGTCCTGCTGGCCGCATTGGGGCCGGATTACCGCAAACTTAACCGTCTGGCCGGTTTGATGGTGGTAATGACTCTTGGCCTCCTGGCTGCGGTCCATTTCGCCGGAGTGGATGCAAATGGCGCACGGCGGTGGCTTGATTTAGGAATTAAGTTTCAGCCTTCGGAAATAGCCAAACTAACTTCCATTATCGCAGCAGCCAGTTACTTGGGGCCGCATATCGACAAACAAAGGAAAATATCGCTGGTATCGTTTCCGGTCATCTTGGCCGTTATCATGGGGATTCTGATTTTGAAACAGCCGGATATGGGGACTGCCGTTATTGTTGTAGGCTTGTGCCTGATATTGTATTTGCTGGCCGGACTGCCAAGGCAGCAGCGGTATACGCTGTATGCCTGTGGCGCTGTTTTTTTGGTTTACTTTTCTTATGCCGCTTCCTACCGGGCCGACCGGATTATCGCCTGGCTGGACCCGTGGGAGTATCAGCAGGGTATCGGTTATCAGACGGTGCAAGCACTTCTGGCCATCGGTTCGGGGGGGATGGCGGGTACCGGTTTGGGTATGGGAGCCAGTAAATTTTATTATTTGCCGGAGTCCCATACGGACTTTGCCTTTGCCGTCCTCTGTCAGGAAATGGGTTTTATCGGCGCATTTATGGTATTAACGTTGATTGGCTTGCTGGCTTGCTATGGTGGTCAAATTGCCCGGCAGGCGAAAGACGGGTTTGGCAAGATGCTGGCGATTGGTATTACCTTATTAGTTGCCGGGCAGGCTGTGGTGAATATTGCCATGGTTTCCGGGCTGCTGCCGGTAGTCGGTGTTCCTTTGCCTTTTATTAGTTTTGGTGGAACCTCCCTCATTGTAAATATGGCTGCAATCGGCATTTTAATCAATATCGGGCGAAAGACCGCAGCTTTAACCAGCCATCCGGAGGCTGAACCGGACCCTTTGCCGGAGACTAAGAAACGCTTGAAGCTTATTCAGAGAATTAAAGACAACTGATGTTTATTACTAAAATTGCCCGGCCTCTTTCTTGGGGGCCGGGCAATTTTTTGACTAAAAGACCGGCAATGAGGCAATAATGGAATTAGTAGTGACCGGAATTATTGTTCGGGAGGGAATTCTATGTTATGGGTAGTGCGTGTTGGCGCTTATCTTCTCAGCGGACTGACCGTATGGCAGTTTATGCAGAACGGTCCGGGCGGCATGGCGCCATTACACCGGCAGCTGGCCCTTGATCAAAGCCATGCCATGCTTTTGGGTGTGTGTGCAGGGGTCAGTAATTATACGGGAATTGACGTTTCTCTGGTTCGTCTGGTATGGGTGCTGGCAACGTTTTACCGTGGTGCAGGTATTGTCTTATATATTTTGGCATTTCTAATTATGCCGCTGTCTGGTTAAAAGCCGATGTAGAAGGCGTGAAGGCGATAGACGGCGATCTGTTTTTTATCATGAGCAGATCGCCGTTTTTGTGCAGTTATAACGGAGAAGATGCTGCGGTGTGTTTTAAATTAAGAAAAGCTGTTGACGCGGCAGGAGCGGATCGAATTGGCATAAGTGCCACGGAAAAGATTATGGCGGAGTTTGAAAAGTTAAAATAGCTTAAAAAAGAATACCGGCTGTTTAATCAGCCGGTTCCTGCCGGTAAATATTTTGCCGGCGTTTTTTTGCTCTGTATTTTGTTCAATTCAGCTTCGATGTTTGTGTTCGTGACCTTCTTTCAGGCAGCTTACAGGGATAAGCCGTCATCCGGTACGATTGTTCTTCATGCAGGCGTGTCATTTTGGCAAATGTATACATAACATATAGTAGGCTATTAGAAAGGAGGAAAGATATGTGAAGCCAAAATATAAACCTACTTATATGCCTGAATTTGAGGATGAAATGTGTACGAGTGATGATGAGTGCATGGAGGACAAGAAATGCCCACCAATGACATTAGCTCATTCCTATGTGCCCTGGCAGTTCTATGAACGGGCCTTCAGCCCCCGGGAGGCATTGCAAAAGGGAACCTTATTTCCTGAATTGTACGGTGTTTATAGAATTCCGAAATAAAGAAAAAGGCATAGGAGGTGTAGGGTAATGGATTGCGAAGAACAAAGAGAAAAACTTAAAAAAATCCAGGAAATGGAATTTGTGGCCACTGAACTTAACTTATACTTAAATACGCATCCCTGCGATACAGATGCAATCAACGATTATAACTGCGCCGTACAGGCGCTGCGTAAGCTGATTAGAGAATATGAAGAAGAATTCGGACCATTAATGAACTTTGGCATGGGCGGTTTTTCCAGAGAGCCGTGGCAATGGGCACAGGGACCTTGGCCATGGGAAATGTAGGAAAAAGAGAGGAGGAGCGGTATGTGGATTTATGAAAAGAAAATGCAGAACACGATCAAAGTAAGCCGCCCGGATGTATGTTTTGCCAAATTGGTGATTACGCAATATGGCGGTCCGGACGGAGAACTGTCGGCTTCGCTTCGGTATCTAAATCAGCGGTACAGCATGCCAACCGATACAGCAAAAGCGACTCTGACTGATATCGGCACGGAAGAACTGGCCCATATGGAAATGATCGCCGGATTAGTATATAAACTGACTGAGGGTGCCTGCTGTGAAGATTATGAAAAGGCGGGCTGGGGCGGGCAGTTTGTCCAGCATGATAATGGTTTGTTCTGGAGTGATGCCAACGGTGTTCCCTGGTCGGCAAAATATATCGCCTGCCTGGGTGATCCCATCACAGATTTAACGGAAGATATGGCTGCCGAGCAAAAAGCGCGCAGCACATACGAACATTTAATCGCGTGTACTGATGATCCCTGTGTAAAGGAAACGCTACGTTTTTTGTGGCAACGGGAAGTAGTACATTTTCAGCGGTTTGGCGAGACACTTAATACAGTTCAGGAATGGATGTGTAAAAAGACCCATGTCTGGAACGGTCACAAGTTTGAATGTGAATGCGATGATTAGCTTGTGAGTCGGGGAGCCTGACAAGGAGTTGTGCTGTAGCGGGGCGCTGGCAACACAACTCCTTTTTACTGTAGCGGTATTTGGTATTAAAAAGCTGTATGATTGATTACGGTAGCTTCACCGCCTGGCTTCCTAGGCAGGAGCAGACAACAGCCGCATGGCAATCTTTACAACGATTTTACGGACGGTTTCCGGTTGATCACCAGGTGAGCAGTTTGGCCGGTGTACATCCCAGGGGAAATATACGGCGAACATGCCGGCATGGAGTACCAGTTTCAGTTCCGTTTCGGTATGTTTAAAAAAGATGACATCACGTTCCTGGAGGCAATTTTCTATTACCGGTCCGGCTGCGGAAAGTGGTGAAGATACGATCATTTCCGTACCGCGGCATACATACTGGATGTCAAGATACTCTGCGTGAGCCTCCGGACGACGGGCTTCGTAAGATTCGGTACGGTATTCAGAAATGATGGCGAAAATATCGTCGCCTTCAATCTGGGTTTTCCCTAAAGGCAGGCTTTCTAAGTCGTTTGTCAGCAGAAAGGTGAACCCCTTTTGCAAGGCTGCCGGATATAAAGTGACCTCCTGCGTTAAGTTGGATAAGGTTCCTGTAAGCATGTCGTGTTTCCTCCCAGGTGAATATAGCGCATTTTTGTCTATTATTTACATTATACCATATCCGGAGCATAGCCGTTATAAGATTGCAGCCTGCCCGGAAAAATCCGTAAAAAGTATAATAAGCTAAATGAATAGTGCAGTGTACGCCGGAGACCGGAGAAGTATACGCACAAAAAAATTAAGCCGGAGAATGTCCGGCTTGTAAAGTGGGAGAGGAGAAAGTTTAGAAAGTCTCATGCAATACTATTATGGGTATTTTAAAACAAAAATATACCTGTAAACAGAAAAATTTTTAGCTGGCGATTGGTGATGGCTTAGAGCATACAAGAAATATACTAACTATGGTACAATGGATAAGAACACTTTAGCGATAGAAAGAGGAGAATTTAATGACAATTGCTTCTGCCCTGCTTGACTGGTATGATCAAAATGCCCGTGAGCTACCCTGGCGGCGGGATAAAGATCCTTATAAAATATGGGTTTCTGAAATTATGCTGCAGCAAACAAGGGTTGAAGCGGTTAAGGAATATTATGAACGCTGGATTAAGCGCTTTCCCCAGCCGGAGGACCTTGCCCGGGCTGCCGAACAAGAGGTTCTGGGTTACTGGCAGGGCTTGGGTTATTACAGCCGGGCCAGAAATTTACTGTCTGGAGTGAGGGAAGTTTGTGCCGTTTATGGCGGCAAGGTTCCGGACGAAGAAAAGAAGGTACAGGCCCTGCCAGGTATTGGCGAGTACACAGCCGGAGCGATTTTGAGTATAGCGTATAACCAGCGGACGCCGGCAGTTGACGGAAATGTGCTCAGGATTTTCAGCCGGCTTTTTTGTTTGCAAGAGGATATTTTAAAAGCTTCGACGAAACGTCAGGTGTATCTTTTAGTCAAAGAACATATGGATCCGGCACGGCCGGGTGATTTTAATCAGGCCTTGATGGACCTGGGGGCAATGGTATGTGTGCCCAAACGGCCTCGTTGCGGGGAATGTCCGCTGACTTCTTTGTGTGAAGCCTACGCCCGGGATGTACAGGACATATTGCCGCTGAGAACACCCAAAAAAGCGCCTGTGGAAGTAGTACTGGCCGCGGCGCTGCTGGAAAGAAAAGAAGTTTATCTTGTCCGGCAGCGTCCCGATAACGGGCTGCTTGCCGGTATGTGGGAGTTTCCGGCGGTTGAGGTTTTGGCAAACACAACGGCTGAGGATTGCCTTAAAACTTTGCTGCTGAACGAGTTAGGGCTGGAAGTGTCGGTGGGAGAAAGGGAGTATTATTACGTGCATACCTTTAGTCATCGTAAGTGGCATATTTCTTTCTATCGCTGCCGCCAGTTATCCGGGAGGCTCAAGCCGGAACAGGGCAGGTGGTTTCGCTTAGAATCCGGGGAGGAACTTCCCTGGGCCGGGCCGCACCGAAAAGCAGCGGATGCTTTACGATGTGCAATGAAAAACGGATTCTAAAAAACAGCCTGCGTCAAATCCCCGGTACCAAGAGGATCTCGCGCAGGCTGTCTTTATAGATTGAATGATTTTGATGGATTTATGAGCGGTGTCAATTCATTTATATGGATGAAATGCTGGCAACAATACCGGAAAGAAACTGCCAGATTCCATCCGCGCAGTGCAGGAGATAGATAAGAGCGAAGTATACCTGGATAAAAAATATCCCGTTGGCAATCATATCATTAGAATCATTAAGCACTTCTTCTGCCTTGGCCTGCACAACAAGCAAAGCTTCTGCCGCAAATAATAGCGGTGCCATGGCAAATACTACGGATGAAAAAGCGGTGTGGACGGTATAGCAGACATAACCCATCCAGCCTAAATTCATCACGGCTGACAGGGACAGAGCAATTAAATCGGCTTCTTTGGTAACCGCCAGTATTTCATAAGAATCTTCCTCTGCAACCGTACTGTTTTCCATCGTCGGCTGGATAAATTCCAGCACGGTATTCCACAGAATAAAAAAAGAAAATGCAAAGGAAAAGATGCCTAATAGGAACATACAGACAATCCTTTCATTCTTACGTTAAAAATAATGAAATATGTATACCTAAATAATGTTATCATAAATTGCGAAATACATAAATAGATTTAAACATTTTTTACATAAAAAATAATATTTTCTTAACATAAGTATTGATTTTTACGATATATATAGTAACAGGGGAGTTAGATTTCATGCCAGGGAGGGCGTAAAATTATGATTACAAGAATAACGGCAATACAGCGTATTCAAGCGATTGATTTAAAATATCGCGATCAGGCACGGAAAAATAGCCTGAAGAGAAAATCATCCGGTGCATTTAAGGAAGTGCTGGCGGAGACGGATAGTAAAAAAAAGATTGTTAAGCGCTAAGAGAGCCCGGGCGGCTCTTTATTTTGTGTTAAAACAAGGGATATCCAATCTGTAATTGATAAAATTATCATAAAATAGCAGGACGTGTAAATTTATTGGCGAATGAAGATTGTATCTGTATAAAAGAGCGTCGTACGCTACCATGTAAGGAGAGTAAGGTTGCTTGTCGGAAAAAAGGGGGAATCTGATTGCTGCCTGTGGCTATCCATAAGCGTGTTTATATCATAACAGTATGCATTATTACCTTATTAATGATTCTTTTTGCAGTGACAACGATTCGCAGCGTAGAGCAACTTTACAGGGATAAAGAGGCACAGGAATTGATGACGATGGCTGCGGTTCTGGGTCAGCGCTTGCCGCCGTCGGTGGGGAAGGTGCTGAGTACACCGGAATTTTCCATTATGCCTGAGCATGAGCGAAGAGCTGCCCTTGAACGGGATTGTCAGCCGGTGCTTGATGAAATGACAGCAACTCATCCCGGATACAGCATGGGATATTATTTTGATTCTCTAAAAGTGATTGCGGTCGCTCCAGTCCGGTCCAATGTGTCGGGAAGCAATATTTCCTACCCGTCTTTAACGGATTATGTCCCCCGAGTTTTGACAGTACCCTATATTGAGAATGATGAGAGCTGGGACAGGCAGCCGAGGTTTACGCTGACATATCCGCTGCTGGCAGACGGCAACCGGGTGGGTCACGTCTGGGTTTCCGTGAAAATGGAGAACATTGAAAAGCAGGTACGAAGAAATGCCGGCTGGCAGATTGCAGGCGTCTGGATTCTTTGGAGTATTTTGCTGCTTCTCATGCGGAGCATATTTAACAAAATGGATAAAACGCTTGCGTTATTGGCGCAGGAAATTCAGGAAGGCAGCGAACATCCGGACGGTATCAATCAATTTCCGCAGTTGATTCCGGTCCTGAACACGGTGACGGCTTTACGTGCTAATTTACAATCCGAATTGCAGAAAAAGGAAAGAATGGATCAGGAAATCGCCCGCTTGGACCGGATGCAGCTTATTTCACAAATGGCCGCCGGTGTTGCCCATGAAATCCGCAATCCAATGACGGTGGTTATGGGATTTGTGCAAATGATGGCGCAGAAAGCGGAGGAGAAGGCCAAAACGAATTTTGCGATCATCATGGATGAATTGAAACGGGTTAATGAGATTATTTCCGACTTTTTATCACTGGCCCGCAACAAAGATTTTGAGAGGAGAAAACAGCAATTAAATGAGATTATCAGCAGCCTTCATCCTTTGATTTATACCGATACAGTCAAACAAGGCCTTGATTTTGTTTTGCAACTGGAGGAACCCTTGCCGGAGGTTTATGTGGACGGTAAGGAAATTAAGCAGCTGATTTTAAACCTGACGCGCAATGCCATTGAAGCTATGGGTGAAGAAAAGGGAATGCTTATGCTGAAGACGAGCCACAATAAAGGGCAGGTTGAGCTTTGCATATCCGATACCGGCTGCGGTATTTCCCAGGATATGCTGGATAAGGTATTTGATCCCTTTTTTACGACAAAGGCGGAAGGAACCGGTCTTGGTCTGGCCGTATGCAAAAATATTGTTGAACACCATCATGGAACCATGCAAGTCCAATCCATGCAAGGGCAGGGGACTACCTTTCTTATCCGTTTTCCGGCTGCAAAGTAATAAAATAATGGCTTTTTCCGGCAGCTTGCCGAGATAAGTGTTTAAAAAAACGACAAAACAAGGTAAAATATAGTAAGGATGTCCGCTTTGTACTTTGCAGTTCTGTTGTATTTCCAGTGAGGGAAAATGTTATGGCTATGGGTGATTTTGTTGCAGATTGAGATACTATACCTTATTAGGATAAAAGAACGCAGACGTGACCGTAATGATTCAGGGGACTATGTCAGAAAAAGCGAAACGGAGACAGATTATACATGAGCAATGCGTTTTTAAAGGGCACACTGGTACTGACACTGGGTGGTGCGATCGTCAAGATAACGGGTGCGTTAAACTGGATGATTTTGTCGCGGGTGTTGAGTGCCGAGGGTATAGGCATTTATCAGCTGGCTTTCCCTATTTATGTCTTGGCCTTTACCATATCGTCTGCCGGTTTTCCGGTGGCCATATCCATTGTAACTGCGGAAAAACTGGCGAATTATGACTTTAAGGGAGCCAAACGTGTTTTTAAAGTCTCGCTGTCCGTGATGGGGATAACCGGGTTAGTGATGAGTTTGCTGATGTATTTTGGTGCAGACTGGCTGATTAAAACCCAGTTTGTCCGGGATGCCCGGGCGTATCATTCGTTGATTGCCCTGGCGCCGGCCGTTTTTTTTGTTACCCTGCTCTCCAGTTTCCGTGGTTATTTTCAAGGCTGGCAAACTATGACTCCCACTGCAGTGTCACAGATTGTGGAGCAATTGGTACGGGTCGTTACGATGATTGCTTTTGCCAGCATGCTGTTGCCGATGGGGCTGGAGTATGCCGCTGCCGGCGCCACGTTTGGTGCGGCTCCGGGGGCGGTTTTTGCCTTGGGTGTTTTACTGTATTATTATTATAAACTGGAAAAACGTTATCAGGAAAAATTAAAAGAACAGGCTGTTCAGGCCGTGCAGGAAACTAAACGTGCGATTATCCGCCGGATTGTTAAACTGTCGATTCCGGTATCACTGGCACAAATGCTGCTGCCGGTTGTCGCCATTCTTGACTTGTTGGTAGTGCCGCTGCGGTTGGAGGTTGCCGGATTTTCCGTCGAACGCTCCACGGAACTATACGGTTACCTTACCGGCATGGCCCTGCCGTTGGTCAATATGGCTACCATTCTTACCGCTTCCCTGGCGCTGAGCCTGGTACCGGCGGTGTCGGAGGCCGTTGCGTTAGGCGACCGGAATATGGTATACCAGAGGGCAGCTACGGCCATGCGGATTTCGAATTTGATCACCATTCCGTCGTTTATCGGACTCAGCCTGCTGGCTACACCGGTTTCACAGATTTTTTACGGTGCCCCGGAAGCAGGTGAGGCGGTTGCCGTTATGGTGATCGGCATTTTCTTTTTGGGGATGCAGCAGGTGACCACGGGTATATTGCAGGGCCTCAGCCATACCACCATACCACTGGTCAATATGGTGATTTCTCTTTTGGTGAAAGTTGCAATAAACTGGACGCTGGTTGCCATACCGAGCTGGGGGGTTGTCGGCGCGGCCTGGGGTACGGTGGCGGACTATGCGGTAGCAGCCCTGCTGAATCTTTATTTCGTTAAACGCTATACCGGGTTTGCCATCGATATTGTTGAAACGGCTAAAATGTTGCTGGCCGGTATTGCCATGGGGGGCGTGATTCACATACTTTTTGGTCTGCTGACCGGGTTTAATGTGTTTTTTGCCACGATTGCCGCCATTGCTGCCGGCGGTGTGACTTATGCTGTTATTTTGGTATTAACCGGAGGCGTGGTGGAACAGGACTTACGGGACATACCTTATGTTGGGGCCTGGCTGGCCAAATTTTTCGCGGTTAGGAACTGGCTTAACAAATAAAAGTTTGCTTACTGCTTAGCACAAGTACACTGCATACAGGCAGTGTACTTGTTTACTGATTGATCGTGCCAAGAAAGGAGCCGGGTTAAGTATGAGAATTCGGCAAAGGTCGCAAACAGCGGCGCCGATGGTACAGCGTCGGATTGCCATATTGTTAACAGTGGTGCTTTTTGTTGTGATCGCTCTGGCTGGACGTATTGCCTGGGTACAGTTTGTCGATGGTAAGGATATGGTCATGCGGGTACGCAACCAGTTGATGGATAATAAAGTGCTGCAGTCACCGCGCGGGACGATTTATGACCGTAACGGGCGGGAGTTAGCTCTGAGTTCCCTGACGAAATCGTTATATGCCGATCCGGCACAAATTAAACCGGATAAGGAAACGGTTGCCGGTCTATTGGCCCCCGTCCTCGGTATGAATGCCGATACTTTAAGTGAGCGTATGGGGCTGGAGGGGCATTTCGTCTGGCTGAAACGCATGCTGGACCCTGAGGTTTCTCAGAAGGTAATAGAGATCATTAAGGCGCATGATCTGAAAGGACTTAATTTTATCGAGGAAAGTAAGCGCTTTTATCCCAATGACGGTTTGGCGGCACATATTTTGGGTTTTGTCGGTACCGATGATGTGGGACTGGAAGGCTTGGAACTGGTATTGGACAAAGACATTAAGGGTACGTTATCGGAGCAGGCAATTGAGACGGATAGCCGGGGTATTCCCATATTTCAATCTATTTTTAATTTTTTGCCGCGCAAAGAGGGGAAAAACGTTCAGCTTACCATTGACAGCACTATTCAGTTCATTGTTGAACAAAGCCTGGACAAAGTTATGGCTAACAGCCATGCATCGGCAGCTACGGCTATTGTCATGAATCCGCGTACCGGCGAAATTTTAGCCATGGCCAACAAGCCCGGGTATAATCCGAATCATTTTGAGATGTTTAGTGAAAAGCAGTGGAAAAACCGTGCGGTTTCCATTGTTTATGAACCGGGGTCGACCTTTAAAAGCATCGTTGCCGCCGCAGCGCTGCAGGAAGGGCTGGTAACGCCGGAAGAACGGTTTAGCGATACGGGATTTGTAGAAGTGTCCGGACGCCGGATACAAAACTGGAGTGGAGAAAGCTACGGAAATATCTCCTTTACCGATATCATCAAGAATTCCATCAATACCGGCTTTGTCCAGATCGGTATGCGTGTGGGCGCTGTTAAGCTGAATGATTATGTGCGTAATTTTGGGTTCGGTAAGCCGACAGGCATTGAACTTCCCGGGGAGGAGCAGGGGATATTGTTTGATCCGCATAACATGCGTGATTCGGATCTGGCTACCATGTCCATCGGGCAGAGTATCGCTGTTACGCCGCTGCAATTGATTACCGCCGTGTCGGCGATAGCCAATGACGGAGTGCTGTTGAAGCCTAAAATTATAAAAGAGGTGCTGAATGCCGACGGCTCGGTGTTCAGCGCGTCGCCAACCGAGGTAGTGCGTCAGGTAATCCGTTCCGATACAGCCCATACACTGGTCGGTTTGATGGAAAAAGTGGTATCGGAAGGAGGCGGGAAAAAAGCGGCGGTTGCCGGTTACCGGTTTGCCGGCAAAACGGGGACGGCTGAAAAATTGAATGAACATGGCGGTGGATATGAAACCGGGCATTATATTGCCTCGTTTATTGGCTTCGGACCGGTAGAAGATCCGCAAATTACGGTCTTAATTGTAATTGATGATCCGGATGGCATGTATTATGGCGGTGAAATTGCCGCGCCGGTCTTTAGTGAAATTGCTTCACAGATTATGCGTTACTTGAATATTCCGCCGTCGGTTAATACTATACCTGCTGCGCCGCAGGCAACAGCCAATCCGCCTGTGCAGTCTATGCCGTCAGTTACGCCTTCAGCGGGGCAAATCCTGGTCCCCAACCTGGTTGGGCGTACCGTCCGGGAAGCAGCTGATATTTTGCATCAGGCCGGTTTAGCCATGTTTCCGGTAGGTACGGGTGTTGCGGTAAGTCAAAGCATTCCTCCCCATACCGCAGTAGCTGCCGACAGTCAAGTTACGGTGTATTTTGAGTCGAGGTAAAGCATACCAGGTGATTTGCCCGGAGAGGCCGGGAAAATCATAACAGGGCGGTTAAAAACCGCCCTGCAGCTGTTGTGCATATTATCCGTTGATGTTTGATTGAGAGGTTAATGTGCCGCTGGTAGCACCGGCAGTGCTGCCGCTCAGACCGGATTCATACTGTTCAATCATTCTGCGAACCATGTGACCGCCTACCCGTCCGCAGTCAGCGGAAGTCATGGTAGACCATCCCTGCGAACGGACTCTATCAGCTATACCAAGCTCGGAAGCTATTTCCAACTTCATGCGGTCCAAAGCATTTTCTGCGCCTGGATTAACCGGTTTATTGCTGCGTGCCATAATTATCACCTCCTTGATTGGTTAGTGATGTTATTATCAACAAAATTGCCGCAGGTTATCCCGGAATAGCGGCGTTAAATAGTGGCAGTACTAGCATATCGCGCCAATGAAAACAAAACTATTTTTGTATTTTCGGTTTGGCTGTCAGGAAACAGGCCGCGCAGACTGATGCCGGTTGCTGAACGACAAAGTGGAAATATCCGATAAAATTTGCTATTGAACAGTATCTGATCACAAGTTATAATGAGGTATATTATGGAAGTTATCCTGCTGAGCATACTTCAGCAGTTCCGAAATCTGACAGCTCATCCATGCACAGGAGGGCTGTTTTGCCGTAATGAGAAGGAGGCGTAAATGTCTGATTTAAAACCGCAGCAGCAGGCTATTGAAAGTGCCCGCTTACGCTTGCATAAACTTGTCGCCGAAAAAGGCGGGAGACTATCTGATCCGGAAGTAGCCGAACTCAGTGCTTATCTGGATAAACTGATTGTAGAATATGAACGCAGTAAACGGGAGAGGGCAGTAAACAGTAATAAATGAAAGATCGGTTAAGGGGGGAAGACGATGATTACTCGTCCGGTATGGGCTGAAATTAATCTTTCAGCCATTAGACATAATATCAGGGAAATTAAGAGCCTCTTACGCACAACAACAAAGTTTTGTGCGGTGGTGAAGGCCGATGGCTATGGGCATGGGGCGATTCCGGTGGCGCGGGCCGCATTGCAGGAGGGAGCGGATTATCTGGCGGTGGCGCTGATGAACGAAGCGCTGGAACTAAGACAGGCCGGGATTACGGTTCCTATTCTGATTTTGGGATATACGCCGCCGGAGCAGGCCCGTTTGACAGTTGCCTATGATATTACACAAACAGTATACACACCGGCGATGGTCCGTGCGTTGTCGCAGGCGGCAACCGCCGAGGGGAAGAAAGCCAAGGTTCATATTAAGGTTGATACCGGCATGGGGCGTATTGGGGTCAAACCGGAGGAAGCAGTGGATTTGGCCGTGTTTATCAATTCCTGTCCGGGAATAGAACTGGAGGGAATTTTCTCTCATTTTGCAGCTGCCGACAGCCGGGACAAAACGTATACCAGACGGCAATTTGCTCAGTTCGAGCAGGTTTTGGCGGATATGGACAAAAAAGGAATGGTGATTCCCATCCGTCACATTGCCAACAGTGCCGCTATTTTAGATTTGCCGGATATGCAGTTGGATATGGTCCGGGCGGGTATTATTTTATACGGGTTGCTGCCGTCGGAGGAAGTACAGCCGGTCATTACCCTTGAACCAGCCATGCAGTTTAAGGCCAGAATCAGCCACATAAAAAAGGTAGCTTCCGGTGTGGCGATAAGTTATGGCTGTACCTATGTCACAGAACGGCCCGGTGTAATTGCGACATTGCCGGTTGGTTATGCGGATGGCTGGACAAGGTTAATGGCCGGCAAGGCCAGCGTGTTTCTGCACAGAAAGCGGGCACCGCTGGTAGGCCGGGTATGCATGGATCAATGTATGATTGATGTAACTGACATCCCGGAGACGGCTCCGGGTGATGAAGTGCTATTATTTGGCGGACCGGACCTGCCGGTTGAAGAAGTGGCCGCCCATATGGGAACCATTAATTATGAAGTGGTCTGCATGGTGAGTAAGCGGGTGCCGCGACAATATAAGAAATAAGCAAAAAACTCTTTCTTCCAAGCCGGAGAGGGAGTTTTTGCATTTTGCTGAAAAAATATCAAGGAGATTGCCCGGACGTGCAGGATTAAAGATAATGCAAGCTTAATAATACCGTTGAAGATGGACAGTACCGGATTTACGGCGGGGGTGAAAGGCATGCCTTTGAATCAATGTCTGCTCAGAGTGGAGGAACTTAGGTACGGAATGATTGTTGCTCAGCCGGTTGTTGCTGCATCAGGTAAAGTGTTATTGAAACAGGGTGCTTTTCTTACGGAACGGTTGATTAGAAAAATTGCCCATTGGCAGGTGGAATATGTAAGTATTGTGCTGCCATATCATGTCTGTTCGGCGCAGTTTACAAGAATGTATAAAGATACACTGCACTCCATAGCAGCCACTTTTGAGAAGGTTAGAACCTTTAAGGAAGTGCCGCTGGCGGATTGCAGGGAATTAATTGACAATTATGTTGAACTGCTGGTCAATATTGTGGGGGTCGTTGACCGGCTGTATAAGGTGAAAGCTCATAGCGAATATACATTCCGGCATTCGCTCAATGTGGCTATTCTTTCCGGTGTTCTTGGCAAGTGGCTGGGTTTTAAAGGCAGCGATATGAAAGATATTATTTTGGCCGGGCTGCTGCATGACATCGGCAAGGCATTTATCCCGCGGGGGATTTTGAATAAGCCGGACCGTTTGACTCCGGAAGAAATGGCTCTTGTCCGGAAACATCCGGTTTACGGATATCACATGCTGGCTGAAAATGGTGAAATTCCGGAGCCGGTTAAACTGGCCGTGCTGCAGCATCATGAACGGGAGGACGGTAGCGGCTATCCGTCAGCACTGAGGGATGAAAAAATACACGGTTATGCAAAAATTGTAGCTTTGGCCGATGTGTATGATGCCATGAGCAGTGAACGGGTTTACCGGGCTAAAATGCCGCCTTTTGTTGTTGTTGATACCATTCTTGACGAGATGCAGGAAAAATTGAATACACAGATCTGCATTACTTTTCTTGCCAATATCAGCAGGTTTTTTGTAGGCAGTTCCGTTCTTTTAAGCAACGGCAGTAAGGCAACCATTGTAAAATTAAATGATGTACTGCGGATGAGACCGGTCGTACAGCTGGAAAACGGCGAGGTGCTGAATCTGGCCGACGAGAGAAAAATTGAAGTTGTGTCCGTCTTGGACGAAATATTCACTGCGGCGATGAGTTAGCAAGAAGACAGGAGCATATTGGCAGAACGGGCGGCATGCATTCATGCCGAACTTTTATTCTGCAGCCGGAGCTATCTGATAGATAAAAATAGGAGAGGGGGACTATTGATGAAAATAAAAAATATTCAAACCAGATTGTTGATCATTTTGTTGCCGCTGGTGTTAATTGCCTTGAGTGTCCTGGCCGGAGTCAGCTACTATCTTGCCAGAAGTGCCCTGAATAAAAGTGTCGATCAAATGGCTATGGCTGTGGGAACCGATTATGCCGGCAGGATACAGGCGGATATTCGCCTGCGGCTGGCGCAATTGGACGATCTGGCCAGTATGCAGCAGATTCACAGTGCTGACTCAGCGCAAATTACGGCAGCCCTGACGGAAACGCAAAAGCGTCTGGGAAATTTTGATTTGATTTTCTTTGTTGCGCCTGATGGTGCCGGTCTCACCAGCGCAGGGACGGCAGCCGGTTATGGTGAACGCGACTATTTTAAAAAAGTCATGACGACAAGGCAAGCCGTTGTATCCGACCCGTTGGTATCCAAGGCGACCGGTAAACTGGCGGTTGTTTTGGCGGTGCCGGTAATTGCTAATGGTCAGGTGACCGGCATGATTGGCGGGACATTCTCCATGGAACGTTTGAGCGATATGATGAAGGATCTGAAATTTTTGGACACCGGCTATGGACAACTGGCCGATGATCAGGGGATGATTATCGCTCATCCGAAACGTCCTGAAATGGCGGGTAAATTAAATCTTTTAGAAAAAAAGATCAATCCGGAATTAAAATTGCAGCAAACCGATCTGGATGAAAGGCTGACTAAGCTTTTTAAAACGGCAGTTGATTCAGGGGTTCAGACACAGGGGACCTATACCTTTATTGACAATGTGCCACGAACTGCGCTTGCCACCCCGTTTGATCTCCCGGGCGGACAGCGTTGGGTGATGACGGTATCGGCACCGGAGTCGGAAGCGGCGCAGGCGGTTAGTTCTCTGGCGCGGGCTATGCTGATTATATCCTTGGTATGTTTAGTACTGGCGGCGTTGGCTATTATCTATATTGCCAAATACTTTGCTCAACCGATTGCAGCCATTCGTGACGAATGCTTGCTGCTGGCCGGCGGCGATTTGCGGGAACGGGAGTCGAAGGTCGTTTCGGAGGATGAAATCGGTCAGTTGGCCCGGGGGTTCCGGGATATGCGTCAGGGGTTACGTGCGCTGGTGGCCCGGGTGCACGACCAGGCCGAACATTTGGCGGCATCCAGTGAGGAACTGACGGCCAGTGCCGGGCAGTCAGCGCAAGCGGTTAATCAGGTTGCCGCATCGATTACCGATGTGGCGGCCGGTGCGGGCGAACAGGCTACAGCGGCCAACGAAACCACGGCAGTAGTTGAGCGGATGTCGAGTAATATCCAGCATGTTGCATCCACGGCGACCATGGTCGCCGAACAATCCAAGCAGGCTGCTGCCAAAGCGGATGCAGGCAGCCGGTCGGTAAATAAAGCGGTAGACCAGATGGTACAGGTTGAGCAGACCGTAAACACTTCGGCGCAGGTAGTTACTGAACTGGGGGAACGGTCAAAAGAAATCGGCCAGATTGTGGCTACCATTTCCGGTATTGCCGGGCAGACCAATCTGCTGGCGCTTAATGCGGCGATCGAAGCGGCGCGTGCCGGAGAACAAGGGCGTGGTTTTGCCGTTGTTGCTGAAGAGGTGCGAAAACTGGCGGAGCAGTCGCAACAGGCTACCGAACAGATTTCAGCACTGATTGGGGGCATTCAGGTTGAAACGGAAAAAGCCGTACTGGCGATGGATGACGGCACCAAAGAAGTAAGACTGGGAGCGGAAATTGTTAATGCGGCTGGGCAGGCCTTCCAGGAAATTGTGGATTTGGTCAATCGGGTTTCGGACCAGGTGCAGGAGATGTCGTCGGCGGTAGAACAACTGGCTGCGGGCAGTGAGCTGATCGTGGAGTCGGTCAATCAAATTGACGATTTGAGCAAAAAAGCGGCAGCCGAAGCACAAACGGTATCGGCCGCCAGTGAAGAACAGTCGGCTTCAATGGAAGAAATTGCATCTTCCAGTCAAAGCCTGGCAAAGCTGGCTATGGAACTCAGAGAAGCGGTAAGCAAATTCCATATTTAAAAAATTATAATAAAAATACCTGCGCCGATTGGCGCGGGTATTTTTGTTGGTAGGATAATGCCGGATTATGTAGAATATAAATATAGCGTAACAGCATAGTTTGAAAATTGTTGCAATTCGTCCGCATGACGCGGCGATAAGGAATTAAAAATAGCAATGCTATAGCCGGTATGCAGCACAAAATGTAAACAGGGGGTCAAGTATGAGCGAGCAAGACTGGGAGACATTTAAACAGAAGTTAAACACAAAATCAGGTATCAATTTGAATGACTATAAACCGGCGCAAATGCAGCGGCGGATAACCAATCTGATGCTGCGGCATGGTGTCTCCACCTATATGGATTTTTTTCATTTGATCGATCGGAATCAAACGTTATATAAAGATTTTATTGATTATCTAACCATCAATGTTACGGAATTTTTCCGTACGCCGGAAAAATTCCGGGAACTGGAAGAGAAGGTGCTGCCGGATTTATTGACAAAAAGTCCGAAGCTGAATATTTGGAGTGCCGGCTGTTCCATCGGGGCCGAACCGTATTCACTGGCGATGATTCTGAGCGAACAGACTCCCGGTACCCGGCATCGTATTTTAGCCACCGATCTGGATGTGGAAATACTGGCAAAAGCGCAGAAGGGAGTATATACCAGCAACGAGTTTAAAAATATCACCGATGCAAGGGCCGGAAAATACTTTAAGCAGTCCGGCGGCCAGTATATTATCAGTGATGAAATCAAGAGCCGGGTGGAATTTAAACGGCATAACCTGCTGTTAGACAAGTTCGAGGCGGGTTTTGATCTGATTTTATGCCGTAATGTGGTTATTTATTTTACAGAAGAGGCCAAAGATGCCTTGTATCGCCGGTTTTTAGCGGCTTTAAAACCCGGCGGTGTATTATTTGTCGGCGGGACGGAAGCCATTTTAAATTTCCGTGATATCGGTTTTCAGCAGTATCTGCCCTTTTTTTATCGCAAACCGTAGAAAGACCGTTTTTTTTATAAAGCCCCCCAGTTGGAAAGCAGACGGAACATAGTTGTGAGATGATTCAGTACGACACGGGGGATAGTGCGTTCTTCCACCTCCTGTCCGGCGGTAATATCCACGGTTTTGACCGCCTGATTGTTGACGAGAAAAACAATTTCGCCAATTTTCTGTCCTTGATAGACAGGGGCCTTTAGTTTGTCCGGCAAATTCACTTTAACGCTTACCTGCGGCAGCTCTTCGGCAGGAACCGTCAGAGCGGCATAGGAATCCGTTACTGCATCAATTTCCGGGCTAAAGCCCCGCTCTACTGGAAGAACGTTGATAATATCACCGGCCTGGGCATATTCATACAGCGCAAAGGATTCAAAGCCATACTTCAACAACTGCATGGAGTCATACCAGCGGGAATGATCGTGAAGTACAACGGCAATGAGCCGTTGATTGTCACGTGTTGCACTGGAAACCAGACAGGGGCCGGCTTCACCGGTTGTACCTGTTTTTACCCCATCGGCATCTTCCATCATCCAGAGTAATTTATTGGTATTGCGCAAGCTTACATCATGTCCCTGCCCTTTACGGTCCAGCCATTCGATTTCTGTTTCTTTTGTACTGACAATTTCTGCAAATAAAGGATTTTGCAGGGCATAACGGGCCAGACAGGCCAGGTCGAAAGCCGTGGCATAATGACCGGCAGCACTTAAACCGTTGGGATTGCGAAAATGGCTGTTAGTGATACCTAGAGTCAGTGCTTTTTTATTCATCAGGTTTACAAATTCTTCGCTGGAACCGGATAAGTGCTCGGCGATAGCCACGGCGGCATCGTTACCGGAGCGCAGCAAAAGCCCGGTAACCAGTTCCCGCAGGGAAATGAGCTGTCCGGGATAAAGATGGAGGGAGGAACCGGGAGTGGAGGCTGCCTGGGGACTTACCTTCACTATTTCGTCCAGGCGTCCGCTTTCCAGAGCGATAATGGCGGTAAGGATTTTGGTGGTGCTGGCCGGTGCATTGCGGCTGTTCATTTTTTTATCAAACAGAACCTGGCCGGTTTTAGCATCCATCAGTACTGCAGCCCGGGCTTTTATGTTAGGCGGTGCGGCGCTGACCTGGGCGGTAGCCCAAAAAGCGAACCACAGGACGAACGGTACTATTTTATAAAATGATTTCACGCATGATATCCCTCCCGCGTTGAACTGCTGCTGGCGGCCAGCTTATCAGCTCTTTTCAAGAAAAATATGTTTTATATATATTGCAGAGGTTTTGGTCGCATGAATAGATTTAGCGGAAAATGAAAATAAGCCGGTTAGTGGTAAGGATAGGGCTTCAATTGCCGCCAATGGCTCTGTATTAATTGCTCGTAGCGCATCATGGCAGCAGTTCGTTCATTGCGTAAGGCTTGCACGGAACTTAAGATTTGCTGGTCAAAATAGTATACTTTCTGTTTGGACAGGCTGACGGGTTTTTGGTATTCTTGCAGCTTGGTGGCCACTTTGGCATTGGTGCGGCCGCATTTTAACAGTACGGCAGGTTCCAATAAATCCGATCCGTCATAACGATTGATCAGACAGTTGGGTTCCAAATGGTCAATAATGTTCTTCTCTTCTCCTTCCCAGATAAGAGAATTCTGGCATTGCGGACACTGAGCGGTAAAATCAGGCGGTAACCAAGTATTACAATTCCGGCAAACAACTCCCGTCATAAGAAACACCTCCGGTTGTCAGATTTATTTAGCTTTAATTTACCCGGGAATAAGAAAAATATTTGATAAAAATGCATAGAGAGTTTTGACTACTACGGCTGGACGAAATTTCCGGTAAATAAAATTAATTCGCTGGAGGATTTGGCGGGGTCATTACCTAACTATACTACATGCAATCTGCAAACAAGAAAGGCAGTAGAGACATATCGAGGTGTGGCCGGTGGACGAACTGAAAAAAGTGCCGCTGTTCGCTGATTTGAGTGATGAACAGCTTAGCCAGGTGAAAAAGTGCAGTACTGAGCGGTTCTATCGCAAGGGAATGATTATTTTTATGGAAGGACAGCCGGGCGAGGGCTTTCACTATCTGCAAAGCGGCAAGGTAAAGATCGCCAAAATATCCGATGACGGACGTGAACATATTATTCATGTGCTGGGGCCTGGCGATATTTTTGCCGGTGTCGTGCTGTTTAACCAGGCGCCTTATCCGGCTACTGCGGTGGCGTTGGAAGATTGCCGGGTCGGTATGATTAAAAATACCGATCTGGAACGTTTGGCGCTGCAGAATAATGCGCTGGCACTGCATCTGATTAAAGCCATTAATCAGCGGCTGCTTTATGCTCAGCAGAAAATTGCCGACTTGGCACTGAGCGACGTGGCAACCCGCACGATTGAGGTGCTGCTGCGGCTGGGCAGGGAAAAAGGCCGGCGCAGCAAAGACGGGTCACTGGAGGTTGAACTGGCACTCTCCAGACAGGATCTGGCCAGTCTGGTAGGTACTACCCGGGAGACGGTCACCCGGACGTTAAGCTCGCTGAAAAAGAGTAAACTGATTGATTTTGACGGGCATAAAATTGTCATTTTATCTGAGGATAAGCTGGCGGAGCTGTTATCCTAATTTCCTGACAAGAAGGGTTGATCTGATAATTTTGGCGCAGAGTTTCCCGGCCTGTTCCAGGACTTTCAGGGGGAAGCGGGTCCGGGGGTTGAAAAAAGGGAATGTCTCAAATGGTGTTTTAACCTGTTTGAGACATTCCCTTTCTATTCTTTCTGGATCACTCGATTATGATATCCAGTTTGTCGCCATTTTTTAACGGATTGGTGTATTCTGCCGGCTTTTTATTAAGTAAAAGCGTGACTTTGGCGTTGGGCGGCAGAGACCGGGGATCGAATTTAGCCGCCAGCAGGGCATCGCTTACCATGGGGTTGTGCTGTTCCTGGGAGGAAAAATCAATAACACTGCCGGATGGAGCTGTATTGTCCGGCGAAGCTGGCTTGCCGTTTAGCGATACCGAGTGACGTACAGTCGGGATGGCACAGGCCTTGCCGTTGAAGAGTACCGTTATATTTTGCGCCGGTACATCCAGTCCCAGGAGTTCGGCTATAGTAGGCTCAGACGGCAATGTGAACTGGATATGATCATCCGGTTTGACCGGAGTGGCCGCATGGGCAGGTATTTCCCTGCCGGAACGCCGGATGGTCTGCTGCGGAGAGACGCTGTAGTGGCGTTCGGTTCCGTTAATGGTATAGATATATTTCGCGGAGGAAACAACATTTCCGGTTAAAGACAAAACTTCTTTCAAGGTGGACGGAAGGAGGCAGGATACATCGTCACGGTCAGTCAGAAGAGTATCCTCCGACGCCGGCTGGCCGTTAACGGTAATCAGGGGTTTTATTTCATAAGGGTTGTGATTAATGATGACAGTATAGGGGGCGGGAATGGCGAGCATGTCTTTAACAGCGGGAGCGGGGGTTTGTCCGTCGATGCCGGGGGTTACCGTAAGCACGTCATTTTCGGCGATGGGATCAGTAAAGGCGGCCGGGTTACCGTTTAGCTGAATGGAACCGGGTTTGCCATGGGTACCGGGAATAAATTTAGTCTGGCCGTTAACATTAACCGTCAAACCCAGCCCGGGACGGCCATGCAGGCTGCGAATGTCGATGCCGGTGGCTAATAGGGCGTCCGCCACTGTCAGATTCCCCAGATTAAACAGGTGCAAAGGGGTGTCATTCAGCGTTACGTTGACAAAATTCAGTGTCCTGCTGCCTGATAATCTCAAAATTCCGAGCGGTGTAACGGCATCAGGCGTTCGTAAAGAGTCGGGAATATTTATCAGTCCCTCGATAGTCTCCGGACGGCGGATGCCTACCCGGCTGGCCGGGACGTCCAGTGCCTGCGCCAGCGCTTCCGGCAGCATGGGTGTCAGCGCTCCGCCGCCGACCAAAAGAACGGCCTGAGGGGCGCTGCTGTTTAATTCGAGAATCTGGGCGGCAATGGCTTGAGCCAGTTGTCCGACATCAGTGGCAATCGCTTCGGCAATTTCCTGTGACGGTATTTTGTGTGAACAGCCCAGCACATCGGTAAAGCTGATTTTTTTATTTTTGCCGTTCAACTGCCGCTTTACTTTTTCCGCCACATTAAAGTCCAATAAATATTTTTGGGAAATAGCTTCCGTGATTTCGTCGCCGGCGCAGGGGACCATGCCGAAGCCGATCACCGAGCCCTCCCGGGTAATGGCTACGTCCGAGGTGCCGGCACCGACATCCACCAGGGTAAGATTAAGATGGCGCATGGTCGGGGGAATGAGGACACTGATAGCTGCGATCGGTTCGAGGGTCAGTGTTGCCATTTCCAATCCGACAGTCTGGATGGCTGATTGCAGGGAATCAATAACCTGACGGGGCAAAAATGTGGCGATTAGTTCGATACCGGCCTTCTTGCCTCGCTGACCAACCAGACTTTTTAAAGTCGTATTATCCAAACGGAAGGAAACCACGCTATAGCCTACGCAGTAGTAGAGGGTCGGATCGGCAACCGCATGGGAAGTGGCCAGTTGATGCTGGGCCGCCTGAATGGCCGCCAGTTCCAGAGCATGTTCATCCTCCAATGATAGAATACGGCCGGGAACTTCGATTTCCGCTGCCGAACGGATGGTGCATAGTGCACGGCCGGCAGCGGCTACCGAGACCTTCTTTAATGGTCCGCAGGTTGACTCCAGTTTTTTTTTCACACTGTCAAGTATGCTGGCAACCTCCATGACGTCATGGATTTGCCCGTCCAGCATGGCGCGGGTATGGTGTTCCTGGCGGTCGGACATGATAATTTTAACGGCATTGCCGGTTTGTTCGCCAACCAGGCCGATCACGCTCCGGGTGCCGATATCCAGGGCGAAAAACAATTGTTTTTCCATGAAAACACCTCAAAAAATATCATTAAATACTTTATTATTTCGATTTTAATAAACAATTTCCTCTTTTATCAGGCGATAAGCAAAAGTTGTCCCCAGTATCGGGGTGCCCGCCGATATGGTAGAATAGAGAGGAAAGAATTAGGAAATAAGGAAGGTGAAACCGTGTCCGACATTCATTTTGTTGTTGACAGTACCTGTAATGTTTTGCCGGAGTTTTTGGCAGCACATCCCAATATACATGTAGTACCGCTCAAAGTACTGTTTGGCGAGCAGGAGTACCGGGAAGATTGTCTGATGGCCGCTGATGTATTCCAACTGGCTGCAAAACTGCAAAAACATCCAATGACATCGCAGCCGTCCCATGGTGATTTTATCAAGGTATTGGAACCTTTGGCCAGGGAGGGGAAGCCCGTTGTCGTGATTACACTGGCCGCCGGGCTTAGTGGGACGTGGCAGGGTGCTTCAGCGGTGGTTAGGGAGCAAGGCTGGGAAAATATATATGTGGTGAATTCCTGTTCGGTGGGCAGCGGAATACTCAGTATGCTGCATAAAGCTTTGGAAATGAGCCATGATGGAGCGGAAGCCGTTGCCATCGCCGGGGAACTTAACCGTATGGCCAGAAAGAACCGTGTCGTTTTTATGGTTGATTCCCTTGGCTTCTTACATAAGGGCGGCCGTATTGGCGGCGCGGCGGCACTGTTTGGTTCTATTTTGCAAATTAAGCCGCTGCTCTATCTGGGTGCGGACAGTCAGGTCGGTGTGCTGGACAAAGTACGGACGCAGAGTAAAGCCATCGCCAGGATGATGGAAGAGATTGAGCAGCCGCCGGCTTATATTAGCGTGGCGAATATCGGTATGGAGGAAGCGGCGGAGGAAGTGCGGCTGGCTCTTGCCCGGCGCTTTCCGGACGTACCGGTCCTGGCTGAACAGCTGGGGGCTGTACTGGCTGTCCATGTAGGGCCAGGGGTATTGGGGATCATTTATCGTGAGAAGTAAAGAAGTTTGTAAAACCCGGCAGTAAAGTGAGGGGGAATTGTTTTGACGCAGGCAGTGAAATTAATATCAGGAACCGAATTTAAACATATGATTGCCGCTTCCTATCAGAAATTCATGCAGGAACATGAGGTCATTAATAATCTTAATGTATTTCCGGTGCCGGATGGAGATACGGGCACCAATATGCTGCTTACGCTGGGGTCTGTTGCCAGGGCGCTGGGGGAGGTTACGGAAAGCAGCATCGGTGCCGTCAGCAAACGGGCGGCCGATAGTGCTATTATGGGAGCCAGAGGAAACTCCGGGGTTATTTTGTCGCAGCTCTTTCGCGGTCTGGCAAGAGGGTTGGCCGGTAAAGAACAGGCAGCTTCAGCGGAACTGGGCAAGGCCTTTCAATATGGAGTGCTATACGCCTACCGGGCTGTTGCCCGTCCGGTTGAGGGAACCATTCTGACGGTTGCCAAGGGAATTGCCAAGGGCGCTCACCGGGCCGTCCGGGACGGACGGCCTTTTGCCGACATATTAACGGCCGCCATTGCCGCCGGTGAACATGAATTGCAGCGCACACCGGAATTGCTGCCGGCGCTAAAAGCCGCAGGAGTCGTTGATGCAGGAGGATACGGACTGATCGTATTTTTAAAAGGCTGCCTGGCGGGCTTAACCGGCGATTATGCCGGCCCGGAAGCGGAAGTGGGCCGTCAGTTGGTCATAACCGACAGCAAGGCAGTGATGGCCCATCCATATTGTACGGAATTTCTTGTAAAAAACAGCAATCTAAACAGCAGGCAGGTCCGGAAAATATTGCAGCCTTTAGGTGAATCCCTGGTACTGGCGGAAGGAGCGGACCTTTTAAAAATTCACATTCACACCGCCCATCCGGGGAAAATCCTGGAGAAAGCTCTTACCTGGGGATCGCTGCATGACATTAAAATCGACAATATGGCCGATCAGCACAAGCAGCAGCTGACGCCACACGAGATGGACGCTCCTCCGGCCGATAAAAAGAAAACGGCGGTTTTAAGCGTAGTATCCGGGAAGGGACTGGCGGATATGATGAAAGAACTGGGAGCAGACGGAATTATTCCCGGCGGCCAGACCATGAATCCTGCGGTAGAGGACTTTTTGGCCGCTGTCCATGCCTGTCCGGCCGAAACCTTTATCCTGCTGCCCAATAATAAAAATATCATTTTGGCCGCGAATCAGGTGCAAAAGCTGCTGCCGGACCGGGTACAGATCATACCGACGATGAATGTGCCGCAGGGGATGGCTGCATTGATGGCTTTTTCAGCGGAGGCATCCCTTGAGCAAAATGTGGAGCGAATGACACAGCGTATGCAGGAAGTCCGGGCGGCGGGAGTTACGGTTGCCGTACGGGACAGTCTGGTTGATGGCCGTCCGGTTCCGGCAGGTTCGTATATCGGGGTGATGGACGGCGTGATTGTCACGCATTCTCATGAACTGTCAACCGCTCTGTCAGGACTGCTTAAGGCAATGAGTCAGCCGGAGCCTGAACTTGTCAGCTTATACTATGGCAGCCTTATTGATGAAAAAGAGGCACGCCGGCTGGCGGCTGAGGCGGCAAAATACCTGCCGCATACGGCGATAGAGGTGTATGACGGCGGACAGCCGCAATATCATTTTCTTATCAGTGTCGAGTAACCTCTGGTGAGAAAGACAGGAGTACGGAGTATGCTGATTTCCTTAGGTATTAAAGAATTGTCCGATCGAACGGCCAGTCAGGTTCCGCCACCGGGTGGCGGCAGCATGGCTGCCCTTTCGGGGCTTTTGGGAATAGGATTGTTACAGATGCTGATAAATCTGTCGCAACAGACGCCGTTGCTATCCGCCGCTGGTTCGCTGAGGGAAAAACAGACGGGTTTAGATAAACTGCGGCTGCAGCTGCTGGCATTGGTGGATCGTGATGCCGAGGTACTGGCGGAAATTCTGGATATTTTCCGGCGGACGGATCATACAGCTATATTGGCTGATGCCGAAGCGCAGCAGAGAATACAAAAAGCTGCCAAAGAACCTTTGCAAATAGCTGAGGCCTGTCTGGAGGCCCTGCTGATTGGCAGCAGTCTGGTCGGAAAAGTACCGCCGCATGCCGCCGGTGACCTGGTGACCGCCGTACTGGCCTGCCGGACCGGGATTACGGGGGCGCTTCTCAGCACGGTGGCCAATCTGTCTTGGCTTGCCGATGCGGAACTGGTAAAAAGACTGGAGGAAAAAGTGAGCCAGATGAAAAAACAGGCGGACCAAGCGGCAAAAGCACTGGAGGATATGGTGTACAGCCGTGACGGCTATCAAGCTATGCGTTGAGGTAAAAAGTGAAACAAGGCCGTTGTTTCAATAAAGATTAACTGACTGCGATTTTTCCATTACCTTCCCTACGGTTCTTTTGTGAAAGATCCGAAGGATGAAAAAACGCCAGTTTACGTTAAGAATTCGTTGTTTGAGCAAAGGAAGTTTACGAATTTTAGTAAGCTGGCCTTTTCCCAAGTATTTCGGAAGAGGCAGTCCTAAGAATTTTGGTACTTTTGTTTCGGCAAAGTACCAATCGGGTATTTTAACATTGTTCTGGTTTAACACAGAAAAGGGATGTCCCCAATGGTGGTTTTCACCTATTTTGAGACATCCTTTTGTGTTTATTTTACTCCGGTATTGCTATCGGCAGCCTGTTTGAGGCTTAAGCCGATACGGCCGCGTGTTTCATCTACGTTGATGACAATAACTTCCAGTATGTCGCCTACCGAGACGATATCCAGGGGATGACGAAAAGGCTTATAACTAAGCTCGGAACGGTGGATCAGGCCGTTGACTTTAATCCCGATATCCACAAAGGCACCGAAATCGGTAACATTGTGAACGGTTCCCCGGACGCGGGTTCCGGGAGTAATATCGGATAATTTTACGATATTTTTACGCGTCAGCGGCAGCGGCAGATCCGCGCGCGGGTCACGTCCCGGTTTGCCCAGTGCAGAGACGATATCACGGAGAGTCGGTTCACCCGCTTGGAGTTTCTCCGCTAAAGCGGCCGTATTGACTGCAGCCAGTTTTTCCTGCAGGTTTTGTAAGGTCGCTTTATCTTTCAATGCGGTGGTTGAACAACCAAGATGTGCTAAAACCGTTTCAGCGATATGGTAGGATTCCGGGTGTACCGGGGTGTTGTCCAGAGGATTATCCGCATTATGCAGTCTCAAAAAGCCGGCACACTGGGTGAAGGCAGCCTGACCCAGACGCGGCACCTGTAAAAGCTGCTTGCGGGAGGTGAAAGAACCGTGCTCATCCCGGAAAGTAACGATGTTTTTTGCGACGCTGGCATTGATACCGGCTACATGTTTTAACAGCTCAATAGAAGCCGTGTTGAGTTCCACCCCGACATGGTTTACGCTGGAGCCTACGACCTGATCCAGTGTGTTTCCCAGTTCTTTTTGATTGACATCATGCTGGTATTGTCCTACACCGATGGACTTGGGGTCGATTTTTACCAGTTCAGCCAGCGGGTCCTGGATGCGCCGGGCGATGGATACGGCGCCGCGGATGGAAACGTCAAGGCCGGGTAGTTCTTCTTTGGCCAGTTTAGAGGCGGAATATACCGAGGCACCGGCTTCATTGGTAATGAGATAATGGACGGGCAGGTTATGTTCCTGAATAAGGCGGGCTACAAATTCTTCCGTCTCATAGGACGCTGTGCCATTGCCGATTGAAATCAGCGTAACACCGTGTCTGTTTATGGTTGCTAGCAGTTCCCGTGCTGCTGTTTCCTGCTGCGCAGCGCTCATCGTAATATAGAGGGTACCAGTCGCCAGTACCGCTCCGGTTGGACTGACAACGGCCATTTTACAGCCGGTGCGGTAGCCGGGGTCCAGGCCCATGACCGTATGTCCGGCAAGCGGCGGCTGCAACAACAGTTGGCGCAAGTTCAAGCCAAACACCCGGATCGCCTGATGTTCGGCGTTTTCGGTTAACTGCGCTCGCACCTCCCGTTCCATTGCCGGGAAAAGCAAGCGTTTATAGCCGTCCGCGATGGCATCCTGCAACACTTCCCGGAAAATGGAGTGTCCGGTGATGACCTTACGGGTGATAAAACTGATCAGATCTTCATGCGGTGCCGACAGCGTAACTTTAAGCAGTTCTTTTTTTTCGCCGCGATTAACGGCCAGCAGCCGGTGAGAAGGAATTCTTTTAATAGGTTCCCGGTATTCTTTATAATTTAAAAAGTCTTTTCCGGCTTCTTCCGGGACAGCCAGTTCCGTGACAAGTTCGGCGTGCTGCCACAGCCGTTGACGGATGGCGGCCCGGATATCGGCCTGTTCACAAATAGTCTCGGCCAGAATGTCTTTGGCGCCTGCCAGGGCGGCATCAGCGGAATCAATTTCCTGCTGCGGGTTGATAAAGTTTCGGGCAGCCTCTTCCGGTGTACCGGAGGTCAACTGCTGAGCCAGTATCAGTTCAGCCAGCGGTTCCAGGCCCTTTTCGCGCGCTACCTGGGCGCGGGTGCGCTTTTTGGGGCGGAAGGGAAGGTACAAATCCTCCAGCTCTTGCAATTTGCTGCAGTTAAGAATGGCAGTCGATAATTCCGGTGTTAATTTGCCTTGTTCGGTAATATTGCGTATAATTTCTTCCTGACGTTTTACCAGGTTACGCAAATAATGCAGGCGTTCTTCAATGGTACGGATTTGCTCTTCGTTAAGTTCGCCGGTGGCTTCTTTGCGATACCGGGCAATAAAAGGAACCGTATTGCCGTCGTCCACTAACTTGATTACCGCCTCGACCTGATAAGGTTTGACTTGTATTTCCCGGGCAATAGCGGCGGGTATCTCTTGTATGATCACTAACAAATCACCTACTTTATTTATGGTTTTGCCGCTATATTATATCATATTTTTACCAGTTATGAAATTTTGCGGAAAAGCGGTATAGGTTTCAATAATTATCTGGTGATACCCAGAACTGTAAACGGAAATCCTATGCTTTAATAGGAAAATGATAAGGGACGGAAGTAAATAAAGCTGGTGTGATGCCATATATTTGTCCTATGTTAGAACAAATATATACCAACAGAGGGACCGGTGAAAATAAAAACCATGCCCTTTGCAGGACACGGTCTGAAAATCAGCGGTTATCAATTTTTTCAGGATACATATCATGCCAAAGCAGACGTTCAGTTGCGGCTTTTTCCCAGTGGGTACCCTGTTTGCCGTAGTTGGCATAGGGGTCGATGGAAATGCCGCCGCGAGGGGTAAATTTTCCCCAGACTTCGATGTATTTGGGAGATAATAATTTAATCAGGTCTTTCATAATGATATTAACGCAGTCCTCGTGGAAATCACCGTGGTTGCGGAAACTGAACAGGTAAAGTTTCAAGGATTTGCTCTCCACCAGCAGTTTGTCAGGAACATAGGCAATATATATGGTGGCAAAATCAGGCTGTCCGGTCATTGGACAGAGGCTGGTAAACTCCGGGCAGTTAAACTTCACAAAATAATCATTTTCAGGATGCTTGTTGGCAAAAGATTCAAGAATATCCGGATTGTAGCTATAGCTATATGATACTTTTTGTTTGCCCAGCAGGGTTACGCCGGCAAGTTCCTGTTTACTTCTTCCGTTCATATTCGTTCCTCCCGTGTGGTAATGTTTATTAACTGTTTGTATAGCAGAACACCGGCAATGCCGGGAATGATCTGGCCGGTGCAAAGACTTACCGCCAGTACTCCGTAAGGAACGGCAATAAGCCAGGACAGCCAAATGGGCACAATGAGGCCGGGGACGAAGATGATGGGTAGGGCCATCATCCATTGGTTTACACGGTAGCGGGCCAACAGACAGACCAGCGAACTGGTAACGATGCCGACGACTGTGCCGCCGATGATATCCGGCAGGCCCAGGCCTCCCATCAGGGTATTACTGATGAGATTGGCCAGACCGAGCGGCAGGATGAGAAAAGGATAGATGGCGCTCAAAATATATAAGGCAGTGGCAATGCGGATTTGAAATTGACCAAAGGCAAAGCCTTGCGTCAAAAACATGATGCTGACATACAATGCAATGACAATGCCGGAAAGGGTAAGTTTGCGGACCATATTGTCCGGTGCCGGCGGCTTTATTGTATTCATGAGTTCCTCCCTGGCTTAGGGCAAATAAAAAAGAGGCGCACGCGCCCCAAAAAAATGCCGCATAAAAGCAGCTTAAGCCCGTAGTTTTGTTTTAAGACAGGATGGTTACGAACTGTCTTATGTATTGTTTTTCAGGACATAATTATAGCGCGATTTTAAGAAAAAGTCCAGCAGTAGTTTCCCGGGTTGTGCCGGGTGAGCAGGCTGGCGGCAATCCATAGAAAAAGCTTAGAGCAGGCTGGTCAAATTACGGACGAGCCGGAGTCCGGTCGTAAGCTGAACAGCCTGCTCTAAGCTTCAATTAATTCGGTGATGGTGATATTGGGGCGGTAAACCAGGTTAAGATCAAAATAGCCGGAAGCATCGATAATGCGCACTGTCGGGCGTAAAGGAAAATGGAGGCGGTTTTTTACGACATAACCGGTCTGCCCGGTGTTGAGACGGATCAGACAACCGATAGGATAAACGGCAACCGTATGAAAAAAAGCTTTTAACAGATTAAGATCGTAGCGGGTATTGCCCAGTGACAGCATGGACTCGGAAACTTCATGCAGCGGGGTGCCTTTGGTTACGGCCCTGGTTACGGACAGGTCATAATCATTGGCAATCATGACCAAGCGTGATAAAGGATGAATAGTATGTCCGGTTAAGCCGGCAGGAAACCCGGAACCGTCATAGTGTTCGTGGTGTTCAGCCGCAATGCGGGCAATGATATCGCTCATGCCGCATTGTTGCAGCAGTTTTTGGCCGCGCAGAGGGTGAAGTTTATCCTGACCAGGAGCGTTGGCGGGAACAGCAATGGACGAACGGCCGATATCGTGCAGCAGAGCACCCATAGCCAGATCATGCAGTACGGGGCGGGGCAATTTTAAGTAAAGGCCGGTAATAACCGAAAGCAGACAGACATTCACGGCATGATGGATGGCGCCCGGCTGCAGGCAGCGTATCTGATAATCCATGATTTGCGGCAGTTCCGGTTCCAGCTGGTTGATAATCGAGTCGGTAGCGTGTGATAATCTGCGGTAATAATGCTGTTCAGCCTGTATATCTTTGGTTGTCATAGTAAGCAGTGCTTCAAAACAGGTGAAAACTTCCTGGCGCAGTTCGGCGGTGAGTATGTCACGAGGGCGGAGTGATTCGGCATACGGATCACGAATGGCCAACTGGTGAATCCCGAGTTTTTGTAAGCGGCGTATGTAAGTCTCGGTCAGAACAATGCCCTCTTCCAGTAATAAATTCCCCCGTTCATCGATAACATCGTTAGCTAACACCATGCCGGGCTTAGCGTTGTTTAAGCGCATTATGTTCACCTCGGTCAGTTTCTACTTATTCCTATTATACAATAACATGAAACAAAAAAAATGTGCCTTTGTCCCTCTAATACTAGGACTGTAGTCTTATTTTACTATATTTCGTCCTTGATGTTAGAATTTCCTTCCAGATGAATACGGAGTCACCGCTTATATTATAGATTCATATTATGTAAAAAAGAGATTTTTGGGGGAGGGAGGGAACGGAATGTCCCCATTGTTGGATAAAGGAAAAGTGAAACTACATTTATTCCTGATCGGGTTAGGATTGCTTGGGCTATTGGAGGTAGTTTCCTGGCGCCCCGATCTATTCTATGTTATTTTACCGGAAAAGGCCTATCTTCTTTTACACACAGTGATTGAATTTGCCAGCATCATTATCGGAATTTCTGTTTTTCTAATTGTATGGTACAGCTGGCCGCAGACCCATAACGGGCGGGATATGGTTATCGGTATTTCCTTTTTGGCAATGGGTATGTTTGATTGGATGCATGTACTGACCTGTAACCGGATTGCTGAGGCTTTCCTGGCGGACAGTAGTAAACAGGCGCTGGCGTTCTGGCTGGCCGGCAGAATATTTGTTGCCAGCGGGCTTTTCCTGGCCGCTTTTATGCCGCGCCGGGGCCGGTACCGGACGTTTGACCGGCTGCATTTTACGGCACTGGGCGTCAGTATGGCTGTTGCCGGTTTACTGCTGATCATGGGTTTTTCCGCCTGGCTGCCCGACCTGACCTGGTCAAGACAGGGGATGGGGCATGACGGAGGTTGGCTGTCGTATCTGACTATCGGTCTGCATGCAGGGGGGATTTATTTTTATGGCAGACGCAATCCTTCGGATCAGCACGTCTGCCTTATTCGTGCCGCCCTGGTCTGCAGTCTGGTCAGTGAACTGGCAACCGTGTTTTTTGCCGGTAACCGGCATGACAGCTACGATTTATTAAGTCACCTATACCGGCTGTCAGCCTATTTTCTGATTCTCAGAGCATTGTTCGGTACATCGGTGTTGCATCCGTATATCCGTATTTCCCGTCTGGCTCATTCACTGCGTAATTTGGCTTTACGCAATGCCAAACTGTATAAGGAAGCGAGAGAAAATCATCAACTGTTGAAGGAAACCCTAATACAGCTTGGTGCAACCGTTGCTTCCAAAAATAATCTGGATGAAATGCTGGAACAGGTCATCCGGTCGGCAGCTGTTGTTTTTAAGTGTGATCATGCTTATCTGGCACTGGCAGAGGGTACTCCTGCCAAATTGAAACTGGTTGCCTATGTCAGTAGCTTTAAACCGCCGGCCGAACTGCTGCCGGAACACAGCCTGCTTGGTAAAGTGTTTGCCAGCAGGCAGGCCATTGTGATTGATAGTTTTGCCGGTGTTTCGGGCCAAATTGTTGCTACGCTGGAACAGGCCGGGTTGCACTCCATGATGGGAGCTCCTATCCGGCATAATGGCAATATTATTGGTGCTATCGGGCTGTTTTCACGCCGGTTTTCTAATTTTACCACCAATGATGCCGCTTTTTTGACGGTATTTGCCCATCAGGCAGGAGAGGCCATTAAAAATGCCCGTTTTTTTGCTCACACAGTACAAAGCTTTAATGATCTTAAGGTGCTCTATGATATCATTGAAAAAATTGCCATGCAAATGTCTCCTGGTGATTTACTGGGGCAAGTGACGGGAAAAGTGCAAAATCTATTACAAGCTGATGGTGCTGTTGCTTTTGTCATGCATCATCGCGATGACGGACTGCATACGGAAAAGGTATTCAGCCAACACTTTTCAGATCAGGAAATCAGTAGTTTGGGTAAAGTGTTTTCTGATAATACGGCCAGTTGGCCGTGGAATGACCTGGGTGACAGCCTGGTAACCATGTCCATTCTTAATCACCGGCGACTGCATATTCTGCCGTTATTGTCGGGAGGAATGCTGCAGGGATTGCTGGTTTTTAGCTGGAGCGATCCCAAAAAAGAAATACCGTCAGGTTTGGATATTATGCTGAGTACTATTTCCCGGCAAACGGCAGTGGGGCTGGAACGGGCATACCTTTATGAAAGTGTGCGTAAAATGGCTTTAACCGACGGCCTGACCAAGCTGCCTAACCGCCGCCAATTCGATAACTGTCTGGCCAAAGAATATAACCGGGCCGGCTTGTACCGACGGCCGGTCAGTCTGGTTATGCTGGATATCGACTTTTTTAAAAAAGTCAATGATACGTGGGGGCATCTGGCTGGTGACGAAATTTTGCGGCAGCTCGGGGGACAGATACGGAAACTGTTTCGCAATACTGATTTTCCGGCCCGTTTCGGCGGAGAAGAGTTTGCTGTTGTTTTGCCGGAAACGGCACTGGAGGAGGCGGTAGAGCTGGCGGAGAATTTCCGGCGGCAGATTGCCGAGAACCCGTTTCAAGTGGAAGAAAATCAGATTGCGGTTACGGTGAGTTTGGGTATTGCCTCCGCCAAGGGCGATATGCTGGAAATGTTAACGCCCGGTCAGCTTTTGGAGGCTGCCGATCAAGCGTTGTACGAGGCCAAGCAAAATGGCCGCAACCGGGTCATGGTATGGAAACCTTCTGATTCATCCATGCCGATAGATCAATAACTGCATATTCCGTCACCCTTGGGTATATGCTATGTTTGGGCCGGAACGGCTCGCCTGAAATGGAAGGCGCAAAAGCGGGTATCCAAGTGACGGAAAGGGGGGACGGAATATGTTATCACAAAAAGAACTGCTGCAGGTGGAAGATTTCCTCAACATGGAGCAAACAACGGTGAAGAGTTTGAATTACTTTGCCGCCAATGTGCAGGACAGCCAGGTCAAACAATTATTTCAACAAATGGCGCAGAAAAATCAGCAGCATTTTCAAGCCATCAGCAAGCATTTAAACGCAGGCCAAACCCTACAATAAAAGAAGAGGTGAGTATGAATGGCGCAAAAGCAACAGAATCAGTCCGGACAGATGACCATCAATGGCCAGGGGATGCAGTTTACCGATCGCGATATCATGCAGGTATGCCTGAATGAGTCGAAACATTTGGCTGAATCGTTGAATACTTATATTCTGGAGTCGACCAACGATCAGCTAAGACGGGATTACATGACTATTCTGGGGGATGTCTATAGCCAGCAGAAACAGTTGTTTGACGTAATGCAGCAAAAGGGTTATTATGATGTGAAAAATGCCAACCCACAGGATATTTCACAAGCCGCCGGTAAGTTCAGCAGCTGACCTGACATTTCCTTCAATAAAAATACCCCTCACCTGACGGTCTATAGTGTCTGACCAGTGAGGGGTATTGCCATTTTCAGGGCTTTTACTGCGGCATGAAAACCTTGAGCCGGTTGGGCAGTGCGGATAATCGCAGCGGCAGGGGCGGGCCAAGTTCACCGTCCAGATCGCTTTCCAGCGGTTCATCACAAGTGATGGTAATGTCTCTGGCCTGCAGATAGGTGATGTTTTTATGGTTGGTATGATTGCCGGTGGCCAGGGCGATTAACAGACGCATAAATTCCGTTACGTTGCAGCGGTTGACGATTAAAAGATCCAATTTGCCGTCATCCAGCCTGGCAGCCGGTGCCAAATTGGTAAACCCACCGGCAACACCGCTGTTCATAACCAAAAATAAGAGGATATCATCTTTAATCACCAACCCGTCGGCATGAATTTCAATAGGGAGCGAACGGAAGTTGGGCAAGGCTTCCAGGCTTTTTAAATAATAAGCCACTTTACCCAGCGTATTTTTCAGGGTAGTATCGGTTTTATGGACAACAGATGCCAGCAGCCCGGCACTGGCGACATTCATGAAATATTTGTCATTGATCATGCCGACGTCAATGGAACGGCAGCGGCCGCCGGTAATTACACCGACGCATTGTTCCATGCTGCGGTCAATTTTCAAAAATGCGGCGAAATCATTGCTGGTACCACAGGGAATCAGGCCTAACGGTATGGTGGTATTGGCTTCCAGCATAGCGTTGACGACCTCGTGAATGGTACCGTCGCCGCCGGCGGCAATAATACCGTCGGCGTGGAGCTCTTCAGCCCATTGAATAAATGAGGGAGTATCCTCTTTCTTTTCCGTACGTGCGGGAATGAGCAGGCAGTGTTGACGCTGAAACAGTTGAATTACGTAGTCGAGTTCGGTTTTAAAAGCGGTATTGCCGGAAAGCGGGTTGTAAATTAATAAAAATCGTCTCACTTTTATCTCTCCAACATGCGGTGTATCGTGCCTACAATTACTATAACATTTATGTGACTATTAATATATCCCCTTTTTTGAAAATGTACAACAGCAGGAAAGAGCGTTCCGGAATTCTTCTCTTGACAAAAAAAAGAGAGTTGTGTAGAATAAATACAACTAAAGGATAATTATTATCATAGAAAAATAATGAGTTGGTGAAGTTATGGATTCTATTACAACGTTGCTCCGTAATAAAGGTTTTAAGGTTACGCCCCAACGTTTGGCGATCTACAACGTCCTGGTGAATACGAAGACGCATCCCAGTGCAGAAATGATTTTTAATGAACTCCAGCCGGTGTATCCCACAATGAGCCTGGCTACCGTTTATAAAACGGTGGAGATTCTGCGGGAACTTGGCATGGTGCAAATGCTCAATGTGGGAGAAGACAGTTTTCGCTATGACGCTATTGTAGAAACGCATCCACATATTTGCTGTACGGCCTGTGGCCGTGTTGACGATTTGGAGGGAATTGATTCCGCCGAATTTGTTAAATCGGTCGAAGCCGCCACTCCCTATGAGCTAACCGGGCAACAATTTTATTTCTACGGTATTTGCCCGGAATGCCAGAAGAAGAAAATGCAGCAGCATTGACGTTGATGGCCCGGTTCGCCGGGTTTCTTTTTTTGCCCTCTTTTATGTTTACATAAATTACAGCTAGATAAGTCATGTTTTATAAGCTATAATGAGTATCTTGGTGTATTTATGTAAAGTAAAAGGAGGTGCTGTCATGCGGATGCTAGGTACACAACAGGATATTGGCGTCTTCAGCGGTATAGTTGGACTGATACTGGCCGTGTTGCTATTTGTCCATTTGCCGTCCAGACCGCAGGCCTGGCTGTATTCGCTGGCCCGGCAGGCGGCACAGATAAAAATAGAGTATGAAACCCGTTATATGGAGAAATGGGAAACGGAGCATTTTGTTATTAAGTATACCCCGGAGGATGAAGCCGTACTGCCGTTGGTCGCGGAAGCAGCCGAACAGGCATACCGGCCGGTTACAACCTTAATGGGGCATACGCCGCCGGCTAAAACGCTGGTTGTTATTTATCCGGATAAAGCCAAACTGCGGCAGGTATTTGGCTGGTCGCAGGATCAGAGCGCCATGGGCGTGTATTGGGGTGGTGTCATCCAGGTTTTATCACCACAGGTCTGGCTGCAAGACGATAAAGATCAATTGGCGCAATTTATCCGTACCGGTCCGATGGTACACGAGTATACCCACCTGGTTTTTGATCATATGACCCATGGCAATTATACGCGCTGGTTTACCGAAGGACTGGCGCAGTATGTGGAGTATAAAGTGAATGGGTATGAATGGATTACCCCGTATAATAATCTAAACTATCAGCTTTATACGATGGCCGAACTGGATAATAGCTTTGATGATCTGGGCAATCAGTCATTGGCCTATCGTGAATCATTGGCAGCCATACGGTATATTGCCGAGGTACATGGCGAAGATAAGCTGCAGGCCGTTATCGCCGGCCTGCAGGACGGAAAAACCACGGAACAGGCCATAACTCAGGCATTGGGTATGAGCTACGAGCAATTTGCCGAAGCATGGCCTGCATGGATGAAGCAAAACATGAAATATGATGCTGAGTCGGCATCATAACCCGGAGCCGGTCTCCGGGTTGTTTTTTTACTCTTCACTCGAGTCGGAATACGATTCTTCCGAGTCGGAACATGATTCTTCTTCCCGGCTGTTTTTCAGGACACAAAGTATCTCGGATAATAATTCAATAATTTGCCGGTTTTGGGCAATGGCCACAGATTGATCCTGAGCAATAGTTTTTAAAATAACCAGATTCTGATTGAGCTCACCAATCGCGTATTTTATAATTTTTTCTGGAGAAGCCATAGAAAAACCTCCTCTACATACTTGCCCTTCGCAGGACAGAACTTTAGTTACGTCTGTATAGGGTATGCGGCAGCAAGAAAAAGCGTGACATGAATCGCCCCGCCCTGCCGGATTGCTTGTTTTTTCCGGTAGGCTCGTGCTACAATAAGCCTATTGAAAGGGTTCTTGAAAGGAGATTGTATGAGTATTTACCATGCTTGTGATATACGGGGCATTGCCGGTCAGGAGCTTACCGAAGAAATAGCCCGGAAGATTGCCCGGGCTGTCGGAGTCAAACTGTCCGGTAGGAAAGTGGTTGTCGGCGGTGATATCCGACTGTCCACGCCGCTTTTTCGCCGGATTATGGTGGAAGAACTGGCTGCTTCCGGCTGTGAGGTCGTAGATATCGGCACGGTGGCCACACCGGTTTTTTACTTTGCGTTGAAAAATACCGGGGCTTATGGCGGAGTGATGGTTACAGCCTCCCATAATCCGGCCCCTTACAACGGTTTTAAACTGGTTCTGGGGCCGGAACCGGTCACGGAGGCGGATATTGCTGAAATCGAACGGCTGGCCGCCGAAGGAGCCGGCACAACGGGAGCGGGATCAGTGAGCCTGGTGGATATGGCCGATTCATATATAGCCTACACTGCCGGCATGGCGCAAAAAAACAATATGAAAGTGGTTTTGGATGCCGGCAACGGTGCGACAGCAGCCTTTGTACCACGCCTGTTTCGTGAACTGGGCTATCAGGTGGTGGAACTGTTTTGTCAACCGGACGGACGTTTTCCCAACCGGTCGCCTAACCCGGCCCTAGCCGAAAATCTGGCGGCGTTGGGCGAAAAAGTGCGGCAGGCTGGAGCCGCCATGGGGGTGGCCTTTGACGGTGACGGTGACCGGGTGGCTTTTGTGGATGAAAATGGCCGGGCAGTTGCCAATGATGGTATTATGGTGATCATTGCCCGTTACTACCTGGAGAAGCAGCCGGGGACGATTATTTATGATGCCAAATGCTCCATGGTAGTGCCGGAAGAGGTGGTTAAAGCCGGCGGCCGGGCAGTCATGGCCCGTGCCGGACATACCTTCAGCAAGGCGGCTTTTATCCGGGAGAAAGCCCTGTTTGCCGGTGAAATCAGCGGGCATTTTTTCTTTAACGAACTGGGCTATGATGACGGGATGTTTGCCGGTCTCAAAGTCTGCGAGTTTGTTGCCGCACATGGTTCGCTGGCACAGCTCATTGCTGCCTTGCCTGCTTACGAACTGACTCCTGATATTCGCGTGCCTTATACCGGAACGGACAAAGAGGCGATTCTGGAGACGGTTGCTGCCCGCCTGGCCGATTATCAGCCCAACCTCATCGATGGAGTCCGAATTGAATTTGCCGATGGCTGGGGCATGATCCGCGCTTCAGTTACCGAGCCTCTTTTTACTCTGCGGTTTGAAGCCAAAACCCATGAGCGGTTGCTAGCCATCATGCGCATTTTGGTGGAAGCTTTACCGGAAGTTATTCAGGGCGCAGTGAGAGAAAAATTACCTGCTTTATCATAAAGTAAACTGGTGCTAACAGAAAGAGGATTTACTGGTTAAAAAGCGAAAGATACACATGTATTTTCCTAATATAAAAGGAGTTTGTTATGCAGGTTCATGTTTTGGCAAGCGGCAGCAAAGGCAATGCAACTTTTTTACAGTTCAACGATACGAATATTCTGGTGGATGCCGGTATCAGTGCACGGCGCATAAAACAAGGGCTGGACCAAATTGGCGCGGCAGTGGAGGAGCTTGACGGGATTGTTATCACCCACGAGCATCGTGATCATATTGCCGGTTTGACCACCCTTGCCCAAAAATACCGCTTACCAATGTATACCCGTCCGGACACCTGGCAGTCTATGGCTATAAAAGATACACTGCCCCTGGAATGCTGCCGGGACCTAAGCGACAGTCTGGACATCGGCAGTGTTAAAATCGAGCCGTTTAGCATTTCCCATGATGCTGCTGATCCGGTTGGGTTTAACTTTTTTGCCGGTCATTGTAAATGCAGTGTGGCAACCGACCTGGGTTTTGTCACTGATTCGGTGAAAAAAGCCCTGTCATTATCCGATATTCTGGTTTTGGAGGCCAATCATGACTTAGACATGCTCAAGGAGGGTTCCTATCCCTGGCCGTTAAAACAGCGTATTTTGAGCAATCGCGGCCATTTGTCCAATGTGGATGCCGGCTGGACGCTCGCCCGTCTGGATAAGAAGAACCGTACGGATATTTTTTTAGCACACCTTAGTCAGGAAAACAATCGTCCGGATATTGCCAGGGATACGGTGAGCGGTATTTTGGAAGAACAAGGCTGGAAGGTGGGCGAAGACATCAATCTTTATCTTACTTATCCCAATGATATTGTCAGCATGCCGGAAGGTAAGGAGGTTTCTTTATGGCACAGTATAAAAAAATAACACCGTATATTATCATTGCCGTCATTGCCGCTTTGTTTGGCGGGGGACTGGTATGGGGATACGGCAGTAAATTTTTAGCTAAATCAGCTACACCGCAAAGGGCGGAAATTCCACAGAATCTCGTTCAGACACCTGCCGGGCAAGGGCAAGTATCCGATGCCCGTAATACCCCGGTGGTCAGGGCGGCCCAAACGGTTGGACCGGCTGTTGTGGGTATTACCAACAAGGCTTATGCCCGGGATTTTTCCAACCGTAAGGTTTTGGTGGAACAGGGAACAGGTTCGGGCGTTATTTTTGATGCCAAGGGTTATATCGCCACGAACTTTCATGTTGTACAGAATGCGCAGGAAATATCAGTATCGTTAGCTGACGGCCGGGTTATTGACGGCAAGGTGCTGGGCACTGATGAAGCGACTGATCTGGCCGTAGTGAAAATTGAGGCCGATAATTTACCGGTTGCCACTTTCGGGGATTCGGACAGTTTGATGGTAGGTGAGCCGGCTGTGGCTATTGGTAATCCTCTGGGGCTGGAATTTCAGGGCAGTGTTACTGCCGGAGTGATCAGTGCGCTCAACCGCTCGCTTGAAATTGGTGAACGGAAGTTTAAACTCATCCAGACTGACGCAGCCATCAATCCCGGTAATTCCGGCGGAGCGCTGGCCAATGCCGACGGGGTGGTTATCGGCATCAACAGTGCTAAAATCTCCGTCGCCGGAGTGGAGGGAATCGGGTTTGCCATACCGGTTAATACGGCACGTCCTATTTTGCAGTCCATCATCGAAAAAGGCCGTGTAATCCGCGCCTACCTTGGCATTGGGGTGCTGGATAAAAATTCGGCGGCGCAATACGGCTATGAACTGAATATTGATAAGGGCGTCTATGTCGCTAAAGTCTATCAAGACGGACCGGCAGCCAAAGCGGGGATTAAGCAGGGCGATATCATTCTTACGGTAGCCGGAACGGAAACCAACAGTGTGGCTGATTTGCGCTCCGCCACAGACGCTCAGGCAGTTGGTTCTCAGGTGGAAGTTGTCGTTAAACGGGAAGGGAAAAATGCAACTCTTTCGGTGACGCTGGAAGAAATGCCGGCTCAACAGTAATATGAAAATTACTATTGTTGCTGTCGGTAAGATCAAAGAGAAATATCTCACGGCCGGTATTGCCGAGTTTACAAAGCGGCTGGGCCCGTATTGTAAACTCGGTATTATCGAAGCAGATGAGGAAAAAATGCCGGATAACCCTTCGGAAGCCGAGAAAAGCAAAGCTCTGTCCCGGGAGGGAGAGCGCATGCTCAAATACATCAAACAAGACAGCTATGTAGTGGTTCTTGATGTAACCGGCAAACAATTATCCTCGGAGGAGCTTTCCGCCAAATTGGATGCGCTGGCCCTATCCGGCAAAAGTGAGATCACTTTTGTTATCGGCGGCGCCTTCGGCCTCGCCGATAACATCCGGTCAGCCGCCCACGAGCGCCTCTCCTTTTCCAAAATGACCTTTACCCACCAGATGATCCGCCTCCTGCTGGTAGAACAAATTTATCGGGCGTTTAAGATTAGTAGAGGAGAACCGTATCATTGGTAACGGCGAAAATAGGCTTACTCAATTGAAGAGTAAGCCTATTTGTGAGAGTAAGAT
>NZ_CYSP01000021.1 GCF_001298735.1 Propionispora sp. 2/2-37 | reverse complement strand
AAAAGGTATATGAATGGCAACTGCAACAATGAGACGCTACATTTTTATTGATGGTAAAGTAAAGAGGATAGGGATAAATCGTGATTTACATATGCCGGAAAAAGCCTGTGAGAAGATTCCGGAAATGCATATTTTTTTAGATCAAAATGGTGAAGTTTTTGGGGTTCAGGTTCACTATATTTTTTTAGATACTGAAGGCAATGTTGCTTATGAGCCCCATGGCAGAGAAGCGGCGTATGTCTTTGAAAAAAAGATAGGACCACTTTTGAATAAGATTAATACGGATAATATTATCCAGCTTCCTATAAGAGTAAAATCTCCCGATAAATACGGTAAAGCGGTACAGGCTTTTGCAGATACGTTTGTTGAGAAAAAATATGGAACTCAAGCTGAGTTTAATATTTTACTTGATCACTTTTTGGAAATAAGAGGATAGAGATAAATAAATGTTTTAATTTAATTGCCAAGGGGATGGGATTATTGACAACCTGAAGTAGGCTATCAACAACTCCGTTCCCCCGATAAACTCATGGATAATGAATAAACCCCTCTGGGTTTATTTTTTTATACAAATAATGTTAGAAAAGACAGAGGGACGGTGGAATTGTCCTATTGGTAGACGCATCCACCGTCCCTTGTAAGATATAGAGCAGAAGGGTTATCCATTTTGGGATAGAAAAAGTCGAACAATCAGTTTCTAGGTATAATGAGAAAGAAGGATATGAATGGCCCCGTCCTAAAAAAACAGGGGGACAGGGACATTGTTTCAATGTGGGGAGAGGTGGTATAATTTTCTCAGAGGTGGTGCGCCAGTTCGGCGTTGTGAGTATAGCCGGTGGGAAGCCGGCACAGTAAGGTGTAGCCAGCCGCCGTTATCCAGCCTTGGAACCAAAGCCGTGAGGCGAGGTTTAAGCGTAGGTAAGAAACCATGCGAGCCGTAACACGAAAGTGTGAAGCTATGGAGCCCCGTCAGATTATATAAAGTGGAAGCCGATGCCTTCACCTCGGCAGTAGGCAATAACGTTTGGTCGACAGAGGCGAGAACAAACGGGTTCCATCGGGGTCTTAGAGCATGGCGAGCATGAGATGGTTGTTCACAGCGTACCTGGGAGACCTTGCATATTCTCAAGCGAGTATTTTCCGCACAAGGAGCATTTCGTCCAAGGCGGGAGAAACGGTATGCAAGCTGTGTAAGGTTTATATGAAGAGCCCAATGCCTTAATAGGGCACGTTGGGTTCTGTGAGGGGCGTTGACGGCCTTCTCACATTCAACACACATTGAAAAGTGAGGTGGAAATCGAGCGTCTACTCGACAAGAATGTGGCAAGAAAACCAAGAGAAAAAAGCAGCAGTGGAATATATCATATCATATTACGTGGGATTAATCGGCAAAGCATTTTTGAAGATGATGAAGATCGGCTGAAATTAATCGAAGACCTCGCAAAATACAAAGAAATCAGCCAATGCCGAATTCTTGCCTATTGTTTAATGGATAATCATATACACCTCTTGTTACAAGAAACCCAAGAGCCTATTAGTATGATGATACAACGAGTCAGTTCAAGCTATGTTATTTGGTATAATCGTAAGCATGAACGATGCGGTCATTTATTTCAAGAGAGATTTAAAAGTGAGGCTATAGAAACAGACAGCTATTTCTTAACGGTTCTGCGATATATCCACCAGAACCCTATAAAGGCAAAAATCGCAAGCGATGTAGCAGATTATAAATGGAGTAGCTATAGTGAATATATAGAGAGGATGCAGATTGTTGATAAAGAATATGCCTTAAGCATGTTCTCGGACAAACCTGATGAAGCTATTGGGCGATTTGTACAGTTTTTACGAGAAACGAACAGCGATGTCTGCCTAGAAATTCCGGAAATCAAAGTGAATGTGAGTGATGACAATCTTCGACAAATGGTTAGAGATCAATTTGACATTGATGCAATAAAAATTTGTAATGAAATAAGGGAAAAACAAGACCACATATTGCGAGTAATGAAAGGAATTGATGGTGCCAATATACGACAGATAGCGCGAATAACGGGATTATCGCCAACACGGGTTTGGAAAGCTTGAAACAGAATCCCTGTCCCTGTGTTTTGCGGCCTGTTCCAGTTGTATTTTGATTATACGAAAAAAATGTTTCAGTTGCTGGAATTTGATGTTAAAGGCGTACACGTCGTTGCCGGTATGCGAAATGAACCGGCGCATGAAAGAAAAAATCTGCACACTGTCATGAAGGATATTGGTTTATCGTTGGTTTCGGAACAATTCCCGGAATAACGAGGATATTGCAATCTCGCTCGGTGTCGGGCCTGAATTATTTAGTTAAAGTTCGTCGTTTATTTTCTCTATTGACATTCTTTTTTCTCATCATTATACTATTAGTTAGCCAGGGAAACTAATTGCAAAAGGAATATGATCTATGGAAAAGCATGCTATCACATTTCCCCCTAACACAAGAGCACAGTTAGGAGAAGTGTTGTTACAGGTATCTGATGATGTTTTAGAAGCTATAAATAATGCCCTAAAAGAATATCAAATTTCCGAAAGCAAGTTTACTTTACTCTTGCTACTGTTCAACACAAGCACAGACCAGTCATTACAGCCTTCAGAAATTGCTAATATGCTTGGCATACGGCGGGCATCTGTAACCAAGCAGTTGATTTGGCTGGAAGAACAGAAATTGATTACAAGAACCATATGTCTTGAAGATCAAAGAATGGTTAATGTCAAAATAACCGAAAAAGGTCACCAGCTTCTCGACTGCGTTTTACCGCACTACTGGCAGGCCTGTGCTAATCTCACTCAAAAATTGACAGAGGAAGAAGTCGTTTGTTTGCTTAAGTTGCTAATAAAAATCAATTGATAAACTATGCACGTCTTTTATTTTCTTATCTAATTAGCCTGGCTAACTATTTCGGTATAAAGGAGGAGTTGCTATTGTTTCACTATAGTCTTTATTTTTTTACTTAATAATTAGCTTGACTAATTATTTCTTCGTGGGATGATCACTTTGAAAGGAGGACTTTATGAAATTCTCTTCTAAATGCATTAGAATACTTTTGGCTGCCTTAATTATCGTCTTAGGGGCCAGCTCTTACTACTATTTTCACCGCCAGGACATATCTACCGACAGTGCAACTATTGACGGGCGTGCTGCGATAGTGAGTCCGAAAGTACAAGGATATGTAAAAAATTTATATATTCAAGATAATCAATTTGTCAAGGCTGGCGAGGTGTTACTGGAAATCGACCCTACCGACTATCAGATACGCCGTGACCGTGCCAAGGCAGCCCTGGCTGCCGCTAAAGCGGCACTCTCCACAGCTGTTCATAATAGTGCAACAACCGCAGTTTCTGCCCCGGCCAATGAAGCTGCTGTTGCAGCGCAGGCTGCTTCGGCAACGGCAATTTGGGAAAAATCAGCAGGCGACAGACGCCGCATGGAAAGCTTGTTTGCATCCGGCGCCTGTTCACAGCAGCAGCGTGATCAGGCGATCGCTACCGAAAGAGCCGATCGCGCAGCATTAGAAAAGCTAAGAGCCGACCTCAGATCGGCCTCTACCGCTCCCACTGTTATCGCAGCTTCCCAAAATACCATTGAACAATTACAGGCCCAGGCTCATCAGGCCGAGGCCGATCTTGCTCAAGCGGAAAGCGATTTATTAAACACCAAAATCATTGCGCCTATGGATGGTCGGATTATTAAATGCAATATTGAAGCAGGCAACTATGTACAGACCGGCCAGCAACTGGCCTCACTCGTTGGCACCGACATGTGGGTGGTAGCCAATTTTAAAGAAACTCAGTTAGAACGCATGAAACCCGGTCAACCGGTGGATATCCGCATAGATGCTTATCCGAAGGTAGTTTTACATGGCAAGATAGATAGCTTTCAGTCCGGCACAGGCTCCCGTTTTTCACTCTTTCCCGCAGAAAATGCCACCGGCAACTTTATAAAAATAGTACAGCGTGTACCTGTAAAAATTTTGTTTGATACTCCGCCGGATACTCAGCTCCATCTGGGACTGGGTATGTCCGTAGTTCCCACTGTGCATACAGAAAGTATGGACGCAAAATGATGGCAGCCTCTTCTGTAAAAATGAATCCCTACTTAGTATCCATTGTTGTCAGCTTAGCCGCTTTTATTGAACTGCTTGACACAACGATTGCCAATGTTGCCCTTTCGCATATAGCCGGTTCACTCGGGGCCGGATCAGAAGAAAGCACGTGGGTTTTGACCGCATATATTATCTCGAATGCCATCGTCATGCCGATTTCCGGCTGGTTATCAGGCGTTATGGGACGGAAAAACTTTTTTATGCTCTGTATCGGCGGTTTTGTTTTTACTTCATTCATGTGCGGCATTTCCACATCGTTGCCCATGCTGGTCCTGTTCCGCCTGTTACAGGGTGTTGCGGGCGGAGGCTTGCAGCCTGTTCAGCAAGCCATTATCAGAGACAGTTTTCCGCCGGAAAAGCTAGGAATAGCCTTCGGCATTACCGGATTATCCATGGTTCTGGCGCCGATCATAGGACCGGCACTGGGCGGGTTTATAACGGACAATTACAGCTGGCGTTGGATTTTTTTAATTAACGTGCCCATCGGCATAGTAACGCTATTTTTAGTCGAGGTACTTGTTCAAGAACCTGAAAACACGAAAAAAATGAAAAGCACTATAGATTATATTGGACTAGGACTCATTGCTATAGGCTTAGGCGCTTTACAAATTGTGCTGGATAAAGGCCAGCAAGAAGATTGGTTTGCTAGTACTTTTATTATAAGTTTATTCTGTATCTCCTTTATAAGCCTTCTCCTGGCGATTTATTGGCTCTTACATCAAAAAGAGCCGATCGTCGACCTGAAGCTGCTGGCAATCCCCAGTTTTAGTCTGCCTGGCATTATACTTTTCTTTGTTGGCTTTACCCTGTGGAGCGCTACCGCATTACTGCCGATGATGGTACAAGAGAATTTTGGTTATAATGCGACTTTATCGGGACTTGTTCTTTCGCCCAGCGCTATATTTCCGCTATTTATGATGCCATTTGTAGGGAAAATGGTAAATTGGATTGAAACCCGCTATCTCATTTCTTTAGGCCTGTTTATTAATGCCATTGGCATGTGGCTAACGAGCTTAATCACACCGCAAACCGATTATACTACCTTTGCTATCGCCCGGTGTTTTCAGACGGCAGGCCTACCTTTCCTGTTTGTCCCGGCAACTACCTTAGCCTTTTCAAAAATTCCCAGGGAAAAGAGCAGCAACGCGTCGGCCATCGTGTCCCTACTGCGGAATTTAGGTGGCAGTATCGGCATTTCATTAGCTACAAGTACCCTTATATATAATCGACAACTGGAGCAATCGAATCTGGTGCAACACTTGACAACCGCCGCTCCTGGCTATAGTACTTCACTTTCAACATATATACAGACCATACAAAATTTAGGGATACCGGCAGCAGAAACATCCTCTAAAGCCATGGGGCAAATATATCAAGAACTCCTGCATCAAGCCAGCATACTTGCGTATCGGGACACATTTAATATTGTCGCTGCCATTCTATTTGTATTGAGTATCACTGCTCTTTTCTTGCCTAGTAAAAACCTAAATAAACAGGAGGATACCTAATCACATGCACGATAAGCTCATTGTGCAAGGCTTTGACTACTATTGGAACGGTGCAGTAAATCAATTAACAAAAATGAGGCAACAACCTATCAGGCAATGATTGCTATTGAAGAAAATTATACCGTTACTCTAAAACTGGATGACAGCGGTGCAATTCTCTGGAGGCATTGTAAATGTACCTGTTCACACAATCGCTGCTGCAAACATATAGCGGCCGCATATGTTGCACTGAGCAGCAAAAATAGCTCAACGTGTTAAACCATACCCTAGAGCAAAACAATGATTATCATAAACGTTGGTTTGTAGCTTTCATCATACCTAGTACATCTAGTCAGCATTCTAGAACTTTTTTAAAGGAAGTGAATAAGATGTGGACTTTTATGGGTTTGGCCGAAATCCAGTAGACAGATGCCACCGCCAATATTTGCAACCTGAGGAGGAACAGAAATTTGGACTTTAAAAAGGCTAGCGCCTACATCGAAAGCTTATATGAAAAAAGAAAGTTAACTCAGAAACAGTATATCGAGACTACGGAATTAAAAGATTTTGGACCGGTTATCGATGATGATGTGGCTAGAATGCTGCAAGTGTTAATCACCTTGGTCAGGCCGCGAAGAATTCTGGAGATCGGAACAAGCGTGGGTTTTTCAACTGTTTCCATGGCCAAAGCGGTGAAGTCTTATGGTGGTAAAATAACTACAATTGAATTTGATGCGAAAGTGGCCAAACAAGCCATCAAGAATTTTGAACGCGAGAAGGTAGCAGGCCAGATAGAGGTCAGAATCGGCGACGCGCGCGAAATTATCCCGATATTGACCGAAGAGTATGATCTAATCTTTCAGGATGTCGGCGATAAGAACCTGTATGCTGCGCTGTTTGATGACTGTGTCAGATTGCTTAAACCAGCTGGACTGCTGGTGGCTGAGGATACGCTTTTTCCGGTTACACTGTTTCCGGTTTTTAAATGGGTAAAAATGAGAGAAGCCTTAGCTGAATTTAATAAAAAAGTAGCCGACTGCCCGCTGCTTGAAAGCACGCTATTGCCGATCGGCGATGGTTTTACGGTAGCGGTAAAAAGAGAGTAGGAAAAAAGTAGGGGGAATTAACATGAAAATAATGGCATTTATCGGTAGTCCCAGAAAGAATGGAAATACCGCAAAAATAGTAAATGCTATTTGTAAAGGCGCGAAAGAAAGCGGTCATGAGGTTGAAATTTACAATCTATCGGAAATGGATAATATGGGATGTAACGCATGCGATGCATGTCAATTAGAGAAGGTTGATTTTTGTTTAATTGATGACAAGTTAACAAACCTTTTGCCGCAAATAGCAAAAGCGGACTACCTTATTGTGGGAACGCCGATATATATGCTGCAAGTTAGCGGAGCAACAAAAAATTTCCTTGACAGATTACGGCCGTTTTTAAAGCCGGATCTAACTGCCAAGCACTTGCCGGGGAAAAAATATATAACAGTGACATGCAGCGGCGCGCCGGCGGCAGCATTCAGCAATGTGACGGAATATTTCAATCAATTTTTCGGTTACTTTGGTATGGAAAATGCCGGAAATATTGTTGTCGGTAACTTACAAGAAAAAGATGACATTATACGGCGGTCTAAGATTCTAGAAGAAGCTGAAGAAATGGGTAAGAAATTAAGTTAGTTTAATGTACTAATGAAGTTTTGCAAATACAGAGAACTCCTGCTGGTCCATATGGATTTAGCAGGAGTTTTGTATATTTATATGGTAAAGTACAAAAATGAAAGATATATTTAACAAGGAGTTATGGTTATGTGCATAACTTGCAGCGTTATAGAAGGAAAAAAGACCCTGCCTGGAGGGCTGCTTTACAAGGATGACAGGATCATCATACATCATTGTATTGATGTCAATGTACCAGGGTATCTAGTCATTTCGCCGATAAGGCATGTCACCGGGTATCAAGAGTTAACCGATGCAGAGTTGATGGCAATGGCAAAGGGGATAAAAATCATGGTGAGTATTCTTCATAAGCTGCCAGATGTTGAAAAGGTGTATATATTAAACTTGGGAGAGGAAACAAGTCATTTCCACTTTCATATTTTCCCTCGCTATCGTTGGATGATAGATAAATCGAATGTTGCTTTATTCTCAGCGGAAAAATTGGATGGAGCTAAGTTATTCAGTTATTACAGGAATAGAAATAAGACCAGTGAACTAGAAACAATTCCTGAAATCAATAAAATGATCGCTTTTATAAAAAGTCAATTACAATGCATGCAATGAGGTGCCAATCTGCGCTCATGAAAAGTGGCGGAAAAATTGGGTATGAAAGTGGCAGGCGAATTTACAAAACAGTATCAAGGAAAATCAATGCGTCATTTACTTTACATTGTTGAACGCCGCGAATGGCTAAAATGACTGGGAAACTTGATGATTTATACAGTTCATTCCCATAATCCGGTTTCGCTAAAAAACAACTGCCAGTTGAGCATTCTTCGGATACTCGCAACTATGGTTCGCTGGACTTAGAAGCATGGTTAGCTTACAATGAGATTGTCAGTACTGAACATCTCAAAAAGGAAGATACCATGTACAATAACTATAAAGAATTTGGGCGGCGAATTGCTTCGTTGAGAAAAGAAAAAGGCTATACGCAAGAGAAAATTAGCTCCCTGTTGAATGTTACACCACAAGCCGTTTCCAAGTGGGAGCAAGGCAATGCACTGCCGGATACCCTGCTGCTGCCGCTGTTGTCCAAACTGCTCAACGTATCCATTGATTACCTGCTGACAGGAGAAAGTTCTGTGGGCAAAGCAGGGCCGTATGATGGAGAATATCAGAAAGAAACATTCTACTGGGGAATACAGCCTTCAGAGCTTGCCGAACAAATTGTAGATATTCTACAGGGCGATACAGCGAATAAACGTTTATTAGACATTGGCAGCGGCGAAGGCCGGGATGCCATCTACTTTGCCAAATGCGGTTTTCAGGTGGATGCATTGGAGATTTCTACTCCAGGTGCAGAAAAAATTAAACAATATAGTCAGTTGGCGGGTTATGCGGTTAATATTCTCCATGCCGATATGATTGGATACGGGCTGTATGAAGATTATGATGTGATTTACTCTCACGGCTCGCTCCAATTCTTACCGTTGGAGCAAAGACAGAAGCATTTTGACAAATACAAACAGCGGACAAAGATCGGCGGCTTGAACGCTCATCTTATTTTTATTGAAAAACCATTCGTTAAGCTGGCACCGGATTGGGAGAAAAACGAATGGTTCTATCAGTCGGGTGAACTGGCCAGGTATTATCATGACTGGGAAATTTTGCGATGCGAGGAGAAAATTATCGACTGCAATTCAGCGGGGATACCACACCGCCATGCAGTGAATTGCGTCATTGCCAGGAAAATAGAAGCTTAGAAATCTTGAAATTGCTGCAGTAGTTGTTCACCGTATAAGGTCAACACTAAAGCCTGCTTTTCTTCTGGCTGTCCAACGACGATTTTCCAGGTTCTTAATCCATTTTAATTTCCAGCCTCTCCTTTATGCACTTTTTCTGTGTGCAGTTCTCGAGGGGGCAATACAAAGCCTCAGAGCCAGCTGTTACGCTGATTCCGAGGCTTTGTATGTTTAGAAGTCTCTCGGACCGTCAAATCTTTTAGGGCAGCCTTTGGGCGGTGCAGGCGGTTTAAGAGCGTCATCTACAGCCTTTGCTTGCTCAGCCGTTATTTTAAAAGGTAATTGTTACAGCCATGTTACAATATCGACAAAATTGTACTAAAATAGCAATCCCCCGAATCGGCTTATTATCCATTTCGGGGGATTTTTTTGATGGACTGTCCCGACAGCAGCTTATTGTTAAACGGGTTGATCAGACTTTGCCCCAGGCAAAAAAAACGGACGGGGCCAAAGCGTTCAATCTGACGTTGAATAGTGAATAAAACAAAGGCCCAATCCTTAGTTTTAAGGATTGGGCCCTTGTTTTATTCTGAATCGGAAACCGGTTGACGGGCAGGATAAGTTCGAAAAATAAAACCACTTTGTTTAGCTGATTGATATCCCTATAGCCGGCGACTGGATATGGCAAGGCGGACTTTGTTCATATTTTCTATTAGCTGGTTCGGATTTTTTAACATAATACCTGTATACAATAGATCAACAATAGCCAAATGAATGAGGCGGGAAGCCATGGCTTCGGAACGGTACCGGATCTCCCTGGCCATTCCGTGCAGTGAAATATCGGCAGCCAGGCTCAGCGGTGATTTCATGTAGCTGGTTATGGCAATAATCGTTGCCGAGGATTTTTTCGCCAGATCAACAGAGTTTAGCACATCGATATTGGCTCCGGAGTGGGAGATGGCAATGACGACATCTCCTGGTTTCAGCAGTGTGGCTGAAGTTAATTGCAAGTGAGGGTCTGCATAGGCGCGTACGGCAAAGCCAAAACGCATAAAGCGGTGTTCAATATCTGCGGCAATAATGGCTGAACCACCGGACCCATATACCGATAAATGCTTGGTGGCACTTAGCGCATCGATGGCTTTTTCCAGCTCCTTGTGATCCAGGATTTTTAAAGTGTCCTGCAGGCCTTCGGTAATGTTGTGAAAGATTTTTTGCGGGAAGCTTTCCACCGAATCATGGGGGTCCACTTCGCGTTCAACCGATTCTAAGGGAGAGAACAGGTCAACGGCAAGGGCAATTTTTAAACCTTGAAAACCGGCGAAGCCCAGCTTTTTCGACAAGCGGAAAATCGTGGCCTCGGCGCTTGAGGCTGCTTCAGCCAGTTCGGAAATGGTCATGTATATTACATCAGATGAATGCTCAAAGATAAAATCAGCTATTTTTTGTTCGGCTTTGGTTAATTCGGTATACATACTGCGAAGAACGGGCAGACAGGGTGCCGGCGATGAAGTAGTTTCTGACATAGTAATCCTCCTAACTATCTGTATTATAACAAATTTATTCAATGAAGAAACACTAATACAAAAAAACGAAATATATTTTCAAAAAATAATATATTTTTGAAAATATATTGCAAATAGGGATGGTGGCATATATAATGACATTGTGAAAATTATTTTAAATATTTAAACTTATTTTGATAGAAATCAATCAGAATTATCACATGATTAGGATGAATCAACTATTTAGTTGATTATATAGCTTGGCTAGCCAAATACAAGCAAAAATACAGGAAATGGCGGTGAGAAAGAAAGACAATTGCTTAATGGGGCCGGAAACAAAAAAATAACATGCAGGAGGTCTGAAAGATGCCATTAATCATTTTAGCTTTGGGCATTATTGCGTTATTCGTTTTGATTGTCGGTGTCAGGCTCAATAGTTATTTGTCCTTGGTGTTAGTTTGTTTAGGGGTAGGCATTGCTGAGGGGATGCCGATCATGAAGGTTGTCGGTTCGATTGAAAATGGTGTTGGCGGGACGCTGGGGCATTTGGCCCTGGTTATCAGTTTTGGTGCTATGCTGGGAAAACTGATGGCAGACAGTGGCGGAGCGCAGCGCATTGCCATGACGTTAATTGAAAAATTCGGCCGGAAACATATCAAATGGGCACTTTGTCTGACCGGATTTATTGTTGGCATTGTTCTGTTTTATGAAGTCGGTTTTGTTCTGTTAATACCATTAGTATTTACGGTTGCTGCAGCCGCCCAGGTTTCTTTGCTGGAAGTGGGACTGCCGATGGTTGCGGCCCTTTCGGTTACCCATGGTTTCCTGCCGCCCCATCCAGGCCCGACCGCACTAAGTGTACTGCTGCACGCAGATATTGGCCTGACCTTAATCTACGGTATTATTATTGCCGTTCCTACCGTACTGGTAGCCGGTCCGTGGTTTTATAACACGATTAAAGACTTGAAGCCCAAGATGCCGGAAGGTTTGTATAGTTCCAAGCAGTTTTCCGACGAAGAAATGCCAGGTTTTGCAATTAGCGTATTTACTGCCCTGGTGCCGGTCTTTTTGATGGCGGCAGCCTCCATTACGAAGCTGACTATGCCTAAAGATGACCCGCTGGCTGTTTTCTTTGATTTTGTGGGCAATGCGGATATGGCATTATTAATTGCCGTATTTATTGGTATTTTTACTTTTGGCTTGAATCGTGGCAAGAGCATGAAAGAAGTTATGGATGTCATTCAGGAGTCGGTTTTGGCTATTGCCATGATTTTATTGGTTGTCGGCGGCGGCGGCGCTTTTAAACAGATTTTAATTGACAGTGGTGTAAGCCAGTATATCGTTCATTTAATGGAAGGCGTCAACATGTCGCCGCTTCTCTTAGGCTGGCTGATTGCTTCGATCCTGCGGATTGCAGTTGGTTCTGCTACGGTAGCCGGGCTTACGGCAGGCGGGATTATGGCTCCTGTTGTTGCAGCCACCGGCACAAGTCCCGAACTCATGGTACTGGCGTGCGGCGCCGGCAGTTTGAACGCAGGTCCTCCCAATGATCCCGGGTTCTGGATGTTTAAAGAATTTTTCAATTTGTCCGTAAAGGAAACCCTGCGCAGTTGGAGCATTATGGAAACTATTATTGCCTGCATGGGACTGATCGGGGTTTTGATTATTGATATGTTTATTCATTAATATTTAGGAGGAAGGATATGAAAGCGGCAGTTTATAAAGGGATAGAGGAAATGGATATAGAGGAAATGGAAAAACCGGTTGTACAGCCGGGCACCATTTTACTGAAGGTAAAAGCTTGTGCGATTTGTGGCGGAGATCTGAGTACTTTCCGTCACGGACATGCTGCCATTAAGCCGCCTATTGTGCTGGGCCACGAAACGGCCGGCGAAATTGTTGAAGTGGCAGCGGATGTAACCGGTTTCCGGGTGGGTGAACGGGTTATCGTGGCTCCGGGAATTGGCTGTGCTGCCTGTAGCTATTGTTCCTCCGGGTGGCAGAATATGTGCTATTCCCGAAAAACGATTGCCCATCATTATAATGGCGGTTTTGCCGAATATATGCTGATTCCGGCCGGTGCCGTGCGGGCTAATAATATCAACCGTATTCCGGAGGAGCTAACATATTTGGAGGCTTCTTTAGCGGAACCGCTGGCTTGTGTATTGAATGGTCAGGAGGCTATGAATATTGGGTTAGGCGACACCGTGACTGTGATCGGAGCCGGTCCCATCGGCTGCATGCATGCCGAGGTGGCTCGGTCACGGGGAGCAGGCAGGGTATTCCTGATCAACCGCAGCGCCAAAAGGCTGGAGGCGGCGAAGGCATTTGGCTTTGATGCTTACATTGATTTGAGTAAGACCGACGGACTCCAGGCAGTGATGGATCTGACCGGTGGGATTGGCACCAATGTGGTGATTGTTACGGCCGGGACGGCTGAGGCGCAGCAACTTGGCATTTCGCTGGCAAGAAAAATGGGTAAGGTTTGCCTGTTTGCCGGTCTGCCGAAAAGCAACCCGACCATTGAATTGGATGCCAATTATATTCATTACCGCCAGATCACTATTTATGGAACGTTCTCTTCAGCGCCGCGCCATAATGCCCTGGCATTGGAAATGATTCGTAGCGGCAAGGTCTCTGCAAAAAAATTATTGACTCATGTTGTATCGCTAGAAAAAATCCGTACCGGAATGGATTGCATTGACGACCGCAGTGCCATGCGGGTGGCAGTAAGCCCGTGTCTGGATGAATTGGAAGCGGAATTTGCGCAATTTCCGGATGTAAAGGTGCAACGCTAGCTAAGGAGAGAAAAGCCAGTGACCTATTTAATCGGTATTGATGTAGGGACAACGAATTGTAAAGCGGCAGCCTACCGGGCTGATGGAAGTTTGCAGATGATTGCCTCCCGTCCGACAGTGACTCACCATGTAGAGCCTGGTAAGGCGGAATTTGATCCTGACCAGATCTGGCAGGCTGTGCAGGAGGCCTTGTGCGAAGTACTTGCCGAAATGGATGGTGCACCGATTGCCGGGATTGCCGTTGCCAGCATGGGCGCCGCCGGGGTGCTACTGGATGAAAATGGGCGCTGGATACACCGCTCCATCGCCTGGTTCGTTACCCGGACTTAGGAAAAGGCCCAATGGTGGAAAGATACTTTCGGCAGCGAACGGGTCTATGAAATCAGCGGGTTTGTGCCAAACCCTATGGCGGGAATTACCAAGGTGCAATGGATCAGAGATAAAATGCCGGAAGATTTTAAAAGAGTCAGGCATTGGGTTTCTATGCAGGATTATATCGGTTTCTGCTTAACCGGCAACGCCGTTGTCGATTACTCAGTGGCTTGCCGGACGATGGCGGTCGATTTACGGAACCGCTGCTGGAATCGGGATATTTTATCCCATGCGGATATTCTGCCGGATATTTGCTCGGAGCTTAAGGCCTCAGGCAGCCTTGTCGGCCGGGTGACTCCGGTGGCGGCAAAGCTTTCGGGAATTCCGGCGGGAACTCCGGTGTTTACCGGCGGCCTGGATTATGTGTGCGGCGCCTTGGCCAGCGGTACGGTGGAGGCCGGTCATGTGCTTTGTGCCATCGGCACCAGTGAGCAGATCCTGATGGTTGTCGATGAGCCGATTACCCAGCCGCAATATATCGGCAGCAATCTTACCTGTGTAAATTATGTTGTTGACGATAAATATTATGTTGCCGGCCAGGTTATTTCAGCCGGCTGTGTGCTGGAATGGTTTTGCAAGCAAATTGCCCAAGAAAGCTATGGCGCTATTACCGAGGAGGCTCAAACCGCTCCGCTCGGCTCGGCAGGGGTGTTCATGCTGCCCCATTTCCGGGGGAAATATGCGCCGGGGGCAGACCCCCTGTCGAAGGGAGCCTTCTTCGGATTGACAACGGCTCATTCCAGAGCTTGCCTGAGCCGGGCCGTTTTGGAAGGACTGTGTTTTGAATCGGTCGGTATTATGGAGGAAATGGAACGGATTACCGGACAGCTCATAAAGTCCGTCCATGTCGTGGGCGGCGCGACAAAGTCGCCGTTCTGGATGCAAATGAAAGCGGATATTTTAGGAAAAACAGTCATTTGCCAGGATATTCCGGAAGTGGTCACTTTGGGAGCGGCCATGCTGGCAGGACTGGGAGCCGGCGTGTATAAAGATTCGGCGGATATGGTGCAGCAAATTGACCGCAAGGAAGTCGTATATGAACCTGACATGGAAAATCACCGGCAATACCGGCGTATATATGAAGGTGTTTATAAACAGCTGTATCTTTGTGTAAAAGATTTGAACCATACGATTGAACTGTATAAACAGTAGGAGGAAAAACAATGAAATTTTTAGTAGTGGGCGATCCCATGCTTTCATCAGAAACGTTAGGCCAGGCCGTACGTGACACCTTTGGCAGTGATGCCCAAATACACGGCGTTGATTGGAAACCGGCCAATGATGAAGAATTCTGGTATTTGCGGAGTCAGGTGGAAAAGTTCGGACCCGATGCCGGTAAGCCGCCGGTAGAGCTAACGCGGGCCATTCAAGATGCGGATGTGGTGATTACCCATCATACGCCCTTAAACGGCGTGTTGATCCGCAGAAGCAAGGCATCGTACATTGGGGTGTGCCGGGCAGGTGTGGAAAATATTGATGTCGCGGCAGCTAAGGAAAAAGGCATTCAAGTCATGAGGACGATGGGCAGAAATGCCGAAGCAGTTTCCGATTTTACCGTTGCGTTGATGCTAGCGGAGTTAAGAAATCTGACTCGGGGACATGCCGCTTTAAAACAGGGCGAATGGAGGAAAAAATATCCCAATTCCGGCTTTATGGGGGATATGAAGGGGAAAACCGTTGGTTTGGTCGGATTCGGCTATATTGGAAAGCTGGTAGCAAAAAAATTGTCGTCTTTTGCAATGCGATTGATTGCCTATGATCCTTTTGTTAAAGAAGAGCTATTGCAGGAATACCATGTCGAAAAGGTTTCACTTGAAGAATTATGCAGACAGTCCGACTTTATCAGCATCCATGCCCGTCTGAGCCAGGAAACGGCAGGCCTCATCGGCAAAGCGGAATTTGCACTCATGAAGCCCACGGCCTATCTTATTAATACGGCAAGAGCCGGATTGGTTGATGAACAGGCGCTTGTTGCGGCACTGCAAACAGGACAAATTGGCGGTGCCGGACTGGATGTGTTCTGGACAGAGCCGATTGCCGAAAATCATCCGCTGCTGACGATGGATAATGTAACGATTACCCCCCATTTGGCAGGGGCAACCAATGATACGTTCCGCATGACGCCGTATCTGTTACTGGAAGAATTGAAAAAAGTAGTAGTTCACTCCGAAAATTCGGCTTGGTTTGTAAAATAAGCCCCAATGAGTATTGCAGAAATCTGGAGTGTTGTTTGACGTCTATGAGCGAATATACCGTAAACTGGAAGGCCAATTCGAGGAATTTGCTAATATCCAAAGAGAATGGAAATAAGGGGGAATCAACATGAGTAAGAGTCAGATCGGGGTTATCGGTCTTGCCGTAATGGGGAAAAATCTAGCGCTCAATATGGCAAATCACGGATATGCTGTTGCTGTTTATAATCGTTCGGACGATAAAACGAAGCAACTACTTGCCGAAGCAGCCGGAAAAAACCTGACCGGAGCGTATTCAATTCAGGAACTGGCCGCTTCGCTGGAGCGGCCGCGAAAAATACTGATGATGGTAAAGGCTGGCAGTCCGGTGGATGCTACTATTGAACAGCTATTGCCCTATTTAGAGCAGGGGGACATTTTGATTGATGGAGGTAATTCCTTTTATCAAGATACCATTCGCCGATCTCAGGAGCTTGCTGCCAAAGGAATTTATTTTATCGGTTCCGGAGTTTCCGGCGGTGAAGAAGGGGCTTTAAAAGGGCCGGCTATTATGCCTGGCGGTGACCCGGCGGCGTATAGGCTGGTACAACATATTTTTGAGGATATAGCGGCTAAAGTAGGAAGTGATTCCTGCTGCACCTATATTGGCAATGACGGGGCGGGCCATTTTGTCAAAATGGTGCATAACGGGATTGAGTATGCCGACATGCAGCTCATTTGCGAAGCATACTTGTTACTAAAAAAACTGCTGGGACTGCAGCCAAGGGAAATTAAAGATATTTTTACCGAGTGGAATCAGGGAGAGCTAAGCAGTTATTTGATCGAAATTACCGCCGATATTTTAGGTAAAACCGACCCGGAAACAGGACAATACATGGTGGATATTATCTTAGATAAAGCCGGACAGAAAGGTACCGGCAAATGGACCAGCCAGGTTGCGCTGGACCTAGGGGCACCGATTCCGTCGATTACAACGGCTGTATTTGAACGGTATCTTTCGGCAATGAAAGAGGAACGGGTGGAAGCCAGTAAGCGTTTGGCGGGACCGGAAGGACAACCACATCTCAGGCCGACGTCATTTGCCGAGTCCATCCGCCGGGCGCTATACGTCAGCAAAATCGGCGCCTATGCCCAGGGGTTCAGCCTGATGGCAGGTGCTTCCCGGCAGTATGGCTGGAATCTTGATTTGGGCAGTATCGCGATGATCTTTCGCGGTGGCTGTATTATCCGGGCACAGTTTTTAAATAAAATCAAGGATGCCTATGATAAAAAGCAGGACTTGCCCAGCCTGTTCCTGGATGAATATTTCCGGGCCAGCATCGAGGTGTATCAGACAGACTGGCGGGAGGTGGTCGTCGCCGCCATTCAAGCAGGAATCCCTGTGCCGGCCTTTACCAGTTCCCTGTCGTATTTTGACAGCTATCGCGCTGCCGAGTTGCCGGCTAATCTGCTGCAGGCCCAGCGGGATTATTTTGGAGCCCATACTTTTGAAAGAAACGATAAGGCAGGCATCTTCCATCATAACTGGGAAGAATAAAAAGAAACAGGAAATCCTCTAACGATGGCTTGCAAAGACGGAGGGTTTCCTGCTGATTTATAAAAAAGCTGTTCTTTTAGAGTTGAGATATCGAAGAGGTGATATAACTTTCCAAAGGTGAAAAATAGCTGCTACGGTATAAAATATAACTCATTGGAAGAGGATGAAGAGCCTAACTACTTGTTGGGGATTAGCGTACAATCTGTCCGTGGTTTTGGAATTTTAGAATCATCAAACATGTGCTAAACAATACATCTAATCGGTTTTTGTCTTTTCCCGGAAAATCCACCTAAACCTGCGGTTGCCCCAAGAAAATTTGGTAGAAAATGATAACTCCATCTTGTAACATTCACGATTTCGTGATATAATAAACATATGGATAGGCAATAATGATTTGTGGTTTTTTCAGTGTTGTCTGGTATTTCTAGATTGCTTATGTCCCGTTCCCGTTCCCGTTCCCGTTCCCGTTCCCGTTCCCGTTCCCGTTCCCGTTCCCGTTCCCGTTCCCGTTCCCGTTCCCGTTCCCGTTCCCGTGTAGGTGTCGAGCACCTACATCCAAGTATATACATTATGTACCTGTGCGGGAAAGGGGCGTTAATTGCAGGTGCTTTCCGGTGAAGGTTGACACAAACAACCTTCACACCTATATTATATCCAAATAAAGAATAGATACAATATCAGATTGGATTGTCTGGAACATGAGGTGTTTCCATGGAATTAACAGACGTTATGACAGTGACCGAAGCTGCTGAACGCTGGGGTTTGGATGTTTCTACGTTGCGCTACGCTTGTATTAAAGGGAAATTCACGAATAGCGAAACTCGCAAGTCTGGAAGCGTTTGGCTGATAACCTATCAAGGGATGGAACGGGTATACGGCAAAGAAAAATGGACGAACCGGATACAAGATGGGATGCCTAAAATTGAGAAGATAAGTAGGAAACCAACTAAAACCAGAAAGTTGGGGGAGCAATGCTGGATCTAATATTGCAAAAAATAGAACAAAACCAAAAACGAATAAATCAGGCGCGACCGTTAGACCAAGCGCAGGTTAAAAATCTTAAAGAGTATTTTAAGATCGGCCTTACTTACTCTTCCAATGCCTTGGAAGGTAACACGCTGACAGAATCGGAAACAAAAGTGGTTATTGAGGACGGCATTACGATTGGCGGCAAATCGTTAAAAGATCATTTGGATACCATTGGACATGCCCGGGCATTCGATTATCTTTGGGAGCTAGCCAAAACGCCTGACATTACAGAGCAGGATATAAAAGAACTGCATAAACTATGTTTTCAGCCTAAATTGGGTGAAACAGCCGGACAGTACCGTAAAGTCGATATTGTTATTACCGGCTCAGCACATAATGATAAATTTTCCCTGCATGAAGATATTCCGGTGCATATGCGTAATTTCGTACAGCAATTACCGGATAAAAGAAAAAAACTGCATCCGGTAGTCTACGCGGCTGCATTACACAGGGATTTTATCGTAATTCATCCGTTTGAAGATGGTAATGGACGGACAGCACGGTTAATAATGAACCATGCCTTGCTTTCATCGGGGTATCCCCCGGTAATTATTTCTCCAACCTTCAAACACGAGTATATACAGGCATTAGAGCAAAGCCATACCCAGAATAACATCTTTTTTGAGTATATTACGGAACAGGCTTTAGAAGCCCAGCGCGACTATATTTGCCTGCTGCGTCTGCCGTAACTAGGAAACCAGAAATCTGCTAATGGCAATGTTTGGAAATGTGATTATCGATTTTTTCCAGTTCTTATACACGGATCTTCCTACTAAGCAACAAGGAGTAGTAATAAAATGAAAACACTGGACAGAGATTTTTATAATAGAGATTCGTTAATTGTTGCGAAAGAACTTTTGGGGAAGGTGCTTGTGCGTGAAATAAACGGGCAGAAGATTTTTGTAAAAATAGTTGAAACGGAAGCATACATGGGCATCACAGATAAAGCTGCCCATTCCTATGGTGGAAGAAGAACACCGAGAGTCGAGGTTATGTATGGCGGGCCGGGAGTTTCTTATGTATTTCTTGTTTACGGTATGTACTATTGCTTTAATATCGTTACTAGGGAAAAAGGAAATCCCCAAGCCGTTTTGATAAGGGCTGCTGAGCCAGTAGAAGGATTTGATTTAATGGCTCAACATAGATTCAAAAAGACATGTAGTCAGTTAATTAAGAGCCAAATAAAGGGCTTAACTAATGGGCCGGGAAAATTATGTAGAGCACTATTAATTGATAAAAGTTTAAATGGAGAAGATTTATGTGGCAATACGCTATATGTAGAAGACGGAGAAAATGAGAAATTCAATATAGTGTCTTCTACACGCATAGGCGTTGATTATGCAGAGGAGGCTAAGGATTATCCCTGGAGATTTTATATAGAAGATAATCCATATGTGTCGGTAAAATAACTGCATCAAAAAAGAGAATGTTTTAATATGCCGTGTTCCGATCGCCCGTAGGCTACGATTCCGCCATTTTGAGGTTAGTCGGGCCCTAGGGCAGAAGGTGAGAGTGATTCACGCTATATTCACCGGAATCCCTACGTTTATTTTTTTGCTTTGCAGGATATTCGGTTTTATAATATGAAAATTGTTGGAGTATTTTCTGAAGTTATTGACAAAGCATTGGGCAATTAGTACAATAACAGCGATAACTAAATTCATAAAAGTGAGGACGGAAAAAAGTAAATGTATACTTGCTATGCAGAGAACTGGTGGTTGGTGCAAATCAGTTAGCGGTATAGATTGAAGTTCATTCCTGAACTGCAAAGCTGAAAATACAAGTAGGCTGAGCCGGTGTGGCTGTCGTTATTTGGCTATGAGTTGATCTGATTCGAGATTATAAGGGTGGTACCGCGGAACTTTCCGTCCCTTGCGGTAGCGCTCTTTTTATTTTCGAATGGATAATTAGGGTGGTACCGCGATGCACGTCCGTCGTCCCTTGGAGAGGACGGTTATTTTTATTTAGAAAAGGATGAGTGAGCGGTATGTTGAAAAATTTGCTTCAGAAAAAAATGATTGCCGCAGGTCTGGGGATCGTGCTGGCGGCTGGCGCCATTGCCGGCTGCAGCGGTGAAAAGAAGGAAGCGGGAGCAAACAAGGTCTACCGGATCGGCGTACTCCAATTGGTGCAGCATGGCGCTTTGGATGACGCTAACAAAGGCTTCGTGGACGGGCTGGCTTCCAGAGGTTATAGAAACGGTGAAAATATTACAATTGATCAGCAGAACGCCCAGGGCGATCAGTCGAACTTAAAAACCATCAGCCAGCGGTTTGTGAATAACAAAGTGGATTTAATTTACGCCATTGCGACGCCGGCGGCGCAGGCTGTGGCGAATGAAACCAAAACGATCCCGATTGTGGGATCGGCGATTACGGATTACGAGGCGGCAAAACTGGTTCAGTCCAATGCTAAACCCGGCGGCAATGTGACCGGAACAACGGATTATACGCCTCCGAAGAAACAGATTGAGTTAGCGCTTAAACTGATTCCGCAGGCCAAAACGGTGGGGGCGTTATATACTTCCAGTGAAGCAAACTCTCAGGTACAGGTCAAGGAGATGAAAGAATACGCGGCTGAAAAGGGCTTGACTGTGCTGGAAGCTACCGTTACGAATGTAAACGACATTCAACAGGCTGCGCAGAGCCTGATTGGCAAAGTGGATTTCATCTACTGCCCGACCGATAATACGATTGCTTCCGCCATGGCTAATATTGCCAAGATCGCGGTACCGGCAAAGCTCCCGGTTTTTGTTGGTGATGAAACCATGGTGAAGACCGGTGGAACAGCGGGAATTTCGATAAATTATTATAAACTCGGCTATCAATCGGGTCAAATGGCCGCCGATATTTTATCCGGAAAAGTAAAACCCGCCGATATGCCGATCGGTTTGCAGGAAGACGTTGAGGTCATTATTAATCAAGAGACCGTCAAGGCAATTGGCTTACTCATACCGGAAGAACTGCTGAAAGAAGCCAAATAGAAAGAATAGCGAATTTATGTGCCATCCCCGGCAGCGCTTTTACCGGAGCCAGTCCGGCGTGCACAACACATGGAGGAACAAGCAGTGAGTGATTTGATCATTTCTACTATAGGCCAGGGACTGCTTTGGTCCGTCATGGCTATAGGCGTATACTTGACTTTCCGCACCTTGCAAATTGCGGATTTAAGCGTGGAGGGCACTTTCCCGCTGGGAGCCGCCGTTGCGGCGGTGCTGCTGGAGGGGGAATACAGCCCTGCAACCGCTATTTTTGCAGCAGGCGCCGCCGGTATGCTGGCAGGCGCCGCCACCGGTTTATTGCATACAAAACTGAAAATACCCGCATTGTTGGCAGGTATTTTAACCATGATTGCCTTGTATTCCGTAAATTTGCGAGTGATGGGCAAGGCCAACGTATCGTTATTAAATACCGATACGGTATATACCTCTTTAGCATTTTTACAGTTATCACCGAATATGACTACGTTCGTGGTTGGCCTTATCGTTGCCGTAGTATGTCCGACTTTGCTCTATCTGTTTTTTGGTACGGAAATCGGCTTGGCTTTGCGGGCCACCGGCAATAATCCCCAAATGATACGGGCAATGGGCGTTAACACCGATAATATGATTCTGCTGGGACTGGTGATCAGCAACGGAGTGGTAGCCGTATCGGGAGCTTTTATCGCCCAGAGCAACGGCTTTGCCGATGTTGGCATGGGTGTGGGCACTATTGTAATCGGTCTCGCTTCCGTTATCATCGGCGAAGTGTTATTCGGCTCCAGAAGTGTTAAAAATGCCTTGATTTCGGTTGTGCTTGGCTCCATAGTTTATCGTATTGTCATCGCGGTTGTATTATATCTGGGCATGCCGCCCAACGATCTGAAGCTATTCACCGCTCTTTTGGTCGCGATTGCCTTATCCCTGCCGTTAGTTAAAACCAAATTGGACAGCAGAAAGGCGGGGATCTAAGTGCTGAAAATTGATGGTATCAGTAAAACCTTTTACGCCGGTACGGTAAATGAGAAGCTGGCTTTAAAAAACGTAAGCCTGGAAATGAAGACCGGTGATTTTATTACTGTCATCGGCGGCAACGGGGCAGGAAAGAGTACTCTGTTGAATTCCATTGCCGGCGTATTTAAAGTGGATTGCGGAAAAATTTATATTGATGATATGGATGTAACCAATATGGCCGAGCATAAACGGGCCGCTTACATCGGCAGAGTCTTTCAGGACCCCATGCTGGGAACGGCTGCGGATATGATGGTGGAAGAAAACCTGGCCATTGCCGCAAGGCGGGGTAAAAAGCTTGGCTTGCGCTGGAGCTTTCACGAGGATGAATTTACCGAATTCAGAGAAAAACTGGCAAGATTAGATCTTGGCTTACAGGACCGGCTGAAAAATCGAATAGGCACCTTATCCGGCGGGCAGCGGCAGGCGATTACCCTGCTGATGGCGACCTTGCGGAAGCCCAAGCTGCTTTTATTGGATGAACATACTGCGGCGTTGGACCCCAAAACAGCAGAAAAAGTATTGGAACTGACGAAGAACATCGTGGAGGAAAATGGCTTAACGACCCTGATGATCACACATAACATGCGGGATGCATTACGTTTTGGCAACAGATTGCTTATGTTAGATGACGGAAAAATCCTGTTAGACATTCATGGAGCAGAAAAATCAAAAATGACAGTTCACGATTTGCTGGACGCTTTCGAGCATTCGGGCGGTGAAGATGTCAGCGACCGAATGTTGCTTAGCTGAAACTAGGTATTGACAAACGATGGTACTACAAGTAAAATCATATCAATATCAAAATTGTAAATAGTAATGACGGAAAAAAGTAGGTCTATGGGCACTAGACAGAGAGCCGGTGGTTGGTGCGAATCGGTTGGTGACATATGCTGAAGTACCTTCCTGAACTGCGAGGCTGAACGGTAGTAGGCCGGGCCGGGGTGGCATTCGTTACTGTGCTATGAGTTGATCTGATTCGAGATTATGAGGGTGGTACCGCGGAACTTTCCGTCCCTTGCGGTAGCGCTCTTTTTATTTTCGAATGGATAACTAGGGTGGTACCGCGATGCACGTCCGTCGTCCCTTGGCAGGGACGATTTTTTATTAGAAAAGGATGAGTGAGCGGTATGTTGAAAAATTTGCTTCAGAAAAAAATGATTGCCGCAGGCCTGGGAATCGTGCTGGCGGCTGGCGCCATTGCCGGCTGCAGCGGTGAAAAGAAGGAAGCGGGAGCAAACAAGGGCTACCGGATCGGCGTACTCCAATTGGTGCAGCATGGCGCTTTGGACGATGCTAACAAGGGTTTTGTGGACGGACTGGCTTCCAGGGGTTATAGAAACGGTGAAAATATTACAATCGATCAGCAGAACGCCCAGGGCGATCAGTCGAACTTAAAAACCATCAGCCAGCGGTTTGTGAATAACAAAGTGGATTTAGTTTACGCCATTGCGACGCCGGCGGCGCAGACTGTGGCGAATGAAACCAAAACGATCCCGATTGTGGGATCGGCGATTACGGATTACGAGGCGGCAAAACTGGTTCAGTCCAATGCCAAACCCGGCGGCAATGTGACCGGGACAACGGATTATATTCCCCCAAAGCAGCAGATTGACTTGGCACTTAAACTGATCCCGCAGGCCAAAACGGTGGGGGCCTTATATACCTCCAGTGAAGCAAACTCTCAGGTACAAGTCAAGGCAATGAAAGAATACGCCGCAGAAAAGGGTTTGACTGTGCTGGAGGCCGCTGTTACGAACGTAAACGACATTCAACAGGCAGTGCAGAGCTTAGTTGGCAAAGCGGACTTCATCTATTGCCCGACCGATAATATTATCGCATCCGCTATGTCCAATATTGCCAAGATAGCGGAGCCGGCCAAACTGCCGGTATTCATTGGCGATGAAGCCCCGGTTAAGACCGGCGGTGCAACGGCTGGCGTTTCGGTAAACTTCTATAAACTTGGTTTTCAGGCCGGTGAAATGGCCGCCGACATTTTGTCCGGCAAAGCAAAACCGGCCGATATGCCAATCGCCTCGCAGGAAGAGGCGAAGGTCATTATCAATAAAGAGGCCGCTAAGGCGATTGGCTTAATCATACCGGAGGAACTGCTGAAAACGATTGACTAAGAGCAGGGGGAACGGTCCTTTCGAAAGGAACAGTGACTAGAGGAGGGCATTGTCTTTGGAAAATCTCTGGCTGGTTTTTAGTTTGCTGTCCGCGGTCGCTGCGGCACTGGTCGCCATATTCGGCAAAATCGGGCTGCAGGCGGTAGATGCCAATGCCGCCACTGCTTTAAGGGCAGCCATCATGACCGTATTTTTATTTTTAGTCGTAACGGTGCAGGGAAGCTATCAGCAGGTGCTTGCGCTTTTCAACGATAAAAAAGCCCTGCTTTTTATTGCCTTGAGCGGAATTGCGGGCGCCTCATCCTGGTTGTTTTATTTTCTGGCGCTCAAATTCGGCAAGGTAGCGCAGGTGGCGCCGATCGATAAGCTCAGCGTGGTCTTGGCCGTCATTTTCGCGGTTGTCTTTCTCGGGGAGAAAGTGGCGTTCTGGAATGGCGTCGGCATCGCTTTCATCGCTGTTGGCGCGATCATCGTCGCGCTAAGCTGATTATGCCGGTCCCGTACTAAGGAATAATAAAAAACGAAAACGGGACGCACGGCAAGGTCATTTATGAGAAAGAATTACTATGAAGGTGGGGCTGCTATGAGGGCAGTCCCTTACTTTAGTTTCCCGATGATGCGTCTACAGACTACATAAATTGTAATGACATGAACAGGAAGCATCACAAGACCCTTCATTAAGCGGGCGGCTACTAAATAACGTTTATCCTTTTGAAACAACTGGCTGTTAGCGTTATCCATTGCTCTTGTTTTTTTATTTACATAAAATTTCCTGTGGCTCCGATTGAAACAATGACTTGTTCCCCCTTGTTTCATCAATTTAAGCATTATGACTTTTCTCGCGACTTGATCTTAGGATGGCATATCTGTCTTTGCCGTGCTATTATGTTCACTGTTTATGGTAGGGATGTCACGCAAGTAAAAAAGAGTCAGAGCGATGCCCAATATGGTTCGTCCGGCAAAAGAATTCATAGAAATTCCCAGTATCCTTTCAATGGTCTGTTTGCGGAAAAGAACCGTTTTGTAATGGATAAACAGCGTATTGGCGACAGCCTGCAAATTATTACTCAAGATAATTGTTTCCATAGTATGGAATAGATCGGTACCGGCTACCCGGTCATGTTCCAGAAGTTTACCAATCGTACTGTCAATCAGGGTGTCGATGCTTTGTTTATTGACATATTGATTTAAAACCGGAAGGAATTTACTGTCGGTAATGTGATAAATACCCAGGTTTGGCAACACGCGAATTCCGATTATTGCTGCGTTGCGGGCTTGTACATAGCGTTCGGAAAAATTTTCTAGTTTAGGATAACGTTTCGCTATGCCGATAGCAACTATTTTATCAGGAAAATGCCTTGCTGCAATAGCCTTTAAGCTGGATGCACTTTCTATTTCTTCGCTTTTGCAGTCAACCGAAGCAGTAATGGTGTAATCTAGAATGCCGATGCCCTGGTATGTTTGCCAGACTACCAGCCCGGTGTCTTTCGAAAGTTCCTTAATGAGTGTATTCACTGCCGTGCTTGTCCCATCCGGCGGTTCCCACATGATCTGGTTATTTGTATTTGCGATCAGCAGGAAAAAAAGTGAAAATGATCGTGTAAAATCAATATTCATTAACGTTGCTTGTTGCAAAGTATCATCCGGATCAGCCATCTTTTTTTCGATCAAACTGTTTAAAAATTCGTTTTTATTTTGTTGCACCGTGAGCGTGTTCCATTTAAAATGTATAATTCGCTCAATTGTCTTACGGAGTCTGCTAGGAGACACGGGCTTCATAATATAATCAATTGCGTTTAATTCAAAAGCCTCTACGGCAAAATGACTATAGGCCGTTACAAAGATAATCCCGATATTAGCATGATTACTAAATATTTTTTTTGCCGCCTCGATTCCATTAAACTTAGGCATATCAATATCCAAAAACAGCAGTTGAATAGTATCGTTTCTGATTAGATCTAGAGCATGGTTAATATCGGTAAACATTCCGACAATTTCAAGATCAGAATATGGTTTGAGCAGGTGTTCCAAGGCCTTCAATGCAGGTTTTTCATCATCAACTAATATAGTTCGCAGCATGTTACGGTTCCTTTCTTGCAGCGGGAATTTTAATATTTATAGTAGTTCCGGCATTGGCTTTACTGATAATTTGAATGCCATGCCCATACAAGCGTTTTAGTCTGCGGTCTATATTCGCAAGCCCCACTCCTTTTTTCTTAGAATTAGTTAATAGCTGGGATAATGTATCCTGAGAAATGCCGACACCGTCATCTTGTATTGTTATCAGAATATAAGGCGCTTCCTGCTTAATAGAAATAATGATTGTTCCTCCTTCCTTCTTAGGCAGGATGCCGTGTTTTATCGCATTTTCTACAATTGGCTGGATAATAAGGTTCGGTATGATTATGGTCTGCAGCGAAACGGCTATATCGTACTGAACATTCAGCTTTTCTTCAAAGCGTGCTTTTTCAATCGTTAGGTAGAACCCAACAAATTCCAGTTCTTTTTCCAAGGTACTAAACTGGCTCATCGTATTAAAGTTAAAGCTGCTTCTCAAATAACTGCTTAAAGCAAGGAGCAGCTGTCCGGCCTTTTCGGCGTCCGTCCAACAAAAAGACATAATCGTATTGAGGGCATTGTAGAGAAAATGGGGCTTTATTTGTGCCTGTAAAAAGGCCATTTCGGCTTGTAGCGTCTGACAGACGGATTTTTTTAATTGCAGAAGCGTTTTCATCCGCGCTTTTAATTCGCTGGAATGGAAAGGCTTGTTTAAAAAATCATTGCTACCTGCTGCGAAACCAGACAACATGCTGTCGGCTGAGTGTTGCGCCGTCATCATTAACACCGGCAGCTCAAGAGGGGAATAGGTTTCCCGGATTTTTCGGCATACTTCGTACCCCGACATGTAAGGCAGCATACTATCCAGAATCACCAGATCAATGTCTTTGTTTTGTTTCAATACTTCTAAGGCTTCATTTCCGTTTGCAACGGCAATTGCCGAATAGTTTTCCGCTGCCAGAATGTTGATAAGCGCCTGTAAATTCCCATAATCATCATCGACAAGCAAAACGGTAAAGTCTCCGCTTTGCCTGAAGACTGCCGGTGTTTTAAATAACATAGTCCGGGGTGGGCTGGTATAACTTACTTCTTGGATATTCATGCTTTGCTGGTTCAGATGAATATTCCCGGATTTTAGTCTTTCATAATCTAATATATTGCTGACAAGAGTGGTTAATCTTTTACCACCGGATACCACCAAATTCAGAGTTTCTTTTGGTTGCCGGGATAAAACTCCTGCAGTACATTCCAAAACCGATTCCGTAATCGTAATCATTCCATGGAGCGGCGTTCGCAGTTCATGTGAAATGGCAGTTATAAAATGATCCTTTACCTTGTCTAAAGAAAGAAGCTTTTGGGACAAACTGTTGACATCAGAGAAGGCGGCGGAAAATCGCTGTGCTAAAATGAAGGCCTGGACGAAAATAAAGATAAGGCTGACGAGGGGAAACACTTCCTCGCAGTTTTTGCTATAGATTTTCCAATGATATAAGCTGTCCAGGATAAAAGCGCCGATGGAAAATATTAATGTGCTGAATAGCAAGGCGGCGCCGGCTCGATTTCTGATAAAAGCTGTCCAGGCAATATAAGCATAATACAATGCAACGGTAAGCAACTGAATCTGCAAATACAGGGTGAACTTTGGATAAAGAGCGATCGAAGTAAGGAATGTCAGCAGGGTAAGAAAGCAGGAATTAGCGACTATCAATTTCGTCAGCCGTACGGAACACTCTTTTGGGTACAGTTCCTGCATAAACATTGCCCAAGCTGCTGAGATCCAGTACTTTGCCGTATACTGGACACCTACAAGCCAGTGGATGCTTGGTGAAAGGAACCCATTCAGAATAGCATACCTGCCACGGAGGGCAATATCTATGAAACATAGTACTATAAAAAATACAAAATATAACCCGGCTTTATCATGGTTTTTTCTTTGCAAAAGATAAATTGCCGTATGATATAAGGCCATGATAAAAATAGCGCCTAATAGAAAGCTGCCTTTTTGTTGGTTTTTTCCCCATAATGCCATGATTTGACGATCGGTCCCCAGATAAATGGAATAGCCGGGACCGCCACGGCCATAAACAAAGTCGGCGGCCTGGAGAATGATTTCAAATTCATTTTGATCTGTCTTGAAAAAGCGGATCGGCGGTTTCGAGCCGGAAAAATAGGATTCCGTATTTTTACCGGCAATCCTATTGCCGGCTACAACTAAGTCGTTAACCATCAACGTGTAGGAAGTAAACCCTGTCTTGGCTGTTAGTCCTTTGATTGAATCCGGATTAGTCGTTTTTATCTTTAACCGGTAAGTCGCATAGCGGGACACTGGCAAGTTATCTCCATAATAATTCCAGGTGCCGGGAAGAGCGGCGTAGGTTTTTTGCAGGCCGGTTCCGTTGTGAAAATCCTGATAGGTTAGAAGCTGATTCCCATAGAATTCCCATTCACCGTCTAACGGTACAGCACCGTTTTCTTCAAAATTCCAACCGCTAAGATCTAAAACTCCTTGTTGCGCTGTAGGGGGGTTACTTTCATACGAAGAAAATTCGATTACAAGATAAAGAAGTAATAAAGGAAACACAAGCAGCATAAAAAATAGCACTGTTTTTTTAGTCATATGATAAGTCATATTTCGACAGTTACCTTTCTTGCTGATGATAGTTTTTAATCGAAATTATACTCCGTAATAGCAATTTGAAGTAGTTTTATACAAGTTAATTATCCAACTGGATAAAGCATTTTATCCAGTTGGATAATTAACAAACCATAGTATGTATGATAAGATTTTTGTAAATACTCCAGAAAAATTCTTTTTTCGATTAATTTTTTACTGATGCAATCATTTCCTCAAAAAACAAATGACTCTGTTTACTGGAAAGATAGAAGATAAGCTTGAGGAACAATAATGGTATAGCTGAATCAGGTAAATCCTTATTGCGTGAGGGCAATGAAAAACTGTCGCAGGTTTCTCATGAAAACTAGTTACAGGAGGACTTTATGGATATGTCCATGGAAACGCTATTTACCGTTTATATTATTTTATTAGGGTTGACTGCATTGTTTCTGATACTACGATATGTTTATTCAAAAATCAATTCCCAAAAAAGTTTATTCCAAAAGCCAATCAGTTATGTTGAAATACGGACTTGGAGAAAAGTGTAATCAAAAACGAAATCCGCTAATTCTACGTATCGTAAACCTGCTTTGCAGTAATTGGCGGATTCCGGTCAGTGCTTTTATGATAGCCTAATGAGATAGTTTTTGAGAGGCAATAAGAAATACATGCAACGGATAAAGTAATTTATTCTCAAATAACTATTTCTTTGCCTCGTTTTTTTTGCTTTCATGATTTTAAAAATTTTTCGCAAGCATAGGACGGGCACATTGCTTGAAGAAGGGAATCAGGGGTGACAGTATGGCGAGAAAAGCGAGAAAAAAAAGTAAAATTGGGATATATCATATCATATTGCAAAGAATAAACCGGCAAAGCATATTTGCAGGTAAACATAAGCCAATGGAAATACTTGATTGGTATGAAATGATAAGCGAATATAAAGTTTTTGGCTATTGCCTTATGGGCAATCATGTACACCTATATTACAAAAAGTAAAAGAACCGGCAGGGAGGCAAGAGCCTTTTATAAGATATGGGTTTTTGGCAGAATAGGATTTACCGGTCCGCCCAAAGGAGAATTAATAAGCATTTAACTGTTTTACAGCATGATAAACTTCGAGAGCAGTTACATTATCCGTGCGTCCATCCCTTCCTTGAATAAAAATATGATTATTTCTCCCTATGCTGTAGTAGTCAGCGTTAGTCGGTCCGAATATAGCAACAGTAGGTGTCCCCAATGCTTGAGCGATATAGAGGGGCCCTGTATCACCCGAGATAAATGTACGCGCCCGTTTGGTTATGGCGCCCAACTGTTTTAGATTTACTAATCCGGTAACATCAATGGGCTCGTGGGTCATCCCGGCTATTACCTTTTGCGTGAGAGGGGAATCGCTTTGTGCACCAAAGAGTAGTATGGGGGAGCGATAGGTTTCTGCCAGCATATCTCCCAACTTGGCATAGTTATCCGCAGGCCAGCATTTACTTGGCTTACTTGTCGCAGGATTAAGTATAAAGAAATTTCTTTCTTTAAGTGCGTGTTTTACCATAAAGTCCATAGCAAACTGTTCGTCGCATAATGAAAGCGGCATTTCCATTTCCGGCTCGGCCTTAGGTATGCCGCATTCTTTCAGAACACTAAGATACCGCGCAAATACGGTTGGAAAATATTCCGCCTTTACGTTAACGTTAGCAAAATGTCCGGCAGGCTCCGGTGGATCAGGTAAACAAAGCCGGTATGCAGCGCCACTGAGAAAACTCAGCAACCCGCTCCTAAGCATTCCGTGCAGATCAATACTGACCTGAATTTTCTCCCTGCGTAGCTGTTTGACGAGAGCCAGATTTTTTTTCACTAAAGCAAGATAGTCGCTTGACTTTTCAGCCTCGCTGATCCACTCCTTGCGGGGCCACACAAAAACGTTGTCAAGATTACTGTTACCTTCAATAACTTCCTGTGATTTCGACTCTACCAGCCAGGATATATAGGCAGAAGGAAACGCCTTGCGGAGTTCACGGGCGACGGGTGAAGCCTGCAGGACATCACCAATGGAACTTAAACGAATAATAAGGATTCTTGGTAACGTTTGCTGTCTAAGAAATTGATCTAACAACAAATATATCCCCCCTACAGGTTGTTCAATACTATTGTTCCAATAATCTGTCCTAATTTCCCTGGGTGTTATAACCAGCAGGACGGTCGCGGAAACGGTGGTATTGCCTTGTAACTAATAAGCAAAGGACCGGTTAGTATCAAATAACCGGTCCTTTGCTTATTTTTTTGCTTCCAAGATTTATAAAATTTTTTTCATATGGCTATTGACGTTTAATAAAATATATAAGATAATATAAATCAAAAGATAATAATTATTATTTAGTGAGTATTATCGACTAGATGATAATTATTAGTTAAAAAATTTACACTGGGAGGTTATGGATTATGTCGTTAATTGGAACTGAGGTAAAGCCGTTTAAGGCACAGGCTTATCGCAATGGAAAGTTTATTGAGGTTACAGAAGAGAATTTTAAAGGCAAATGGAGTGTCGTATGCTTCTATCCGGCAGATTTTACCTTCGTATGCCCGACTGAGCTTGAGGATTTGCAAAACCAATACGATTCTTTTCAAGAACTGGGTGTAGAAGTATATTCTGTTTCCACAGACACTCATTTCACTCATAAAGCATGGCATGACAGCTCGGAAACGATCAAAAAAATCACCTATACAATGATTGGTGATCCTTCGCATACATTGTCAAGAAACTTTGAAGTGCTGATTGAAGACCAAGGCCTTGCTGACCGCGGGACATTCATCATCGATCCGGACGGCATCGTGCAGGCGGTTGAAATCAATGCCGGCGGTATCGGCCGTGATGCAAGCACACTGATTAATAAAATTAAAGCCGCCCAGTATATCCGGAAAAATCCTAACGAAGTTTGCCCGGCCAGATGGCGGGAAGGTGCAGCCACCCTGAAACCAAGCCTGGATCTGGTAGGGAAGATTTAAGAGGTGGTCTCCATGTTGCTAGATCAGGACATAAAAGCGCAATTATCCCAATATCTTCAGTTGCTGGAAGGCGATGTGCTGATTAAGGTCAGCGCAGGCGGCGATAGTGTATCTAGTGACATGATTGCTTTGGTGGATGAAATAGCCTCCATGTCTCCCCGGATTGCCATTGAGAAAACAGAGCTGCCAAGGACGCCTAGTTTCAGCATCCAGCGCGCGGGAGAGGATATGGGGATCACCTTTGCCGGCATTCCCTTGGGACATGAGTTCAACTCTTTGGTGTTGGCCCTGCTGCAGGCCAGCGGCAGAGCGCCGAAGGTTGAGCAAAAAATCATCGATCAGATTAAAGCGATTAAAGGGAAGCAGCGGTTTGAAACCTATGTCAGCTTAAGCTGCCATATTTGCCCGGAGATTGTCCAGGCCCTGAATCTGATGAGTGTTCTCAATCCGGATATTACCCACACCATGGTAGATGGTGCCGTGTTTCAGGAAGAAGTGCAGGCGAAAGATATTATGGCGGTGCCCGCGGTTTATCTGAACGGAGAATTTTTTAGCAGTGGTCTTATGACTGTTGAGGAATTTGTTGCCAAACTCGGTAATGGTTCGGATGTGTCCGAATTTGAGGAAAAAGAGCCGTTTGATATTCTGGTTGTGGGAGGCGGACCGGCTGGAACCAGCGCAGCTATCTATGCGGCAAGGAAAGGCATTCGCACGGGGATTGTTGCCGAACGGTTTGGCGGGCAGATTAAGGATACTCTGGGGATTGAAAATTTTGTCAGCGTCAAATATACCGAAGGTCCTAAACTGGCGGCAAATCTGGAGGAGCACGTGAAAGAATATCCGATTGATGTAATGAAGCTGCAGCGCGGCAAACGGTTGGCGAAGAAAGACCTGATCGAAATTGAGCTGGAAAATGGTGCTGTGTTAAAAAGCAAAGCGGTGATTCTTTCCACCGGAGCCCGCTGGCGCAACATTGGCGTACCGGGCGAGCTCGAATTTAAAAATAAAGGCGTGGCTTACTGCCCGCATTGCGACGGTCCTTTATTTAAAGGAAAACGTGTGGCCGTTATCGGCGGAGGCAACTCCGGCATTGAGGCGGCAATTGATCTGGCCGGCATTGTCGAGCATGTAACTGTGCTGGAATTTTTGCCGGAACTGAAAGCGGATGTCGTATTGCAGGAACGTCTTTACAGTTTGCCGAATGTAACGGTTTTGAGAAATGTTCAAACCAAAGAAATCACCGGTACGGATAAGGTCGATGGCCTTTCTTATATTGACCGCACTACAGAAGAAACCCATCATCTGGAACTTCAGGGGGTATTTATCCTGGTCGGTCTCGTTCCGAATACCGATTGGCTGAGTGGCGCGGTAGAACGCAACCGTGCCGGCGAGATCATTGTAGACAGCCGCGGCGCGACCAATGTGCCGGGAGTGTTTGCTGCGGGAGACTGCACAACCAGTCCGTACAAGCAGATTATTATTGCTATGGGATCGGGGGCAAATGCGGCACTGGGCGCATTTGACTACTTGATACGGAATTGATGTTGAAGACGCAAGGGTCAAAAAGCCTTTGCGTCTTTTTGCAGGGACAGCCAGGGGGCTGCCGGGCTATAGCGGGCTTTTTAGCGCAGCGGGGGAAAACGGTAAACCCAGGTTCTGCTTGTTGAGTTTAAAAAAGCAGTATGCTATACTATGTACAAATGAAGTGATTGGAGTTGAAAAGATGTTTAATCTTTCTTGCTAATTTTAAAAGCATAATAAATTGGAAGCGGAAAATGCCTCTTGTTTTGTTATGCTTATGCAAGAAAGATACAAATTCTTTTCACTCAAACATATATCCTTGTCATGTCCAATAGGGGCTTGGCTTTGCTGTATTGTTGAGCTGCAAGAATGTTCTTTCTTGCAGCTTTATCATGTTTATACAGGAGGATATTTTATGTCTTTAATCAATGTTGCACATCTGACCTTTGGCTATGACGGCAGTTATGATAACATATTTGAAAACATGAGTTTTCAGATCGATACGGATTGGAAACTGGGCTTCACCGGGCGAAACGGCAGAGGCAAAACTACATTTCTCAACTTGTTACTTGGCAAATATGAATACAGAGGTACTATTTCAGCAACTATAACCTTTGAATATTTTCCCTTTGCGATCACTGACACGGAACAGTGTACCCTTGATGTAATTGAAGGCATCTATCCGGAATACCTTCATTGGCAGGTTGTACGCGAGCTTTCCTTGCTGCAAGTCTCTGAGGACGTTTTGTATCGCCCTTTTGCTACGCTTTCCAACGGAGAGCGGACAAAGGTACTGCTTGCTGCTTTGTTTCTTAAAGAAAATAGTTTCTTGCTGATTGATGAACCGACGAACCACCTTGACATGAAGGCAAGAAAAATTGTCAGCAATTATCTCCGCTCTAAACGTGGTTTTATTTTGGTATCCCACGACAGAGCATTTCTGGACAACTGTGTTGACCATATTCTTTCCATCAACAAGACAAATATTGAAATTCAGAAGGGGAACTTTTCCTCCTGGTGGGAAAACAAACAAATGCAGGACAATTTTGAGCTTGCAGAAAACGAAAAGCTCCGAAAAGATATTGCCCGCTTGGAATCTGCTGCCAAACGTACGTCGGATTGGTCGGATAAAGTGGAAAAAACAAAGCTGGGGTCCAGGAATTCCGGGTTAAGGCCGGATCGAGGGTATATAGGCCACAAGTCCGCGAAGATGATGAAACGCTCCAAGGCCATGGAAGCAAGGCAGCAATCGGCGATTGAAAACAAGTCTAAGCTTCTCAAGAATATAGAAAGCTCTGAACGGCTGAAAATGTCTCCGGTCAGCTTTCACGCGGACCGCCTTGTAGAGCTTGAAAACATCTCGCTATTCTATGGCGGGAAGGCGGCCTGCGGCGGTGTCAGTTTCACCATTGAACAAGGCGACAGGGTAGCGCTTTACGGTAAAAACGGTTCAGGAAAGTCGAGCATTATTAAGCTGATTTGTGGAGAAGACATTACCTATACGGGTGCTTTCCGCAAAGCCAGTCAGCTTAAAATATCCTATGTTTCGCAGGATACTTCCCACCTTAGGGGCAGCTTAACCGACTATGCCGGGGAGAATGCTATTGACGAAAGTATTTTCAAAGCCAATTTACGAAAACTTGATTTTTCCAGAGTTCAATTTGAAAAGGATATAGCTGATTTTAGCGGCGGACAAAAAAAGAAGGTGCTGATTGCCAAAAGCCTTTGCGAGAAAGCTCATTTATATATCTGGGATGAACCGCTTAATTTTATCGATGTTATCTCCCGCATGCAGATAGAAGAATTGCTTCTGGAATACTCGCCAACGATTCTATTTGTAGAGCATGACAGTGAATTTTGCCAGAATATTGCAACAAAGATTGTTGAACTTTAAGCTTGGCAGATAAGAGGCAGGGAGCGCGAAGACTGTCTTCGCGCTCCCTTTGGCTTTGATCGCAGCCTTTAAATCAATTGATAAAATAATCCGTGATTGGAACAATGAAAATATAGTTTGCCGTGTCCTACCTTAGGAAAGCGAAATTGCATATTCCATTCAGGATATTGTTTTACAATAAAGACTCGATCTCCAGTAACATAAGCAACAAAAGATATATAATGCTCTTTGCTCATTTCGTGGGATGATGAAACATACAACTCGTCTTCCATAGGTTCTATAGTTAATAAATGGCTCTCGCCTGCTTTTGCCGCAACTGATGCTTCCAATCTCTTTCCGCAGCAGGAAATCGTCGCATCGCCTGTTGCGGTCATGAAATTATGGCACTGCGGGCAGATATAAAATTTTAGTTTCTTCATATTTCCTCCAATTGTTTCATTTAACTCAATTGTACCTGACAGGATATCTTCAATATTGACTCCAAGTATTTGTGACAGTTCTGGAAGTAATGATACATCCGGACAGCCGAGGCCGCGTTCCCATTTGCTTATGGTTTTGTCACTGATATTCATTAAATCAGCCAATTGCTTTTGCGTCATATCCTTTTCTTTCCGCAAATTATATATTAATTTGCCGATTTTATCGCAATCCACTAGCAGCACCTCCGAAATTAAGTTTAGAGTATATGTTACATACTATCAATAAACGAACCGTAGAGTTTTGAGCGAATCAAAGGGGAGAAGTTCTATGCGAGCGATATCAAAAGCCAGCAGGAAAGGGAGCCCCTACGATAATGCCTTAATGGAATCATTTTATAGAACAATAAAGAGAGCTTATTCAGGATGCTCGATACTTTATCCTGGATGGTATATATAAGACCGAAAATGGTAATAATATCCTTTGAGGTATTGGTAATACCCAATATATGATTTCATATAAATTCATGAAATACTTTTCTGCAAATGTTGTTAAACCAATTAAAAATTAAAATGTAAATATTTTACTATTTTTATTCATCGGAAGGGAGAAAAACATTTGAAGGAAAAAGGATATTATTTGGGAATTGATGTCGGATCTGTCAGTACCAACCTGGTTGTTATTGATGAAGACGACAATGTGATTGAGAGGCTTTATTTGAGAACCAGCGGTCAGCCGATCAATGTTCTGTGTAATGGTATGAAAATCATATCGGAAAAGCTTGGAAAGGACATCGTTATAAAAGGTGTCGGCACTACGGGAAGCGGCAGGCAGCTTGCAAGCGTAATTGTGGGAGCAGATGCTGTTAAAAATGAGATTACGGCTCACGCCGTTGCGGCACAAAGCTTAGTATCCGGTGTACGAACTATTTTAGAGATTGGAGGACAGGACTCCAAGCTCATAATTCTTAAAAATGGAGTGGTGAGCGATTTTTCCATGAATACCGTCTGTGCGGCAGGTACAGGCTCATTCCTTGACAGGCAGGCTTCAAGGCTTCAAATCCCTATTGAGGAATTCGGCGGCTATGCCCTTCGCTCAAGCTCACCTGTAAGAATAGCAGGGAGATGTGCCGTATTTGCTGAATCGGATATGATACACAAGCAACAGACAGGTCACAATGTTGAGGATATTGTCAATGGATTGTGCGAAGCGCTGGTACGGAACTATTTAAACAATCTGGCAAAAGGCAAAGAACTTGAAGAGCCTGTTGTCTTCCAGGGAGGAGTTGCTGCCAATGTAGGTATTATGGCAGCCTTTGAAAGGGCGCTGGATAAAAAAATAATAATTCCGAAGCACCATGACGTTATGGGAGCGTATGGGGCGGCAATAATAGCAAGAGAAAAAATGTCTCGGAATAACGCTGCAACCAATTTTTATGGCTTTGATGCTGCAAAAAGCGACTATAAGGCCAAAAGCAATGAGTGTCAGGGCTGCTCCAACATGTGCGAGATCATAGAAATTTTATCAAACAGTCAAACTCTGGCCCGTTGGGGAGACAGGTGCGGCAAGTGGTCGCAGATGACCAATGCTGTATAGGTGAGGTGAGAGAATGTTAACATCATTAGCAGATGCTGGTAAACTTGCATATGACAAAGGATACTGTAACAGCCAAGCCCTTCCGGTAATAGGGATTCCCAAAGGCTTATTCTATTATGAACACCGCGTGCTTTGGGAAAGCTTTTTTAAAATATTGGGCTTCCCTGTAGTAGTTTCAGAGGATACCAACAAAGAAATTTTAGATTACGGGATTATTCACTGCAGCAATGAAACATGCCTGCCTGTAAAGGTTTTTCACGGACATGTTTACAGCCTTAAAGACAAAGCTGATTATATATTTATTCCAAGATATACAAGCCTTGATAAAAACGAGTACACCTGCCCAAAGTTCTGCGGTCTGCCGGATATGGCTCTCTTGAACCTGAAAAACAGAATAAAGGTTTTGGAGGTTAAGCTGCATATAGACAAGGATACCGGCCTTACCTTTGAAAGCTTGAAGGAAATCGCCAAGACCCTGGGTGTAAGCTATCATGATACTGTAGAAGCTTTCCGGACAGCATTAGAGTTATTTCATGAAAAAAAACGGGAATTTTCAAGGGTGAATTGCTATAATCAGGTCAGGGACCTAAACAAGCGTGCGGTATCCGTATTGGGGCATCCTTATGTGATATACGACAGCTATTTAAGCATGAAGCTTATAAAAAAGCTGAAAGAAAAGGATATTGACGTATATACCCCTGTAAACCTTGACCATGAAACTAAAAGGCATAATGCCTACCCCTACCAGGGTAGGGCCTTTTGGGAGGTGGGGTTTGAAAATCTGGGAAGTGCGTTTACATATGCACAGGATAAAAATATGAATGGCATTATTTATTTGTCGCCGTTTGCCTGCGGAGTCGATGCCTTCATTATCGAATACATTGAAAGGCGGTTTAAAGACTGCTATAAAGTACCTTTCTTGAAGCTGATAATAGACGAGCATACGGGAGAGGCAGGGTTTGACACAAGAGTTGAAGCATTTTTGGATATGATAGGGTGATTTTTTATGAAAATAACTTTTCCGCACACGGGTAATATGTATATACCCATCAAAGTGCTGCTGGAAACGATCGGGATTGATTATGTCATGCCTCCCTTATGCAATATAAAGACGCTGGAGTGTGGCTCAGCCCACTCTCCGGAATTTATTTGCATGCCCTTTAAAATCATATTGGGCGACTTTATACACGGTATACAAAACGGGGCGGACACGGTATTGTTTTGCGGCGGCTTAGGCCAGTGCAGGCTTGGATATTACGGGGATTTACAGGCAGAAATACTAAAAAGCATCGGCCATAATGTAAAATTCATTTGCATTGACTTAACATTTTTGACCGTCAGGGAGATTGTAGAGAAATTAAAACCGCTGACGGAAGGCAAAAGCCCGGTGAAAATCCTTAGAGGCATAGCCTGTGCAATATGGACGGTCTTCAGGGTGGATAAGCTGTACAGGCTTGCAAGCTATACCCGATGTAGAGAGGTTGTAAAAGGCTGTACGGATAATACCATGAAGCAGTTTCACCACAGAGTGCAAAACGCCAGGGGCTTCAAAGCAATAATAAAAGAAATCAATTGGGCGAAATGGACTTTGGAAACAATAAAAACCGATAAGAAAGCAAAGCCCTTAAAAGTCGCCATCGTGGGTGAATTATATGTTGCCCTTGAGCCATATGCTAACCTGGATATAGAAAAAAAGCTGGGGAATATGGGTGTGGAGGTACATAACAAGCTCAGTGTCTCCCACTGGATAATGGAGCATTTTATTAAAAGGAACCTGCCTGTAAAATCAAAAGACACATCTCATGAAGCCGGCAAAGAATTTATGAAGACTGATGACATCGGGGGGCATGGCCTTGAGACTATAGGGAACGCAGTATTATGCAGCAGGAACAGGTACGACGGCATTATCCATTTATACCCGTTTACCTGTATGCCCGAAATCATTGCACAATGCACATTTAACGAGATACAAAACAAATATGGCGTTCCGATAATGACCTTGATACTGGATGAAATGACAGGTGAAGCAGGCTATATGACAAGAGTCGAAGCGTTTATTGATATGCTTGAAAGAAAAAGAAAAGCCGGGACGCCGGATAGGATATTAAATTTGGCATGGATGTTTAATTGGCATGGTTTTGTAAATTATATTAATAGAGGTGGTAATATGTTATTAAAACGCCGGAATAGAAAGAACGGTTCGAAGGAAACGGCAACATAGCCACCTTTGTCGTACTCCCATATGCAAAATAAGACGGACACCTATTGGTATCCGTCTTTACATTACCTGTCCATTGACTGCCTTTCTCGCCGTTTTTCTGTTTGGTACTTGCTTCCTTATGCACCCTGCCCATTGTCTGAAAGTTTATTTTATAAATAAGAATGTTTCTCAAAATGCAGGAATTCGGCTCTTGTTGCCGAAGTTTTACATTAGAAGACAAAATAGAGGTGTTGCACATGAAATATAGGTTCAGATGGCAGTGGCTGGCGGCAGCCATGCTTATGGTGCTGTTAAATACGGCGGTACCGGTTGGGGGTCATGCCAGTGCCTCCGTAACGCCGCCGAAGATTGACAGCCTGGCGCCGGTGGCTCTTACCCCCCAGTTGCAGGAAAAGTATTCGGAGCAAACAGTAACCGTTAAACTCAAGGCGACGATTACTGAAAGCGGAACGGTGGACAGCAATATTCAGGTCATCACCAGTTCCGGCGACGCGGTATTTGATCAAGCCGTGATTGATTCCATACGGAATTCAGTGTTTACACCGGCCCATGCCGGTGACGGACAGGCCGTAGCCAGCTCCGTCGTTTTACCATTGAGCGTCAAGGTGGAGAAATATGTGCCGGAAGAACCGGCGGCTACTGAGGCCGGACAGGAGCCGGCCCGCTAAAGTCACGGAACTTGGGCGAATGTAACGCAGCATGTAAGGACACAGTTGAGATTCTGCTGTGACAAGTATTGTCAGGTTGTTCCTGCGCTTCGTTTTAAAACAGAACAAGGCCTCGCCGCTGCGTCATTGGGCGGCGAGGCCTTGTTTTTGTACAGGATAACTTTTATCAAAACAGTTTTTCGAATACCTTTTCCGTAATTTTCTTTGTCACTCTTTCTTCTGCTTCGGCCCGTGTTGTCGGCAGGTTGCGCTGCTGGAGCCTTTCCATCACACTTTGGCTCAGCTGTTCGGGATACAAGACGCCCAGTTCCGTCTTCATGGCCAGATTGCTTACTTCGGCTTCGGCCGAGCCCCGTTTAATGAAATTGCCGGCTAGGGTTTGAAAAGACAGGCCATAGGCCTTGCCGTCATAAATCGTGAAGCTGCCCTGGACTACCGCTTCCGCCGAAGTGCCGGCCGCCGTTCCCGTGAGGGACAAGGGACCCTTGACATCCTTTTCCGTAAGCTTAGAACTGTCGAGGCCGCTGCCGGAGATCGACAGGGTATACTGCTCGGTATCCGGATAAATGTCGCCGCTGGCTGATACGGTGCCGCCGATGGTAGTGCCTGTAGCCGTCAATAATTTTAAGGTTTTCCCTGCATAGGAGAAGGTGCCGCTGATGCCGCTAACCGCCATACTGCCGAATTGCAGGCTGCCCAGGGTGAAGTTGCCGGACAGCACCGGTGACAATACCGAACCGGTCAATTTACCCTGCGCCGTCAGGGTTCCTCCGGTTTGCAGGCCGGGCAGCAGCGCCGCCGGGTTGCCGGAGGGCATTTGGACAGCAAAGTCAAGGGTTTGCTCATTGGCTGGGGAAGGGGCGGTTAACACCTGGCCGGTGGCCGTTATCGCCTGCCCTTTATAAAGTGCCTGCCCGTTGGTAAAGCGGAGAGCATTGCCCTGCTTTTCAAATTGGGCGCTGACTTGATTCAAGACCAAAGCCCCGGTGGTATCAACACCGGTAAAGCGGCCGCCCAGCGTTTTCAGCAGCGGGGTATCCGCCGGTCCCTCTTTAGCGATTTGGACGGTGAATTCATCCAGAATGCCGCCGGTGATCTGAATGGGGGCATCGGCCGCCGTCAGCCCCAGTTTGGTCAGTTCCAGTCCTTTAGCCGTCAAGGTGATGTCCGAAGCAGCCTGGGTTCCCCAGTGACCGTCCAGGTTAAGAGCGGCTTGATCCACTTTACCGGCGGCGGCCAGTCCGATTTGGCCGGCCTGCTGAAAATCAAGCTGCCCGCTTAACTGATCTACGGTTTTGCTAAACATATCGGTTTCCAGATGAAGCTGGCCGTCCAGGATCTTCACGATCCCGGAAAAGCTGGAGGGTTCTTCTGTCTGGGGCTTGAGCAAGCCATCCCAGTTCAATTGATTTTGCTGATAGGCCAGCCAAAGCTCCGGTTTTTCCACCGTCACACCGGTTATCAGCTGGGGCCCCAGTTGGCCTTTCAGTAAATCGCTCCAGTTATAGCGAATATGTACCCGTTCGATCTTGGCCAGAGGTTTGCCCGCCGCATTCAGCACCTGGACGTCTTTAGCCTCCACATAACCCAGGACCGACAAGTTGATGCTGCCCACTAAGACCTGACCGTTAACAGCCGCATTGGCTTTGGCCAGCAGCGTTTGCTCCGCCGCCTGCCGTACCTTGCCTGCGGCAAATTGGAAAAGAAGCGTTCCTGCCAGCAAAACGGCGGCAAAAATAAGCAAGCCTATCTTTTTCCTGGTCCAGGTTATTTTGGGCTTTATTCTTATTTCTGGTTGTTGTTCACTCATAGATCAGCCTCCGGTTTTTGTGAAGATTGCCAACGGACTTGTTGCTGCTTTCTATGAATATTATACGGTGTCGGCGGCAACTGGACAAGCGGGGGCTTCCTGCCGTTATCGCCGATATGGATAACGGTGCCACCGGCAGCGGCGAAAAATGGCAGTAAGCTCTGGCGGAACCTATGCAGGACGGGCAGGAGTCCTTTTGGCTCTTAGCGAGCCTTTGTAAAATAAAGGATTTTAGATGAACCGTCAGACGTGAAAAAGGCAGCAGGGTTACTCCGCATTGTCTGCCTGCCGTACTGACGCGTTCACATTCCCGTCAGCCGGCAGAGCGGGTTTTTCACTGAAGTCGTATTGCTCCTGAATAAAAGAGCTGAACTCCCGGCGTACGGTGCCGCTGCCCCTCAGCCCCTGCCGGTAGGCAATTTCAGCCGCAAGCCCGGACTCAAAATCCATGATCAGATCGAACAATTCCGGATGCTGCCCTTCCAGTTTATGGGCAAGTTCCATGAGCTGTGACAGCGTATTGCGGACTTCCGTTGCGGCTTTACCGTACTTTGCATCCGCAGTGCCGGCTGTGAGCAGGATATCATTCACCCTGTCAAAAACATACTGGTCAAACGCCTGATGTAAAATGCTTTTCAACACAACAGCTATACCCCCTATACTTGGCTGCGGCAGGAACGCTGCAAGCGCTGCCGCGGCTTTTTTCAGGGGGGAAATAAAAAGGCGCATGCGAGGGTTACCCCTACACATGCGCCTGGCTTTGTCGGTTACAATATTCCCAATACCAATAAACCGGATTATCTGGTTTGCAACCAAAAGGCGGCAGATGGCAGTACCATGGTTGGCCTTCCGTTGGCAATGTATATTGGAATAGAGATGAATCACTGCTGCAGCAAGTCGCACACACAGCCCGCCGGCAATGTCTATGACACCGGGGCCTTCCGCTTGTGTTTCCGCAGAAACCCGTTGTATAATAGAACTGTCGTCGTGGACAGCCTGGCTGTTACGTGTAGGGTGTAGGTGCCTCTACACCTTGCGCGTGCCTGGAAGTGCTCGTAACACTTTCAAGTCACGGCGACCTTTTAATTCCCACCTATTTCTAATTATAGCTGGTTTCAGGTGAATTGCAAGGCAAAGAGCGCCGTACAAGTAAATTTTTTTCACAGACGGTAAAAAAATAACTGTGAGTGCGGACGATAAGAAAGGAAGAATAAGGAGAAGCCCTGACCAAAAGGATATTCGTTCGGCAGGGTTTTCTTTTATTGCCGGGAATAGTACTAGAAAAGAAAAAAGCAGTAACGGGAGAGTGTTTGCCAAGCGCGGCAAACAAGAAGCGTTGCGGGGGAGGGGAACAAACATGTTAGCCGATTATCATATTCATACACGGCATTCCAATGATTCGTCCTATCCTATGGAAGCGATGATTCAGCAGGCAATCCGGCTGGGATTGGACGAGATTTGCATTACGGAACATATGGACTATTTTAGAAATGATTTCACGCACATGGTTCATTATGAGGCCTATCTAGACGAATACCGTTGCCTGAAGGCCAAATATCAAGATCGGATTGCCGTTAAGTTTGGTATTGAATTCGGCGTGCAAATGCATACCATTAAAGATTTTGAACGTGACGTTGCGGCCTATCCGTTTGATTTCGTCATCCTGTCGAACCATCAGGTGGACGATAAGGAATTTTGGACTGGCGAGTATCAGCAGGGGAAAACACAGTTGGAATATAACCGGGAGTATTATCAGGCCATCTTGGATGTAATTTCAGTATTTAAAAGCTACAGTGTCTTAGGGCATCTGGATATGATTAAACGCTACGACCGGGAGGGCACACTGGCTGACCGGGTTAATGAAGAGCTGATAAAGAATATTTTAAGAGTGGCCATTGCAGACGGCAAGGGCCTGGAAGTAAATACTTCCTGTTTTCGCTACGGACTGCCGGATCTTACCCCCTCGCGCACCATTTTAACCTGGTATTATGAACTGGGCGGCAATATACTCACCATCGGCTCCGACTGTCATGAAGAAAGCCATTTAGGCAACCGCCTGCCGCAGGCGAAAGAGGAATTAAAGAAGATCGGGTTTAAGCAGTTTTGTACCTTTGACCGAATGAAACCGGTTTTTCATGAGCTATAAACTTTCCTTACAGAGAATGTACAGCATTTATCGCCTCTAATCTTTTAAACAGGCGGCGGTATTGAGCCAGTTTGGCCGTATCTGTAACCCGGCAGCCGGAATGATAGAACATAATATTGCCACGGCCTTCGTTTAGAGCGTTCCTTTCTCCCAGGGTCCTTTTCAGATTGTTTACAGTACCCCGGTTCCCGTCGATGATACTGGTACCGGGCGGAAGCAGCTTGCGAAACATATCCTTATAAAAAGAGAAGTGGGTACAGCCCAAAACTATAGCCTCATAGTTGTTTACCTCATAGGTGGATAGCTGTTCCTTAAGATAAGGTAGTACGACGCCTTCATTAAATTCAAAGCTCTCCGCGAATTGGACCAGCCCGGGAAGCGGCAGCAGGTCAACAATATGTTCGTTATCCAAGCGCGTAATGAGGTTTTTCAATTTTTCTTCCTTCAGCGTTAAAGCAGTAGCCGTTACCAGAACCCGTTTATTTCCATGCCTGTTTTGTTCAACGGCCGGTTTTACAGCAGGCTCCATGCCGATGATGGGAATGTTGTAGGTAGACCGTAAGGCCTCGATAGCAACGCTGGTAGCCGTATTGCAGGCAATGACCACTGCCTTAACCTGCTGCCGGATAATAAACTCCATAGCCTGAAAAATATATTTTCTTACTTCCTCCTTGGGCTTTGGCCCATAGGGAACATTTGCTGTATCCGCGTAATATATATAATCCTCCTTAGGCAACAGTTTTATTGCGTCGTGTAATACGGTAATACCGCCGATGCCGGAATCAAAAAAGCCTATTTGCATTTCTATTCCTCCGATAAATAGAATCTATATGTAAATGTAACATAAGTACAGCCTAATTATACTATAATAGCATAGTTTATTTATTTCACATAAGCTTGTTATCATTACATACAATGCCATTTCTCCCAAGTCGACGGAAGAGATGGTTCTGCGCTATAATAATGACAATGATTATCAAAGCGTATGACAAGGGAGTTAACATGGAATTTTGGAAGTCAATAGCCTATTTCCTTCTTGCCGGCATTCTGGAAATCGGCGGTGGTTATTTAATCTGGCTTTGGTTAAGAGAAGGCAGAGGCGTATCCTATGCAATCCTGGGGGCCATTATCCTAATTCTTTACGGTATTGTGCCAACATTACAACCGGCTAACTTTGGGCGTGTTTATGCTGCCTACGGCGGTGTGTTTGTGGTCCTTTCGATTCTTTGGGGATGGGGTGTCGATAAGGTTGTCCCCGATAGGTTTGACGTGATAGGCGGAATAATCTGCTTAATAGGAGTTCTCATCATCATGCATTGGCCACGAACGTGATAGTTGGGCAGGGTTCTTTTCTCCCTCTGTGATTATAACACTGAGCAGCGTTACATAAAAGAAATGTTGAAAATTTTGAGCTATAAAGGTGAAAAATTCCGGTTTAGAGAGGAGATGCTTGCATGATTATGCAGCCGTCCGTTGATGAGTATAAAGAACTGATAATGGTTTGGGAGAATTCGGTTCGGGCAACCCATGACTTTTTGAAGGAAGAAGATATACAATTTTATAAGCCGTTAATTTTACAAAGTTATTTTCATAAAGTGAATTTATTCTGCCATAAAGGTGGCAAGCAAAAAATTGATGGATTTATGGGAATCGTGGACGATAAACTGGAAATGTTGTTTATTGATTCCAGTGAACGGGGCAAGGGGATTGGAAGAAAACTGCTTGTTTATGCGATTAATCAACAAAAAGTCAGGCGAGTGGATGTTAACGAACAAAACAAACAGGCTGTTGGATTCTATAAGCATATGGGTTTTAGGATAGTCGGTCGTTCCGAGTATGATGGAGCAGGAAAACATTATCCTGTTTTATCCATGGAATTGGTTGAGGGAAGAGAAAAAACTGAGTGGAGTGGATACAATTGACTTGGTGTGATCAAATTAAATAAAAAACAGAAAATAAGTAGTACGCTGCCCCTTAAACGATGGAGTATGATATAACATATACCTAGCGTCTAAGGGATGTATTTATGTCCATGTTTTTTCGGATTTGGTCAGGAGCTGCCGAAAGCTTTGCCGTTGAGGAGAATGATGGAAGGTTGCCGATATAGCCTGTGGTTCTGGATACCTGGCAGGCAGTTAGTTTCCTGTGAAAAGGTTTTTTCGGCCACCGGGCAGAATAGAACAGGTAGTAAAAAAAGATATGTTGTACTATAAGGAGCATGCCGAATGATATTGATGATCGATAACTACGATTCTTTCACATACAATTTGGTGCAATATTTGCTGGCACTGCATGCTGAGGTTACGGTGTTTCGCAATGATGCGATCTTACTCGAGGATATTGCAAAACTTAATCCGGAGATGATTGTCATTTCGCCGGGGCCGTGCACACCGGATCGTGCCGGAATTAGTCTGGCAGTTGTAGAGCGGTTTAAGGAATGTATCCCCATACTGGGAATTTGTCTTGGTCATCAAGCGATAGGCCAGGCTTTCGGTGCTAAAGTTGTACGGGCCGAAGAACCGGTTCACGGGAAAGTACATGCCATCCGGCACGATGGAAAAGTGGTTTTTAAAGGGATTAAGAACCCTCTGAATGTAACCCGCTATCATTCTTTAGTCCTTGAAAAGGCCACTTTGCCGGCCGATCTCCGGATCACAGCCGAAACTTTTTCTGGTGAAATCATGGGAATCCGGCATACCCGGTATCCGGTTGAAGGCGTTCAGTTTCATCCGGAAGCCATTCTTACAGAAGAAGGTATAAGGCTGCTGGAAAACTTTGTCAGGTTTGCCCGGAAGTTCAGGGAGGAACATCATGTTAACCAAGACGATTAAAACCGATCTTACGACGTTTGATATTTTTTTATCGCTGCGTAATCAGCGGCATCCGTTTCTGTTAGACAGCGGGAGGGACCCAGAAGGATTGGGGCGTTTTTCTTTTCTTGGTGCTGATCCGTTCCTGACCTTTTCCTGTAAAGGGGACAAGTGCCACATAACCCGCACAGGTAAACCGGCGGTAATGCAAACGGGCGATCCGTTTGAACTGCTGCGCAGCCTTTTAGAACAATATACAATTCCAGAAAAAGTGCAGTTGCCTTTTATTGGCGGAGCGGTTGGTTATTTTGGCTATGAGATGTGCCGTTTTATCGAAAAAACATCGCACAAAGCGGTAGACGATGTAACCATGCCGGACTGTTTTTTCGGATTTTATGATGGTATTTACCTCATTGACCATCTGGAAGGTACGGTAGATATCGTTGCGCTTGGGATTGATTGCCCGGAAAAGGAAAAGTTGCATAGGCTGGAGGACTGGCTGCAAAACGTGGTGAAGCAGCGGCCGGTTGCTTATCATAACGTGAATCCGGCGTCTTTTTATACCAATATGACAAAGGAAGAGTACGTAAGTGCAATTCATCGTATTAAAGAGTATATCCGCTCCGGGGATGTTTATCAGGTTAATTTCACCCAGCGTTTTGAATGTGCATTTGAGGGAGATCCGATTTCGTTTTATGCCGCTTTACGTTCAAGAAATCCGGCGCCGTTTGCCGCGTATATTGATACCGGGGAAGGGATCGTAGTCTCCAGTTCGCCGGAACGGTTTATGAAAGTTCAGGACGGTACAATAGAGACGCGACCGATTAAAGGGACGATTTCCCGGGGGAAAACGCGCAAGGAAGATGAGGAAAAACGTAACACGTTATCACAAAGCGAAAAAGATCGTGCTGAGCTTCTGATGATTGTAGATTTAGAACGAAATGACCTTAGCCGTATCGCACAAACAGGTACCGTTCGTGTACCGGAAATTTTTAAAGTGGAAACGTATGCAACGCTGCATCATCTTGTGGCAACTGTAACCGCTGAGCTTCGTCCGGACTGCGATCTTATTGACTGTGTCCGGGCCGCCTTTCCTGGCGGCTCAATAACCGGGGCGCCAAAGATCAAGGCTATGGAGATTATTGATGAGTTAGAGCCGACCCAGCGGAAGGTATATACCGGATCAATCGGCTATCTGGGGTTCAACGGGAATATGGATCTTAACATTGTTATCCGGACCGTTGTCATCAAAGGCAACCGTGCCTACTTTCAGGCGGGTGGCGGAATTGTCTGGGATTCTGATCCGGAGAAAGAATACCAGGAAAGTTTAATCAAAGCCCGGGCTTTGATGGAAACTCTGCAATTGTAGGAGGGTAACTATGAAGGTATGGCGAAATGGATGCTGGCAGGCTCCGCAGTTGTTTGGAACGCTGGCATTTCAATACGGGTTCGGGTTGTTTGAAACCTTGCTGGTCCGGGGGGGGATACCAGCTGATTTAGATGATCATATCCGGCGTTTATTGCAGAGTATCAAACACTTGGATGCTGAGGGGCGCTGCTCATTTGATGCAGGTCAGCTAAAAGGAACGGTTTTGCTTTCCCTGGATAAGCGTCAAGAGAAAAACGAAGTCTTAAAAGTCGTCGCTTACTGCGAAGAAGATCAATGGAATTTTTTGCTCCTGTTAAGACCATATACCTATACTAAAAAACACTATGAGCAAGGGTTTGCCTTGCACCAGGCAGTGTCCCGGCGAAATCCGAAAAGTATGCTGGTTTACCATAAGACACTGAATTATTTCGAAAACTACCTTGAACGCCGGCAAGCTCTCCGGGAAGGTTATGACGATGCCTATTTCTTGAATGGGGAAGGGAGCGTTACCGAATGTACGGCAGCCAATCTTTTTATTGTTCGGAAGGGAGAATTACTTACATCTCCTGTTCAGGAAGGATTGCTGCCCGGAATTATGCGGGGAAAGCTGCTTGGTGGGGCAAAGAAACTTGGTATTTCCGCAAGGGAGATTCCTCTTCAGAAAGACATGCTGCCAGAGGCGGAAGCGGTGCTGCTGACTAATGCACTGTATGGGGCAATGCCTGTTTCCAGGATTGATAATAGGTGCTACTCCGTCGACCAGTCTTTTGTCAGACGGGTTAACACCATTTTGGACAGAGAAAGTCTGTAAGCTTTCTGATTAGCGGGGGACTTATTGGCAAAAAATCATTGACATTTGTTTTAAAATAATCGTATACTGAATTACAAGTATATGATATCGTCAATGATCAGGAAGAGTACACATAACAAGAGAGTCTTAGCGAGCCAATGACGGTGAAAGTTTGGCACTTCTCGGTGTGTGGAATGGGCCTGGGAGATGCAGTCCGAGCCAAGGGTTTGGGGTAGGTGCTGCCGGAAGCTTCCTCCGTTACATGGGAAGAAGGTATCGGACACGGTTGTCCTGTATCTTAGCATGAGCGGGCTATTTTCATAGCCAATCAGGGTGGTATCGCGTGAGTCATCATAACCTCTCGTCCCTACGAATCGTAGCGGCGGGAGGTTTTTTGTATTACTGACGTCAGAAATCAAAGGAGGAAAGGGTATGGAACAGAAACAAGAAGTTGTCTACTATCAGGCCAAGGGGGGGAAATACCGCTGGGTAGCTGTGACCGCATTGTTGCTGGCAATTGGTGCCATCCTGAAGATGGTGACACCGGGCGTAGCGGGGGTAACGCCCAACTGGACCATCGCCATGTACTGCATTGCCATCAATCTTATCCGGCCCCGGTTAGGTCAGGCAGTCGGTATCGGTCTGGTGGCAGGGGCGGTTAACATCCCCTTTTCCAAATCGGCCTTTCCTTATGGGAATTTAGTCAGCGAACTGGTAGGAGCCGTTGTTTGTACGCTGATTGTCAGTACGGTTGTGGACATGAAAATCGGCAAGCTGAATGTACGTCCTGCCGTGTCCGGTTTTGTGAGTACAGTAAGCAGCGGCCTGGTTTTTACCGGCATTTTAAAAATCGTATTATCCCTGCCGCTGGAGGCTTATCTGTACGGTATGCTTCCCGTGGTTTTTATCACCGGTGCGATCAACTGCCTGATTACGCAGCTGCTGTATTTCCCGGCGCAGCGGTTGTTTGAAGCCAAGGGAGGCCAGTCATGTCAGAAGTAGTCATTTCCGGTTTAAGCTATACTTATCCCAAGGCAGCCAGGCCGTCCCTCCAGCAGGTGTCGCTCAAGCTGGAAAATGGTGCTTTTGCGGCGCTAACGGGGTTTAACGGCAGCGGGAAAACTACATTATGCCTGGCGATTGCCGGAGCGGTTCCGCATTATTTTGGCGGGGCCATGGCCGGACAGGTGGTTATCGGGGGATTCAAGACAGCCGAAACCGGGATTTGCGAGCTGGCCGATATTGTGGGACTGGTCATGCAGGATTATGAAAGCCAGTTGGTTACCTTGACGGTGGAGGAAGAGGTTGCCTTCGGACTTGAAAATAGGGGCGTGGAACGGCCGGAGCTTACCCGCAGAGTTCAGGAGGCCTTGGCTATGGTAGGATTATCGGGGAAAGAGCGGCAGCAGACGGCGGCCTTATCCGGCGGTCAGAAACAACGGCTGGCGATTGCCTCGGTGCTGGCTGCCAAGCCAAAGATTCTGGTGCTGGACGAGCCGACTTCGGCCCTTGATCCCGAGGGGGCGGCGGAGTTGTATGAACTTCTTTATCGCCTGAATCAGGAGCACGGCTTGACCATTCTGGTGGCAGAACATGATTTGTCGCTGGCGCTGCCGTATGCCTCGCAGTTTATTCTTTTAGCCGACGGCCGTGTGGCAGTCGACGGGACTCCGGCCGACGTTCTGCGGTATATGGGCGCTAACCGGCAGTATGCGTGCAGTTTGCCGCCGTTATGGCAGCTTAAGCTGGGGCTGGAGACTCATTTTTCGTGTTTTGGCGACTGGAAGACGGACGAGGAAGCGTCGGAAGAACTGAGCCGGCGCTTGGATAGCCGGGAGGACGGAAAAAGTGCTTGAATTTGATCGTGTTAGTTTTGCTTATCAGAAGGATTGTCCGGTGGTGTCCGAGCTTTCTTTTAGCGTACAAGAAGGAGAGTATGTCGCGGTGGTTGGCCGCAACGGCAGCGGAAAAACCACTGTAACCCGTCTGATCATGAGTTTGGTAAAACCGGTGACGGGAAACATTTTTTTTGACGGTGAAAATACCAAAAAATATATTCCTGCTGCTATGGCGCGGCAGGTAGGCTATGTGTTTCAAAATCCTTCCCGGCAGATGTTTCACGATACGGCTGTCGAAGAAGCCGCGTTTGGCCCCCTGCAAATGGGAACGGGCAGGGAAGAGGCAATGACACAGGCCAGGGAAGCGCTGGCCAAGGTGGGGCTTGCCGGCTTGGAGACAGCCTATCCGGCCGCATTGTCCAAAGGCCAGAAACAGCGCTTGGCGGTAGCTTCGGCATTGTCTATGAAGCCACGCCTGTTAATTCTTGATGAGCCGACCAGCGGTCAGGACCAAAACGATAAGGAGCTTTTTTTAACGCTGTTGGATGAACTGCATCAGGAAGGCCTGGCGATTATGCTGATTACGCATGATATGCACATCCTGGCGGAAAAAGTAGCCAGAACCATCGTGATGTCTGCGGGCAGTAAAGTATATGACGGCCCGACCGTTGCGCTTTTCCGGCAGCAGCCTGTTGAAGACTGGGGACTGAAACGGCCTGTGGCCGTAAAGGTTTCCCATAGCCTGGCTCCCTGCGGAATCGCCTTTTCGCCGACGGTAGCGGGACTGGTCGAAGCATTGCGGGCCAAGAAAGGCGGTAATGTGAATGGGTAAAATAGCGCCGCTGACAAAGATAATATTTACCGTACTGGTTTCGGTTTGGGCGGTTGCCCTGACCTCCGTTTGGGCTCTGGCTTTTCTGGTTGGGGTTCAGCTGGTATTGATGATACTGGGCCGGGTAGAGGTAAAAACGTATAAGGCGACTGCTTTTCTGGCCTTATTCGCCGCCTTGTTATTTTTGCTGCAATATGTTTTTGTACAGGATATGCAGCTGGCTCTGGTAACCGGGCTGAAAATGATGGCAATGGCCATGGTGTTCATTTTGGTCCTGGCCACCACCCGGGTGCAGGATTTAACCGCCGCATTGGTCAGCCAATGCCGCATTCCCTATGAATATGCCTTTATGTTTACCACCGCGCTGCGGTTTGTACCCGATTTCTTGAGTGAAAGCCGGACGATTCAGGAAGCGCAGGCCTGCAGGGGTTACAGCACCAAAGGCAATGTGGTGAAACGGCTGATCAATTACCTGGCGATTGTCAAACCTCTGGTATTGCGTGCCGTCAGCCGGTCGGAAACCATGGCTCTCAGCATGGAGTTGCGCGGTTTCGGCAGCAAAAGGCGCAACAGCAGTGCCCAGGTGGCCTTAGGTCTGTCCGACTATGCTGCTCTTACCGGTATGGCGGCGGTTACAGCGGGAATATTTTTGTAAAGAGCGCACCGGGTTTCAGCGGAATTAAATCCGGAATTTGATGACCTTGACCACATAACAGACTTCATCATCATTAATCACCGTATCGTAAGTCTTGGCCAGCTCATCCATCACCTTACGTACTTGTTCGAAATCCGCCTGGTTTTCTTTTTTAAAAGCATGAATGTTTTCAAAGACAATGGCGTCTTTATGAATACAACGGTCCAGCATGCAACCCATATGAACAATCAGATCCAAAAGCAGGTCTTGATTCCGGGGAGCATACTGAAGCTTAGCGACACACTTTTTGATATCGGCAACTGCAAAGCGCGGATTTACATACTTAACGTATTTTTCCAGCATGTCTTTGGCAGTTTCATAGACGGTCTTTGCGGCAGGGGCAGCAGGAAAGGCGGGCTCCAGGTTGCTGTTTAAGAGGTGGAGAAATTGTTTTTGAAAAGCGGAGTCCAGTAATTTGTTAATCGGAAAATAGGGAAGATCAAGATCGGGATTAATGTTGCCGACGACAGCAACGACGTTATAGTCCTGCTGGATTTGCTTCAGTTTATTTTTGGCATCCAGATAGTTGACGGTGATGATTTTCACCTGTTCCTGGTAGTGACTTTGAATTAACTCTTCGAGAATATTTTTGGCCATAATACTGGAACCCTGCCCGGTGATGCAAACAGACAATATTGCTGTTTGTATTTTTTTTGCCTTCACGGCCAAACTGTCCTTTTGGGCGGACAAGGCTTCGTATACGGTATCTAAATCGTCCATTTTGTATAAAACGCTGCGTAACACTTCCAACGCCAGTGGTGTGGACACGTAATCAATCGTTTTTGTCTTTATACCGGTGTCGCTCATTAATTTTTCGCCGAAGGTCAACAAAGAACCCATATCTACCAGCAGGATGATCCCTTTGCCGCGGTGAATGGCTATGGCGGCGCTTTTAACCTTGTTGTAGGTCTCGCTGATGGTGGCGGTGAGCGGCATGTCGATTGCCTTGATCCATTCCGTGTTGAGGAGCGAATTTGAGACATTGGCAATGCTGGTAGCCGTGCTGTCGCCGTGGCAGACAATGATGACGCCGATTTTCTCATCATTCGGGGATTCCAGTTTATTATGGGCCAGCAAGAGCGCTAGGAAGCCTTTCTCATCTTCGGGGATAATCAGGCCGAATTTTTCGCCTAAAATTTTAACCAGTTCTTTGGCTACCTGAAATTCTTTGGGATTTTCCCGCTTTATTTTGGAAAGGTGCTGGTTTTGCACGGTTTTACCCTCTTCAATACGCTTTAACAGGGCCTGGATATGGAAGGACAGACCAAAAATAAATTTATTATTAAATGTGATCATAAGATAGTGCTGGGCAAATTCGATTAATTCGGCCGTGATATCGACGATTTCCTTCGGGATGATCTTATACAGGGTAGAAATATTGGCATGTACATTATGAAAATTTTTCATAATACCGCTGAAATACTGGTCTACTTCATTTTTTAGGGACTCGTTTATATTTTCATTGCTCAGACCCTGACGCTTTAAATCGTTTAATTTGCTGGATATCAGTTCATAAATATCATTTTTCAGTTCAAAGGGATATACATCATGATTTTTGGTGGGGGAAATCATGATATCCTCGGAAAACACATTTAAATAATTTTTTACGGTACTGTCCTGCTTGGCGTAGTCAAATAGTCCCTCGCGGATGTCTTTGGCAAGCATGGAGAATTCAATCCGGATGGGTTGATGATTCTGTAAATGCAGTAAAAAGGCATTGGCGCATAACAATTTGATTTCAGACCGCAGCTGGCCGATATTGCCCACTTTAAAATCATAGATGGCCAATGCTTTTAAAACTTCGGGTGTTATCATAATCTGCTGATTAAGATTCATCGCTTCCACATAAAAAAAGTGATCAATGATCTCCACTTTTTCGCTAATCGGTTTTTCAATAAAGGACGGCAGGGTAATAGTTACCGGAATGCGGCGAATAAAGGCCGCCAGTAACGCATTGCCGGGTTCTTCGGTTGTCGCGCCGATCAGCAGGATCGTGCTAAACCGTTTGCCGCCCGTCTCACCCAGGCGATTGTATTCACCCTTGTCCATGAGATGGAACAGCATTTCCTGCCCGTCGGGCGGCAGACGGTGAATTTCGTCCAGAAAGAGAATGCCGCCGTTGGCCTTTTCCACCAGTCCGATCTTGTCCTGGTCGGCTCCCGTAAAGGCGTGTTTGACGTGGCCGAATAATTGGGACAGCAGTAGTTGCGGATTATTAAAATAATCGGCACAGTTAAAGGTGATGAAGGGAAAACTTTCCGCCTTTTTATTTTTTGCCAGCAGGCCGTATTCGTGCATGGCCGAAGCAAAGGTAGTTTTTCCAACGCCGCTTTCTCCCAGGATCAGAGTGTGCAGCCCCTTAGGCGGGTAAATGATCGCTGCCTTCGCCTGCCCGATTTGGTTGACTAAGCTGCCGTTATTGCCGAGCAAGCGGGCAAAAGGGTCTTCCTGAACGGTAAGCCTGGTATCGTTTATCGCAGTTTTTAATTCGGACAGCGTAAAGCTGTTCTTTCCTTCCGGTAAACCGGAGGCGTGTAAGGGCTGCAGGCAGGAATGGGGTAAAAAAGTAACGGGGCGGCTGTTAATTTTGATTAATTCGTTTTGTTTCCAGAGATCGTTTAACAGGGTGCTGGCGTTATTCCGGACAATGCCCAGGTTTTTTTGGATGCATAGGGCGTCAATTCCCGGATTTTCATCGTTCTGAATGGCTGTCAGAACGTCTTCGTAAGAAACGGTCTTTTCAATAAACTGCATAATCAGATCGGTTTTTTTCATAGAGATCACTCCCTGTCTGTTTCGTTGCTCGGAAATTAGTGCATAAGCATTGTATGGCTGTCCAACTTCTGCTATTTACAGCATAGCGAATCGATTCCGTTTTGTCTATGCGTAATAAAAGTACAGTAATAGCGGAATCGGAGGGCCTATGCTCAGAATGTAACAAAAAAGCCTGGACTATGCACTAAAAAACGTGGCGATGAAAAGTAGATCCAAAACGAAAAAAATCATGCACTGATCAGGGAATCCTTCCGAAGTGCATAAGGTATGGGGAGAGTGTATGAATTTTCAAGCACTTGGAGTATTATGCACTAACCTGGCATGAAATTTGCATTTAAGTATAAGTGAATTAACTCGAAGTCAAAGGAGGTAGTCGTGATGAGTACATCGTTATTGCATGAAGAACTGGTTCTTTTAGATTATGAAGCCGAAGGGAATGAAGATTTGATTAGAAAATTATCAGCTATTTTGCACGATAAAGGGTATGTTAAAGACAGCTATGCCCAGGCGGTTGTAGAACGGGAAGAGGCATTCCCGACCGGATTAAATACATTGGGTATAAAAGTGGCTGTTCCGCATACCAACCCGGAACATGTAAAGCAAGCTGCTATTTTAGTGGCTAAGCTGTTGCAGCCGGTCACGTTCAAAGAAATGGGCAACAGTGGAAAGGATGTAGACGCTGAATTGGTATTTATGCTGGCTGTCACTGATCCCAAAGAGCATTTGTCGACGTTAAGCAAGCTAATGGGCATATTTTCCGACAGGGAAAAACTGCTGGATCTTTATCAGTCGGCCACTAAACAGGAGATCATTACCAAGCTTAACAGCATATTGGCATAAATTCCGGATATCCGTATCCTGAATTTAAATATAATGAAAAGGAGTGTTCAGGTATGAAAAGAATTTACGTAGCCTGTGGTTCAGGAGTGGCAACCTCGCAGACGGTGGCATCAAAAATAGGCAGCATGTGTGAAGATGAAGGACTGGATGTAGCCGTTGAAGCCGTGGATATCAAATCATTGGAAAGCATCATTGATCAGTGCGATATTTATGTATCCATTGTGTCCAGCGGTGCCAACAACTGGAATGTACCTACCATCAGCGGGATTCCATTCTTAACCGGTGTCGGCATGGATGAAGAATTTGCCAAACTAAAAGAACTTCTTAAGTCATAGGCCTTTCCTGCCGGATACAAAAATAAAAAGAGCTTCTTTGCCGAAAAGCAAAAGAAGCTTAAGAAAAATCACACACAATTATTATATCATCTCAGCCATTAATTTGTAAGCTGATCGACAATTTCCATTATGGTAAGCTAACGTTTTTGTCACGCGGCACAACGGCAAATGAATTTTGTTTGGCGTGGTATCCGTTAGTGCCGGTATTTCCTGTCAGAAAAAATAAGTCATTGGGAGATGAGCGAGATGGAAGCAGTATTAAATTATATATTGGGTTTGGGTGCTGCAATCTTTTTACCGGTTATTATGATTCTTCTTGGCCTGTTAATGAAAATGAAGCTGAAAAAAGCCATTATTGCCGGTTTGACTTTGGGTATTGCCTTTACAGGCATGAATGTGGTGTTAGGCTTTATGTTTAACGCCATCAGCCCGGCCGCTGCCGCTTTAGTCAAGCGGACTGGTTTGGAACTGACCGCTATTGATGTAGGCTGGTCGCCAATCGCTGCGATTGCCTGGGCCTGGCCGTATGCGCTTGTTTTGTTCCCGATACAGATTGCTATCAATCTCTTTATGCTGGGTTTTAAATGGACGAATTGTCTGAATGTTGATTTATGGAATGTATGGGGAAAGATTTTTGTGGCCAGTATGGTATCATATCTTTCCGGCAGTTTGGTATTGGGTTATATTGCCGCCGCCGTACAAATTGTCCTGGAACTGCTCAATGCCGACCTTATGCAAAAACAGTTGCATCGTATCAGCGGGATCCCCGGAGTTACCTGCACTCATCCGATGATGCTGCAGGGTGCATTTTTAGGCATAATAAACCGCATGCTGGATTGGGTGCCGGGCATTAATAAAGTCAATATGAATGCCAAAGAGCTAAAAGACAAACTGGGTATTTTCGGTGAAAATAGTGTCATGGGTTTTATTGTCGGTGCATTAATTGCCTTTATGGGCGGTTATGCCGTTAAGGAAATATTAATAACCGCCGTACAGGTATCTACCGCGATGGTATTGTTTCCTATGGTGGCAAAATTGTTTATGCAGGCCCTGGCGCCGATCGCGGACGCAACCGGCAGTTACATGAAAAACAAGTTTAAGGGAAGAGATTTTTATGTCGGGCTGGACTGGCCGTTTCTTGCCGGGCAAAATGAAATTTGGGTAACAGCCATCGTATTGGTACCGATCGAACTCATTTTAGCGCTGGTTATGAGCCAAATGGGCATGAATAACGTCATTCCGCTGGCTTCCATTATCAATGTCTGCGTGGCCGTTCCGGCTTTAATTGTGGCCGGCGGCAATTTGTTCAGAATGATTATTATCTCGGCGATTGCTACGCCGATGTATCTGGCGGTAGCCACCAGCTTTGCCCCGATGATTACCAAAATGGCTGTTTCCACCGGTACGCTTCAGGTGAATGCCGGGCAGTTTATTACCTGGATTCAACTGGAGGCACCCGAGTTCCGCTGGGCACTGGCCCATGCGTTTAATGGGGAGATGGCAGGCATTGCAGCACTGGTGCTGTTTGCAGCAGCCTTTGCCTGGTATTACAAATATATGCAAAGTGTTAATGCGAAGCTGGAGGAAACAAAATAGCGGGCAGTGAATGTAGAACTTGACAGATCTTTGTGAAACTTTGCTAAAAAATGAAAACTCATACTAATAACAGAACTGGAGTGAGAGTCATGCTGGAAGAATTGAAGAAACAGGTGGTAAAGTATGCTTTGAGTGCGGACCGGTCCGGATTGTGCAAGCACCGGGCTGGAAATTTCAGCACCCGCGATCCGGAAAGTGGCTACGTATGTATTACTCCGACCGGTGTCGACCGGGAGGAACTCAGCTATCATGACATTATTGTCATCGATTTGGAAGCCAATGTCATTGAAGCGGAAACCGGCTTACGGCCCACCAGTGAGACGTTAATGCATTTGGCAGCCTATAAGTCGAGACCGGACGTACACGCGGTTGCCCATACCCATTCGCGGTTTGCCACTTCGTTTGCGGTATTGAAAAAAGAAATACCGGCCATTGTTTATGAAGTAGCCGGGCTTGGCTGCAAAAAAGGATATGTTCCCCTTGCTCCCTATGGCCGTCCCGGTACGCCGGAACTGGCGCAAAGTGTTGTCGAACCTTTGCAAATTGCCGATGTTGCCTTAATGGAAAGCCACGGTGTTATTGCAGTGGATAAAGTGTTGAAAGAAGCCTTGCTAAAAGCACATTACGTGGAAGAACTGGCCGAGATTTACTATAGGACACTGATGCTTAACAATGGCAAAGAACCTCCCGTTGTGCCATTGGCGGAATTGCAGCAGTGGGAATACCCTAAACAAATCAAACTGCTGAAAAAATAACAGGACGGTCATGCCCGTCGGCACTGTCAAATACTTTTAAGAGCAAAGGAGCAAAACCATGAAAAAGTTAATTAATAGACCGGAGGATTTTGCGCGCGAAACAGTGGAAGGCATTGTTCTTGCCCATCCGGAGAGTTTAAAGATGGTGAATGACAGTTGGCATTGCCTGGTGCGGGCCGATGCCCCCAAGGAAGGCAAGGTGGCTATTGCCACCGGTGGCGGTTCCGGTCATTTACCGGTTTTCCTGGGCTATGTGGGGTATGGTTTGGCAGACGGGGTAACCATAGGTAATGTTTTTGCGTCCCCCAGCGCGGAAGCCATGCATGAAGTGGATAAGGCCATTCATGCCGGCGCCGGCGTATTGCATCTTTATGGGCGTTACGGCGGCGATATCATGAATTTTGGCATGGCCAAAGATTTGGATGAAATGGAGGGCATTGAAGTCACGGAAGTTTTGGTGACCGATGATGTCGCTTCCGCGCCGAAAGGCAGGGAGGATAAGCGCCGCGGCGTTGCCGGACTGCTTTTTGCCTATAAGGTTGCCGGTGCGGCTGCGGAAAAGATGCTTTCGTTAGCCGAAGTAACCCGAATTGCCCAAAAGACAGTGGACAACACCAGGACGATGGGCGTGGCCTTAACTCCCTGTATTGTTCCGGAAGCCGGAAAAGCAACCTTTTCTATTGGTGAGGACGAAATGGAGATCGGTATGGGAATACACGGGGAACCGGGAATTCACCGAACCAAGCTGCAATCGATTGATGAAGTGGTAACCAATATTGTCAATAAGATCATAGAAGATTTGCCTTATCAGAACGGTGATGAAGTTGCGGTACTGGTAAATGGTCTTGGCGGGACACCGAAAGAAGAATTGTATCTAGCCTATCGTAAAGCGCACCAACTGCTAAAAGAACGGGGAATCACCATTTACCGGAAGTATATCGGAGAATATGCGACTTCACTGGAAATGGCGGGGATGTCCATTAGCTTGCTGAAATTAGACAAAGAATTAAAGGAATTCATCGATGCACCCTGCTATTCTCCCTTTTTTGCACAGTCACGATAGAAAGAGGTGAACCAACTATGGAGAAAATTACGAAAGCATCTTTAAAACCGGTGCTTGGCGCAATTGTAGAGGTATTGAAAACCGAAAAAGACTATTTAATTGAACTGGATGGTTCAATGGGTGATGGCGATCTGGGACTTACCATGTGTACCGGGTTTCAGGCTGTTTATGAGGAAGTTGATCAAATCGCAGAAACCGATATGGGCAAAATTTTTATGAAGCTGGGCATGAAAATGAACTCCGTTGTACCTTCTACCATGGGGACGCTGATAGCCACCTGTTTTATTAAAGCGGCAGCGAAAGCCAAGGGTAAGGAGGCGCTGGCATTAACGGACCTTGTTGAAATGGGCCGTGCCGCCATACAGGGGGTGATGGAGCGGGGGCAAAGCAAGATAGGCGATAAAACCATGCTGGATGCGCTGGCACCGGCGGTGGAAGCGCTGGCAGCGGCAGTGGAAAGTAAGAAATCCGTTCGTGATGCCGGTGTGGATGCTTATCAGGCAGCTTGTGCCGGAGTGGAGAAAACGAAGACCCTGCAATCTGTTCACGGCCGGGCGGCGTATTATAGTGAAAAGTCGATCGGGCGCCCTGATCCGGGTGCTTCGGCGGTTATGTTTATTATAAAAGGAATGACTAAGAATTTAAGCTAAACCGCCTGTTTTGTAGTAAGCATAACAGTGGAAACGGAATAAGGCTCCTGTCGATCCTATGGTAGGGATTTGGCAGGAGTTTTTATTTAGTCAAGGAAATAATTACTACCATTACTACAAAAAATAATTATTATCAACAAAATTTACTTTTTTAGAAAAAATAGGTTGATTATTTCCGACTAAAATAGTATGATATAAGCAAATAAAGAGTTAAATACTCAGAAATGAAGGAGGCTTGCAATATGAAACAGGTAGAATTAAAATATGGTTTTGAGGCTTTGGAGCCTTTTATTGACGAATTGACGATGCGGACACATTATACAAAGCATCATGCGACCTATACCAATAACTTTAATGCGGCGCTGGAAAAACTGCCGGAGTTGTCCGGTAAAACCGATACGGAAATCCTGGCGAATTTGAACGTGATTACCGATGCCGGACTGCGGACGGCCGTTCAAAACAACGGGGGCGGTTTCTACAATCATAATCTGTACTTCTCGACCATTTCGTCTGGTGGCGGTAAAGAGCCGGCAGGGGCACTGGCCGGACAGATAGCACGTGATTTTGGCAGTTTTGCTGAATTTAAGGAAAAAATATCGGCTGCCGCTATCGGACGCTTCGGTTCCGGCTGGGCCTGGCTTTCCAGCGATGCAGCCGGTAAACTGGCAATTACTTCAACGCCCAATCAGGATAACCCGCTTATGGAATCGGCCGGGAAGTGGACGCCTATTCTGGGGATTGATGTGTGGGAGCACGCATATTACTTGAAATACAAAAACTTGCGGGCCGATTATGTCAAAGCCTTTTTTGAAGTAATTGACTGGCAGGAAGTTGCTAAGCGTTATGAGCTGTCGGTTCGGTAAAGAGAATGACGTAAAACGGTAATCTTAGAAGAGAGTATCTCGG
>NZ_CYSP01000020.1 GCF_001298735.1 Propionispora sp. 2/2-37 | reverse complement strand
AAGCGGAAGCCATTTTGGCTTCCGCTTTTTAGTAAACCGCAGTGACTTCAATTTCAACATTTACATCACGCGGCAGACCAGCTACTGCAACGCAACTTCGAGCCGGAGGCTGCGTAGTAAAAAATTCAGTATATACTTTGTTTACATCAGCGAAATCATTCATATTTTTTAAAAAAACAGTAGTTTTGACTACTTGATCCAATGTTAATCCCTCTGACTCTAAAATGGCTTTGATATTGTTGAGTACCTGATAAGTTTGCATAGAAATTCCACCGTATACAATTTGCCCACTAACGGGATCCAAAGGAATTTGTCCCGATAGGAATAAAAAGCCATTGGCCTTTATAGCCTGTGAATACGGCCCGATGGCTTGTGGCGCTCTGTCTGTGTTAACAACTGTTTTCATTTGAATCCCCCAAATCACTTATTATTATCATTATAGCCTAGTCCGCACTGTTTAAAAACAGATTTAGTGCATTTTTGGCAGTAATTTTTATCAATATGCTGATAAGCATATTCAATAGCCGTTGTGGTATGTGGAAAAAAGTTCCTATTTCCGATGATATCATAAAGCCCCGTAACCCGCAGTTTCTTCTCCGGTTGTCCGTTTAATCCGGCAATCAGAACGGTAATACCTTTTTTCTGTAAACGTTCGACAATACTGCGAAGGTGATTTTCACCGGTTATATCAATGATAGATACTTTACTCATGCGCAGAATAAGGATTTTAGGATCATAGTGGATGGTATCCATGATACTTTGCGAGAACATTTGGGCCGCACCGAAAAATAATGGACCGTCAATGCTGAAAATACTAATTTCTGAACAGGTATAATCTTCAAGAATTTCTTCGTCCGCAATTTCAATAATGTTATTTTCCTTATCTAAAACAACCGGATTGACCGCAAGAATATCACTCATACGTTTAACAAAAAGAATCATCGCTAACAATAGCCCGACTTCAACAGCAATCGTTAAGTTGACAAATACAGTAAGAAAAAATGAAATCAAAAGTACAACGGAGCTCAGTGTACGGACCTTTAGTATAGCAGCAAAAGCATGATGCTGACTCATATTATAAGACACTACCATTAATATAGGAGCCATGCTGGCCAGCGGAATTAGACCAGCATACCGGGCCAGAATCAGCATCGTCAGCAAAACAAAAATCCCTGAAATAAGTGCTGAATACTGTGTGGCTGCTCCTGTCCGAATATTGGTTGCAGTACGGGCGATAGCACCGGTGGCAGGAATACCGCCAAAAAGTGGTGCCACAAAATTGGCAATCCCCTGTCCGATTAATTCACGATTGCTATTATGCTGTGTGCCAGCCATGCCGTCAGCAACCACAGCAGATAACAAAGATTCTATAGCACCCAAAATAGCAATAGTAAGCGCCGGCTGGAAAAGCTGCTCGACTTTTTCTAAAGTTATTTCCGGAATCACAAGCTGGGGTAAATTCCCCGGTATTCCGCCAAAAGTCGAAGCAATGGTACTGATTTCATTTGGATATGCCACAGTGGCTACAATGGTAGATACTAAAAGACCAATTAATGAACCGGGTATTTTAGGAAAGATCCGGGGTGTAATCAGAATCATAACCAAACAAATGAACGACGTAAGAGCACTATAAGGATTCAGTGTACCAAAATGTCTCACAATCTCAATTACATTGGCAACAAAACTCTCATGACGTTCAATACCGGTAAGTCCCAAAAAGTTTGGAACCTGCCCGGTAAAAATATTGACTGCAATTCCTGCTGTAAAACCAATCGTTACGGAACGGGGAATAAATTTTATCAACGAACCCATATCCAATAAACCCATCACTATTAAAATAATACCAGACATAAACCCTGCAATAAGTAAATTTTCATAACCATACGTTAAAACAATAGATAACAATATAGGAATGAACGCACCAGTAGGGCCGGCAACCTGAAACCTGCTTCCACCAAAAATGGCTACCAAGCAGGCGGCAATAATCGTCGTATAAATGCCGTATTCAGGCTTTACACCGGAGGCAATAGCAAAGGCCATAGCTAACGGTAACGAAATTACACCAACCGTAAGGCCGGATAATAAATCCTTTTTAAAAAACCGCGAAAAATAGCGTTTCAGTGGTATTCTAAGCGCACGTGTCATATAAAACTTCCTTTCAGCATCATCGTCCAAGTGTTAACCTCCACAAAGCTATAAAAGTTCCAATTGTATAGCTGATAAATACAAATGCTGCACAGAGTATGGCTCTACACCCTTAGGCTGGCTATACTCTGTGCAGCATAGTCTGTCATTGTCCAGGTTTCCGTTTCATACCAAATAGATTAACTAGTGAGCGTACATTTTACAATTAAGCATGAAAAATAATAATTGTATCATATCATACTATGATTCATTTAGGTAACGATAAATATTACTATATTTTATGATCCTATAGGATAAATGTTTATTATTGCCGAATTTTAATAGAAATTCTATAAATATTGTTAAATTTGCTCAAAAAGCACTATAACCTAATTTGTGCATTACAGTGCCACTACTTACCATCGACAAAAAAATACACCTTACATATAATTTATGTAAAGTTATTTTTATGAGGTGAACTACGTGGATGCAGTTTCTCATGCACTTATTGGTTTTTCCTTGGCAGTACTTTCCGGCCACCAACCAGCATTTTCCGACCCAATTTTTATTTCCACCATACTAGGTGCTCAGGCGCCTGATTTAGACATTTTTACTCACATACGTGGTGGTATGACATATTTAAAACAACATCGTGCTTCTTCCCATTCTTTTCCGGGTATTATTGGATGGTCTTTATTTATCGCCATAAGTGTACATGTATTTGTATCCTCAGCCGACATCATGTCACTTTTTTTATGGGCATTCGTCGGCGGTTTGTCTCACATACTAAGCGATTATGCCAACACCCATGGTGCGGCCTTATTGTGGCCATTAAAAAAAGAACGAATCAGCTGTCATCTTTTAAATGTCTTTGATCCTATTATTCTAGCGCTTTTATTCGTCTTTGATATTTATATTTATTATGCCGGTCAATTTTCATGGTATTTGGCTGTTTCTTTGTTTGCCTATACTCTTTTTCGTTTGTTTTTGAAAAAACAGGCCTATTGCTATTTAAAGCAATATTTAAAGGATTATATTGTACATCAAATATTAATCATGCCTTCATTACGACATCTGTTTAATTTGGATTTTGTTGTACAGACAGACCAGGGATATTTTGCCGGACGAATATCAAATATAAATTTAACTGTTCAAATTACGGCCACATTCCCCTGTAAAAAAACTTCCTCAGTTCTTATTAGTGAAGCTCAAAAAACGCCTCTTGGACGTTTTTTTCGTACCTTTTCTCCTTTCGCTTATTTTGAAGAAGCCAAAGAAAATAATGTAGTTAAAGTCAAAATTTATGATTTACGTTATATCTTAAATCATAAATTTTTACATTCTGCTACCATTATTTTCAATCAACATCAACTTCCGGTCACTTCTTACTTGCATACGTATGGACGCAACATTAAAGTACCCTGCTAGTTATTTTTTTGAAAAAAATATATTGGGATAATAAAATTTAACAGCTATTTTATAAGACTTTTATGGGAACCTTATATTCAGGAGGTGATGATATGGGTAAATGTAAACCAAAAACCAATAAATCATCCGAATTTGCCAAAGAAATTGCTCCCAATGTAAAACAGGATAATAAAAAGCCAAAAACGAAATCTTGTGGCTGCAGCTAATAAAAGAAAATAACTCAAAAGCATAACTTTTGAGTTATTTTCTTTATAGATTACGTAAATCTATACGCTTTACACGCTGTGCTAAAAGCGACGAATCATTACTTTTAGATTTGATATCTTCAATAGAAATATGTAACTGTTCAGCCATTAGTTTTTTTACTCTGGGTCCACAGAAAACTCCCTGGCATTTCCCATGTCCCGCACGTGTCCGCCGGCTCACTGCATCAAGAGAACGTATCGGAATACCGCGCTGTAAACAATCGACAATCTCTGCTTCCGTCACTTGCTCGCAACGGCAAATAATATGTTTCTCGGGGTTTGTTGATTCAATTGATCCTTGGAATGGGTCGATTTTAGGTTTAATAATAGGTTTTCTTTCTGATATAAATTGGGAATTGTGTTCTAAAATAAGTCCGGCCTGTTGTAAGACTTCTTTTACTTCCAGTGCAATAGCCGGCGAAGCGGTTAACCCAGGAGAGTCGATCCCGATAAGATTAATAAATCTTTTTACGCTACTTTCTCCGATTACCCAATCAGTAACATTGGCAACAGGACGATTTCCGGCAAAAGACTTTAAAACCTTTTTAATATTAAAATCAGGTACCGATTTACGAGCTGTTTCCACAATATATTTTAATGTTTTTTCATCAGTACCGATATCTTCTTTATCTTCAATTTCCTCGGCATTAGGACCGATCATTAGATTTCCATGATAAGTAGTTGTCACTAAAATACCCTTGCCAAGCGGGGTAGGTACCTGAAAAATAACGGATTGTGTCAAATAATTTTCCTCTTTATCCAATAACAAATATTGTCCGCGACGCGGCATAATTGTATACTCCGTTATTTCTAGCATATTAGCAATTTTATCACTGTATATCCCGGCCGCATTAACTACATAACGTGCCGTAATGATCTTGCCATTACTAAGGGAAATTTCAAAATAACTGTTTGCATTGTTAATTCCGACGACTTCAGACTGCAATTTGATATCTACACCATTATTAATGGCATTTTCAGCTAATGCAATCGCAAATTCATAAGGTGAAGTTACTCCCGCATTTTCGCAGTATAATGCTGCTTTAATATTTTTACTTACATAAGGTTCTTTTTGCAGCACTTCTTCTGAAGACAATATTTCTAACCCTTCAACACCATTAGCAATACCCCTATCATATAATTGTTGTAGTTTGGATATCTCTTCATTTTCAAAAGCCAAAACCAATGATCCCGTTCTTCTATAGCCAAAGTGTAATTCTTTATTCAATTTTTCATACATACGGTTTCCCCGGATACATAGTTTGGCCTTTAAAATTCCAGGTTCATCCGAATAACCTCCATGAACAATTCCACTGTTAGCCTTAGAACAACCGCAACTCACATCGTCTTCTTTCTCAAGAACACAAAGTTTCAGTTTATATTTTGCCAGTTCTCTGGCAATATTGAGCCCTACCACGCCTGCACCAATCACACATACATCATACATCTATCAGAAGGCCCCCTTAAGAGTTGATATAATTACATAATTATTCAGATTTTATATTATCCCTGCTAAAATTAGCAATTTTAAAAAAAACATTGCCAGGTTGCAATGTTTTTTCTTTCTTCATTTATCATTATTATCCGTATTTTTATCGACAATATAAACCTTTACATTTTTCATGCCGAAATCTTTAGCCTCTTCTACAGTCCATTTAGCGATATCAATACGATTCCCCTTAATCGCTCCGCCTGTATCTTCTGCTACTGCATACGTTCCTGTTCCGTCAGGATATTGAATATATACTTTAGAGCCTAAGGAATAATATTAGGGTCAACAGCTATGATACCAGGACGAACCTGCGTTCCAAGATGGGTTTTATTACCCCATTGATCATTATTATGAGGTCCTGGCGCATAAGCAGTGGCAGTAGCTTCTAAAACATCTTCATAATGGCGAGGTGTTTTTTCTTTTTTAAATGTTTTCTTTTCATGCTTTACCTGTTGTGTTGCTTCCGTTTTATTCTTGTTAGCGGATGCGTGTACAACAGCAGATGGTAGCCCCGGCAAAACCGCAGATGACATAATAGCTGCTCCTGCAAGAGCGGCTGCAATTCGTTTTATTTTTCCTTTATGGCGTTTGTGACGTTTCACCAACATGTCCTCCTTTGTAAAATATTTTCTACTTTAACGCCATGATCTTAACGAAATCCATAATTTTCCTTAACTGGTTTGATTGACAAACCAGTTAACTAATATAAGTATTTATAGTATTAATAAATTACAAAAATTAATTCGAAGTAAATTATAGCTTTTAGCGAAATGATTACAAAACAATAACAAGTGTCTCCTGCACCCATTTTTATTTCCGCAGAACACCTTATAGAATCCCTTTGGAAAAAACCGGTTGTTAACTAAAAAACTGATCATTGTTACTATATTTTTTCCAAAACCTATTTCCTGAATATGTGTAATAGTTTTAATTATACTGCGAAAATAAGAATTACTCCAAATTTTTTATTTACTATCCTGTTACATCAGATGAAATTGTCTTTTAGGTACATTAATATTTCATTTAAAGAGCAATAACTATCAAAGGAATTTTACATTTAATGTGGAAATATAATTAATGAATTATATATATTAATTACAAGGAGCGTGTTTTATGTCTGTCCGCACTTTTGCTTATAATCAAATTGAAGTTAACGTAAAAGGTGAAATTGCCAATGAAGAGGTAGCTATTTATATAGACCAGTTGCAAACAAAAATCAAAAATAAACTCATATCAGTAAACATTACTGTTGATAAAGAATACGTGGACATTCACTACCGTACCGTCCCGATTCCTTTTGAACGTATTCGCCGAATTACCGGTTATTTGGTGGGTACCACAGAGAAATGGAATAATGCCAAAAAACAAGAAGAACGTGACCGTGTAAAACATGCTATATAAAAAGCTACATATTCCATTGTTGGTTGCCCTCTAATTTCAGTATCCGAAAAAAACGGCATATTTGCCAGCATACTCTATCGGAATGATCAGCTTAAGATAACAGGCTGTTACCGTTTAAATAACCCGGACAGCGAATAAACGCTATTGAGTTAATTTTCAGATTATTCCGAGACCCTAATCATTATCATCATTCCCCGTCCGGTACGTAACAAAAACGGGAATTTATTTATGTAGATTTAAATTTTTTAATTATTATATGACACCCAGTAATACCAATCCTCCGAGTGTTCTCATGGTTTCTTCATGATGTGCCTTCTCACGTTACCGTTCACGTTACACAATATGTTGCTTAATAATAAACAGTTCTCCATTTTCATTTTATCGAATACAAAAAACCGTAATAAAAAATCCGGTAGCTGAAGCCACCGGACAAGTTCTTCCTCGAAACAAGTTTTAAATTAGTAGGTATGTAACATACCAATTATCGCAAAAATATCGTGAGAATGTTTTATTTGTAGAAATAAAAAAAAGGTGTTTATCTTTTTATTCTGATATATTTAAGCTATTCAAACACTAACATTAGTTACAGGAACGGCTGTTTTTTGTTCTACTTCTTCACGTCTAGTTATTTCGGCATTATATTCACTTTGAGTAATCTTACCGTTATTTAACATTTGCTTTAATTCATATTCACTGTATTGTGTAAGATTGGTAGAACTGGAGTCGGAAGTAGAGTCAGTTTCGCTATCTTCAGCGCTTTCCGTTTTATTCGCAGCCACACTGGCTTGAGAAATGATCGCAGAATCAGTAGAAGAACTTACTGCATTCTCCTTAACCGGTGATTGACTAGCGGTAGCTGTAGGTGCAATAGAGGAACCGAGAGCACTTAAGCGGGCACCCTCCTCGCTGATTTCAACCGTATATGCTGGGGAAACAGCTGCATTTGCATCTTCCGAAGTCGCTTTATCGGTACTAAGCTCAAATGATGATGCGACATTTACTGCGTTGTTAGTTGAAACCGCACTCTGAGACTTTTCTTCATCTTGCGTTATTTTTTGCTGATTTGCTTGCCTAGAAGAATTTAAGGTATTAGTCATATTAACATTAGATGTTGTATTAAGGATTGGGGACATTTTGCACCTTCTTTCTTAGATTTATTTTATAGATATTAAATCATTTACAATCATAACTTATCAATCTAAAATATATATCGAACAAAATTATGCATTAAATAACCAATTTTTTTACGTAATTTTGTTCTTATTTAATAATTCTTTAAGGAATACAAAAGTCCTTTAAAAAACAACTCCTTGCTTCTCCTTAACTGATTTCTAAGTTTTTCTAGTCTTCAGCTTTTTGATAAGCCCCAAGCGTTCTTTTATATTTTTTTCAAGGCCTTGATCAGTAGGCTGATAATACTGCCGGTCTTTCAAATTTTCCGGCAGACACTGCATATTGGTTACTTTATCTGCAACATTATGTGCATATTGATAACCCTTACCATAGTTGAGGTTTGCCATCAGCTTAGTTGAAGCATTTCGAAGGTGCAACGGCACACCATCTGCCATGGTGCTGTTAGCATCCTTCTTAGCGTTTTCATAGGCCATATATAGCGCATTGGACTTGGCAGCTACGGAAAGATATACCACCGCCTGGGTTAAGTGCACATTACACTCAGGCATGCCCAAATAATGGGCGGCATTATACACGGCGATAGTCATTTCCAAGGCCCTAGGATCAGCCAGGCCGATGTCTTCAGAAGCAAAGCGGATCAGCCTTCTGGCAATAAACAGCGGTTCTTCCCCGGCTTCCAGCATTCTGGCCAGCCAGTAGACCGCGGCATCGGGATCACTGTTGCGCATGGATTTGTGCAAGGCAGAGATAAGATTATAGTGTTCTTCCCCATTTTTATCATATAATAACGCCTTCTTTTGGATACAGCCTTCCACGATATCTTTACTTATTATCGTAGCGTCACTCCGCTTATCAGCGCTCATCACGGCCATTTCCAACACATTAAGCGCTGTCCTGGCATCTCCATTGGAATATACAGCGATTAAATCCAGCAGCTCATCGGCAATTTTAATATTCTGGCCGCCGTAGCCTCTTTGATCTTGCAAGGCATGCTTTAATAGCTTCAGAATATCTTCTGTTTGCAGAGAATGCAGAACAAACACTCTACTCCTCGAGAGCAAGGCAGAGTTAACCTCAAAAGAAGGATTTTCGGTAGTGGCGCCAATGAGAATAATATTGCCTTTCTCGACGTGAGGGAGAAAAGCATCCTGTTGTGCTTTGTTAAAGCGGTGAATTTCATCCACAAAGATTACGGTCCGCTCGCCCATCAACCTGCTCTGTTCCGCTTTTGCCATTATCTCCTTAATCTCTTTGATGCCAGAGGTTACAGCGCTAAAGGTTATAAACTTGGCGTTGGTTATATTGGCGATTATCATCGCGAGGGTAGTTTTGCCAACACCAGGAGGTCCCCATAGAATCATCGAAGTAATATTATCTGATTCTATGAGCTGTCTCAGTACCTTGCCTTTACCAAGGATATGTATCTGGCCAATATATTCTTCCAGGGTTCTTGGCCTGATTCTATCAGCTAGGGGAGCTTTATGCACATTTTCAAAAAAAGTGCCTTGTACATAATCCATTCATTACACCTAATTTCCTCAAATAGTACATATGTTCTATTATATATATTATCATCTAATTGCCAAATTATTCAATGGGTAGACCAACATATATAGTAAGGGTGCTGGTCCTCTCCCTACTTACAGGGTTTTTTTTAAACAAGCAAAAAGGGAAAGCCCCATATCCTGATAAACGACCAGTTCTCCTAAGGATTCAAACATTACAGTCACCTTCTTCTAATTTTCGGTGCAATAGCTGGGAAGATAAAGGACAAATGCCATTAAAAAATGGAGAAGTAAGTATATCAGCAGGTACAGTCTCACGGGAGACCTCGTTAAATCCATAACATTTCAGCATATCACCAATGGTTTCTGTGAGCAGATAGGCATCAATGATTTTTTCATTACGAGCAAATTGGAAAGCCTCTTTTAGTAATACACATGCTATTCCTTTGTTGCGATGTTCTTTACTGACAGCCAGTGAACGAAGCAGACAGGATTGTCCATACCTTTTTATACCAATCACTCCGATTATCCGCTTTCCTTCATCGAATCGACAAAAGAGAGTAAGTTCTTCCTTTTCCAGTCCTTCAGGAACTAAATCAGAATCAATTAATAATGTATGAGCTTGTGAAAGGAGGATCGCTATGAAGATCGATGTTAAAACTCCCGAATTACTTAATTGCTCGGTTACTATATATCTTCTTGCAGCTGCTCTCTGATGTATTTTTGCGATTGCCTCTTTATTTCGTCCTACTGTATCTACATAATATCCCTTACACCAGAAATGTCTGTTTCCGTACTTATATTTCAAATTCGCATGTTTATCAAATATCATTAGCGAACTTTTTCCCTTTAAGTACCCCATAAAAGACGCTACACTGATCTTAGGAGGAATGCTCACTAACATGTGAATATGATTTGGACACGCATTCGCTTCGAGAATTTCCACCCCTTTATATTCACATAGCTTTCTTAATATCACTCCTATATCTGCTTTTATTTTTCCATATATTACTTGCCTTCTGTACTTTGGAGCAAATACTATATGATATTTACAACGCTATTTACTATGTGCTAAACTCTTAGTATCCAATTGGATGTGCCTCCTTTGTTCAGAGTTATGAGGTCGGCAAACCTGCATTTATTCTAACAAAGGTGGCTCTTTTTTTCGCCCCATAGCTATAAGCTTTCTAGAACCACACGCGTAGCGTGTGGTATTCTGCTTACGCAAAAAATCCCGAGACAGCAATAAATGCTATCCCGGGCTACTAATGAGATATGACACCCTGCATTACTGTTTGAACTGTGGTTCTTGCTTTTCAATGTATTTTTGTCTTCCTTTTAATGTTTCAACTGCATTGTCAAGGGTCTGCGCCAATTGCTCAAAGGTTTGTTTTGCCTGCTGATCCTGCGTCTCCAAAGAAAATGTTTTCATGGTGGCGGCAGCGTTTTGTACAGTTGCAATAGCCTGAGTCATTTGAGTACCTACTGTCATTTTTTTCACCTCCTTTTAGGACTATTCTATCCTTTTGGTTTAAACAGTAACGCTGACAGAAATCCGAATATAATCGCCGCTGAAATGCCTGCGCTGGTAATTTTAAAAATACCTGTCAATACACCGACAAGACCGGTTTTTTCTGCCTCCTGGAGGGCCCCTTTTACCAGTTGATTTCCAAAGCTGCTTATAGGCACCGAAGCTCCGGCACCTGCAAACCTAACTAAATCGTCATAGAGCCCAAATCCTCCTAAAACAGCTCCGGATACGACTAGGGCAACCATCGTATGGGCAGGAGTTAATTTCAGTCCGTCCATTAAGAGTTGTCCAATTACACAGATCGTTCCTCCAACGATAAACGCTAATACAAACTTCTCCAAGCTTCAGCCTCCTTTGCTATATTTCTATTGATACTGCATGGGCAACACACGGTATTGTTTCTTTTTGTTGATAAGACATGGGCGAAAGTAAAGCACCTGTGGCAATGATCAGCACGCGGCTCAGTTCTCCTCGGCGCATACGATTTAAAAGATGCCCAAAGGTAGTTGTAGCAGCACAGGCACAGCCACTGGCGCCTGCTAAAACCGGCTGACTTTCCTTGTACATCAAAATACCACAGTCAGTCAATTTTTCCACAGGAATGATGAGTCCATGCTTGGTAAGCAAATCTCCGGCAATCCGGTGACCTATCTTACCTAAGTCACCGGTCGCAATGAGATCATAGTGTGATGGCTCGATATTCATATCCCTAAAATGGGCTTCGATCGTGTCAACTGCGGCTGGGGCCATGGCTGCTCCCATATTAAAAGGATCGGAAAGCCCCATATCAATTACGCGTCCAATAGTTGCCGCAGTAACACGCGGCCCCTGACCCTGCCGTGCAACAACCGCGGCACCTGCTCCCGTAACAGTCCATTGCGCTGTGGGAGGTTTCTGTGCGCCATATTCGGTGGGATACCGATATTGTTTTTCCGAGGCTGCGTTATGGCTGGATGTGCCAATAAGTGCATTGTGCGCAAACCCACTATCCACAATCAGTGAAGCGAGAGACAGGCCTTCTATCGAACTGGAGCATGCACCATAGATGCCTAAATAGGGAACGGCTAGAGTACGGGCAGTAAAGCTGCTGGGTATAATCTGGTTAATTAAATCTCCACTCAGGAAAAACTGGATATCCTCTTTTTTGAGTCCTGCCTTTTTAATCGCAGTCTCACAGGCTTGCTCCAGAAACTTTTTTTCCGCTTGTTCGTAACTGTCCTGCCCCAGCCATATATCACCGTGCAGCAGGTCAAAATCGTCTGCCAGGTTCCCTTGTGCCTCGAAGGGTCCGCCTATCGCCGCAGAGCCAATGATTACCGGTTTGGATGCAAAAATCCATGTTTGATGACCTAGTAACATTCACATCCCACCTAACAAATTAATAACTACTTTTATAATAGCAACTACAAAAGCGGAAAAAACTCCATACACAATAACCGGCCCGGCAATTTTAAACATATTTCCGCCGACACCTAATACAAACCCTTCACTTTTATGGTCAAGCGACGCTGACGCGATAGTATTGGCAAACCCTGTAACCGGAACGGCAGTTCCAGCCCCGCCCCATTGTGCAAGATGATCATATACCCCAAAGCTTGTAAGTAACACGGAAAGCAAAATCAAAACCGCAACGGTAGGGTCTCCCGCGGTCTTTTCATCAAAGTTAAAATAGGTCATAAAAAACCATTGTATTCCCTGGCCTATAGTACAGATAATGCCTCCGGCAATAAAGGCCCGTATGCAGTTCCGTACTATTGGGCGCTGCGGCTCTCTGGCATGAGCAAAGTCCTGGTACTGCTGTTGTACAGGGGTTAGGTTTTTCCTTTTTATGCTGGACATTAAAATCACCTTCTATCGCAATAAATACGGCTTAAGCTTTTTCATAAGTTGCTGTAAGGTATCAGCATGCTCCGAATACATCCTCTTAGCCGCTTCATTCTGTGTCTCCAACGCAAATGTTGTGAGATCCGCCTGAATTTTCTCGAAATTTGCATAAAGCATTTCCTTTACTTTAGGCTGTGGCATTTGCACACTATCGTCAAAAAGATCCAGATATAACTCGCCGGACGAATCTACTTGCCCGATAAAAACATTGTCCAGCGATACTCCCATGTTTTCCAACTGGATACCCAGCCATTCCTTATTAAACCCTAAAGAAGCGAGGGGTTCATTTAACATGTTGCCATCCAGTATAACGGTCTGCGGTTCCGTCTGTGGTGCCACTTTTATCCCTAAATCGTAGGCGGACACAGGCTTTTTATGAGATTTCAGAATTACATTTATATCTCCAGTGCCTTCCATTACGGCAAATTCAACATCCCCTAGATTAAATGCATTTTTTGAGCGAAGCTCCCGCAAAAGTTCCTCTCCTGTTAGCCTGGTTTGCAAAAGATTCTCTTCCATAATTTTCCCATGCTTAATTAAGACGGTTTCCTTCCCGCTAACAACGTCATGAACCCACTTGCTTTTTATGGACAAATAATCTAGTGCTATAGGAAGCAGTACCCAAACACCTAGCGCAATCAATCCGAAAACAAAGTTTGTAATTATATTCAAGGACATTAATGCCGCAATTATTGCAATTATCATGTAGTTTACAAACTGAAAAGGCGTCAAACGGACAATATTTCTTTTTCCCATGCTCCTGGTCATGAGGAGTATCAGAAAAAATAATGAAACTGAACTTAGTAATATCTGTATCCATTCCTGCATTTTTCAATCTCCTGATTAGTTTCCTTTAAATTGTGGCTCTTGATATTCTAGAGTCTGCATTCTTTTCTCAAGATCATTTGTTATTACCCCTACAGTCTCCAATGCTTCATTGTATACTAATTTGGTTTCTTCGTCCCCCGTCTGTAACGCATATAATCGTAATGTACCCTGACTGCCTTTAAGGGTCGCTAACGTTTTTTTTATTTGAGAAGCAACTGTCATATATATTCCCTCCATTTACTCTATTATTCTTCCAATTCCAACTTTAATCCGTCAAATATTGCTTAAAAATTATGGAAATTTCTCCTCTGTTTTTTATCCTCTCAACTATCCCGTAATTCCTGAATAACTGAATCTTACTCTAGTAATACTAGTAAACAAACGCATTAGGGGAGGTCGCTTTTTTGTCAATTACGCTGGTTGTAGTAATTCGATCTGTTATTTCTTTTGTTATTTTATTATTGCTTGTGCGACTTATGGGCAAGCAGCAGGTTGCCCAGCTGACCTTTTTCGACTATGTCGTTGGGATTACCATCGGTTCCATGGCTTCTACTTTATCTGTACAGGTAAATGAAGATTTACTGTCTACGTTGGCAGGGTTGGCTACATGGACAATACTGGCGATATTACTGGCAATTTTGAGCCTCCATAGCGTATGGATTCGTAAGATGGTAGATGGTGAAGCAACAGTTGTAGTTGAAAACGGAAAAATTCTTGAAGATAAATTAAAACAAATTCGTATCCCAATAGAACAGCTTATATCCGAACTACGCACCCAAGGAGTATTTAATATAACCGATGTAGAGTTCGCAATGTTTGAGCCAGGAGGAAAGATCAGCATACAAAAGAAATCTCAAAAGCAACCCGTTACTCCCGGAGACTTAAACATCTCCACAAAATATGACGGGCTGCCGACAAACCTTATTTTAGACGGTATTGTACTGCAAGATGCGCTTCATTCACTTAATTTAACCAAGGCCTGGTTAGAACATCAACTCAGTAAGCAAAATATTCAGGATATCACAGAAATTTCATTGGCACAATTAGATACCAAGGGAAACCTATATGTTGACTTAAAAGGAGATAAATCATGTTGTACAATATCAATAAAAAGATAAAATTACTGGATAACCGGTTTCGTCTAATCAAAACAATTGTTATCGCAATTTTATTGAGTAGTACTTTAGTAGCCTTAAGTGCCTGTACGTTACTGACAAAGCCTTTAGATAACCGTATAGGATTTTCCAAGCATTTGGAACAAGTGGAAAATAATATTCGTAATGAGGATTGGCAGCAAGCAAAAACAAATTTGGAAGATTCAAAAGAATCCTGGAAGAAATTAAAGCCATTTATTCAAGTAGATATTGACCATGATTACGTAAAAGACATTGAGGATGGTTTTACAAAATTAGATGGATACCTTGCCACCCAAGATCAATCAAACTCCCTGGTATCTATTCTCCTAATAGAAAGTACGTGGGAAAATATAGATTCATTATAGATGCAACCGCAGTCAACGTACTTCGCCCCCCTCCTGCTCAACCGCAAAAAAAGAGAATGGCTAGAAGGCTTTGTATCAATTATGTTAAATCTAAAATTTTTAGCATTGAGAAATCCGTTCGATTGTGGAGAACATCAATAAAAGTATTGCTGCAACCTCTGTTAATCATTTAACTGAAATAAAAGTCCTGGAAAAAGAAAAAAATCCGTCCTCTGTAAAATCGATAATCTGTATATCCCTGCAGAAGATAGCCAGATAGATCAATCTTTACGCGAACGGATTTCTCAAAATAAACGTCGCCTGGAAGATATTCACAATTCTCAATTTCGAGGAAATCGAAGATATACTAATACCGAGATAAGGTATAAAACTAACAAAAAAAGCCATGACAAACTCATGGCATAAATAACAATTATTTCCTATTATTGGTCCTATAAATGGTGGAGGTAAGCGGGATCGAACCGCTGGCCTCTTGAATGCCATTCAAGCGCTCTCCCAGCTGAGCTATACCCCCACATATATCTTACCAACAGATATAAGTATATACTAAAAATTAATTTGTGTCAACAAAAATTAATAGTCTATGTTTACAAAATTATTTTATCCACTAAATCAATTAACTGACCGATTTCAGGCTTAGATATCTGCCCATTGGCTCCTATGGCCTCGCCTTTACGCCGCATTTCTTCATTGATAAGTGATGAGAAAATAATAACTGGAAGTTCACGCAATCTTGGATGATTTTTTATTTTCTTTAATAAATGATGTCCGTCCATTTGGGGCATTTCAATATCGGTTATAACCATTTGAATTTTTTCGGCTATCGGAATTTCGCTTTCCGCCATAGCCTCCAAAGCCTCCCAAGCCTCCTTGCCATTATAGTACGCTTTAATGTTTTGATACCCGGATGTATGCAGAGTACCTACCAACAACTCACGCAACATGGGCGAGTCTTCAGCCACAACAATGGTTTTAGTCTGACGTATTTTTTCCAAATCTGGAGCACTCTGTGGAATCGTTGTCAGCTTTATGTTGATTTCAGGATTAATTACAGAAACAATCTTTTCGAAATCCAATAAAACGATGATCTTTTCATTCATTTTTATCAGGCCAACCACTAAATCTGAATCACTAATGTCCGGTGGTGTTTCCATTGCCGTCCAGGAGACCCGGTAGATCCGCGACACTTCATCTACTAAAAAGCCTACGAAATAATTATTAAGCTCACTAACGATAATATTTTTTGTATTGGATTGTTCTTCCGCATCCAGACACCGCGGCAAATTTACAAGAGGCATTACTCTGCCACGTAAGGTAAAAACCCCATCGACATAAGGATGAGAATGAGGCATTTTAGTTACCGGAACAGGATTAATAACCTCACGAACTTTGGCAACATTTATGCCATAGCTTACTTTACCGACCGTAAATTCAATAATTTCAAATTCATTTGTCCCTGTTTCTAATAATATCCCTTTTTTATTTCCGGCTTTCTCACTCATCTTTCTGCCTCCTTAGGGTATTTAATCACAATAACGACTTAGCCTAACTTGCCTATTATTAAATTAGATCATTTGTTAAAAAAATCCTTCACATTTATCTCAAAACTCAACAAAATTCGTAAAAAATCGCAACTTGTTAAATAGGATTTTTCTTATAGGTCCATCCGTCTTTTTGCTCGATTCTTTGTGCTTTTAGTAAACTGCCCATAGCTCTCTTAAAGGCGGATTTGCTGATCCCAAATTTTTCTTTGATCACTTCGGCAGGGGTATCATCCGTATAGGGAATCTTTCCATCGCATGAATCTAAAAGATCCCAAATAGCCTGAGCATCCAATTTCTGTGCCTCTTGCTTTACCGGCCGCATAGAGACATTAAGACGACCATCCTCACGGATGTAGGTAACACGAACTATAACTTCGTCACCTATACGTAAATTTCTTGTAGTTTCGCTGGTATGTAAAAAAGCTATATATCTTTCTTGTGTAAATAAAAAAATACCTTCCTCAGTTTGATTATAAACTACACCATTAAGAAAATCCCCGACTTTGACTTCAACTGCAGGCTTAGAGGCTTTTTGCAATTCTTCTGCAACATCCATAGTAACAGCCATACGATCGCTTTTATCTCGGTACAGCTTTACCCATATTTTGTCGCCTTTACGCACTTTACCGTGCATTTCTGAAAAAGGGAGAAAAACGCCACGTTCGGCACCAATATTAACAAAAGCACCATCCCGGGTTGTATTAATGACCACCACTCTAGCTACCTGCCCTTCCCGCATTTGTGGCAACCGCATGCTGGCTGTTAGCCGTCCTTTGGGATCAAGATAAAGATATACTTCCACTTGCTCGTTAATGTTTATCTCTCGCATTTGCTGTGCTTTATGCAACAGAATATCATCTGACGTATTGCCCGTTCCTGCGTCTAAAAATGCTCCCAGTTCATTCATACGAACCACCCTTAGTGAGACAACATTCCCAGGTTTAAGAGAACTATGTATACTCTTCATTGCTCTCCTCCTTATCCTTTAAACGAATGTACTTCTGCATCGCCCCAAAGTTGTTCCAAATTGTAAAAGACACGATCTTCCTCAATAAAGATATGTGCAACACAGGCACCATAATCTAACAGAATCCAGCGCCCTTCACGGTAACCCTCTCTGCTCAATGAATGGAAACCATGCTTAGCAAGCTTCTCCTCTATATTGTCGGCAATAGCTTTTACTTGTATTGAAGAATTAGCGCTACAAATAATAAAAAAATCAGTAACACTGGAAATTCCATCAACATCAAGAATTAAAATATCTCTTGCCTTTTTGTCACTTGCAGCCTCAGCCACTAGCTCGGGTAAGTATGAACTTATTTTGGTCATATAGGCCTCCTTGTTATTCAATGCATCATTCATTAATTATTTTCCATATCGCTGTATTATATTCTTGTTATTATATAGCTTTCCTGCAAAAAGCCCGCAGTAATCACTGCAGGCTTTCCAACATTCATTTATTTTTGTATTTTTTTAGAAACTTCATTCGTTTTTGTTGTATTATTATAAAATAATTTTTGCACTACTTGTTTGGTTTGCTCCTTATCATATATCCAGTAACTTATATCATTTATAGTGGCAAAATCGCCTGGAATCATTTCAGTGTAAACATTATCCGTCTTGAAACTTTTTAAACTGTTAGCTACCTTTAGCATGGTAAATGCCGTCATATCCGTATTCACATATTGATTAATTGTATTAACAATGGAAGGAAATTTCAGTATGGTTTCCAATTGAAAAACCTCTCCGCTAAGCGCCTTCAGAAAGCGTTGTTGCCGCTGTACGCGCCCAATATCACCAAGTTCGTCATGACGGAACCTTACATATTCACCGGCTTTTTCTCCATCTAAATGCTGATATCCCTTTTGCAAGTGTATGGACAAATTGGCATACGGATCTTCATAATCCATATCATTTTCAACGTATAGATCAACACCGCCTAAGATATCTATAACATTAATAAAAGCTTTCCAATCCACAGCTACATAGTGATCAATCGGAATATCCAACACGTCTTCAACTGTTCGTTTAGCCAGTTCAACACCACCATAATAATAAGCATGAGTGATTTTATCATAACCTTTACGTCCGGGAATGGTCACTTTTGTATCACGCGGAATAGAGATCAAATTCACTCCGCCGTCTTCCGGATTGATACTGGCAACAAGCATTGCATCTGAGCGTCGTGCCCCGTTTGCCATTTCCGGATCAACATCATCCAAACCAAGCAGCAGAATATTAACCCGTTCAGGAAGCTTTTTAGTTGACTCAGCCGGAGCATTGGCATTCACAGCCATTTTTTCCTGGAACACATTATGATAAGCAAATATTGCCGCACTAGTTAAAACTGTAAACAGGAACAATAGCACCATAAGCAACAGGATGACCCGTTTCCAACGTATACGTCGTCTTTTTCTACTCATTTTTCCTTCCCCCAAAAAAGCAACTATTACTTGTAGCAGAGATTTGGTCTTTCTATCAGCAAACTATTGCGTCCGGCAATTGTATCGGGATGGAGCAATGCATTCTTATCGACGATATGCTTCAGCGTATGATTGTACGCAAACAGCATAGCCCTGTCAATATCAACAGCTGTAAGTTTTCTAAGGTCTTCAACACCTGTAAAGGAACGGCTCGGTTCAATAAAGTCAGCTAAAAATATAATCTTGTCCAACAAAGACATATTCTTGCCACCCGTTGTATGCAAACGAATAGCTTGAGTAATCTCTGGATCATACATCTGGCACTCCACAGCAACTAGCACCGCTCCTACTTTAGCATGTAAGAGTACAGGTTCGTGACGTTCAATATCATCCATCACTATACCAAAGGTAAGAGCCTGATGCAATAGGAGGTTATTGGGTATTTCTTTAGCGTAATCATGCAGTAAGCCTGCTATCTGTGCTTTTACTGTATCCGCTCCGTATAGCTGTGCCAGTTCAACAGCCGCCTTACTTACCGCAACCGAATGCAGGAAACGTTTTTCCGATAATTTATTTTTTAATTTTTTAACTAGATCAGTGTATTGCAAGTTCATCACCTAGTATGATAAAATTCTCCGATTTTTTTAGATATCCTTCCATAAACAGACAAAAAGCCTCCTTTTCCGGAGGCATCTTTTTCTTGCTATTTTTTTTCTTATCCCTGTCGCGGCTTAGCTTCATTAACAACAATTTGACGGCCGCCTAAATCAGTACCGTTCATTGCGGAAATCATTTTTTCGGCATCAGCATCTTCTACTTCCACAAAACCAAAACCTCGGGAACGGCCTGTCTCTTTATCCGTAATAATCCTGCTGGATATGACTATACCATATTCCCGAAAAGCGTCTGCCAGACTTGTATCTGTAGTAGACCACGGTAGGTTACCAACGTAGAGAGTTTTTGCCATCTAGGGATCACCTCTCTTTCCATGAATTCTTAAACTACTGCTTTAACATTATTTACGAATTCATGGTATTTATGCCTGCCTTTATTTGGTACAGTGTATGTTAGTTTTAAAATTAAGTACGGTATAAACCTTCTTTTGCTATATAATTTTCTACATTTTCCGGAACGATATATTTTATAGACCTGCCCTGCTTTACTCTTTCGCGGATGTCTGTAGAGGAAATATCCAGTTCCGGTGTTGCCAAAAGATGAATATGTCCACGTCCCTGCTCACCAAAATATTCTATTACAGAATCTAATGTTCCACCACATCCGGGACGGGTAGCCGCAATGAAATGACAATTTTCTAAAAGAAGATCGACATTTTTCCACGTAGCAAGTTCTAAAATGGCATCTGTACCTGTTATAAAAAACAGTTCGGTCTGAAGGCCATATTGCTTTTTCAATTCTGTAATTGTATCAATGGTGTAGGAAGGGCCCTTTCGGTCCAATTCAATCCTGGATACTGCAAAGTGAATATTAGAATATGTGGCCAATATCGTCATGATGTATCTGTGCATAGGGAGGGTTACCGGTAAATTTTGTTTGTGCGGCGGATCAGCAGCTGGTATAAACAGGACTTTTTCCAACTGATATTCTCTACGCACAGCTTCGGCCGTAACAAGATGCCCGATATGGATTGGGTCAAATGTTCCTCCCATTATGCCAATTCTTTGTTTATCTGACATGAGCCATCTCCTAAATTAATAAAAAAGTGTATATTTAAAATAAAACTCATCTAAATAAAAAATACCGAACCCAATTAGCAGCAATGTCTATGGCATTACGTAACACAACCATCGTGGCAACGATAATAATCATAGCCCGGAGATAATCAATCATATCATGCTTTCCCTTAGAAGTTTTTAGATATCTTAGCAGGGAATGAACATATCCCATCAAATTCCACCTCTTATTTACAGCTTACAGCATTTATACCAGCAAGGCCATGTTATCCCGGTGTATAACTTCATCGTACGGTTTAGAACCTAATATGGCAGCAATTTCGTTAGTATGCTTACCCATAATTCTGCGGATTTCTTTTGCATTATAATTTACCAAACCACGGGCAATTTCCCGTCCCAATGGAGTCACAATGGAAATGGTTTTACCTTGCCCAAACTCGCCATCAACCTGAATAATCCCTGCAGCCAGCAGGCTCGATCCCTCGGACAGTAAGGCTTGTTCACAGCCTTGATCAACCATAACACTGCCGTAAATGCGCGCACCAAACGCCAACCAACGTTTACGAATCTGTAAACGGTTTTCCTTCGATATAAAAATAGTACCAACCTTAGCACCGCTTAAAATTTCCCGCAATACACCGTCTCGTGCCCCGGAGGCGATAATCATGGTAACTCCCGAATTAGTCGCGATTTTTCCCGCCTGGATTTTGGTATACATACCGCCTGTCCCTCGTAACGTACCAGGCTCATCTGACAATGCTTCAATTTGAGGAGTAATATCAGTAATTTCTTGAATAAGCTGTGCATTGGGATTTTTCTGGGGATTATCAGTAAATACGCCTTCAATATCGGACAGAATTATCAGGATATCGGCATCCACAATACTGGCAACCATCGCTGAAAGCGTGTCGTTATCACCAATTTTCAGTTCATCAATCGCTACGGCATCATTTTCGTTGATAATGGGTATGACACCCATAGCTAATAAGGTTAACAAAGTATTGCGTGAGTTGGTATACCGCGTTCGCTTTACGGAATCTTCCCTTGTCAACAGCACTTGAGCAACAATTTGTCCGTATTCTCCAAAAAGCTTTTCATAAGTGTGCATCAATATGCCCTGTCCAATGGCTGCTACCGCTTGTTTTTCGGGGATAGTTCTTGGTCTTTCCTTGATACCTAAACGTTCCATGCCAGCACTTACGGCACCGGATGTCACTAAAATGATTTCCTTTCCCTGATTTGCTAAGTCAGATAATTCACGAACCAATTTTTCAATACGGAAAAAATTCATTTTCCCCGTTTCATGCGTCAACGTGCTGGTTCCTATTTTAACGACCAGCCTTTTTGCATCAGTCAGGTTGCTCCTGGTAAACATATCTCCCCACACCTTAGCTAATAATAAGAATTAAGGCAATTCTATTTTTTTCTTTTCAGGGTTTCTTTTATATAAAAGTCCGTTACGGCCAATAACTTGTACTAACTCAGCCTGAACACAATCCGCCAAAGCCATCAAGGCTGATTGTGGTTCCTCCGGACTATTTTGCAAAACACGAACTTTAATCAGTTCGCGAGCTGCCAGCGCATCCCGGGCACTGGCAGCCACTGCCTCGATCATCCCTGCTTTACCAATCTGAACCACGGGATCCAGTGTACTGCCTAGCGACCGCAGATAACGTTTTTGTTTTCCCGTCAAAGTACTTTCCGACACGTTTGCCCTCCTATAGTTTGAATTCAAACTCCATATCACGAATACGAACAGTATCGCCCTCCTGAATACCACGCTCTTTCAAAGCTTCTTCAATACCCATTTTCCTCCAAACTAATTGAAAACGCCGTACACCCTCGTCATTGTCAAAATTAATCATAGCCACAACTTTTTCTATATCTTTCCCATGAATAATAAAAGTTCCGTCATCATCACGGCTGATTGTAAAGGCATCTTCCGGTTTAGCCTCATAAACTTTTCCTTCCCGGTCATGTTCCGGTTCTTCGATATATGCAGATAATAACTGCAGGGCCCGCCACATTAATTTTTCCAAGCCTTCTCCGGTAGCCGCAGAAACAGGAAATATTTCACGGCCTTCTTGTTTCATATACGCCCGAACTTTTTCATAGTTCTCCTGCGCTTCCGGCAAGTCCATTTTATTCGCTGCAATAATTTGGGGACGTTTAGCAAGACGTTCATTATAGAGTACCAGTTCTTTATTTATTGCCTGATAATCCTCCAGTGGATCGCGACCCTCCGTACCTGATATATCAAGAACATGAATAATCACTTTTGTCCGTTCAATATGCCGCAAAAAGTCATGACCTAATCCCACCCCCTCATGCGCGCCTTCTATTAGACCAGGGATGTCGGCCAGAACAAAACTTTTCCCCTGTTCCAGGCTGACGACTCCCAGCACAGGAGTTAGTGTCGTAAAGTGATAAGCGGCAATTTCCGGCTTAGCAGCCGATACTTTTGAAATTATGCTTGATTTGCCCACACTTGGATACCCAACCAGTCCGACATCAGCTAATAGTTTAAGTTCTAAAAAAACAGAACGGCTTTCACCCGGCTCACCCTTTTCAGCAAAGGTAGGTGCTCTGTGTACACTGCTTACAAAACGGGCATTGCCACGACCACCACGGCCGCCGCGTGCAATAACCGCCTGTTGCCCTTCAATAGTTAAATCCGCTATGATCTCTTCGGTCAACTCATCTTTTACAAGGGTTCCCGGAGGAACTTTAATCAATAGAGGCTCTGCATTCCGTCCATGCATATTCTTGGTCTGCCCATGCACTCCGTTTTCTGCAACAAATTTACGTTTATAGCGAAAATCAATTAACGTATTTACATTGGAATCCACGACAAAAATTACATCACCGCCGCGCCCGCCGTCACCACCGCTGGGGCCACCCTTTGGAACAAATTTTTCACGGCGAAAACTGGACATCCCGTTTCCACCGTCACCAGCTTTTAGCGTAATTTTGGCTCGGTCAATAAACATTAATAATCTCCTCTAAGTCTTTTTTGCAATAAGTCTTTATGTAATATGTACATTTTAATTAAAACTTAACCGGATTGTTCTTCTCCTTACATTCCGCCTTTTTTACATGCTGGCTTAGAGCATCTGACAGTAAAGAAGGATCTTTTGCTAAATCCTCAATATATTGAATAGCTTTTTCCGATCGTCCCAACTGAAGCATGGCATGAATGACTTGTATATGATTTATAAAATCGTGACGCTGTATTCGCAATAATCGGACTAATTCTTCACAAATCTGACTATTTAAGGGTTCATCAGCCACATGCTCAATCCTCCCTTTTAACTTACTATCATAGTAGTTAGCATCTGATTCTGTCATTGAGTACAACCATTCAAAAACAATTTTTACCTGTCAAAATCTGTTCAAGTTTCTATTATCCTTAAATATAATTTAAATGAAAGAACACCTGCGGGATTTCCGCAGGTGAATGTATTTAGATAGCCTCTTCTACAGTATAAATGCTAACTTGCCTGTCATCACGGCCTTTACGTTCAAATGCTACACGACCGGCAATTTTTGCATACAGTGTATCGTCTTTACCAATACCAACATTATGTCCCGGATGAAAATGAGTACCTCTTTGGCGAACTAAGATACTGCCTGCAGTTACTACCTCACCGGCATGACGTTTGACGCCAAGACGTTTGGATTCGCTGTCGCGTCCGTTACGTGAACTGCCCACACCTTTTTTGTGAGCAAACAATTGCAAATTAAGCGAATTGAGCTTAAACATTACAACTCACCCCCCGTATTATAAAATTTGCACAAATTTACGATAATTACTGGCTATCTCCTTAAAACCCAACAGCGTCGTTTCTAAAACCACACTGGTTAATTCATCTGGTGGATCCATAAGTTCAAACACCATATTACCCTCAGCCATATCCAGCTTAATTTCCCGCTTGAGATGGCGTTCCAATCCGTATACTGCCGTATGAGCCAGCACAGATACCGCAGCACAGACAATATCCTGTCCGTGCGGACCGGCATTAGCATGGCCTGTGACAGAGAAACCGACAATCATTCGGTCTGTATTCACGATAGGACTAATGGTAATCATATCTTATGCGTAAATCTTTTCGATAACTACTTTGGTAAACGGCTGACGGTGTCCCTGGCGTTTACGGTAATTCGATTTAGCTTTATATTTAAAGACCAAAATCTTCTTACCTTTCCCCTGAGCTACAACCTTACCTGTAACTTTAGCGCCTTCAATTAGCGGTTTGCCGATAACAACTTCGCCTTCTTTTACTAAAGTAAGCACATTATCAAATTCTACTACATCGCCTTCAGCGGCTTCAAGTTTTTCAATAAGCACTACGTCACCTTCGGTAACACGGTATTGTTTACCACCAGTTTTAATAATTGCGTACATGAACTACACCTCCCTGCATCATTACTCGCCGAATTTGGTACATTGCCTACAATGACACGACAATGTTTGTAACCTCTCCGTGCGGTCGGGGCATAAGCCTAATCGCCTACATCATAGAATAATAGCATAAATGGCGACTTTTGTCAACAATGCTAATCATCTTGGTACACAATGGAAAAAACCTCATCGTGCATTGCCGGATTACTTTCAATGATAAGTTTTCTCGCCAGTCCCTGCCTTAGTTTCAACAAATCCACTTGTTTTTCTAGTACTTGCGCAACTCTTGGACTTGACTGAATCAGCAAATTTCCCTGTACCCTGGGACGACCTGCAAGTTTGCGCAGTTCACGGCAGATTCGGATCGCTACGGTTTCCGGCGATTGTATTCTGCCCCGTCCCTGACAGTAATGACAATCAGCATATAGTAGATTTTCAATATTTTGCCTTGCCTTTTTTCTAGTCATTTCGACTAAACCTAACGCTGTAAGGCCTAGAACATTGCTTTTTGTCCGGTCTCTTTTAAGCTGTTCTTCCAAGGCATTTAAAATGCTCTTTTTATGTTCCTCTTTATCCATATCAATAAAATCAATAATAATAATACCGCCAATATCACGCAACCGCAACTGTCTGGCTATTTCTACAGCAGCCTCAATATTCGTCTTCAGAACGGTCTCAGATAAATTTGTATTTCCTACAAACTTGCCGGTATTTACGTCAATAACGGTGAGTGCCTCGGTTTTATCAATGACAATATAACCACCACATTTTAACCATACTACTCGTTGACTAATTTTCTCCAGGGCGGTATCTAAACCATAGTGGAAAAAAATATCAGTCTTGTCTTTATAAAGAACGACTTTAGGTATTAGCTCCGGGCCGCTGAATGTTAACAAATCACACACCCGGTCATATGCATCTTGATTATCTAAGATAAAATGATCCACATCTGCCGATAAATAATCGCGTACAATACGGATAATTAAATTAACATCACGGTACAGCAAAATAGGCGCGCGCGACCTTTTGGCCCGGGAAGCTAAAGTGCTCCATAAATCACTCAGATATTTGATATCTTTGGACAAGTCTTCTTCTGTTTTTCCCTCCGCCACTGTTCTGACAATGATCCCCATACCAGCAGGCCTCACCTTTTCGGCTAACAGCTTTAAGCGTTCACGTTCCTCTTCACTGCCAATACGCCGGGAGATGCCGATATAATCAACGGTAGGCATTAAAACTACATAGCGGCCAGGGAGGGTCAAATGGGTAGTGGCGCGCGGCCCCTTATTCCCAATCGCGTCTTTTATAATCTGTATCAGGATGTCCTGTCCTTCCGTCAATACCTCATCTGTCATCGGTGACAGATGAGCATGGAAGATGTCTCCCGTATATAAAAAAGCATTTTTATCTCTGCCGATATCCACGAACACCGCTTGCATTCCAGGAAGGACATTTTTTATTTTACCCAAATAAATATTACCGACAATATTGGAACTTTCCGTCCGTTCCACCGACAACTCCATCAACTCTCCATTTTCCAAAAGTGCCATTCGTGTTTCTTCCGGAACAATATTGGCAATAATGGTCTTAGTCATAAAAATGGCCTCCCTCCAAGAACCCTTTAGTTTATATATCTAAGGGGGTCAATTTTCCCTGCTGGGCGAGTATATACAGACCATCTCTGTTGATAAGAGCGGCATTCTTATCGGCAGGAAAAGTGAATTGTTCCACCAGAACCTGTAAAATATCGCTCGGCTTTATACTCCCTATCGGTGTAATTTTAATATCTGCTTTTACCTTTATTCGGCCGCCGGTGACAGCGATCTCTAATTTCTTCAACAAAAATTGCTTAACGTCAATTACTCGCCTGCCCTTTGGGGATTCCTTCGTATAAAATATCTGTTCAGCCCTATTAAAACTTTCTAGACTATGGTAAGCCATAGCGGCTGATTTATCCGGCAATAAAGGGGTATCAATCGTAAAGGCAGCCAAATTGACCGACGCCATGAGTGATTGCCCTCGTTCCGGAATTGATTTAGCTTTTTGGATACGGATTCCCTGCGGTACTCGTTGCAACAACCGGAAAACAATAGTCTCAGGCTGAACTGCTTCTGTAAACTCAATATCGACATACTCGGCATCGCTTGTTATTCCTACAGCTAATGCAGAAGCAAATGACAATTTCATATGTGGGTTAAATCCCTCTGAATAAGCTACCGGAAGCTTCGCACGACGAATCGTCCTTTCTAAAGTTCTGGCATAATCCAAATGTGATATATAGCGGATAGCCTCGTCCTTCGTAATCTCAAGTCGCAATTTAGGCATGGGAAGCCACCTTCCAATCAACAACTTGTACGCCGAGTTCCTGGCAGACACCACAAGCACTGCAGGTAGTACGGCGACAATCAGCTGTATGGGCTTCGGCTATAGCCTGGTTGTATTCCTGAAGTAAAAATTCTTTAAAAACACCGGAATGCAAATGTTCCCATGGCAGTATTTCATGAGCTGAACGTTCACGCCTTGCGTAAAAACCAGGATCGACCTTTTTCCTAGAAAACGCATCCATCCACACGTCGAATTTGAAATGTTCTGACCAACCGTCAAATTTAGCGCCTTGTTGCCATGCCCGCAGTATGACTTTGCCCAAACGGCGGTCACCTCGTGAAAGCACGCCTTCCAGAAAACTCGTTTTGGCATCATGCCAGCTAAAGGAAACTCCGCTCTGCTTAAATAAGCTTCTAAGCAACTCTTGTTTCTCTTCTATTTCAGCAATACTATTTTGTCCATACCACTGAAACGGAGTATGCGGTTTAGGAACAAAGGAAGATACACTTACCGTTACCCTTGCACCTCGGCGCCCCTTTATCTCCTTATACCAGGCTGCCACCCGTTTTGCCAGTTCTGCAATGCCGCGGATATCCTCTTCCGTTTCTGTAGGCAACCCGATCATAAAATAAAGTTTAACCGTTGACCAGCCAGCACGAAAGGCTGCCGTCACGGCCTCTTCCAAATCTTTTTCCGTAACACCCTTATTAATGACATTACGCATACGTTGAGTTCCTGCTTCCGGAGCAAAGGTTAGTCCACTTTTGCGTACTTGCTGTACTTCCTGTGCCAATTGGATGGAAAAACTATCAATTCTGAGCGAAGGTAAGGAAACACTCACACTTTCATCCTTAAATTCTTCCATCAGGCCCCGAACCAGTTCATGTAAACAAGAATAATCTGCCGAGCTTAGTGATGTTAGGGAAATCTCATTGTATCCGGTATGATCAACTAACTGTCGAGCCGAGGCGATTAAAGTTTTCAGCTTTTTTTCCCGTACCGGTCGATATAAAATACCGGCCTGACAAAAACGGCAACCACGCGTACAGCCACGAAATAGTTCCAGCATGATCCGGTCATGAACAATATCTAGAAAGGGTACTACCGGTTTCGTTACAAAGGTTGCCGCATCAAGATCACGTACCACCCTTTTCTCCACATGCGGCGCTGCCTGTTCATATTTCGGCCTTATACTGTCAATTGTACCATCCTGCTGATAAAAAACCTCATATAATGAAGGGACATAAACTCCGCCAACCGTTGCTACTTGTTGTAAAAAGGCTGATTTTCCGCCCTTTTTCCCGGATTTTTTCCAAAGTTTATAGGTATCCACTATTTCCTCGATCACTTCCTCGCCTTCCCCCAGCACAAAGAGATCAAAGAAATCGGCAACTGGTTCCGCATTGAAAGCACAAGGCCCGCCTCCAACGACAAGCGGATAGTCTTCATTACGCTCTTTGGATAAAACAGGTATCTTAGCTAAATCCAGCATATTTAAAACATTGGTATAACTCAGCTCGTATTGCAGTGAAAAACCAATCAGATCAAAATCAGCCAGAGGCGTGAATGTTTCTAATGAATATAGTGGAATATTATTTTTTCTCATCAATTCTTCCATATCCACCCACGGTGCATAGACTCTCTCCGCCGCCGTATCCCTGCGGTCATTCAAAATCTGATATAAGATTTTCAGGCCAAGATTGGACATTCCCACTTCGTATACATCAGGCAATGCTAATGCTATGGTGACATCAACCTGCGAATGGTTCTTTTTTACGCTATTTAGTTCATTGCCGGTATAACGGGCAGGCTTGGCAACTTGTGTTAGGATTGATTGACTAATATTAATCATGCTTACCTCCAGGTATGTACTACAACTATGCGGCGTACGATAATGACTCTCCTAGTATTTTCCCAATATCAAACCACATTTAACCCTACGTTCTACGTATAAAAAAAAAATCCTGCCAACATCATAAAAATTGGCTAATGGAAACACTCACACCTTTTTCCGTAAGGCGATCCCATATTTGTGTCTCGGTAAGCGTACCACAATAAGTCATACGTTCAGGATCAATAACTAAAACAATATGATATGCCTCCGGTACAAATAAACGGATTACATCCTGAACAAGCATTTTGTCAGCAACGGTAAAATGATTAGTCGGTAAAAAACCGCGGGAATTTAGCTGTTCTTTTTTATTAGCTAACATACGCATTGTCCGAAATCCGGCAAAAACGATTTCCACATTAGCAGCCATGTAAATAAAAATTGCGCCGATAATAAAAGTCAGATTGATTTCATTCCTAAAACAGTATGTGTATAACACCCAGATAAGCAAAAACAAACTAATACCTCTGCTGAGCTTGACAGTTATCATGGTTGCTTTTTTATAGTCAAATACTGTGTTCAAACAAGCCCTCATGATCCGCCCACCGTCGAGCGGTAAGGCCGGCAGCAAATTAAAAAGTACCAATACTATGTTGACTTTATATAAAAATTGCCAGCCTTCCAGCCAGTCCTTGCTATAAGTCATACCAATATAGGAAACGGCCGCCAGAACCAGGCTTGCCAACGGTCCCGCAGCCGAAATTAAAAATTCTTTTCTGATTCCGGTCTCATTCAAGGAACTAATTCTTGCTACGCCGCCAAAAGGAAGCAACTCAACCTCCCGTACTTTTAATCCGGCTGCCCGAGCAGTTATGGCATGAGCCAGTTCATGCCACAGCACTGCACCATATACAAGCAGGATTTTATACAAATAACCTGACAACACAAACAGTACTGTTAAAACAAAAAACCAATTGTTTACTTTTAGCTTTATACCAAAAAGGCGGATAATCTGCACTCAGTTCACTTCCTTTCCACAGGTGCAGAACTGCCTTTAACCTTAGTTAGCGGATCAACCGCTTTTCCCTGTTCGCGAATTTCAAAATACATTCTGGGGCCACTCGTCCTGGCTATGACCTGGCCCTGACTCACTTGTTCACCTTGCGCTACCAAAACATCATCTACATAGCCATATAAGGAGTCCGTATCTTGATTATGTTCGATAATAATCACCTTTCCATATACTTTACTGTCAGTGATAAGTTTTATTGTGCCATTCGCGGCAGCTTTCACAGTAGTTCCCGCCAAAGTTTCGATATCAATACCTTGATGTATACTCGCTTGGTTTCCCTTATCATTTTTCCAACCGAAAGGAATGAGAATCTTCCCCTCCACCGGTTGAATCATAGGAAGGGGTTGCTCTGCCGAACTTACGCCTGGGCTTGTTATTTTTTTAAACACGGCCACATCCATATCACGGGGAAATTTACGTACTATTTCGTCTACAATATAGTTAAAATCGGTTTCAGTCGTTAACAGATAAGTAATTTCATTATCTATTTTTTCTCCTATAAAGGTTTCTGAGCAATGGATTCCATAGACAATAGTAAATAACAGGGTAGATATTATGATTTGTTTGAGCCATCCATAACTAGTTTCATTGACTTGACTATAGTACCAGCCCTCCCCTAAATTCCGGCTGTTTATCCAGCGATTCCAATGCCTAATCATAAACTCCCCCCAGAACAAGCACCTTCTAATTCATATATATGCTAAAATCCGGTGAATATAACGAAAAGGTACACATCAGAAATGTGTACCTCCTAAAATAAGATTTTTTGCCTGCGCATGTATATATTTAAAAGGATTCCAAGGCTTATCATATTTGTAGTCAAAGCACTGACCCCATAACTCATCAATGGCAGCGGTATCCCGGTAACCGGCATGATTCCTGCTGTCATCCCTACATTCACCAGAATATGAAAAGTCAGCATGGCAACGATACCGGTGGCTAGTAACGTTCCAAAATTATCTTTAGCCATCCCCGCAATTTTAATGCCGCGATAAAGCAAAATGAAATATAACAGTAACACAATTACTGCTCCAACAAAGCCTAATTCCTCACCGATAACAGCGAAAATAAAATCAGTATGATTTTCCGGCAAAAAATTCAACTGACTTTGTGTTCCCTCAAAAAGTCCTTTACCAAACAACATCCCCGAACCAATCGCAATTTTAGACTGAATAATATGATACCCTGAACCAAGAGGATCTACATTGGGATCAATAAAGACCGTAAGACGCATTTTTTGATAATCTTTTAAAAAATGCCAGAATATCGGTAGAATAGCCACACCAGCCGAAAAAATCATAAAAAGATATTTTGTACTGATGCCGGCAACAAAAAGCATTCCAAACAAGATGGCTAAAAAGACCAGTGAAGTACCCAAATCCGGTTGCTTCAATACTAATAAAAACGGAACTCCAACATAAAAGAATACAGGCAAAATTTCTTTAAAAGAATTAAGCTTGCCCGTTTTTTTATCCAGCAGGCTGGCCAGTGAAATAATCAGAATCAGTTTCGAAAACTCAGACGGCTGAATACTGATAGGACCAATTTGTATCCAGCGTTGTGCCCCCAGAGCAGATTGTCCGACAAACATGACTGCCAGCAGTATAATTAAATTCAATCCATAAAGCAAAGGACCGAATCGTTCCAACGATTTATAATCAAAATGTAACATGATAAATACAATAACAACATTAACCAGGGCGAAAATCCCTTGTCGCTGCACATACCAATAACGGTCCTCACTAGGAGAATTAATATGCGTAGCGCTGCCAATAATAAGCAAGCTTATTAAAATAATAATAGCGGTCACTATAATAACCATGAAATCTAGATTACGTAAAAGCCGTCGACTAAGCATTCATACTACACTTACCTTTCCGCATTTTAGCCATGTTCTTTATTATTATAATCGCATTTTTTATTTCCGTCCAGCAACTATATTACAAAGTCTATTTTTGTTGAATGATTGTTGCGCATAACAGAGCTCGGAAAGTAACGAATACCTGTCGGTACTAATATCAAACAGGAATTCAGCTTGCTAGATAGACCTGTTTCCTGAAAAAAAAACAAGGTATAGTGCCTTCGCGCTTTACCTTGCCCCATGTACCTTACTCGTTGACCCATGCGCTGCGTTTCATACGGTTTACAGGAATGTTAGCCACCAACGCCACCGAAGAATTTGTATTCGTAAGGCTGACTTCCATATCCTCCTCATTGATTTCCATGTAATTGGAAATCACACGAATCATATCATCTTTTAATACTTCCATAAACTGAGGTGAAACATTGGCACGATCATGCACCAGAACAAGACGCAGCCGTTCTTTGGCGATATCTTTTGATCTGGAAGACTCTTTGCCAAACAATTTTTGAATCAGCTCAAACATCTTAATCTCCTCCTCAAAAGCCAAATATCTTTTTGAGTTTTTTTATAAATCCTTCATTTGTTTCAAGCGTCATTAACGGAATGTTTTCTCCCATAAGCCGGCGCACAATATTGTTGTACGCGGTTCCTGCCAGGGAAATAGGATTAGCTACTGCCGGCTCCCCCCGATTTGTCGAGATGACAATATATTCATCTTCCGGAATAATACCTAACAGATCAACAGCTAAAATTTCAATGATATCATCAATATTCATCATATCGCCTTTTTTAACCATCTGTGGACGGATGCGGTTAACAACAAGCTTGGGATTGTGCTTCCCTTCAGACTCCAATAAACCGATAATTCGATCGGCATCCCGGACAGCTGAAACCTCAGGAGTAGTAACTATAACAGCCCGGTCGGCCCCGGCGATGGCATTTTTAAAGCCTTGCTCAATACCGGCAGGGCAATCAATAATAACGTAATCAAACTCTTGGGACAACTCCTGCGACAACTGACGCATCTGTTCCGGGCTGACGGCCGTTTTGTCCCGAGTCTGCGCGGCAGGTAAGAGGTACAGCGTTTCATAACGCTTATCCCGGATCAAAGCCTGTTTCAAACGGCAATTTCCCTCGGTAACGTCAACCAGATCATATACAATCCGATTTTCCAGCCCCATGACCACATCCAGATTTCTCAAACCAATGTCAGCATCAATTAAAACGACCTTTTTCCCCAATAAAGCAAAACCTGTTCCGAGATTTGCAGTCGTTGTTGTTTTACCAACACCGCCTTTACCCGACGTAATAACAATTACTTCTCCCATCAATAAACCTCCTAGAGATTAGCTGGTTCAATAACTACCGCACCGTCTTTTACGCGAGCGGTCTCTACATATTCCGGAGACTCAAGATAATCCGGAGATCTTGCAATAAGTCCTGCAATCCTAATTTGAGCCGCCATGAGCCGATTTGCTGTAATTGTTGCCTGATCATTTCCGTAAGCCCCGGCATGTACCACACCTCGGCAAGTACCATAAATAATGATATCGCCTCCCGCGATCACCTGAGCTCCCGGGTTTACATCGCCCATAATAACAACAGAACCGCTGTATATGATTTCCTGCCCGCTCCGCAAAGTTCTTTTAATAACCATATTCTCCGGAATGGTTTCTTTTTCCTCTTGCTCCGCATTATTCGACATATCTCCCGCAAATGTCCACATAAGCCCGTATTTGGTAAATAGATCAGTTAGTTCTCCCTGCTGTTCAGGGGTAAGTATACGAGCGGCAGATGAAATATTCACTATAGCACCATTACGAAAAAATTGCGCTGCTGAATCCAGTTTTTCCTTAAGCTGGTGCATAACTTCACTAAAATCGGCAGTTTCGCTTAACAACAAATGCAGTCCAGTCTTACTTCCCTTAAATACTACATCTTCCCGCATAAATATTCTCCTAAATTTTACCACACAGTACATATTACTTAATTAAATTATATTTCGTGATAATTGGCAAATTTTCCTGCCATTATAATAAATTCCTTTATCCTTTTTAAAGTGCTGTCTTAGCTTTTAAAACTCTCGGAGCTTCTGCCGGAACTTGATTAATATTAAAAGCCGCTTCCATAATTTTTTTTGCTATGGGAACTGCCGATGAAGAACCAAATCCACCCTGTTCCACGATAACCACAACAGCCACACGCGGATCATCAAAGGGAGCATAAGCAACAAACCAGCCATGGTCGTCACCATGGGAATTTTCAGCCGTTCCTGTTTTACCGGCAATAGGAATGGGAAAATCACCAAATGCCTCTGCTGCAGTCCCCCCTTCCATAGCAACGTTACGCAATGACTGCCGCACCAAGGAAAGATTGCGTTCAGAAACCTGCACCTGCCCCAGTTCTTCCGGACCAAAACTTTGTAAAACCTGACCGTCGGAAGAAAGTATCTTGTTGACTAAATGAGGTCTATACCGGTGCCCGCCGTTGGCAATCTGAGCAATCAATTGTGCCATTTGCAATGGCGTAGCCAACTGAAAGCCCTGACCAATCGCGGCGTCAAAAGTTTCAGATAAATACCAGTCTTCTCCATAAACTTTTTCCTTATAGCGTCGGTTAGCAACCAATCCTTCCGATTCTCCCGGCAAATTAATACCGGTAGCCGCTCCCATGCCAAACATTCTCGCATATTTTTCCAAATTATCAATTCCCAGCCGATTACCCATCTCATAAAAATAAACATTGTCGGATTTAGCCAGTGCTTCTTGAAAATTAATCCAGCCTAACGCTTCCCCCGATGCATTTCCCTTAGGAATGATCCAGTGTTTACCAGTATCCAGTATTTTTTCTTCCGGAGTCACTTTACCAAGTTCCAAGGCAGCAATACCGGTTATAATTTTAAAAGTTGACCCCGGTGGATATTCACCGGCAATCGCTTTATTATCCATTGGGTGATTTGGATTTTCGTTAATTTCCTTCCATTCTTTGGAGGATATTCCCCGAGCGAAAAAGTTGGGATTAAATGCCGGCCGACTGACCATGGCTAAAATCTCACCATTTTTTGGATTAATAACCACGGCTGAAGCGGCACGTGCTTTAGAAAATTCGGACTTTGTCTGTAAATATTTTAATTGCTCATCAATAGCCTGTTCAGCCGCTCTTTGTATCCGTGAATCAAGGGTCAACACCAAATTGTTTCCCGGCACAGGTTCTTTTTTACCAAGAACTTGTACTGGTCTTCCCGTTACATCAACTTCTACCTGTCCACCGCCGTCAATACCTCGCAGTTCCCGGTCATAAACCTTTTCCAGGCCGAATTTTCCTATTATATCGCCGGACTTATATCCGTCAGCTTTTAATTGTTCTAATTCAACATCGTTAATTTCGCTAACATAACCAAAAATGTGGGCACCCAATTCATTGTTGATATAATTCCGTATTGGCTGTATTTCAATAACTACACCTGGTAATTCATTTCGGCGTTCTTCAATTTTAGTAACGATATCCTGCCCGATATCGGTCTTAATCCGTACAGGTTCAAAGTTCCCGGAATGCTGCTGCAGCTTTGTTTGAATCTCAACCATACTGATATTCAGAATTTCGGATAATTTTTTAACAACTTCATCCGGAACCGGGCCAGTAAGCGGCAGCAAAGATACAGTAAAACCCGGACGGTTAGACACTAAAGTAATTCCGTTTCGGTCATAAAAGATGCCACGCGGAGCTATAATGGGAATAAGCCTGATACGGTTACCATCCGCTAAATTCCCGTAGTATTGTCCCTGTGCCACCTGCAGATATCCTAAACGGCTAATCAGTACCACAAAAACCAAAATTACAAGAACTCCCAGTATATCAAGCCTGTAACCGGAACGCTTAGCAAGCACAAGCAACAGCCTTCTTTCTCACAGAATCTAACAATATAATCACACATTGCAGTATACATAACAAAATTTTAGGTATTCATAGAACGAACACCTAAAATCTCATTTCCCGCTGTATTGTTAATACACGGGATACAATTCGATGGATAGGAATGGAAAAAACCAGATTATACCCTAACAAAGGAAGAATATAATTAAATACTATTGCCACAAGATTAATTTTATAATCCAAAAACAATAATAACATCGCTATGGAAACAAGACTGCTAAAAACAGTTGCTATTACTATCGACAAAAGCGGTAAGAGGAGATGATCTTTAAATACCTTCCTTTCAGCCAGCCCCAGCACATAACCTGTTGCCAATTTAGAAAAAATGTTGATTCCAAACAAATTTCCCACCGCTAAATCCTGAAGTAAGCCGGAAAAGAATCCAATACCCACTCCCTTTTCTTTTCCTAATAATAATCCTGTTGAGACAACTAAAATCAGCAGCAAATCCGGTGCTACCCCATTAATAGCAATTAACGGAACTATAGTAATCTGTAAAACCAAAACAAACAGCAATAAAGCCGTCCATATCAGTAAGATCATGGCGCTGCTCCTTTCGGAGCAGTTACTTGATTAGAGGTTCCACCGGCATTGGGTGGATTTACGGAGGGTAGCTGCGGCACAGACTCACGCGAACGGACAATGACAAGCACTTCCTCTAAGCGGTCAAAGTCCACTGCCGGTTTTAAAACAGCATATTTTAATAAGCCGCCATCTTCATTAACCACGTCTGTAACCTCACCAACCAGCAATCCCTTAGGGTAGATACCGCCCAGTCCGGAGGTGATGACCTTATCTCCCTTTATGATATCTGCATCGCGGGCAATATTAACCATGCGAGGTGTCAGCGGATTGGTCGCATAACCTTCGACTATTGCCGTAACCCTGGACTCAGGACGCTGAATCATCCCCCCCACCGCACTGCGTGGATCAAGCAGCAACTGTACTTTTGCCGTATTATTAGTGACACTTACCACATCACCTACCAACCCCTGCGGTGTTACGACCGCCATATCTTTGGCGATTCCATCCGAACTTCCCCGATTGATGACGATGATATTCGTCCACGAACTTAAATCACGGGCAATAACACTTGCAATAATGAAATCAAACTGCGGCGAGACTTTTTTATAATCCAGCAGGGCATGCAATCTGGCGTTTTCCGCCATAATCTCCGTTGTATTTATCTGCTCTTGTTTTAATTTTTCATTTTCTGCTTTTAGTGTCTGATTGTCGCGATATACAGTAAGCAATTCACCGGAAAACATACCAGCTTGCCGCACGCTATATCCGACTTTACTAAACATGTATTCTAGCGGTGCTAAAACCGTTGCCGTAATTTGTTCCATAATGGGAAATTTATATTTCCCCTGAGCTGCAAAAATCAGCAGAAAAAAGACGGTGATTACCGCCACCAACAAGATGACCGTCTTTTTATGAAAACCGCGCACCATTTTGGCTCCCTTCTACGCTACGATACAATACGGTACCTGGCATTACCCGAGCTTCTTCGGAGACATAAGGACTCTTTTCAAAAGATCAATACTCTCCAAAGCTTTACCAGTACCAATACCTACGCAGGACAGGGCATCTTCGGCAATGTGTACTGGCATCCCAGTTTCACGGCTTAACAGCCTGTCAAGGCCTCTTAACAGAGAACCGCCTCCTGTCATCACAATTCCCCTGTCCATAATATCCGACGCCAATTCCGGAGGAGTTTTCTCCAGCGTAACTTTTACCGCTTCAATAATCCCGGATACCGGCTCATTTAAGGCTTGTTGTACTTCACGGGCCCGGATCGTCAAGGTTTTCGGCAACCCGGTTACCAAATCCCGGCCGCGAATGTCCATACTTTCATCTACCTCAGGGATAAGTGCGGCACCGATTGTCACTTTAACTTCCTCCGCAGTACGTTCACCAATCATTAGATTATAGGTGCGTTTAATATATTGAACGATAGCCTCATCCATTTCGTCTCCGCCTATACGGATAGAACGGCTGGTAACTATACCGCCTAGTGAAATAACGGCTACTTCTGTTGTCCCGCCGCCAATATCGACAACCATATTACCGGTAGGTTCATGTACCGGTAACCCAGCTCCAATAGCAGCTGCCATAGGTTCTTCAATTAAGTAAGCCTCTCTGGCACCTGCCTGTATTGTGGCATCAATTACTGCCCGTTTTTCCACTTCTGTCACGCCGGAAGGAACCCCCACCACAACACGCGGCCTGATGAAGGACTTCGTATCAATAGATTTGCGAATAAAATATTTAAGCATGGCCTGAGTAACATCAAAGTCAGCAATAACACCATCTTTTAACGGGCGAATGGCCACAATATTTCCGGGAGTACGCCCAATCATCAGTTTTGCTTCTTCACCGACCGCCAAAACTTCTCCCGTATCTCGCTGAATCGCCACAACGGAAGGTTCTCTTAACACAATTCCCTTGCCTTTAACATGCACTAATGTATTGGCCGTACCAAGATCTATTCCCATATCACGCGATAATGACCGAAATAAATTCACAAAAACTACTCCTTTCAAAACCCAAATAAAATCAATCAATTATATTATTCCCTTTTCTTTTAAGCTAACATACTTGCTGTCACCAATAATCACATGGTCAAGCACAGAAATATCTAGAAGCCGTCCGGCATCTACCATCTTTTGTGTCAAACGGATGTCTTCCTGGCTGGGAGCAGGATCACCACTGGGATGGTTATGCACTAAAATAATCGAAGCAGCCGAATGACTGATTGCTTCCCGGAAAACCTCACGCGGATGTACTAGGGATGCATTTAAAGTTCCAACAGAAATAATAGGTGTCGCTATAACATGATGCTTGGTGGACAACAATACTACCACAAAGTGTTCTCTTGTCTCATACCGCATTCTGGGCATTAGCAAATCCGCTACCTCACGGGGTGAACGGATAATAGGTCGTTCCATTGCCGCTACTGAATGAAGGCGTTTACCTAATTCAATAGCCGCCACAATGGTAACCGCTTTAACAAGCCCGATCCCTCTGATCTTGCTCATTTCTTGAGGGGATAATGTTGAAAAAGCACTTATGCCTAATGTCTCATATTGTTTAAGTAAGCGTTCAGCAATCCTCATTGCCGACTCCTGTTTTGAACCGGTTCTAAGTAAAATAGCTAATAATTCTGCGTTGCTTAACGCCAGTGGCCCTCTTGACAACAGCTTTTCCCGTGGTCGCTCTTCCTGTGGCAATTCCTTTATCATCAAAGGTTTGTCCTTATATTCCCCTGTCATACCAGGAAAACACCAGCCTTTTTTAAAATTCCATACAGCTTGGAAACAGGTAGCCCAACTACATTAAAATAACAACCGTTGATACTTTCAACCAAAAGCGATCCCCGCCCTTGTATTCCGTATGCACCGGCTTTATCCATGGGTTCACCGCTAGCAATATAACAGTCAATCTCACTTTCCGAAAGCACAGAAAACTTAACTTGCGTAACACTATAGTCTGTCCACATTTCGCCGGTAGAACATTTTACAACAGCCACACCGGTTATGACCTCATGCTGCCTGCCGGATAAAGCCATGAGCATTTGTTTGGCTTCCTGAACACCGGAGGGTTTGCCAAAAACCTGGCCAGCAAAAACCACAACAGTATCTGCCCCGATAATCACAGTATCGCTATCCACTTTATCCCTTGCAGCAAGAGCCTTAGATTTTGCATGTAAAATAACCAATTGACAGGGAGCTACTTCTAGCCGGTTATCCTCTTCAACCTGGCTGGCAACAACAGTGAAACTACACCCGATTTGCTGTAAAATTTCCTTTCTTCTCGGCGATGATGATGCTAGAACTACTTTCATAATTGTTTCTCCTAAAACCGGCGGAAGATAATGATCGCCGCAATTACTCCTAAGATGCTGATTAAGTTGGGGTTAAGTGCAAAACCAATCACAAGCTTTATCACATATAAGTTTATTATTACCGGAGGTAAATCAAATATATAAAAAGTTTTAGTCAAATAAGGAGCAATTCCTGTCATAACTGAGGAATTAGTTATAAGTTCTCCCAATATTCCACCTAAAACAGCCCCAGTAATTAAAAATAATGCTAAAACTCCGTAACTTTTGTGATTAGCACTCGTATTGCGCACATCATTCCCTCCAAACATAACACAACATACCCGGTACAAATGTTATATAGTTCGACAATAAATAAAATAATCCTTGTATTTACAAGGACCCTCTTTAGAAATCCGGCATAAAATAAATTTAAGCCGATTGGCAAGATAATTATGAATCCCCGGTATCTTTGTCACGCTCAAATACTGTGCGAACTATGCAAAAACTATCTTCCGTTACATAATTGTACATCAAAAAGAATATGAATGCAATTCTTCACTTTAAGGATTTTATGTAATCATAATAAAACACACCGTATTTCCTATCCCTTACCTATACGGTGTGCCCCTTTTATTATTATGGTTTGGCACGGATTGTAATATCTTCCGTTTTAACCCCGGATACTCTGGTTACAATATTTGCTATATTTTCAACTTCTTCGCGTGTTAAGGAAGAAGTCTTCACCACGATACTGGCTGAATTTTCCCAAAGAAACACTAATGCATCGGCAAAACCATGCGCTTTGATTAACCCTTCTATCTCCGCCTCACGTTCTTTCTCTACAATGATCTTCAAAACGGCTTCCTGTGCCTGTTGAATGGATTCATCTGTTTTAGCATTTTTGATACTGGCTTGCAGTACTTCGGAACGTTCGCTCCGAAGTTTATCCCTTTCCATCCGATATTCTGTAAAAAAATCAGAACCGGAAGCAGTCATTACGCTTTCCGGGAATATTACTTTATTAACCTGCATTGAATTTGAACGATCAGCCTTGCTTACCTCATGGTTCTTTGGCCAGTAGGTAATACAGCTCAATAGTATTCCAATACCTACGCCAGCAATAATTACTATTAGTACTTTATAAGATTTTAAAGCCACTACCATGCTTTCCTCCCCCTTATCTTTTTTGTGGCAAAACCGTTATTTTATGAGCGGGTATTCCTAATCCCGCCTCTACAGCCTTCATTAAATTGGCCTTTACCGCAGAATCATATGCACCTTCGGCGACAACTAATACTCCCTTTACAACTGGTTTAATTTCACGGACTACGACGGGCTTATCTGTTCCATTATCTTTTGTCAGCAATACTTGTTCACTCTCTTTGGTCTCGGTTGTCGTACGTATGCCGCCAGCCGTGTCTTTTTCTGAAATAGTCCGGCTTTCTTTGGTTATATTCTTTGCATGTTCTTGCGTACTGCCGTTTTCCAATGTAATCGTAACGGCTACCTCGCCGGCTCCCTGAATACGCGACAACAAACCAGATAACTTATCAGCCAAAATTTCTTCATAACTTTCCGTTTTTACAGAAGCAGGCGCTTTCATATCGGGCAACTGTTTTTCCGGTATCTGTACAGCATCATTTTCCCAAAAGCTGCCCAAAATCAATAAAATAACCCCTAACAGCCCCAGCCATAATAAACGGGCGCTAATATTCCCGTTTTTCAGGAGGTGTACCGGCCACATACTTTTGCCTTTAGTAAAAACTTTGGCTAATTCAAGCATAATAAAAACCCCCATCTAATAGATCTTACGTACTTCTATTTGCTCCTTGGAGATAAAATACAAATTTGCTATCGTATCCTGTATTTTATCTTGTAGTGATCCATCCAACGTAGTGTCTTCGTTTTCTTTTCTACTATCCTGACGCTGATTTTCTTTGTCAGGAATCGAAACTTTATTTATTGTCTCAATTGCGCTAACTTCTTTAGACTGGCTCCCTGGCTTAACATATACGATAATTTTTTTGATACCGCCTTTACGACTATCAGCTTCATTATCTTGAATTTCAACCGATACTTTGGCATCGGCAACTCCCTTCATAGCCACTATCAGTGTGCGAACCTGTTTACTCAAATCTTTAATATAGAATTCTTTAGAGATTTTTTCCCGTTCAGCAATTACATCCTGCATTAAGGTATCAATATTGGCAACTTCGCTGGTATCTGCCGAAGTGCTGGCTATAGCAATTTCCGGATTCCACTTATTCTGAAAAAAATTCACTATAGGGTTTAAGATAGTCAACATAATAAACAAGCCAACAATAGCCTTTACAAACCGCTGCATACTACTGCTCGGAAGCAATAAATCCAGAAAGGATGCAAATAAAACTACTAAAATAATATTTTTTATCCAGAGGGTTAATTCATTGATCACGTTATGCACCTAACTTCTTTTTTGTAGGCCGGCTTTGTCATCGCAGCATCATGGTTACATTTCCCACACCAATGATCATTGTAATGGCTAAGAAGAACATCAATGCTGCTGTAAGTACTCCACCAAAAACCAGCAATAAATTATTCCCCATAAGATCAAGGCATTTCGCCATTTTTTCATCCCCCATAGGCTGAATCAAAGCGCCGGTTAATTTAATGATGACAATCAATGAAAATATTTTTAACAGCGGCCAGACGCATATCATTAGAATAGCCAATACTCCAAAAATTCCTACCGCATTTTTTAAAAGCAGTGACGCTCCCATCACCAGTTCGACAGTATCGGCAAACATTTTTCCGACTACAGGAATGAATGTGGCGGTAGCATACTTAGCGGTACGCAGGGTGATTCCGTCAGATACGCTTCCTGATACTCCTTGAATTGTTATAACGCCGATAAAAACCACTAGAGATAAACTTAGTACGATAATTCCTCCCTGCTTTAGTACGGTTGTTAAATTACTCAGTTGATATGTACTGGATAGATAATTCACGCATTCCAGGGCCGTTGTCAAAAACAGCAAGGGTAATACAACGTCTTTAACAATAATACTAACCATACTAATTAAAAAAAGCATCAACGGTGTAAGTAATGCTGCCGACGTCACAGCACCCACCCCGGCCAGCAGGGAAATTAATATAGGTAAGAGTGCCTGCATGAAACTCACCATAGTACCCACTGTCTGCCTAGCCATTTCTAATACATTATAGATTGCAGTAAGTGCGATCACTGCTAAAAAACAGAAACAAACACTATAGGCTAACAAAGAAATATTGCTGCGTTCAAAAGAATTTTGTAAGTTTTGCAGCAAGGCGCAAAGTACAGCTAGAAACAATAACTTCCCGCATAAATGCAAATGCGCGGCTATCTCTTTAAAAAAAACAGAAACCAAAATATTGCCGATCTGACTCCAATCGACATTCAGTCCTTTTTCCACCAGATCATGAATAGTTACCATTTGAAATCCGGGCAGTTCCTCATTGAGTTCCCGATTAATTTGATTCACAAATGAGTTAATTTCTTCCAAAGACAGTTGTTCAGTTATCTGCTGCATTGCATTTTCCTGATCCATTGACGCTCCCGCCGTGCTGGAAGTTAAAATCAGGCAAAGAAAAACGGATATTAACAGTATCTTCATGTTATTCCACCTTAGCCGGAATTATGGAATCAAACGTACCACAGTGTCTAAAACCAATACAATAATGGGAATTGCCATGACCATGACCATCACTTTACCCGCCAGTTCGATTTTTCCCGCTATTGCACCTTCCCCGGCGTCCCGGCATACCTGTGCACCAAACTCAGCAATATAGGCAATGCCAATGATTTTTAAAATGGTATTTAAGTACAATTGACTTATATTCGCCTTTTCTGCTAAATCACGAAAGAGGTTCAGGACGGTATTTATTTTGGCAAGAATCAGTAAGAAAATAATAGCAGACAGGGCCAGAGTTAATTGTAAAGCAATTTCCGGACGCTCTCGCCGGATAATCAGGCTAAGTAAAGTCACAACAAACCCTATTCCGATAATTTGTATGATGTCCACCTTTCTTACACTCCCTATCCCCGTCAATCATTAAAATAATTTAAATACATCCTGAACAGTAGTAAATAACCTTCCCAGAAGCTGAACCACCCACAATAATACCATTGCAAAACCGGCTAATGTGCATAAATGTGCCATATCTTCTTTTCCCGCCTGCTTTAGTGCAGTATGCAATACGGAAACTAAAATGCCCACTCCTGCAATTTTAAATAACATATCTAACCCCATCTTTTTGCCTCCTTCCTAAACCAAGCATATGATCACGGCCAAACTGCCACAAATACCCAAGTAACGGTATAGTTTCACATTCTGATCTCTCAGCTTAATGGCGTTCTGTTCGATCTTTTCTAGTTCACTTTGAATCATTGATAAAAATTTTTCTTGTTCTGTATGGTCTGCTGTTCCCAAATTTGCCCCTAAAAGTACCAGCATCTCTAATTCAGGCTTGTCTAACGCCATGTTTTTCTCAAACAAGGCTATCGCCTGGAGCATGGCATCCTTCGGTGTTATCCAGCCAGTTCTCTCTAAAATACCGGACATACCTTCAAATAGATCCCGAATTACCCCTTCCGTGCTGTTGGTACATAATTTTAATGCCTCCGGCAGGGGAATGGCTGCATAATTAATATAGGAACGCAATGATGCTAAGCAATTCAAAATGTGCCGTATCTGTTTGGGTCGCTCACTACATCGGTTAGCAAAACTGCATCCGATGGATGTTCCGGCAAAAATAATCAGTAAACTACCTAGAAGTTTCAACCACATGGTCTTGCTCCTTTTCATTATAAGAATACAAAATTTTATCTTCCTTGACTGCCACAACTTTCTTAATAGTCCCTATCTTCGGTTGATTATCCAGAATTATATATCGATCAAAAAATCGATTTTTTATCAGTTCGCTCACATAAGGCCGATGCAAAATTTCTTTTTCATCATTTCCGTGGACAGTAGTAATTACACTGATTCCCGCATTAAGTGCTTCCCGAACCGCCTGAACATCCTCATGACGACCTAACTCATCGGTAATAATGGCTTGCGGGGCCATCGAACGGATAAGCATCAGCATCCCGCTTGCTTTTGGACAGCCGTCCAGGACATCTACCCGATGTCCTAAATCCATGGTGGGAATACCATGTTGACATGCTGCAATCTCAGAACGTTCATCTACCAGCCCGATCTGTACCCCGTTAAAGCTTTTATAATTAGAGCCGCTACTAAGCTGCCGGATTATATCACGCAGAATGGTGGTTTTCCCGCAACGCGGCGGCGAAATAAGTAAAGTACTGGCTATTCTCTTACCTAAAATATAGGTCATAAGCGGATCTGCACAGCCTTTAACCTCTCTGGCAATACGTATATTAATCGAACTAATATTTTTTAATGCCTTGACTTGTCCGTTTTCCATAATAGCCTGACCAGCCACCCCAATCCGATGCCCTCCGATAATGGTGAAATATCCCATACGAAGTTCTTGTTCAAAAGCATATAACGAATTTTTACTGACGAGCTGCATTACCTGTATTAAATCTTCACGTGAACATCTGTATGCTTTGTTTATATCGTTCACGGTTTCTCCTGAGGAATTAAACATAATATCGCGACTCGTTAAAACCATAAGTAAAGGCTGATTAATGCGCATTCGGATTTCTGTCACGTCCCGCATGATTGCATCAGATATCTTTTTCACTATACCGGCCAATACTGGTGGCAAAATTGAACAAACATTGCTTATCATCTACTTTCAATCCTTTCTTTACATAGATATGAAAAAAGAATTACTTTATACCAATAACAAAAGAAAAAAATCCCGGTTACCCAGGATTTTTAAAATAGTTATATTACATATTCCGTATATAGAGCAAAGTCCTACACTCCCGGATGAATAGTGCTGCGAACATCCACGACGTCATCCGTATCACTTATATCAATCGTCCCGGGAATATACTCTGAATCCAAGCTGTTATATACCACTTTACCACAATACGGACAAGTCACTTCTACCTCCCCGGCTTCTTCCAATATATCTGCTTCAAAATTTACCCGCTCGTGGCAATGAGGGCAATCCACTTCGACAAGTTCATCTGCCTGATACAAATCTTCTTTATACAGTTCTTCCAGTTCTGTCAAGTCCTCATCCATTGTTTCCACATAATCCTCAAGATCTTGGTGCGCTAGATTCATATCGTAAAATTCATCTGCCACTTCATCTAACACATCAATAATATTTAAGATTAATTTACCTTCTGCCGAATGTTCGCTAATGTTTAGCCCTTGTGTCAAGCCCTGCAGATATGCAACTTTTTCTTTTAAATTTCCCATGATTACCCCCCTTTATATAGCTATCATCATGTACAATACATAGTATATCCAGCCAAACAAAAAACATAATATAGACCAAAAACAAAAACCGCTGTTTTCCACAGCGGTTTAGTTTAAATATAACTAAGCTCTCTCAATATACTCACCCGAACGAGTATCGATTCTTAACACTTCACCCACATTAATAAACAGCGGCACACGTACAACATATCCTGTTTCCAGCTTGGCCGGTTTAGTTCCTCCTGTAGCCGTATCACCACGAATTCCGGGATCGGTTTCAACAACAGTTAACTCGACAGAAGTCGGCAAATCCACGCCAATCACTGTTCCCTGGAAAAATATAACGTTAATATTCATATTTTCCTTTAAATATCTTGTTGCCTCACCTAACTGTTCACTTGACAAGGAAAATTGCTCAAAAGTCTCATTATCCATTACATTATAGGCGCCATCACTTTCATACAGAAACTGCATTTCGCGGCGATCAACATGAGCTTTAGGTAGTTTTTCACCAGGATTAAACGTACGCTCAACAACCGCCCCCGTACGTGCATTCTTTAACTTTGCACGCACAAAGGCGGCTCCTTTACCCGGTTTAACGTGCTGAAAATCAACTACCTGCCAGACATCATTATCAATTTCAATTGTTACTCCATTACGAAAATCACTTGATGAAATCATTACTGTTTACCTCCAAACAATACCTATAATTACTGTATTTCTATTAATTGTTTACTGCTGGCAGTTAAAATTTCACTGCCACCAGCACAAACAACTACTGTGTCCTCAATCCGCAAACCACCCCACCCCGGCAAATATATTCCCGGCTCAACCGTAACCACCATGTTTTCCTTTAACACCACATCCTCACTGGATACAGTCAGCCGCGGTTCCTCATGAATGGCAAGTCCAACGCCATGACCTAATCCATGCCCGAAGAATTCGCCATATCCGGCATCAGAGATTATATTGCGGGCAACTTTATCAACATCCCGGCATACTTTCCCGGAAGCGACCGCCGCTACTCCAGCAGTTTGGGCGCTAAGAACAAGGTCGTATAATTTTTTTTGTTTCTTATTGGCACACCCCAAAACTACAGTTCTAGTAATATCCGAATGGTAACCCTGATAAACCGCGCCAAAATCCATTGTAATGAATTCGCCTTCAGCCAGCAGTTTATCAGACAGTGGTGTGGCATGCGGCAACGCACCACGCAGACCAGAAGCCACAATCGTATCAAAAGCGGGCTTTTCTGCTCCTAACCGCCGCATTTTATATTCAAGTTCCAAGGCTACATCATACTCACTAATCCCCGGCTTAATAACGGATAATATATGTGTAAACGCCTGATCAGCAATGTTTACGGCTTTCCTGATAAGCCCCAGTTCCCTTTCGTCTTTTACCACCCGCAATCCGTCTAGTTGAGCCGACTCGAAAAGACAGCCGGGTACCTCCCTTATCAAACTGGAATAAATCTGAAAGGTTGTAAAATCACCTTCAAACCCAACTTTACAAAGCTTGTGATGAGCTACAAGTCCGGACACAACTTTATAAAGACTATTATCTGTACTTCCTCCATACCGGATGATATCATATTGATCGCCTGCCTGGTCGGTAGCTTGTTCCATATAACGAAAATCGGTCAACAGCTTGGCCTGATTTTCCGTAATAAACAGAACTCCGGCCGAACCGGTAAAGCCACTAAAATATCGTCTATTTTCCGGTTTACTGACTAAAAATCCGTCAAGACCATGATTAGCCATGAAATCACGTAAACGTCGTATTCTTGGCTGCACACCTAATTCCCCCTATGAATCATTCTGGCCGCTCCTTCCAAAGCCAAAAGATAGCTGTCCGTTCCAAAACCGCTAATCTGACCGCACACCACAGAAGAAATAACCGAATAATGCCGAAACTCTTCCCGCTTATAGATGTTAGATAAATGAACTTCAATAACCGGAGTGGAAACAGCAGCAATTGCATCCCTCACTGCAATGCTGTAATGTGTAAATGCCGCCGCGTTTAAGATAATACAATCATAACGTCCGTCAGACTCTTGAATACTCTCAATCATTTTTCCCTCATAATTGGTTTGAATAAAATCAATACCTAAGCCCAACTCATCTGCCCGCTCTTTTAGTTGCCCATTAATATCCTCTAAAGTGAAAGTTCCATATATTTCAGGTTCCCGTCTGCCCAACAAATTTAAATTTGGTCCATGCAGCACCAAAATACAAGGCTTCTTATCAACCAAATTATCACAACCTCTAGATCAATTAACTTTATAATTTTACCACGATTTTATATTTTTGCCTATATTACAAACTGTTTTTTGCAAAAAATCATGACTTTTTCAATATTTGGGTAAAAATCTCATGAAATAGGGGGGCAGCAACATCACCGCCCGATCTCCCCTCCTCTACAAAAATAACGGCGGCATACTGTGGCCGCTCAAGCGGTGTATAACCAGCAAACCATGCATGATTTACACTTTTTCCTTTTTGCATCCGGCCAGTTTCTGCTGAACCGGTTTTACCAGCCGAGCCAAAATCCGGTATGTCGGCTGCTTCTCCCGTCCCATAACGGGTGACAGCTGTCATCATCCGACGCATCGCTTGGGCTGTATTGCTTGAAAATACTCTAACCCCTTGATTCGGACTAAATGTTTTTATTACCTTACCATCAACATTAGTCAGTTTGCCAACTATATATGGATTAACTTTGATTCCATCATTGACAATCGTTGCCACTAAAGCGGCAAATTGTAAAGGCGTCGCCTCGAAACTCCCCTGGCCGATTGCCAGGTTAGCCAGTTCACCGGGATAAATATTGTCACTTACTGGCAAGTTTCCCGCAGCTTCCTCGTCAAAAGACAAGCTGGTTTTTGAACCAAATCCCAGTTTATGGGCAAAGGATATTAATTTTTCAGCTCCTAGTTTTAACCCTACCGTAATAAATGTTGGATTGCTTGAGTAAGCCATAGCATCAGTAAAAGTAATATAACCACGTTCGCCCCGTTCATAGTCCCAGCCATAAAAACGCAAATCATTAACTGTTACATAGCCGGGATCAAAAAACACATCTTCAGGCTGAACGATATGGTTTTCCAGAGCAGCGGCAGCCACCACCAATTTAAAAACCGATCCAGGCTGATAAGCGGAAAGAGCCCGATTGAGGAAAGGAGCTGTATTTAGATTTAAATAACTTTCAATATGCTCAGGATCGAAATTGGGACGGGATGCCATGGCTAGAATTTCACCGGTATAAGGCTGCAGGATCACGATTGCTCCTTTAATGCCATACCTATCCATAACCGTTTCCACCACTTTTTGAATCCGGCTGTCCAAAGTCAGTACAACATTACTAGGCTCCGTATTACTCCCCAATTTCAGTCGGGTATAACCCAATCCCGGGATTAGCCGCTGCCCCGCATCAACCAGAGCGGCAACATGCTCAGTCTGATCCCCTGCTAACAACTCATCGTACATACTTTCAATGCCGCTAACACCCCGATTATCCGCTGCATTAACATAGCCTGTCACATGAACGGCTAGTGAACTATGTCCATAGCGATTTTTTTCGGCAATAGCCAAAACACCTGGCATATGCATTTGATTGATCTGTTGTGCCTCAGCCTCAGTAAGAGCCGTATTAATTTTAAAAGGACGCCATTCTTCCATTAACTGTTGCGAAATTACTTGTTTATCTAATCCCAACAGATTGACCAATTGATCTACCGTCTGTTTTTTATCTTTTATCTGCCCCGGGAAAACAGTTAAATAAAAAGACTGTGCAGTATTAGTTAAAGGAATTCCGTTTCGGTCATAGATATTGCCGCGGGAAACTCCCACCGGGACTTCTTCAACCCGTCCGCTTAAGCCTTCAATGGCAAGTTTAGGACTTTCCAGAACCTGCAAATAAAATAACCGGGCAATTAACAAGCTGCCTATCACGAAAAAAAAGCAAGCAATTTTATAAATGCGACCAACAGAATAAGCCATCCTATCACCTCTGTGTGTAGTATGGCTTTTCATTAATAATTTTAAGCAACAGGCGGAATCATTTCCACTGTGACCGGCAAATGCGATAAGATCATTTCCACTTCATCATATGTGTCCGGTGTAACCCTGACCTTTAAAATACCCTCCGAACGGTTAATTGTAGTCACTATCCCTAAATATTCATATCCCTCCATAATTCGATTAATATAATTTATATCCGACGGAAGTACCCGAATGTATATGGCTTCCTTATTCACGATGGTCTCACCTTTCTACGTATCATAGCATATGGTACCACAGCTTGTTTAACAGGCAGGCGAATCATTTGTTGCGGATGCGGCGCCGCAGAAATTGCATTTCCTTCACTATCAAACATTTCTTCAATTTTTTGCGTAAAATTAGGACAACCGGGCTGTGCTATTTCAACTATATCCCCAACTTTCATATGATTTCGCTGCTCCACCAGAGCCACACCAGTATCACTCTGATAAGAATGTATCAATCCGATAAAATCATGCGTCTGCGTGTAGGAAGAAGACCCGTAAATCTGATCCGCTTCTGTCGTTTTCTTAAAATAAAAACCGCTGGTATACTCGCGATGGGAAACCTTATTTAATTCTTCCTGCCAAACAGATTTCATGTGATAACCCTGAGGATCTTGTGCCAAGCTGTCCAAAGCTTCACGATAGGCTTTTACTACTGTAGCGACATAATGTATACTCTTCATTCGTCCTTCAATTTTAAAACTATCAATACCTGCCTGGACCAATTGAGGCAGATAAGGAAGTAGACACAAATCTTTAGAATTAAAAATATAAGTGCCGCGCCCGTCTTCCATAACCGGAAAATACTGCCCGGGACGTTTCTCTTCAACAAGCGAGTATTTCCAACGGCAAGGCTGGGCACATTCACCATGATTGGCGTCACGACCAGTAAAATAGTTGCTCAACAAACAACGACCGGAATAAGAAATACACATGGCCCCATGTACAAACGCCTCCAGTTCAATATTGGCCTTCGAACGGATGACTTCAATATCCGCTAATGATAATTCACGAGCCAAGACAACGCGACTGGCCCCCATCTCCTGCCAGGCAAGTACGGAAGACCAGTTAATGTTGTTTGCCTGTGTACTGACATGAATCGCCATCTCAGGTGCTATGTCTCGAACTAAACGAAAAACACCTAGATCGGAGACAATCACTGCATCCGCGGCAATTTGAGATAAAAACTCAATATAGTCCGGCAACTTAATTAAATCTTCCTGATAAGGAAAGATATTAACTGTAACATATGCTTTCTTTTTTAAACTATGTGCAAACCGGACTGCATCCTGTAACTCATTATCGTTCAGATTACCGCCAAAGGCTCTGAGGCCAAAATCTTTTCCCCCCATATAAACAGCATCAGCGCCATATAATAGGGCCATTTTGCATTTTTCTAAATTGCCTGCCGGAGCCAAAAGCTCAGGTATATGCACATTCATTCGCTCCTTTGATAATATGAAATTGCCAGGCCGTCTCCATGCTCATACGTCTGTGTGGTAAATTCGGGATGGGTAGTCACAAAATGCAAATAATCGCGTAACCGTTTTACAATGGTTTTAAATCGTCTGGGCGGTTTTGCATCCGACCTAACCATGCCGCGAAATAAAACATTATCGGCAATAATCGTAGCCTGCGGAGCGAGCCGGGTCTTTATTTTATTCAGATAATCTAAATATTGCCCCTTAGCTGCATCAATAAACACAAAATCAAAACTCCCCTGCAGAGTGGGAAGAACAACAGCCGCATCACCCTGAATTAACTGAATGCGGCTGGCAAAACCTGACCTGGCTATATACTCTTGCGCTGTTTCGATCCTGTCGTCATTAATTTCAATCGTTATAATAGAAGCCCCCGGCGGCATACACATAGCCATCAGTAGCGTCGAATAAGCAATAGCCGATCCGATTTCCAAAATAACATGCGGCTGACGGGCAAGAATTGCCTGAAGTAATAAAGAAGCTCCCTCCGGTGCTATAATAGGAATGTGATTTGTTTTTGCATAGTTTCTCATTTCATTTAACAGATATGATTCTTCAAAAAGTTCAGTCATTAGTTACGCACCTTTTCAATTTCTTGCAGATGTTCATCGTAAGTCCGGCTAAAATGGTGAGCGCCATTTTTATCGGCAACGAAATACAAGTAGTCGGTCGGAGCGGCGTGCAACACCGCATTAATAGATGCCATGCCTGGGTTGGCAATAGGGCCGGGAGGCAAACCTCTATGTTGATACGTATTAAAAGGCGACGCTATTCGAGTATCTTCAACCGTGAGTTCGGGCTTAGGATAACCCAGAATATATTGAATTGTAGCACAGGATTGCAAAGGCATGTCCTGCTTTAACCGGTTAAGAAAGACACCAGCTATAACCGGGCGGTCCTTTTCCAATTGTGCCTCTTTCTCCACTAAAGAAGCCAAAATAATCAGTTCCTTTACAGACAATCCCATTGTCTTTGCCCTTTCCCGCATTTGCGAGGTAAGTTTTTCATTGAACTGATGTAATAGCATATTTAGCAATTCTTCTTCAGTAGCCCCCTTCGCGATCTGATAAGTATCGGGGAATAAATACCCTTCTGTGGCATACATAACCGCCGGATCAGTATCTGCCATATAATCATATCCTGCCTGCCGTCTGGCTAGTTCCCGAAATTTCTCCGGATTCCCGAGCTGTTTATCACCAATCAATTTTGCAATTTGATTGACAGTATATCCCTCTGGGATTGTCAACTGTTGATAATTAGTCTGACCTCTCGCCAACATATCGACAATTTTAGTTACAGCTGTCCCCTTAATAATGGAATACTCGCCGGCCTGCAGGGAATTCCCCAGACTCTTCCATTTAGCCACAAGTTGAAACATACCTGCGCTTTCAATAACTCCCTGTTTGTATAGCATTTGGGCAATTTGCTCGGAATTCATTCCTGTCTTTACCACAATCACCACGGCCTCTCCCTTTGCCGGTGTTGCAGGCTGCATCATACCTAATATAAACATACTAAATGAAAAAACTGCCAAAATTACCCATAACGGCCACTTTACTGTTATCCAAGTCCGTTGTTCCAATTTATTTCACCTGCCTAACTATCCCCTTACAATGACTTTATTATACACAATCAGACAAAAAAAATGAAGCCTATTCAGCTTCATCTTCCTCTTCCATAAGCTCCTCATAGGCCTTGCGAACTTCTTCAAATTCCTCGTCCGTGGGATCAACATATACATCCTCACCGGAATCATCAACATCAACACGAGCTATGTATACATCAATCTCTTCATCATCGCAATCACAATCATGATCTTCACAATGACAATCTTCAATATCAATGGGAATCAGGATTGCATATCGTTTTTCCCCGACAGGAATAATCATATCTTCACGATAGTAATATTCATTTCCCTCTTCGTCAGTCATAACCACTACTGATTCTTCGTCAAGTTCATCTAAATCATCATTTTCAAAATCAGCCATTCTCTCACCTCTTTTGTTTAGTATCTTGTAAATTCTATCCCAGAAACCATGCCCTGTCAAGGAATTTGATGACGTGGCAGGCTATCAAGGTATCCCTGCAGAATAAAAACCGCAGCCATCTTGTCAATTACCTGGCGACGCTTATTCCTGCTAACATCTGCTGCAATGAGCGATTTTTCTGCAGCCACGGTGGACAAGCGTTCATCCCACAAAACAACGTTAAGCAGAGGAAATTTTTTCTCCAGATCTTCAGCAAATTTTTGAGTGAATTCTCCCCTGGGACCAATAGTTCCGTTCATATTTTTCGGCAGCCCTACAACAACAGAATCAACTTCATATTGATTAATTAACTCATTTAGTCTGGAAAAATCGTGATCTTCTGTACGCCGTCGGATCACTTCAACCCCTTGTGCAGTGAGCTGCAACAGATCGCTAACTGCTACGCCAATTGTCTTATCGCCAACATCAAGTCCCAAAATACGCATATTACCTCGCAAACTTACGGCCCTATTTTTTGATAAACCCTCCGATATTATACTTAACATCATTCCTTATCTTTCAGATATGCCCGAACAAACTCTTCCAATAATTCATCACGTTCTAATTTTCTTATTAAACTCCGGGCATTATTATAACTTGTAATATAGGTGGGATCACCGGATAAAAGATATCCTACTATTTGATTAACAGGATTGTACCCCTTATCTTTCAAAGCTTTATCGACTATGGCAATAATAGCGGCCGCAGCCATGTTTTCTTCATTTTCCACACGAAACATCATGGTTTCTTGCGATACATTTGACATAGGGCATCCTCCTCTTTTCTATTATCTCCCTATATATACCATATATTCGGGCTCAAACAAACTTTTCCTTTAAAATAACACACCTTATTATTTAAATCTTGGATGAATTTTATTGCCACTATTACAAAAATCAGGCGAATTACCTTCGCCTGATTTTTGCTTCTTATCCCAGTTGTTGCTTAATGATATTCAACATAGCTTCCAACGCCACCCCGGCTTTTTCAGGCTGTTTTGCACCGGCCTGAGCCATATCCGGACGGCCACCGCCACCACCGCCGGCTGCAGAAGCTGCCGCTTTGACAATATTCCCGGCGTGGATTCCCCTGGCAATAACATCCTTGGTAGCCATAACTACAAAATTGACTTTATCGCCAATGACGGCACTAAGTCCCACAACTCCTGAACCAAGCTGTTCACGTATCATATCAGCCACGGACCGCAATCCGTCAGCATCGTTAACAGCCACAGCTCCGATGACGACCCGGACGTTTTGAATGGTCTGTACTTTGTCAAGCAAATTCTGTACTTCTCCCTTGGCCAGCTTAGTTTTCAGTAAAGCAAGTTCGTGTTCCAACTCTTTTACGCTGTTTAAAACTCCATCTAAACGTGGAAGGATTTCCTCCGGACGAGTTTTTAAAAGGTTGGCTGCTGTCAGCAGAAGAGTTTCACGGGAATTTATATATTCTAATGCTCCAAAACCGGTAACAGCTTCTATTCTGCGTACTCCTGAACCAATTCCCGCCTCACTGGAAATTTTAAAGATACCAATCTCACCGGTACTTGCTACATGAGAACCGCCACAAAGTTCTTTGCTGAAATCGGCAATGCGGACTACCCGTACAATATCGCCATATTTTTCTCCAAATAAGGCAGTAGCCCCCATTTCTTTGGCTTTATCTTGAGTTGTCTCCATTTTTTCTACCTGATTATTCGCCAATACTTCCCTGTTTACAAGCATCTCCACTTCCGCCAACTGCTCTTGGGTAACAGGCGCAAAATGGGTGAAGTCAAAACGCAACCGTTCCGGCGTTACCATTGAACCGGCCTGATTAACATGGTCGCCCAACACCTTGCGGAGAGCTGCCTGTAATAAATGGGTAGCTGTATGATTACGGGTAATATGAGAACGTTTTTTCCAGTCAATTTCAGTGCTAACTGTATCACCGGTTTTTAGTGTTCCCTCACTAACACGTCCCAAATGATAAATGGTGCCATCAGGAAGCTTCTTTGCTGTCATAATTTCAACCTTCCCCAATGGCCCTGTAAAAAGACCGCTATCGCCAACCTGCCCTCCACTTTCAGCATAAAAAGGAGTTACGTCTAAAATAATGGCCACATTATCATCATCATGCACTTCTTCTACAACCTTACCGTCTTTCCAAAGAAGGACAATGTTGGCTTGGGTTGTACTTTCGTCCCGTATAAATTGCTCAGTATTCAATCCTGATAAATCAGGGATAATCACTCGTTCCTCATTCGCCTGCCGGGCGGCACGAGCCCGCTCACGCTGCTCATTCATGGCCCGGTCAAAAGCTTGCTTATCAAGCTCTAGATTATGCTCAGCAAGAATCTCTAAAGTTAGTTCCCAGGGAAAACCAAAAGTATCATATAACTGGAAGGCAACCGCACCATCCAGTACTTTTCCCCCGGTTTGTGCCAACCTCTCAATATGACCATTCAGCAGTTCCATCCCTTGTGCTAGAGTAGTCTGAAAACGTTCTTCTTCCTGACGGATAACTTTTTTAATATATTCTCCCTTTTCCGCAAAATCCGGCCAGGCCTGAGCAAAAATGCCGGTCACTACATCAACAATATCTACTAAAAAGGTTTTTTCTATACCCATAAGCCGCCCATGACGGACAGCCCGCCGTATAATACGGCGCAACACATACCCTCTGCCTTCATTTGAAGGCAGAATACCATCGCCAATCATAACTGCCATGCTGCGTCCATGATCGGCAATGACCTTTAACGATACATCAGTTTTAGCTGATTGTCCGTAAACAATACCGGCTACTTTAGCCGTATGTTCAATAATGGGAAAAAGCAGATCAGTTTCAAAATTGGAATTCTTATTCTGCAGCACAGAAGCGATCCGTTCCAGCCCTGCACCGGTATCAATATTTTTCTTGGCCAGTGGGGTATAGTTTCCGTCTTCGTCACGGTCATATTGTGTAAATACTAAATTCCAGATTTCCAAGAACCGGTCACAGTTACAGCCAACCCCACAATTATCTTTGCCGCAGCCGCGTTCATCGCCAAGATCTATATATATCTCTGAACAGGGGCCACAAGGTCCCGGGCCTATTTCCCAAAAATTATCCTCCATTCTAATAATGCGCTCTTCGGGTATTCCAATATCATTTCTCCATATGGCAAACGCTTCATTGTCCTTAGGATGGATAGTAACCCACAACTTGTCCTCAGGCATCTGAAGGTGTTCGGTTAAAAATTCCCAAGCCCAGGTTATGGCTTCTTTTTTAAAGTAATCACCAAAAGAAAAATTCCCAAGCATTTCAAAAAAAGTATGATGCCGGGCAGTTCGTCCTACATTTTCAATATCTCCTGTCCGCACACATTTTTGACTGGTAGAAATTCTCACATGCGGCGGTTTCATTTTACCTGTAAAAAATGGTTTAAACGGAGCCATGCCTGCTCCAATCAGCAGCAATGACGGATCATTTTCTGGAACTAAAGGAAAACTAGATAAAACCAAATGGTTTTTACTTGCAAAAAAATCAAGGAACTTTTTTCGTAATTCGTTTCCTGACATATAAATCAAAATAATCAACCTCCACTGGCATTTGGGCATATTCTTTTAGCATTGTACATAATTTATTTCAAGTTGTCAATAATTGGCGATTAACATAACGGTTTCCTTCTGTATTATCTCAGTCAGGAAGAATACTTTATCTACTGTGAATATGCTCAACGAAAAAAGAGACCAAAAGGCCTCTCTTAAAATTAACTCATTTTTTTTACTAAACGTTTGCGGGCTCTCCGGGCCTGCCTCATTAAACCGGCTGTTGTAGATACCAATGAATCGGCACTATAATCAGCCAATGGCTTTTTGCTGGGACGAGTCATCGGCCTCATAAACAAACCCAAAGCAGCCCCGACCATACCTCCCCAAATCATACCTTGCCAAAACCTGCGCATCATCCCACCCCTTTCCAGATTAATTACATACTTTGTTCCTGAAAATTATTATAAAGGGTTAAGGAACCATCAAGCTCTACATCAAATACTTTAATTTCATCGTTCCGCACTACAAATTCTACACAACATTCCCAACAATAGTACTGTATTGTACCGACCTTCCCAACAGATCTTTTTCCACAAACAGGACAATTCGTAACCATAAGCGCACCTCTTTTATTTCATCAACCTGATTACCGGATCCACTATCGGAAAGTCGTTGAAAATGGAATGTCATCATAACAGGCCTTTTGAATAGATTGTACTATTAGTATGGCCCGGAAAATTAATTTTTATTATCACTATCGGTATTTTTATTACAAGCTTCAAAAATAATGCCGCCTCCGACAACCACATCTCCATCATAGAAAACTATGGATTGCCCTGGTGTTATCGCCCGCTGTGCTTCCGCAAATTCAACATGTACCTTTCCCCCGGACAAAGGCGTTATCCAGGCCTTGGCTTCACGGGCACTATACCGTATCTTAGCCGTAACCTGGATGGCTCTTTCAATAGTATCCATCGTAATCAAATTTAAATCTCCGGCTATCAAGCTGTCACCAAAAACCTCTTGATCAGAACCAACAATCACTTCATTGGTTGCCGTATTGAGAGCCACAACATATAATGGTTTTCCAACAGCTAGCCCAAGCCCCTTACGCTGACCGACCGTATATAGCGGCAATCCCTTGTGCCGCCCCAAAACGCGTCCCTGGATATCTACTATATTCCCGGGTCTTAAAGATTCAGGAACTCTTTCTTCCAGGAACCCTTTATAATCATCATCAGGAATAAAGCAAATTTCCTGGCTGTCGGGTTTATTGGCAACCGCTAAACCAAATTCTCTAGCCATTTCACGGGTTTGGACCTTAGTATATTCACCCAGCGGCATTAAAAAATGCTTTAACGTATGTTGATTTAAATGATAAAGTGCATAGGACTGATCTTTGGTATGATCTATTCCTTTTTTCAAAACATAGCGGTTGATGTGCTCATCAAATTGAATACGGGCGTAATGGCCTGTTGCTACATAGTCAGCGCCAAGAGCTTGTGCCTTTTGTAATAATCCTTCAAATTTAACATAACGATTACAAGCAATACAAGGATTGGGCGTTTTACCAACCGTATATTCATGAATAAAATAATCAATTACATTTTCTTTAAACATTTGTCGAAAATTAAGCACATAATAGGGAATTCCTATTTTTTCAGCGACTCTCCTCGCATCATCAACGGCTGTTAAAGAGCAACAGCCCCGATTATCGTTATCATCCGTCGGAATGTCTTTATCCCAAATCTGCATAGTTACACCGATTACCTCATAGCCCTGACGCACAAGGAGGGCGGCAGTCAATGAACTGTCCACCCCTCCGCTCATAGCTACAACCACTCTGGGTTTAGCACTCATGAATATCACTTTCCTCTTTTTTGTATATAGTCTTTAATCGCTTCATGTAAAGCGTCAGCAGCTAAATTGGAACAGTGCATCTTAGCCGGAGGAAGACCGTCCAATGCTTCGGCTACCGCTTGATTTGAAATTTTTAAAGCCTCATCTAGGGTTTTCCCCTTAACCATTTCCGTAACCATACTGCTTGTGGCAATCGCAGCACCACAGCCAAAGGTTTTAAATTTTACATCTTTGATTATATCATTTTCTATATCCAGGTAAATTCTCATAATATCGCCGCATTTTGCATTTCCGACCTCACCAATTCCGCTGGCATCCTTTATTTCACCAACATTACGCGGATTTGTAAAATGATCCATAACTTTATCTGTGTACATAAGGTGTATCCCCTTCCAAACTTCATTAATGCAGGCTACAGGAACTGCAAGGGTTAGACTCATGAATAATGCTGTTAGCACCCAGCGGTGACATACTACGTAATCGTTCAACTATTTCCGGCAATACTTCCAGACAGTATGCGATATCTTCTTCCGTATTGTATCGCCCTAACGATAACCGTAATGATCCATGGGCTGCCTCATGCGTCAATCCCATTGCCAACAGTACGTGTGAAGGATCCAATGAGCCTGATGTACATGCCGATCCACTGGATGCAGCAATCCCCTTCAAATCCAGATTCAACAACAAGGATTCTCCCTCTACATATAAAAAACTAAAATTTACATTGCCTGGCATACGCAATTCTGGATGACCATTTAGCTTTACATCGGGAACTTTCTCAACAATACCTCTCATTAATTTGTCCTTCAAATCACTCACATGAGTAATCTCTTTTTCCATATTATTTTTGGCAATTTCAGCCGCTTTACCTAAACCCACTATGCCAGGCACATTTTCGGTACCGGCTCGCATTGTCCGTTCCTGTGCGCCCCCTTGTTGTCCAGGTGCTATTTTTACTCCCCGGCGTATATAAAGAGCGCCAACCCCCTTGGGTCCGTAAAATTTATGGCCAGCCATTGACAGCAGATCAATATTATACTCACCGACGTCAATCGGATAATGGCCAACGGCCTGTACTGCGTCGGTATGAAAATATATCCCCTGTTCGCGTGCAATTTCCCCGATTTCTTTAATCGGTTGAATTGTTCCCACTTCATTATTGGCAAACATGATACTAATTAATATCGTTTGATCTGTAATTGCCTTCTTTACATCTTCAACATTTACCCTTGCATTTTCATCTACAGGTAAGTAGGTAATAGAGAACCCTTGTTTTTCCAAATATTCACAGGTATGCAAAATGGCATGATGTTCAATGGAAGACGTAATTATGTGATTGCCCTTTTTCCGATTTGCGCTTGCTATTCCTTTAAGAGCCCAGTTATCAGCTTCAGTACCACCACTAGTAAAAAAAATTTCTTTTGAACTGGCACCAATCAAGGCAGCTACCCTTTCCCTGGATTCTTCAACAGCCTTACGGACTTCACGTCCAAAAGCATGGATACTGGATGGATTCCCAAATTTCTCTGTCATATATTCCATAACTACTTTAGCCACTTCAGCATCAACAGGAGTCGTTGCCGAATGATCAAAATAAATTCTTCTCAACTATATCATCTCCTTCAAGCTTTGCTTTCCGACATAAATCTGCAAGAGAAATAGAGTCTAATACCTCGGCAATGCTATCGCGAACTCTAGCCCAAACGCCGCGTGTTACGCACCTTCCTGCACGATCACAGTATTGATTATCACCGGTATCAGTTAAAAGACAATCCACTGGGGCAATCGGACCTTCCATAATCCGAATAATATCCCCAACAGAAATTTGCTCAGGATCCTGTGTAAGTATATAACCACCTTGGGCACCTCGGATACTTTGTACATAACCGGCCTTACGCAATATTCCCATCAGTTGTTCCAAATAATGTTCGGAAATTTCCTGACGGCTGGCAACACTTTTTAATGGTATCGGACCTTCACCATAATGTAAAGCCAAATCATACATAGCAGCAACACCATAACGACCCTTTGTTGATAACTTCAATGTTTAATCTCTCCCGTATATCCGAGTATTATGATAGGTTTTATGAGATCAAATATAACAGAAAAATCCTGGCTTGTCAAAATACTTTCTTTTATCAGCGAGCTACTACTATTGTGATTCCGTAGCAAAATATTATGCTTGTTTGCATATCAAAACCTTCACGAAATTTCGTGAAGGTTTTGATATGCAAACACACAGCCTCTTCTTTGTGCTTGGATTAAGAAAAAACAAAGAGTCTGGCTGACCAGACTCTTTAAATCATATATACTATACATTAAACAACAGGTCTCCATAAGTCGGCATTGGCCAAACATCTCTATCTACCAGAGTTTCCAGAGTATCAGCAACTTCTCTTAAAGCACCCATTTTTTCGAATACATCAAATCTAAATAAAGAAGCTTGTTCATACGTATCGCCGTGGGCATTCGAAGCCTTTTCTACAGCCTCTTCAAGGATAGAAATATTTTTCTTCAACGATGCAGTTAAAGAGGAAACTTCAGTCAACAATTCGGTTTGTGCTGTTAAATCAGCAGCAACACCAGTTGCCTTAATTGTATTAATAGAGTCGGCAAGACCTGTAGCAAATTTAATTACCGCAGGCAGGATTTGTCTTTTGGCCATTTCAAGCATAGTCAATGCTTCGATATTAATCGTTTTGATATAATTTTCAAGATTGATCTCGTAGCGGGATTCCAATTCAACTTTACTTAACACAGCATGTTTTTCCATTACTGCTATGTTTTTAGGAGCAATTAAAGCTTTAATGGCTTCTACCGTAGTCTTAATATTGGGAAGTCCTCTTCTTTCAGCTTCTGCAACCCATTCATCCGAATATCCATTACCATCAAATACGACTTTCTTATGTTTGGCTACATATTCAGTAAGAATTGCTTTTACTTCAGCATTTACATCTTTAGCCTTTTCCAGTCTATCAGCAACTTCGCTTAGTACTTCAGCAACAATTGTATTCAGAACAAAGTTCGGTCCGGCAATCGAAGCGGAGGAAGGGCACATTCTAAATTCAAATTTGTTACCAGTAAAGGCAAATGGAGAAGTTCTGTTTCTATCTGTCGCATCTTTAGGTAAAGGAGGAAGTGTAGTAACACCAATTTCCATCTGACCACCGGTCTTGGAAGTAGTTGCCCCACCATTTTCAATTTGTTCCAAAATATCCTGCAGTTGTTCTCCCAAAAAGATAGAAATAATCGCTGGAGGAGCCTCATTGGCACCTAATCTATGGTCATTCCCAGGATTTGCAGCAGATACCCTTAATAAATCAGCATATTCGTCCACAGCTTTTATAACAGAGCACAAAAATACGAGAAATTGCTTATTTTCATGAGGCGTGTGACCTGGATCCAGGAGATTCATTCCATCATCAGTTCCCATGGACCAATTATTATGCTTACCGGAACCATTAATTCCAGCAAACGGCTTCTCATGCAATAGGCATACAAGATTATGGCGTAAAGCAACCTTTTTCATTGTTTCCATAGCAAGCTGGTTATGATCCGTTGCTATATTGGTAGTGCTGAATATCGGAGCCAATTCGTGCTGTGCAGGAGCAACTTCATTATGCTTGGTTTTTGCAGAGATTCCAAGCCTCCAAAGTTCCTCATCCAACTCTTTCATATAAGCGGAGATTCTCTCTTTAATAGATCCGAAGTAATGATCTTCTAGTTCCTGACCTTTAGGCGGTTTAGCCCCGAAAAGAGTTCTACCGGTAAAAATCAAGTCTTTTCTCTGATCATACATTTTTTTATCAACAATAAAATATTCTTGTTCCGGTCCAACCGTCGTGATTACTTTTTTAGCCGTTGTATTTCCTAAAGCTCTTAATACACGCAATGCTTGTTTCGAAAGCGCTTCCATAGAGCGCAGCAACGGAGTCTTCTTGTCCAACGCTTCCCCAGTATAAGAGCAGAAAGCTGTCGGTATGCACAGCGAACCATCTTTTACAAACGCCGGTGACGTACAATCCCATGCGGTATATCCTCTAGCTTCAAAAGTAGCTCTAAGACCACCGGACGGGAAGGATGAAGCATCAGGTTCTCCTTTAATCAATTCTTTTCCCGAGAATTCCATGATAGCTTTGCCATCAGAGGTAGGCGATATAAAAGCATCATGTTTTTCCGCAGTGATACCTGTCATTGGTTGAAACCAATGTGTAAAATGTGTCGCACCTATTTCAAGAGCCCAATCTTTCATTGCGCTGGCTACTACATCTGCAACTGCCGGATCTAAAGGAAGCCCCTCTTCAATTGTCTTCTTTAAAGCTTTATAGGTAGCTTTAGGAAGACGCTCCTTCATAACAGCATCATTGAATACATTTGATCCAAAAATTTGATTTAGGTTGCTCATCAACAAAACCCCTTTCAATTTTTCATCTTGCATGTAAATCTTGACTAATTTATGTCATAAATAGAGCCAGCGTTAAAAATCTGCTATCAAATCAAAGAATGTGGCAATATATACATTATGAAAAGCAGTTTTCCTTAAAATTCAAGGCTATATCTGAAAAAAAATAGACTCCTCCCACTATTCAGTGATAGGAGTCGTCATTGACTCAGACATATCAAAGGAATCATCATTGACTCACGTTTGCCAAATATGTTTATATTATAGCATAAAACTGGGTTTTGTCTAGATAGTAAATCACTTTTTCGCAATTATTCTATATACTTTTCATTGTGTAAGATTATCCAATTGATTTGATTCGTTAAGAATAAAAGAGATTGTCTAACACAGATCTACTGTTCTGTATACAAAAAAAACAGACTTTATGTACAAAGCCTGTTTAATCATCTTTTGGCTCCTCGAGTAGGACTCGAACCTACGACCGATCGGTTAACAGCCGATTGCTCTACCAACTGAGCTATCGAGGAATA
>NZ_CYSP01000019.1 GCF_001298735.1 Propionispora sp. 2/2-37 | reverse complement strand
TACTAGTCAAGTATCTGCCCAGGATTTAGCGGAATCACTCATGAGATCAGCAGCAGCGGCTCATACGGTGGGCATTTCTTTTGATGAGCTAAACGCTATGACTGCTGTTATTGCCAGAAACACAGGACTAGGCGGGGCAACTATTGGGCAAGGAATTAAATCCATAGCCAATTCAATTCATTCCAGTAAAGCAATTGAATCTTTAGAAGAAATGGGCGTTCAAGTCTATAAAATAGGCAATAATGGAGAAAAGGAATTTAGAAAGATATCTGATGTGTTGCTTGATGTGGCGATTAAGGCAAAATCAACAGATCAGAACTTTGAAGAACTTTTTAGAAATCTTAGCGGAGGTAAGTTCCAAGTCACTAAGCTATCAGCTATGTTAGACCCTAACGAATATCTAAGAGTTTTAGGAAATTCTATCAATTCCAGTGGATTCACTGATAAACAGCTTGAAATTCAAATGGACACCATCAAAAGAAAAGCAGAAACACTTAAAGCTTCTTTTGAGGAACTTTTGGTAACAGGCGGCAATGAAAGCGGGTTTAAAAATGAACTTAAAAGTATTTTGGATGTGTTAAATCAAGTACTCAAGGGCTTGAATAGTATTAATCCTGTAGTATGGGATACCGTAGGCGGGATTACTAAATTTGCTGTTGCTTTTGTAGCATTACGGACAGCCGTTAATTTTGCTACTGAATCCTACGCCTTACTAAGAAGTACCATAATAACCACTACAGTGGCACAAGAAGCCTTAAATGTTGCAACCACGGCTAATCCTTGGGGGGCATTGGCCAAACTTATTGTATTGGCGGCTACAGCTTTAGCTACTTATTCATACTTCGCAGGTGAAGCCACTGCCGCACAGGAAAAGGCTAGCCAGGCAGCAGATACGGCAATTCAGGCTAAAGCCAGTGAGATCGAAATGACGAAACAACAGACTGCCTATATGGAGACTTTAGGTAATTCTTATATAAGCCTTCAGGAAGCCCTGCAACAGGTAGGAGATAACGAGGAAAAAGCTGCAGAAATAAAACGTACTATGGGAACAGTCACAGAACAATTAACCCAAATTGTAGGTAAAGAAGCGGCTGAAAGAATTTTGGCCTCAGATGATATTATGGGGGCTATCACCCAGGCGCAGGCTGTTCACAATGAAAAAACTAATCAGATGCAACAGGAACTAGATACCTTAAGAGAAACACAGACAAAACTTGCTAATGATACGATTACTATGGTTAATGAACGTATAGGGGCGATTAATCAAGAAGCAATTGCCTTTGATAAAGCGGCTGATTCCATAGGGGAAGCATTAGGGCGAATAGACTCTATTCTGTTTAAACATTATCGTAACAAAGCAAATTATCTAAATAACCTTGCTGATGGTGGTATTAAAGAAGAATGGAAGATGGCCGGTATTGAAGTACCTGAAGGACAAGATATATCAGCAGTCACAGATCAGATTAAGGCAGAAGCCGACGAAGCGAATAGAAAAGCAGATGAAATTAAGAACGAAGCTCTTAACTATTGGGCTGAAAAGGGCAGGGTTGCTTTAGGAAGTATCTATACTCCTGGTAGCTATAATACAACTCCTATATCAACAGGAGAAGTATCTGAAGGCGGTAACAATGGAAAATCAAAAGGCTTGTCTAAAGGTAGTAGTGGCTCAAGTCATGCACCGGATAATAGCCAGCAAATAGAAAAGTTATGGGCAAACCATCAAGTTCGCTTTATGCTATCCAATGCAAAAATTAAAGCTGATGAATATAGCGCAGCCTTAGAAAAATTGAATACGCAACAAGAATTATTCGGGGTTACGTCTGAGAACTCAGCACAGAAAATTCAACTAATGGAAGACCGGATTGAGCAGTTAACGAAAGAAAATTCTAGTATGGAAATATTAGCAGACAGCTATGAAAATCAAGCTAATAGTATGGTTGCCTCATCACAGGCCGCGGTGAATGCATTGAATGAACAAAAAACATCCTGGTCAAGCCTATCGGCACAGGAAAAGAAAGACTTTGCAGAAGCCTACGGTAATTACCTTCAAGATGAGAAATTATTAGTTCGTTTGTTGGATTTGTCTGACAAATTGAAAGTAAAAATTGCTGATAATAAAAAACAAATATCTAATTTGGGTAATGATGTTACCAGGGAAGAATTTAAAACACCAGAGCAATTATATAATATTGATATGAAAACCATTGATTATGATGAATCACATGCTATTGCAGGGCTAGGGTATAAAGCCAATGATATTGATAAATTCCCCATACAATTAGCAGCTGCAGTAAAAAGACTGACGTTAGCTCAAAAGGAATTGAACCGAATCAAGGAACAATTTGGCGATGATAGCGAACAGTATAAAAAACAACAGCAAGCAGTTGATTCCCTAACAACTGAGGTAGAAAAATTGGGTAATACCTTACATGATAAGGTTGCTGAAGGGCTTTATGGTATTACATCACAGCTTATAGTACAGGGTAACTCATGGAAGAGTATTTGGAATAACCTTTGGCAAGGATTAGCTGATGATGCACTAAAGGCACTATTTAAGATTCAAAATAACTCACCTTCGCTATTATCACAGATATTCGGTTTATTTGGTGGTAAATCGTCAAGTAGTGCCTGGAATTTGTCAAACGGAACAACGTTAGATTCTAGTTTTGGTTTTGGATTTGCTAATGGTGGCGTTTCGAATCAACCAGCTATTTTCGGAGAAGACGGCAAAGAGGTTGCTATTCCGATTGAAAAGAATACGGGCAATTCTGTAAATCTACTAAATTATGCAGCAAAAGAATTAGGAGTAACTGCAAATTTTGGCGTAGAGCCAAACCTAAAGAACCCATCTTTAGCAGAACGACCAATTATTAATGTTCAAACACAACAGAATAATGCTCATATAGCAGAGTTACAAACGGCTAACAAATTAATGCTGCAACAAAACCAAATGCTATCTCAGATGGCACAGAGCGGCAATGGTAATGTTGTAGTACTTAGTACACAAATGAGTGACCAACAAATACTTGAAGCAATAGCTAGAAATCCATCAGCATTAAATAATATTATGGGTAAAAATTCCAATAGGGGATATAGATAAAGAGGAGTTGTTAGAATGAAACTGATTGATAGAACGGGTAAAGAGCATATAGTAAATCCAATGAAAGTCAAGGATATACTGGATGTTATAGAAGATGTTAATAAAGCTTGTTATTCCTTAAATATTAATACAGGTAAACAAATAGAATGTACAACAGAAGAAGGACAGGAAGCAGTTGCAAAACTGCTTCCTTATTTTTGTGCAGATATATCTAATTTTGATTTAGTGATGACAAAACAAGCTTTGGTTTGGTATCTAGGATTAAATAAACAGTATGAGTATGTTGAACCATGCAGGAACGATATTTCGTTCAAGGAAAAAATAACAATGCAAAATAATCTATGTAATCTGATGGAACAGAAACAGGCTGAAATGAAAGTAATGAAGCCAGAACAGGCAAAAGAAACGCAATTATTATTGAAAATGCTTATTCGGTCGGCTAAAAATGATGGTATTTTGGAGGATGATGAACATATGATTGATAAATTAGAAGTAGGCACAACAGTAACCGGAAGAAACGGGAAGACGTATAAGGCTTATTCTCATTTGATTACTGAATATAAAGAAGCTATTGAATTATTATCAAAGGTTGATGCTGTGAATGTTAGCGAGAATGTACAGGAAGAAGACCCCGAAGCCTATGAAGCATTACTAGAGATTATCTTTAGGGCTTTTAATCGGGAAGTCTCCAAGAGAGTTTACTTAAGAAAGGATGGGAATAAATGAGAAAACAAACTATTTTTGGTTTAATTCTATTATCCTTGGCTGTTATTGGACTAAGAGATTTATATCATAATACTTTTACATCAATACTGCTTTTAGGTACTTTAGTACCGACTATAGCTGTAATATCATTAGACCTTTTTAGGGAAATTGGCTGGAAACATTAATATAAATAAAGTGTGCCGCAGGTGTCCTTCTAGTAAATCGAAAGATTTACGTCGACGCGAAACTTTTGTTTCACTAGATGGATGCTTGCGGCATTTTTTTCTTGTTTCAGGAATAAATTATACAAATAAGGAATAATTTATGAATTTATTATTGACGGAAGATGTATGTGGTGATATTATGAATTTGGAAGGTGGATATTATGAATGTATGGGATAAAATACGCAGTATCAGAATGAGTAAAGATATTACTCAAGAAGAAATGGCAAAAGTACTAGAAGTAACTCAGGCTTCTTATGCTAGATATGAAAAGAATAAGCCAGACATATCTATTGAAGGTATCGAAAAAATAGCATTGAAGCTCGGCGTAGACAAAATGGAATTATTAGAAGAAGAACCATCTTTAAACCATCATCCTAAAGAAATCATAGAATGGCTTGAAAAAATAGAATCAAAATCTTACATCTTAAACGCTTATATACAATATTTGAAAGACAAAAGTTAATACATTACGTTTGTTAGCTGTTTTTTGTGGTATAATTTAGCACATGAAGGAGGTGGTAAGGATCTATTATATGGCCTAATCTGCCATTAATAAACTAAAGGGAGGTGTAGGGGAACGAGGCATAAATTCTATATAAAAAGAAAAAAACAACCTTTTACACAGGTTGCTTCTTAAGTATTCCCATTTTTTAAAAGGACAAGTATACCAAATCCATTTTCACACAAATTGCCGTTTGTGTGAGGATAATTAGTTCGCTCATAACGATAGTATATCTTAATTTTAAAACTAAGATAAATACAACGCTACCATTATGCCCTTTTATAATTATTACATATACATTGTAGCATTAGTATAACCGTAAATCAATAGTATATGTATAAGTTCGTATAATAAATAATTGATAATAGGAGAGTGGTTGAAATGAGTAAAAGCGCAATGAAAATAAATAATGAATTAGAAAACAATAATGTTACTGGATTAATTAAAGTTGAGAACATAAAAGGTAGAAATGTGATACTCAAGAGATTCAATCGTTTTAATAATAATCTATTGTTTAAACATATTGATGATATCTACATTGTGAATAAAGATATGAAAGATAGGTTCATACAATACTTAAGTCAGACAGAAAGTAAAATCATTGATGCATTAGCAAGGATGGAAGATATTGAAGAACCAGAAATTGATGGATTATACCTAGTAGAAGACGATGATTGGAATGTAATTAAGGCAATAGTAATAGAAACAAAAGATATATATTATAAAACGTTTGATAGTGAGCAACCAATAAAATACTTTTGGGATGGTGGTACATATAGAGTAAATCAACAGTACTTAGATGAATTTAAGCGTGAAATTAAAGAATTAGAGAAGAAGTATTACTGCAAATACAATTTGATTAGGTCTAATAGTGATGATTTAGGAAAGACGTTACATATTACAATGGCTAATAGCAAACTTGTACTGAGTATATAGGTGGTACAAGAAATGATATTAATATTGGCACATGACGAGAGTGGAGAAGTTAAATTTAGCTATATAGCTAAAAATATTAACGAAGCAAAACAAAGTAAAGCAGAGATTGAACGACAAGGAGAAGGAAAAGTAAGATTATTTAATCTGAGTGAAATTGTTAGGGGGATGTAGATGAGAGAAAAAGTATCACAAGAATATATAGTAGCAATTCATGAAGCAGGCCATGCAGTAATGGCGGCAATATTAGGTAACAATATTGATTGTGTGTCTATTTTATCTGAAGAAAGTATGCTAGGGAAATGTAAAAGCATAGATAATTATTTGTATAAAACTGATAGGGATACTAAAATACAACAGCAGACTATTGCAGTAGCCAATGCGTTGATAGAACAAAAAAAGTTATCAGGTAAACAAGTTATAAAGATTATGGACAGCATTGCATAAATTAAGGGGCGGCGTAGTTGCCGCCTCAATAAAAATCTGGAGGATATAAAACAATGGACAAAACAGAAAACAAGGAGAAAATATTTTTAACTGTAGATGAGACTGCAGAGATACTTCAATTGCCGAAAACTAGAGTTTATGAACTTGTTTGGGATCGAGGTTTTCCGGCTCATAAGTTTGGGAAATCATGGAGGATTCATAAGGGAAAACTTGAGGAATGGGCTAGAAGAGTCGTGCGGTAATGTTGGTGCCAATGCTTCTCATGGATTACGAAGAACAAACGCTGACAAACGTAAGGCTGTAATGATGTTGTTACAGGATGAAGAATGGAGTAAGTGGAGTAATGTCAAAATAGCCGAACAGTGCTGTGTAAGTGATATGACTGTAGGTAGGTTGCGTAAGGAATTAGAGGAAACACATCATCAACAAAGTGGAAGATACGAGCAGCCGCAACAGCGTAAGGTAAAACGCAATGGTACTATTTACACTCAAGATACTACCAACATCGGAAAAACTCCATTTAAACAATTTATTGATAATAATAAAGATAAAGTACGTGAATTGGCAGAAGAAAATACGGTTAGAAATGATTCAGGAGAAATAGTTATTACAAAAGATGATGATTGGTATATGTTAAGTGAGAATCTACAGAGAAGCGACCTGACGGAAGTAGAGAAAGCCGAAAAGCTACATGAGATGATGTTCGGTGACCGAACAATTACCGTTAGAGTCGCATCGGAAAAGCTTGGGTTAAGTATTGGTTATATTTCTGACCTTCTCAAACTCCACGGCTATCCCACAGAAATCAAAGAAGAAATTAAAGAGGGCAATATAGGTGCAGATACAATACGATCTATCAATAAACTTGATACACCAGAAGAACAAACTAAAGTAGTAACATATGCTATTGATAATGATTTAAATAGAAAACAGGTAGATCAAACCATTACTATTATTCAAGAACTACCTCCTTCTATCCGCAAAAAGATAACCGATGAGTCAGAATATACAATAGAAGATGCAAAAGAAGAGTATATTTTATTTAGTAAATAAATGTTTTTGATATCTAAATTTAGTACCCTTATAGTTACCCTTAGTATATTAAGTTATCTTGAAAAACAATATATTAAACAATAGTTTTACAACTCAAGTTATTAATATATGGAGGTAGACTATGCAAACGAAAAAAAGAAAGAAAACGTCACTGAAAGTCAATATTATTGAAATGAATCAACCTTCGGAGCAAGCACTTAATAATTTTTATAGATATGTCTATGAAAGATTGTTAATTATATTGGAAGAAAAATGTAGTCATAAAGGAGAATGATGTTTATTGATTAAAGTAGTAGATTCAATTATGGGCAGCGGTAAAACTAATTGGGCAATTCAATATATGAATAAAAATTCAGACAAAAGGTTTATGTACATAACACCATATAATGACGAGATTAAAGACAGGATAATTCCTGATTGCCCACAGTTAAAATTTAAGTTTGCAAGAGAAGGCCACAAGGTAAATGATTTCAAACTTATGTTAGAAAAAGGTCATAATATTGTTGCTACACACGAATGTTTTAAAAGAGCAGATGAGGAAGTAGAATCATTGTTAGAAGCTAATGACTACATACTAATTATGGATGAAGTCTTTGACGTTGTACTTGATATTAAATTATCAAAAGCAGATGTTGACTGTATCCTGGCCAGGTACGCTAAAGTAAAGGATAGCTGTGTCATATGGACAGATGAAACATACCCAAATAGTGGTAGTAGGTATAGTGATATAAAGCAATATGCTCAATCTGGTAATTTAATGGTGTTTAATGATACATTTTTCTTATGGTTGTTTCCGGTAAAATTCTTTCAAAAGTTTGAAGAAGTATATATAATGACTTATTTATTTCCAGCGCAAATACAGAGATATTATTTTGATTTACACAATATACAGTATGAGTACTATACGGTAACAGGAGATAATGCAACAGGATATAAATTAATCAAACATGATGGAAAAGTTAGTAATAATCTAAAACCGCTGATTAACATATATGAAGGTAAATTAAATGACATAGGCAAAAACTCAAAGAGTGGCAATCCGTTATCTAAAGGCTGGTTCAAGAATAACAAACCCAAAATAAACACACTGAAAAACAATGTATACAATTATTTCCATAATATCACTCAACAGCAAAGTAATAATACAATGTGGACTACCTTTAAGGAGTTTGAGCATAAAATAAAGCCTAACGGCTATGCAAGGGGATTTATCGAATGTAACGCAAGAGCAACCAACAAATATAAAGACAGAACATGTATTGCTTATTGCGTAAACAGGTTTATGAGGACTTCCCTTAAAAATAACTATTTCGAATTACATAACATAAAAGTAGATGAAGATATGTGGGCGTTATCAGAGATGTTACAATTCCTATGGCGGTCTGCCATTAGAGAAGGAAAACCAATAGAGTTATATATACCTAGTCAGCGTATGAGGGAATTACTAATCCAGTATTTAGATAATGATATGCAATTAGATTATAGTATCTAAACTGTAATGTATCGCCAACAGTCTATTGGTAGTGTACATTTTATCAATTGATAAAAATATGTTAATGAATTTAACTCATTAAACGTCTTAAAAAGTGCTTGATTTATAAGGCTTCAAGGCATGTCGGTATTAGAGAGATATATATATAATTTAAGCCTATATATGTATTAATTATTTAGTATATAATAACTATTTATTCATACTGCTCAATTCTTCGCAGCATTCATAAATAGAATTAACTAAGATTCATTTATCCCTATCGGTCTAATGAAACATAAGTTAATTAGGAGTACGCCATTACTTCATTGACAATCAGTAATGGAATATTCTAAAGGCTTAAACTTCACCATTAAATCATTGGTTCGTTTAACCCAAGAATATTGATATATTAATACACTGTGTAGCGCAGCGGAACAGTGTGCAAGCTGTGATAACAGCGTAGCATAAATCTTTTAAAAGACATAGTAGTCTTCATAATCTTTTTGCTATCGCACAATATTATTCAGACTAGCTGACCTGGATAAAAACGTTCCATGTCAGCAATAAATGATTTTATTATTTACTGATAAAGAAAAGATTTTAATCAGGCGTAGCCTGGCAAAACATGAATGATAATGGAATGTTTTGGCATATTATATTTAAAAGATAATATACCCAGCTTTGCTAAAGCTTCGCCGGGCAATAATAATAATTTTTTATTGATGATTCATAATCACTTCTTGATATCGTGATTATTCATTGATACTGGAGGATAATAATTACTTCCTGGTCGGTCATAAATCATTTATACCCTGATATGCCTTGATTAAGGCAGTTTATACTTGATAAGGAGGATTAGAGATTTGAAAGAAAAGAAAAAGAAGGTTAGAAAAGAACCTAACTGTATTATAAGATTCACTAATCAACCTTCAGAACAAGCGATTGATAACTTACATAGATATGTCTATGAAAGATTGTTAATTATATTGGAAGAAAAATTCGGGCATAAGTAAAAACATAATAAATTAAATTGTTTTGCTGATAATATCTTTACCCTATACAAACATATAGACAAGCAAAGTTATATTGAAAAACAATTGTTTTGTAAATTAAAAATAGGGGTAAAACAGGTATATTAGCTGTAAATATAACTAGAAACGTAATGCGACACACATATTGCCGTACCATTAGTGTATATACACATATAATGTGTAATTATTGCCGATAATCTTAGCATTTACCTATATTTGAAGGTGAAAATGAGTGATAAATAAGGTATTATGAGTAAAACCCTTACAAGCCTATGTAAAATAAGGATTCACAAGTATTTTAAGGTATATGAAATATATGTTTTAAGCCTAAAATATCTACAAGGCCAGTAAATACATACTTTAAAAGGCTCTTGTATAGGTGAAAAATGTACTGTTACAGACCATGTTATAATCCGTTACAAATGGTGTTATAAAGCGTTACAGTTGGTGTTACAGCATAAATATCTATTAAGCTATATATTATAAGGGTTCATAGGTGTTTTTAAAGGGTGTTACAGCATGGGTTTATATGAGAATAGCTGTAAGCCCTTATTTTATTTATGTTTACAATAATTTTAGGGGGTGTTACATGGGGATACGAAAAATGCCCTTCCTCGAATCTGACACAATGTATTTATGTAAGATTGAATCAAAGCCTTAGAACTTAGAAATAATAAGGGTTTATAGTGAATTTCCATATTTTATCTGATTAGCTATTGCGTATGAATATGACATATTGTATAATTGTAGATAAAGAGACAGATATAAAGAGGGTGTAATCATGGAATATGTTGAACCTATACGCGATAAAAAGCAACTGGAAAATATGAAAAGGTATCTTAAAGAACAGAATTTAAGGGATTGGCTATTATTTACGTTAGGAATTAACAGTGGTTTGCGAATTAGTGACTTGCTGAAACTAACCATTGAAGATGTTAAGGGCAAAGACCGAATTAGCCTTAGAGAGCAGAAGACAGGGAAGACTAAAGACTTTCCTTTGTCGGATACCTGTAAGAAAGCAATAGCCGAATACTTAAAATCCATAGATCAGACGGAAGGTATACTATTTGCTAGTCGCAAGGGGAAGGGTAGTAAAGGTACTGGTGCAATTAGTAGGCAGCAGGCATATGACATACTGAATAAGGCGGCTAGAGAAGTTGGAGTAATAAATAAAAAGAATGATATTTCTATTGGTACTCACACACTTAGAAAGACATTTGGTTATTGGGCATATAAAGCGGGGTATGATATTACTAAAATTCAGAAGTTATTAAACCACTCTGCCCCTAGTGTTACACTTGCGTATATAGGTATAACAAAAGATCAGCTAGATGACATATATGTCAACTTAAACTTATAGACAGGTGCATAACCTGTCTTTTTTATATGGCTGGAGGGGCATGTTTGGCATTCCAAAACGGGCTTTTATATGGGCTATACAGGCCGGTATTACGCTCACTCAATTTACGCACTAAAATACCGTAAAATGTATTTTTCTATAATAATGATAAGGGGTTAAATATAGGTGTTTAAGCAAAATGCTGATTAACCTATGTAATATCTGCGTTGGCAGCAGTTTTACAGGGCGTAAAATATCAAATACCAATGGAAAGTTCCCTCAATCTGTGAACTTATTCAATCAGATAAGTATTTATTGGTTTATCTTCAGGGATTCCGATTTCTTCTTTTATAAATTTATATGCTAACTCTAACATTATAGCTTTCGCATACAATATTTTCTCAAAATCACCTGCCCGGAATGGCAAAATTGATGTTTTATTAGGATCAGTTCGATGGATATGTGACAAAGCATTTTTGCACTGGTCTTGAATAAAACGTCCAAAATTTTCTTTATCAGTAACAAAGTCTGACACGCGAGAGTTAAATTTATCCTTTATTGAATGAATATTATTATTTATCCAATTTGCAGGGTTTCTAGTTTTTCCATTGACAGGAAGATCAATGATTCTATACAGGCAAAAGAAACTATAATATATATCATTAAAAACTCAATTAATTCAGGAGTAATTATTTGTGATAATGATTGGCCTATTTGTTCCACTATTCGCTGTACATTTTGTCTTAAAACCTGAAAACCTATCGCAATTTTTTGTATAGTCTCAATCCATTCTCCTTTTATTACTATTGGCGTATAATTTTGAGATGCTCTTTTGTTTTTCGTTAATTTTTTAGAGCGTTTATTATAGTCACTCACGAAAATCACCCTCATTTATCAAAACTAGTTGAAAAAGATAGTTTCTAATAACTAGTTTCATTTTATCATATTCTGTAAGTATATTCCTTATTTTGCAGATAGAATAAATAATTCCAATTTTACTGGAGCGGGCGACGAGATTCGAAATCGCGGTCTAGCTTTTCGATAGAAATGCTGGACGATGTAGCTTTTTGCTTTTCAAAAGCTACGAACCTACGGCTTGCAATGGATTAGTTATGTATGCTATAATCATGCATGTGATTAGAGTACCGGCTTCGGTAAAAGTGATTCATTCTGAAATTAGCGATAAAACCAGTATTTATCTAGGTATTATAAGTGTTTTAGTTGTGCGGGCGTAGCTCAGTGGTAGAGTACCGGCTTCCCAAGCCGTGGGTCGCGAGTTCGAATCTCGTCGCCCGCTCCAGTAAAATCAAGGCCGAAAGGCCTTTTTCTTTTGCCTTGGTGTACAATGGGGTGTGCAGTAAGAAAGACCGTTTAAATTAATAGACGTCTTTTGCTTTATAAATAGCATATTTATCAGCAATCATCCTTGAGTTTTCCGAAATGAAGATCATAATGTAAAAATAGAATAGGTACTAATGGAGCCTATAATCGGTTATACGTTGATGCTATCGACATCAATAGTGACGGCTGTCTAGTTGTGCCAGGATCGACCTTAGTTTGCCCTGTCGGCTGATCTGGCAAGGCTTTTTTTGTTAATATAATAATTGGCTTGTCACATTTTTGTCACAAATGGAATATAAAATGACCCCGAAAGACTTATCATTAACAAAATCTGGGAGGAATTTTATGGTAAGACTGAAAAAGTTGTTCTGGGTTGCGTTTTTTGCAGCTAGTTTTAGTGTAGTAAGTGCTTATGCAAGTAACGAAGTACCAGCACAAGAACCATCGGCAACACAAAAATCAGCTGATACACAAGAATCACAAGAAGATCCACAGGGGCGTTTAAAATTTCTTAAAGTAAAATATTTAGAAAACAATAGCGAAGCCTTTATTCCTCAAGTAGAAGGAATAAAAGATCCAGTGCTTCAAGATACAATCAACAACAATCTAAAGACAGCAATAATACCAACAATTCCACCGAATACTTCTCTACAGGGCAATTTTGAAGTGACTTTTTATAACGAGAATATATTAGGTATCCACTTTAAAGGCTTGAGCTCGGCATCAAAAGAGGCTCCACCAAGTAAAATTGATAAAGGTATACATATTGATCTGACGACTGGGAAAATATATAAACTGGAAGATCTTTTCAAACCAAATAGCGACTTTACAAATAAAATAAAGAAAATCTGTTTTACTAATGATAGCAAATATAGATATACAAATACAGATCAGCCAAGCCAGTGGACGTATAAAGATTTTGCCAACACCTGGAATAAAGAAAGCGGATCGTTTATTTTACTTAAGGACTCTGTATTAGTTTATTCGCTACCGGTTCTTCAAACAGGTGAAATAAGTGGATATAATATACCTTACTCTGAATTGAAGGATATTATTAATACGGATGGTGATTTGTGGAAGCAAATCCAAGGGCAAACAATTCAATAATTTTGGGGTTTGCTCCTATCTTGGCTTAGGCTAGGGCAGGGGCTTTTTTTTATTAAAATTTTTGATATTGAGTTTTCTTCATCTGTCTATATGAAGTGGGAGAATAATGCATATATCTCTTGAATATTTCAGAGTAGTAACTGCTGCTGGAAAATCCAACTAAAGCGGCTGCTTCAGTAATATTCATTCCTTCATTCATTAGATAGGGAATGCTTTTTTGGATGCGATAATACAGCAGGTAGTCAAACGGTGTCTGGTGCACAATTTTTTTGAATAAGCGGCAGCAAGAACTTTTACTGAGGTTACAGGATAGGGCAATGTCTTCTAAACTCATATTTTCCTGATAGTGGGTATGGATAAAATCCAGTGCGGATTTTATCTGTTTAATATTTTTGTGCGGCTGTTTAGGTTCGCTCAATAGCTGGACATGAACAGTTTGGAACAGATAGAACCATAATTCGAATAATTTGCTTTCAATCAATAGTTCATAGCCAACAGATTTTTCTTTATTGATTTTTTCCAGTTCTAATAATACGGAAGTAACCGGCTTGCTCGTATGGTCTTGGACATCAAAGTATGCAGAAGACAGCTGATTGTTGTTAACTATCCCGGCCAGGCTATTTTCCAGGATGCTGTTTCTTGGACCGGCCAGTAAAGCCGGATGAAAGGTGATTGCAAAATAGCTGCATTTAAAATGAGGATATTCCCTGCCGGAATGCAGGCAGTTCTGATTGACAAATAGAGCATCGCCTTTTTTAAGGACATACTGGCTGTTGTTTGCCTGATAGTTCATGGACCCGCTAAGGATATAAGTAAATTCAAGCTCCGGGTGCCAATGACAGCCAAAAGCAGAGCCTATATACTCCGTGATTTCTTCATAGCCGATTCGAAAAGGAAAACTATCGTTTCTGGCATAGTCCCGATTTTCTAATTGATTTTTGCCAATGGTTAGTGTTTTAAAGCCCATAAAACCTCCGGATGCTAATATTGTTATGAAATATGACGATATTAGCGTAGATTTCTATTGTTTATAATATTATTCTTAAAAGTAGAAAATAGCAATAGTAAGGAGCGGATGCTATATGAGCGAATTAGAAACATGTTTGGCAGGCAATATCTTTAACTGTATAGACCGGGAACTGACAGATATGATCAAAAGGGCCAGAATCCTTACGCGGCAATATAATGTTAGCAATAGTTCGGAAGAAAAGCAGAGCATTCTGAACGAATTGCTCGGCCATATTGGTTCGAATGTAAAGATAGACACTCCGTTTTATTGTGATTATGGCAAGAATATTTTTATTGGCGATAACGGAATTATCAATATAAATTGTACGTTTGTCGATTGCAATAAGATAGAAATCGGCAATAAATGTTTTAATCGCCTCTAACGTACAAATCTATACAGCGACGCATCCGGTTGCTGTGCAGGAACGTTTAGTGGAGAATTGGGAAGAAAAATCCGGGCATGCGTTTTTTCGTACTTATGCGTTGCCGGTTGCCATTAAGGATAATGTCTGGATAGGGGGAGGCGCAATCATTCTGCCCGGAGTGACTATCGGAAAAAATAGCGTAATCGGGGCCGGCAGTGTAGTGACGAGGGACATACCCGCCGATTGTATTGCGGCCGGCAATCCGTGCAGAGTGATGAAACGGCTGAGGTAGAGAACATGGGTAAAATCATAATCTTGTTCACGAGGCTGTAGAACCATGTTTTCTCTATGAGCCTTTCAAGGATAATAAACAAATGTAAAGCAAGCCCACCGCAGTCTCCGAAAGGCTTGCTTTACAAGTAGGGATTTTCTCATCTGCATATGAGAACGGACTATACCTGTGTATTTTTGATTTATGGCCTTGGGCCTTTTCAACCTAGAAAGAATACTGGATACTGCCGTGGACATAAGTACCGAGCAACGGTATATCCTCATCTGTCTTATTAAAGATATTATCAATACCGATCCGTAGTTTATGATGGTCGGAGAGCTTCTGGGACATAGCCACATTCCAGACGGAGTAGGATTTAACGCCTCCGGGTGAAGCGAGATAGCTGCCGAAGGTCTGGGTCTGCAGGCTGGCTGTAAAGCCTTGCGGATTATGATAGGACAGCCCGGATGTCAACACGTGCCGTGCCCGGTTTTGCAGCCGCTCGTTGGTAACGCTGTTGACGGCGTCCAGATAGGTATAGCTGTTTGTCCAGGACAGCCGGTCGGACAACGCCTGAGTATATTCGGCTTCCACCCCTTTTATCGAAGCTTTACTTATATTTTGGTACTGCTTGTTGGTTCCGGAGATTGTCACCAGATCGATCATGTCGGAGACATCATTGTTAAAGAAGGTCAGCTTGCCCGATCTTTTATCCCAGTCCTTTTCGATGGAAATATCATACGAATGGGATGTTTCCGATTTCAGATTCGGATTTCCCTGCTGCGTAGCCGCTTGCTGGTAAAGCTGATTGGGTGTCGGGTTGCGGAATCCCTGGGCTACATTCATTTTCAGACGCGTAGTGTCGGTTAGTTTATAGGTAAGGCCCAGTTTAGGGCTGAGATTGCTTTCAAATTTGTTGCTGTCGTCATAGCGCAGCGACATTACCGCCAGCAGCTTATCATTCACGTTCCATTCGTCCTGCAGGTAAGCTGCCGAATAGTTGAGATGGGCGGTCGAGCCGGTCTTGGTTTGGCCGCTGGGATGGACAACGGTAAAATAACCTTCCTTGGTATCCACCGCAGTGCCCCGGAAGGTTTCCGGACGGTATTCGGCGCCAAAAGTCAGGCGGTGTTGCGGATTCAGCGTTTGGGTAAAACGGCCTTCATACACATTGACGGTACGTTTTGCCCGTACCCAGTTGGCCAGCGCCTGGGTGGAAACATTATATTGGTCGAGGCTTTTGTCCATGACAGAGCGGTAAAAGCGCAGAAACAGCTCGCTGTCTTCTTCTTTTTTAGTGTACGACAGGGCATTTTCATCCCGTTCAATATAATCCCGGGACTTGATGGTTATAGCCGCCGGCTTTACATATTCGTAGGTTGCTTCTTCGGTATAACCCTTGGAGAAACTAAGTGTCTCGCTGCCGGAAAGCCGGTAGTCGACGGTAGCATTGATATTTTTTCTCGTGCCGTACGGTTCAAAGGTCAGTCCGCTGCTTTTAAACAAGGCGTCGTTTTCCACTTGTGATCCGGACAACCGTATGGAGAATTTGCCCACTTCGCCGGAATCGTAGGCAAAGCTGTAGCGGTCTTTGCCGTTTTGGCCGTTAGTATATAACCCACTGCCAACATCGAGCGTTAATGATTGTGTTTTGGATGTTTTTGTAATGATGTTGATGACACCGCCAAGCGCTTCCGTGCCATACAGTGAACTGACCGGGCCCCGGACAATTTCGACGCGCTCAATGTTTTCCAGCGGAATACGGTCCAGTTCATAGTTCTGGTCGATTTCGGACGACAGCCGTTTACCGTCAATTAAAATCATGGAAAAGCGGGAGTCAAAGCCGCGGATGGAGACGGCGGCGCGCCCGGGTGAGGTGCTGCTGCGCGTCAACTGAATGCCGGTAGCATAGCGCAGCACGTCGGCCAACGTCTGTGCTCCCTGTTCTTCGATGGTTTGCCTGGTAATCACCTGGACCGCCGACGGTACATCTTTGGCGTTTTTGGCCGTTCGGGTGGCTGTAACGACAACCTCGTCCAGCGTAAAGTTCTCATCCGGTATGTCCTCTGCATAACCGGTTGCCGAAATCAGCAGCAAGGCCGCAACCGTCATCAGCGTTTTCTTCTTTTTTTTCATCCACAGTTCCCCCCATAATCACAAAAAAATATAATGCTTATGCCCGTGAGCGTTTTTTATGAGACTGTCTACGAAAGAGTATAGTGAAACAGCTCTTGTGCTTGCCGAGAGACAACCACGGCCGCGATTTCTTCTTTTAGCTGCTGCAGGCGGACCAGTTCCGCTGCAGTAATCGTTCCGTCATGGGTTTTGGCAGCCAAATCCAAAAACTCCTGTGGAACGAAGCCGTACCGCAGCCATACAGACATCCTTCGGCCCTCGTAGGTCACTTTAAAATAGTATTTTCCGTTCCGGCCGTCTGCCGCCGCCGGTGCATCCTTCTCACGGGCAATTTGCTGGTCGACCGACAAGGTCCTCAGGGTTTTGGCCCGTGTGGCCATCTCTACAGCATCGATAATTCCCGGCCCCTGGACCGCAAGTACGATCCGGAACTTGTCCCGCGCCAGTACACCGCCGCCCAGCACGGCCGTTACCAGCTCCAGCAGCTTATAGGCCATGGCCGCGCCGGCAATAAAGGTCCGTCCGTGGTATTTGATAATATCCTCATAGGTTATGTATAGCAAACTATCGTGGTCTTTGACACAAAGCACGTCATTCCCACCTCCTTTCAAAGCCGCTTGTATAGCCGGTAGCCATCCTGCCAATCAGGGCATAAAATCCGTCAAATGTAGAGTTTGATTAAAGGATTTGAACAGGTTTGCTGTGGCAAGACGGCTGTTCTTTGCCGCAGCAGGCCCAAGCTCGGACCATTTGGCGTCAACCGGTGCCAGCCCTTTTTTTTGCATGATGCTGATGCCGGTGCCGCCTTCACAGCCGGCATGGCAGTTATACAGCTCCGCCAGATGAGGCAGCGGTCCATCCGCACGGGCAATTTGCTCATATTCATCCAGCCAGCGGTATACTTTGCCCGGGCCGCCTATTTTGACGAATTGCCGGTCAGGCAAATGGGCGGCAATGCTTTCGCTGATTCCGCCATAAACACCCAGTGTAAGGCCTGTCCCTTCCGGCCGGTCATTAAAATCTACCGGTTTGTAGCTGGACAAATCGATTTGGTGTCGGGCCAGATATTGCTGCAGCTTGTTAATAGTTATGTTGTAGCCCTGGATATCCAGCGTTTTGATTTCTTTGCACTTGGCGACGCAGGGCGATAAAAAAGCGATACGGTCAGTGAGGCTACAGTACTTGCGCAGGTAGATGACGGTACAGAGCAGCGGGCTGTATACCGGCATGAGATACGGCTGAAGTCCGGGCCTGTGGCGCCGGATATATTCGGTCACTGCCGCACAGGGAGAGGAGAGAAAGGCGGCGTGATCGTTACAGCGCAATAACTCAAGGTATGCCCAGATGGTTATATCCGCCCTGAGTAATACATTGTGAAAAGACCTTACACCCAGGTTGTATAAATAGCCGAATACCTGCCGGTAATCGGCAAAGCTGCTCACCGCTACCGGCGCCGCCAGCAGGGCGATGGGTATTCCGCTGCGCACATCCTGCATAAACCGTTCGGTGTCATCCTCATAATCAATGGCAACTGCCGGACGCTGTGGCAGGCAGGCACGGCAATCCACGCAGGCTGCTGTGCAGCCGGTTTCCCGGTCAGTGCGGGATGGGACGGAAGAGTCGTTTGCATACCGCAAAGAAAATCACCCCCCCGCCAAAGCCGGTTATCCATTGCGGCCAGCCCAGCAGCAGGGTCAGCACAGCAGCCGGCTTTCCGGTGATGCCAAGGTATTGGATGAGGATGGTAACCGTCAAATACAGGATAATAAACTTAGCCGTTGTTGCCGCACTTACGGCCAGCAGGCCATTCCGGGCGGCAAACAGCAGGTAACCACCAATATAGGCCAGGTTGGCGGCGGCAACCGGCAGGATAAGCAGAGGCAGCGGCAGAACCTGCTGCAGATAGGCTACTACCGGCGCAGCGGCGGCCAGTATCCATGCGGGCTTTGGGCCGAGAGTCGCCGCGGCTAGCAGCAGGCAGGCATTAACCAGGCTGCCGATCATATAGACGGATACAAAGACCGGTATGGGCAGATAGAGACGCAGTGATTGGAATACGATTACAAGTGCCAGCAATAGTGCCGTCCGGCTCAGCTTTCTTATATCCATAAATCCTCCTTTTGGTCAATAAGAAAAAATTTTTTGATAATGAATTTTATTATCAATTGATTTTTTCAAAATTATACTATACCATAAAAGTAAATACAGTATCTGGGGATACACTTTTTATTTTTTTAGGGAGAAACCATGGATACATTGCTGCATGCCCTGCAACAATCCGCATTATTCCGAAACAAGGCGCTTGCTGAAATCGCAGGACTCTTAACAAAGATCAGCTACCGGGTACGGGAGTACCGGGAAAATGAAATTATTTTTTCTATTAACCAAACGGCCGATACGCTGGGCATCATTGTCGAAGGGTGCGTGGATGTCAAAAAGGATTTTCTTTCGGGGAAAGTCGTTACTGTGACGACCCGCGGCCCGTTTGACCTCCTGGCCGATGCCGCCATGTTCAGCGGCACCCGGTATTACCCCGGAACCCTGTTTGCCTGCAAAGCCAGCAAAATCTTTTTGCTGCATAAACAGGAACTGCTGCGGCTATTTTCCCTTGACCAAACGATCATGCTCAATTTTTTATGCTCGGTCTCCAACCGTATGATGGCTCTGAATCAAAAAATTGAAGTCCTTTCCTTATCCTCCATCCGGAGCAAAATTGCACACTTTCTCATCAGGGAAAGTCAGGCCCGGCAGTCAATGGTTATCACTCTGCCATTTTCAAAAAAAGCCTGGGCCGAGCATCTTAATGTCTCCCGCACGTCCCTGTCACGCGAGCTGAGGCGGCTGGAAACGGCCCGATACATATCTTTTCATAACCGTACCATCCATATTAACCAGTTGGCTAAATTGAACGAATTGCTGGCGGAGGAGTGAGCGATATATAGCCAGACGTAAAGAAGCTTCCGATGTTTTATCAGAAGCTTCTTTACGTCTGGCTGGTACTTACAAAGGCGAAGGGATGTTTCCAATTATTGTGCCTCGCTTGGTGATATATAAGATTATTCTATAGACAAATTTGATTATAGGTAGTAATATAAGCATACAATAAGAATAAATTTATGCTATATGGGGGCTGTTGCATAATGAATATAAAGCCGTCTGCGGCGATCCGTAAGAACTATAATGCTATATCCGAGTTGTGCAAGCGCACGGGAGAGCCTGTTTATCTGACAAAAAACGGTGAGGGTGATCTTGTAGTTATGGATATGGCAACCTATGCGAGAAGAGAAAGTATGCTGAGGTTGCGGGAAAATTTACTTGCGGCAGAAGAGAGTCGGCTACAGGGAAAGTCTGGACATTCCATAGATGAGGTAGAAACCATGATGAAAGCTGCTGTCCGTGAGGTACTGGATGGACAACGAAAATAGAAGTTATACCGTCATCATCTCCGGGGAAGCTACACAAAGGCTAGTAGCGCACGCCCGGTTTCTGGCACAGGTTAATGAGGCGGCAGCCTTGCGGCTTATTGAATTCTTTCGGGAGACAGCCAAATCACTGGAACAGTTTCCGGAAAGAAACCCAGGACTGGCTGATCCGCTGATTATAGCGGGAAAATATCGAAAGCTTCTGCTTGAAAAGAGATATCTCTTAGTTTATCAAATCAAGGAAACCTTCGTGTATGTGGATGCGGTTGTGGATACCCGGCAGGATTATGGATAGTTGTTGTAAAGTGCAATATAGGCCTAAATGCCTCATATCTGCCGGGGCGCGACTTCTAATCTCATTACTCGTTCCAGTAAATTAAGCCTTCTAGTTGTGATTTGCTAGAAGGCTTTTTTGTATCAAAAGACAATTTAATGGAATTGGTAAAAAGGGCAAAACTGGGTTATAGAGAAGTATTATTGTTGGGTTAGATCCTTTTCGGGATTAGATACAGACAGTATATGTTTTTAGTAGTAATAAAAGAATGAGTAATGATATAGTTGAGTTCTTTATAATTGGTAATATGAAAACCGTCTAGCCATTCGCCAGACGGTTTTTGGTTACGCTGTTTAAGCTTAAAGGAGAAGCAACCTAAGGGAATATCTAATGTTGCTTCTTTATTTTTCATTACCTTGATTTGGAATGTACTCTAGCAGATCTCCGGGCTGGCAGTTTAGGGCATTGCAGAGTTTTTCTAGAGTCTTAAAATCCATACGTTCTGTTTTTTCATGGTATAGTAAAAAAATAGTGTTACGAGATAACCCCGTTGATTCTGCCAGTGCAGACATATTAAGCCGTTTTTCGCCCAGAATTCTAGATAAATGAATTTTGATCATTAGTACACCCCCACATAAATTTTAGCATGCTTAAGAATACATGTCTAATATTTAGTGATTATAGTACTGTATGCAGTAAATATTGTATTGACAATAGTACTAAAAGGAGTTAAAATTGTACTATAGGTAGTACATGGTGAGGAGGGGTAAAATGAAAAAATATCAACAACTGGAAAAACTTTTCGGTCGTCCCATAAAAGTTGATGAAATAACATTGCTGGCTCAAGTTTTTGAACGGGATCTGGATTTTTTATATGGAGATTCTGACACACCTGTCGAGGGGCAGCGGTTTTCCGATATGCCGGTAAGAAGCAGGTTGTCGGGCAGGACCATAAAGTACGATGATTTTGAATATCAGTGGCAGCAGTTTTGTCTTAGCCGTCAGGAAGTCCTGGAGGAAAAGCTGGTGGAACGGGCGTTTTTACCACAGACTGCGGAGGTGGAAGATGAGGTGTATGGTTTGCTGGAGAAAGTCGAAACAACGATGGGTGATTCCATAGTAAATGAATTAGGGACGGCCATCACCAATCAGCAGAATACGTTGACGTATATCTATTACAATAAGGGGTATTTCGATGGCATTAAATATGCGCTTATGGCAGGCAAGTTGTAAAAGCAGAGATGAGCGGGTTATTTCCGGGTAGGAGCTGGCAGTAAAAAAAGGCTGGCTCTTATTATTTTAAATAAAGGGTATGAAGCTTTTAGAGAGAAAACTCTATTTAAGTTGTGTTACGAACGTGTAGAAAGTAAGTGTTTCTAAAGCAATGAAAATATTTATTGCGGAAGAGTATCAAGGGAGGTATAGCTGAGAAAATGTTGACCATGGACGTACTGCCGGACAAGATCGGTATCTGTAAATTGGATGTAAATCAGGAAATTCCTTTATGGGCACTTCAGGGGGAGTTTTTCTCCATTACTAAGACAACCGAAGAACTTTCCATAGTTTGTTCCGAGGAGAATATCCCTGGAGCTGTCTTATGTGAGCGGGGATGGCGGGCATTAAAACTAAAAGGTCCTTTTCCTTTCGATTTAGTGGGAATCGTTGCCCAGGTAAGCGCCGCAGTGGCCAGGGCTGGTGTGGGGATCTTTGTGATATCAACCTATGATACGGATTATATTTTGGTAAAAGCGAAAGACCTTGATTCTGCAGTAGAAGCTTTACGGAATGATGGTCATAGTATTATGGCGTAAATCAGCAGACATCAAGCCCCAAAGGCAATACATAATGGATAAAGCAATTAGCTTGATTTGATAGAGTTATGAACACTTCCATTATTGGGTGCCGTTTTTGCGAATTCCATACGGTTATTCCCACTCAAGAGCTGGCATTAAAAAATGCCGGCTCTTATTAATTCAAAATAAAGGGAATAATGGTATTAAAAAGAATTTTTAATTAAAAAATTACGAAAGGTGATTTCTTTTAGCATTGGAGTGTAAATGTGGATTGAACTTGCTGCCCGGGAGGAATAGAATAAAGCAAAAGCAGGCTTTCCGGTAAGGATGCCTGCTTTTATTGCGAGCAGTGAGGCTATAAATTAACTGAATTTGCAGTCTTTTTTAATAGGGAGATTTTTCCTGGCTTATTGTGTTTTCTAAGCAGACGGTTGGTGATTGGAGTAGCTGTAAAAGAAAAAAACATTCGACAGGCAGGGACAATGTTCTGAATGTGTCTCAGCAACATACACTATATCTTGTGAGTCATTATTTCATGGCCGGAGAAATCATAGAAACAGATGGAGGTAAAAAATTGGGCATATTGTTTGACTATGTAATTAAAAAGGAACAGGAAAAGCGTAGAAGAAGGACGATTCTTAACGATCCCCCAAAAACTAAGTCTCAAAGACCCACTGCATATACCACGAGTAATTATGCGGGTTTTACGCTTGCAGGTCTGGTACGCAGCAAGAATACCTCGGTCACTGAGGGGTAAGGTTGGGACATGTAAAGGCTTGCCGGCATAAAAAAACAAGTATCTACTGGCTTGATAATGCCAAACTCCGCTGCCATAATTAATTGACTATCTGGGATGAATGGGGATAAAACTGGGTAAGGTTTAACTAGGTGATTTCGTTGACACATATTCGAGTAATCCATGGGATACAACATACTCATACACAGTTACAATAACTTTTCTATTAAACAGCGCTTCCGGACTATCCCCATAATACATTCCACCGGGTATATTACCGTGTGATTCGTACAGGCACTTTTCCGGGGAATTAGACCAATACTCATCACTGTTCAACCAGAGCGAACCGTCCGGATTCCACTGATTCGTGTTTTTGTTGAAAGAGCATGTAAAAGTGAACGATTGTTTTTGATAGGAGAGTTTATTGTCAAAAGTTTGGCTTTTCAGTCTGTCTAAGGTGGCTTTATCCGGGATGCAAATTAAACTATATTTCAGTTCAAAAAGAGAGTCCTGAGTGGTTTTTGGCAATACTTTTGCCGTTACTGTTTCCGTGCGGATATACTTAGTAAATCCATTTTCCGTAACAACGTAAATATCTTCGGCAAAGCATACGTTGGTAATCATAACAAAAATAAAGGCAAATAAAAATTTTTTCATTGCAACATTCCTCCTTAAGAGAGGATTCTAGTTAATAAGGTTAAATCCTTCGCCTTGCCTAAAGAGGGATGTTGAATGATGATTACTTATCGCGGAGCAGTAGTGATTAGCTTTGGTTTATTACCGCAATGATGGCATTTTTTTGCCTTTTGGCTTTATATAAAGCCTCATCGGCTTTTGCCAAAAGGTTTTTTAAATCCTGCCCGGGTTTTAATACTGTTATTCCTGCACTGATTGTCAAGTGATAAGGTGGAAAATTAATTTCCACCTTATTGCGAATTCTTTCCAATACTTCGAGTGCATTTTCTAAAGATGTATCGGGAAGAATAATAGCGAACTCATCGCCACCCCAGCGGGCAACAATATCTGTGTCTCTGGTATTTTTCCTTAAAATGGCCGCAAGATCTGACAGTAATGTATCGCCTATGTTGTGGCCATACGTATCGTTAATCATTTTGAACCCGTCTACATCAATCATAGCAATACATAGTTGCATTTTCTTTTTAAGCATCCGGTTTTTTTCTTTATTTAATTTAAAATGAAGATATCTTCTATTCCATAATCCCGTTAAAAAATCCGTATTAGAACTGACGCTTAACCTCTGTATCAAATCGCCCGAGAATAAACCAAATGCCGATAACGAAAAGGTAATGCCTAGCCATAACAGCCATTTATAGTGAGTTTGTACAACAGCGTCTAAATAAAAACCCGTCAGTCCTATTATCATTCCCAATGTTGCAAGTAGTAAGCGGGCATAATGAAAAAACACTCTGAAAGTTCCCCTCTACTGGAGCCAAACAATAAAATTTCGTGCTAAAAATTGCCAAGTCCGTTTTGAGTATTAGCTCAAAAATTCTCCCATAATTATAACATTTTGCAAAAATAATGCAAGTATATTTCTTTTTTAATGAAGTGAAATTGCATTTTAACACACCTATAATGAATGCAGGAGGTGAATGGGCACTGCGTAGACATAAGAAGTTTATACAAAAATATAGAGAAATTGGCAGAAAAATAGCTTTTTACCGTCACCTTCGCGGATTAACCCAGGAAGAACTTGCAGAAAAAATTGAAGTCAGCGTGAGCCATATTAGTAAGATTGAAGCCCCGCAAGCGAATACTTCATTTTCACTTGATATGTTAATTTTGATAGCCGAGGGCTTAGAGGTTGATGTTGCAGCGTTCTTTAATCCGATTGAAATAAGCAGTCCATACATAAAAAATAAGGTAGAGTAGATTGTGATTTGCCACCCCGCTTTTCAAGTAGTGTATGGAAAAGGTCAAAGAATGTGGCGGAAGCACAAAAGAATAGAGTGGTAGTATTGATAGTCATATTAAGAAATAAGGATAAAGCAGTGTGGATAACATAGAGTCAGCAAGGATAGAAAGGCTGACTCTTATTTCTTGGAAAAAAGAGGATATTGGTTTTTCATATAGAAACACAATGTGGAGGGATCAGTAATGACCAGTATAGTTCGGGAGGCAGACCTAAGTGAAAGTCACATATTAACCGATATATCCTTTGCCGCAAAGCGTTACTGGAATTATCCCAAAGCATATTTTGAAATCTGGAAAGATGAGTTGACAATTACACCGGAGTATATACAAAACAATAAAGTGTGCGTGGCAGAAGTAGATGGGCGGGTGGTAGGCTATTTTTCCCTGGTGGAAGTGAAACGTGATTTTTGGGCTGGCAGGGTATTTGTTAACGCGGGATTCTGGCTGGAGCATATCTTTATTCAGCCGGAATATATCGGCAGGGGAATCGGCACGCAGTTGATAAATTATTTGGAAGCCATGTGCAGGGAGCTGGGGGTTGACAAAGTCCGTATTTTTTCCGATCCCAATGCCAATGGATTCTATGATAAAATGAGTGCCCGTTATCTGGGAGAATCACCTTCAAGTATTGAAGGAAGAACGGTTTCTTTGTATGAATTGGATATAAACTAACTGGGTATAGGGGGAACACTATGAGTGATAAGCCGTTAGTCAGCAATGCATTTCAGACTTTTTTACAGGAAGCGCCTGAGCATCAAAAAGCCTGGCTGGAAGCGGTGCAAAAACTGGCAGCAGCCAGCAAGCTGGATTCCAAGACGGAGGAACTGGCGTATATCGCGGTACTGGCCGCATTACGACTGGAAGGCGGACTGCCCTTTCATGTTAAACATGCAAAATCACTTGGAGCGACGCGGGAGGAAATTATCAGTGCTGTTTTAATCGGGCTGCCGGCAACGGGAAATGTGGTGATTCAGGCCTTGCCGATAGCGTTGCGGGCTTTTGATAGTGAAGAACTCCAAGAGAAAAAGAACTGATTCCTATCACCGAATACCCCGAGGTAAATCGAAGGAAGACTTGCTATTAGAAATTGATAGATTAAATAACCTTTGCTGTTGGCGAGGGTTATATTTTTTATATGCCTTTCTATAGATTTACAAGAGATGGATTGCGTGCTACAATTTATGTAATTTGTAACACGGATAAGGGGGATCAGGTGTGGGCTATGTAATTTGTCATCGGAAACGGACAGCAGGCTTTTTAGGAATGATTATTTTCTTAACTGCATTATTGGCCGGCTGCGGTTCAAAGACTGTATCTTTACCACAGAAGAAAGACGAAATTACCATCTCTGTTGGAGCGGAAAGTACGACTGGCTACGATCCGTGTACAGGGGCGGGTACATACTTGTTTTTTAACGGACTGCTGGCTTTTGACGAGGACTGCCATATTATAAAGGATCTGGCGGCTGATTATACCATCAGCCCGGATGGTTTGACCTATACGTTCGTACTGCGGGATGATGTGAAGTTTAGCGACGGCACACCGGTGACGGCTCAGGATGTAGTCTTTACTTATATGACAACGAAAAAAAGCGGCTCGGTGGTGGATCTGAATAATGTGCAGTCGGTGGAGGCCAAAGATGATAAGACCGTAGTATTTACGTTGAAAAAACCCTATTCGGTATTTTTGAATATTGTTGCCGAACTGGGCATTGTACCGGAACATGCTTATAATGAACGCTTCGGCGAGAAACCGGTTGGCACAGGCCCCTTTGTGCTGGCGCAATGGGATAAAGGCCAGCAGCTTATCCTGACCCCAAACCCTTATTATCATGGGAAAAAGCCGAACTTTAATAAAGTGACCATTTTATTTATGCCGGAAGATGCCGTGCTGGCGGCAGCTCAGGCCGGGACACTGGATGTGGCAATGATTAATCCCCAGTTTGCCAGGGAAATGCCGCCCCAGGGAATGCAGCTTCTGGCACTGGATACGGTGGATAACCGGGGGATTAATCTGCCCGCTATTCCGGAAACCAAAGATAAAGACGGGAGGACGGTCGGAAATGATGTGACCGCCGACCCGGCCATCCGTCAGGCCTTAAATATAGGTGTCAACCGCCAGAAGATTATTGAGGATGCCTTGAATGGATTTGGCACGCCTGCTTACTCGGTTTGTGATACTCAGCCATGGTGGAATCCCGAAACCAAAATCCAGGACGGACAGGTGGAAAAAGCCAAGGCATTGCTGGAGGCAGCAGGCTGGCGGGATAGCGACGGTGACGGAATTCGCGAGAAAAACGGTAAGAAAGCCGAGTTTACGGTATATGGCAGAACCGACGATTTGCAGCGTTATGCCCTGGCGGTGGCCTTAAGCAAACAGACCGAAGCCTTAGGCATCCATGTCATTGCCGAAGCAAAAGGCTGGAGCGAAGCCAAGTCTCTGGCAATGTCTACACCGGTGGTATTCGGATATGGCAGCTACAGCCCGATTCAAATGTTTTATTCTTTCCATTCTTCCAACATCGGAGTGGGAATCAACAATACCTCGTCCTATCATAATCCGCAAGTCGATGTCTATATTGAGAAGGCACTGCATGCTACGGATCAGCAGGAAGCGCTGAAATACTGGAAACTGGCGCAGTGGGACGGAACTACCGGACTGGGCGCCAATGGCGATGCCCCGTTCTTATGGCTGGTCAATATCAAGCATCTGTACTTTGTCAAAGATAATCTGGATATCGGCAGGCAGCGGGTACACCCGCATGCCCATGGCTGGGCTATTGTACAAAATCTTCAGGACTGGTCTTGGAAATTATGAGGACCTTTGCCTATCGCCATATATTGCTTCCTGCCTTAAAAATCTGCCTGCTGATGCTGCTGGTCAGCGCCGTGGTATTTATCCTTGCCAACAGTACCGGTATCAACCCGGTGGACGCCTATATAGGCGCGGATACTTCCATCAGCAGGCAGCAATATGACCAAATTTCGGCCTACTGGGGGTTGGATAAATCGCCGCTGGAACGCTACGGGCAATGGCTTTTCCATTTGATGTCCGGGGATTTTGGCACCTCCATGCTGTTCCGGCAGCCGGTACTGGCCGTGATCGAGGAGAAGGTTACCGCTTCCTTGGTGCTTATGGGTATTGCCTGGCTATTATCCGGGGCAATAGGGTTTTCCCTGGGATTAATTGCCGGAGCCAACAAGGGCAGCTGGCTGGACACTTTCATAAAAAACGGCTGTATGGTCCTGATCTCCGCACCGGTTTTTTGGATTGCCCTGGTACTGGTCATGGTCTTTTCAGTATGGCTGGGCTGGCTGCCGATGGGGCTGGCGGCACCGGCCGGCAAGCTGGCTGCTGAAGTGACCCTGCTGGATAAAATCCGTCATCTCATTCTGCCGGCATTAACGCTGAGCATTACAGGAATTGCCGGTATTGCCATGTTTACCAGGCAAAAGGTACTTGAGATTTTTGAGAGTGACTATATTCTGTTTGCCCGGGCCAGGGGGGAGCGAGGCTGGACCCTTCTAAAACGCCATGGAATTAAAAATGCCATGATTCCGGCCCTGATGCTGCAGTTTGCTTCCATTAATGAATTATTTGGCGGCTCGGTTCTGGCAGAACAGGTATTTTCCTATCCGGGGCTGGGGCAGGCTGCCGTCTTGGCCGGAACGCGCGGCGATTTACCGCTGCTTATGGGGATTACGCTGTTTAGTACACTGTTTGTGTTTTGCGGAAATATGACAGCCGATATGGTCTATGCGTTTTTAGTGCCGGAGATCAAAGAGGAGGCAGGTTATGAATCATAAAGGGCTGACTGCCGTGAATTCCGGCAACTGGCCTTCCAGCCTAATGAACCGGCGCGGGCGTACGCTGCTGATTACCGGGGCTGCGGCGGTAGTATTGTTCGTCATAACCACTATTGGGATCAGCATGCCGGAAACTGCCTATGATGTTAATTTTTCGCTCCGTAATCAAAGCCCGTCAATGGCTCATATTTTCGGCACCGATTTTATGGGCCGGGATATGCTGGCCAGGACGGTAAAAGGGCTTTCGATTAGCATTCTGATTGGCGCCCTGGCCGCCGGGGTCAGTTCAGTGATTGCCCTGGTGCTGGGATGCGCGGCTGCGCTCCTGGGGGAAAAAACCGATATGGTGGTCGGCATGGCGGTCAATATGATGACCGGGATACCGCATATCCTGCTATTGATACTGATTTCCTTTGTATGCGGCAAAGGCATGCATGGCGTAGTTATCGCGGTGGCCCTAACGCATTGGCCGAATTTTACCCGGATCGTACGGGCAGAGGTGATGCAGCTGCGAACAGCGCCATATGTGCGTATATCGCGCAAAATGGGCAGGAGCAATTGGTGGATTGCCAGAAAACATCTGCTGCCGCATTTACTGCCGCAGTTTTTTGTGGGAACGCTGTTGTTATTCCCGCATGCTATTTTACATGAAGCAGGCATTACCTTTCTGGGCTTCGGGCTGCCGCTGCAAATGCCGGCGGTGGGTGTGATTTTGACGGAAGCAATGAAATACTTGTCGGTGGGTTGCTGGTGGCTGGCTTTTTTTCCGGGTTTTGCTTTATTGCTGATTGTCCTTTTATTTGAAACGCTCGGTGAAAATCTGCGGCTGTTGCTGCAGCCGACGCGGGCTCATGAATGAGGAGAAGCGTATGATGGAGAATTGTGGAGATACGGCACCGCCGGTATTGTCGGTAGACCGGATAAGCATTCGTTTCCGGCAGTATGAAGCTGGCTGGAAGCAGCGGGAATTTACCGTAATGCAGGATATAAGTCTTGCCATTGATGCCGGACAGATCGTGGCTGTGGTGGGTGCCAGCGGCTCAGGGAAAAGTCTGCTGGCACATGCAGTTTTAGGGATTTTGCCGGGAAATGCGCAAATGGGCGGAACTATCCGGTACTGCGGACAGGCCTTGACCGAAGAGAGGCTGGCCGTACTGCGGGGCAGGGAAATTGCACTCATTCCCCAGGCAGTGACCTATTTAGATCCTACCATGAAAATTGGCCGTCAGGTGCAGGGATTATACGGCTCTCTTGCTGAACAACGGCAGGCCCTTGCCCGTTATGGCTTAGCCGACGGCATAGCAGGGCAGTATCCGTTTTCCCTGTCAGGGGGCATGGCCAGGCGTGTCTTGATTGCAACTGCAGTGATGGGTCAGGCCAGGCTCATTATTGCCGATGAGCCCACACCGGGGCTGGATCAACAGGCAACAGCCGAGGTGGCCGGACATTTTCGCAGTCTGGCGGATGAGGGGCGTGCGGTGATGCTCATTACGCATGAACTGGATTTAGCCTGCCGGATTGCAGACAAGATTGCGGTGTTTTGTGGCGGAACCATTCTGGAAATAGCTGCTGCTGATGATTTCAGGCAGGGAGCGGAAGCCTTGCGGCATCCCTATAGCCGGGCTTTATGGCAGGCATTGCCGCAAAACGGCTTTCATTCCGGCGGGAATTTTAAACCGGCAGTTGGACCGGAGGTTAGCGGTTGCCTATTTGCAGACTGCTGCCAGGAAAAATCAGAAGCCTGTCTCGGAGAAATCAAACTGCGTCAGCTTCGTAACGGGATGGTGAGGTGTGTGCATGCGACTTGAAGCAACGGCGCTGAGTTTTCGTTACCGGACAGGCCCTTGGATTATCCGGCATGTTGACTTTGCCATGGAGCAGGATGAGCGGGTGGTGTTGCTTGCTCCCAGCGGACGGGGGAAAAGTACTTTGCTAAAATTGCTGGCCGGCTATGAAATGCCGTCCGCCGGGAGGGTGACGATTGACGGCACCCCGTTACCCAGGCAGGGCTACTGCCCGGTCCAACTCATTTATCAGCATCCGGAAAAAGCGGTAAATCCCCGCTGGAAACTAAGGGACATTGTCTCAGAAGGCTATCAGCCGGAGGATCAGCTGTTGAAAGAGTTAGGTATAGAACCTGCCTGGCTGGAACGCTGGCCTAATGAATTGTCGGGCGGGGAATTGCAGCGGTTTTGCATCGCCAGGGCGTTAGGACCGCAAACCCGGTTTCTGCTGGCTGATGAGATAAGCACGATGCTGGATGCCATTTCACAGGCCCAGTTGTGGGATGTATTAGTTAAAGCGACACAGGCGAGAGGGGTTGGGTTGCTGGCTGTGACACATCATGCTGCCTTAGCAAAACAGATTGCAACAAGGATTGTGGAATGGGAATAGTGGATGAAGCAAAACGAACGGTAACGTTTGTTTTCAAGCAGTTGAATTGGAAGAAGGAAGAAGACTCCTGCCTTAGGCGGGAGTCTTCCGTGGCTATGTGCAGCCGTTGATAAGGCGATAGTCGTACAAGCGCAATAAATGTGCCGACTAGTAGAGTAAGCAATAAGGTAAACTAAAAGAAGGGTTGTTGTGGTTTAAGTGCGAAAAGAGTTAGGTGGTTTTAGCATAACGTAAGGAGGATGAGGATATACAATGAATGGATATGCATGGTTAGCATTGGCCATTATTTTGGAGATATTTTCGACATCCATGCTAAAAGCTTCAGAAGGCTTTACCAAGCTAATCCCCGCTGTTATTTTTGTAGCCGGCATGGGTTCTTCGTTTTATGTTCTTTCCCAGGCATTAACGTCTGTTCCGTTAAGTATAGCTTATGCAATCTGGTCAGGAGTGGGAACGGCCCTGACGGCATTAATTGCCGTTCTTATCTGGAAAGAAGCCATTAACCTATATACCCTGGCAGGAATCGTATTGATTATTGTTGGCGTGGTGCTGCTCAATCTGGAAGCTCCTGCTCATTGAGATCAGGGGCGGGTCCCTTCTTAGCTTTAGAATCAATCCTTCGTTCGTAAAATACCGTAAAAAGCCGTGGGCTTTTTACGGTATTTTTGTTATCCTAAGAGAATAGGACAAGATAAGGGAGCGTAGCTAATGAATGGGTATCTTTGGGTTATTGTTTTATATTCATTGTTTTTAATTGGCATAGGAATTATTATGACAAAACGGGTCAAGGGTTCCGCTGATTTTTTTGTGGGCGGCAGGAAGTTCGGCACGCTGCTGCTGTTTATTACCCTGGTGGCTCCGAATATTGGAGCGGGTTCCACTGTGGGGGTGGCCGGGCTTAGCTATCAAGTGGGCATAGCGGCCGTGTGGTGGATTATTGCATCTGCCGTAGGCACATTTGTCCTTGCCTTTTGGGTTGGCCCGGCTATTTGGCGGTTAGCTAAAAAGCACGGCTTTTATACTCTGGGAGATTATCTGAACTATCGGTACAACCGTAACTTCCGGGGCTTGATTTCCTTATTGCTGGCAATTGGCACCATTGCCATCTTCGCCGGTCAGTTAATGGGAATAGCCTGGATTTTAACGGCGGTTGCCGGAGTTAGCAAACCGGTGGGGATTTTGATCAGTGCCGTCGTCGTCGTGTTATATTTTGGTGCCGGCGGGCTTGTTTCAGCGGCTTACGTCAATTTTATCGAGGCTGTGGTAAAATTAGCCGGATTTGTGGTGGCTGTGCCGTTAGTTCTCAGCTTTGTGGGCGGCTGGAGCGGACTGGAAGCAAAAGTTGCGGCCAACATAGGGGATACCCTAAAAACCGCCGGTTATTTCAGTTTGGACGGGGCAGGAATGTCAACCATTATCGGCTTCTTTCTGATGCTTACGCCTTCTTTTTTTATTTCACCCGGTCTGATCGGCAAGGTGTATGGTGCTAAAGATGAAAAAACCGTTATGGTCAGCACCTTCTTATGTGGTATTGTCATGTTGTTGTTTGCCGTTATTCCTGCCATACTGGGTATGGCGGCTTCGGTGGTGGAGCCGGGTTTAACGGAGCGCGACCTGGCCTTGCCGACTGTCATGAGGGAATGTATGCCCTTTTGGGCATCCGCACTGGCTTTGGCGGCTATTTTTTCAGCGGAGGTCAGCGCTGCGGATGCCGCGCTGTATATGATTACATCTTCTTTTAGCAAGGACCTCTATAAAGCTTTCGTGAATCCCCATATTTCTGATGAAAAACTACTTAGAATCAGCCGTTATGTGACGGTTGCTGCCGGTGTCAGCGGTGCGGGGTTAGCCATCCTGCTGCCGAATGTCATTTCTGCCTTATCCATTTTCTACTCGTTAATGTCCGTTTCGCTGACGGCACCGTTATTGTTTGGACTCTTTTCAAAACGCCCCGGCACAACGGCGGCATTTGCTTCCGCCATTACCGGCATCATTTCTACGGTGTTGCTGCAATTTGGATATGCGGGCAAAGGCCTGGGAATCCTTAACGCACAGTCAACAGGTATTTTGTTGACCATCCTTGTTATGATCGTCATGATGTATGCTGCACCGGCGAAAGAACAACACAGACTGTGAAGTTGATTATGTCAGGCGAATACCTTTTGCAGTTATTCCCTTTGTTGAGATTTCTCCGATAAAATTCATCGTATAATCTTCTATTGCTGTGGTTATCCGGATAAACCGTTATCTGTTTTCAGAAAAAGTTAGTTTTTTGGTTATTTCTGCCGGAAGGTTCTTTTTTGTTATAAGGCGTATTTATAATAGTGTCACTAAATAAGGATGTGAACAGATGGATTTTATTAAGAAGATGTATCCGTATTAATCATCTGGTCACTATGTTTTTGCCTATTTTCGGTGGTTGGGTCTGGTATAATGGCGGGCCCCAAGGCTATAAATACGTATTTATGGGCGGGAACTTTATTCCGGCCCGGCTTATTCAGATCAATGAATTCAAGGGCAACTGTGGGGCTTCGTAGGCGCAGCGTGTTGAACAGCATGGTGCAGGATGGTCAGTATTGCCGGAAGGGTGCAGAATCGGGCAGTTAGCTGGTGGGGGATCGGGAGATGAAGTGATATGGAAGAAACATTATTGTTTAAGATGGTGCTGCGGATGTGTGTGGCGGCAAACCTGGCTTTTGTTTTGTCGCAGACGTCGGTGTTTCGCCGCATTACTTACCGGTACATGAGGGTAAAGGATAAAATCATGCTGGCTCTTATCTTTGGCGGCATTGGTATTGTCGGTACTTATACCGGGATACCGGTAGACAACGCACTTGCTAATTCACGGGTTGTCGGTGTAATGGCGGCCGGCCTTCTCGGTGGTCCGGCGATAGGTGGTGCAGCAGGAGTGATTGCCGGAGCGCACCGCTATTTTTTGTTTGGCGGGTTTACGGCTTTTTCCTGTGCGCTGGCCAATGTGGTGGAAGGCCTGTTGGCCGGCTGGATCAAAGGACGCTATCCACGTCATCCGATGCCCTGGTGGCTGGTACTGATCAGCGGTATGGCGGGGGAAACGCTGCAGATGGCCATTATTTTGCTGACAGCCCGCCCCTTGGAGGCCGCCTGGACCCTGGTGCAGCATATTGCGTTGCCGATGATCGTTGCTAATTCGATTGGGCTTACAATTTTTATGCTTATTATCAAAACAACCATGGAAGTACAGCAGCAGGCGGGGGCGGCTCAATCACAAAAAGCACTGGCTGTTGCTGCCGAGACACTCCCTTATTTTCGTAAGGGGCTGGACGAAGCCTCTGCCCGGGCGGCAGCGGATATTATTTATGATAAGGGCAGTTATCATGCCATTGCCGTAACGGATACCGAGCGGGTTTTGGCGTTTGTCGGTGTTGGTGAAGATCACCACCTGTTAAATGACAGCGGATTTACGCTGGCCACCGATCACGCCCTGCAGAACGGTATGATTTATATTGCCAGAAGCAAGGCGGAGGTGGGGTGCCATTACCCTCACTGTCCGTTAAGCTGCTCGATCGTTGCCCCGTTAAAGCGGGGCGATCAGGTGATTGGAACCTTTAAGCTGTATTACACCGACAGCAGTCTGTTGAACCAGTCGGATGTAGTATTTGCGAATGGTTTGGCCCATCTGTTTTCCATACAACTGGAGCTGGCGGAAATTGATCGCCAGGCCAAATTGGCGGCCAATGCGGAATTAAAGGCCCTGCAGGCTCAGATCAATCCTCACTTTTTATTTAATACCCTTAATACGATTACATCTTTAGTCCGGACCAAGCCGGATCTGGCCCGGGACTTATTGCTGAAACTTGGTTCCATTTTTCGCTTTACCCTACAAAAATCCGGCCATAACATTACCATAGCGGAGGAAATGGCACAAGTCCGTTCCTATTTGACGATAGAGAAGGCCCGTTATGGGCGTAAACTGAATTTTGCAGAAACTATTCATCCTGGAACGCAGCTATATTTGATTCCTTCCCTGACCATTCAGCCGATTGTTGAAAATGCCATTGTGCATGGTTTAAAGCCCAAAGTGGACGGAGGGATGATCGGTATCAGGATTGCCGAGCAGGAAAATAATATTGTGATTGCCATTGAGGATGATGGCGTGGGGATGGACCTGACAGAGTACAATCCTCTGAAAAACGTCTCTTCAGGCAACCATATCGGGTTAAGGAATGTACATGAACGTTTGCATGGCCAATATGGCAGTCCTTACGGGCTGTATATTCACAGTGTTGTTGGAGCCGGTACTGCGGTTACCATTATGTTGCCCAAAATCGCTGCCCAGGAGGGAGAAGTACGTGCTCAACATATTAATTGTCGATGATGAATTACCGGCCCGCGATGAACTGCGTTATCTCCTGTCGTTTACACCGGAGGTTGCCGTTGTCGGGGAAGCGGACCATGCCGCCACCGCCATTGAGCTTGCCGCAAAATTGCAGCCGGATGTTATCTTTCTGGATATCAATATGCGGGATATGAATGGACTGGAAGCGGCTGTGATCCTGCGGAAAATGGCGGCGCAAGCCATGATCGTGTTTGCCACGGCTTACGATGAATATGCTTTGCAGGCTTTTGATATCGGGGCCGTGGATTATATTTTAAAACCGTTTGAGCAGGAGCGCATTACGAAAACCATTGCGCGTCTGGAAAGTTACCAGCAGGAGGAATGGCGGGCGGCCGTCAAACGGATTGATACGGTGCTGAACGGCAGTAGCTTTCAAATTCGAAAGCTGCCGGTGGAAAAACTGGGTAAAATTGTACTGCTAAATTATAGTGACATTATATATGCCTATGCACAGGCCGGCCGTGTGGCTATTGTGACGGCCGGAGAAGAATTCGTTTATAACGGCGCGTTGTGCGAGCTGGAGGAACGGATGACCGATAGCCACATGCTGCGGGTGCACAAAAGCTATCTGGTCAATATGGACAAGGTCAGGGAAGTGGTGCCGTGGTTCAAGGGCACCTATTGGCTGAAGGTAGAGCACTGTCCGCAGGCGGAAATACCGGTCAGTAAAAGCCAGATCAAAGAGATTAAATGTATTTTAGGTTTAAAATAATTTCCATTCATAGGCGATAATTTCTATTTAAGGCTTACTTTATGCCATTCAGAGGGATGGCATTTATTATTCGAAAAATTTACCTTATAGTTACAGTAGTGTATTCGTTTATAAACTTTGTACATGTACTGGGAGGGTAAATAGAATGAATGGTCTTTATCTTGTTATTATTTCGGCCTTGGTACTCATGATTTGTTATCGTTATTACGGTGCCTTTATGAAAGCCAAAGTGCTGGCTCTTGATTCCAGCCGCCCTACGCCGGCTGTTGTGCATGAAGACGGTCATGATTATGTTCCCACGAATAAATGGGTGACGTTTGGCCATCATTTTGCCGCCATTGCCGGGGCGGGGCCGCTGGTCGGTCCGGTACTGGCGGCGCAGTTCGGTTATTTGCCGGGTACGATCTGGCTGCTGGTGGGGGCCTGCCTTGCCGGGGCGGTGCACGATATGGTGATACTGTTCGCTTCCATTCGTCATGACGGTTTGTCCATAGCCGAGATTGCCAAGGCGGAAATCGGAAAATCGGCCGGCCTGGCGGCAGCCATTGCGGTTATTTTTATTTTAATCATTACGATGGCCGGCATGGCCATTGCCGTAGCCAATGCACTGTTTAACAGTCCCTGGGGGGCTTTTACCGTCGGGGCAACCATTCCTATCGCACTGCTCGTCGGTGTGTATATGCGTTATCTGCGCCCGGGTCGTATTGGCGAGGCTTCCTTTATCGGCGTTGTTCTGGTGATCGCTGCCGTATTTGGCGGGGCTTGGGTGCAGCATTCCTCGTGGGCTCCTTTTTTTACCCTGAGCAGGACACAACTGGATATCCTGTTGCCGTTGTATGGGTTCATTGCTGCGGCTTTGCCGGTATGGCTGCTGCTGGCGCCACGTGATTATTTGAGCACGTACATGAAAATTGGGACTATTGGTGCTCTGGCTTTGGGCATCGTGATTGTTCAGCCGCAAATCCACATGCCGGCCATCACACAGTTTGTCAGCGGCGGTGGTCCGGTGGTCCCCGGCCCGGTATGGCCTTTTGTCTGTATTACGGTTGCTTGTGGTGCGATTTCCGGTTTTCATACCATTATTGCAACCGGTACGACGCCGAAGATGGTTACCAATGAAAACGAAATTCTGCCGATTGGCTTTGGTGCGATGCTGGCAGAATCCTTTGTCGGTATTATGGCTTTGATCGCAGCCACCAGTTTGATTCCTGCCGACTATTTTGCCATTAACAGTGCTCCGGAGGTTTTTGCCAAACTGGGGCTGAAAATTGAAGAACTTCCTGTTTTGTCACAGATGGTGGGAGAAAACGTAGCCGGACGCCCAGGCGGCGCTGTATCGCTGGCTGTGGGCATGGCGCATATTTTTGCTAAAATCCCCGGTTTGGAAAACTTCATGTCCTTTCTGTATCATTTTGCCATTATGTTTGAAGCGCTGTTTATTTTAACGATTATTGATGCCGGAACCCGTGTTGGCCGCTATCTGCTGCAGGAAGTGGGCGGAATGCTGTACAAACCGCTGGGAGACGTTCATTGGACTCCTGGTATTATTTTCACCAGTGCATTGATTTCCCTGGCATGGGGATATCTGGTCTTTGGCGGTTCGATTGCTTCCATCTGGCCGTTGTTCGGCCTTTCCAATCAACTGCTGGCCAGTCTGACGCTGACGGTAGGCACCACGGTACTGTTGCGGATGGGAAAAGCGAAGTATACTTGGACTACGCTGGCTCCGCTCTGTTTTATGATTGTTACCGCCCTGACGGCAGGGTTTTACAATATTTTTCAATTTTATCTGCCCAAGGGACAATGGCTGCTGGCGGGTGCCAGTGGCGTCATGATGGTACTCATTGTCTTTATTATTACCGACTCCGTAAAAGTATGGCTGAAGATGATGAAAACGGGGCAGGTGGTAAAAGAGGCGGGCAATACCGGTATTTAATAGGCAGCGGAAACTAAAAAAGGATCATCGGGGCAAAGCCGATGATCCTTTTTTACGTGTATAATAGCACCTATAAGTTTAAGGGATAATGGGTTAATGTAAGCGTTAAAAATGGGCATAATGAAGGTATGATCCATAAAAGGGGGAAGGCTGATGCTCGGAAATGCCTGGCTTGCTTTTGGCATTTTGATTGCCGTTGTCATTCTGGAAAAGGTGATTGCTTCCATTATATTGGCTTGTGCCTGTAAGTATTACGACTGGCAGGACAGACGCGCCAAATAATTTACTGCTGTAGAACGGCAACCCTTTCGTATAGTCGAAAGGGTTATTGAGGTTGGTTTTTTATGCAGTCAAAATGATAGGTTCATTTTCCGTTACAATTACGGTATGCTCGAATTGCGCGACAATGCTCTGATCGGGAGTTTTTAATGTCCAGCCGTTTTTGGTTTGCCTGACATATTCTGCACCGGTCGAAACAAAGCTTTCAATGGCCAGCACCAGCCCGGATGTTAGAAGCTGATTATCGCGCGGATCAAAGTAGTTTAGTATATATGCCGGTTCTTCGTGAAGTTTCCGGCCGATTCCATGACCTGTCAGGTTTCGTATTACCGTAAAACCGTTACGTCTGGCTTCATTATAGATGGCTCTGCCGATACGGTTGATTTTAGCACCTGCCTTTGCCTGAGCGATGCCCTGAAAGAGGGCGTTTTTTGAGCACCGGCAAAGCGCTTCTTTTTGTGCATCCTGGTTCCCCAATACAACTGTAGCGCCGGTATCGGCAAAATAGCCGTTCAATTCGGCGGACACATCAATGTTGACGCTGTCGCCAGGCTTAAGAACTCTCGGACCGGGGATGCCGTGGGCTGCTTCATCATTGACGCTGATGCAGGTATAGCCCGGGAAACGATAGGAAATTTTCGGAGCAGATCTGGCACCGTAGCCGGCCAGTACTTTGCGCCCAATTTGATCAAGTTCTTTGGTGGTCATCCCGGGTTTAAGGCTTTTAACCATTTCTTCCCGGGCAAGAGCAACAATTTTGCCGATTTTTTGTAATGCTTTTACATCTTTTTCAGTATCGATTGACATACATATCCCACCTTTAGTGATTACCTTACTTGATGAATACTTTTATTGTAGTCTATGAGACCGGATTATTGCAAATGCGGATGGCAAAACAGCGTTATTTATGATATATTTTTATATAGATAAGTTGAAGAAAAAAGGAATACCGGGTGACAGGTGCTGCGTACCTGCCAAAGCCGGTACCGAACCTGAATTCGGCTTATACTGCAGCAACGAAGCTCAAGGGGGAGTCCCCTTGGGTTTATTTTTTTATCAGGGAGGGGAAAGGTTTGAGAAGACTGCTGATTATCAAGACCGGAACAACTTTTGCTTCGCTTTGCCGGCAGCATGGCGATTTTGAGGATTTCATTATCAGTCAGATCGGTATACCGGTAAAGGACGTGGTAGTTGCGCCGGTCTACATAAGCAAAACCATTCCTTCGCTCCGGGATGTATCGGCAGTTATTATAACTGGCTCTCATTCCATGGTGACCGACAGGCAGGAGTGGAGCCGGGAACTTTCCAACTGGTTAAAAAATATTCGCATTACTTCCGTTCCCATACTTGGTATATGTTACGGACATCAAATTATTGCCGACGCCTGGGGCGGTGTTGTTGACTATCATCCGGGTGGTGCAGAAGTGGGGACGGTTGCGATTGAACTTACGGAAGCGGGGAAAAAGGATGTGCTGCTGAGATGTTTGCCGGAACGGTTTTCAGGGCATGTGGCCCATGCGCAAACGGTGATTACTTTGCCGAAAAATGCCCGGCTGCTGGCCGCAAATTCTTTTGAGCCACACCATGCTTTTGTTATTCACGATAATATCTGGGGTGTTCAGTTTCATCCCGAATTTAATGAAGCAGTGATGCGGACGTATATTGAAAAAGAAAGAGTTATACTACAACAGGAAGGCCATGATCTTGAGCGCATCACGTATTCGCTGACCGACCACACTTATGGCCGGAGGTTGCTGCGCCGTTTCATAACGCTGGCGCAATAGCCTGAGACACAGGAGAAAAGTCTGTTGCGGAATTCGGTCGCAACAGACTTTTCTCTAAATTATGCCCGGATGCAAACGAGAATAAAACGGCCACTTATATGGAAAGGTTTTTCAGCCAAAGTGCCGTTTCGCCGTGGTTTAAATACAGGTATTGCTGCTTGGGCCGATAGTGGCGATGTTGTCGGTGTTGATGGCTACGAGGTTGCCGGCTACAAAGCCATTGTAAGCACAGGTCAGTTGCAACAATATAAATTCATCGTTCAGTTGGATATTGGGATTGCCGATAAACGGAGAAACCGGGGCGCCAATTAAGGGCAACAGAGGGTTGGTGATGTGTTTGGAACCGAGGCTGTTACAGTCAAAATTATTATTTGTTCCAAAGTTATTATGTCCCGGCCCGATTATTCCTAAAAATGTTCCCTGGATAATGTCGCCGTTAGTTAATACTACCTGCAGGTTTACACCGCCGGCAAAATCCAAGCCGCTTCCTAAAAATCGCATATTTTTTACTCCTTTACATAGTAATAAAAATAGTGTTTGCTATATACTATGTAAACAGTTTGCGATATGTCCCTGTGAACAGAGGGGTAGCCGGGGTATTTTTTTCAGACAAGAGCTAAGAATACTGCGAGGGAGCAGGCGGGCTGGGCATACACTGTAACAGACCCGTATTGTTTTGTTTGGCTGCTGCGGTTTTATGTTTACGCATATTGTCATACAGTTCAATTTCCAGATACAATCTTTCAAAAATAATTTTATTAATCATTTCCTGTACTTCGAGGGCATTTTTTTGGAAACCTTCGTCCACCGAAGCGAGCAGCCGGTCAATTTGCTGCTGCGGCATACCCGCCGGTACTGCCAGATGGAAGCAAGGTTCAAATGTTTTGGTTGCATATTTGCTAATGAAGTCTTTCATACGGTCACCGACATGCCTGACAAGATCCTTATTTCCTGTCAGTTCAAACAGATATATCCGGATCATCCGGTCCATTTCTTCCGCTAGCTGTTCCGTTTGTGTGGGAAAGGTAACCACTTTGGCGGTCAAGATGATGCCTCCTTAGCTATAGCGTAGTTGACAAAAGTTACATTATAGTATAGGTTATAATTCTTAGAAATAAATTTGACGGTTTCGTTGTTCATTGTTTTGCTTTTGGGGATACTTTCATAAGGAGATGATACTATGGGTAAGATTTCTGATAAAAGCAGTTATAAAAATAAAAAAAATGCAGCGAAGAGTACCCGGTTTTTTCAAACCAGGCAGGCACTAAAGAAACTGAAACAGAAGTAAACGGCAGAAATCGTTGTATAGGAGAGCAAGAGAATGGAAGATTTTTTTTACGGGCTTGGGATAACAGAACCACTGGTCCGGGCGTTGCAACAGGAAAATATTACGGTGCCGACCGACATTCAAAAGCAGGTTATTCCTCCGGCGCTGGCGGGGAAGGACATTATCGGACAGTCGGCAACGGGAACCGGGAAAACGCTGGCTTACCTTTTGCCGCTCATACAAAGGCTGGATACTGCCAAGAGGGAAACACAGGTTTTGATTTTGTCACCGACCCATGAACTGGCAATTCAGATCCACCGCCAAATCGAGCTGGTTACTAATCGGGCCGGCCTGCCGGTTGTTTCGGCACCGATTATCGGCAATGTGAATATCAGCCGCCAAATTGACAAGTTAAAAGAGACGCCGCACATGATTGTCGGGTCGAGCGGACGAATTCTGGAACTTATTCAAAAGAGGAAAATCGTAGCGCAAACCGTTAAAAGCATTGTCCTTGATGAGGCCGACCGGTTGTTGGATGATCAAAACATAGACAGTGTTAAAAACGTTATAAAAACCACCTTACGGGACCGGCAGTTGCTGTTATTCTCGGCTACTTTCAGCCGGACGGTTCAGACAAGGATCAAGGAACTTTTAAAAGACCCTGTCGTTGTGCAGGTAAAAGCACAGGCAAAAGTTCCGGCCGATATTGAGCATTTCTATTTTGTGGCCGAACGGCGGGACAAGATCGAAGTACTGCGTAAACTGACGTTTCATATGAATGTTAAACGGGCGTTGGTATTTATTAATCAAGGGGATCAAGTTGGGGTTGTAACGGAAAAGCTGAACTATCACGGATTTAATGCGGTCGGTCTGCATGGCGGTTCCTTGAAAAATGAACGAAAAAAAGCGATTGAAGATTTTCGTAACGGAAAGGCACGACTGTTGGTTGCTTCCGATTTGGCAGCCCGCGGTTTGGATATTGCAGGCGTGCGGCATGTGTTTAATCTGGACTTACCGGAAGAAGCGGAAATCTATCTCCACCGTGTGGGCCGGACGGGACGTTCCGGCCAAAAGGGTACGGCTATCTCTCTGGTTACTGCCGGTGAAATCCAGCGATTGAAAAAATTTGCCCAGGCGCTCAGAGTGACGGTCATAGCCAAGAAACTGCTTAAAGGCAAAATACTGGACGCGGCAGACCGGGACAGAGGGCCGGTGAAGTGAATAAGGAAAGGCCGAAGAATTTTAAAATAGTTCTTCGGCCTTTCCTTATTCACTTCCTTTAACCAAGCCTAGAAAGACGGGGCGTGAGCTGAATTTTTTCTGTTTTTGGGCTTTCCGTGTATGCTTGCTTTGTCAACGCTACTGAGATAAAACTCCACTGCCGGATAGAATTGCCGCCTTAAGAGGAAAGTTCCTCTTAACAAGTGTTAAGCTTTACAGGATATGGAAAGCCTGGTGCAGCCGGCAACAGCATAGTCACGGGCTTCTTTCAGCGGCACACCTTGAAGTAAAAGCCCGGGTATAATGGCTCTGTCATTAACAATTCGGGGAATGCCTATTCCCAGGCGGACGATTTCCGCTGTTTTGCCCAGGAAGGCTTGTGGTGTCAGTTCATTGATACGTATTCCTAAATGGGGTTGTGGCAGTTGAATTTCCCGGTACGTGTCCAGAATGAGATAGGAGAACTCGTTTACCGCGGAACGGCCGTGATGGTCAAGACCGCCTAATGTGATGGTATTGCCTGCGGGGAATCCGGCAAAACTCTTGGTGCTGTCTTCACCGGGGCTCAGTACCACGTCATTCATTTTAATCCAGAGACAGTGCAGGAGTTCCTTAATGCTTTCTACCGGAACGCCCTTCACAATGTCGTTTACATAAAATGGGTACATGTATTGGTCAAAACGGCCGGGGGAGACAGAAGTGGCAGGGGATTCGCATTGGGCTATTATATTCAGAAACCAGAACAGCTGGCAGGCTTCATAGAAGGTTTCCGGTTTGTCATGCGCGATTTTCCGGGATATCCGGGCCATTTCCATCAGTTCATTACGGCGGAGACTGTCTTGTTCGGAAGCGGCCATTTGTTCCGCCAGTTCGGCATAGCGCTGGATATGACAGGCTGTGGCTGCCAGGACAAAAAGAACAGCATAGAAAAACGGATTTTGCGGATTGTTTTGATGCTGCAGCTTATACTCCAGCAGTAAAGCGTCCAGACCGTGTGCTAAGACCTGCTGATAATTCATAATGATATGTTCCTGGCCTTCAGCGCTCTGATGGAGCTTAAAAGTGTTGATATTCCGGGCTTTTTTTACTTTCAGCGTATTCAGTTCGTCTGCAGCCCAGTAGGGATCCGTTTCCGGTGAGAACATTCCTGAACGTGGTTTAACCGTAGGGCTGCCGGCGAGAAGTTCGCCAGGACGGATGGATATTTCCACTTGTAACAGGAAGTTGGCGATGGCCTTAGCTCTTCGCATGATGATAGAACGGTCGCTGACGGTACGCTGCCGGCTCTTTGCATACAACCGGACCCGTTCCAGCGAAATTTCTCCGGTGTTTAGGAAAAGTCCGTCTTTTAGTTGTTGGACCCGTTGGCTGATCATCTGCTCACCTCCGTCAAAAAACGGAATGATTACATAAAGAATTGTTTGTTATTTGTTCGTATTGTTTTATATTTATTTTTATTGTACTGCTGGAATTTAAAAAATTCAACAGAAATTTTCAAAGGCTGGGATCCTTTGAAAATTAGACAGAGGGCGAGGTTTATTGTTTTGTATTGATTGTTATTATATAATGGAAATATCTGAAATGTAGCAAGGGGCTGATGAGTTTGTTTGCTCAGGAGAGGCAGGAAGAAATTTTAAAGTTGTTGCAGCGGGACGGAAAAGTGGTGGTTAAGGAATTAAGTCATTATTTTAATGTGACTGAAGACTGTATCCGCAAGGATTTGACGGTATTGGAGAACGAAAGTTTGTTGCAGAAAACGTATGGCGGCGCGATTCCGGTCCGGGTCAAGGCTTATAATGCAGCCATTGCCGAACGGCTGCACAGTAACCAGGAAGCCAAAACATTGATAGCCAACAAAGCTTTTAAGGAAATTCAGGAACAGGATACGGTTTTTTTGGATATTTCCACAACCAATCTGATACTGGCGGAACAGTTATCCCGGAGCAATAAGCGGGTGACGGTCATTACCAATATGATCGATATTGTTGCAGTGCTTAACCGTCCGGATAATCAGATCGATGTCATTTGTACCGGGGGTGGGCTGAGCAAATTTTCTAACGGCTTCATTGGAGCGATGACCATCAGCAGTATACTAAATTACAAGCCGCATAAGGCGTTTATTGGCAGTTGCGGGGTTGATATTACGGACAATAGTGTGACAACTGTCGACCTTGATGATGCCAATACCAAAAGGGCGATTATAAAAAACAGCCAAAAAATTTATCTGGTCATGGAAAACAATAAGTTTTATCACGATGCACCTTATAAATTTTCCAGCTTGCAGCATATTGATGCCGTCATTACCAATACGTTTCCGGATAAGGAAATTGTCAGCGTTTTGCAAAAAAACAATACTCAGGTTATATAGTTTTACAGGGGGAAGCAATGATGTTTAAAAACATGCGACGTAGTAGTAAACTGATGAGTGAGGAAGACACCATAATTATTTTAAAGCAGGCGGAATATGGCACGCTGGCCACCCTGGCAAACGGGGGCGTTAAGGCTTCCTCAGCCGCAGTGCGGCGGGGCGTACCAGGATTAATTGCAGGTTTGTTTGACGACATAAAGTGGCACCAGGTATAATGTCTATAAAAACTACCCTGGAAGAGTAAACCAATGTGGCGGATGCCTATTAGAGAATGTTTGGAGAGATGAAAATGGGATTAAGCATACACCCAATAACGATACTGCGGGCGTTATCCACTTCCCTGGAGTTATCCAATGGACCAGGCTTGTCCCGCCATCATTGGCGTACGGCCATGATCAGCCTGCGTATTGCCGAACAGCTTGGCATAGATGACTGGCAGTGCCAGGTTCTGGTTTATTCAGCACTGCTGCATGATTTAGGCGCTTCCGCCCGCTGGGAAGAAAAGCGTAAGCTGTTTAGTACGGAACCGGGATATAATTTGCGGGCTCATGCTGAAGCCGGATATCAGTTGTTGAAAAATTCACCGCAGTTGGGGATGCTGGCCGAGCCAATACGTCATCACCACGACCATTGGGATGGTTCCACGCCCAACGGAAAAACGGGCAGGGAAATTCCACTGCTGGCACGCATTATTAATCTGGCTGACCGGCTGGAGGTTATGATCCGCGAAGACGTCGGTATTTTTGAGCAACGTCCCGTTATTCTGAAAAAACTGCATCAATTGAGCGGCAGTCATTTCGACCCGGATTTGCTCTATGCGCTGGACCAGTTTGCCGGACAGGAAGGATTCTGGCTGGATTTGGTAAATCCCAACTATTATCAGAACTTTTTTCGTAATCTGGGTGAGTACATCTGGATGCGCTTCAGTATGGATGACATCATTAATATTGCGGACATTTTTGCGAAGATTATTGATGCCACCAGTTCGTTTACGGCTACCCATTCGCGGGCTGTTGCCGAGATGAGCATTTTTCTTTCCCGGATTAAGGGCTACAGCGAGGAAGAGGTTAAGGCTTTTCATATTGCCGGGCTGCTGCACGATTTAGGTAAGTTGGCTGTGCCAAACGAGATACTGGAAAAACCCGGGAGGCTTACCGCGGAAGAGGTTTTGATCATGAGGCAGCATCCGTATTATACATACCGGATTTTGGAGCAGATCAACGGATTTGAGACAATTGCCGAATGGGCGGCATATCACCATGAAACGCTGGATGGCACCGGGTATCCGTTCCGGATTAGAGGTGATAAGCTTTCCCTGGGAGCGCGGATTGTCGGGGTGGCCGATGTTTTTACCGCGCTTACCGAAGACCGCCCTTATCGCACCAGAATGTCGCTGGCGCAGGCTGAAAAGATCATCCGATCCATGGTTGCCGGGCAAAAACTGGATGCCGGTGTGGCGGCCGATTTATTTGGGCAGGGGCAGGAGGCTTATCTGCTGATTCAGAAGACCTATGAAGAAAACAAGAGAAACCTGGAAGAAAGCAAAATGGTGGGGATTGGAGGTTGACTTTTTTCTTTCGAGCAGGTACAATATAGAACGTACGAAACGCTGGTATAGCTCAGTTGGTAGAGCAGCTCATTCGTAATGAGCAGGTCGCGGGTTCGAGTCCCATTACCAGCTCCAGTAAAATCAGGGCCTGCAGAGATGCAGGCTTTTTTGTTATGTTAACTTGTGCACGTGCTTGTGCCCGAAACCAGATAAAAAATGCTTGTGTTAGGGATAAACGTAAACGGCATAAAAAACAGGCCAGTTATTACATGACCTGTAAGTTTGCAATTGAACTTTAAATGTTAATCCCACCAACGACGACGTCGACGGAAAAAAAAGAAGAAAGGAGGGAAAAAGAAAAAACGCGGGAAAAATCTACGTCTGCGGCGCCCGAAGCCAAATCCATCCGGATTGCCGCCTGGATCGTCATCATCCATAGCCATTTCTGCCATACTCGCAGGTGCATTGCACATTGGGCATTCGTCATATTCTTCCGCGTCATACTCATGCCCGCAATAACCGCAGACTCTGCCAATATTATAGTCACAATCAGCGTAAACCTTGTACTTTGTGGTATAGGTTCCAACATATCTTTCTCTGCAACTTGGCTCATATTCATACATCTCGCAGGGGTCACAGTAGCTCGGTTTGCAAGTTTGTACAGGCTTACATTTTTTCATAGGTTTACAATGGGGCATACAGTCATATTTGGATTTACAGTACATCCATATCAGACCTCCAATAGTTTTTTTTGGTTGGTTATAGTATAGTTTATTCACATATAGTAAACAATGTTACGTTAATTAATATTATTATTTGGTCTGATTTGAGATTTATCTATATTTAATATTTGTGTATAAAAAAATAGACCAGCTTAAGGAGTGGCTGGCCTAAAAGGGAGAGATACCTGCGGAGGTATGAAGTGGTTCTAGACCAACAGCCCATTCGATGGCCTAGAATCAAAGAGGAGAATGTTACATAACATTTTATTCCGAAACTTGACTAAAGGTGACATAAAAATAGGCCAGCCATATAGCTGACCTAGAGAGGAAAATACAATCTTAGTATGGCCGGATGGGCAGAGATTATACGGGAGGGGTAGCAAAGGAGATGCTAATTTGCTGGAATACCTGGAGTAAACAAACCCAAAACAAAGAAATCCGGATCGTGCGCAAGGCAGTCTGGCGCGAGATCGGAGGGATGAGCATTACTTATTTTAAAAACTTTATAGTAAAATCATGGGCGTATTTCATTTTAGTTGTAAATGGGTCTTTGATAAAATTCGGTTCATCTTCAATCATCTTCTCAACAGTATTTTTTTCCAGAATTACATAAGGCTTAATGATTCCAAAGGGAGTATGGATCTCTGATGAAAGTACTCCGTTTTCAAGATTAGAAATAGTTGCCCCATTAAAATAAACGGTGTATTCACCAATAGTAGTGTTGTTTGACGTAATACGAATCCCTATGTGGTTTGTCTTGCCAGACAAGATTTTTTCGGCAATTGCATATAGCGAACTATGGTTCTTTACAAACGCCTCAAATGTGCGTTTATAAAAAGGCATAAATTCTTCTTGCATAAACTTGTCGGTATCAGTCATAATTATCCCTCCATAAATTGTTACTTCTCTTATTATAACTTGGAATCAGATTATTATTTATTCGTAAATCAAAAGGAGGTAGTAAGCATGAAGGCTATCAATAAAATAAACGGTTAGCGGCATCGCTGGACGAACTGTTCGGCAGATGCCGTTTTTTTAGTACTAATCAAATGCAATGCTAAATGTGCCTGCCAACAGGATGGTTACTGTATCCGGCAACAGCGCGGGTTAAAATGCGGGATCGAACGATAAAGTCGGCCCAAAATGATCGGCCGGCACGATAAATTTTAAGTATTCTCTGTACGGTATTGTTGGACTGCTAGTCCAATCATAAAGGCTGCAGAATAAAATAACCCTGCATGCAGGGTTGTCATATCTCCTTGAACTATTGGCATAATGCGCTTTATTAGGCCAACTACCTTAGTTTACTTTGGCAATGTGTATTTTCTACACACTTAAATTGCACAGCGAATAAGATACACTGATATTTTCTAAAGGAGTTGCTGGCATGAACTGCAACGATCTAAATAAGTTAATTTTATTTGCACTAGCATTGGTTGCTATTAGCGATGTGCTTTTATTTTTTATTGAGTTAAGGAATCAACGTTATGAAAAAGAAGCTGAAGCCGAAAGGGCGGGAAGAGAAGATAGTCTAGTATCAGAAATGAAAGAAATACAAAAAGAGTTAACGCTCCTGAAAGAACAAATCAGAGCGTTAGATATATGAAGACGAGTATCGCTTGTTCAGATATATTTCCTTTGATTAACAACAAAGTGTCCTGGATATTGATAATCTAAAAAAGACATATCGGCGCGGCGGTAAATAACCAAAAGAAAAAAGAATACGGGCAAATCAGCATAAATTCCGGTGGATTAATCTGCCGGAGCTTTATTTTGTGCATAACCGGTATATTCCCCCTATAATAGCCCAAAAGATAGTGCCCATATTGTCAGATTAGGTTATAAAAGTGAGTTGTGCAAATTCTTTTTATGCCTGAACCAGTCGGCCGTTTATTTTAGCCGGTTAAAAGAATGTAATAAAGCAGAAATGGCTAAAGCAGGTAAAGAGGCCAGCCTGAAGATTATTTTGGGGTTAGGGCCATGGTATTCGCATCGTCTGGAGGCAATTTCTGAAACATATACTCGACTACAGCCGTAGCTTAATTCCTGGAACATTCATAGGATGGATTATGACAGTTAAGTAGCCGTTAGTTGTCAGCTGCAGAGAAAGACGAATATTCCTCAACTAGATGGCGGAAGTCGCTAGAAAATCATGTTCAACGCAGGGCATTACCGTTATTTGTGTACTGTCGGAATGGCCAGAGGTGTGTAACCGATTATTTTCTGGATAAAATCCAAAATTAAAGGAGGGAGGTACTATGGTAAAGTTTCTGAAACATGCGGGAGAATGGATTTTAGGCAAGGCTGACGAGATTAACAAACTGGATGGCATTATCAAAGCAGCTATACATCAACAAGCCAAACGGACTTTTTATATTGGTGATGCTGTTGGGATTGTGGTAACCGTTGTTATTGTAAAAATAATCGGATAGGGGATGATTAACATTGATAAGAAAACTGTTATCATTGTTGCTCTGCTGCTTGTTCTTGGTGTCGGGACCTGGTACTTGTTTAGCGGCAGAGCCGGCTTATCAGATAACGGAAGCGGAGCTGACGCGGTTAGATCAGATATTCGATCAGCTCAAGAACAACAACAATCAACTATTGATGGACTTGGCCGAATCGAAACAGGACTTGACGGCAGCGCGGCTGAAGCTGGAAGAATATCAGAAGGACTTGGCGGCACTGCAAAGTCAATTAATACAACTGAAAACCGAATCGATTCAAGCCAGGACAAAGTTAGAAGCAGCGCAGACCTCATTGCAGAAGGCCAATCAATCCTTGCAGGAGTACGAGCAAGAGGCCAAATCAGAAATGAATGAATTAAGATTGGAACGAAACATTTTGGGGTTAGCGGTTTTCATACTGATCTTCAATAAATGATTTGATTTGTATAGGGGATCCCTACCGAGGGGTGGGGATTTTTTATTTGCAGGGGCAAATTTGGATAAAAATTAAAAGTTAGAAAAATTTTCGAAATAATGGGACTGTTGTCAGGAAAGCATGGTGCTTTTACTCTTTTACAGGCAGAAGCTTTCTTCAGGCTTAATGTAAAGCTCAAATAGACTGATTTCAGTATCTTGCCACTGCCTATTGACAACCCGGTGACTATGTGATAACCTTGGTTTGAAATGACATAAGTGTACAGATAGATAATGGCGTCTAAAGAATAGTAGCATTCTTTGGACTTTTTGTTTTTATAGCTCTTTGGCTGTTTTATGGGGTTTTTATGATTGGGACAAGCTGTTTGCAGGTATTTTGAAATGGTATAATGAATATTTTTTTATCCTGTCGTTAATGGTTTCATTATTATTTAAACGATTATAAGTGAAATAATCATTCATAGAATCTTGAGGAGGTTGTATATGAGAGAAAAGCCTCGCATTAAAGAGTTGCAAATTTTGTTGCAAAAAATGGTCGATATTGCTAATGACTCTTCCACTTATGAAAAACTGGCGGCTTATATTGAAAAGAATTACATGAGTATATTGTTCATGACGGCTGGAGAATTGGCGGCGGAAGCTAATGTCAGTCAAGGCAGCGTATCACGCTTTTGCAGTGCGCTGGGTTATCGGGGATATAATGATTTTTTGCGAAACCTGCAAAAATTTGTAAGTGAGGAAATTACAGCGCCGCAGCGCCTGCAATATATATCCGGCAGCAATAACAACAAAAAAATCAGGAATATCCTGGAGATGGAACATAAAAATATTGATGACCTGGAGGCCATTATTAACCAGCCTCCTTATAATGAGTTGGTACATAAACTGGTGGAAGCCGAAAAAGTAGTATTGTTGTCAGCCCGCATGTCGGCTACCATGCTGCCTTATACCTGTTATATTCTAAATAAAATTCGCAGCAATGTCGTGCAGATTACGCCGCATGATCCCGCCTGGGATACACTAAGTCTGGAAAATCCGGAAAAAACCTTGGTATTCGGTATTGTTTTTCCCCGTTATCCCAATACTTTGATTGTAAAATTTCAAGAATTAAAGGAACGGGGTTTCACGATTGCCGCCATTACCGACAGCATGATTTCGCCTGTTTCTAAAATGGCTGATCCGATTATCTATGTACCGATTACCATTTCTTCCATATTTGATATATACAGTACGCCGATGATTCTTTTGAACTTGCTGCTTCGTGATGTAGCAAAACGAATCGGCGGTCTGCAGGACCGTTTGGACGCCTTGGAAAAACTGGAGTCGAAGAATAATATTTATTATCAAAAATTTGATGATTAAGACGAGCTGTTTTTTAACAGCATAACGGCGGGCCGTAATACAAGCGTGAATTTCAGCATTTTTTACTATTTGTCGCCGCAAAAACTTTTGCAGTGATGAGGAAAAGATGAAGGCAATAACCTTTCGAATGATAAAAGCCTGACACCATGTCTATGGTGCCGGCTTTTTTATTGTCAAGCTGTTCCTTTATTTAATTTTGGCAGCTGTTCAACCTGCCATTATGGTGGTTTCTTTTGATTGAAAAGTCTGTAAGTTCAATCTTATAATAGGGCTGTACATAAAGTACTAAAAATACGAAAGGAGAAAAATATGATAACCAGAGCAAATATTCAAGCATTTGGAGGATTTCTCACAGGCATGGTTTTGCCTAATATTGGGGCATTTATCGCCTGGGGGCTGATTACGGCCTTGTTTATTCCAACCGGCTGGGCTCCTAACGAACACATTGCCAAGCTTGTCGGGCCGATGATTGTCTACTTGCTGCCGCTGCTGATCGGTTATACGGGTGGTAAGGCAATCGCCGGCACACGTGGCGGTGTTATGGGGACGATTGCGACTATGGGTGTTGTTGTAGGGTCGAGTATTCCCATGTTCATCGGTGCCATGATTTTAGGACCCCTTGGAGGCTATGTCATTAAGAAGTTTGATGATATGATTGAAGGCAAGATTCCTGCGGGCTTTGAAATGATTGTCAACAATTTTTCCATCGGGATCCTCGGCATGGTATTGGCAATTGCAGCGTACTTGGGCATTGGGCCGGCCATTTTAGCAGTTAACAACGTGGTTAAGGCCGGCATCGAAGTATTGGTTAATGCTAATTTGCTGCCGTTGTTATCTGTTTTCAATGAGCCGGCAAAAGTATTGTTTTTAAATAATGCGATTGATCAGGGGATTTATGCTCCGCTCGGAGTACAGGCGGCACTGGAACAGGGCAAGTCAATTTTCTTTATGGTAGCTTCCAGTCCCGGACCCGGCCTGGGTTTGCTTTTGGCTTACTGGTTTTTCGGTAAAGGGATTAGTAAAGAGTCCGCGCCCACTGCAATCATTATTCACTTCTTTGGCGGGATTCATGAATTGTATTTTCCTTATGTACTTATGAAACCGGTTATGATTATTGCTATGATTTTAGGCGGTATGAGCGGCATCATTACCTTTCAGGCGTTCGGTGCAGGCCTGGTAGCATTTCCGTCGCCAGGCAGTATTATATCGTTTTTGGCCATGACTCCGAAAGGCGGCTATTTAGCTACTTTGGCAGGGGTGTTTGTCGGTACGGCAGTGTCGTTTATGGTTTCTTCCGTATTATTAAAAATGGATAATAAAGTTGTAACCGAAGATGATTTCCAGTCTTCAAAAACACTGATGCAGGAATTAAAAGGGAAAAAGCCGATTCATGAAATTGGTGTGATGAATACGGTAAAGAAAGATATTAAGTTAATTGTATTTGCCTGTGATGCAGGTATGGGATCAAGTGCAATGGGGGCATCCGTACTGAGCGAAAAATTTAAAAAATCCGGTGTTGATGTGCAGGTGATAAACCGTTCGGTTGAAAATATCCCGTCAGAGGCTGATCTGGTAATCTGCCACGAAAGCTTACTGGAGCGGGCAAAACGGGTAATAGCCAATGTAGAGTTTATTACCATCAATAATTATGTTTCGGCACCTCAATACGATGATTTGGTGAAACGGCTTACTAATTAAAAAAGGCATATACAACCAATTGGGGTTGGAGCCCTCTTGGCTGTATAAGCCGGGTAATGAACAGCGGTTTATCAAGATGGAATTCTGCTGCCAGATAAACCGCTGTTCAAAAACAACGATGGAATGTACATTTTGCAATGAAAGCAATTCTCCTTGCCTGAAATTGGAAGGAGTGAAGTGTTATGGATAAGCAGGCAGTTGCCATTTTAGAGTTGTTAATGCACGAAAATGATTATGTTACGTACAGCTATATTTCAAACAAGCTGGATATAAGCATTCGTACTGTAGCCAGAAACATAAAATATCTTGAGTCTTATTGTAAGGATAATCATATAAAATTCGAAATCAAACGTGGCGAGGGTATCCGTTTGCTGGTAATAGATGAAGAAAGACTAAAGTTGAAGCGGATTATCAATAAAAGCGACAGCGGGTATCTATCATCCGCAGAGCGGAAAATCGTCATCATTTCTGAACTGCTTGCCATGAAAGAAGCGGTAAAATCCTATTATTTTTCATCGATTCTCAAGGTATCATTAGGGACAGTCGGCAGAGATCTGGAAGAAGTGGAAAAATGGCTTTCACAAAACGGGTTAAAACTTATCCGGTGCCGCGGCAATGGATTGCTTGTCGAAGGAGAGGAAAGCCTGGTCCGGGAGGGCATTGCCAATTTATTAATCAGCTATATTGATACTAAAAATATCCATTATAGTTTTATCGAATTTATGAGTCCGGAATTTTTTAAAGAAGAGTTATCACGATTTACAAAAGTAAAGCTATCGGAAAGTGTCGACCGCAGCATCGTTGAAAATATCAAGAAAATCGTAGATAACTATGACAGTCATATAAAAGAAACGCTGGTTGATGAATCTTATTTCAAGCTGATTTTATTATTAAGCCTGATGGTACAAAGAAAAGATCGAAAGATCCGCATAGATGAGACGAAATTAAAAGCAGCCAAAGGTTTTGTGCAATATGATTTTATTATAATGCTGCTAAGGATAATTGAAAAGTACTATCAGTTTTCTTTAAATGAGAGCGAAATATATATGATTCTCATTCATTTTGTAACAGCAAGAATCAGACAGGGGAGCACCGCTGAGCAGGTGATGAATGATGATGATTTGCTTGCTGTTGCGCATACAATTATATTCAATATCCAGCGGGATTTGCAGGTTAAACTGGATTACGACAATGATTTAATGAACCGTCTGGTTGATCACTTAAAACTTTTAATTGTCAGAGTCAGTATGAATGTCAGAGTGGCAAACAACTTTTTGGAATCGATTAAAGATGAGTACGGACAAATTTTTGCGGTTGTCAAAAAGAATGTTTCATTTTTAAAATCGGTCATTGGTAAAGAAATTAATGATGAAGAGATTGGCTATATAACCATCCATTTTGCGGCGTCTCTGGTGGCGTTGGAGAACCATGCAAAATCGATTAAAGCTATCGTAATTTGTATGAGCGGTATTGGCACATCGAAAATACTGGTGGAAAAAATAAAGCGGCAGGTTAAGAACATTGAAATTGTTGCAACCATATCCAGCAAAGCCGTTAACGAAGTCGAACTTTCCGGGCAAGGTATTGACCTGATTATTTCTTCAGTTAACATGGAAACGTTTATTATACCGTCGCTTGTAGTGCATCCTTTGGTGCGTGAAGAAGACAAAATGAGATTGTACAAAAAAATTAATGAAATTACGGAAAAGAAAAATATTTTGTCAATTACCAAGAGAGCGGCTAATACAAAAATGGATGCACAGATTAGCAAAAAAGATTTTAATACGGAAGATACCTTGTATTATCTGAAATTGATTCATAACCTTATTGATGATTTTTACTTTGAAACCCGGGTTTCTGCCAGAACCAAACTGACATTGATTGAATATATAGCGAAAAATATGGCGGCGGAGGAATCTTACCGGGAGTTGATTCTGAAAAGGCTGCTGAAACGAGAGGAATATGGCAGTACGGTAATTGATGAGGGTGGTTTGGTACTATTTCATTGTAAAATAAAAGATTGCCTGAAAATTGGGGTAATCCGGCTGCTTTCACCTATTGAAGCCGTTTCCGGGGATGTACAGTCCGCCATTAGTACGGCTTTTGTAATTCTTATGCCGGATGATGCGGATGACAGAATAGTGGAGATGTTGAGCGCAATCAGCAAAGGGTTGATAGTTAATAAGAATTTTTTACAGGAAGTTTGTAAAGGTACGAAAGAAGCTGTCCTGAAACATCTGAGCGATGTGCTTGTAAATTTTATATCTTAGTCTGGGGGAATCTGTATGCAACAAACCATTTTATTACCAGAGAATATTGCAATTAATCTGGATAAGAAATCGAAAGAAGAGGCTGTTATTGCTGCGGGAAGGATGCTGGCTGAGAGGGGTTATGTTAAGGACAGTTATATTAAGGGAATGCTGGAACGGGAAAAGGTTTGTAATACCTATATCGGTAACGGAGTTGCGATTCCGCATGGAACAAACGGTTCCAAACAGGATATTCTCAAATCCGGGATTGTTGTTATGCAATATAAGGATGGAATTGAATACGGGGAAGAGACAGCCTATTTGATTATCGGGATTGCCGGAGTAGGTGAGGAACATTTGTCGATACTCTCCAAGATTGCCCTGACGATTCAGGATGCAAGCACGGTCGAGCGATTGGTACAATCAAATCAGATTAAGGAAGTATATGAGATATTGCTAAAAATAAACGATTAGCGCGGATGCAGCTATTGCTATGGAGGAAAAGTAAATGGGAAGCAATCATTTACCAATGAGAGGCAGTGAAGTCATAATTTCACCCTCTGTTATTTGTGCCGACTTCTGTAATCTATTGGATGATATAAGAAAGCTAGAAGAAACGGGAATTCATTCTTTGCATGTGGACTTGATTGACGGACATTTTAGTCCAAGTATGCCGTTGGGTCTAACTGTCATTGAACAATTGCGAAATAAATCCAGCCTGGACTTTGATGTTCACATCATGGCCGAAGATAACGAATTTTTTATTAAAGAACTAACGAAGATCGGAGTGCAGAGCATTACCTTTCATTATGAATCAGCCTTCCATGTGGAGAGAATGCTGCAATTAATTAAAGCGGCAGGCAGTAAGGCCGGTATCGCCTTAAATCCGGCAACTCCCCTGCAGGTGATGGATTATGTCCTGGAACATTGCGACTATGTCTTGCTCATGCTGATCAGCCCAGGCTATGCAGGCCATAAAGGGGAGGCGATGGTGCCTTATGCACTGAAGAAGATTACAGAATGTAAAAAGTATATTGAAAGCAGAGGACTGCATACCCGGATTGTGGTAGACGGCCGGGTTTCTATGGAAGTGATAGCCGAAGTTGTGGCGGCGGGAGCCGATTGTTTAGTTGCAGGAAGTACCAGCTTTTTCAGGAAGGGAGCTTCCCTACAGGATAATTTCGTGCAAATGAATAAAGAAATTCAACTTGGTTTGGAAGCTAGAAATCATAGAGAGGATGGGAAACATGAACTATAGACAAACCTATCAATCTATTTTATCGGAATGCAATATTGCGCTGGAAAAGGTCCGGGAAGAAGATGTAAAACAATGTATTGAACTTATTCTGCAAGCTGAAAAAGTATTTTTTATTGGCGTTGGGCGGGTCAAACTGGCGATAGAGGCCTTTGCCAAACGGCTTTCCCATTTAGGGGTCTATTCCGTTATTGTTGGACAAATTACAGAACCGGCCATGACCGACAAAGACATATTAATTGTTGCGTCTGGAAGCGGGGAATCCCTGATACCGGTGGCCATAGCCCAAAAAGCAAAACAAATAGGCGGGAAAATCATACACCTTGGCTCCAATCCGCATAGCAGTTTGGCCCCAATAACGGATGTAATGGTAAGGATACCGGTACAAACCAAACTGTACCTGGCAGATGAAATCCAATCGGAGCAACCCATGTCCAGTTTGTTTGAACAGAGTTTATTGCTTTTGGGTGATACCATTGCCAAGATGATTGTGGAAAAAGAAAAAATTCAATTAAAGAGCTTATGGAAGTTTCATGCCAATTTGGAATAATGTAAAGCTAAGATTGGCTGGTTTCCGGGAGGAGGTATGGCGATGAACGCAGTTCATTTCGGAGCAGGTAATATCGGACGGGGTTTTATTGGAAGTTTGCTGCATCATTCGGGCTACCAGGTTTGCTTTGTGGATATAAACGAAGATATCGTTGACCGCATAAATGCCGAAAAAAGGTATGAAGTAGTTTTTATCGACGAACAAAATAGTACAGAAATGATTGATCATGTTTCCGCATTGCATAGTGTGAAACAAGAACAAGAAATCATAGATAAAATAGTGACTGCAGATATTGTGACAACCGCTGTTTGCGTGCAGATGCTGGAGAGAATTTCCGGTGTTCTGTCCGAAGGGCTATTAAAACGGATCAAAGTCTGCAAAGAACCTTTACAGGTCATTGCCTGTGAAAACGCCATCAATGCAAGTTCCTTGTTAAAAAAAGAGGTATATGCGCATTTAACGGAAGAAGAAAAACAAGCGATGGAGGGAGTGGTAGGATTTCCAAACGTGGCGATTGACCGTATGGCGCTGAGCATAAAAAGCGGACCGGTAACAACTGCACATGTGGAACGTTTTTATGAAATGATAGTCAATGAGAGTGAACTTACCGGCAATAGCAAGCCATTTAAGGCTGTTACCTATGTAAAAGAATTATATCCGTATATAGAGAGAAAGCTGTTCTTGGTGAATTGCGCTCATGCCATTACAGCTTATTTGGGGTATTTATACAAATATGGAACAATCCAAATGGCGTTACAGGATGCTTTCATTTTAGAAACTGTAAAAAATTCATTACATGAAATTGCAGTTTTACTAAAAGAAAAGCATGGCTTTTCACTGGAAGAGCAACAACAATATAGTGAAAAAGTTATTCAGCGTTTTTCCAATCCCTTACTGGCGGATCAAGTCACCAGGGTGGCCAGAAATCCCCTTCGTAAATTGGGGGAGAATGAACGTTTGTTAGGTCCTGCCAAGCAGCTTGCTGCAAGATTCTTACCGGTGAACAATCTGGCCATAGGGATAGCGGCTGCGCTTTTGTACGATGATCCGGCAGATGATGAAGCGGTGCAGTTACAAAATGGCATAAAAAAGTATGGCATTGAATCGTTGCTGGTGAAATATGCTAATTTGCCTAAGGGGCATATATTAATTCAATTAGTTAAAGAAAAATTGTCTTATTTACAGGAGAGGTGCACTGGCAGCCGGTGAAAATCAATGTGCTTGCAGCAAGGGCCAAATGGAAACTATCCATTTGGCCCTTGCTGTTGCAGGGACCCAGTTCTGCTCCGGATAGGAAGAGGAGAGCTAACCGGATTGACCGATACCGGCCGTTAGGGCCCATAAGTATATAAAAAACAAAAAAGTATAGAAAAATTATAAATAAATCTAAAAATTCAAGAATTTAGCCTGGGCAAAGCATGATTAAAAGCAAGACTGTTGATGTAACGGACATCAATACATTGCTATAATTTAATCACAAAATTTCCAAAATATTATAAAAATATAATCAATAATTCTATGGGGTTTTGAGAGAGGAGGTGATATTATGACTATTAAAATTAGCGGTGCTCCTTGCTGCTGGGGTGTAGATAACCCTAAAAATCCCTATCTTCCCTCCTGGGAACGGGTAATGGACGAAGCTGCGCAAGCCGGATATAAAGGGCTGGAGTTAGGTCCGTATGGATATATTCCGCTGGACATCAATATTGTGGGAAAAGCGTTAAGAGAACACGGGTTAACCATTGTTGCCGGAACCATATTTGATGACCTGCTTTCAGAAAACAATTATGAAAATATAATCAGGCAGGTGCATGATATATGCTCCTTGCTAACCAATTTACCCCAATTTCTGCCGGAGGCCGGGCAGCATTTTCCTACACCTTACTTGGTGTTAATTGACTGGGGGCATGAAGAGCGGGATTACACTGCCGGACATCCGGAAAGAGCGCCACGTTTACATGCTGAGGAATGGGCGGTGTTCATCCGGCATATTAAAGCAGCGGCCCAAATTGCGCATGAACATTACGGTGTACGGGCTGTGATTCATCCACATGCAGGCGGGTACATTGAATTTGCTGATGAAATTCGGAAAATTCTAAAAGATATTCCGTACGAACTGGCAGGCCTTTGCCTTGATACAGGGCATCTGTATTACTCTAAAATGGAGCCTTTACAATGGCTGCGGGATCATGCGGACCGTTTGGACTATATCCATTTTAAAGATATAAACGACAAAGTCTATCGCCGGGTCATGAATGAGCAAATTAAATTTTTTGATGCCTGTGCCCAAGGTGTGATGTGCCCGATTGGCCAGGGAGTTATTGATTATCCGGAGATTTATAAGCTGCTAAAGGCAATTGATTATCAGGGATATATTACGATTGAGCAGGAGCGTGATCCCCGTAATTCGGATACAAGTCTGCAGGATGTGACTAAAAGTCTGCAATATTTGCGTAGCATAGGTTTTTAAAATATATAAAAGGGAGTTTTCAGCAATGATTAATGGGGAAAAAAGAATCGGCCGTCCTATCCGCTGGGCCATGATTGGTGGCGGCAGAGGCAGTATGATCGGCTATATCCATCGCAGTGCGGCGTTGCGTGATCAAAGCTTTCAGTTAGTTGCAGGTGCTTTTGATATCGATCCGGAGAGTGGAAAGGATTTCGGCATCCAAATCGGTCTTTCTTCGGAACGTTGTTATCCGGACTATGTCACTTTATTCGCCGAAGAAGCAAAGCGAAAGGATGGTGTCGAGGCGGTATCGATTGCAACACCGAATGCCATGCACTATACGATATGTAAAGCGGCGCTGGAAGCGGGATTGCATGTGGTTTGTGAAAAACCCTTGTGTTTTACTGTAAAAGAAGCGCTTGCGCTGCAGGCACTGGCGAAGAAAAAGAACCGGGTTGTCGGGATCACCTATGGTTATGCCGGACACCAACTGATTCAACAGGCAAGAACAATGGCCGCAAATGGCGATTTGGGAGAAATCAGAATTGTGGATATGCAGTTTGCCCATGGCGGGCATGCGCAGGCGGTTGAAGAACAAAGCAGCAGTACGAAGTGGCGGGTAAATCCCAAGATCGTAGGCCCCAGTTATGTGCTGGCCGATGTAGGAACACATCCGTATTTTTTATCGGAAGTAATCCTGCCGGATTTGAAAATTAAAAATCTTATGTGCAGTCGCCAGAGTTTTATTAAAAGCCGTGCTCCGCTGGAAGACAATGCCTATGTATTAATGAACTATGAAAGTGGTGCGGTCGGTACTATGTGGGCCAGTGCAGTTAATTGCGGCTCCGTACATGGACAAAAGATCCGTATAATTGGCTCACTGGCGAGCATCGAATGGTGGGATGAACATCCGAATCAGTTACGTTATGAAGTCTACGGTGAACCGGTCAGAATCCTGGAACGGGGCAGTGGATATTTGTATCCGGAGGCTTTGGCGGAAGACCGGATTAGTGGTGGACATCCGGAAGGCTTATTTGAGGCATGGTCTAATCTTTACCGGCGGTTTGCCATTGCTATGGACGCGGTTAACCAGGGGAAGGAGATAAAAGACAAAGACTTCTGGTATCCCGATATTGATCATGGTGTAGAGGGAGTAAAATGGGTGGATGCATGCGTCCGGTCGGCCGATAGTGGTTCAGCATGGGTGGAGTATAATTCTTTATAATATTCGGGCGGAAAGATTAAACGAGGAAGTTGCTTAAGCTAATGAAAAAGTCGGCAAATAATTGACAGATGATACGGCAAGGACATTATGGAAGTGTGCCAAGCGTTGTTTCGGTGCTCGTCAATTGAATAGCGTAAACAAGCAAGATATATCCTGAATTCCTAAAATATTAAAAACGGTTAAGGTGAACAGCAATAAAAAGAACGGTAAATGGAGGGGAGCAATGGCTACTCGAAATGTGATAACCGATAATTTCCCGGAAAGAGACAGCGGTCATTCACCCAAGAAATGTCTGGCGATCATTACTGTTGTCGCGACTTTTGGCGGATTGTTGTTTGGGTATGATACCGGTGTTGTCAATGGTGCTCTGCCGTTTATGGCACAAAAAGATCAATTGAATCTTACCCCTTTTATCGAAGGCCTGATCGTCAGTTCGCTGCTATTGGGGGCGGCTTTCGGATCTGTCATCGGTGGACGTATGGCTGACCGCAGAGGGCGCCGTAGCACCATTCTGTTCCTGGCCGTATTGTTTTTTGTTTCCACAATTGGTTGCACACTGTCGCCGACGGCAGCAGTTATGATTTGTTTCCGCTTTCTGCTTGGGCTGGCTGTCGGTGGCGCGTCCGTTACCGTGCCCTCCTATTTGGCGGAAATGGCTCCGCCGGAGAGGCGCGGCCGTATGATTATCCAAAATGATTTAATGATTGTAACGGGTCAGTTTTTGGCATTCCTGTTCAATGCCATTTTGGGTGTAGGTTTGGGGGAGACCGGACATGTATGGCGTTATATGCTTGCTCTGGCCGGAGTTCCTGCAATCATGTTATGGTTGGGCATGAAGCGCATGCCCGAAAGTCCAAGATGGCTAATGTCTAAAGGCAAAGCGGAAGAAGCTTTGCAGGTGTTGCGTATGGTGCGAGAGGAAGAAGTTGCAGCGATAGAAATTAAAGAAATTGAAGACAATATAAAAAAAGAGTCACACATGGAAAAGGCAACCTTTAAAGATTTAGCGACTCCATGGATTCGTAGAATAGTCTTTTTGGGTATCGGCCTTGCGGTTGCCCAGCAAATAACCGGTATCAATGCGATTATGTATTATGGAACCCAGATCCTGATGAATTCGGGGTTTGGGACGGATGCCGCCCTGATTGGGAATGTTGGTAATGGAATTATATCGGTTTTGGCTACCTGGACAGGCATCTGGCTGGTTACGGCGATCGGGCGCCGTCCGTTGCTAATTGCAGGACAAACGGGCATAATAGCCTCGCTGGTCGCAATCGCCTTTTTTGCCACGACATTGGCCGGTTCAGCCAGTTTGCCATATATTGTGCTTGCCTTAACGATTTGCTTCTTGATTTGTCAGCAGGCCTCGGTGTCTTCCGTTACCTGGCTGATGATTGCCGAAATTTTTCCCCAGAGAATCCGTGGTTTAGGTATAGGCATTTCTGTGTTTTGTATGTGGGTTGCAAACTTTTTCATAGGACTGTCGTTCCCCGTGCTTTTGAGCGGGGTTGGCCTGGGGATGACATTCTATTCACTGGCTGCGATTAATCTTATTTCCGTAGTTATGGTTTACTTGTTTGTTCCGGAGACGAGGGGGCTATCCTTGGAAGTAATAGAAGATCGTTTCCGCGGTCATAAAGCTGATACAGGAAAATCGTTATCATTATAAGCAGAATGGGTATGACGGAAAGAGAACGAACCGCTTTCAAGCCGGGAGACTTGAAAGCGGTTTTTATCGGGTGGGGGTAAGCCCGGTTACCTATTGTTCTTCCGTTGGGGGTATATCTGTTTTTATGAAGTACAGTTTTCTGTATCTCATAGGAGGCATACCCACGATTCTCATAAACAATTTGTGAAAATAATTCGGGTTATTATAGCCTACTTTTATGGCAATATCCGTAATGCTATGCTTGGAATTCAGGAGCAGTGATTGAGCCTCACCGATCCGTCGCCGCATAAGGTACTGCATCGGGGAATATTTCATAAATCTTTTAAAAATGTGTGACAAATAATACTGATTGGCACCGACAACCTCGGAAATTCCGGCTAAAGTAAGATCTTCCATATAATGCTTATCGATATAATCCTTAACACGTTGTCCGAGCATATTTTCTTCCGGCAGTAAAAGTTCCTGATCGTTGGCAGAGAGCTTTGCTATTAATACAATGAGCGAACGCAAAAGATAATTGGCTAATTCTTCTGAAAATTCATCTCTTGGCAAAGCCTGATTGTACATCATCCTGATTAAAGTTTCTACCTCGTTGAAATATTTACCGCTTTCAATAACAGGTCTGCACAGAGGCGGAACGAGGTGATTCGTCGGCATATTTTTAAATTTAAGATTGGTAAACGCACAATAGTATATACTCATAGCGGTGTCGGTATGCATGCATTCGTCATGGGTTATGCCGCTGTTGAAAATTAGGATATCACCTTTTTTAGTGGCATAAGTATCTGTTCCGATAATGTGCGTCCCTTTTCCTGCGCGAATAAATACCATTTCCGCTTTATCGTCATGCATATGCATAAGCCTGGGAAGCTTCGAATGCTTATTTTCTGCTTTATAGGCGGATAGCAATATTGGATAACCATTTTCTTCAAAAAGGGAATCAAATTTGTTGTTAAAAAAGACAAAGGGTATCATAATGCTACTCTCCTTATATTCTGTTTTATTTAAGTAGGGCTTTTGCCATAGCTATACGGTTAGGGGCCGGGATAAGTGCATTTCTGCCATTTACTTACTTCTCAGTATAAAGAACCTTCCTTTTAATAGTCAACTTAATAGTCAACAAAATTGATTCTTAATCATTGTTCGCTGGGAATAAAGGCGATATCCGGTAGCTATAAAAAAGCAAATGTCCCTAAACCTGCTTTAGTGAGAGGTTTAGGGACATTTGCTTTTTTAGACTACAACATTATTTAATAACCATCATTTCTGTAGCTTTAACCAGTGCGGTAACTTTGTCGCCAGGTGCCAGTTTGAGATCTTCTACGGAATCGACGGTAACGGCAGCTACCAACTCGGTTCCGTTGTAGTCCATTACCACTTTGGCCATAACTTCGCCTTTAACAATTTCTTTAACCGTGGCGGGTAATTTATTTCTTCCACTGATTTTCATAGGAATCATACTCCTTTATGGTAATTTATACTAAAAACATATCACTCCTTGAAACGTATTGCAAGCAAATTTTAGATAAGATAGGATGAAATTTATGATTTTTGCTATTTATCTTAAATTATCTAAGGATTTCTCTTGATTTCTTTCTAAAATAAACTTAAATAACTAAACATAAACCAACATTAAACCTAAACAGCTGCTTCCCGGAACGGTTTGCTAAGTTTTTGTAGTTTGATCTCTTTTCGATTGTTTTATTACAAAAAACATATAGCCACTCTTTTCTACAGTCAGTAGTGTGTCGGCCAAAAACAATCTCCATTATTGCCGGATATTGTAAAACGATCCTGCATATACTGCAAAGTCAAAATAAACAGCAGGGAGCGACAATAACTATGGAGATGGGAATAGGTACTATCGTGATAGCAGGTTGTTTGGCCGGTGCGTGGCTGACCAGGGGCAGCCTCCGGGGAATGCGGAATATGGTTGCACATTATGCCAGGTTACTGCGATAAAGAGCAGGATTACGGTTTTGAAATAAAGGGATTAATTCTTTTTTGGAGGATAATGTAACAAATGAGAGAGGGAGAGGCTTTAAACATGGCAAGGAAAAAGCGTAAGGCTGCGCTGTGCCCGGCATGCCGGAGCCCTTTGAAAGAAGTGCTGGATGCCGATGGCCAGCCGGATTTAATTTGCACCAATGTAGAATGCAAGTTTGCGGAAGTGACCAAATTATCCGGGAAAAAGGATAATTTGCTTTTGAAGTAGCTTGCGCAGAAGATCAGAAGGTAGAAAATACGGGCACGATAAGTGCCTGTATTTTTTTTACAAATATAAGATAAGGGATACTTTGTAAAATTGTTTTTTTAGTGATAAAAAAAGGTAGACATGAATTCAGAATAGTGTTAATATAGGAATAAATTGGCTGGTAGTTTCCAGAAAAGGAAATGCCCGGTTTGTGTAGAATAAGAGATAAAAGTATGTGTTTCCTGAAACGGTATCCATGGGAGGATAGTGTTCATGGTAAGGCTATTTTATGCGTATTCACCGGCTATTATGGGGAGTGTGACTGCCGCTGGATTGATTACCCTGTATGCAGTAACCACTTTTATCCGATTCGAATATCCGGAATATGTGCTTGTCTCTTGGGGCATCTGTTTGCTTCTTTTTATTTTGGGAAGTATTATAACCGGCAAGCTTATTCATAAACTGTATTTACTGTCCAATATTGATTCGTTGACCGGATTGTGGAACCGGCGCTATTTTAATACCAGACTGCAGGAGGAACTGCGGCGTATTCAGGGGACAAATAATTCCTTTGCTTTTGCACTTATTGATATTGATTATTTTAAAGAAGTCAATGATCTGTATGGGCATGCGGTAGGAGATGAACTGCTGATTACCATTGCCGGCCTTTTAAAGGGGGCAATTGGGCGGAGCGCAGTGATTACCCGTTGGGGTGGCGATGAATTTGCTATTATTATCCGGGATGTGGCCGTGGGCGATGCGCGGAACATTAGTGAGTCTCTGAAGAGTATTGTTTGCGGACACAAACAATGTCAGAGCAGATCAATTAGTGTGGGAGTTATCGTTGTTCAGGAGCAAATAGAAAAAGAACAGATCATTGTTATGGCGGATAAGGAATTATATGAAGATAAAAAAAAGAAGCGGCTGGCACGTACTTGTACTATTCATGCCTAGTTTCACATAATTACATAAAGGTTAAAATAAAAACTGCGCTGAGCGCAGTTTTTTATTTTTGGTATCCAGTATAAAGGCTTGCGAAAAAGGACCGATTAACGCTTCACAGTAGGAAAACATATACTGGAGTAAATGCTCTGGAGAGCAAATTTGCAGAGAAAAAAAGCTTTTCCGGGTTATTCTGGCGGTGTTGTTTATTGGCGAACTCCATGGATAGGGGGGATACCATGCATTCCGTAAAGCTGTTAGGTAAGTTCTACTTTAGCCAAATGCTCGGCAAATCCATTTATGATGCCGCGCAAAAGCGTATCGGGCGGGTAAAGGATATGGCTGTGTCCTGGAACTACAGTCATCCGCGTGTTTCCGGTATTAAATATGCACGCAAGATTCACGAACTGATCCCATTTGAACTGGTGGAACGCTGTGATGAAAATGGATTGTATCTTAATTGCGATTATACGGAAAATTGTACTGTTTCATTGCAGGATGAAGAGTTTTATATCAGCAAATGGTTGCTTGACAAACAGATTATTGATTTGAAGGGAGTTAAAATTGTCAGGGTAAATGATATTACGCTGTCCTGGTTGATGTATGATGGGCGGGTCATGATGGTGCTGACAGCTGTGGACATCGGTATCAGAGGTCTGTTTCGCAGACTGGGGCTGGAGTTTTTATTTAAACGCTTTGAAAATCGATGGCTGGGCTGGCAATACATAAAACCGCTGGAAAGTTGGAACTCGGCCTTGCAACTGAAGATGGAAAAACAACAGTTGGGACAACTGCATCCGGCTGATATTGCCGATCTCTTGGCGGAAATGGATTATAAACGCCGGGCGGCTTTCATTGACCATCTGGATGTACAGCAAACAGTGAAAGCGCTGTCGGAGATGCCACTGGCAACACAAGTTAAAATTATCGGCCAAATGGATGACATACGGGCTATAGCCATTTTACGGGGGCTGCCATCGGATGAGATTGCTGACATTTTAGGCGGGCTGTCATTTGGTAAATCTGAACAGCTTCTCAGTCTGATGCGGTTTGCCGACGCCGAAGCCGTGCGTAAACTTATGCAGTATAAGAGCGGGACGGCGGGAGCTTTGATGACGAGGGAATATATTGGTCTTTCCGGAGAGATAACGGCAAGCGGTGCCCTTGCCAGACTAAAGGAGATTGGAAGTTCGGCGGAGACCATCTATTACCTTTATGTGTTGAATGAATACGGGCGGCTGGAGGGTGTTTTATCGCTGCGGAAGCTGCTTACAGCGAATGACGATGCCAGTTTGTACGAATTGATGGAAAGAAGGGTGATTGCAGCACAGGATACCGACAGTGATCATCTGGTAGCGAAAATGATGACAAAATATGGCCTGCTGGCTGTTCCGGTTATTGATACAAGCGGAACTATGCTAGGGATCGTTACTGTCGATGATATTTTGAGTCTGGTCTTATCAGAACGAGGCAAAGCGGATGCTTATTCACTGTTTGCAGTCAGTTCACGCATAGGGCGGGGGCGGTATACATGAACCTTTTTGCGAACACGCAGCGAAAGTTCTTTTTGTTTTGGTCGGTAATGGGACCGGGGATTATTACCGCTTTTGCCGATAATGATGCCGGCGGTATTGCCACGTATGCTGCCGCCGGGGCAAAGTATGGCTATGCCCTGCTGTTTATCCTGTCGCTTAGTACCTTATGCCTGGCGGTAGCACAGGAGATTTCCGCACGGACAGGTGCAGTGACCGGGAGGGGATTATCCGATCTCATACGTGAAACATTTGGCGTACGTTGGACTTTTATGGCAATGGGGATATTGCTGGTTGCGAATATTGGCACTACGGCCTCGGAGTTCTCCGGCATTGCCACTAGTATGGAGATGTTCGGGATCAGTAAGTATATAGCGGTACCGTGTATTGCCTTTCTGATATGGTGGCTGGTAATGCGGGCCAGCTATGAGCGGCTGGAAAAGTTTTTTTTGATTTTGTGCCTGACTTTTTTCAGCTATGTAATTGCCGGGGCCATGGCGAACCCCGACTGGCATGAGGTGGCGAAAGCGGCGGTCACACCGGTATTTTCCCTGGATTCAGGTTTTTTGTTAATGGCCATCGGTATTGTTGGCACTACCATTACGCCCTGGGGGCAGTTTTATGTTCAAGCTTCCGTCGTGGATAAAGGGATTACCGTTAAAGAATATCACTATACCTTCTGGGATGTCATAATCGGGTCCTTTTTTACCGGGTTTATCGCTTTTTTTATTATTGTATCTACGGCTGGGACGTTGTACGTCGATCAGGTAGACATCGAAACAGCTAAAGATGCGGCCCTGGCATTGGAACCGCTGGCCGGGCAATATGCATCGGCGCTGTTTTCCTGTGGGCTGCTGGGAGCTTCCATGTTGGCGGCGATTATCCTACCGCTTAGTACCTCCTATGCGATTTGCGAAGCACTGGGATTCGAACACCGGATTAACAGTACATATAAAGAGGCACCGGTTTTTTTTGGCCTATACACTTTGCTAATCGGCATTGGGGCAGGACTGGTTTTGTGGCCGGATTTATCGTTATATGCCGTAATGCTTGCTTCGCAAGTAATCAACGGCATTTTACTGCCGCCGATTTTGGTTTTTATGCTTTTGATTGCCAGCAATAAAAACATTATGGGTAGCCATGCCAATTCCAGGTTATATAATATAATCTGCGGGATAGCGGTTGTTTTGTTGATTTTTTTGAGTGTATTATTATTAATACTGACTGTTTTTCCGGGTTTTCTTGATTCGTAGAATAGTTTTAAAGAATCAATGTAAAGTGCTCGGTACCTAGTAGTGCGTCATCTAAAAGTATGGGTTACTGGGTCTGTTTGAGTGCTTTATCGGAAAGCTGCGGATTATATTCGCAGCTTTCCGATATTTATTGCGGTAAGGGTGATGGTTGCTTCAATGGTAAAACAGATGACATGATAGCACAAGTTCGTGATAATGTCTGTGGGGAAAATCACAAAGAGATAGCATTAAGTAAAGGGGAAGAAGCGGGGAAAGAAAACTACGGGCTTTATTGTAAATTTCTGTTTAGAGATGGAGGATTTTTCGTGTCAAGAGAGAATGAGAAGTCTTAATATAATTCACGTTTCTTCATTAATTATTAAGTAGTAATTTAAACACAGATGCTATGAATTTTTGTAGTATTTGAGAATGGTGGAGTGAGCTTGCATGAAAGGAACTGTTGTCGATACATGGATTAGCACAGCAAAAAAAATATGGGGACAGGCAGTGACCGTTGAGGCCATGGAAACTGTCGGGTGGCCGGCAGAGCAGATTTTCCTGCCGACTGAAGATGTTGATGACGTAAAACCACGTCAGTTTGCCGCTTATCTAGCTAAAAAGCAGGGAAAAACGGAAGATGAAATTTGGTTTGCCATTGGCAAGGATAACATACAGACGTTTCAGCGGGCATATCCAGCTTTTTTTTATCAGGAAAATTTATATTCCTTTTTAAAATCCATGTATGATGTCCACGTAGTGGTGGTGAAGCGGATCCCCGGGGCTAAACCTCCGGAGCTATTGCTTGAGCCGGTATCTGAGTATGAAGCCGTTCTTAGCTACCGGTCGGCACGGGGCATGTTTGGCTATCTGCGGGGATTGATTGCCGGTGCTGCTGAGTTTTTTAAGGAAAATATCAAAACGGAAGAACTGGAATCGTCTGCTGAGCATATAAAAATTAAAATTCATTTTCCAAATCCGATTACCAGCACGGTGCATTATCGTTTCAATAAAGTACTGTCATTGGGTGGAATTAAGCATTTAGGCAGTAAGGTAGGCATAGCAGCGGCGGTTGTTACAGCGCTTATCAGTCTGGCGTTGTCTCTTGTTTCCGTTTCCGTCCCTGTATGGACTTTTTTAGTCAGCGGTATTGCTGCTGGCATAAGTGCCAGCCTGTTGCTGCGCCCGTTCAGGGCACTGAGAGAAGAATTGAGTCAGCTGCAACAGAGAGTATATTTTACTGAAACGAAATTGAGTTCAGCGGATGAATTTGAGGAGATCATGAAAGAAATCGCTGTTTATAAGAAACGGGTGAAGAGTGAATTTATAGGCTTTAAGGGAATTACCGATGAAATGAATCAATATGCAAACAACTTTAATGACCTGGCTGCCAGAATGAGCACGGCTTCCCGGGAAATTTCGGGAGTGGTTTATGATGTGGCTGGAGCAGCTGGAAATCAGGCAACAGAGACGGAAAATGCCGTAAGCATTCTGAACGGCAATTTGGATACGTTAAAAACGGTTGTAGAGGAACAGAATAATAATAAACAGCAACTGGAAGATGCCGTTCTGGAAATTAATAGGGGTTTTTCCGATGTGCAGGCATCCAGTACTAAATTGGAGCAAAGCTTAGAGAAGTTTGGGGAGGTCAGAGATTCGGCCGAGAATCTGCGCTTGCAGGCCGGCAGAATTAATGAAATTACCGGAATGGTTGCCGCTATTGCCGGACAAACCAATTTGCTGGCATTAAACGCCGCTATTGAGGCGGCAAGGGCCGGTGAACAGGGCAGAGGATTTGCAGTCGTTGCGGAAGAGGTACGGAAGTTGGCAGAACAATCTCATCAGCATTCCGAAAGTATTTCACAGGATTTAACGGTATTAATGGAAATTATCAGTCAGGTTGTTGAGTCAATAGAGTCGGAATATGGTGTGCTGGAAACGGAAAGCCAGTATCTGGGAGAGGTTGTTACAAGGAACAGTTCTCATATTCACAATGTACAGGCGGTTGTTGATAACATTGTTGGTATTATTGATAAGCTTGGGCATGAAATGGTAGGGCTCAATCAGGTTTGTGGCAAAATAGAAGGATTAGCCGCCATTTCGGAAGAAAACTCAGCTGCCAGTCGGGAAATGAGTGCCGCCGTGCAGGTTTACAACGATAAATTGCAGGATATGATGAATAAAATTAATGAATTTAAAAATGTAATTGGCCATTTTAGTCAGGATTTAAATCAGTACCGCACCTGATGTTACTTAATTTGAGATGTTTAAAGAGAGTTGCGCGTCAACTCTCTTTTTGTTCTTGGAAAAACAGAAGAGTAATTTCTAAATTTTTAGAATACTTATTGACACTCCTGAAATGGAGTGATAAAATGAAGTCACCTTAAAAAATCTTGTCCGATTTAAGGATTTTATGTTGACTTGGTTAACCGGATATGATATTATAAATAAGTCGCTGTGAGCAGCCGGCAAGAGA
>NZ_CYSP01000018.1 GCF_001298735.1 Propionispora sp. 2/2-37 | reverse complement strand
ATTAAACCATGCTAAGTGAGAAAGATGAACAAGAATTGGAGCACTTTTTGAACGCGTCACTGATGGAATTTGAGAAAATCCGCCGGAAGCTGGACAGCCGGTTTTATCAGGAGGCAGTCAGGCTGATCCTAGAGGCGGAGCAAAATAAATGCCATGTCCATATTACCGGTATTGGCAAACCGGGGCACGTCGCCGGCTATATCGCGTCCCTTTTATCGTCAACCGGGACACCGGCCTATGTGCTGCATGGTACGGAGGCGGTCCATGGTTCTGCCGGACAGGTGGTCCCCGGAGATGTGGTGATTGCCATCTCTAATAGCGGAGAAACAGAAGAGTTAAAAGCTACGATCCAAACATTAAAAAGCAATGGGGCAAGAATCATAGCGGTATCCGGTAACCCGGATTCCTGGCTGGCTAAACACGGCGACGTGTTTCTCTATGCCGGAGTGGAAGAAGAAGGAGATTCTCTCAATATGGCTCCCCGGGCTTCGATTGTTGCCGAGATCTTAGTGCTGCAGGGGTTAAGCCTGGTACTGCAAAGCAGAAAGGAACTGTCGCAGCGGCAATACCTTAAATGGCATCCGGGCGGCTCTTTGGGAAAACGAAAGGAACAATCCTAGATGGCCAAGATTTTGATTACACCACGCTCCTTTGCCCGGTATGGGGATAAGGCCGTTGCACTTATGCAGGCAAAAGGCTATGAAGTGATTGTGAATACCACCGGGAATCCTTATACGTATCAGGAATTCTGTGAGCTAGCCGCTGACGTGGAGGGCATCATTTTAGGTGTGGACAGAGTTGACGGGCCGATGTTAACAAGAGCAACGCAGTTGAAAGCCATATCCCGTTTTGGCGTGGGAATTGACAATATTGACATGGAAGCGGCAACCCGGTTGGGAATTAAAATTGCCCGGGCAGTCGGATCGAATTGCACTTCGGTGGCAGAGCTGGCAGTGGGCTTCTTCTTTGCCTTAGCCCGCCATATTGTCCAAAATGCAAATGAAGTTAAAGCTCAGCAGTGGAATAAGATATCCGGACAGGAACTGAAAGACAAGACGGTGGGAGTTCTCGGCCTGGGGGCCGTCGGCAAGGAAGTGACCCGGATTGCCCAAGGCATTGGCATGAAAGTGATTGGTTATGATCCTTATGCCAATCAAGAGGAGTGTAAAAAACAGTACCATATTGATGTAAAGTCTTTTGAGGCTGTTTTGCGGGAAAGTGACTTTGTCACACTGCACATGCCGTTGATGGAAGACACCGAATATCTCATGAATAAAACCACCTTGTCGCTGATGAAACCGACGGCTTATTTAGTAAATACGGCGAGAGGCGGTTTGGTCAATGAAGACGATCTGTATGAGGCATTGCAGGAAAAGACAATCGCAGGCGCTGCTGCGGATGTATTCTCTATAGAGCCGCCGGCAAAGGGGGCAAAGCTATTGCAGCTTGATAACTTCCTGCTGACCTCGCACATTGCTTCCTTAACGGTCAATGCGGAAATGAATACCATTGCCTTGGCTACTCATAATTTATTAAACCTATTAGATGCTATTTAACATTGCCTCTAGCGAAAAATGATACAAAATGGGAGGTTGGTTATGGAAGTAAAGGGAATTATCACAGCCATGGTTACGCCGTTTGACAACAATCAGAACATTGACGGCAATGCAACCAGGCAGTTAGTTAATAAATTGATCAATTCGGGTGTAAGCGGCATTTTTATTCTTGGTACCAATGGCGAATTTCATTTGGTAACTAATGATGAGAAGGTAGCCTTTGCCAAGGTGGTAATCGACGAAGTAAACAAGCGGGTACCAGTCTATGTCGGGACCGGGGGCAACAGTACCAGAGAAGCCGTTGCACTGTCCCAAAAGATGGAGGAACTGGGCGCAGATGCCTTATCGGTGATCACTCCTTATTTCTTAGTTCCTTCCCAACGTGAAGTGCTACAGCACTATACGGCTATCGCCGAAGCGGTAAGCATTCCTGTTGTTTTATATAACATCCCCAAGCATACCGGTATAAACCTGGAGCCGGAAACGGTAAAGGAATTGGCAAAAATAAAAAATATTGTAGCCATAAAAGACAGCAGCGGCAAGCTTGACAATATGGAAAAGTATATTAAAGTCACAGCAGAGGAAGAGTTTGCCGTATTATCGGGATCGGATTCCCTGATTTTGCCTGCGCTGAAAATCGGTGCTGCCGGGGCGATTGCCGCGACTTCCAACTTGATCCCGGAGATTGATGTTTCGATATATGAGTATTTTATAAAAGGGGAACTGGAAAAGGCTGCAAAAGCACAACAGGAAATCGAAGTGCTGCGCGCCGTTCTCAAACTGGGAACAGTTCCGTCAATCCTGAAAAAAGCGGTTCAACTGTCAGGCATCCCTGTCGGGCCGGCCAGATTGCCGGTGGCGGAACCCGGGGAAGAGGTGATCGGTAAGATCCGGGAAGTGCTGGAATACTATCAGGGTAGAGAAATTAAGTTCCATTGCTAGACACCGCCATTGGACACGAAATACTCTTCACATTTAAGTTGGTTCCATTGTGATTAATGTTTAACTGGATTAACTGCAAAACACCGGGCAGTGGCTACGACAGCCACCATCCCGGTGTTTTGTTCAGTTTTACCCAAATTCTGATGAATTTGTCAGGAGGTTAAATGCCCTTTTATTTTCCAGTTTAACAGTTAACTTCCTGCTTTTTGTTTTTCCAATACCTGTTCCTGTGTTACGAGGCTAAAGTGAATTGGCTGCCGCCTCATTTTTGGTAATAATAGTTACCCCTCTATTCGTATATTTTTCGGCCAGGACCGGTGAAAGCTGAGGGTCGGTAATAATATAATCTACCTCTTCGATTTCAGCGACTTTATTTAAGGTTACCCGGTTGAATTTATTAGAGTCGGCGATTACAAAAACTTCATCAGCGCATTTAATCATTTGCTGCTTGATCGCGACTTCTTCAATGGAAGGAGTGGTGAAACCGTAAATGAGATCAATACCGTCGACTCCCAGAAAAAGTTTATTTGCGTGGAACTGTTTTAACATAGTTAACGTCCAATCTCCGACCAAGGCTTGACTTTGGCAACGATTGTAACCGCCGGCAACAATAAAGCGAATGTCCGGTTTTTGGCTCAAAGCGGTTATGGCACATACCGAATTGGTGATAACGGTTAGATCTTTTTGATTCAGGTGGGCTATCGTTTGCAACGTGGTCGTTCCCGAGTCGATGATGACCGTATCGCCATCATTTAGAAAAGAGGCTGCCAATTTGCCGATATATTTTTTTTCTTCAGAAGCCAGGGCTTCTTTCTGGGGAAAGGGAGGCTCAAAATTGCTGGAATGGCTTAGTATTGCCCCGCCGCGGGTTCTTTTTAAAGAGCCTTGCTGCTCTAAATCCTGCAAATCCCGCCGTATAGTTGCTTCGGATACCGGCAGAGACTCCGTAAGCTGGTTGACAGTGACCCGGTGTTGATCCTGCAGAATGTCCAATATCCTTTTTTTTCTCTCTTCTACAAACATGGTAAAATTCCATCCTTAATCAGAATTATTGATTATTGATGCAAAAAAATGATTGGTTTTGATTGTAACTTCATTATAGTTTCGAACAGATAGTCTTGTCAATCCTTATATTAAAAAGAAAGCTGTATTTTTAGAATTTTTTAAAAAGAACAAAATTAATCATTGACAATCAATTATAATCATTTTATCATGTGGTTATGAACATGTTTGATCAAAAAGATGCAAAAAAGGAGTGGCTTTATGATCATAATGTAGTGTAAAGAGAAAGCTGCAATCATTCATTGAAGCTGGAGGAGAGAATCGTTGTGAGCATAATGCAAGAAAGAATTCAAAAATTTGGTAGTTTTTTAAGCGGTATGGTTATTCCTAACATCGGTGCTTTTATTGCATGGGGATTAATTACGACATTATTCATTCCGACCGGATGGACACCTAATGAAGAGCTGGCTAAGCTGGTTGGTCCGATGATCCTCTATTTATTGCCCTTATTGATTGGTTATACAGGAGGAAGACTGGTTGGCGGTCCGCGGGGGGCTGTTCTGGGTGTCATTGCTACGATGGGGATTGTTGTAGGGGCCAAAATGCCGATGTTTTTAGGTGCTATGGTGATGGGACCGCTCGGCGGTTTCATTATCAAGAAATTCGATCAGGCAATTGAGGGGAAAATTCCGGCGGGTTTTGAAATGCTGGTCAATAATTTTTCAGCAGGGATAATCGGAGCCGTTATGGCGGTATTGGCTTATCTGGGAGTAGGACCCGTCGTACAATCCTTGAATCTTGTATTGAAGACAGGCGTTGAGTCCATAGTCAGTGCCGGTATACTTCCTTTTGCTGCCATATTTATTGAACCGGCTAAAATATTATTCTTAAATAATGCGATCGATCATGGGGTTTTGGGGCCGCTTGGAGTTGAACAAGCCAAAGAGGCAGGCAAGTCCATCCTGTTTTTACTGGTGACCAACCCGGGCCCGGGACTTGGTGTGCTGCTGGCTTATTGGGCCTTTGCCAAAGGAGCATCCAAAGAATCGGCTCCCGGCGCCATTATTATTCATTTTTTAGGTGGAATTCATGAACTGTATTTCCCCTATGTGCTGATGAATCCCATTTTGGTCTTGGCGGTTATCGCCGGCGGTGCCAGCGGTATATTGACATTTACCCTGTTTCATGTAGGACTGGTAGCCACGCCGTCTCCCGGCAGTATCTTTGCCTTAATGGCTATGACGCCTAAAGGAGGGCATTTGGGTGTATTGGCCGGTGTACTGATTGCTACAGTCGTATCCTTTGTCATTTCCGCTTATTTCGTAAAACGGGCTGCTGTTCATGTTGACGATTCTGATTTGGAAAGTGCCAGGGAGAAGATGCAGGCGTTTAAGCATGTCAAATTACATAAGAGCATTAGCAAAATTGTTTTTGCCTGTGATGCGGGTATGGGGTCTTCGGCGATGGGAGCCAAAATGCTGGAACGAAAACTCAAGCATGCCGGATTTGATTTGGAAGTGGTAAATTATCCGGTTGATCAGATACCACAAGACGTAGAAGTGGTTGTTACTCATGAAAGCCTGACGTCCAGGGCGAAAAAGACGGTGCCCCAGGCGCAGCATATATCGGTGAAAGACTTTTTAGATGATTCTATTGCCAAAGGCATGATTGAGCTGTTGCAGCAGGCCGGAACAGAAAAGAATAGTGCGGTACCCGAAATCGCAGCCGGGAAAATAATTGCTGAAGTTACCATTACGGCGAAAGTTCTGGAGAAAAAGAACATTAAGCTGGGATTAAAGTCAGTGGACAAATGGGAAGCCATAAAGATGGCCGGAAGGCTTCTCGTCCAAAGCGGTTATGTGGAAGAAGAGTATATCGAAGCTATGTTGCAGCGGGAAAAGGATTTAACCACCTATATAGGCAAGGGAATTGCCATTCCGCACGGTGTCAATGGTGCCAAGGAAAAGGTCAAAAAATCCGGGATCGTATTGTTGCAATTCCCGGACGGCATCGACTTTGGCGAAGGAACAGCCTATATCCTGATCGGCATAGCCGGTGTAGGCAATGAACATATGGAGATTATCTCAAATTTGGCGGGATCAATTGTGGAAGACGGAGGTGAAAAACTGGAACAATTAAAAAACACCCGGGATGTGGACTGTGCTTACCATATTATGACCACTAACGGATGAGGTAAAGAGAGGTCTCTTAAAATCATACATTTTTAGTCATGTAAGCAAAAAGGACCATGAATACGATTCTAAGCGAAAACGGCTACCTCAGATAGCATTCGGGCGATGCTTGGGGAAAACGAAAGGAACAATCTATAGTATGTGAACATAACGGAATAGGGTAAGAGAAAAAGGATACTACTAACAGTAATATCCTTTTTCTCTTACCCTAAGCTTCTTGTTTTTAATACAGTTCAACATAACAAAAGGGCTTTAGAGAAATTAGTAAAGTTTATTTTATGGCGGGGATTGATTTTAGGCAGGTACTGGGTTATATTAATAATAAACCCTCCCCCTTATGGGAGGGGTATGGAGGTGGGATTTATGACGAATGAAGAGTTAAAGAAAAGTGTGCGGCAACGTTTAGGTACGATCAAGGGGCATGTTGCCGGTATTGAGAGAATGGTGGATGAAAACAAAAATTGTGAGGAGATTCTTCTCCAATTAAGCGCTATCACGGGCGCAGTGAGCAAACTAAGTGCTCATATTCTTGAAAATTATACAGAGGCATGTCTGGAAGAAGCCCGAATCGCCGATGACAAAGTGCGTCAGCGAATTGAGAATTTAACTAAAATGATGCTTAGCATGGTAAGAAAGTCAAGCTAACTTTAGTTTTTAAGTGAATAATTTTAGTAATCATTCGGGAGGGATCATTGTGAAAAAAATCGTGGTGATTGGTGGTGTGGCAGCCGGGTTGAAAGCTGCCGCAAAGGCGCGCAGGTGCGACCCTGAGGCTGGCATTACCGTGCTGGAAAGAGGCGAAATCATTTCTTACGGTGCCTGCGGCATGCCCTATTACGTAAGCGGCGACGTGCATGACATTGAAGATTTAATGAAGACGCCGGTGGGAATTGTGCGCAGCCCTGGATACTTTAAAAATGTGAAGGACATTGTGGTATTGACTCAAACGGAAGCCACTGCAATTGACCGGCAAGCTAAAACAGTAAAAGTGAAAAAGCTTGCCACCGGCGAAACCGATAGCATACCGTATGATCAATTGGTGATCGCCACAGGGGCTTCGGCCATCAAACCGCCGCTAACGGGAGTGGAACTGGGAAATATTTATACGCTTTGGCACCCTGATGATGCGAGAGCCATACAGCAGGGACTCGGAAAGGGAACGTTCAAGCATGCCGTAATCATCGGAGCAGGCCTGGTAGGGATGGAAATGGCCGAGGCGTTGACGAAAAGGCAACTGGAAGTGACTGTAGTAGAAATGAAGGAACAGCTATTCCCTGCCTTTCTTGACCCGGAAATAGCGGGAATAGCCGCCAAGTATGCGGCAGAAAAAGGAATCAAGCTGTTGACCGGCGAAAAAGTCGAACGGTTTATTGGCGAGACGAACGTAACTGGGGTTGCGACGGATAAACACATGATTCCTGCCGATCTTGTTGTACTGGCAATGGGAGCGCGCCCCAATGCAGAACTGGCTAAGGCGGCAGGCCTGGCGATCGGTGCAACCGGAGCTATTGTGGTGGATGACGAAATGCGTACCAGCGATCCGGATATTTTTGCAGGCGGCGACTGTGTGGAAAACATCAATATAATCTCGGGACAAAAAGTGTTTGCCCCTATGGGATCTACGGCCAATAAGCACGGCCGGGTCATCGGCGAAAATCTGTGCGGCGGGCATGTCAAATTTAGAGGGACACTCAATACGGTGGTTGTGAAATTACACGATCTTACGGTGGGAAAGACCGGGCTGAGCGAACGGGATGCCAAGCAACTCGGTTATGAGTATATTACCGCCATGGTTGCCGGTCCGGATAAGCCCCACTATATGCCCGGCGCTAAACTGATCACTATAAAGCTAATTGCCGAGGCTAAAACCGGTAAAGTTCTTGGAATTCAGGCCGTCGGCGAAGGCGAAGTAGCCAAACGCGTGGATGTGGTGGCGGCAGTGCTGACCCTCGGCGGGACTATTGATGATTTGTTTGCTATCGATCTATCCTATGCGCCGCCTTATAACTCGCCGATTGACAATGTAGCGGTAGCGGCCAATGCGGTCATGAATAAACTGGCCGGCAAGCTAAAAGGTATTTCTTCTCTGGCGGCTAAGGAGAAAATGACAGCGGAACAAACGATTTTCCTCGATGTGCGTACTCCGGACGAATGCAAGCAAATCCGTCTGGCTGACTGCCCGAATATCAAATATATCCCGCTAGGGCAACTGCGCAGCCGGCTGGCGGAATTGAACAAAGACGATGAAATTGTGGCGTTTTGCAAAATCAGTCTGCGGGGCTATGAGGCAGAAGGAATTTTGGAAGGTGCAGGCTTTGAAAATGTTAAGGTTATGGAAGGCGGCGTTGTAGCCTGGCCATTTTCGTATGAAAAAGGCTAAAGGGACAAGCTGATGTAATAAAAGTGTTATACTAGCATCCTCTTTATTTTGTGGATTGTTTGCATTGCATGAATGGGGAAGGCGCATCCAGGATGATATAAAGTCATTTCCGATGCGCCTTATTGATTTTATTTAGTGCCCGCCGCAGCCATGACCATGGCCGTGATCGTCATGGTCATGGTCGCAGGCGTTGCCGGAGTCGACAAGTTCGCCGTGCAAGTATAAAGTTTTCCTCCGGCTAAAGGAATGGCAATTCATATTAACTATCAGGTTAATCTTTTCCGGCAATCCGTTCCAATGCCCGTGCCAGTTGGTCGGTACAAGAGGTCTGATTGCGGCAGAGGTTACCTTTGAATTTGGCAATGACTTCTTCCACCGGCATTCCTTCGATTAACTTACTGATGGCATTTAGATTTCCCCGGCAACCGCCAATAAATTTTACATTTTTCACAAGGCCGTTTTCGATGTCAAAGTGAATCTCCTTGCAGCACACGCCGCGCGGGATATATTTGGTCATCATCCTGGACTCCTTTAAATATGTAATTAGTGAAATAGCCTTCATTCCGCCGGAAAGTTATTTCCGTCCTGATTGTTTAAATGGCTGGCAAGGGCTTGCCAGTGTGTTTGCAGCTCCTCGTTAACATGATTTTCCGTTAGTTTCAATACGGTCTTATCCGATTGTATAGCCTTGCGAAAGGCATCGCTGTAAGAGATTTGTCCGAAGGCAGGAATGTTTTGGCTATGGCACCAACTTATCATATGCCTGGTATTTTCTTTATGCAACCGTATTTTTGTTGATATACGGGCGTAAGGTATTCAGAGTGGCTTTCGCATCTGGCATATACCAGGCGTTTTGGGACGACAGGAAATGCTTAATTACCTTTTCAGAATACAGGGGAGACCTCCTTTGGGATCATTTTATGAAATATATTTCATAATTAATATAATACTGTGCGGTGAATGTCAAGAAAAGAAATGCCCGCGTCATCAACGTAAACCCATTCCAGTAGAATTTACAAAACTGGACACCAAAAGAGAAGATATGTATTTTTTATTGTGCTAAACTTTATCGCAAGGAGGTGATGGTGTGGAGTGGTTAAAGCAACTAAGCCGAGCGATTGATTATATAGAAAGCAATTTAACAGGTGATATTTCTTATGATGAGGCTGCTAAAATCGCCTGTTGTTCAACTTATTATTTTCAACGAATGTTTTCTTATGTAGCCGGTATTCCTTTATCAGATTATATTCGTCGCAGGAGAATGACAAAAGCTGCTTATGAGTTACAAATAAGCAAAGCTAAGATTATGGATATTGGCTCAAAGTACGGTTATGCTTCACCAACATCATTTAATCGTGCATTTCAAGCTGTCCATGGTGTCGCCCCAATTGTTGCACGGATAGAGGGGACAATATTAAACGCTTATCCACGCCTTAGTTTCTCTATTAAAGTCACTGGAGGTGAAAGTATGAGGTATCGAGTTGAAACAAAAGACCCTATTAGAATTGTTGGAGTCAGAGTTGAATTGCAAGAGGATCAAGAACAAAACTTTGAAATTGCTCCTAAGTTCTGGGATAGAACTCTCAAAAGCAACGTAGTTTCAGAAATTTGCAAATTAGCAAACAAACAACCGCAAGGTATTTTAGGTGTTACCGTATATCAAAATCCAGAGGAAATTTATTACTACATTGCAGCTTCAACCGATAAAGCTGTTCCAGAGAATTTACAGGCATATGAAATTCCAGCAGCTACATGGGTCATTTTTGAGGGTGATGGACACTTTCAAGAATCCATTCAAACAATATTTAAACGATTTCTTACAGAATGGCTTCCATTTTCTGGCTATGAATATGCTCAATTGCCGGATATAGAAGTTTATCCTATAAACGATCTAAATGTAAGAAGCGGACATTCCGAAGTTTGGATTGCAGTTAAGAAAGCAAAATAATACAGTTATAGAGGGGGAAAAATGAATTATACGTTTGAAATAAAAGGCAATCCCAATAAGTATATTACAGAAATCCAGTTCCCGCTAAAAGAGGGGTGCTAGAATGCTGGCAATTGAAATTGAAAAATTGGTTAAACAGTATAACAATGGCATCAGAGCTTTAGACAATTTAAATCTTAAAGTAAATAGGGGAGAGATTTTTTCTTTGCTGGGCCCGAACGGTGCGGGAAAGTCTTCTTTAATTAATATTCTGACGACATATTACAAACCTACATCTGGCAATGTAACTATGCTGGGAAGAGATCTATACAAAGATCCTTCCTGGATCCGCACACAGATTGCTTGTGTTTCCCAACATATATCCATTGATGCACACTTGACGCTTATGGAAAATATGCTGTTTCAAAGTAGGTTGTACAAAGTAGATGCACAAATAGCCAAAAAACGAATAGCCGCTTTGATTGAAACTTTTGACCTTTCCGGATATGTGAAGTACCCAACGGCATCTTATTCGGGCGGAGTGAAGCGCCGGCTGGATATTGCTATGAATATGGTTTCTTCCCCTAAAATTTTGTTTTTGGATGAACCCACAGTAGGTATGGATGTTCAGTCCCGACATACTATGTGGAAAATTATTCAAAAAATTCGGGATGAATATGAAACAACTATTTTTCTGACAACCCATTATCTTGAGGAAGCGGACCAACTGAGCGATACCATTTGCATCATGAAAGACGGAAAAGAATTAGCCCAGGGGACTCCCGGCAGTTTACGCAGTTACACTAGGCAAAATATGCTTCGCATCGCATTTCCCAGTGTCGAAGAAGCAAGAAAATACAAAGATGCCCTTGACAACACCGGACTTGTTAAGTTTACCAGTGTGCGGGATAATGCTGCTTTTGCAGGCGTAAATGACAGCAGAACAGCTTTTACAGCTGTAAACAAGTGGCTTTTGGATCAGCAGGTAGAGTTTGACGCAATCGAAATTGTAGAACCCAGCCTGGAAGATGTCTTTTTGACATTAACCGGTTCTGAGGAAAACAGAAGGGAGAATTGAACGTGCTGAATATTTTGTGGCGAAATATAAAGTGGCGTTTTCAAAACCCTGTTTCCATTGCAATTACAATATTGCAACCGCTTATTTGGCTTGTTTTATACAGCGCTGTTGCCGGACAGGCAATGAAGAATATGGGAATCGGCAATTACGTTGCTTTTATTCTACCCGGCATCATAGTACTCGTTACCCTTGCCGCCTGTTGTAGCGGAGGTATGATTAATTTCATTATGAAATCCAACGGCAGCTTTTACAGAATACTGATCGCCCCTGTGAGTAGAAGCTCTATCGTGTTAGGACAAATGCTGGAAGCAATACTTGTTTCCTTTTTGGAGGTAGCAATTTTATGCGCTGTTAGCCTCTTTTTTTCGGTGACTGTGGCGTCGGGTATTGCCGGGGTCGTGCTCATGATATTATTAATCTTTATGACAGCGTTTTTCGTGTCAGGACTTACCTATTCCATTAGTCTCTTTTTGCCAAATGAAATAATTTACGAGACAATAATGAACGCGATCATACTACCCGTCTTCTTTTTGAGTTCGGCTCTTTTTCCATTTGAAAGCTTGTCTGGAGGATTGAAGATTGCCTTGATGCTCAATCCATTTACACATATTATCAACGCTCTACGCAGGTTGATATTTGGAGAAACGATCTTGTTTTGGGATGTTCTGCCTGTCATTGCGCTATTTGCAGTAATGTGTTGTGGAAGCTTTGCCCTGGCAATGTGGAGACTTAAAAAGGAGATTACTCACTAATGTGATCATAGTAATGAGAGGATATTCTGATACAATATTTCTTATTGCTTTTTAAAATGAGGTGATTTATAATAAATGATACCACCCCCCTGCGGGTAGGGGTTGGCCGCATGGAAGTGACGTAGTTCTTTTTCAGAGTAGGCTTTTTCTCGTTTATGCTGATTGGAGCACAGAGTGGATAGTGGAGATGTGGCTGGTTTATTGCGCCGGTGTGGATTTATCAATGTTCAGCAGATGGCCGTGAATGCCGAGATGTATACAGTGATAGCCGACAAAGAAAAATAGGGGACCAATCCAGAAAATGACGAAAGGGGAACAGCCATGAGTAAACGCCTCCGGCCTTATTTATTTTGGATTTTATTAGTATTTTTATCTGTCGGGCTAGTTTATCCCGCGGTCGGCATCATTGCCTTAACATGTATGATTGCGCCTGTTGCTGTTGCGCCGTTTCGGGGGCGGTACTGGTGCGGCAATTACTGCCCGCGGGGCAGCTTCTATGATCATGTTCTGGCAAAGCTATCGCCTAAGCGGAAAATTCCCGCGTTCTTTTCCCATACTGCCTTTCGCGCGTTTATGGTTTTATTCATCATCTCCGTCTTTACAGTGCAAATGGTTTATGCCTGGGGAAACTGGGCGGCCATGGGCAGGGTGTTTGTGTGGATCATTTTAATTACGACGATAGTGGGTATTGTTTTAGGGCTGGTTTATCACCAGCGGGCCTGGTGTTCTTTTTGCCCGATGGGGACACTGGCCAGTTGGATTAGTCGGCGAAAAAAGCCATTTCCATTAGCGGTGGAAAATTCTTGTGTTGGTTGCAAGCTTTGTACAAAAGCCTGCCCGATGCAACTGGCGCCTTATGCGGCAAAGGGCAGCGCCGGGGGCTTTCAACATAGCGATTGCCTGAAATGTGATCGCTGTGTCGAGCGTTGTCCCAAGCAAGCCTTGCAATTTAACAGCCGAAGGTGAAATCAACCGGGAAGACTTTGAAAAGACGAAACAGGCACTATTATAGCTGCAAAAACACCGGGACAGTGGTTGCAACAACCATCGTCCCGGTGTTTTGTTCAGGTTTTATCCCAATCTTCTAATGAATAAGGTAAATCACTGTAGGATTGGTCCGCTTTTTTCTGGTTTTTAGTGGTTAGTTCACTTGGTGAGAGGCGCAGATCTTGTCAATCCAGGCAAAGAGTTCATTCAGGTCGTAATCTCCACCGTGCCCTTGACCCCAAGGTATTGCGAAGTCAACGTCGAATCCTGCTAAACAGGCTCGTGATCATAAAAGCAACTGCAAAGAGGAAAGGCTTAACTTATTCTGACGATGGTTTTCATTTTGATCATTTAAGTTGGTAGTTAGATCAATTTCTGGGCATTAATTTACCACCGTCTTTTAACGTAAAGGTCTTATGACCTAGCCATTTATTGGAATCTTCGGATGCGTTGTAATAAATCGTAAAACCATTATCATCTATATTGGATAAGGTGGTGTCATCATCGATTAAAGTTGTTAAATAAGAAGTTCCAGTTACGTTCCATTTACTGGACTTATCTAGTTTTAGTTCCACTGATTTAGCAGTATTATCCGCATTTATAGAACCATTCCATGTTGAATTATTTTGCAGGTTAAGTTTGACCATACTGATTTTATCAGAAATAATATTACCATCAAGAGTTTGATCGTTGGCAGTAAATGTTGCCATTGCTCCATTGGCTCCAGGTGTTCCCCATTTGCCTGCTCCAACTGACAATAGGGTTCCTGTGGTAGAAGTAAGCTTCACATTTTTTAGGCTGATATTTGCTTCAGTATTGGTAATGTAAAATAGAGGACCAGTTTCTGCAGAGAGAGACCCTCCGTCCATTGTAAAATGGCTTGTACCAACTTCTGCGTCACCGGAGAAACTCTGGTACATCATAACTCCCCAATTTTTTTTACCGGATAATGTGGTGTTTTTTAAAGTGATCGAGTTTTTTCCTTCAACTACAGCTGCTTCTGATCCAGTAGCAATAAGTTGTGCATTGGTAACGGCAATATCTCCTGTTGAATAAATCCCGGGTGAACCTTCTCCGGATGTTTTCATAGAACCACCTGTCACATTTATGGTTCCGTTGCCCCGATCCGTTGCGATGGCTGCACTATGCATTCCTTCTGTAGTAATATTAACATTTGTAGCATTTACGGTACCGGTTAGTGTTGCATCTAAACCGCGAGAGGAGTTTGCAGAGGTATGAATATTGACGTCAGAGACATTAATTTCTGAACCCGTACCTGTTGCGAAAATGGCGTTGGCTCCTTCTCCGGTTGTTGTTATTGTACTGTCTTTCAAGTTTATTTTGCTGCCCGACTCTGCTAATATTGCAGCGTTGAGGCCGTAAAAGTTACTTTCTTCCTCAGAAGAAGTAATGCCAGTCGTAACAATTATTGAATTCGACAGATTTAAAACACCACTTTTGGCAACTTTGATCCCGGATTCATTCTTATTTGGGGCATTAATTGTCTGTTTAGTCTTAGTTACAGTCGTACCGATTTGAGTATATAAAGCACTAGTTTCTGTTTGAGGTTGAGTGGAAGGTGGTTCTCCTTGTTCAGGAAGAACCCATTCGGAAATTTCTTGAGCGTTCTGGGCTGAAGCATTTATAGAAAAGCATAATACTAATACGAAAATCAAGAATAGTTTAAAAGTACTTTTTCTCATCTGATCATTCCTTTCGTTTACTGTTTTATAAGAAACTATAAATATATTCATAAGATTTAGTATAGTTTTTCTTTGTTACAGAATGGTTACAGTTTATTTACAGTGGAATGAATTTAGTAAGATAAAAGAAAATGTCAGGGAGCAATGGGCATTTCTTTTTAAAGAAAACTTTACTCCTGAACAACTAATCCAATTTAGGGATTTAATTAAAAACATGTTGGATTCTAAACTATTTAAAAAGGAAAATCCTCTAAAATATCTAGGCATTGTGTGCTAATCCCCAGACACCGGTGAAGTTGAAATGATCCTGTAAATACTTCAGAACCCATATATTGCCGTAATCACCCGCATGGACCACCAGGTCTGCTTTATGCAATGTATCAGTTAATGCATTCAATTGTCCGGAGTTTTTCTTGAGGTGTGTATCCGAAATAATAGCCACTTTCATGAAGGCACGCTCCTGATAGGAATCTATCCGTTGTTTCGTTTTAGACACAACTTCACATGGATTGTTCTTTTTTAATTCTATAAACAAGGAAAAGCCGAGGATTTTTTGTTCCCGGCTTTTGCTGTTTCTGTCGTTATAACCTTTTTACTTTTTAGGATGCCTTTCTGACAACATGGTTCCGCCAACGCCGATATTGTCTGCAGGATTCTCCTTGATTAAAACAACAAAGGCTTCCTGGGGTATCTGCATAATGCGACTTGCGGTTTGCGATAAATCCAGTATCAGACCGCGCTTTTGTTCTTTGCTGAGCTGGGAACCTTCCACAGTGATTACGGGCATAATTTAGCCTCCTTCTGCTCAATTTTCACGAACATGTTGTTTTATTTGACGTAGGTGAAGGGGTTTCCTTTGCTTTCGGTATTATGGACAAAATTATGATATTGCATACAAATAGGCTACAGTCTCCGGCTGGCTATGGCCCGCCGGACTTTTTTGCAGATTGCCGGTAATGCGGTCGGGCTGCCGCAGCATGTCTCCCACGTAATGTACATTACGATTCACATAACAACAACGCAGTTTCTTCATCGGTAAACAGTGCGTTTATCAATTTTCCCTTTAGTGCGGCTTTGATAATGCCGGCTTTATGCTCACCTGTTGCAATACCGATGATGTCGCGGGCATTTTCTTTCATTTTAAGGAAATTAACCTTAATAATCCGTTCCGTTACGTCGGTATGGATAATGTTGCCGTTATTATCTAAAAAATGCAAAGCGACATCGCCCACGCAGCCGGCTTCGAGCAATTCCTGGGCCGCATCCGGCTGAATGATATTATGCTTAATTAAATTGCTGTGGGCAATGCTTCCAAGACCGACGATGTGAATATGGGCAGATTCTCCCAGCTTCAATATTTCGCTTGACTGAGGATTGGAAATAATTGCATTATATTCCTCAGCGCTATGGCAAAATGCCGGTGCGTGCAGTAAATAGGCAGTCCCATGGATGGTTTCAGCCAGTTGGTGGGCGCCGTAATTTGCCCAGAAACCAAGGCTGGTGCCAAAGCTGCCTGCCAGAGGAACAATTTTAATATCAGGCAGTTTTAGCGGCACGATGTGCTTGACCGTGGTTGAGACCGACTCGCCCCAGCCGATGCCGATGGTATCATGAGGCCGGATTCTTGAAATAAAGTAATGTGCCGCAGCTTTAGCGGTATTTTCTCTGGTGTTTCCAAAGGACGAATTTACAACGCAAACTTTTTCAATTCCGTAGAGTTCCATCAGCCGGCTTTCGAGTTGGGGATTGCCTACCGAAGGGGAGTTGATTTCAATTTTGACAATATTCATTTCTTCCGCGCGGGTTAACAGTTTTGATACCCAGGGCCGTGAAATATCCAGTTTCTCAGAGATTTCCTTTTGCGACAGCTTACTTATATAGTATAAATTGGCAACCAGCTCTATTTTATCCGTCATAGAGTAGTTTTCATATTTATTATTATTCATTATAGTAACTCCTCTAACTGCCTTTTCCGCTTCAGTATATATTAAATATTTTTTCATGTCAAAGCCGGATCGAAACAAACAATCAGGCAAAACTGAAAATTCACGAAAAACTTGACAAATGATTTATAAGGGATATAATTAAAAGCAAGAAGAACAAAATTAATTAATAGGCACATAGGTGCCTTACGCATTATAATGAACAAATGTTCATTATAATGAACTAAAGTTCAAGGCGTACTTCACACTTTGCAGATAGGGAGGTATAAACCATGCTAGTTACGTCAAAAGAATTATTTGCGGTCGCACAAAAAGAAAGGTTTGCCATTCCGGCTCCCAATTTTATTGACCTTGACTGGCTGAAATGGCACATCGAAGTGGCTGAAAAGCTGAATTTGCCTGTTATTGCAGCACTGGCAGAGAGCCATTTAGGTGAGAGCATATCCCTTGAAGAAGCTGCCGTTATGGGTAAAAGGTACGCAGAAGCGGCCAAGGTCCCGGTAGTTTTGCATTTGGATCACGGGACAACTCCCGCCGTCATCAAGAGAGGCATCGACTTAGGATTTTCGTCAGTCATGATTGATGCTTCACAGTGCGATTTTCAAGCGAATGTGGAAAGGACAAAAGAAATTATCGACTATGCTCATCCCAGAGGAGTCGTAGTAGAAGCGGAAATCGGCCATGTAGGTTCGGGTGAGAATTATGAAAACCATGAATTAAGTGATTCCATATATACCACAGTAGAAGAAGCACGAAATTTTATTGAAGCGACAAACGTCGATTCGTTGGCTATCTCCATTGGTACGGCGCATGGGATGTATACAGGGCGGCCGATAATCAGCTTTGACCGTCTGAAAGAAATTGCTGCAGCCATTGACATTCCGTTAGTTTTGCATGGAGGATCTTCCTCCGGAGATAATAATTTAAAAAAATGCGCGCAAAACGGTATTGCAAAAATTAATATTTTTTCTGATTTTTTAAATGCAGCCATGGATGAAATCAACCGGAAAAAACCGGGCAATTACCTGGAAGTGAAAAGCAGTGCCAAAACCGGTACCCAGAATTGCCTTAAACACTATTATTCCGTTTTTGAAACCAGAACAGTTTCCATTAATTAATACAAGTGAGGAGGGAGAATATGAATAAGAAGCAGATAAAGACACCGTTTCTTATTGTCAATCCGAAAGCTTATATTTATGGTGAAGAAAGTCTGGAGTTAGCAATGGCTACGGATAAATTAGCCCAGGAATATGATCTGGACATCATGTTTACGGCGCAATTGGTGGATATTCCGGCTATCGTAAAAAACACTTCGCAGCTTATTGTCACGGCTCAGCATATGGATGGCATTGTTCCCGGGCGAGGGATGGGCCGCATCCTGCCGGAAGCATTAAAACATGCGGGGGTTGAGGCCGTCATATTAAATCATGCGGAGAAACCTTTGGCGTTGTGCGATTTAGACAGGACCATGCGAAGGGCTGACGAGGTAGGGATTATTACGGTGGTTTGCGCGGATACCGTGCAGCAGTGCAAAGCCATCGCTCATTTAAAACCGGATGTGATGATTTGTGAACCTACCAGTCTGATTGGTACAGGCAATACCAGTGATGATGAATATATCCGTATAACCAATGATGCCGTGAAATCAATTGATCCTTCTATTTTGATTATTCAGGCGGCCGGAGTCAGTACCGGGGATGATGTATACCGGGTAATTACACAAGGCGCCCATGGCAGTGGCGGAACCAGTGGCATACTGAATGCGCCGAGCCGGAAAGGAAAAATAGTTGAAATGCTGCAAGCATTAAAAAAAGCCAAGAAAGGATGAGAGAAATGATTGTTTATGGAGACAGCTTAGTTGTTACATCGAATGGAAACCGGCCTTCCTATCATGAAATTACCAGTGAGGTTCGCCGGGTGATTGCTGAAAGCAAGGTTCAGGACGGAATTGTCGTAGTAGCCACTCCCCATACCACCTGTTCCATATTTTTCGAAGAGTATATGCATGATAAAAATTACAACGGCGATGAAGTTATTCAGGTGGATTTGAATAACGTGATGGATAAAATTATCCCCCGCTGCGTAACCGAAGGCCAGTACCGCAGTCCGGGACCGGAGCACACGAAATTCGCCATGGGGCTTAACGATCCGAATTATCCGCCTGACCCCGGTACATTGCTTAACACGGATGCGCATCTTCGCGCTTCGCTCATTGGTTCCAGCGCGACCTTTGTCATTAGGGAAGGCAAGCTCATGACCGGCACTGTCGGATATATCTATTTTGTGGACTGGGATCAAAACAGGGTTCGTAACAGAAATATCTATATACAAGTGTTGGGCAAATAACCTTCGACTGGTTTAAAATGACTATGGATTTACAGGCTGTACTGAAATCAGTGCAGCCTTTTTTATATTGGCAGACGATTGGCGTGGTCCCAGCTGCTAATGCCATTTTTTATATGTAAGGTCTTGACAAAGCAAAGTTCAGCATCACATAATGTAGGGTGTCAGTACATAAACGAAGTGTTATTTACGCGCAATAGAGAAGAGAATGGAGTTGTATTTCTTGAAAGCGGTTACCCCGAAAAAGTTTATGTGGGGCATTGTCATTGCGGTTATAGTGGCGGCAGGCGTAAGCTATATTGCTTTGACTTATTTTCAGGGAGTCCCGGTTTTGAACTATCATCAAGTTAACGATAAGTTTCATACAGCTTTGACTCTGAGTAGTTTGGAGTTCGAAGCGCAAATGAAGTATTTGCATGATGCCGGCTACACGGCCATTTCACCGGATCAGTTGACCGACTATATACAAGAAGGGAAAGAACTTCCCCATAAACCGGTGCTGATTACGTTTGACGACGGGTATGAAGATAATTACCAGGTTGCTTACCCGATTATGCAAAAATATCATTTTGGCGCAACCATCTTTATCATTACGGATTTTGTAGACAAGTATGACCGGTATTTGACTTGGGCGCAGATTAAAGAAATGAAAGATAACGGATTCGATTTTGAAAGTCACACGTTGAGTCATATCTCTCTGTCCAAAGCTTCTGATGAAAAAGTGATCAAACAATTGGTCCAGTCAAAACGGGCCTTGGAATGGCGGCTGGGCAGCGAAGTGAAGTATCTGGCGTATCCAGGGGGAGACTATGATCAGAGAATTGTGGAATTGACGAAAAAAGCAGGATACCGGGCGGCCTTTACCGTTAATTTTGGACGGGATAAAGAAAACTCGACCTTATATACCTTAAACCGGATTCCGGTTTTTGGCGGGGTGGAACATACCTTTTTTCGCTTCTGGCTGAGGCTTCAATTTACACAAATCGTTAATGCATTGCAAAATCTTAAGGCTTATCTATTAAAAGAGGGCAATACTTCACTGGCAGGTTATATTTATATCCCTTAAAAATAGGTCTAGGCGGTGTTCTACTGCAAAGAATATGAAAATCCCGGCAAACTTGATGCCGGGATTTGACTGTCTGGCAGGGTTTTACGCTTGTTGGTCGTAATCTTTTATAAGGGAGAGTGAGTATTATGTGGCAAAAATACGGTATCGTTGTATTGCATGAGCATAATGTACATGTTACGTCCCATGAGATACGTGATTGGTTAGAAAAAGTGCTTGCTGGAAAGGTGGCCAGATTTGTCGGGTATACTGAGGAGATGACAAATTATCTGCCCGAGGGGGAGGCTATCGTCGGTTGTTTGGTGGTTAAAGATGAAAGGAGTATTGCTCCAAATGAAATGATGGCATATGTCACTATTCCCCATGAGAAGTGGAAGGTGACCGAGGTCATGCAGCGGGGCTGAAGGAAAATAACAGGATTTCCCCTAGTATGTTTAAGGGCGCATTCCATTATGTTGATAAAATAAATGGAATGCGCCCTATATTTTTTGTTTAGCCTTTAAACTCTTCCGCCAATGCTTTAAAGGCGCCAATGGAATTTTTGATGGTTTCCATGCTGACGCAGTAAGCGAGGCGGAAATAGCCGGGGCAGCCAAAGCCGCTGCCGGGGACGATTAACAGATTGTATTTCAGCGCCCGCTGCGCAAATTCCACATCGTCAGGTATAAGGGCTTTAGGGAAGAGGTAAAAGGCTCCTTCCGGCTTGACGCAGGTAAAGCCCAATTCGATCAGATGATTGTATAAGTAGTCGCGCCTGCGTTTATATTCATCGGTATTGACTGCGGCATCCAAGGAATCGCCGATAACTCTTTGGAAGAGAGAAGGGGCGTTTACGAAGCCAAGGGTACGGTTGGCGAAGACCATGCCGCTAATTAACAACTCCACGTCTTCGATACCGGGATTTACCGCGATATAGCCAATGCGTTCACCGGGTAAAGCCAGCGATTTACTGTAGGAGTTGACGATGGCCGAGTTTGGGAAAAGAGCGAGAATGCTGGGCACTTTGGCATCGTCATAGATAATTTTGCTGTAGGGCTCATCCGAAATAACCAGAATTTGAGTATGAAACTCCCTTTCCTTGTTGGAAAGCAGCCGGGCAACCTGTTTTAATATTTCTTCACTGTAGATAACCCCGGTGGGATTATTCGGTGAATTGATAATCAAGGCTTTGGTTTTCGGGGTGACGGCTTTTTCCAGCGCGACGAGCGATGGTTCGAAAGTAGAAGGATCGGTAGGGACAACCACCAATTTACCGCCATGGTTTTCCGCATAAAAACCGTATTCTACAAAGTACGGAGCCAGGACGATGACTTCATCTCCCGGATTTAAAATGCTTTTCAGCACTACATTGAGCCCTCCGGCTGCACCGCAGGTCATAATAATATGGTTAAGCGTTACCGGCAGTCCGGTTTCTGCGCTTGTTTTTTTCGCTATTTTTTCTCTGATATCAGGATAACCGGCATTATTCATATATTTGTGAAGCCCTGCCGTTTGGCCGTTTATGTATTTCTCAAGCGATGCCTGTACTTCCTGCGGCGGTTCGTAGTCAGGGTTGCCCAGGCTGAAATCGTACACCTTTTCCGGTCCATGGATTTTGCGAAGTTTCTCGCCCTGTTCAAACATGGCCCGTATCCACGAGGATTTGCTTATTTTATCATGAATATTTTGTGAAAGCATGAAAGTTTCCCCCTTGATCTCAAATACAGTGTCAACCTAAAAACGATAAGGATAACTAGTTACATTATATGGCAGAATGCCTGTCCTTGCAAACAGAAGATATTTGGCAGGGGAGACGGCTTAAAAACCAAGGAGTCCGGAATGCCCTTTCAGGCATCCGGACTCCTTGGTTTTTAAGATGAAGGGTTTAAGAATGGTAAAGCCTATAGTATAATTCGTACCAGGATGGAGCCGACTATACAGCCGGTAATAACACCAATGAAGCCTGGTACGATAAAGCTGTGGTTGATAATAAATTTGCCGATACCGGTGGTGCCGGAACGGTCAAAGCCAATACAGGCCAAGTCACTTGGGTAGGTAGGCAAAATAAAGTAGCCGTAAGAGGCGGAGAAGAAAGCCACAATCGTTTTCGGATCGACTCCCAGGCTGACTCCGATCGGAGCGATGGCTACGACGGCTGCTGCCTGGCTGTTTACCAGCTTGGAAACAAACAATAATACCACAGCATACATCCAGGGGTATGTGGCCACAACACCGGCAAGAGAGTTCTTCAGCAGTGTAAAGTGAGCGTGAAAGAAGGAGTCGGCCATCCAGGCTACGCCGAATACGGAGAATATAGCCACCATACCGGCTTTAAAGACCGGGCCGTTGGCAATTTCCCGCTGGTTTACTTTGCAGGTCATTAAAATAACGGCTCCGGCGATTAGCATAAGCATCTGAATAATCAGATTCATAGAGATCGGTTTTAACTTGTCCGGGGGACCGAAAGACGGTACTAGATTGGGAAATGCGCCGAATATAACCACGCCCAGGATGGCAGCAAAAAAAATCCAGGTTGCCCAGTAGGCTTCTTTCGGGAAGGCTTTGTTGAGCAGAGATTCGGAGTCTCCGTAAATAAATTCTCGTTGTGACGGGTCTTTTAACTTAGCCTGGAATTCTTCGTCTTTGTCCAAATCCTTGCCACGGTGCATACTCCAAAGGGCGGCGGCTACAACCCCGAGAAAGGTTGCAGGAATGGATATGGACAGCAGCTGTAGAATACCGATAGCTTGTCCCACGCCATGGGCCTGACCTAAAATAGAGACCATGGAAACCACCGATACGGACACAGGCGAGGCTCCGATGCCCATTTGTGAAGCTACGGAAGCCACGGCCATCGGACGCTCCGGACGAATGCCCTTCTTAATCGCAATATCATAAATGATTGGGAACATGGTATACACCACGTGCCCGGTACCGCAGAGGAAGGTCAGCCCCCAGGTGGTGATGGGAGCTAATATGGTAATATAGTCGGGATGACGGCGCAGCAGCCGTTCGGCAAAACGCATCATAACGTTTAAACCGCCTGCAGTTTGCAGTACCGAGGCACAGCCGATAACCGCCAGGATGGTGAGCATAACATCAATCGGAGGCTTACCCGGTTCTACTCCGAAGACAAAAGTAAGGATAAAAAGACCAATACCACTGATGAGCCCAAGACCCATGCCGCCAAAGCGGGTACCTAACAGCAGACAGCCAAGTACAACGATAGTTTGCAATAAAAGCATAAAATCTGTCTCCTTTTACGTTAGTTTTTGAGGAACTTAAGTAAAAATTCCATTGCTTATTATAAATTCAGATAATTTTTTGTGATAGATTATATAAGTTAATTCAGGGGTTTTTTAATTAAAATAAGTAAGAGCCGGAAGCGCTTTTAAAAGCAACTCCGGCTCTTACTCTATGAAATCGGGTATGGTGTTTGGATCAGTACACCGGTAAATGGTTATGGGGCGTCCCACCGCCTGGTAGTTAATGTGAACCTGCAGCAATTCCTGGCTCTCCAGGTATTTTAAATATTTACGGATAGATACCTGTGAAATACCCACCTGTTGAGCCATTTCTTTAGCAGTAAAACTGTCTTTCGCGGCGGCGATACAAGACCAGACATGCTTAAGGGTGTTTTGATCCAGCCCTTTGGGCAGTTCCGTCTTGTTTAGACGGGTATGCTGGCTGAAGACCTGTTCATCCAGCTGTGTCTGGCAAAATTGTTCCTGGTTTCTAATCAGGTTCATTCGCTGCCTGAAAGCATGTAAAGCAGTTTGAAACCGTTTAAATTCAAAAGGTTTAATCAGGTAATCCACGGCTCCCTGACGGAGTGCGGTTTGCACCGAACGGGTGTCTTTAGCGGCCGTTACCAGAATGATGTCCACTCCGTATTGCTGCCGGCGGATGGCCGACAATAACTCCAGACCGTTCATACCGGGCATAAAGATATCGAGAAGAACCAGATCAACTACCTGATTTTTGAGGTATTGCAAGGCTTCGTCGGCTGTATGGACAATTGCCGCCGGTGCGAAGCCCTCCAGTTTTTCCAGATAGCGGCGGTTTAATTCGGCCACCATCGGATCGTCTTCGACAATCAGTACTTTGATCATCCGGTTTCACCTGCACTTTCATAAGGAAAAGAAACTAAAAATACCGTTTGTTCGTCCTGGCGCATGGTTTTAATCCAGCCGCCAAGCTTGTCCACACTTAGCTTTACGAGATACAAACCATAGCCGCGTGTTCCCGGCTTGGTGGATACTTCCTTTTCAAAAATACGATCTCCCAGTTCGGGGGCAATTCCGCTGCCGGTATCCCGGACTTTAACGGTTGCCCAACCATTCTTGTAGCTAATATCCAGCGTCACTTCGCGTTTTGGTTTCCCCTCCACGGCATCGAAAGCATTTTCCACCAGGTTACCGATAATGGTGACTGCTTCGTGGGTAACGTCCTCACTTTGTGTAGCCGGCAGAAAGCTTGTTTCCGACAGGGACATACCGATTTGCTTTTCCCGGGCCAGACTTAACTTGCTCAGGATAAATCCGGCCAGCACCGGATTGCGGATGCGCCGTCCCACAAAGGTGACTTCTGCCTGGGATTCGGATGCTATGCGGCAGATATAGGAGGAGAGCAAATCATAGTTTTCCAGCTGGACCATGCCTAAAATAACGTGCAGCTGGTTCATAAACTCATGGGCCTGTGAACGCAGTGCATCGACATAATCCTGCACGCCGGTCAGTTCTTCCGCCAGGCGCTTGACTTCGGTTTTGTCGCGGAAGGTGGCAATAGCACCGACGATGTTGCCGTTTACCAACAGCGGCACACGGTTGGCCAGCACGGACACCCCGAATAAATCCTGTTCCTGATCCAATTCCATTTTGCCGGTATATAAAACCTCCTTTAGCCGGGTATTGGGCACAAAGGTATTGACCGGCTTACCGACAGGGTCGGAACTTAACCCGCTCAACTTAAGCAAACGCCGGCCCTCTTCATTAACTAAGGTGATGATGCCGGCTGCATCCACGGCAATGATGGCTTCCCGTACCGATTGCAGCATGACGCTGCGTTCTTCCATTTGCTTGGCAATAACTTCCGGTTCTAAGCCGAATAAGGTCCGCTTGATATCCCTTGCCAGCAAAATAGCCCCCAGAACCCCCAGCAGCATGCCGATACCCATGGTAACGATGACGATCATTTGGGCCTGTTGTACCGCATCCTGCACATAGTTCATCAAAATACCGACAAGCACGGCCCCTACCTGCCGGCCGTCCGGCCCGTAGACGGGGGTAAAGGCCCGCAGCGAGTAACCAAGGGTACCTCGGGCTTCCGATAGATATTCTTTTCCCGACATGGCGGCCTTTTCATCACCGCCCATCAAGTGTTTGCCCAGCAAGGACGGATTGGGATGCGACAGGCGGGTGCTATCCGGATTGAGTACGACAATAAAGGCAACATTAGTTAAATCCTTATTCTCATTGGCATACTTTTGTATATCACCGGCCGGGCGAGAGCCGGTTAACCCTTCAATAATTACCGGAGAACGGGCGATCATCCGGGCGACGCTCATGGCCTGGCGCCCCAGACTGTCCTTTACCTGGGTAGCGATGCTGCGGGACACCAGCAAGCTGGTCACTAGCAGTACGATGGCTACCACAATACAAACCAGGCTGATAATTTTTGTCTGCAGTTTTATTTTTAGCGCCATATTATCCCCTGTTGACTTTCGGATTAATCTTATATTAATTCCACATAAATGACGGTTTTCCCTGCGACAGAATTGCCGGCCATTGATTGATAGTTTTCCTAGGTTGTTAAGAAGGTCATTGTTTGTGACCGATTGGAGTAAACACTCATTTCAGATTGGTGGGCATATCAAGAAGGCACTTCCGTTGGTTTTGATTATCCAAGGGAAGTGCCTTCAGCTGTTGGTTTTCTTATCAGGGACAGCAGGCCCTTAAGCCAGTATTTGCTAGAGAATGAATATGAGAAGATAACCGACGCTAAAAATAAGAACATACATGCAAACGGCAACCAGCAAGCCCTGCCAGCTGCGGGGGACGCCGAATTGCCAGGTTGCACCAAGATAGCCGCGCCTGGTAAGGGAATTCGCTGCTTTTTCCCTCTTTTTAAACCACCGTGCCTTCTTTTCTTCGCCAATACATTTAGCGGTCAAATAAATAATCAACAGGGCGCTGGCAAAAGCCATTAGTATATTGAAAACATGTATTTGATCGGACATTATATCGCAGCCTTTTATTTATTATGCTTACCGGGGTTGGACACTTCTCTGTTATTTAGGGAAAAACGGCCAAACCAAGGGGATGATAATAATGGAGAGGATGAAACAGACCAGAGTTAGCCCGCTGCCCGCCTTAACGTAATCCATAAACCGGTAGCGGCCGGGCCCCAGAACCAAGGTATTGGGCGGTGTTCCCACCGGCGTTATAAAAGCGCAGGAAGCGGCAATCGCTATGGCCATCAGTACGGCATAGGGGCTGGCGTTCAGAATTTTGGCAATGGATATGCCGATAGGAGCCAGCAAGGCAGCAGAAGCAGTGTTGGACATAAATTGGGTCAAGCCGCCCGATAATAAAAAGAGCACGGCAGTAACCATCAAAGGATGGGGGTGACCGCCTAAGAGTCCAACAACATGATCGGCAATCAGTTGTCCGGCCCCGCTTTTATCCATGGCGGTTGCGATCGGCATCATGCCTGCGAATAAAAAAATGGTAACCCAGTCGATGCCGGAATAGGCCTGCTTTTCAGTCAGGCATTTGGTAAGTACCAGGATAATCGCGCCAATTACGGCAGCTACTTCCAGCGGCAATTGCGGCAAGTCCAGTGCCATCACAATGACAACGCCGATCAGAGTGGCTGCGGTAATCCACATTTTTTTCGGGTCATGGCTGACGGCTGCGGCTTCCTGGCTGGCGGCGGTATCCATAATCACCTCGGACGGAATTAGCTGCTCTCTGGGCAGAAAATATTTTCCGACAAACATCATATAAGCAATGCCCGCAATGGTAAGCGGGATTCCAATCCAGGCAAATTCAAAAAAACCGAAGGGTTCGAAACCGGCGGCCTTTAGTGCGCCGGCAGTAATGATATTAGGCGGTGTCCCGACCATAGTAATCATGCCGCCCAGTCCGGCACCGTAAGCGAGCGGCATCAACTGGCGGGAAGCCGGTATGCCGGCGACGGAACAGATGCCGATGACCACCGGCATTAACGCGGCGGTAGCGCCGGTATTGGACGATACGGATGAAATTGCGGCAGCTACCAGCATAGTGCCGAACATCAGACTATTTTCTCCTGTACCGGCAAAGCGCACAACCGCTGTTCCCAGTTTTTGCGCCAGGCCGGTATGAAACATGGCTGCTCCGATAACAAACATCCCGGCAAACAAGACTACCGTGGAATTAGACAAACCGGAAAATACCGTGGACATCGGAATAATCCCCAGAATGCCGAGGACTATGGCCCCGCTCATGGCGGTGATCGCCAGCGGGACTATTTCGGTAACAAATAATAAAGCGACTACGCCCAAAACTAACAGTGTTATTACCGATGGAGTCATCTTTTTTCCTCCTTTAGCCGTTTAGAATCCGATACGATTATTTTAGCATGGCCAGCATGGTGCCGGCGGCCACTGCGGTGCCGATGACTCCGGCAACATTCGGCCCCATGGCATGCATCAGCAGGAAGTTCTCCGGATTGGCTTTTTGCCCGACGATCTGGCTTACACGGGCGGCCATAGGTACGGCGGATACCCCGGCCGAACCGATTAAAGGATTTACCTTGCCGCCGCTGAGGTAATTCATAATTTTTCCAAACAGCACACCGCCGACTGTTCCGCCGGCAAAAGCAATCAGCCCCAGAACAATGATTAAAATCGTCTGGTAGGTCAAAAAGTTTTCCGCTTTCATGGTGAGGCCGGTGCCGGTTGCCAGCAGGATGGTGACAATATTGATCAGGGCATTTTGGGCCGTGTCGGATAAGCGGTCGGTTACGCCGGATTCCCGGAACAGGTTGCCCAGCATCAGCATGCCCATCAGCGAGGCGATCGGCGGGAGCAGCAGGCTGATTACAATGGTGGTAACAACCGGGAAAGCCAGTTTTTCAAACTTGGAGACCGGCCGCAACTGATCCATGACAATTTCCCGTTCTTTTTGCGTTGTCAGGAGCTTCATAATCGGCGGCTGAATCAACGGCACCAGTGACATATAGGAATAGGCGGCTACGGCAATGGCACCCAGTAAATGGGGCGCCATCTTAATCGCTAAGTAAATGGCGGTCGGACCGTCGGCGCCGCCGATGATTCCGATCGAAGCGGCTTCCTGGATACTAAAGCCCAGAGCCATCGCTCCCATTAGAGAAATAAATACACCAACCTGGGCTGCCGCTCCCAGCAGCAGGGTGGAGGGATTGGCGATAAGCGGGCCGAAGTCGGTCATAGCGCCTACGCCCAGAAAGATAAGCGGCGGGAAGACTTCGTTTTTGATTCCCCAGGCGATAACCTGCATTAAGCCCGGATCTTCCTCGAAGCCGGTTTTGGGGAAATTGGCCAAAATACAGCCGAAGGCAATGGGGGCCAGTAGCAATGGTTCAAATCCTTTGGCAAAAGCTAAATATAACAGAACAATGCCGACCAGAATCATAATGGCATGGCCGGAGGTGAAGGCCGCAAAACCGCTCTCCGCCCATACCGCTTGCAGAGAAATAATAAACGCTTCCATGACAGGCTCCTTTCTGTTTTGGTAGATCCGGTCTATTTAAAGACGAACAAAACATCGCCGGTCGATACGGTCTGACCGGCTGAAACCCGGATCTCCGCTACCTGGGCATCCTGAGGCGCCACCAGTTCGTTCTGCATTTTCATTGCTTCCAATAATCCCACAACCTCGCCGCGTTTGACAGCAGCACCGGGTTTGACCTTGATTTCTAAAATTTTTCCGGGCATCGGTGCAGTCAGAACTTTGCCGCCGGCGGAAGCTGCCGACGGGGTATTTTTTACCGGAGCCGCAGTTTTAGTGGCTGCAGGTGGCACGGCAGCAGCCACTGCCGGCTGAGGAGAGACCGCAGTGGCGCTGCCGATTTCTTCTACATCCAGCTCGTAGACCTGTCCTTTAAAGGTTATACGGAATTTTTTCATATCCGGAATCCTCCTTGATTCAATAAAATCTGTGATATTTGGTGATCATTTCTAACCGGGCTGCTTCCGTCCAATTGCTCTTGGCAGCGGGGCGGATGGCCACAATTCGTGAGTTTGGATAACCGGCGGCCGCAATTGCCGCTGTGAAAAGCACCAGCATTTCTTCGTCGGTGCTATCTTGCGGGATCTCCGGTTCCAGGGCAGCGGATAAGTCCGGCAATTCCGCGGCAGCAGCCGGTTGCCTGCGGCTGCGGGTCGGATCGATCATGTTGATAAACCGGATTACCCAGCTAAGACCGTATAAAACGCCAAAGACTACTGTCATGTTGATTAATGCTATTAATAACGGATTGGAAGTAACAGGCTGTCCCATTGACGATAAACCTCCTGTCTGAATTTATAACGGAATGTTTCCGTGCCGTTTGGCCGGACGGCTTTCCCGTTTTGAGGCAAGCATGGCAAAGGCATTAATCAGGGTTATGCGGGTTTGGCTTGGCTGGATTACCATATCGACAAATCCCCGTTTTGCCGCCTGGTAAGGAGTGGAAAAATTTTTGATATAGGCAGCCGTTTTATTCGCCAAATCCGGATCCCCTTTAAAAATGATATTGGCTGCACCTGCCGGCCCCATAACGGCTATTTCGGCACTAGGCCAGGCAATAACCTGATCGGCTCCCAAATCGCGCGAACACATGGCCAGATAAGAGCCGCCATAGGCTTTGCGGATAACCAGGGTGACTTTTGGCACCGTAGCTTCGGAGTAGGCAAACAGCATTTTGGCTCCGTGCCGGATAATGCCGCTGTATTCCTGGTCGGTGCCCGGCAGAAAACCGGGAACATCTACCAGGTTTAACAGGGGAATGTGAAAGGCATCACAAAAACGGATAAAACGGGCCGCTTTATCCGAAGCGTTTGTGTCCAAACAACCGGCCATTACCTTTGGCTGGTTGGCAATAATTCCAACCGTTTTTCCGTTCAGCCGGGCAAAGGCTGTGATCAGGTTGGTCGCGTAATAAGGCTGTACTTCATAGAAATCGGCGTCATCTACAATGTTGGTGATAATATCTTTCATATCGTAAGGCTGATTGGAATTATCGGGGATGAAAGTATTCAGTTCTTCCGCCGGACGGGCCGGATCATCCAAATTGTTGCTGGGCAGAAAACTAAGTAAACGGCGAATTTGTGCCAGGCAATCTTCATCGTTCGCTGCGATAAAATGGGCAACTCCGGAGAGTTGGTTGTGGGTCATCGCTCCTCCCAACTGTTCGGCTGTCACCGTTTCGCCGGTTACTGCTGCAATGACCTGCGGCCCGGTAATAAACATCTGGCCGGTATTTTCTACCATATAGACAAAGTCCGTTAAAGCCGGTGAATATACCGCTCCGCCGGCACAGGGACCCATAATGGCCGAAATTTGCGGGATAACACCGGAGCACAGCGTATTGCGGTAAAAGATCTGGCCATAACCGGACAATGCGTCAACCGCCTCCTGAATACGGGCCCCGCCGGAATCGTTCAGGCCGATCAAAGGTGCGCCCATTTTGAGCGCAAGATCCTGCACCTTTACAATTTTTCGGGCATGCATTTCCCCCAGGGAACCGCCGATTACTGTAAAGTCCTGCGCGAATACATATACCAGCCGTCCGTCGATCAGACCGTAACCAGTGACTACGCCTTCGCCGGGAATATCTTTTTGATCCATGCCGAACTCTGTGCAGCGGTGAGCTACAAACTGGTCCAACTCGACAAAGGTACCGGAATCCAGTAATCTGTCCAACCGTTCACGGGCCGTTAACTTTCCGGCGGCATGTTGCTTTTTGATGTATTTTTCTCCACCTCCGTTCATGATGTTAGCTGTGCGTTTTTGCCAATCGGTTAGTTTTTCCTTTATTTCTCCCAAGCTATCACCTCCAACGAACCCATTAATAGATTTTCTATCCATATTAAATGTATAAAAAATTTGCCCGGAATCATATATTTTGTAATTTTCTTTATTTTTTGTAATTAAAGTAAGGGAAATCTTTACATAAAAAATAACCCGGACTGCGGGTTATTTGCCAGGCATATTTTATTTAAAATAAAAAACGTTTTAGTGCCGGGGAAGACTGCAGGCAGCGGTATTTATACACCGGACGTCCTACGGTTCCGTAAATAAGCCGCAGTATCAGCAAATCCCGCTGTTTTAAAAAGTCCAGGTATTTACGCATGGAAATCCGGGAAATTCCAACCAGTTGGGCTAATTCTTCCGTGGAGAAGGCGTTGCCGTCCAAGCTTTGTATGGTTTCCCAGACGGTAGTTAGCGTGTGGGGATCAATCCCTTTCGGCAAAGGCTCCCTTACCGGGCGGTTTTTCGTGGACAATAAAAAACTATCCAGCTCATTCTGGTTCAGTTGCGCCTGTTCCTCCATAACAGCCGTCAGTTCCCGGTAAGCTGACAAAGCGGCATTTAGCCGTTCGAATTCAAATGGTTTAATGATATAATCCACCGCACCAAAACGCAAGGCGGTTTTTATGCTTTGGCTGTCACAGGCAGCGCTTACAATCATTACGTCAACACCCTTGCCAATTCTGCGGAGCTGTGTCAGCAAATCCAGGCCGCCCATTCCGGGCATGAAAATATCCAATAATACCAGATCAATCTCATATTCTTCCAGCAGCCTCAGCGATTCTGCGGCAGAATGGGCGGTTGCTGCCAGTTCAAAACCCTCCACCATGTTTAAATAATGGCCGTTAAACTTTACCACCATTGGATCATCATCTACGATCATAACTTTTACCATGCCACATCCTCCTTAGCAGTATACGGTGATCTAACGGTAAACTGAGTTCCCTGCCCCGGCTGGGAAGCTACGGTAATCCGGCCGCCAATCCGTTCCAGGCTGCAGGTAACCAAATACAAGCCCAGGCCGCGATAGTCTCCTTTAGTAGAATAGCCCTTGAGAAATATATGATCTTTGTCTTGTTCGCTTAAGCCTGACCCGCTGTCATTCACGACGATGACAAGCTGGCCGTTTTCATAATATAATCCGGTTTGAATCAGTTTGTCCGGCGTATTTTCCACCGCATCCAAAGCATTATCAATCAGATTGCCGATAATCGTAATCATTTCATGTACCGTTTCCGGATTTGCTGATTCGGGAAGGAAGGAGTCTTCCGTCAATACCAGGATGGCGCCGGCTTCTTTGGCCTGACTTTGTTTCCCCAGGAGAAAGCCGGCCAAAACAGGATCTTTGATCTTTTTAACAATACTGCCGACCTTGGCTTGGTACTGATGGGCAATCTGATTGACGTAATCCGTCAACTGGTCATAGACGCCCATGCGGATCATTCCCAGAATCACGTGCAGTTTGTTCATAAATTCGTGGGTCTGGGCCCGCAGGGATTCGGCATAATTTCTGACGCCCGTCAGCTGTTCCGCTAAGTTTCTAAGTTCGGTTTTATCCCGGAAAGTGGCAATGGCTCCAATAATCTTTCCATCAATACTTACCGGCGTACGGTTAGTCATTACGGTAATGCCGTTCATATCCTGTTCCTGATCCAGTTCCGGCTTTCCTGTTTTAAAGACGCTCTGCAGCCGGGTATTTGGCACGCACTCGTCGACAAGCTGTCCGAGAAACGGACCGGTTATTCCCGCTTTAGCAAAGATTTGCAGTGCGGCATCATTGACAAGAGTGATCCGGCCGTCCTGGTCAACCGCTATCATCCCCTCACGGGTAGATTGCAGCATGGCGCTGCGTTCTTCCACCAGACGGGCAATCGAAAATGGCTCCAGGCCAAACATAATTTTTTTGATGTGACGGGCCAGTAATACCGCCCCGGTCAGACCCACCAGCAACCCGATACCGATTCCGGCATAAATGCTGGAACGGCTGTTGGCGATAGCCTGATACACGCTATCCAGCATAATACCGACTAAAACAACACCGATTTGCCGGCCGCTGTCATTATAGACAGGGACAAAGGCCCGTAGGGATTTTCCCAGTGAGCCCTTTTCAATGGAAGTCGTTTCCTGACCGGCGAATGCTTTATCGGCATCATGTTCTTCATATACAGTTCCTATTTTGGCCAGTGTAGGATGGGATTTACGCAGGCGGTTCATATCCATAACCACAATAAACCGGGTATTACTTATCTGGCAAAGCTTTTGCGCGTAATCCTGAATTTCCTGTGCCGGCCTTTTCCCGGTTAGGGCATCAACGACGGTTGGCGAGTACGCCGTAATGCGGGCAATTTCCATGGCATGATCGGATAGTGAATCCTGTGTTTGTTTACCGACATTATTGCTAATCAGCATATCGGTTACCAGGAGGGACATGGCCACCACAGTACACACAAAAATGGCAATCATCGTATGGAGTTTAAAAAACGAATTGCCGGTCTTCATAATTTCTCCTTCCGACACCTGTTGGGCAAAAGTGTGCCTACAAAAATACAGGAGGAATCTGCGGTGACAGACTCCTCCTAAGAACATGCAATTATTTGGCTGTTTATTAACGGACTGATATTAACATTAATATACCATAAATGGGTTTTAAATTCCATAAAAATTATGAACGGCTCTTCGGCTTCCTGCCGAACCCCTTCGTTGCGGTGCCGGAATAATGCCTGGGAGCCAAGCGGAACGGAGGGTTAATTTGCCGCTCTGCTTTTAGGCGGAAATAGATTTTATTTGTTTTATCTTGCGGGGGGTTGCTTACAAGTATTACAATATAGAAAATATTGTAATACTTGTAAGCGCTGTTTTTGTTTACCAGCCTTTAGTCTGCTAATAACCGATACTATCGGGTTTTTCAAAGAATATTGGCCGTCTGTTTTTGAAGGGAAGTGAATCCGTATGAAGCGAATTGAGAAAATTTATAACTATATTTGCGAACGGTCGAACGAGTATACCCTGGAACAACTGGTAGGAGAGGCAGGAGTGGATGCTTCCGGTATTTCTGAACGGCTGGGCATTTTGCGAAATAATGTCAGTATGGAACTAAATGTGTTATTTAAGATGGGTAAGATTATTAAAATTAAAGGCAGGCCGGTTTTGTACTTTGATAAAGAAACCCTGGAAAGGCTGTGCGGAAAAAAGCTGGGGCCGGAGCCGCTGGAAGTTGGCAGTCTGAGAGAAATTTTTGGTGATAATGAAGATGTATTTTTCGATAAGAATCCTTTCAAGCATTTGATCGGAGTAAATGGCAGTTTGAAAGGCCAGGTGGAGCAGGCCAAAGCGGCAATCTTATATCCTCCCAACGGGCTGCATACTTTAATTGTCGGGCAGACCGGCGTAGGCAAAACCCTGTTCGTCAATATGATGTACAACTACGGAAAATTTTGTGAAAGACTCAAGGAGAATGCCCCCTTCAAGGTATTCAATTGTGCCGATTATTATAATAACCCGCAACTACTTGTATCCCATATTTTTGGCCACGTCAAGGGAGCCTTTACCGGAGCGGACACCGACAAGCAGGGATTGGTGGAAGAGGCAAACGGCGGGATTTTATTTTTAGATGAAATCCATCGCCTGCCGCCGGAAGGCCAGGAAATGATCTTTTACTTTATGGATACCGGGACTTTCAATAAACTGGGGGAAACGGACCGCAAACGCCGGGCCAGGGTGCTCATCATCGGGGCAACCACGGAGGAGCATACCTCGTCCTTGATTAAGACCTTTATCCGGCGCATACCGATTGTGATTACCATTCCTCCCCTGCAGCAGCGTCCTATACAGGAGCAGGTGGACATCCTTAAATTCCTGCTTACCAATGAAGCACACCGGGTGAATAAACCCATCAGGATCATGTCCGAAGCGGTTAAAGCGTTAATTGCCAGTGTATCCTACGGTAATATCGGGCAGTTAAAATCAAACATTCAACTGGTTTGCGCCAAAGCGTTTGTAAACGGGATCAATAAAAATTATATCGAGATTGATTTTAAATCGCTGCCGGAGCATTTTAAGAGCGGACTGCTGACACTGGGAGCCAGGCGGCAGGAAATGATCGAACTGGATAAGTATATTGATGAGCAAATCATTATAAGCCATCAGGAATATAAGGTGCTGGTCGAGGACGATCAATATGAACCGCCGTTTAATCTGTATAAGATTATTGAAGGCAAGGCCGCCATGCTCAAAGCGGAGGGCGTGCAGGACGAACTGATTAAAAATTTTATCATGGCCGATATCAATCTGCATATCAAATCATTCTACAATAAGTTCAATACCCATTTGAGTACCCGGCAAAGAATATTAAAAATAGTGGACCGCAAGCTGCTGGAACTGGCGGAGGAAATCCAACTGTTGGCCAAACAGCGGCTAAAACGGGATTATCAGGACCGGTTTCTCTACGCGTTAAGTTTGCATTTGAGCGCTTTGCTGCGCAGGCTGGAAAGCAATCAGGCCCTGCAGTATGCCAATATCGAAAGCGCTGTCCGGGAGTATCCCGATGAGTATCAAGTGGCTTTGGAAATAAAGGACATCATTGAAGACAACTATAGTGTAGAGATACCAAAGGAGGAACTGGAGTATTTCACGCTGCTGTTAAGTTCGGTCCATGAAATTGATCAAAGCGGACAAATTTCCATCATTGTGGCCGCCCATGGCAATAGTACGGCAAGCTCCATGGTGAATGTAGTACAAAAATTGCTTGGGTATGACAATATTGTAGCGGTGGATATGCCGCTGGAGGTTAGCCCTAAGGATATATTGGACAAGATCATCCAGTCCGTCCAGGAAATTAATCATGATCTCAAGGGGATATTGCTGCTTGTGGATATGGGCTCCCTGACCAACTTTGAAGATGTGATTGCAGAAAAGTGCCATGTTAAAGTGCGTACTCTGGATATGGTATCAACGCCGCTGTTGCTGGAAGCGGCCCGGAAGGTGAATGAGTTTGGCCAGGATTTGGATGATATTTATACTTCACTGCAGAATTTTCAGGGGTACGGCAGCCGGAAGAAGAAACGTCCGCATGAAAATGAAGGAGTGATTTTAACCATTTGTGCCTCCGGCGAGGGTACGGCGATCAAATTGAAGGAATTGGTAGAAGATATTCTGGACAATATGGTAGATGAACATATTGAAGTCATTCCATTAAGCAGTAAAAACGTAAGGGAGAATGCGGAAAAAATTCAGCAGAAACATAAAATCCTGGCATCGGTGGGAATTGCCAATCCCGGGATCAATGCTCCGTTTGTGCCGTTGGAGACCTTGATCAACAGCCGCGGGGAAAAAATACTCAAAAATATTATCCGGAATCACTTTTCCGTAGTGGAAAAAAAGCAGAATATTGTTGTAAAAAATCTTAGTGAAGACAGTTTGAAACAATTTTTAACCTATTTAAATCCGGCTAAAATTATCAGTGTATTAGAAGAGTTTTTAAGTGTATTAAAAAAATCCTTAAAGCGGGAATTTACCAACACCATGGAAATCAAACTGATGATCCATTGCGGCTGTGCCCTGGAACGGATGGTCATTCAGGACGGGCTGGTTTATAAAGGCGATAAAGGCAGTATAAACCCTGCTTATGTGCAAAGCGTAAAGCGGTCGGTACAAGTCTTCAAAGATACGATCGGTATTGAATTGACGGAAGATGAGATACTGTTTATTGCTGAAATGTTATAAATGTTATTAAAAATCAAATGACGGACTTTGGCGATTCTTCGTGCCCGGTGCAGGAAGAATCGCTTTTTTGTTCAATATGCAGGATTTTTCTTTTACCTCTTTTAGATACAGTTTTGAAAAAACTGATATTCTTTTTTGCATTTTTTCTGAATAAGTGTATTAAAAAAATAAATAGTGTATCAAAATGTACGATTTTAGCGCATTTTACCGTGATATTACTGGAAAGCCGGCTCTCAATACAGGCTATTGGCATGCCGCTTGCACAAAGTATTGGCGGAAAGAAGAAATGCATTTGTTTTAGGAGGGTAGATATGATAGCTGTTGTGATAGGTTCTCATGGTCATTTTTCGCAGGAAATACTAAAATCGTGTGAGATGGTTTGCGGAGGCAGGGAAAATGTTGCGGCCGTAACATTTGATGCCGGTGAAAGTGCGGATGCTTTAGTGGATAAATATAGAGCAGTTTTAAAGAGACTGGATTTGAAGGATGGCGTCATCTTTATTACCGATTTGTTTGCAGGAAGTCCGTATAATGCAGCCTGCCGGCTTTCCCTGGAAATGGAGAATGCCGGTATCGTGGCCGGACTGAATATGCCGATGCTTTTGGAAATTTTAAGTTCACCGGCTCTTACCCTGGAGGACGCGAAACAGGTTGCGCAGAGAGTCGGTAAAGAGGGAATCCGTGCTTTTGAGCCCATCAGTACAGATGATAGCGATAAGGAGGAATTATAATATGAACATTGTATTGGCGAGAATTGACGACAGATTAATTCATGGACAGGTGGTGACTACCTGGGCTAAGGAAACAAAGTGTGAAAGAATTATCGTTTGCAATGATGAAATATCGCGGGACACCATTCGTAAAACACTGCTTACCCAGGTAGCCCCGCCCGGGATTACGGCCAGTGTAGTGGATATCGACAAGACGATCCGGGTTTATAATAATCCGAAATATGCCGAAACACGCGCTTTGTTGTTATTCACAAATCCCACTGATGTATTGCGGCTGGTCGAGGGAGGTGTTGGCATCAAAAGCGTCAATATCGGCGGCATGAGCTTCAAGGAAGGGAAAAGGCAGATAACCAAGGTTGTTTCGGTTAACGAACAGGATGTCAAAGCGTTTCAGGAACTGCACAACAGAGGGGTGGAACTGGAAATCAGAAAGGTGACTTCCGATTCCAAAGTGGATTTAATGTCTGTTTTAAACGGCGGACATTAAATAGAGCAAGACCAATACAATAAGGAGGAGTTTGTATGGAACTTAGTGGTATCCAAATTGTTCTCATTTTTATCGTTTCTTGCATTTGCGGCATGGGGAGTGTACTGGATGAGTTTCAGACCCATAGGCCGCTTATTGCCTGTACTTTGATTGGCTTGATTCTGGGGGATGTGACAACCGGAATTATCATTGGCGGTACTCTGGAAATGATTGCACTGGGCTGGATGAACATCGGCGCTGCCATGGCACCGGACGCGGCATTGGCGTCGGTCATCTCCACGATTCTGGTTATTGCCGGAAAACAGAGCATCGGTGCCGGGATTGCAGTCGCTATGCCTTTGGCGGCAGCAGGTCAGGTATTGACGATTTTTGCCAGAACGATTACCGTTTTCTTTCAGCACCAGGCTGACCAGTATGCACAAAAAGGCAGCTTCAGGGGAATTGATGTCTGCCACATTTTAGCTTTATTTGTACAGGCTTTGCGGGTGGCTATCCCGTCAGTACTGGTGGCTATGTTTATTGGTACTCATGCCGTCCAGGCCATGCTGTCGGCCATCCCGCCGGTTGTAACCGGCGGTCTGCAGGTCGCAGGCGGATTTATCGTTGTTGTCGGTTATGCCATGGTCATTAACATGATGGAAGCGAAATATTTAATGCCCTTTTTCTTTCTAGGCTTCGTTTTAGCGGCATTTACCACTTTCAATTTGGTGGCTTATGGTGTCATTGGTATTGTATTGGCTATTTTGTATATTCAACTGCATCCGAAATATACGGCCGGCGGATTGGCGGCACAACAATCGGCATCAGCGAAGGCCAATGATTTAGACGACGAATTGGATTAAAGAAAGAGGAGGAATCGGAAGATGAATACAGCCAAACAGGAAAAAAGCCTAACCAAGAGTGATCTTTTCAATATGTTTATCCGTTCCAATTTTCACCAGGGTTCCTGGAATTTTGAACGTATGCAGGCTTTAGGATACTGCTTCAGCATGGTACCGATCATTAAACGGCTATATCAGGGGGAAGACAGGGTAAAAGCGTTAAAACGGCATCTTGAATTTTTTAATACTCAGCCTTTTGTTACCGCACCCATTTTGGGGATTACGGCAGCTATGGAGGAAGAAAGAGCGAATGGCGCCGATATTGACGATGGAGCCATTAACGGAATAAAAGTCGGACTCATGGGGCCGCTGGCCGGCGTCGGTGATCCGATTTTCTGGGGAACCTTACGGCCATTGGTGGCGGCTTTGGGAGCTTCGCTCGCGCTTGGCGGCAGCATCGCCGGGCCCATCCTCTTTTTCTTGCTGTTTAATGTAGTCCGGCTGGTCATTCGCTGGTATGGGATTGAATATGGCTATAAAAAAGGAACCGATGTGGTAAAGGACGTGGCGGGCAACCGCTTGCAGAAACTGACGGAAGCTGCGGCCATCCTGGGATTGTTTGTATTGGGAGCGCTGGTGTGCAAATGGACATCGGTCAATATCCCGCTGGTGGTTTCCACGATCACCATGCAGGACGGCAAGGTGGTAACGACTACGGTGCAGGATATTCTCAATCAGCTTATGCCGGGCTTAATTCCGTTGATCATGACTTTTATTTGCATGGATTTATTGAAAAAGAAGGTTAATGCGATCTGGATTATCTTTGGTTTGTTCGCCATTGGCATTGTAGGCTACGGATTGGGTATACTTTCTGTCTGACAGGTAGTTTCCAAGGAGCCTGAGTAAAACAACCGAAAGAACAGCCATGCGATGTGACTGTTCTTTCGTTGCTTTATGCGGGGCATCCGTATCCTGAACCGTAAGAAAAGGTTATACGTTTTTGTTGCAACCAGGATAAGATGAACCTATTTGCCGTTGCAGGAGGTGATAGAAGGTGTATCCGTTGAAATTCGCACCGGTTTATAAAGAAATGATCTGGGGCGGACAGAGGCTGGGGAGTTTGTTTAATCGAAAGCTGCCCTTTTCCAAGGTGGGGGAGAGCTGGGAGATTTGCACGCATCGGCATGGTATGAGCAGTATTGTAAACGGAGTTTGGCAGGGAAAAACACTGGCCGAAGTGATAGCACGGCAGCCGCAGGTAATTTTAGGAACAGGGTATAAGGAATTGGCAGAGTTTCCACTCCTGATTAAATATCTGGATGCTAATGATCATCTGTCCATTCAAGTGCATCCCGATGACGGGTATGCCTGGAATACGGAACATGAGCAGGGGAAAACAGAAGCCTGGTATGTTTTACATGCGGAGCAGGGGGCGCAAATCATATATGGGCTTCGTGATACCGTTTCGAAAGAGCAATTTTCCCGTGCCATTGCCGAGGGTGGAATCGAACAGGTTGTAAGATACGTTGCTGTCCGGCAGGGAGATTTGATTTTGGTTCCTGCCGGTACGGTTCATTCGTTACTAAAAGGAGTCGTTGTCTGTGAAGTTCAGCAAAGTTCGGATGCAACCTACCGCATTCACGATTTTAACCGTCCGGGACCTGACGGCAAACCGCGTGAGCTGCATATTGAGAAGGCACTCGAGGTGATTGACTTCGGTAAACAGCCTGCTTTACAGTTTGCAAAAGAAAGCATTAGCTGTCCTTATTTTACTGTCCGGAAATGGAAGGTGACGCAAAAGGCACTGGACCATCCCCAGGGGCGATTCCTGGTCTATTGCATCTTAGCGGGGGAAGGCCGGCTGGCGGGCGGTGGTGTGGTTATGCCTGTACTACCGGGAGATACCCTCCTGCTGCCCGCCTGTCTGGAGACGGTCGAACTCAGTGGCGAGTTACAAATGCTGCGCATTCAGTAAGCAGCCGGAAGCATATAGCTATATAAGGTAAGGCTGTCTCCATGGTGTAGAGACAGCCTTACCTTATTTTTGCCTTATAGCAATATAGATAGTCTTAGTGTCAATAGCTTTTTTATAAATGCGCCAGGAGGTTATAGCCAGTCCGACGCCCAGCAGGGCCGCGGTCAAATCGACTCCGGCTGTCATCCAGTCGCTGCGGGCCATAGCCGGCAGCAGGCCGACAGTGGTTGTGAGTGCGTTAAGCAGCGGCAGGCCAAGACAAAGTACGGCGGCCAGGCCTGTTTGCTCCGCCCAGGCCCGCAGCGGTGTACGCCGGAAAGCATGCAGCAGCATGAGCAGCCAGACGCTGAAAAATACAGCGATTTCGACGTCGGCCCGGTCTTTAATAGACAACGGCAGCAGCCGGTTGCCCCATAAATAAGCGATGCAGGCAACAGTAACCCCCATAACCGCCGTAACATTCAGGGCTTCGATAGCACGGTACAGCGCTTGCAACGGCTGGCTGCAGGTGGCGTAGCGGCGGCGCCGCTTGACGGTGAAAAAGATCAATCCGGCGGCAATCATGATGGAACTGATCAGACCGGCAGTGAAATACAGCCAGGATAGCGGATAGCCGCCAAATCTGGCAATGTGCAGGCCAACCAGTGAACGGTAGATTGTGACGTAGGGATTCCAGGAGGCCTGGCTGCCCAGTTGTTCGCCGGTAACTCCGTCAAACGAGGCCCGGGCACTCATGGCGACAACGGTATCGTCAACCGTCCGGAAAAAAGTAACCACCGAGTTTAGGTCGCCGGGATTGCTGACCCGGATAAAGGAGATGCTGCCTTTGCCCAGTTCGGCTTCGGCCAGCGGTAAAAGACGGGACAGCGGCACCAATTCTCCCGCCAGATTGGCCCGGGGACGTTCAAAATTTTCGGCAGCCACTGTGGCCGGCCCTTTCCAGGAACTGCCGTATAATACCTGCGGTACGATTGGCAGCAGCATGAGGAAAACAATGGTCAGACCGGTATAGGTAATCAAAAGGACAAACGGCAGCGTGAGAACTCCGGTCATGATATGGGCAGAAAACCAGCTTTTACGCCAGCGCAGCCGGAAAAATTCAGTAAAGACCTGTTTGCGGATGGCGATTCCGGTTATCAAGGTAACGAGCATGACTATGGAGGCTAAACTGACCAGCCATAAGCCGGCCTTGCCGCTATGCAATTCATAATGGAATTCGGTAAAGAAGTGACCGCCTTCGGTAGCAGGCACTTTCAGGATATTTCCGGTTTGCGGTTCCAAATGTCTTTCCAGCATAGTTCGGCCTTTTTTCCACATGATCTCCAGATCTTGATGCCGGTTTAGTGGTAACTCAATCATCCAGAGGTCTGCCCGGGCTGCAATCTGGCGTAATTTCCGGTCGGCTGAGTCTACGGACTGAACCGGCTCTGCCGGGCTGTTTCTGACAGCAGGCTGCATCCAGTGGGTCAGTTCCGGTTCAAATACGGATAATGTCCCGGTAAGGAAGATGACAAACAACAGCCAGCCGAATACCAGTCCGCCCCAGGTATGCAGTTCACTCATCGTCCGGCTAACGTTATGGCTTAATTTCAATTGCTTCATATCATGCTCCTTGAAGTTCCTTTAGTTTACCCAGGCAGCAAGCAGTGCCAGCATGCTGAAGAGCAGCGAGGCGGCCAGCAGATCACGCCAGGCGCGCTGGGCGGAAGGCGCGGCAAAAGCCCAGAGGACTGCTGCCGGGTAGACGAGGGCAGGAAATAACATACTGAAAAAAAAGACCTCGGCTTTCGGCCAGGTCAGCAGCAGGGCCAAAGCCGCCAGAAAGCTGGAGGTCAGCACATAGCCGCCGAAGACGGCGGCTGCTATGCGCAAGATCGTTTGAGTCGTTTTATCGGTTCCGGCTAACAGTTCCTTGAGACGGCGGGCAGCATCCAGCGCAGTATTCATGAGCAGTACCTCTTATAACTGCATGGTTGCCGATAATTTAAAGGTGCGGGGCCCGCCCAGCGTGACATAATTCTCATTGAAGCTACCTGCCCAGTAATGCTTGTCAAATACATTTTCCACACTAAACCGGTAGGTGACCGGAGTCTTATTAATGACGGTTTTGTAGCGGGCGCCGATATCATAGCGTACCCAGCTTGGGATTTTTACAGTGTTTGCATTATTAATATACTGGGAACCGGTATATACTGCCAGCAGAGACAGGGTTAAATCCTTATTCCACGGCGTGTCCCACTCTACACCGGCATTCATTGTCCATCGGGGGACGCCAAACGGGGTATTTCCATTATTGGCGCTTGTAGCGGAACGGACCAGCTCGCCATGTGTATAGGCAATGCCGCCTAACAGACGGAGGTTTTTCGCTACGCTGCCGAAGGTGTTCCATTCAACGCCGCGGTTTTTCTGTTCGCCGTCATAGGAATAATAATTATCATCCGAAGTCGTAGCGCTTGGCATTTTGATTTGGAAGAGGGCCAGTGTATTGGAGAAATTTCCCTTATCCCACTTAACGCCGATTTCCTGCTGTTTGGTTTTATAGGGCGCTAATACATCATTGGCGTTGGCATACTTTGTGTCAACCACAGTTCCCGGTGAAAGTGCTTCAATATAATTGGCGTAGAATGCAATTGAATCTCCCCACGGTTTGACTACAAGACCGACCATTGGTGTAGTGGCATCGGAATCGTAGGTGGTGGTTGAAGTCGGTGTTCCAGTGGCGTTGCTAGCAGCGTATTTATAGCTTGTCTGCTTCACATTTTGCTGCCTTACCCCTAACGTTAACTGTACTTTATCTTCATCAAAGGAAAGCGTATCGGCCAAAAGATAACTGGAAAGCTTTGTAACGAGTGTTTTATTCCCCTTAGCCGGCGACGATACGCTATTATAGTAGCTGGCAAGTGAGATCGGGTCATCAAGGTCGGTCGCAAGACCGTACCAGTTGGCGGTGGGGTGGTAGGAATTAAAGGCATTGGAATAATCCGTATCCTGGAAGCTTGCGCCTAAAACAAGCTGATGTTTTACCGTACCGGTCTGGTAGGTACCGCGCAGCCCGAAATCGGAGGACGTGGTGTCGGTCCAGAAGTATTGCTTGAAGAGATTCCGGATATAGGCTGTTCCATCGGTGTTGAGCTGAACATGATTGCCGTTGATGAAGCCGGTGGCCCTGGCTGACAACGTACCGATGCCGGCATAGGCGGTTAAATTATCCTGAATATCATATTCGCCCTTAAACAGGACACCGTTATTCCGTATCGTGCCTGACGTGCCTTTATACGCATTGATTGAGCCGTCTGGAGCTTTTACGTAACCGGATTTGAGGTAATAATTGGAAATCGACCCGTTGTCATAACTTTCTTGTGAGCCATAGGCATCCAGGGATAGGCGCCACTTGTCCTTGTTGTAGTCCACACCCAGGGCGCCCAGCAGCCTTTTTTTGGACGAGCCGTCGACTTCGGTGTCACCGTCCGCATAGACGCCGTTGAAACGGACACCCCATTCTTTATTTTCACCAAACCTGCGGCCGATATCAATATGGCCGCCCAAGTGAGAGGAGGAAGTGTAGTCAGTGGAGAAAGTAGTGATGTCCTCCTCGCCGGCGCGTTTAGGCACCAGGTTGATGGCGCCACCCACCGAAGTGTTCACACCGCCGTAAAGGAAGGAGGTGGGACCTTTAAGCACCTCCACCCGTTCCAGAAATTCAACCGGAACATGGTAGTACGGCGCCAAACCCTGCATGCCGTTGAAATAGAGATACTGATAATTTACCTCTAAACCGCGGATCGTATAGTTTTCATTGCTGTGACCGGCAGAGGTGGCATACCGGACGGAAGGGTCGCTGATGAGCACATCGTACAGTGTATCGGCCTGCTTGTCTTCCATAGTCTGGGCGGTATAGCTGGTCACATTAAACGGTGTATCCATAAAGTCCTTATTGCCCAGGACACCAATATTAGCCCCGCGGGCCACCTGGCCGCCGGTGTAGGCCGGGGGCAGAGAACTTGCCCGGTTACGGTTTGCGGTCACTTCGATCCCTTCCAGGGTAAAGTCGTATTGGCCGGTTGCTGTTTCAGCGGCAGCGGCCTGCTCTTCGGCAGTTTGTCCGGCTGCAGCGGCAGGCTCCTTGGCTTCCTCGGCGTAGCCGAGTATAGGCGCATGCCAGAAAAGACTGCTGCCAATCAGGGCATATAACAGTCTTTTTTTAGTAGGGGACATTTTTTTCCTCTTCATTCTGTTTGGGCTCCTTTACATGTCTTATCATGGATAATAACTCTCATGGCAGGATAGTTATAATTGCTAATCATTGTAAATGAGAATTAATATCAATTATTATTTATTAGAATAACAAAGAGCAGGCAGCGGAGTAAATGGACATATTTCTGAAGAAGCCTAGACTTTTTTCAAATGGTTTAATTGTAAGGGGTTTTTTGGTGGAAAATATTACGAACTTTACTTAAGGAAGATGATTGACAGGAATTGATTGCAAAAACTATAATATTTATATTGATACTGATTATCAATATAAATATTATAGTCAACACTTAGGTGCGAGTAAAGTACAGGAAAGAGGAGGGTTCCTGATGAATGTCAATGTGGATATCAACGAACTGGCTAGCTATTACGCTAACATACATGTTACCTTTATTGATATTGTCAGAGTAGTTATGCCTCCAGGAAGAAGAAATTTCGGCGCACATACTCCCCCGGTTTCAGGACTGATTTTTCCCTTGCGGGGACGGGCCCGGATGGTTTTTGACGGTGTTTCCTATGAAATGGAATACGGGAAAATTTTTTATGCCGGTCCGAATATGTCGCTGGAGAAAGAAGTGATGGGGGAGTCGGAGTGGGAGTTTATGGTCATCCATTACCGGGCTGTCGGCGAGGACAAGGGAGTTTTGCCGTACGGCCTGGCTCATTTTCAACTGGAGACCGGTTATAATACGCATATTAACGATCTGTTGCAGCGGCTGCACAATTGCTGCACAAAGCCGGGGAGCATACCGGAATTAAAGGCTAAATCCCTGTTCTTTACCATTCTGAATGAAATCCTGATGAGCGCCGGCAACCGTCGCAATGACAGCGGCCAAAAAATTGTAGAGCAGGCGGTCGCTTACATCAATAGCTACTACATGGAACCGCTGACTGTACCCCAAATTGCCGCTCAATACGGTTTGACCAGCAAGCAGTTTGCCTATCTGTTTCAAAAGTACACGGCCATGGGACCCAATGAGTATTTGATTACCTGCCGGGTTCGCCGTGCCAGGGAACTGCTGTGCAGCACAGAGTGCTCTGTTGCGGAAATTTCAGCCTGCGTCGGCTATTCCGATCCCTACTATTTTAGCAAGCTGTTTAAGAAACGCACCGGTTTTTCTCCCAGCACCCTGCAGCGCTGCCTGGGGAAGAAACAGTTAAAGTAAGGCAGTTAAACAAAAATTAAAAATGCGGGGACGGTTCTTTCGCTTCTGACAAAGGTGCCTGTTTTGGTGATACAAGAGATATAATTTTCGATGTATGAATTTGCCAGGGGACAGTTTAGGGGCCAGTACTGCTATTTGCTGCAGAAAAGGGAATATATAAGCTGGGAGAAGGATTTTCGGCGATAAAATATAAATTAGTATTAATGACCAAATATCCGGCTAAAAGCATTAAGGGCGTTGGGGAGGAAAGGGGGCGGCGGATATCTGCGTTAAAAAGTGAAATAATTTTTCGCTTTTCTTGGAAACAATATAAACGCTTTGTCCGTAGCCAAATAATTTACCATATCATATATTGGCAATAAATCAACTGGAAAAGAGGTAGAGCTATGCAATGGAAAATAGGTAAAGTTTATAATGGGTTTCGTTTGGAAGAACAAACAGAAGTACCTGATATACAGTCTGCTGCAAAGATTTTTTATCATGAAAAAAGTGGTGCCCGGTTGTTATATTTGGAAAATGAGGATGACAATAAGGTGTTTTCGGTTACTTTTCGCACTCCGCCGGCGGATAGTACCGGGGTTGCCCACATTGTGGAACACTCCGTCCTATGCGGATCGCGCCAGTTTCCGCTGAAAGAGCCGTTTGTCGAATTGGTGAAAGGTTCCCTGAATACTTACTTGAATGCCATGACCTTTCCCGATAAAACGATGTATCCGGTGGCCAGCCGCAATCAGAAGGATTTTCGCAATCTGATGAATGTTTATCTGGATGCCGTTTTCTACCCGAATATCTATAAGTCGCCGGAAACCCTGATGCAGGAGGGATGGCATTATGAACTGGAGGATAAAGACGGTGAAATTATCTATAAAGGCGTCGTTTATAATGAAATGAAGGGGGTTTTCTCCTCGCCGGATGCCATTTTGGATGGAAAAGTGATGGCAACGCTGTTTCCGGATACTGCCTATGGCTTTGAGTCGGGCGGTGACCCGGACGTGATTCCGGAGCTGACGCAGGAGAAATTCCTGGCCTTTCACCGGCAATACTACCATCCGTCCAATGCGTACATATTCTTATATGGCGATATGGATATTCTGGATCAGCTGCAATTTTTGCACGAGGAATATTTAAGCCATTTTGATAAAATTACGGTAGCTTCGGATATTGCGTTACAGAAACCGTTTGCCAGCGAGGTGGAAAAGGTATTCCCTTATCCGGTGGGGCCGGATGAAAGCACAGAAGATAAAACTTATCTGAGTATGAATTTTGTCGTCGGCAAAACGACCGATGCCGAGCTGGCGCTGGCCTTTGAAATCCTTACCTATATCCTTCTTGAAACATCGGCCGCCCCCTTAAAAAAGGTCTTGGTAGCGGCCGGAATCGGCAAAGATGTCAGCGGCAGCTTTGAACGAAGTCTGCTGCAGCCCACAATGGGGATTACTGTAAGCGGCACGAATGAAAGCGAAAAAGAACGGTTTCGTCAGATCGTGGAACAGGAGTTGAAGCGGCTGGTCGCAGAAGGCATTGATAAAAAGCTGATCGAGTCGGCAATCAGCATTTTTGAGTTTACTTACCGGGAAGCCAATTTCGGTTCGCGTCCGAAAGGCCTGATCTACAATATCAAATGCATGGAAAGCTGGCTGTATGATAAAAACCCGCTGATCCATTTTCAATATACGGATCTTTTAAATAAAATAAAAGATGCTTTACACAGTAAATATTTTGAGCAGATGATACAAACCTATCTTCTGCAAAACAAACATCAGGCCCTGATCGTTCTGCGGCCGGAACCGGGGCTGGCGGCTGAACGTGACCGGCTATTGCGTGAAGAATTGGCCCAATATAAAGCTTCCTTATCGCCGGATGAAATTGATGTGCTGATTAAGCAGACCGGGAAGTTGAAACAGCTTCAGCAAGCGACGGACTCGGCAGAAGCGCTGGCTACTATCCCGCTGTTGGCCATTAAGGATATTGAAGCGAAAAGTGAAGAACTGCCGCTGGTTCAAAAGAGTGAACAGGGCGTTCCGGTATTATTTCATCCGCTGCCGACTAACGGCATCAGCTATGTAAATTTGTACTTTGATGTGCACAGTGTGCCGCAAACTCACTTGCCCTACGTATACCTGTTGACCGAACTGTTGGGTAAGGTCTCCACTGCACAGTATGATTACACCGATCTGGCCAGTGAAATCAATCTGCAGACAGGGGGAATTACCTACCGGGCGGCTGCTTATTCCGACCAGCATAACGAGGCTGCCTTTTCGCCCAAACTGATTATTAAGGGCAAGTCGCTGGTGAAGAAATTGCCGCAGATGTTCTCCCTCCTGGCGCAAATTGCAACGGCCAGCAAGTTTGATGATCAAAAACGGATGGAGGAACTCATTAAAGAAATTAAAGCCAAATGGGATAATAACCTGTTTCGCCGCGGGCAGGAAATTGTGGCCAGCCGGGTATTAGCGTATTTTTCCTCCAGTGCTCAGTTTAACGAAGCCGGTATGTTAAGCTTTTATAATTTCATTACCGATCTGGAAAGGAACTTTTCTCATAAAGCGGCTGAAATCGCTGAAAATCTGGAGTTTGTTATCAAACAGTTATGCAACAAGCATAATTTGTTAGTAAGCGTAACCGCCCAGGAAAAGGACTATCCGGCTTTCCAGCAGGCTTTTGGTGAATTCTATTCTTGTCTGGCGGCTGAAAAGCCAAGACGTGAGGCTTTTACATTTACCCTTAATAAACAGAATGAGGGAATTATGACTGCCGGTAAAGTACAATATGTGGCCAAGGCAGCTAATTTCCGTCAGCTGGGTTATGATTACAAGGGCAGTTTTAAGGTGCTGGAAACCATCCTGCGGTATGATTATCTGTGGACACGGGTGCGTGTTCAGGGGGGCGCTTATGGTGGTTTTGCCAGTTTCGAGCGAAACGGCAATATGGTTTTTGGTTCCTACCGCGATCCCAACCTGAGAGAAACCGTCAAGGTGTATGACGAAACAGCTCAGTATTTGCAGTCTTTTTGTGCCGATGACCGGGAAATGACCAAATATATCATCGGTACCATCAGCCGGGTGGATACGCCGCTGCATGTATCGCAAAAGGGCGAACAGGCGACTATTTACTATCTGCGGAAGATTTCACAGACGGATATTCAAAAAGAACGGGACGAAATCCTTGCTGTGTCCGCTCAGGATATCTGCAATCTGGCAGAGGTCATTGATAAGGCTATGCAGGCCAATTACCTTTGCGTACTGGGCAGTGAGCAAAAGATCCGGTCGGAAGAAGAACTGTTTCTGAATCTTGTTCAGGTGGGTCAATAGACACGAAAAAAAGCTGGCAGGGGATGAATCCGCCTGTCAGCTTTTTTGGTGCCGAATGTTATTTGTTTTTATCCGTTTTCAGCCATTCGGTGTGAAAACTGCCGGGCCGGTCAATGCGTTCGTAGGTATGGGCGCCGAAATAGTCGCGTTGCGCCTGCAGCAGATTGGCCGGCAATACGGTCTGGCGGTAGCTGTCATAATAGTCTAATGAAGCGCTAAAAGCCGGTGTGGGGATGCCTAGTTCTTTGCAGGTGCTGATCACCAGCCGCCAGTTGTCCTGAACGCGGGCTAAGATGTTACGGAAGTACGGTGACAGGAGAAGATTTGGCAATGCGGGGTTGGCAGTAAAAGCTTCCTTGATCCGGTCTAAAAATTGTGCCCGGATAATGCAGCCGCCGCGCCAGAGCAGGGCTATATCCCCATAATTTAACTTCCAGCCGTAAGTTTCACTGGCTGCTTTCAGCAGGGCAAAACCCTGGGCGTAAGAACAAATTTTGGATGCATAGAGGGCGTCATGGATGGCATCAAGCAAGGCGTGTCGGTCGCCAAGGTAATGAATTTCCGGACCTGGCAGTAATTTAGCGGCTTCCTGTCTCTCTTCTTTATAGGCCGACATGCAGCGGGCAAACACGGCTTCGGTGATGGTGGGGACGGCAACCCCCAATTCCAGAGCGCTTTGTGAAGTCCATTTACCGGTTCCTTTTTGGCCGGCTTTATCGAGTATCAGATCAATCAGCGGTTTCCCGGTGAGTTCATCTTTTTGCAAAAAGATGTCTCTGGTGATTTCGATTAAATAGGAATTCAAGTCCCCCTCATTCCAAATGGAAAATACTTCATGCAATTTTTCAGCCTTTAGATTCAGCACTTTTTTAAGGATATAGTAGGCTTCGCTGATTAATTGCATATCACCGTATTCGATGCCGTTATGCACCATTTTTACATAATGCCCGGCTCCGTCCGGCCCCACGTAAGCGCAGCAGGGGCCATCCGCCACCTGGGCGGCGATGGTGGTGAAAATGGGTTCAATTTCACGGTAGGCGGACCTGTCGCCACCGGGCATGAGACTGGGGCCATGCAGTGCGCCTTCTTCGCCGCCGGATACACCCATGCCGACGAAACGGACACCTTTTTTGGCCAACTGTGTAAAACGCCGCTGGCTGTCGGCGAAGAACGAGTTGCCCCCGTCAATCAAAATATCGCCTGGCTCCAGATAGGGCAGCAGTTCGTCAATCATGGCATCAACCGCTTCTCCAGCCTTGACCATCAACATAATCTTCCGGGGTTTTGACAGCATGGCAACCAATTGTTCAGCTGAGTGAGCTCCGCCGACAGGGATTCCCGGCGGCTGGCTGGAGAGAAAATCATCTACTTTGCTGATGGTTCGGTTATAAACAGCAACTGAAAATCCCTTACCTGCCATGTTCAGGACCAGATTTTGCCCCATTACAGCCAAGCCGATGACACCGATAGCATAGTGTTTTGACATGATGAATCCTCCTTACCGAACAATATCGTTTTGGACTATTTTGGTGATTCCAGACAGGCGGCAGCCGCCTGATCAAGCAGCCAGGTGAGCTGCCCGTTAACCGGGGAGATTTTTTGCGCCGGATAAGAGACAGCCGAGCCGTTTCCTTCCATAATTTGCCGGACGATGCCGGCTTTGTTGCTTCCTGTTACTAAAAAACAGATGCTGGCTGCCTGGTTGATAACCGGGTATGTTAATGTAACCCGTTCCGGTCCGCCGCTTAGTGGGCGGGCGGAGCAAACCCAGCGGGTTTGCTCCTTTAAGACTTTATTTCCCGGGAAAAGGGAGGCTGTATGCCCATCTTCACCCAGTCCCAGCAGCACCAGATCAAAAACGGGCAGGTCAGGAAAAAGTTTGTGCAGGGTAGTTTCATATTGTCTGGCGGCGGCATCAGCCGACTCGGCAAAAGGAATGGGAAAAATATTGCCGGCCGGAATAGGGATATGATCGAGCAAGGCTTTCCGGGTCATATTTTGATTGCTGAGCGCATCACCGGCTGGGACATGGCGTTCATCCCCCCAGAAAATGAGAACTTTCTCCCAGTTGATCCGGTCCCGCCAAAACGGTTTGGCCAGCTCTTCATATAATTGACGCGGGGTCGAACCACCGGAGAGCGCAACCCGGAAATCCCCCCTTTTACTGATGGCAGTTAAGGCCTGACTGGTAAATAGCTCGGCAGCAGCTAAACATAACTCTCTGGGATCGGCGTAAACGTTAATCATCGTCCATCATCCTCTCTTGGGCTCCAGGCAGACCGGTGACAGCCAGGTGCGACGGTCCTGGGCGATCAAATGTTCCGCTTCCGGCGGTCCCCATTGTCCGGGTTGATAGTTAGGAAAGTTCAACTCCTGATTGTTTTGCCAGACTTCCAGTATGGGTGTGAGAACCGCCCAGGCCGCTTCCACCTGATCGGCGCGCATAAACAGCGCAGGATCGTTGCGCATAATATCAACAAGCAGGGTTTCGTAGGCATCAGGTGATTCGGTATGGAAGACTTCCCGATAGGAATAATGCATGTCGACCTGTTTAAGTTTCATGCCCAAGCCCGGTTCTTTGGCCTGGGTGCGCAGTACTATGCCCTCATTAGGCTCGATTTGGATAACCAGACGGTTGGGCTGAAATAACTGTGTATTGAGATGAGAAAAGGGATGGTGCGGCACCGGCCGGAATTGCAGCGATATTTCGGAGACGCGGGCCGGCATCCGTTTGCCTGTACGCAAGTAAAAAGGTACGCCCTGCCAGCGCCAGTTGTCGATAAACAGCTTCAAGGCGGCGAATGTTTCGGTGTTGGAAGCGGCGCGTACGCCGACTTCCATCCGGTAAGAGGGAACCCTTTTGCCGTCCAGAACCCCTTCGCCGTATTGTCCGCGGACAGCGTAGCGTGGGACTTCTTCCTGGGATATCAAGCGAATGGCATGCATGACATCAACTTTTTTGTTGCGGATTTCGTCTGCATGGAAAGAGGTAGGCGGTTCCATGGCCATAAAACACAATAGCTGCATAAGATGGTTCTGCATCATATCCCGGAGGGCTCCGGCGGTTTCGTAGTAGCCGCCGCGACGGCCAATACCGATTTGTTCGGCTACGGTGATCTGAATATGGTCGATGAAGTTGCGGTTCCAGATCGGTTCCCATACTGCGTTGCCGAACCGGAAGGCTAAAATGTTCTGCACCGTTTCTTTGCCAAGGTAATGGTCGATGCGGTAGATTTGCCGTTCTTCAAAAGCCTGTGTCAACTGGTTGTTGAGTTTACGGGCCGACAGCAGGTCGCGGCCAAAGGGTTTTTCAATTACAATCCGGTAGCGGACATCACCGCGCAGATTGGAGAATTGGCCTAGCTGGTTAATGATTAGGGGGAACAGATTGGGCGGGGTGGCCAGGTAAAATATAATATTAGGCGGGGTACTCCAGGTTTCATCCGGCAGACCGATGAGTTTATGGTAGAGGGCCGGATCATCATACTCGGCCTGCATATAGCGTATGTTACCGGCAAATTCATTCCACTGTTCGTCATTCGGCATGCCGCGGCGGGAGTATTTTTCCACTCCTGAACGCAGATGGTCACGAAAGGCCTCGTCGCTGAAGCCGGTGCGGGAAACACCAAGAATGGCGTACTGGGATGGAAGAAAATCATCCAGAAACAAGTTATACAGCGCCGGAAGAACCTTACGGGCGGTTAAGTCGCCGGATGCGCCAAAAATAACAATGATGACCGGGTCTACATTTCGCTCTCTGCCCATGCTATCAACTCCTTTGCCTAGTACCTTAACCACATTATAATGTAAGCTTGATGACGGTCAAAATGGTAAATTACTGCGTCAGCGCCTCCTAGCAGACCCTTTCCGTATGCGTCGTCGTCGCTTCCTTATCCTTACTATTTTGCCTCGTCTTAAAATTAAAGTCCAACATGGTCAAGACACTGGTATATACGATTGGCTGCCAGTTAAGACTAGCCGTTTGTATGTAAAGATTTTATCCTTTGAGTGTATCGTATCACGAAAAAACATTAATTTCAATTTTTATCCATTATTTTTAAAGAAGGCTTTTTATTTAGTAACCGGTCATAGGCATGTGTGTTGGCTATTGGCGCGGATGGTGTCAGGTATGTACTGAAGGTAGTATGATTTAAAAACGGATGAATAAAAAAATATATGAATTAAGTATTGACAATACCCTGGAATCGGTATTATTATATATAACTGTATTGTAATTTAATATGTATCCATATGAAGTTTGCGAAACATTGCCAGATGCAGTTTGTATTTTTCCGGTAATTATCGCAAAGTGATGGAACTCTGGAGAGCCCCTGTAACAGATACAGGGCGCCGAAGGGGCAAACCGGTTGTCAGCCGGTGAAACTCTCAGGCAAAAGGACAGAGCAGGCATTTTGGTTTTATCGCCGGTTCGATGCCTTGTGGTGTTCTTCAGAGTCAAATCTATGATTTGACTCTTTTATTTTATGATTCATAGCAGGGAATCATAAAAGAATTTTTAAGAACAAAGGGGAGAGTTTAACATGAATTTCAAAGGTTGGCGGTTGTTGGCTGTAATGCTGGCATTAGTTATTCTGGCAGGTGCTTTTGCCGGCTGCGGCGGTGCCAAATCCGATGATATCAAAATCGGGGTATTAAATGAACTGACCGGTGGCAACGCGACACTGGGCACTTCGGCGGCAAATGGAGCTGCCATGGCAATTAAAGAAGCCAATGCCAAAGGCGGTGTGCTTGGAAAACAAATACAGGCGGTGATTGCCGACAATAAGAGCGAGCCGTCCGAGTCGGCCAATGCCATGACGAAGTTGACGACCCAGGATCAGGTGGTTGCGGTTACCGGCATATTTGCCAGCTCAAATGCAATTGCCGCTTCCAGCGTGGCTGAATCCAGCCAGATTCCTTTTCTGGCTGTCGGTGCGACCAATCCCAAAGTTACTGTTGACGAAGAATCGGGAAAGGTGAAGGAGTACACTTTCCGTGTTTGTTTTATTGATCCTTTTCAAGGGACTGTCGGTGCCAACTTTGTTTTAAATACCTTAAAGCTGCATCAGGCGGCCATTTTGGTTGACAGCAGCAGTGATTACAGCAAAGGACTGTCGGCGTTCTTTAAGGAGGCGTTCACTAAAGGTGGCGGCAGTATTTTGGCGGAAGAAGCTTATCTGCAGAAAGACCAGGATTTTAAAACCATTTTAACAAAGATCAAAGCATTGAACCCGGAAGTGATTTATGTTCCCGGTTATTATGAGGAAGTCGGCAAGATCGTGAAACAAGCCCGTGAACTGGGCATTACGGTACCCATTGTCGGCGGTGACGGCTGGGATTCGCCCAAACTGGTGGAAGTAGCAACTCCTGCCGCGTTAAACAATACGTATTTTACCAATCATTACTCTGTAGAAGATACCAGCCCGGCTTCACAGGCCTTTGTGGAAGCCTATAAGAAGGAATATGGCCAGGTACCGGATGCTATCGCAGTCCTTGGTTATGATGCAGCCAACATTCTGATTGACGCCATCAAACGGGCCAATAGCACCGAGCCGGCTAAAATACGCGAGGCCTTGGCAGCAACGAAGGATTACCCGGCAATTACCGGGTCGACCACCTTCAACAGCACTCATGATGCGGTAAAAAGCGCTGTTATCATTGAAATGAAAGACGGTAAACAGATGTATAAGGCTACGGTTAAGCCGTAGTGGTTTCCAGGGAACAGCCCCGTTTTTAGCTTAATCGCTTAAAAACGGGGCTGTTTTCATAAGGTTATTTTTTTTGTCTCAACCGGTTACGGGCTAACTGTGTCAGATGATAGACAATTTTGTGGGCGATTTCCGGATAAGCATGGAAGAAGCGTTGAAAAGCCATTCCCGATAATACCAGTATGTCGGAGGGCTTGGTGGCAACGATGTCTTCCGTATGCTTGTTTTGTGCCGTCAGACCGTTGGCGCCGAAATGTTGTCCGGGCAAAGTATATTCTTTGGCCGGGTTTTGAAAGGTCTGCGATTTTAAGGTGCCGGAAATCAGAAGATTATAGGTGTAGCTGATTTCTCCCTGTGTGGTGATCAGATCACCGGCAGCGCAATGGATATAGCTGCTGCAAGAGTGCAGAAATTTTTTTGCCTCTGCATCCGAGAGAGCGCCTAATAAAGCAATTGCTTCTTTGGGAGAACGGCGTAGACGTTCGCAAAGTATGGACCATAGGTCTTCTTCCGTGATCAATTGACTGTTAATTACGCCGGATTGTCTGGTGAATTTGTTGTGAAACCATTCAATTGCCTGGTTGTTCAAATTGCTTCTTTTTCGTGCTATACGGTAAAGCGGGGAACGTACGTTGCGGAAGTGTTGGATGTCATCAGCAAGCATAACAAGTGGCAGTTGTAAGCCATAGCCTGGGAAAAAATAATTTTTTGTGTAACGATGGAATCCCATTTGCTCATAAAGACGGGCTAGGTGTAAATTGCAAATGCCAAATCCAAACTGTACTTGATTGGCGCAGCAATACTCATAGCATTTGCTAACCAAAAGATATAAGACAGGGGAACTTCTGTAGGCAGGAGCAACCATTAATTTTGTTAGGAAAGCAAATTGCTGGTCGGTCTCGTTAGGGCAATTTTGAAACGCAGACAGAAATAAATAATCTGTTACGATTTTAGGGAAGGTATGTAAAGTTCCAATATTGATCCGTGCTGTTCCTATAATTTCCGTTCCAGTTTGGGCGTATAGCAGAACAGCCCATTCATCCAGTTCATCCTGTAGTAACTTTCTACCATAATCTGCATCCATGATATTTTTTGACATTTCTTCGATATAGATTTGATAACGAAAATGATAGATTGCTTTTTTTTCTGCCAGAGAAGTGGCAATAAATACCTGTGTTGCATCTTTTTCACTGCTTGTTTTTACATCATAGTTTGTCATAATAGTCTCTCCTTTAGGTAGTTTTTTACAATAAAGAATTTGAAACTATAAATTCATCTTTAGCACCTCCTTTTTTTAGGGGATACGGAGAGAATAACGAAAATCCTCGAAAATAATGTAGAAAAATGAAAAGAAATGTAGATTTGATAAAAGCTTATAAAAACATAAAAAACCCTTTTTCAAGGAATGAGTTTTCCTTGAAAAAGGGTTTTAATGTTTTTTTATAATTTTATAATGTATAAGGAAAATATACAGACATAGTTGTTCCTTGGTCATTGGTAGAGACTCGGATACTAGCATGATGTCTGTGGGCTATTTGATAACAAATAGGGAGGCCTAAGCCTGTCCCGGTGTCCTTGGTTGTGAGAAAAGGCGTTCCCAGGTTGTCGAGCACATGGGAAGGAATTCCCGATCCATGATCTCTGATTGATAATACAATGTAGTTGTCCTCCCGAAAAGTGCGAAGTACCAAGTCGCCGCCGGAAGGCATGGCTTCGATTCCGTTACGAACCAGATTCAGCAATAACTGACGAATTTCATTTTCATCCAGCAGTAAGTCGGGAATTTCATTTAGTTCAAGTAGAACGTTAACTTTGAAGGAGGTAGCATCAGCCTGGATTAAAGGATATAATGCGTTAATAATATGATTTAGCGAGCTGGTTTTTAAATCAATTATTTTTTCACGGGACAAAGACAAGTATTCTCGGATTATAGAGTTGGCCCGATCAATTTCCTCTGTCATTAAATCAAATTTTTCTTTCTCAGGTCGATATTTTTCTTTTCTTGCTAGGATCTGTAAATAACCGCGAACGGTGGTTAATGGGTTTCTAATCTCATGGGCGACGGCTGCTGCCATGCTGCCCACCATATTCATCCGGTCAAACAAGGAAGACATTTGTTCCAGTTTTTTGCGTGTGGTGATATCACGAACGATGCCCTCCAAAGCTACAAAATTACCTTTGGCATCATAAATAGGGACACACTTTTGTTCAACCCAAAGAACGGAACTATCTTTACAGAGTAAGCGAAATGTTAATGGTAAAGTAGTAGAATCTGGTAATTTAGCGGTAAAACTATCCGTGAGAGATCGGTCATCGGGATGTATAATACTAGAAATTAGTGATTTATTACTGTAGAATTCTTCTGGAGTGTATCCGGTCACTAATGATACGGAAGGGCTTATATATTCCAATTGTTGTTTAGGGAGCAGTTGATAGTGGTAAATTATATCAATGGCATTTTCTGCTAATAACCGATATTGCATCTCTTTGTTAAGTAAATCTATTCTTGTTTTTTCAAAATAAAGTAATAAAGTACCAACAGCAATTGTCAGGCGCAGTATTCCGCCCAATGAATAGGCAAGGGGAAGAAAGGAGAACCCACCTATGGTAAAAGGGGCGGTCAGATTAAGAAGGCTCCATGATATGTATGAATAGCCGGTAATATGTCTTCCTAGTCCCTGCAAGTTAGTTTGGTGTAAAAATATAAAGCCTAGCCATATACCAACAAAACAGCATATATAAATTGGAAGCAAAAGTTTAAAGGTCAAAGACATTAAAAATGTATTTAATACGGTACTTATAGCAATCACGCCGATAGTTCCATATATCCACCATTTACTGAAGGGTTTGTTAATAAATATATGAGTACCCCATACAAACATTAGAACGCTGATAAAAATCATCAGTTGATAGATGGCTAGGCCTAGATCTGATTGTCTCCAGGGAAGTAGACCAGTGTCGAAAATAAGGTATCGTGAAAGGAGAATAAGCCAGCTTGCCGCCCAAATGCCCATGTAACGCTCGTGATATACCACATATAAATACATATATATTAAAATAATAGAAATGGTTCCAATGGAGGAGCCAACAACTGATAATTGAATAATGTCCATAAGATCTCCTGATAAGTTCGTTAATGAAACGAGTATTCTACAAAAATCATCAAAAAACCTTTTATTGGTTTTTTTGTTGCTTATTGTAATTACTTATCATTTTGCGATATATTCAAAGCGATGTTTTGTGTGTATAATTCGGGAAATACTATTCCATGTAGAGATATTTAACTGTTGGGAGGAGAGTGTATGCGGAAAAAGAAACGTTTGGGTCATAGTTGACCTGTTTTTTGTTATTAGCCTGCTTTTTTTGCTAAGCGGCTGTGCCGGTAAAGGAGCGGATCCTGGCAAGGCAACGCCTGAGAATAGTGATACCGCGGTTCGGGTTTAACAGCTGTAAAAAACGGTTTTGGGTTTATAAATAAATCCGCGCCGGCTTATGCCGGCGCGGATTTATTTACAGTAGTGTTAATTGGACTTCACATTAAAATGTTTAAAACGGTCACGGACTTCAGCCCGTTTGGCGTTGTTGAAACGGTCGAGGGTGCCGACAAGGTAGCCGGTTATACGGCGGATCCGTTCAAAGGAGACGGAACCGGTTTCTTTACGGCCGCATTTCGGGCACGTATCGCCGATAATGCCGTTATAGCCGCATACCGGGTCACGGTCAACCGGATGATTGATGGAACCATAGCCGACTCCCTGTTCCTTCATGCAGCGTATGACCCGTTCAAACGCTTCCAGATTTCCTGTAGGGGCACCGTCGAGTTCGATATAGGTGATATGCCCGCCGTTGGTAAGATTATGATAAGGCGCTTCCAGACGGATTTTATCATAGGCGCTGATAGGGTAGTAAACCGGTATATGGAATGAATTCGTATAATATTCGCGGTCTGTTATACCTGTCAGGCTGCCAAAACGTTTGCGGTCAATCTCAATGAATCTTCCGGAAAGACCCTCCGCCGGTGTTGCGAGCAGTGAAAAGTTCAGTTTATATTTAGCGGCCGCCTCATCCATGCGCCGACGCATATGACGGACGATTTCCAGGCCCAGTTTTTGCATTTCCTCCGATTCGCCATGGTGTTTGCCGGTCAGGGCTTTCAGACATTCGGCCAGGCCGATAAAGCCGACTGTCAGTGTTCCGTGTTTTAATACTTCGCGGATTTCATCATCCGGACCCAGCTTTTCGGAATCCAGCCATACGCCGTCTCCCATCAGGAACGGGAAATTACGGACTTTTTTGCGGCATTGGATTTCAAAACGGTCCAGCAATTGGTCAATGCAAAGATCGATCATACTATCAAGCCTGTTGTAAAACTCAGGTATGTCATTGCTCAGGATTCCCAGCCGGGGCAGATTGATGGAGGTGAAGCTGAGATTGCCTCGACTGTAGACAATTTGGCGTTCCGGATCGTGGATATTGCCGATAACACGTGTACGGCAGCCCATATAGGCGATTTCCGTTTCAGGTTGTCCCTCTTTATAGTATTGCAAATTAAAAGGAGCGTCGATAAAGGAAAAGTTAGGGAAGAGACGTTTCGCACTGACCCGGCAGGCCAGCTTGAATAGATCGTAGTTAGGATCGCCGGGATTGTAGTTTATACCTTCTTTAATTTTAAAAATTTGAATTGGAAAAATAGGCGTTTCGCCGTAACCAAGGCCGGCTTCGGTGGCGAGCATGATATTTTTCATTACCATACGCCCCTCCGGTGAGGTATCGGTGCCGTAATTGATGGAACTGAACGGAACCTGCGCGCCAGCCCGGCTGTGCATAGTATTTAAGTTGTGGATTAATGCCTCCATGGCCTGATACGTTGCCCGGTCGGTTTCTTCCAGTGCCTGTTCACGGGAAAAGGCTTGGGCCCTTTTTACCAAATCCACAGCAAAGCTGTCGGATAACACCCGGCATTCTTCAGCAAGATACGGACTGCTGTCGGCGAGCGTTGGAGTCAGGTGCAGGCGTTCTTCAATATCCTTGCCCGTTCTTTTTACTATTTCGGCAACTTCGTCCCAATTATTGCTGGAGAAGGCAAGGATGCGGATCAGGTTTTCCCTGTATTTCCGGGCAAAGGTTTTTCTTACCCCGTCGGCGAGGCCATAATCAAAATTCGGGATGCTTTGGCCGCCATGCTGGTCATTCTGATTGGACTGTATGGCAATACAGGCAAGAGCGGAGTAACTGACAATATCATTAGGCTCCCGCAGATAGCCGTGGCCGGTGGAAAATCCGTTTTTAAATAATTTCTTGATATCAATCTGACAGCAGGTTGTTGTTAATGTATAAAAGTCAAAATCATGAATGTGTATATCACCGTCGCGATGAGCTTTGGCATGTTCGCTTTTAAGGATATACATTTCATTATAGATCTTTGCGCCTTCCGCGCCATACTTAAGCATGGCGCCCATCGCCGTATCGCCGTCAATATTGGCATTGTCACGCTTCAAATTGCTTTCTTTCGAGTCCCTGTGGGTAATTTCTTCATAGGTTTTCATTAACCGCGTGTTCATTTCACGCGCCCTGGTACGTTCGGCACGATAGAGGATGTATGCTTTGGCGGCTTTCGAAAGATCGGCATCAATTAAAACCTTTTCAACAATATCCTGTATTTCTTCTACCGTGGGAGACACGTTTTTACCGAAGTTTTCATGATCTACTTCTGCTACAACTTTAGCGGCAAGATCCAGCGCCAGTTTTTCGTCCCTGGTACCTGTCGCATAGAGCGATTTATTAATGGCATTGCTGATTTTTTCGAGATTGAAAGGGACTTCCCGTCCATCTCTTTTAACTATTGTTGTGATCATAATCAACAGGGCGCGGTATCGGTCTGTTTCGCCCTTTGCCTCCTTTGTCTGTATTCTTTATTTATCATATTACCATATATTGTGCTTGTCAAACGATTAAAACTCAATATATTGTATGATAAAGTGGTATAAGTATTTAAAAAATAAGGATAATCCACAAATTTGAATTATCTTAAATTAAATGACAAAACATTTTATTTGATGAAAAACAGGGAATCCTTGACAGACAGGGGGATGTTTGATACGTTGGTACTACGACTCAGGTGGAGGAATTTTATGGCATTTACTTATATGCTCAGATGTGCTGATGGCACGTTCTATACCGGATGGACAGTGGATATAAACATGCGGCTTGCCGCACATAACGCCGGAAAAGCGGCCCGTTATACGCGTTGCCGGTTGCCGGTAGAGCTGGTATATTATGAGGAGTTTCCTGAACAGAATGCTGCCCGCAAACGGGAAGCGGCCATTAAAAAAATGAGCCGCAGGCAAAAAGAAAGGTTAGTGAAATCCGACTATGAGTTATAGCTATTTTCCTGGGAATAGCGGTTTCCACTGCATTTCATTTAAATCCGTTAATTATTTCCCAGGTTGGCGTCAGTACACTGCTGGTGTTGGCTTATGGATAAAAATAGCAAGTTAATTCCCGGAATTGATGCTTTCGTGGAGGATTAAAGAATAGAGATTTTCTGCAGGATTTTGTATTTTTATGGTAAATATACTTACTTGAACTGCTTTAAGCATGAGAAGTGTTGTTTCTTATCAATTTTGAAGGCAAAGGAGTGATTCGATTATGAGTTTCATGGAGCAGATGATGCAAAGGGCCAAAGTGAATAAACAGAAGATTGTTTTACCGGAGGCTGGTGATCTGCGTGTACTTAAAGCTGCCTCTGAAGTGGCGGCAAAGGATATTGCCGATGTGATTCTGGTGGGCTCTAAGTCTGAAATTCTGCGGGCAGCAGGCAATATTGATCTGTCGGGAGTTACGATCATTGATAGTGAAACGGCAGAAAAGCATGAAGAATACAGCATGGCCTTTTATGAATTGCGGAAATCCAAGGGAATGACATTGGAAAAAGCCCGGCAATTGATCAAAGATCCGGTTTATTATGGCATGATGATGATGAAGCAAAACGATGCCGACGGGTTGGTTTCGGGGGCGATTCATTCTACCGCAGATACCCTGCGCCCGGCTCTTCAGATTATTAAAACTGCTCCGGCATCTAAGCTGGTCTCCACTTTTTTTGTTATGGTTATTCCCGACTGCGAATATGGGCAAGACGGGATTTTATTATTTTCCGATTGTGCTTTAAATGAGAATCCCGATGCGGAGCAGCTTTCCGAAATTGCTATTGCTTCCGCACAGACGATGCAGCAGTTACTGGGGATTACACCGGTTGTGGCTATGCTGTCTTATTCTACCTTTGGCAGTGCCAGAAGCGCTCTTACCGAAAAAGTGGTCCAGGCAACGTCGCTGGCTAAACAAAAGGCACCCGGTTTGCGACTTGACGGAGAACTGCAGGTGGATGCCGCCCTGGTTGAGCGTGTCGCCAGGCTGAAGGCTCCGCAAAGCAGTGTGGCCGGGGCTGCCAATGTACTGATATTTCCTGATCTGAATGCCGGGAATATCGGTTATAAGCTTACGGAACGTTTGGCCAAAGCGCAGGCGTACGGACCGGTTACTCAGGGCTTGGCCAAACCGATCAATGACTTGTCCAGGGGTTGTAAAGCGGAGGATATCGTTGGGGTGGTTGCAATTACAGCGGTACAGGCACAAACAAGTTTGTAATGGAGGATTTCTACGTTCCGCTAGCGAATTAACCCATAGCATATAATTGCATATAATTTGAATGCGTATTTGCAGTAACAGCGTGACAGCTATTTTGCTTTTTTCCTGAAACCTCACTGAGCCTTAAGTCATGATTAAATAAATACCTGTTGCCTGTCAGGCATTACATTTTCTGATTCAATTATTAGCCGCGTGTCTCTGTTATATAACCCATAACTATATTGAGGTGATCGGATCGTGGATTTTTTAGAATGGGATGATGATTTGCTTATCGGTATTACGGAAGTGGATGAGCAGCACCAGCATCTGATTAATGTTCTTCGTGATATGTATGAAAAGGTCCAGTCCTGTGAGTCGATCCATGAGGAGCGCATTCTTACCGGTGAACTCCTCAAAGAGCTTCAAGATTATGCCAGACAGCATTTTGTGGAAGAAGAGGAAATACTGACGCAAAAGAAGTATCCCGACCTTTTGCCGCATCAGGAGGAACATACCCGTTTTGTCCAGGAATTGGTTCGCTTGCGGGAAAGCTATGCGGCCGGTGAAGAGGCTTTATCTTTTAATGTGTTTTTTTTCGCCTATCAGTGGCTTATTCATCATATAAGAGAAAAAGACATGCAGTATGCAAAATTTTTTAGGGGGAAATAGCTGTTGTTTCCCTCCACCGCTTCCGCGTGAAGCGGTTTTTTTGTTGAGGTGATTAAGGAAAATAACGGTTTAGTAAACATTCTGCCGGAGCGTATTTTACTCCTAGAAAAGTCAGTAATGTATTCTTAGATATTTTTATTTTAATAAAAGTAGGAATAGGCAGGTTGGCAGAGAAGTAAGCTATATAAAATACAGGTGAAGGAGATTGGTATGATGGACGAAGTACTTCGGTTTCTTACGGATAACTCAACGTTTTATTTGGCCACGGTTGAAGGGAAGTTTCCCAGAGTACGTCCTTTCGGCTTTGTTATGAAATACAAGGAAAGATTGTATTTTTGCACGAATAACCAAAAAAAGGTGTATCGTCAACTTCAGGAAAATCCCTACTTTGAGGTTTCAACATCGGATAAAAACGGAGAATGGCTGCGGCTGAACGGCAAGGCCGTCTTCGATACAAATCCGCAGACCAAGCAGGCTGCTTTGGAGGCAGCGCCGTTTCTTAAAAATATGTACAGCGTTGATGATAATGTTTTTGAGCTGTTTTATATTGAGAATGCCGAGGCTAGTTTTTTCAACATGAAGGGCAGCAGAACGGTTACTTTTTAAAAGAGACTCTTTGTCAGGCGGAATTGTTTCAGTTCCGGACAGCAAAACAACAGAATGCAGGTGTGTTATTTACCGCTGTTTCTCCGAAGCGAAAACTATGGGAAACAGCGGTTATTTTTTTCTATGGGCGGATGAAGGAAAAAATCAAAAAAAATGTCCTCGACATCAAAACAGATATTGTACTTTGTCTGCAAAAGATGTACAATAAACTTCGCTGTTGAATTTTAGTGAGGCGGTGATATTGGTAGAGATGAAACAGAAAATTTCTATTTTAGGTGCGCCCATGTGGTTGGGGCAAACACGCTATGGCACCAACATGGGACCGGACGCGCTGCGATCCGCCGGTTTGATTAAGCGGTTGGAAAAACTGAAGCTGGATGTAGCGGATATGGGGAATATTTCCGTTGGTATTGCCGGTCCGGGTAAGCGAACCGGCGAAAATATGAAAAATGCAAAAACCGTTGTTAACGCTAACGAACGATTGGCGGCAAAGGTTTCAAATATAGTAAAAAGCGGGAGCTTCCCCTTAGTGCTCGGCGGTGATCACAGTATTGCCATGGGTACAATTGCCGGTATTGCCAGGCATTATCAGAATCTGGGGGTTATCTGGTATGATGCGCATGCCGATATGAATACACCGCAGACCTCGCCCAGCGGCAATATTCATGGTATGCCGCTGGCTGCCTGCATGGGACTGGGGCCTGCTCTGCTAAAAAATATTGGTGGCTACTGCCCCAAGGTTAAGGCGGAAAATATTGTGCTTATCGGGGTTAGAGACATCGATCCGGGTGAGAAGGCACTGATTGCCAATACCAATATGAAAACCTATTCACCGGAAGATGTAAAACAATGGGGTATCGTTACTGTCATGCAGGAAGCCATCGCATATTTGTCGGAACGCTGCGACGGCATTCATCTCAGTTTCGATTTGGATGGCATTGACCCGAGGGAAATCCCCGGAGTGGGTACTCCCGTTGCCGGGGGAATCAGCTATCATGACAGCCTGCTGGGTGTACAAAGGCTGTTTCAGTCAGGCAAAATCACATCGGCTGAGTTTGTGGAAGTCAATCCGTTATTGGACAGGGGACAGATTACGGCCGGTTCCACCGTCAATTTGATCGGAGCGTTATTTGGTGAAGCGCTTTCCGGTGATATGCGGCAGGAAGACAGTATGCAGCCGGTTCCGCGTGTTATTTGATAGGGGCAATACCAAACAGATACAGCTGTCATTTTCATGATGGCTGTATCTGTTATTTTATAGGGGGGGGGGGATGGTGAGAAATAGACAGAAGCCGGAGGATTTCTTTGACAACTGACTGCTTCTTTGATACGATGAATGGGCAAAAAGATCACAGCGAGAGACGCTGCGGAGTATGGAGGATGACAGTGGAAAGGCTTTCGTTATTTAGGCTTGCCTGGCCTATATTTTTAGAATTGTTTCTTATTACCCTGGTGGGGTTTGTTAATGTTTTTATATTAAGTAAATATGACAGTGTCGCGGCGGCCGCGGTGGAGGCGACAAATCAAATATTATGGAACTTTTTGCTGGTTTTTGCCATTATATCGTTAGGAACTTCAGTCCTGGTGGCACAGAATGTTGGTGCCGCCAGGCCGGAGACTATTAATAAGGTGGTAGCGGTTTCTTTGTTTTTTAATACCATTTTAGGCCTGGCCGCCAGCATGACTTTGCTGCTTGGCGGTCAGGAACTTTTAATGTTCATGGGCATTGCCGACGATTTGTTAGGATATGCCCATACCTATCTGCTGCTGGCTGGCGGTTTTATTTTTTTTGATGCCTTATTATCTTCAGCCGATGCCGTTTTAAAGGGCTTTGGGCGCACGAAACAATGCCTGGCGATTACAGCGTTTATGAATGTACTCAATCTGATCGGCTCGGCGGTGCTGGGACTGGGTTTTGCCGGAATGGTTCCGGCTTTGGGGGTTCAGGGAGTTGCCATTGCGGCGGTTGTCAGTAAAGGGGTTGCCGTGTGTTCCGCCTGGACATACTTGTTTACTAACATGATAAAAGTTGACATTTGGCGCCAGTTGCTTTCATTTCCTGTAACCGAATTAAAACAGCTGCTAAAAATTGGTTTTCCGGCAGCAATGGAAAATATGTCCTACAACTTAAGCCAGACTGTACTGATGATGATCATTATCGTGCATTTGGGAGCAGATGCCTATATTACCAGGACCTATGCCTGGTCGGTTATTAAGATGGCGTTTTTGTTTTCCCTGGCAATTGGGCAGGCCAATATTATTATGATTGGGCAATTAGTGGGGGCCGGGAAATTTGTCGAAGCGGAAAAAGCCGGGATGAAAAATTTTTGGATTGCCTTTAAGGCGGCCTGGTTAATTGGCGGTATATTGTTTTTATTCCGGTATTATTTCATGGAAATATTCACGATGGATGCCTGGATCATTGGCCTTGGTGCTTTGATTTTTACGATTGATGCTTTTCTGGAGCCGGGCAGGACTTTTAATATTGTTTTTATCTATGGCCTGCGCGGAGCAGGTGATGTTAATTTCCCCGTCATTATAGCAGTGCTGTCCATGTGGTCGGTTACGATCGGATTAGGATATTATTTGGGCGTGATTCTGGGGCTTGGATTGCCCGCTATTTGGGCGGTCATGCTTATGGATGAATGGTTGCGCGGTTTATGTATGCTGTGGCGCTGGAAAAGCGGTGCCTGGAAAGCGAAAGCGGTGGTATAATTTTTTTAAGCCGTTCCATTCATGAAAGAGTATTCTGATTTCAGTTCAATTTAGTATCATCATTGAAACTGTTTGACATGAGAGGCAAAGACAAAGACGGCTGTTTAAGCCGCCTTGTTTGAAGCTGGGGACAAAGTTATCCTGAATAGAAGGGTATGCAGGATATAATATGGCAGCTCTGATAAAAATTATACGGGAGGCCCCAATTTTTCTAAGTGACTAGTCATATATAGCTTCATAACTGTATATAAATACAAAAGAAATGCCTCAACGGCCGGGTTGAGGCAAGTAAATCAAGTAATCAGCTAGACTGACGAGCAAGAAACACTGCAATAAGAGAAATTAAAAAGAGAATTTCTTGGATGGTTAAGTCAAAGCTGATTTTCATAAGACTCACCTCCAAGGTATTAGGAATAGGTACAACTATTCCTAATATGTATGTATGCAGTGAAGTGAAAATTTATGTGTAATTATTCTTGGTACTTCTGCCAGTTCCTTGGGGAATACGGCAGGAGTTTTTTTTGTGCGGGGCGAATCGTTCTCCATGAGTAATCTGTACTGTCAAAGCATTTGGATAAGGAGTGGACAATCATCTGTGAAAAAATCAGGGCTGTTTTTATTGATTCTTTGTTTATTACTGTCAATAGCACCGTTTGCGGCCGCTAAGCCGGCACCAAACTTAACCAGGGTGGAAATTACCCATATTGGAGCCGATGATACCGGCTGGATCATGGCCGGCCTAAGTCCGAAACCAACATTATATGGGCAGAAATTTTATATTGCTGTACGCTTTACCGGCTATCCTAACCCCGGACGCATTTTTTTCTATCAAAACGGGAATTTGATTCCCAGGGCAGAAGTGACGGAACCGTTTGGCCGAAAAGGTCTTGGCAATCCACACAGTGTCTGGGTATATCAGTTTGCCATGCCGGTTGTCTACGGGAATGGGACGATTGCCGTACGGGCTGAAGGCATACAGGGAGGACGGCATTATGATACGATATACGGCGTTACAACCGTGTATCACCCGGAAAAATAAATCCTGCTTATTGTAATTTGAAAACACGGGAGTTAATAATCATGGACAGGTTTCACAATGTGAATTTGAGGTTTTTAACAGGGATGCTGTTGAAGACCTATCATAGAAATCCGGGTAAACGATTTTTACTGGGCCTTACAGGAATTCCCGGCGCCGGAAAAAGCACCATTGCCGGAAAGTTAATGAACAGCGTAAACCGGGCTTGTTCTCAGGACCTTGCTATTGTTGTACCGATGGATGGGTTTCACCTGACCAACGATTCGTTGATAGAACGGAATCTGTTGGCCCGGAAGGGTATTCCCGAGACCTTTGATGCGTTAGGTTTTATTGGCCTGCTGCAACGTATTGTGCTGGACGGGGAAAGTGAAATTGGTTGTCCGGCTTATGACCGGAGAATTCATAATCCGGTTGCTAATGCTATTTTGGTGGAAAAAAAACACCGGATTGTAATTGTGGAGGGAAATTACCTGCTGCTGGATAGAGAACCCTGGAATCAGCTTGAGGGTCTCTTTGACGAAACCTGGTTTATTGATGCCCGGCTGCCGGTTATACAGCAGCGCCTTGTGAAGCGGCATCTCCGTTCCGGCCGTACACAGGAAGAGGCAGCTAAAAAAGTAAGTTCAACCGATATGCCCAATGCCAAGCTTATTTTAAGAACCCGTGACCGGGCTGATAAGGTGATCCGGGTACAGGAGTGGTGATAGGCCATTTAAGAAAGATTCAGGGATTTTCATCGCTGAGTCTTTTTTCTTTTTGTTTAGAAAGCGGAATAAAAGGGAAATATAAACATAAACCTTGAGTCATTGTCATTGGTTTGTCATATTCTCTCCTTAGTATAGAAATAGAGAGGTGGTTGGAATGGATCATACACCATGGCGTAAACATCCGGTTGTGTTGTTTACAGCTTTTTTAGTAATTTATACCGTTGGCCGGTCCCTGATATCCATAGCACATTTATAAACATTACTCTGCTAGGATGTACGGTGCAATTGTTTCAATTCTTATAATTAGGAAAAGGTATCTTAAGATTTATCCTTGACATTTTTTGGCTTTCACGATAGGATTATTAGTAGTAAATGAATAAACAACAGCCTTGAGCGGGAAGAGTACATGACTTGGCCTTTAGTCCAGCGAACCGGTGACCGGGTTTATCCGGAGGTGTGATGACCGGTCTAAAGAGGTTATGGAATGGCCCCGTGAGCTGCCCACCGAAAACTTTTGCCAGTAGGCTGGGCCGTGCGCCAGCGTTATCCGGCTAGGGTATCGGATCCTTTATCCCGTACCTGAATTGAGGGAAACTTGTGTTTTCTAAAAAAGGGTGGTATCGCGAACTGTTTCGCCCCTTAATGGGGGAAATAGTTTTTTTGTTCCCTTTTTGAAAATTTAGTTTCCGCATAAGAGTGGTACCGCAAATGTCATTTTGCCTCTTAACCGGAGCGAAATGGCATTTTTTTATGAAGAAACAGAACAATTTGACAGAATGGAGGCAAAAAAATGGCTGGATATACATTGGTAGCACGGGAACATAAGCAGGAAGATACTATAATTCGTTTGGGGGAAGTTGTGATCGGCGGTTCGGCAAAGGTTTATATGGCCGGTCCCTGTGCCGTGGAGTCCAGGGAGCAACTGTTGACTACGGCAAAACTGGTACGTCAGGGCGGTGCACAGATGCTGCGTGGCGGGGCTTTTAAACCAAGGACTTCACCTTACGATTTTCAGGGACTGGCGGAAAAAGGGCTGGAATATATGGCCGAAGCGCGGGAAGCTACCGGGCTTAAGATCGTTACCGAAGTTATGGATATCTCTGCTGTGCCGGTGGTGGCGCAGTATGCCGATATTTTGCAAATTGGTGCCCGGAATATGCAGAACTTTGCCCTGCTTAAGACAGTGGGGCGGCTGGATAAGCCGGTTCTATTGAAAAGAGGCCTGTCAGCGACTCTGGAAGAATGGCTGCAGGCCGCGGAATACATTTTATACGAAGGCAATCAGCAAGTGATTTTTTGTGAGAGAGGAATACGCACCTTTACGACACATACCCGGAATACGCTGGATATGAGTGTGGTGCCGGTCATCAAGCAGGTCAGTCATTTGCCGGTTATCATAGACCCCAGCCACGGCACCGGCCGGCGCGATCTGGTGGAGTCTATGGCGCTGGCCGGACTGGCCGCCGGTGCTGACGGAATCCTGGTAGAGGTTCATCCGAATCCGGAGGAAGCTTTGTGTGACGGACCGCAGTCGCTTAATCCGAAGGAGTATTTCAGCTTAATGCAGAAGCTCCGGGCAATGGAAGACTTCCTCTTTCGTTTGGCACGGCCAAGAGCAGTTGGTGAATGATATCATTATATTATTATATTCAGGCTTTTTTTCTTCTTTTTTGTTTTTGTATAAAGTGGTGTTTCTGCAGTCTGGTTCTGGCGGGCTTCTTCTATGGCCAATTTCTGCTGCGTGTGTTTGCGCCGCCGGGCTACTTCGGCGGCGGCAATGCCAAATTGAACAGACTCTTTTAAATCCCGGTCAATCTCACTGGCTTTATCCGGCAAGCCGCTGCCCGGCGCTCCGGGGGCGACGGCGCCCGTACCGGACAGTGCCTGGTATTGCGATAAATTTCCGATAGCGGAAAACAGTTTATTCATGCTGGCATTATAAAGAACCCGTTCATGTTTGGCCAGCTTTTTTTCTTTTTCCCTTAGTTTTTTTGCAGCTTCCGCCTCCCGTTTGCATCTTTCGATCTCAAGCTTCCGGTTTACTTCATTATAGGTGGCCTGCTGTAACTGCTGGTCTGCCGCAGATAATTCGGCTACGATTTGTTTGGTATCGGATTGGGACGCTGAGGGATTCGTAGCCTGTTGATTAAGCTTTTGCCACAAATTATCCCGGCGTTCCTTTAAAGCAGCTAGATTTGTTTTGGGCTGCAGTGTGGATAACAGAGTATGTAATCCGGCCTGGTCAATGCTCATGCTGATTCCCTCCTTGGTTTTGGCATACTTACTGTACAGGTTCTCCTATATACAGTATCGGCCGTTCCCTAGAAAAAGTTAAGATTACTATAGCATTAGGGGGATGTTTTTGAAAATATTGATAAAAATATGCTTATGTATTATTGACAGAATTGTCTAAACAGTCATACACTTATAGTAAGGAGAGTAGTAAAGGAGGTCGGTAAAATGAAAAACCTGTTTGTCATTTTATTTGGACTGGGACTTCTCTACTGTATGGCTTATCTCCCTTCTTTTATTTTTTATGTATTTATCGGACAATATATCCAGCCTATATTGGGAGTTTCCCAGAAAATATTTTTCCTGGGGTTAAATGTAACCTTTGTAGCCTTATTTTTAAGCATGTGTTTCTGGAAACGTGACAAGCATAACTACCATTAAAGACATCCGGGCAGCAGAGTCAAGGGAAAGTTCCTTGACTCTTTTTTTGTTGATATAGTATAATCGTGCTATTCAATAGGAGGAATGCAGAATGATGGAACTAATTGATTTACACACGCATTCGCATTTTTCCGATGGTACGCTGAGTCCAAGAACGTTAATCAAGCTGGCTGCCCAGAGCAATATCCGGGCAGTGGCTTTGACTGATCATGATATTATCGAGGGAATTGCCGAGGCCCGGCAGGCTGCCGGGGATTATGGTGTCGAGTTTTTGCCGGGTATTGAGGTCAGTGCCAGATATCAAGACGGCAAAATGTTACATATACTCGGGTTGGGCATTGATATTCATCATCCTGTCTTTTTGGCTGCTTATCGGAAAATGCGGAAACACCGGGATGCAAGCATAGCCGGGATACTGAAATACATAGCCAGTCAACATATTTATATTGAGCGCGATATGCTGATGCCTTTTATTGCCGGTCAATATTTAGACCGGTTTGCTATTTTGCGGTATTTTATGCATCATAAGCTGTGTCCGGAAATTCAGCAGGTTTGGGACCGGTATATGGACCCTGTCCCTTATGGCGAGAACGAATTGTGGACGGTTGAGGAAGCCCTGGCAATTATCAGGGCAGCAGGCGGCCGCTCTTTTTTAGCGCATTACACGAAACGCATTGGTCTGGCCGGTTATACCCTGCCGGAAATGGAAGCACATGTCCGCTATTTGAAAAGTATGGGACTGGACGGAATTGAACGGTATTATCCTTCTTTTAGCCGTAACGAAACAGAGTATGCCGATTATTTGATTGAAAAGTATCAGCTTTTGCCTTCCGGTGGAACCGATTTTCACGGATTAAACCGCAAAGAGGTGCAGTTAGGGATTGGCAGCGGCGATTTTGCTGTACCTTACCGGGTATATGAGGATATAATAAGAGAATAAACCGTACTATGTTTACTGGAGGGTAGTGGTATGAATATGAACGATTTGGCGCGCCGTGTAAAAGAGGCTTCGATACAGCTTGCCGGAACCGGTACGGAACGGAAGAATGAGACCTTGGCCCGGATTGCCGATGCGCTGATCAAGCATCAGGCCGAAATTATAGCCGCCAATAAGGAAGATTTACTGCGCAGCGAGCAGGAACAGCTGGCTGAGCCTTTATTGAAACGTTTAAAATTTGATGAAGGCAAAATACAGGATGTTGTTGACGGGATACAGAGTCTGATCGGACTGGAAGATCCGGTGGGCAAAACCATGCTGGCTACCGAACTGGACGAGGGACTGGAACTGTACCGGGTGACCTGCCCGATTGGTGTCATTGGTATGATTTTTGAATCACGGCCCGATGCGTTGGTGCAAATTTCCACCCTTTGTTTAAAAAGTGGCAACAGTGTCCTGCTAAAGGGCGGATCGGAGGCCAGAAAAACCAATCGTATCCTGGCCGATATTATTGCGGAGGCAACCGGGCAGACCGGCATTCCGGAAAGCTGGCTGGCTCTTTTGGAAACCCGCGAAGATGTTACTGCCATGCTGAAAATGGATAAGTATATTGATTTAATTATCCCCCGGGGATCGAATGAATTTGTCCGCTACATCATGGACCATTCCCGGATCCCGGTCATGGGACATGCGGACGGTATTTGTCATGCTTACGTGGCGGAAGATGCCGACCTGGATATGGCGGTTAAGCTTGTCAACGATTCAAAGACTCAATATGTTTCGGTATGTAATGCCCTGGAAACCCTATTGGTAGATGAGCGGATTGCCCCGGAATTTTTGCCAAAACTCAAGCAGGAGCTGGATAAAAAACAGGTGGAGCTGGTAGGGTGTTCCAATACCTGTAAACTGATTCCGGTACATCCGGCTACGGAAGAAGACTGGAAAACGGAATATCTGGATTATAAACTTTCGATTAAAATAGTATCCGGGCTTAATGAAGCGATCGAACATATCAATACCTATGGTTCGGGCCATACGGACAGTATCATCACCACGGATCGGGAAAAAGCGGCACGGTTTATGGAATATGCCGATTCCGGTAATGTAATGTGGAACTGTTCGACCCGTTTCAGTGATGGTTTCCGCTATGGTTTCGGTGCTGAAGTCGGCATTAGTACCAGTAAGATTCACGCCCGGGGACCGGTGGGCCTGGACGGTATGATTATCTATAAGTACAAGGTAGTAGGGAACGGCCATATTGTTGAAGATTATGCCAAACGGACCAAACAATTTACCCATAAAAAAATCAACAGGTCTTTTCCCTTATAAGGCAGAAAGTATAAAAACTCTTGCGCAGCTAATACCACGGGCTGCCGCAGGAGTTTTATTTATCGGCGCAATAGTCTGATGAGGCACACCAACAGGTTATGAAGGATAAAGAGAATTACCAGTGCAATACAGAGCCAGCCGCTTAAAAAAACGGTTGCAGGAAACACTCCGACAGCTTGCAGTAAATCAGTGATGGGCATGGAATCACCTTGCGTTACATATTTTTATGGGAAATTTATTGCTTATTTACACAGGGAGAGTGCTCTAGTTTTTGCTTCAGCTTTCTTAACCATGTGGTTATGAGTATGAGAGCAGGAAGATAAATGGTATAAATCTCATGAATATAACTATTGCCAAAAGATATTCCGATGAAGCGGTGAAATACAAAGTTAGGAATAATGGTAAGATTAAGCCACACCAGAAAAATGCCCATTGCGATAACTAAGAGTTCTTTTTTGACTTTGAATAAGGTGGATAAGGCAAGCACCGCTCCATAGAAAAACAACATGGCTTTATAAAGTCCGCCAATAAAAATTACAATGACGGCGATGGCGTCAATGTTGGTAATAATGCTGCCGATGTTAATCATTTTGACAACTTCAATCAGGGGAATGGTGGAAGCGGCAGTTAGATTGACGCCTAATACACAGACAATGAGGATAGTTGAAATGACCAGTGATGTACCCAGCATGAAAATGGCGGCAAAAGCGTATTTGCGGATAAGACGGGGTTCGTTGGCGTAACAGTAAAACATGAGAAACACGACGTCTTCCCCATAGGGAAAGGTGGAAAAGGTAGGAAAAACTTCTTTGAAAACAGGCATAATTCCTTTGGCCAGCATAGGCAGCATTTCCTTAAGATTCACATTTCCCGACACAATGATTAATATAAAGATCAGTATTAGCGAGAACATAACGAGAGGCATAAGCAATTCGCTCATGCGTGCCAAGACTTCGATGCCCTGCAAGGTGAGATAGATGATGACCAGCATAAAGGTAATCTGGATGGCGAGGATGGGCGTGTCGTGCAGCGTGGTAATGGCAATTAATTCGGCGAATTCACTGAAATTCAAAATGGAGACCCAAGTGAAATATCCGGCAAAAGCGATTGTTATGAACCCCCCTAATAGTTTGCCGAATAGTATAGTGTTTATTTCCGTTAAATTGTTGTGTGGGTAATTTTTTTGAATTTCCGTATGAAGCCACAAAATGCCAAAGCCGAGGACAAGGCCGCTTAAAACAACCAGCCAGGCGTCTTGTTTCGCGCGTATCCCGAGAGCAAACAATGTAGAGCTTCCCAAAGAGTGCATGACTAGCAGGCAAAATAATTGGTAATTGCTTATTTGGATATTTTTTCTCATATGGAAGGAATTCTCCTTATTTTTAAATCCGGGAGTCACCCGTTATTCTTCTGGTTTTAGCATATCATAAGGTCTGCTTCTGTTTTTCATTTCAGGTTCTGGCCTTTCTTTTTCGATGACGGCTTTTTGCAGCAACCCGGTTCTTCTGATTTCGGTTTTCACGGTGACCGTATATTCGGCAGAAGGAAACAGATAGGCCCAGTCATCTTTTACTTTTTCCCACTCGTCGGGATAAGCAATGTGCAGGGCATTACCGAATCCCAGAATATCGGAAGCATATTCTTGTTGCGCTTTGGCTATCACGTCTGCGATTTCCGACTCAATAACCTTTTTTTGCGCCAGATTAAGTTCTTCCAAATTGGGCAGTTTGGATACGTTGGTAAGCGATTGCTGTTCAATGAGGTCGCCCACTTCCTTTACCTGAATCGCAAAGACATATTTTCCATTCAGCAGTTTTGCTTTTACCGTACTATTGGCGCTTTTTATTTCAATAGCAGCCAGCTTGTCTGTTTCGCCGGGCGAAGGAACCTGGATAATGCCGTTTTTAACTTTTCCGGTTATCCAATTTAAGCCCCGTGTTTCGCGGCCATCCAGAAATCCCACTAATTTGTCTTTTTTAAATACTGCCGTACCGGCAAGCTTGATGCCTTTATAAGTTGCAACCTTTTTTTCTTCACTGGATACAGGCGGTGTATCCACGATTTCCATGGCTCCGGTGACAGGATTAATTTCGTTACTTCCCAATGCTTTTAAAAAATCCAGCAGGTTTGACGTATTGGATTCGGAGTGGATATCCTGCCGTTTGATCATAGAGTCCAGATAAATGGCTTGAATGCCTTCTACTCCATTCCGTTCGCCGATAATTTCCCGTGCTGGTACACCTTTGGCTATAACCACTGAAAGCACCGGGCGGATTTCGGCAAACCGTTTCCAGAAATCTAAAATGGGCAGTACTCCCTCGCGGGCAAGCTGTTCGTCAATTACCAGTATTTTATTATGAGAATAGAAGGGTTTTCGGTCAAATTCTTTGGAAATATTCCGTACGGCTTCGGATACGGTTGCCCCCCTGGTTGTAATAAACTCAACCGGGTCCTTTTGTGTAGCGCCGCCTTCCGCCTTTAAGGCTTCCGGTCTTACAAATTGTGAAGTCATGATGATTTCTCCGGTAGCGGCATCCTTATCCAGCGCAACAGCCAACACAATGCCAAGTTCGTTTAATTCTATCCGGCTCCAGCAGCCGGATAAAAGGGTGGTGCAAAACATGGCGGTTATGACGATACTTATTGCCCGGATCATTGGTGCTCACCTTCCTTGGTATCCTGATCAGGCTGCAGGGAGGAGGACTGCCTGGCGGAAGTTTTCCAGGTGATGACTTGGGGACGGGTATGCATCAGCCAGAGCGGAGCGCGAAATAAAGCATCTTTCAGGCCTGCTTTATTCGTAGGCGCGAAGGGAGAAAGGTAAGGAGTACCGAAGGAACGCAAGGAACACATGTGCCCCAGCATTAGGATTAACCCAATCGTAATTCCATATAGACCGAACATGGCAGCCAGGCCTAAGAGGAAAAAACGGAAGGGGACGACCGCATCCATTAGGGGTGTAACGATGAATCCCGTAATGGCCGTTAGGGCAGCGATGATAACCATGGGAGCGCTGATAATTCCTGCCCGTACGGCAGCTTCTCCCACTACCAGGGCACCTACAATACTGACTGCCTGTCCAACCGGTTGTGGCATTCTGATGCCCGACTCCCGCAGGATTTCGAAAATAACACCGATGATCATCCCTTCTAAAAAAGCCGGAAAGGGAATACCCTCTCTTGCCGCGGCAGCTGTAATCAGGAGAACGGTGGGCAGCAATTCCTGATGGAAGGTCTCCAAAGCCACATAGAGAGCCGGGGCTGTCAATGTGATCACAAAAGCGAAGAAGCGAATCCAGCGGACAATGGTAGCGAGATAGGGACGGGAATAATAATCTTCAGCCGATTGGAGGGTTTCGATAAACAAAAGCGGAACGGTGAGGACAAAGGGGGTTCCGTCGCAGAAAATAGCCACTCTGCCTTCCAGCAGTTTCGCTGCCACAATATCCGGCTTCTCGGAATTTCCTATGGTGGAAAAAAAAGAAAAAGGATTGTCTTCAATATATTGTTCGATATAGCCTGATTCCAAAATGGCATCTGTATCAATGTGTCTTAACCGTTTCTTTACTTCAGCTACCATGCTTTCACTGGCGACTCCCTTGATATATACGATATTGATTTCGGTATGGGTCTGCTGGCCAATGGTTAAGGATTCAAATATCAAATTTGGATTTTTAATTTTTCTTCGCAGCATGGAAGTATTGGTACGCAGTGTTTCGGTAAAGCCTTCACGGGGGCCGCGAATGGTCGATTCGGTATAAGGTTCGGCAATGGCTCTTGTTGCCCAGCCTTTCATACCGATGATGAACGCTGAATCATAGCCGTTAATAATAAGGAGGACATCACCGGCTAAAATGCCTCGGAGAACTTCGTTTAACGACCGGGTTTCCTTAATTTCGGAGGCGGTCAATAAACTGTTTTTTACGGCATGGAAAATATCCTGTGCTACATTGTTTTCCTCTATTGCAAGATGGGCATCAATGGTCAGTGATTTTATAATATGTTCATTAATTTTGTCTTTATCGGCCAGACCGTCAATAAAGCAAATCAGGGCTTTGGTTTTACTTTTGAGGCCAAGGGTAATCTCCCTGAAGACAACATCATTGCTTTTCCCCAAGCTGGTTTTAAGAAAGGTTTCATTATCTTTTATGTTGGTGCTGAGTATATGAGTATTGGCCGGTTCTTTACTTTGGCTCAGGCGGACACTATGTTGTTTCGCCTGGAGGTACTGCAAAAAACGCAGCCGCCCTATCAGTTTCTTGTAAATTGTCATTCACCTCGCGTGCTCACCAGGTAACGAAATTCTTTTTAGTATTTTCCATTTATTTAGAATTTATCCCCTTTTAGGAAGACCAAAGGGGATAGAAAGCGGCAGGTAGGACTGAAACATATAAAGGTTGCCGGCTTTTTATTTCTTTAGAGGCGCAGCTTGCTGGCTTCCGGCATAGTATGGAGCATTACTATGTCAGGAGGGAAAATAATGAAGTCAGCTCTCATCACGGGAATAACGGGTCAGGATGGTGCCTATCTGGCTAAGCTTCTTCTGCAGAAGAATTATGAGGTCTATGGTTTGCTTCCCCGCAGATCAACACCCAGTATTTGGCGGCTGCAGTTTTTAGGTATTCAGGAGGAAGTGCGGTTAATTGCCGGGGATTTGACGGATTTTTCATCTCTCAGCCGGGCGGTAGCTTTAGCCAAACCTGACGAAGTATATAATCTTGGCGCCCAAAGCTATGTCGGTACTTCCTGGCAGCAACCCGTACTTACCGCTCAAACAACCGGTCTTGGTGTACTGCATGTATTGGAAGCCATTCGTCTGGAAAATAGCAATAGTAAGTTTTACCAGGCATCCACCAGCGAGTTGTTCGGTTTAACCGAGGATCCTGTTCAATCGGAAAGCACTTTATTTTATCCGCGAAGTCCGTATGGTGTTGCCAAGCTTTTTGGGCACTGGATGACGGTTAATTACCGCGAAAGCTACGATATGTTTGCCTGCTGCGGTATTCTTTTTAACCATGAATCACCGCTGCGCGGGATGGAGTTTGTCACTCGTAAAGTCACGGATGCGGTAGCCAGAATCAAATTGGGGATTCAGAAAGAATTAAGATTAGGCAATATCGAAGCAAAACGGGATTGGGGATTTGCCGGCGATTATGTTGAAGCCATGTGGCTTATGCTGCAGCAGGAGAAGCCGGATGACTATGTAATTGCTACCGGCAGGACAACTACAGTAAGAGACATGTGCAAAATTGCATTTTCCCATGTCGGTCTGGATTATGAGGATTTTATAGTCGTTGATCCAAACTTATACCGGCCGGCGGAAGTGGAAGTGCTTTTGGGAAATCCGGACAAAGCAAAACGGAAACTGGGCTGGCAAGCCCGAACTTCGTTGCAGGACCTCATTCAAATGATGGTCGAGGCTGATCTGGAACGGGTGCGGAAAGAGGTAAGCGGTAAATAATATGTCGTTAAAAAGAACGAAACCCTGATAACATCAGGGTTTCGTTCTTTTTAACAGCGCGCGTTAAACAGAAAAACTGAAGCTTGTAGTGATGCCGCCTGTTGATACAAATAAAACATGATCCAGATTTATGGAAACAAATGTACCGGCAGCGAAGGTTGTTGAAGTAATACCAAGATCAACTCCAGTGGTAATCAAGCCACTGACTAACGGTGCTGCTGAAGTAAGGGATACGATTCCGGCCGGTTCGGTTAATTGCAGTACTAAAAATTCCAGGGGGTCTTCCACATCTACATCAATTGTCAGCCTTGGCTTATAATATTCAGATTTAGGACCTGAGTAGGGTTTATCCTTGTCGAATACTCCAATAAAGGTTCCGGTAAGTTGCTGCCAATCTTCTAAAACAAGAGTGACTATTGTACCGCCGGCAAAATCTAAACCCTTCGGAAGTTTTCTCATTTTTTATCCTCCTTTTTTACCGGATTTGACTAATACATACTATGCAGTAAGAGATGTAAGCGTTCCTTCGCAGTTATGCATAGAATAACTCCGCTGTTACCATAGCGGAGTTATCCGAAACCCTTGTTAATGATCATTTATTATAGAGTAATAGGTATGGTGAAGGTGGTGGTTACACCGCCTGTTGCGGCATAGATAATTTGATCGACATTGACAGCAACAAAGGAACCTGCAGGGAATGAAGTGGAGGTCACTCCGAGGGTTACACCGGTTACTACGCCGCCGACGATTATGGGAGTGGCAGAAGTAAGAGTTACTGCACCGGCTGCTTCGCTTAACTGCAGCAGCAGAAATTCACGTTCATCTTCGACGTCAACGTCAACATCGACATGAGGCGGTTTGCAGCATTTATCATGCGGTTCTGGTTTGCATTTGTCTTCATGTTCATGTTCGTGTTTGTGTTTGTCGTAATCATCATACTTATGGTCCGGATCGTATTTTGAATCATCGGACTTATAACAACCAGGGTCTTTGTACTGCTTACGGTTATCATCGAAGACTCCGATAAATCGTCCGGTGAGTTGCTGGAAATCTTCCAGAACCAGTGTGACGATTGCTCCACCGGCAAAATCTAAGCCTTTAGGAAGTCCCATAGTTTCTATCTCTCCTTTTTTCTTTTTATTGGTTTCCTACTTCATAGTATGCCTATCATAATGTATTGGTTACTTATCCTGATATATTGAAAAGGTCCGGCAGCCTCTGGCTAACCGGACCTTTATCAAGAAAAGAAACTAACATAAGTTTTTTTGTGATGCGGCTTCAAAAATGTCGAGCCACTGTTTGCCGATTATATCCCAGGAAAGGTTTAAGACCCAGTGGTATGCCCGTTCTGCCATAGCACGATAGCATTCCCGGTTGTCGTGGCATTCGACCAGCGCAGATATCAGATCGGTGGTATCGGTTAACGGGCGGTAGCGGTTAAAGTCTATCGCACCGAGGCAGGTATAATCGGCACCGCATTTTACCAGACGGGCCCTTCCGTCTGCGCCGATTTCACTAAGGGAAGTATGGTCGGGGATAATGACCGGTGTCTTTGTTGCCATAGCTTCGGTTACGGTTAATCCCCAGCCTTCGCCCAGCGTCGTGGAGATAAGCACATCGGAAGCATTGTAAAGTTTATTCAATGTGTCTATAGGGTAACCGTGGTAATCATCATATTTTTCAGGAACAAGAAAATCCACATGCTGTTTAAGTCCCCAAAATTCAGCCATTTCAATAATATTCCCTCCTACGTCGGCGGGATTCATGTGAAGATATAGCAGTGAATGCGGCCTTTGCTGTTTAAATTTTGCAAAAGCGGCAATGGTATGCGGAATATCTTTACGAGGTTGATTACGATTAATATTGGTTACGATGAATTTGTCAGCGTGTTCCCGAAAATACATCCTGCGGAAGGAGCCGATATCTGGGATGGGAAAAAAGTCTTTTGTATTTATGCCAAGGTAGATCACCTGGGGATTAACCGCTCCATTTATATGAAGCGTTTCCCTTTTCGCGAATTGAGTATAGGCGATAGGATAATCAGCAAGGGCAACGCTATTGTTAATCCAACTTTCCCTGAGTGTGCCGTCAACGGCGTAATAATAGATCCAGTTGAATTTCTTTGTCTGTCTTATTTGGACAATTCGGTTGGCTATGGATTCCATAATAAACAGATCCGGTAAAGTGAATACAATATCATAGTCCTTGGAACTCAGCAGGTTTAGAAAACGAGGGCGTCCATAAGGGTCATCGTACCATAGGTTTTTGCCTGCCTTGGCAAAATCCCTGGCCGGATAGATGGGAAAGGGCCATTTTTTAAAATCATATGGTTCGCCGGTGTGATTAATGCCAATGACATCAAAATCATAATTGTCCGTTTGGAGCAGCAAATCCACTATATTGTGGGCTAACGTTGCCAGGCCGGTGGCACAGTTAAAGTCACTCAGCAACAGCACTTTTTTTCTGGACAAGGTAATGCCTCC
>NZ_CYSP01000017.1 GCF_001298735.1 Propionispora sp. 2/2-37 | reverse complement strand
GGAGGCCTTACTTATGAGAATCGTTGAAAGGGAAGAGATTTATCAAAATAGACTTCTAGGGAGAGTTATTGCTAGTGCTGTAGGCAGAAACTCTGCAATTAGCAGTGAAAAAATGACCGTTTCTTTTGCTACCTATTCAGCGGAAAGCGGCCCGATGGAACCACATAATCATGCCGAAGAAACGGTCGTGGTTCTGGATTGCCAGAACGGATGGGTAAGACGCGGACCAGCGAAGGACAATTTAAATGAAAAACACTTGCTGAAAAAGGGCACTGTTATGTATTTCGATGAGCTTGAATGGCATGTTTTTGAATATGGCGAAGGCGGCTATATTGATGCGCTTTGTATTTACGGTCAGGTAGACAACATTCGCCCTGAAGAAATCAAATTCCAAAAATAATGTTAGGAGAATTAATATGGCAAAGGAAATTATCGGTGTTGTTCCGCCGATCGTAACACCAGTGGATGAAAATGAAAATGTAGATGAAAAAGGGTTACGGCTGCTTGTTCGCAGATGTATTGACACGGGTATCCATGGCATTTTTGTCGCTGGGTCCAATGGTGAGACAATGGCGCTTACTCAAAAAGAAAGAAACCGTGCTATTCAGATTACATTGGATGAAACCAAGGAACAGGTTCCTGTAATCTGCGGTGTTATGGATGCAAGTACCAGACGTGTTATTGAAAATATCAAGGAATTAGAACAAATGGGCGGTAAGGTCGCTGTCGTCACTCCGGTATTTTATGCGCGGCATGCAACCCAAGACGAAACAGTTCGCCATTTTGAGGAAATTGCTCGCCATACAGAAATTGATTTAATGATATATAACATTCCACCCTTTACGGGACAAACCTTAATGCCGGATACGATTTTCAAAATCGCTAAAATTGATAAGGTTATTGGCTATAAGGATACCACAGGCCGATTTCCGGATTTTCTTAAATGCCTGGAGCATTTTAAAGGTACGGATTTTGTTTTGCATCAAGGTGCCACAAATCTGGCAGCGACAAGTCTGCTAATGGGGGCAGACGGGTATATCCCATCGATGGCACCTCTTTATCCGAAGCCGTTTATTAAGCTTTATGAATATGGTACAAAAGGCGACATCGAGAAAACTCAATTTTATAATCATATTGTAGACATGACTTCATCAATCTGGCCGATGGCTAAAAGTCAAACAGCCTCGACTAAATATGCACTGAGTAAATTAGGGTTTGACTATCGGGTTGTTCAACCATCTGAACCGATAACTAAAGAGCAGATGAACATGGTTGATCAAAAAATGGCGGAAATTGAAACATATTTGGCTGAAAACGATCTGCTTGATTAAAGGTATTGTAGTATGATTTAAAACTTACAAAAAGGGTTGAGTGTAAAATGCCGAAGACCGTGTTATTGTCACATGCTTTATATGAAACAGGGATGGACGTATTAAGAAAAAATGTCAATGTTCTAGTAGCCAATAATAGTGATATGAGTGGTATTATCGATGACCTAAAAAAGGCAGATGGATTAATTCTTCGCGTAGGCAAAATTACGCGCGAAATTATGGAGCAGTGTCCAAATCTTAAAGTAATTGCTCGTCCTGGTGTCGGTGTAGATAATGTAGACATGAAAGCTGCCACGGAGCTTGGTATACCTGTTGTCGTTGCACCGGGAACGAACAAAAGGTCTGTCGCAGAGCATGCTGTTGGTATGGCTTATGCGATAACCAAGAATATTGTGGAAAGCCATCAAGAAACAGTACAGGGTAATTTTAATATACGTAATAAGTATACGGCTATTGAACTTGAGCAGCATCATGTGGGGATTGTAGGCTTTGGCAATATCGGTAAAGAAACTGCAAAAATATTTGCCAATAATCAAATGCAAGTACATGTTTATGATCCGTTTGTCGAGCAGGAGATAGTAGAAACGAATTATCAATATATATATCATGCTGAATTGGCAGATTTACTTAGGGTTTGCGATATTATATCGCTGCATATGCCCTCGTTGCCTTCAACACAGGGCATGTTTAACGCCGAGCGGTTTGCACAGATGAAAGATGGCATATTTATTGTAAATTGTGCGCGTGGTGACATTGTAGATGAAGAAGCGCTGTATGAAGCTTTGAAGAGCGGTAAAGTGGCCGGAGCTGCAGCTGATGTCCTGTGTTCAGAACCAATGGATATTTCGAGCAAACTCTTTAGCCTGCCTAATTTCATCGCTACGCCACATATGGCGGCGCTTACGAGGGAAAGTGCTGACCGTACATCGCGATTGACGGTGGAGGGTACATTAGCCGTATTGCGCGGAGAAAAATGGGATAAAGTGGCGAATAAAGAAGTTTATCAGCATGAGCGCTGGCAATAGCTTAATTAAAAAAAGATTCTCCTATATAATGATATGATTTTTATGCCAATCATTATACAGGAGGCAAGTAAATGAACAATTTGATTTTAGCATATATCAAAAAATAATACCATAAAGGGGCATGGCAGTACAATTGCTAAGCGAGACTTTAGAGTATGATTTTCACAAAATTCAAGGATGGCCTACAGATGTTATGACTTTTTGGTGGTACCTAAAAAACAATAGGAGATGATGTCGGTGGACAAAGGGATGAAAATTCCAAATAAAAGATGGATTTATATTATTCCAGCGACCATTATACTATATATAATGACGTTTATGGACCGGATGAATATAAGCTTTGCAATTGCCGGGGGCATGCGAGAAGATTTAGGCTTGAGTATGACAATTGCCGGGTTGGCAGCGGGTATCTTCTTTGTTGGATATATGTTTTTACAAATTCCAGGAGGTTATATAGCGGAGCATAAAAGTGCTAAAAAATTTATAACGTTTACTATTATTGGCTGGGGTTCACTGACTGTTGCCAATGGCTTTGTTACTGAGGAATGGCAATTACTGCTGGTTCGTTTTTTGCTGGGTGTAGTTGAAGGCGGTGTTTATCCGGCAATACTGGTTATTTTAGGCAATTGGTTTCCTGCTAATGAAATTGGAAGAGCAAATGCGATGTTTATGACGAGCACATCCCTTGCTGCGATTATTACAAATCCTGTTTCCGGATGGATTGTGGAACATTATCATTGGCAGTGGCTATTTATTGGTGAGGGTATTGTATCCCTGCTTTTGATTGGTATATGGCTTCCGTTGATAGAGGATACTCCTGAAAAAGCCAAATGGTTATCTGATGCAGAAAAAGAATATTTGGTTTCTACTTTGAAAAAGGAAAAAGAGTTAGCGTTGGAAGAAATGAAGAAAAAGCATATAAAAGTATCTTACAAAGAACTTCTGTGCAATAAAAATATGTGGCTGCTTATCTTGATATTTAACTGTGGAATGATAGGGGCTTACGGGTTGAATCTTTGGATGCCGACAATTATAAAAAGTCTTACCAAAACAGGCATGACGAAGGTTGGCTTGTTAAGTATTTTACCTTATATTACATCAATTATCGGGTTATATATTATTGGATATTTTTCAGACAAAACGCGAAATCGCCGATTCTTCACAGCGTTACCTTTGATTTGTTTTGGTTTAGGATTATGGCTGTCTACACTATTTTCTGATAATGCATGGGTGTCTTTTATTATTATAGTTGTTACCGGATTATTTATTAAGTCAATGCCGTCTTCCTTCTGGACAATGGTTCCTATGCTGTTCCCGCCAGGTTCTATAGGGGCTATCCGAGGTTTTATTAACGCTTTTGGAAATTTAGGAAGTTTTGTCGGTCCTTATATGGTTGGTTTAATTACAAGCACATATGGTTTGACATATGGTCTGTACAGTTTAGTCGGTGCTCTATTGTTAGGCGCATTTTTGACGATATTCTTACCGGCAAAAACTGCAGGGAAATGACAGGAGAAATAATCTTTTTAGCCTTGACTAAAATTTAAAGAAGAGGTTATCATGAAAAAATTAGCAAAAAAATCAGTTTTTTCTAAGATTAAGGAAATTGATGTTGGAATCGTCGATACAGAGCTGGAAGAAGCACTGAGTAATTTAAATAAAAAAATTATTGTTTTAGACGATGATCCTACAGGTATCCAAACGGTACATGATATTTCTGTGTATACTGATTGGTCAACGGAAAGTATTGCCGCTGGTTTTGCTGAAGAACAGCCGATGTTTTTTATTTTGACCAATTCGCGTGCCCTTACAGTTGAGCAAACAAGAATGGTCCATAAAGAGATTGCTGAAAATATTGTGGCGGAGTCAAAGAAATGCGGTAAAAATTTTATTATTATTAGCCGTGGCGACTCAACGCTACGCGGGCATTATCCGCTTGAAACACAAATTTTAAAAGAAACGTTAGAGGCGGCTTCTGCTATAAGATTTGATGGCGAAGTGCTGATTCCCTTTTTTAAAGAAGGGGGGCGTTTCACTATTGACAACGTACATTATGTGCAGGAAAGTCAGACCTTGGTGCCGGTTGGTGAGACAGAATTTGCTAAGGATAAAACATTTTCCTTTGCAGCATCAGAGCTGGGGGAATATATTGAAGAAAAGACCGAAGGAAGCTATAAGGCGGCAGACACGACTTATATAACGTTGGAAGATCTTCGCAATCTTAAAATTCCAGAGATAAGTAGGCAGCTTTTGGCAGTCAAAGAATTTAACAAAGTTATTGTCAACGCCGTAGACTACGTGGATGTTAAGATTTTTACAATTGCTTTGTTGCAAGTTATTGCGCAGGGGAAAAACTTTATGTTTCGGACGGCGGCAGCTTTTACTAAAGTCATTGGCGGGTTAAATGATCAAGAGTTGCTTAACAAAGCGGATTTAGTAGCAAAAGGCAACAAGAATGGTGGATTAATCATCGTTGGTTCTCATGTGGAAAAAACGACTCATCAGTTAGCTGAATTGCAGAAATGTACTGATATCAGATTCTTCGAATTCAATCAAGGGCTGGTGGTTGAACCTGAACAGCTAGAGACAGCGATACAGAGCATTATTGTTGAAACCGAGAAGTACCTTAAGCGTGGTGAAACGGTGACCATTTTTACTGGGCGCAAGCGATTGGATGCTGGTACGGAAGAGGAGTCGCTGCGTCTTTCTGTTAAAATATCCGCAGCGCTCACAGCTATCGTACAGCGATTAAGCGTTCAACCGAGTTTTTTGATTGCAAAAGGTGGTATTACCTCTAGTGATGTGGGAACAAAGGGATTGAATGTGAAAAAGGCGAGGGTAATGGGACAGGTAAAACCTGGAGTTCCAGTTTGGTTAACTGGCCAAGAAGCAAAATTCGCCAATATGCCCTATATCATTTTCCCAGGTAATGTGGGTGGAATTATGACTTTGCGCGAAGTAGTTGAAATGCTCAATAATCAATAAATTGTCATCTCGGTTAGAGAAGAGGAACTTTAACGCTTACAAAAGATGGGTGCTTTGCAAAGTAAGGGGATAAAACCTTTGTCAGAAGATGGGCAGAGGTCTGTTCGTTGGGGGAACTTTGTTGAGTAAAAGTTGATTCAAGCTTTACTATGAAGCCGGGTACGCCTGATAAATGATAAGACAGCGCCGGTAGACGCAAAAGCCGCCCCGACAATAAGTGCGGTGTGATAGCCGTGCAAAAAAGCGGCAATTTGCTGATTTACATTTGGCGTCAGCAGTCCGGACAAAGCAGCTGCCTGTCTATTTTCGAAGATGGAAATCGCTATGGCTATGCCACACACCTGGCCGATATTTCGCACCAACGAATTAATTCCGCCGGCAATACCCAATTTCGCCGGTGGTACTGCACTCATTACACTGTTATTATTGGGGGATTGGAACAGGCCGTTGCCTAGCCCCAAGATGGCTTGCCCTACAGCAATTCTCCAAATTGATGGAGTGGCATTCAGTGTTGCCAGCCAGATAAGTCCCAATGTTGTTGTGGTTAGACCGGCTGTACTTAAAAAGGCCGGATTAATCCGTTCAGAAAGATAGCCGCTGATAGGGGCGGTAAGGGCCAGCAGAATAGGAAAAGGGGTCATCAGCATTCCAATTTGCCAAGGACTAAGATGCAATACGTCGTTTAGATAGAAAGGCAGCAACATCGTATTGGAAAACACGGCCATAAAGGATAGCAGCCCTGTTATGTTGCCGGACCAAAAAGCCCAGATTTTAAATAAGCTTAAGTCAATCATGGGAAACTGCACACGTTTTTCATGAATAATAAAAGCCCAAAAAACAATAATGGATACACACAATAAACCAATAACGATAGTAGATAACCAGCCCCACTCTTCACCATGGATTACCGCCATAAGGAAACAAGTCATGCCTAGCGCAAATAATATTGCTCCGGCATAGTCGAAGGGTTCTTTTGTATAGCGTTTTTCTTGCGGCAAAATAATTTGTCCGGCAAGAAAGCCAATGACACCGATAGGGAGATTTACATAAAAAATCGACTCCCAACCAAAAGCATCAACCAGCACTCCGCCAACGCTCGGTCCTGTCATAGACCCCAGGGCCACAATCATACCCACAAGTCCAAGCGCCCGCCCTCTGTCAGAACCAGGAAAGGTTGCGGATACAATAGCCGGAGCATTGGACATTAGCATGGCTGAGCCAATCGCCTGGATAATTCTCGAACCGATGAGGAAAGCAATGTGTCCCGACATTCCGCAGAGGACAGAACCTACTGTAAAAATCAAGAATCCGGCAGTGTAAACATTACGGCGGCCGAGTATATCTCCCAACCTGCCGAATAATGGCAATAAACACGATATGGTTAATAAATATGCAGATACGACCCACTGTACGAGTGTCAGGCTGGAATTAAGGTTTGTAGAAATTTGCGGTAACGCAACATTAACTATGCTGGAGTCAAGCGTTGCCATAAATGTCCCCACAGCGGTAACAGCAAAAACCAGCCAACGGTAAAATACGAACGACTGCAATTTGTTCGGCATATTGTTTCCTCTACTTATAGTCAGATTTGCTGGAAGGAACCTTCTTATTATTCCCTTTTGTATAAAATAAATAGGTTGATGCAACCGGTTCTTTACTAGAAAAAGCATTAAAGCTAGTAACACAATTCAACAACTAAGAATCAACTCCTGTTGATCGCATTATAAAATAAATAAGATTTTATAGTCATTTCGCCGGCTGGTAAGTATATCTTTGGGACATAATAAAGGTAGTACTAGAGAAGGAGGTGCTACATGACTAAGAGGCATAGCGAAGAATGGTCAGAAGCTAACCAAAGCGTCTCAAAACTACCCGATGATAAACGGCAAAAATTGTACCAAGAATTGAAACGATCCGGACAAGTTGAAAACCCCGTTAAATACACCGAAACGCATCTGGAGGGCGGTGAGGCAGACAGGAAAACCCGCTTCAAACCGTAAGAAATGAGGCGGGTTATTACATATTGAGATACGGAAGATAACGAAAACTACTTTACCAGCCAAATGATTCGTATCGCAAAATACCTTGCAGAATTATAATGTCTGGTGGGCTATCATGTCCGTCCATCAGACTTTTTCACTAGATTGAAGAGCCGATAAATTCCGGCTCTTTTTTTGTACCACATTTGAAAAATGAGAGTATCTGCTAGATGAAATGGATACGTTTGCATCAAGTACAGACAGATTTTGAAATTCAAGGAAAATCAGCATGAATGATGGGGACGTCGTAAGATTATGCATTATGCTGGTGGGAGCAAGCTGCACGAGATAAGTTCATGGACAAAAGCTGCCATTAGTATCCTTCTTTCTGAACAATAAGTATCTGATTAAAAAGTGCGTACTAGTATGTGTATTCCGATAAGACTATAATCATTATAGAGTATTAATTACCGTAGACTAGGTAATCTAAATTTTTAAGGGGGAAGTTATGACAAGAAAATATAATTTATATCAAATTGATTCATTTACAAAGGAAAAATTTACAGGAAATCCTGCGGGAGTAGTAACGAATGCAGATGGATTAACTGATTATGAAATGCAGAAAATAGCTAGGGAGCTTAACAACTCTGAGACCGCTTTTATTTTTTCTTCAAAAAGTAATGAGTATGATGCTCATATCCGTTTTTTTACACCAACAAATGAAGTGCCAATCTGTGGGCATGCTACCATTGCTGCTCATTATGCCCGTGCTATCGAAAATAGGCTTGGCACTTCAAGAGTTTATCAAAAAACGGGTGCTGGAATTTTACCTGTTGATATAATAAAGGAAAATGAAGACTACAGAATTGTTATGACACAAGGGGAAATTGAGTTTGGCCCAATAATTGATGGAGAAAATAAAAAAGAACTTTTATCTGCTCTTAATATAGGAAATAGTGATTTGCTTGAAAACTATCAAGTCCAGGTGATTTCAACAGGCCACTCTAAGATTATGATTGGTATAAAAAGTATGGAAACTCTAAATGCATTGAAGCCAGACTATACGGCACTTACTAAGTTAAGTGAGATGATTCGCTGCAATGGATATTATGTTTTTACTATTAATTTGCATGATAGTGACATTTTGGTACATGGCAGAATGTTTGCCCCTGCAATAGGTATTAATGAAGATCCTGTTACTGGTAATGCAAATGGTCCTTTAGGCGCATATCTTGTTCATCATAACCATGTTAAGCATAATAATTCTTTGTTCAGATTTAAGGCCAAACAAGGTGAGGCTATAAACCGACCGGGTATTATCGAAGTTGAGGTAAAAATAAAAGATAAAGAGCCTGTTGAAGTCAAAATTTCTGGGAACGCTGTAATAATATTTAAATCCGAATTATCATTAAATGATTAATAATCATTATCTGATTCGATAGAATCGTCCGTGAGCCTTGAACCGTCCCGCCATCTTTTTACGGCAGGAAAAGTTGAAAAACGATGAGTTGCCAGAAGTTATTTTTTATCTTGCCTTACCTCAATTTGTAATGTACGGGGGCAGGGATACGGGAAATCAGATCGAAGTACAATGTAGCAAACAATAGATATGGTGGTTTATTACATGAATCGGAGAAAATTCTTACAAAGCACCCTTGGCGCTTGTTCCGCGATCTGGTTAGGACAAAACGTTCTAGAGGTATATAAGGCAATAGCCAAGGAACAACCGGCCAAGCTTCTGAATGTCCGAAGTGGTTTAGAAAATCTCACCGATACCAATCAGAATTATTTCCGGTTTGAATTGCTGATTTCAAGTGTTCCTGAGATTATCCCAAGTGCAGCCCCCGCTGAATTTCTGTTTTTAATAAAAAACTGCCGACCTGGTGATTTGGGCGGGCCAATAAATTATGTCAATCCATACATTAAACGGGTTGAAGTGAAGGCGGTCAACCAGCAAGATTGCTCTGTTCGCCTTATTGTAAAGAACAAAAAGGAAATGCCGGAAATGCGGTACGCACTGATCCCGTCTGTACTTCGTGCCGGCATGAGCTGGTTGCGGATTGACGTGGGAAGCTTTAGTAGTTCGACAGCAGTTAAAGAAAGAGATTTGGAAATTCAAGAAACTAATTTGGCGTTTGGCCCCCTTGCAACCCGGGAATCCACTGATTTGATTGTTATTCATCACGTTGGAATGGGCGCGGCCGAGGAATCGGCAGCGGAAATTCATCGTTTGCATTTGAAAAACGGCTGGTCGGGTATTGGCTATCACTATGTGATTCACCAAAATGGCATGATTGAACGGGGCCGGCCAAGAGATACGGTAGGCGCCCATACATATAACTACAATCAATCTTCTATTGGTATTGTACTGGATGGTAACTTTGAAGAAGCTACGCCCACGGATGTGCAGCTTGACAGAACAGCTATGCTGGTGGCGGCTTTGAGCCACATCTATCATATTTCCCCGGATGATAACGGCTTACGTGGACATCGTGATTTTAATACAACATTGTGTCCGGGTAAAAACTTATATATTGAACTACCCAGTCTGCGTGATAAAGCACTTGCTTACCTGAGACAATAAGTTTTCGAGCGGTCAATGACAGAATTGCTTGCTCACTTGGACGAATAGAAAAGTTTTATTGAAGGGAGGTGCGTTATGCAGAAAGTAGCGGTTGTGAAAGCTGATTCCTACGATACTCAGGTTGTAGCGCAGCCAACCCCGTCCCCTTGACACTGCAATTGAATATTGACGAATCATTACAATGTGAGTATAACATAGTTTTCGAGACAACCAAAAATGGAGATATAGATATGAAATTTACATTAGATGATTCATTTGGTTTTATTTTAAATAGGACAAATACAAAACTTAAAAATGAATTGTCCCAACGCTTCAAAGAATATAACGTTACACCAGAGCAATGGGCTGTACTTAACCGTTTATGGGAACAAGATGGTATTACCCCTAAAGAGTTGTCGGAAAGTATCTTTAAAGATAAACCAAATACCAATCGCATCCTAGAAAAGTTGCAAATGAAAGAGTTGATTGTCCGAAAACCTCATCCGGTGGATAAAAGGGCTTATCAAATATTTTTGACTGAGCGCGGCTGGGCCTTAAGGGAACAGTTAATTCCTATAGTCATACAATTACTAGAGGAATTGACAGAAGGAATAGAAGAACATAAAGTCATAGAAATGAAAATATTGTTAAATCAAATATATAAAAATATTAACTAGTTGTTTTTTAGTTGTCGTGACAACTAAGATGATGTTTGATATATAAAATATAAATAAAGGGAGGTAAACAATATGGAAAGTCGTTTGGTAAAAGAATTGAAGTTGCGTTATGAACCAGTAGCTGTTTTGCTTAGCAACGAAAAACCTGAAGGGGCACTTCAGAGTAAAGAAGGGCATTGGAGCTGTACAATTCCGTTATTTATCGCGGCAGCAAAGGGGAAAACAGCCGTTTTTGAACGCAAAACGACAGGGTGTCCTGGCGGTAAAGCAGGATTAGGATTTGGTCAATTTCCTAATTATCCAGGCGGGATTGAATACTTTTTGACGGTTGGTAAAAGCGGTCAATTTGAAGGGGAAGGGTATATAAAAAACCCAGAGCTAGGAGTAGAATATGTTGAATGTTTGCCAATAACTGATATTCCCTATCAGTACGTTATCTTTAAACCTTTGTCACAAATTGATACTACTAAGGAACTACCGGAGTTGATTGTGTTTTATGTTAATACCGATCAGCTATCGGCACTTACGGTACTTGCAAACTATTATAGACCAGGAAATGAAAATGTTATGATACCTTTTAGTTCCGGGTGTCAGTCAATTTTTCTTATTCCCTACGCCGAGGCACAGAAGGAAAATCCAAGAGCGGTAGTAGGTTTGACTGATATTACGGTGCGTCCCATGGTCGAAGCTGACATGCTGTCGTTTTCTGTCCCGTACAAAATGTTTTTGGACATGGAAGAAAGTGTAGAGGGTAGTTTCCTTGGGAAACACTTGTGGCACAGAGTAGCGGCGAGAATGTAAACAGGCAGAAAGGGTCAAGGAACCGTCACCTGAGCACCTGACTCAAAAGTTATAGGAACTAACAGGAACGCGGCGGAAGCCATGCTACGGTGCATCGTGAAGGGCAATGGCTTGTATCACATCAACAACATAGTCGAGACCAACAATTTGGTTTCGATCTCTTCCGGCTATTCTATTGGCTCGTATGATGTGAGCTGTTTATCCGGAAATATCACCCTGCATCGTGCGCTGGACGGCGCAAGTTATGAAGGCATTGGCAAAGGCGCTATCAATATTGAGCATCTACCAACACTGTATGATGATATTGGTGCATTCGGCAACCCAGCAGTGACAGTCGACGCGCCATGATACTGACTGGTGATCGTGAAATCATCAGCGTGCTTTATGCGTTTGACGGTGGAAACGGGCTGGCGGAATGGATGATGCGTTTCAAAAATCTACTGGAAACATATTGTGGTGTGCAGTCTATTGAAGGTTCCATATTCAGTGGCTCAGACAAAATAGTCGTGTTGGCGAAATAAGCATAATGTGCAGATCGGTTTCTGCAAGGACATTTTATGGTAAAATTATACATAGCGATTTTATGCGTTAGCAGCTTCAATGTGCAGTGAAAGGATGGGTTGAATTATGGTGGAGGTGATTCTACTAGATTACCATGCAATACTGGAACAAATAGACGAGAAAAAGGCTTGGCTAGACAGTAAAAGGCTATTTGGAAAAAAAGCCTGTATTATATTTCAAGCAGGCATTGAGATGAAGTAATTTTAGGGAGGTTGCTATGCTTACTATTGGATATATCGGAAATGGAAAAAGTACGAACAGATATCATTTGCCATTCGTTCTGCAAAGAGAACAGATAAAAGTAAAAACAATTTTTCAAAGAAATCCTAAGCATGAAAGCTGGAAAAGAATTTTAGGAGTAAATTATACTTCCGACTTAGATGAATTATTAAATGACCGGGAAATACAGCTCATTGTAGTTTGTACAAGACATGACAGTCATTTTGAATATGCAAAACTAGTACTGGAACATAAAAAGAACTGCCTTGTAGAAAAACCTTTTATGGAAACATCCAAACAGGCAAGGGAAATATTTGAATTGGCAAGAGAAAAGGGATTGCTTGTTCAAGCATATCAAAACAGGCGTTTTGACAGTGACTTCTTAACGGTTCAAAAGGTCATTGAGGAAGGGAAACTAGGGGAACTGCTGGAAGTAGAAATGCACTATGATTATTACCGTCCCGAAGTACCGGAATCTGTTCATTCCTTTCTGCCTACCTCGTCATATCTGTATGGACACGGCTGTCATACATTAGATCAGGTCATTAGCTATTTTGGGAGGCCGGATCACATAAATTATGATGTAAGACAATTATTAGGCCAAGGTAGAATGAATGATTATTTTGATTTGGATTTGTATTATGGCAAATTAAAAGTATCTGTGAAATCCAGTTACTTTAGGCTGAAAGAAAGGCCAAGCTTTGTTGTATACGGAAAAAAAGGATGCTTTATAAAAGAAACCAAGGATCGTCAGGAAGAACATTTAAAATTATTTTATATGCCCGATAACAAAGATTTTGGTGTAGATACGATAAAGCATTATGGTGTACTTACCTATATTGATGAAGAGGGTATTATTCATGAAGAAAAAGTGGAATCCGTAAAGGGTGATTACGGACGCGTATATGATGATTTATATGAAGCTATCATAAATGGGAAAAGTAAAACCATTACGGATGAACAGACATTACTACAAATGGAAATATTAGAAGCTGGAGTTAAGGATCTAAAATAAGATTAATCAAGAAATATAAAGTAAGCATAATCATTGTTCTTGTTGAAGCTGTTCTCCTGGCAGGATGGAACGCACGCATTAGCGTGGATGCAGTATTACCGTCCCCATGTCTACACAACAAAAAACGGCTTCCGGCTAGTTACCGGTTGCCGTCTTTTGTTTTTATGGGACTGATTTAATGCGACAGCCCCTTATCTATTCCCTTATCATTGTTAAAAAATAACGGTGAATCCTGTTATCCCCGGTTAATTCCGGGTGAAATGCCGTAACCAGTATCTTCCCCTGGCGGGCAATGACAATTTTGCCGTTTATCTCTGCCAGTACTTGTACCGACGGCCCGACACGCTCGATAAACGGTGCCCGGATAAAAATAGCATGCACCGGTTCAGGGCCGAATTCCGGCACCTTGAGATCGGCTTCAAAACTCTCGCGCTGTCGGCCAAATGCATTTCGCCGCACTGAAGCATCAAATAAACCAAGCCGGGGCTGCTTGCTGCCGATAATATCCTGGCATAATAGAATCATGCCGGCGCAGGTACCATAAATCGCCATACCGGCTGCATGCTTTTCTTTGATTCCAGCCATAAGACCCCAGTCGACCAGCATTTTGCCGATGGTTGTGCTTTCCCCGCCGGGAAGCACCAGGCCGTTGAGATCATCCAAATCTTCCGGTTTTCTGATTAAAGCTGCCTGAGCGCCACAGCGCTCCAGCATCCATTTATGTTCACGAAATGCCCCTTGCAGGGCCAATACACCAATTTTCATCAGCCTTATCCTCCCTTCTGCAAAAGCGCGGCACGTGCTCCGGCTTTATATTGCTAATATCAACTTACCAGCCGCGTTCCTGCATCCGCTGTGCTTCCGGTATTGTGGAAATCTCAATACCGACCATCGCTTCACCCAGATCTTTTGACACTTCAGCCAGAACTTGCGGATCATTATAATAGGTCGTAGCAGCGACAACAGCACTAGCCCATTTATCGGGGTCACCGGATTTGAATATTCCGGAACCAACAAAAATTCCGTCACAGCCAAGCTGCATCATAAGCGCTGCATCAGCCGGAGTCGCAATACCGCCGGCAGCAAAGTTTACCACAGGCAGCCGGCCCATAGATTTCGTCATTTTCATTAACTCCAGCGGAGCAGCAATATTTTTGGCAAACGTCGGAACCTCATCATCAGGTAAATTTTGCAGCATTCGAATTTCACTATTAACCATCCGGATATGTTTCACTGCTTCGACCACATTGCCGGTACCCGGCTCACCTTTCGTCCGGATCATGGCTGCGCCTTCGGCGATACGGCGCAAGGCCTCGCCAAGATTTTTCGCGCCGCAGACAAAAGGAATGCTGAACTTATGTTTATCAATGTGGAATTTATCATCCGCCGGCGTCAGGACTTCGCTTTCATCAATATAATCCGCTCCCAATGATTCCAATATCTGTGCTTCAACAAAATGACCAATTCTGGCTTTCGCCATAACCGGAATAGTTACAGCATCCATAATGCGCTGAATTATTGTCGGATCGGCCATCCGGGCGACACCTCCGGCAGCCCGGATATCGGCCGGCACCCGTTCCAAAGCCATAACGGCACAAGCCCCGGCTGCTTCAGCGATTTTAGCCTGTTCGGGCGTGATAACATCCATAATAACGCCGCCTTTCAGCATCTCTGCCAGGCCCGACTTAACCTGAAAAGTACCCTGTTGCATCAATCATTCCTCCTAATTCGCCATCACCAATTCATATGGCAACATATGAGTTGTATTATAAAACAAATCTGATTCTATTGAAATATACAGAATGTATATTTTGGATAGGTACAGATAATCGCTCATAGAAGTGGTACGGCGGTACTAGGATAATTCCGCTGTCCTCCTACTACCGTTATGCGCTCCAGCCAGTAAGAACGCTGTCGCGGTCCTTACAATCTCTAAACGGCACTGAGGGGGAGCAGTGTGCCTTTTAATCGCCAAGCTTAACGCCAATCAAGGCCTTATATAATTCCCAAAAGGTCCAAATTGCACCGGCTATGAGGAACGTACCAACAATAAAAACTGCGTTCAGTGCCAACCACACAAAGACTGTTAGGCCATCCAACCATTCCATAGCAGTGACACCTCCTTTGTTTTCGCTGAATACTGGCTTATGGTTTTGGTACGCAGGCAGCCCGGTGGGCTATTCCAGCGTACCGGTTTTGATATTTACCGAAGCGGCGGACCAGGTGTCATTGCTGTGGGTGGCCTGTACGTTGCCGGTAAAGACGGCCAGTTTGGTTCTCAAGTTGAAGTCGGCCGTATCGGCGTTGATGATGATCTGGGGCTGGGATAACGTCACGCCGCCGCTGAGGGAAATCTCATCCTGTCTTATGACCCAACTATTATAGCAAGTCAATATGGCATGAATGTGTCAAGTTCTCCCCAAAAACTCCTACCATTCCAAATAGCCTTGTGCCATAATCTTGTGTTATCCTTAAATGAAGGAAGGTCCCTTTCGTGAAATACCCTCTAAACGAAAGAATAATATGAGCTATCACTAACTTTCATTGTCAAAGCCTCTTTCAAAATGAATTGTAGAAACAGCAAAAAGGCAAGTTTTACCTTTAGGTAGAACTTGCCTTCAGTTATAGAGTCTGCATTCGGTTCACTTTATCTTTTTGGTACATTGGTAAGCTGCGGCAAGGGCACCGGGCACACCACCGATCTGCATCGCCCAGCAGGAGCCAATGTAAAGGTTTTTCACCGGTGTTTCTATATTCACGCTCATGGCATTTTTATAGAACCTTTTCTTGGGGTTCCAGCTCCAGGCAGAACTCGCCCCATCGGTATTATGGGTAAACCTTTCATAAGTCAGCGGAGTTGCGGCGTCTTTATATTCGATATATTCCTTCAAGCCCGGAATCAGCCTGGCTGCGCTGTCTATTAGTGCCTCCATTGCTTTTTCCTTCAATTGTCCATATGCCTCCTTGTTGCCGCCGCCCCAGTTGTTCATCCAATGGTAAGGCACCATGGTCTGAAGCATCAATGAGGATTTCCCTTCAGGAGCATGGTTGGGATTTTCCATTGACAGCGACCAAAGGGAAACCGATGTCTTGTTAAAAAACTCTCCGTCTTCGGCATTGTAAATATCATACCCGGGTTGATTGTTAAAAGCAAAGACACTAGGAACCTTCAAATATTTGCCAAGTTCTTCATTGGTCATATTCAACCCCAGATACACTGTGAAGAAGCTCTCCGAAACAACAGCCTTGGCGATATCATTCTGAGCCGCCTGCGAAATAAGGTTCTTGTTGTCTAAAAGCTTCAGGAAGGTGTTCTTATAATCACTGGCGGAAATAACATAATCTGCGTTATACACGGTATTTTTGTATGAGACACCAACTGCGGCTCCGTTTTTAGTGATTATCTTGTCGACATAGAAGTTCAGCAGTAAATTACCGCCCAGTTTCCTGAAGTTTTCAGCAAGAATATCGGCCCATGATTGCATACCGCTTTTCACCGTCCAGAGGTCGGTGAACATCGTCATTAAAGCAGACCCTAAAATCATGGCTGGCATATCCGGATAGCCGATCCTGCTGAACAGCTTGAATAGCTTTGAGTCTTTTTCGAAATACCTTGCAACAAACTCCGATGACGTCATGTTGCCATACTGCTTTGATAATTTCATCAACTTTGGGGCGCTCAGGATATAGGGAATCATTGCTTTTAACATGTTAAGCCCGCTGTAGAGAAAGGGCATGGGTTCATCCATTTCCCCCATCAGGTAGACCATTTTGTCCAATTCCGAAAAAAACATATCTAGCTTTTCTTTGTCGGATGGGAACCCAGTGTAAATCATTTTTTTATAATCACTGTAATTCTCAGGAGTTCCATCGAAATATTCCGAGACAAATCGCATTCTATGTTTTACAAAGTCTATCTGTTCAAATACGCCAATGTCCTTCATTGCTTTGAATATCGATGCTGAAGCTTCAAAGGAAAGAGTGCCGCTCTCAAAATAATAGCCTTTCCGGTAAAATCCGGCGGTATAGCCGCCAGGCATGCTGTGGGTTTCAAATATGGTTACTTTATGTCCCTTCATTGCAAGAAGGTTACCGGCAGTAAGTCCGCCGATTCCCGCACCGATTATTAGTATGTTCTTCATTTCCCAACCCCCTATAAACTTCTGGCAAATGGGACAGGCTTATTGTCCCTGCTAGTTTTCTTATGCGACTATAATGCTTCAATACTAGTTTGATGAGCGTTATTAATAATATTCTGGCGTAACCTTCTTTGCCAACTCTTGCTATTACCCCGCGTGATATTCCCGTTATTCTTCGATTCGACGAGTAGATAGACCTTCTTTTTCTTTTAACTGTCTAAGTAAAACGTTTCTTTCTGCTTTAGGCCATATCGCTATTTATACAGCCTGGCACCATGCATCTTAGAAGCAGGAGAACCGTCCTCTGGAGATTTACTGGTACTTAACATTATTTTAACCTAGACACAACACTTGTTTAGTTTATTTTTGGTAATATAAAAGCAGTTAATATGCACGACGATATTTCAGTCATAATAAAATATGGTTCCAGAGAACCATGGGTTGAGATGATGAGCACACCCAGGTACATCTGATTTTGATATACCTTAGTTGTATATCGAAATCAGACTGTACGTGGGTTTTTAATTTCTATTTTACATCGGAGGTCTGACAAAAGTATGAAAAGGCTTGATGGGAAAAATCCGATTATCGCCGCTGTTCGAGATGTGAACAGAATAGAAGAAGCGGTAAAATCTCCGGTAGATATCATTTTCATGATGGCCGGCGATATCTTGACTGTTGAGGAGTGCGTTGCTAAGGTTCGGGAGTATCAAAAAATAATTTTTTTACATATAGACCTGATTAGGGGGATTGCCAGTGATAAGGACGGTGTTAGATATCTTGCCCGAAAGGTTAAGCCTGACGGAATCGTTTCCACGAAAAATCAACTGATTTATGCAGCAAAGAAAGAAGGACTGCTCACAGTTCACCATGTTTTTCTGATTGATACTCAGGCTTATGAAACGGCCATAAAAAATATTTTCGATACCAAGCCCGACATGGTGGAATTAATGCCCGGTCTTATGTCCCGGGTAATCAGGCAACTTGGACAAGTAATCGAGTGTCCAATTATCGCAGCGGGTTTGATAAAATCTCAGGAAGAAATAGAGCAAGCATTAGCTGCCGGTGCCCGGGGGGTTGCCATTGGTGAGCCTAAGCTCTGGACGATAGTACGATAAAGACATTAATAGATAAAATCATAAAGGCAGTGAAATGAGTACATGAATTCATACCTAATCAAACAGTCAGCCTTCATTTTTGATTTAGGTTATAGGAGGAGAAAGAATGAAACCAAGTGTTATGTTGATTTGCATTGATGGGATGGCTGCCTATTATTTGCCTGACCCACGGTGTAAAATGCCGAATTTGCGGAAACTGATAACCAAGGGAGCGTATGTGGAAAGAATGATGAGCACCTATCCTTCCGTTACTTGGCCTGCTCATACCACGATAGTTACCGGTGTGTTTCCCCAAAAACATGGCGTGCTTGGCAATGGAATCGCCGATCGATCATCCCGGCAGTTAAAGGAACACTATGGGGATCGGTTCTGGACAAAGGAGCAAGTTGTAAGGGTTCCGACCCTCTACGATTTGGCCCACGAACAGGGAATTAAAACCGCCGCGATCTGCTGGCCGGTAACTCGTGGTGCCGGACATATCGACTTTAATATTCCTGAGTTTTATGAACAGGAGTTGTTTGATAGCTACGCAACACCGTTATTTTGGAAGGAGATAAAGACGCTAGGACTTCCCGTAAGTTCATACGGCCTATGGAGTAAAGATCACCCCCGCGGTATGATGCAGGACTGGCTGACAACCGAAGTGGTAAAACACTTAATAGGCAAACAGAAACCCGGTTTGATCCTTGCGCATTTTTTACTGGCCGACAGCTTTCAGCATGATTATGGGACACGCAGTCCCGAAGTATTCTGGGCGCTGGAATATTTAGATGAACGGCTGGGGCAGATTATCGAAAAACTGAAAGAAGAAGGGAGGTATGACAGTACCAATCTCTTTGTAGTCTCTGATCATGGTTTCATGGATACTCATAGCGCAATTCACCCCAATGTACTGTTTCAGCAGCAAGGCTGGTATGACTCGGTTTCTCCCGAACAGAGCCGGGTTCTGGCAGTTTCCAATGACGGCTCAGGTTATATTTATGTTTTCGATGAGGAATATAAGGATGAATTGCTGGCGGCAATAAAGAAACTTTTGCTGGCTACAGAGGGTGTGGCGGCAGTTTTTGAAAATCGGCATTTTTCCGGACTGGGATTACCGAATGTTAAAGATCATCCTCATCAGGCGGATCTAATTGTGGAGGCTGGTCCCGGCTATCTCATACAGGATGCCGGTGGAGAAGATCAGGCCGTGAGCCGACAATGTGCCAAAAAGGCAACGCATGGATATCTGCCGGGAAACGAGCAGTTGAAAGGGGTACTTATAGCTCACGGACCTAACATTCAACCGGGCCATATTCTATCCGAGGGCCATATTGCTGATATTGCACCTACTATCGCGGATATTTTGGGCATTCAACTTACGGATACCGACGGCAAAATTCTGAGGTCAATGATTAAACTGGAGGAGTGAGGGTATGAAGGAGGATGCGGTTGTTGTTTGCAATAAAGAAAGAGCGGTATTGCGGCCGGCAAAAATTCTCGATATGGCAAAAGCCAAAAAGCTGTTCTGGCCTGTTGGGCTTTTGCTGCCGGCGTTGGTTGTTTACGGGGTATTTTTTATCTTTCCGTTTCTTTTTACTTTCTACTTAAGTTTTATGCAATGGGATTTAATTAGCCCTGATATTCAACCGGTTGGCTGGCAAAATTACCAGAAGCTGTTTGCTGATAAGGTATTTTGGATTTCATTAGCCAACACTGCCTTCTACGTAGCGGTTACGGTTCCAATTTCCATGCTGCTGGGACTGGGATTGGCAGTTTTAGTGGAAGGGGCAGGGCGTTATCGTGAGATTTACCGCTTTTTGTTATTCATTCCGGTGGTTGCCTCGCTGGCGGTAACCAGCTTCGTGTGGATGCTGCTCATGAACCCTACTAATGGTCTGCTCAATGGCCTATTAGCTTATCTGGGAATTGCAGGGCCCAACTGGTTAAACGATCCTTGGTGGGCTTTGCCAAGCTTAATGATCATCGGAGTCTGGAAAGCCCTCGGTTATAATATGGTGCTTTATATTGCCGGGTTAAAGAGCATTGATAAGCGGCTATATGAGGCGGCAGAAATGGACGGTGCGGGGAAATGGAAACAGTTTACGGCTATAACACTGCCATTGCTGTCACCGGTGCATTTCTTCGTGTTGATCGTAAGTATAATTCACTCTTTTCAACTATTTACAACAGTCCATATCATGACCCGCGGCGCACCTAATAATGCTACCAATGTTTTAGTGTATGAAGTATGGCAGGAAGCGTTTCAGTTTTTTGATATTGGCAAAGCCAGCGCACTATCTATGGTAATGTTCCTATTGGTGCTGGTGGTTACCGTTTGGCAAATACGGTTAAGTGAATCCAAAGTCCATTATCAGTAGGAGGGCCCAAAATGAAAAGCAAATATGCCGTTTGGAGGGTATTGAATCACGTTGTTTTGATTTCCATTATCATAGCGATGCTGCTGCCGTTTCTATGGATGGTCAGTGTTTCTTTTAAACCGGCGAATGAGGTTTTTCAAGGGGGAATGTGGTTTTTTCCTACAACAGTTGTCTGGGATGGCTACCGGCAAGTGTTTGAACAAACTCCATTTTTTACCTGGATGTACAATAGTATGTTCATAGCGGCAGTTTCGACTTGCGGACAAGTGCTCATCGCTTTTTTTGCCGCCTATGCTTTCACCCGTTTTACTTTTCCGGGGCGGGACCTATTATTCTATTTTGTCCTGGCTACCATGATCATACCGGTCCAGGCGCTGATGATTCCTACATTTATCACGGTTAACTTATTCGGTATGATCAACACATTGGCCGGAGTGATCATTCCGTACCTTGCCAGTGGTTATGCAATATTCCTGCTGCGGCAGTCTTTTTTGGGAGTTCCCCGGGAACTTGCCGATGCAGCTGCCGTTGATGGCTGCGGGGAGCTTGGTATTCTCCGGCATGTATACCTGCCTGCCGCGATTCCCGCAATAACGGCGCTAAGCATCATTTTGTTTGTAAATCATTGGAATGAATATTATTGGCCGTTGCTTGTACTAACTGACGAACAAAAACTAACGCTGCCGATTGCTTTGGTGCGTTTCCAGAATGAAGGTTTTACGGAATGGGTTCCGACTATGGCGGTTGCGACGCTGTCCACGATTCCCGTATTGATTCTTTATTTAGTTTCCCAAAAGAAATTCGTTGAAGGATTTACGAACAGCGGTCTTAAAGGTTAATTTAAAATAAGGAGGAAGAGACATGAAACGCATAGTAGGGTTGGTAACGATCATGTTAATTGTGGCTTTCATTCTTACTGGTTGTTCCCATTCTGGTTCAACATCCCAAGGAGCCGTAAAAAATAACCCTGTGGCAATAGAATTCTGGCATATTCACGGCGGGGTTCACGGGGAAGTCATTAAGAGACTGGCGGAAGAGTTTAACAAAAAACAAGATAAGGTTCGTGTTACGCCGGTATTTATTGATGGTAATTATGAAGGTATAATCGAAAAGTTGCAGGCCAAAGCCGCAACCAGACAACTTCCGGCCTTGACAGAGGTAGGATTTAGTTATACATCCTATGTGCAGGAAAATATGCCCATTGTTCCTCTGCAAGCGCTTATTGACCGGGATAACGTGGATCTAACTGATTTTTATCCGACAATGCTGGGGTTAAGCAGGGGAAAAGACGGGAAGCTTTATAGCCTTCCTTTTGCCGTAAGTACACCGGTAGTTTACTACAATAAGCAAATGTTTCAGGAAGCTGGTCTGGATGCGGAAAATCCACCGAAAACTTTTGCTGAGCTTAGAACGGCTGCTGCCAAATTGACCCGGGGAGATCAAAAGGGTGTATATTTTGACTACGCTATAACCGGTAACTGGATATTCCAAGCCATGGTGGAAACTATGGGCGGACAAATGATAGCTGATGACGGGAAGAAGGTTATGTTTGATCAAGCACCGGGTGTAAGCGCCCTGCAGTATTGGAGTGACCTGGTTGCCGACCAGTCTATGCCGGTCATCGACAGTAAGCAGGCTATGCAAAGTTTTACTAGTGGCAAACTGGGTATGTTTATCAGTACAATCATGTATTTGCCTCAACTGCAGAAAGATAGCAAATTTACCGTAGCCACGACGGCATTTCCTGTCGATGGGGTCCACCAACGGAGAGTTCCTGCCGGCGGTAATAGCTTGTTTATTTTGAAGACAACGCCGGAAAAGGAACAGGCGGCCTGGGAATTCGTGAAATTTCTTACATCCAAAGAGGGCTACGGAATGATGGCTAAAGGGATGGGTTACATGTCTTCCCGCAAAAGTGTAGTTGATGACGAACAAATGCTGGGCAAGTATCTGCGCGAGGAGAATCCTCCGGCCAACACGACCTATCTTCAGGTCGATGACATGGTTAAATGGTATAATTTCCCCGGAAAAAGCGGGACCCGCATTTATAAAATCGCCCAGGATGCAATTCAAGCAACCCTGACTCAACAAAAGACGGCGGAACAAGCCTTGCGTGATGCAGCCACCGAGGCAAATAAATTGTTAAACTAAGCAATTTTCCGTTTTAGTGAAAGACCAGGAAGAGAAGTTGGCTATAGTTTATATAAATAAGAGAGGTAATTATAATGGCATGCCTAAAATATAGGGAAATTTGTAAACGCTATGACAACAATACGCTAGCGGTCACAAGATTTAACCTGGAAGTGAAGGACCATGAATTTCTGGTGCTGGTTGGTCCCTCGGGCTGTGGCAAATCTACCATGCTGCGGATGACGGCAGGATTGGAAGAAATTTCAGAGGGAGAATTGTATATCGGTGATCGTATGGTAAATGACATTCCAGCCAAGGAGCGAGACATGGCCATGGTATTTCAGAACTACGCTCTCTATCCTCAGATGAACGTATATGATAATATGGCTTTCGGTCTTACCTTGCGCAAAATTCCTAAACAGGAAATTACCAAACGGGTCAACGAAGTGGCAGAGATATTGGATATCGTCCATTTATTGAAACGAAAGCCTAAAACACTTTCCGGAGGGCAACGCCAGAGAGTTGCCCTAGGCCGGGCTATTGTCAGAGAACCACAGGTCTTTTTGATGGACGAGCCCTTGTCTAATTTGGATGCAAAGCTGCGTGTCCAGATGCGTATGGAAATCAGTAAACTGCAAAAGCAGTTGGGAACAACGACTATTTACGTCACTCACGACCAGATAGAAGCCATGACCATGGGTGACCGGATTGTGGTAATGAGGAACGGCATCATCCAACAAGTTGCTTCACCATTAGAACTATATCGGGCTCCGGCTAATTTGTTTGTCGCTAGTTTCATCGGGTCGCCGGCAATGAACTTTTTTGATGGGGAGTTAAATGAACAGAATGGTACTCTTTTATTCCAACACGAGATTATCAAGGTACATATTCCTGATTATCAGGCAAAGATCATTAAAATAAAGGATTGTATCAATCGTAAGGTGATTCTCGGGGTTCGGCCGGAAAATATTCAGATTTATACACAGCCCCAAGAGGATACTATTGCTGCCGGCGAAATTGATTTAATAGAGAATCTTGGCTCGGAAATGTATCTATATATAAGTGGCGTCGACAAGAAGCCTGTTATTGCGCGGGTCGACCAAGATATTAAACTCGGACGTGGTGAAAAAGTATACATTGCTATATCTCCGGAATTTTTTCACCTTTTTAGCCAATCAACCGAGGAAAATTTATTGAAATGAAACGGACACTCAATTGGTGATTAAGGTGCCGCAGACCTTGTTAAAGGCTCAGATATTGGATTGATATCTGAGCCTTTTATTATGAACTTGTAAAGCACCGATATTCAGCTGTCACAACAACGGTTTATTGTTGTGGTGGTTACCGCTTAAGCGACGGTATAGATTTTTACATCGGGGGCGGCGCTCCAGAGAGGCTTTAACCCGACAAAAACATCCTTCTTGAACATTTCACTGTCAAGATAGGCCTTTGCATTCTCAACGCTGTCAAAACCATGAAGAACCTGTATATCTTCGTCGCGGACAAGAAGTTCTTTAGTCTGCGCTCCTTTGATTTGGCTTAAGAAAGGCTGCCGATAGTCTGTATAGACCTTTGCTGCCGCCGGACGATTGGCATTGCTAATGACCATCGTAATTTCCAAGTATGCTTTTACACTCATATTATTCCCTCCATATACTATGTTTATGGTTTAACCACAATCAAAGTATAACAAAGCAACTTGGAAGAGCAAATATATTAGTAATTTTATAAGTAACTAATAATTTTCATAGTAACGGCACTATAACAGCTGGTCACACGTCTTACAGGGCGGGAGTTTTTTCTCTAATTGATCTTTTGTCTGTTGCCGTGACCAAAGGCAGATGTTCTGAAGAATGGGCAATACGGACTTCCCCTTTTCCGTCAAAGAATATTCCACCTTTGGCGGTATTTCATTATACTGCTTTCGGCTAATCAATTCATCTGCAATAAGCCCCTTTAACATAGCAGCGAGCACGGCATCAGTTATATCGCCAAGCTCTTTTCTAATTTCATTGTAACGCATAACACTATTGGCAGACAGAACACAGATGATTCTTGATTTCCACTTGCCACCAAAGATGTCAAGCCCGTATTCGAGAGGACACATAATCTCTTTCTCTATTTTGGGTTCATATTTCATACTAAAGCCACCTAACTTTGTATTTTATAGTAACTATAGCAATTAGAAGTAACTGCGTCAATGAAGTAATGGAAATTCCTGTCCTCGTACCCCTAGTTGTAATAGTGACGGTTCTTGCCCTGAATTCAGGGCAAGAACCGTTGCTGTAACAAATGGGCAGTAACAAACGCTAATAGAAAATGTAATAAACGTGGAAAATCCATGAGAATACAAACTTTCATTTTACAACTCCTTATCTGCCGATATACAGCGTTTATGCTGCCGTGACTGCAACATTCGTTAAAAGACTGCTTGCATCAAAAGCATATAGACCATTGTGCCTCCGGCGATGGAAAGAAGCATGTTTTTTTTCCAAATGTGCAGCAGTGTCACTACAGCTGTGGCCATGACTTCGGGGATACCATGATTGCCGGAATGGAATTTCACATTCTTAAAACAAAAAATTACCAGAAGCCCCAGCACTGCCGAAGGCAGTACCGCGCCAAGAAATTGTATATATTTGGGTGTAGGCCGGCCGGGGGGGAAAGCGGCAAAGGCAAGAAATCTTGTAAGCATTGTTCCTAAGACTACCATAGCAATTGTGATAAGCTGTTGTGTTAACGTCATAGCGAGGCAATAGCACCTTCTTTCTCCAGTGGCTTTCTAAGGGCGGTGAGTGTTCCTAAGATCGCAGCCATAGCAGGTATGATAAAATTTTCGCCACTGAAAACAACAAGGCAGGCAAGCGAAAGTCCAAGCCCCACAAGAGCACTGTAGTGCTCTTTTTCTTTCATCCACTGCTCGATAAATATGACTACGAAGAGGGCTGTCATAACGAACTCAAGCCCTTCGGTGTTGAACTGAACAAGAGAGCCAAAGACGCCGCCAATCGTAGCTCCCAAAACCCAATAGCAATGATTGAGTAAAGTGACAAAGAACATAAACCAGCCCTTGTCCACACCTTCCGGAATATTAGCCGTGCAATTGATCGAAAAAGATTCATCGCAAAGTCCGAAAATCAGATAGAACTTTTTCTTCCCGGTGCCCTTGTACTTATCCAGCATGGAAATGCCATAAAATAAATGGCGTGCATTCACCATCAACGTGAGAAATAATGCGTTTAGCGGATCGAATGCTCCGAGCAATAGATTTGCCGCAACAAATTCCATGGAGCCCGCAAAGATTAGCAGACTCATCAATATAGGATACATAGCGTTGAAGCCTAAAGAATTCATAAAAATCCCATAGGCTATACCCAAAAATAAAAAGCCTGCCAAGATTGGCACTGTGTACGGAAAAGCCGCACGAAATGCAATCACAATTTGATTTTTATTTTGCATATGTTCTTGTCTCCTAACGACATAATGATTTTATACGATTTTACCATTACAAATACATACAATCAATGATATAATTGTATGTATTACAATTCTGGAGGTGCGGTATGCCGGTCAATTCATTTGATAATTTCCCAATGTCATGGAAGCCGGACAGGAAGGCTTTGAAGCGTCCGTTCTATTTGTCAATCGCTTCCTTATTAGAACAGGAAATTACGAACGGCCTGCTAGCGCCTGGTACGAAGCTGCCCCCGCAACGGGAACTGGCCGATTTTCTCGATATAAACTTTACAACCATCACCCGGGCTTATCGCTTATGTATGGCTAAAGGGTTAATTTATGCTGTTACCGGCAGCGGCACATTTGTCTCTCCTAACGCGGCCCGTTCTATCACCATTTCTAGGGACAAAATCCCCAGTGAATGCATTGATCTTGCTTTTGTTGCGTCCTTTGAGCAAAGCAATGAAATAGTGGCAGAGAGCGTTAAAAAGGTCACTGATAAAAGTTATTTGGACAAGCTGTTAAATTATAACGATCCGACCGGCATTCCCCATCAAAAAAAAGCGGGATTAAACTGGATGGCCTCGTTTGGTATCCGAGCTGATGCAGATCACATGGCGATTGTTTCCGGTTCGCAGAATGCCTTGGCCATTGCACTGGTTGCCTTATTCGAGCCGGGCAACCGCATTGCGACCGATATATACACCTATGCTAACTTTATTGAACTTGCTAAGATGCTTCACATTAAGTTAGTGCCCATACCCGGAGATCAATTTGGCATGTTGCCGGAAGAACTGGAAAATCACTGTTGTCAAACGGATATTCATGGTATTTTTCTCATGCCTTCTTGCAGCAATCCGACCACGATGATGATTTCCGATTTACGCAAACGCGAGTTGGCGGCTGTCATCCGCAAGCATCGTCTAATATTGCTGGAGGATGATATTCATGCGTTTTTGACTGCGGGAATTGACCCCGATTACAAGCAACCTATGTATGAACTGCTTCCGGAGCAAACCGTCTACATCAGCGGTACTTCCAAATCCATCTGTTCAGGGTTGCGAGTTGCCTATATGGTATTTGGCGAATCCTTGCGCCAAAAGATTTTGCAAGCCATTTTCAATATCAATGTTAAGACCTCTTCGCTGGATGCGGAGATTATCACCGAACTCATCCTGTCAGGCAAGGCTTTTGAGATTATTTCCTACAAGAAGCAGTTAGCGCAGTCGGCTAATGTTCTATATGAAGAATACTTTCCGCAAAAGGGTCCTGCCGGTCATCCTCTCAGTTTTTACCGTTGGCTGCCAATTCAAGGACATTGTACTGAAGAGAAGATGGTGACTGAATTGGAGCAGGCTGGCATTCGGGTGTTTCATTCCAATCGTTTTCTTAGCGGGCACGCTCCAGCCGACCAGTATCTGCGTATTGCACTATCGTCTACAAATTCATTAAATGAGCTGAGAAGCGGATTAGAAATCTTAAAACAGTACCTAACTAATTTTTACCATGTCTAAGGGGACTGAGTTATTGACAACGTATTTACCGTAAAGGAGGGCAACCTGCGTGAAGTTGTCGACAACCCCGTCCCGTGCAGTCTGAAAGAAAACCGTAGTCTTTGAAACATTTCACAGAAGGAAACTCCTGCCAAATTCTGTATGGGGTTGGCAGGAGTTTTATAGTTTTAGCCGGAAAATAAAAAATAGGAAAATATATAGTGTTAATAATGCCGTCTATGGAACATGGTGGAATATCAAAAAGTGTAATCGACCGGACGATTTGGGACAATGAAACTGTCCCCGGAGATAGACGACCTTGTTTTGAGAAACAGCCGCCTGTCTCCTTGTTTAAATCAAATAAATGCAAATAAGAGAGGGATCTATATGATTGTTACCTGTGTTACTGTGTATGTAAAGAAAGAATTCATCGCTAAGTTTATTGAAGCTACACTGGAAAACCACAAAAACTCTATTAAAGAAGAAAGAAATCTTCGTTTTGATGTACTTCAATGTAATACGGATGAAACAAGATTTTTCTTGTATGAAGCCTATTTAACAGAAGAAGCTGCAGCAGCGCATAAAAAAACAGCCCATTATCTAAAGTGGCGCGATACGGTTGCCAATTGGATGGCACAGCCACGAGAGGGAGTTGCACATTCGATTATTGCACCTATTGAAAAAGATTTATGGAAATGAAAAAGAATGCAATTCAGGAAGAAAAGTCTTCAGAACGTGCATCTGACGTTTTTAAAAAGGGAATGTCCGAGGCTGATAAAGAATTAGCGGAGACTATTTTGGGGTTTAACGTTTTATTTGATTGTTTAAAACCAAAACATGCTTATATATAGCCGGAAGGAGAAATAAAAATGGCAGTTGTGAAATGTACCAAATGTGGAAAAGTGTTTAATACAGAGGGAGCAATACTGAAACCTATAGGCGACGGTGGATATTTAGAATGTTGTCCTAAATGCGGTAGTACGAGTGTATATTATGTGGATGATTTCCAAAACGAAGAGGATAGATTATGGAAAGGCTTTTGAGTGTCGGAACCCCGTCCCCTTGACACCTTGCAATGTAATACGTTGAAGAAGCGAAGGAACCGTCCCTGAGGATTTTGTCCCTGCTTCAAGTAAGCCGCGTTGGGTAATGATGCACATGTTGCGGTTGCAACATGTGTGTTGTTTCGTTATAATTACCTTGAGGTGGTAGCATGAGAGAGTATATTAGCGCAATCTGCGGTTTGCCGCTTTTCGCGGGTATACAAGAAGAGGACTTTGAAGTTATGCTCGGCTGTATTGGCAGTTATGTAAAAACATACAATAAAGGCGAGTTCATATCGTTTTCCAGTGAGCCCATGAAATGTGTCGGTATCGTTTTAGATGGTACGGTGCATATGATCAAAGAAGATTTGTGGGGGAATAAGACTATACTTGTTTTTATAAAAAAGACGGAATTATTCGGCGAAACTTTTGTCTGTGGAAATAGAAATGCTTCGACCGTAACTTTTTTCGCTGCAGCGAACGCAAGGATTTTATTTTTGCCGTTTGATCAGGTTATGCACTCTTGCTCAAAGGCTTGCATATTTCATCAGTTCCTGATTGAGAACATGGTCAGGCTGATTGCAAATAAGAATATACAGTTGATGGAAAAATTAGAAGTGATATCAAAAAAAACATTGCGCGAAAAAATTATGACTTATTTGTCTTTGCAGGCACAATTAAGCAATTGCAAATATTTTGAGCTTCCTATCGGACGGCTTGAATTGGCAGATTATTTATGTGCTGATAGAAGCGCGCTTACCCGTGAATTATGTAAGATGAAAGAGGACGGTTTACTTGATTTTGAAAAAAATACATTTCGCTTGCTAAAATAAGAGCATAAATTGAGTCTTCTGTGCGTCGCATGAACATACAGAAGGCTTAACTCTTTTACAGGTTTAAGATGCAGAGTTTCTTTGAGAAAAATATCGGTTCGTTATGGTTCCCTCCCTGTTATTTGAAAGCCGTATCTGTATTCCTTCGTACTAACTAAATAATAATGAAGTTTACTGACAAAAAATGTTGCCCATGCAACATAAATGGCCGTCTTTTTATACCATATTAGAAGTAGATAGTATCCATATTGAAATAGGATTATGCCCTTATTCGGAGAAGGGCACATGCTGTGAAGCGGTAGGGGAGCAGATTACCATAATTTTTACGGATGATGACATCGAGGAACAGGAGAGGGCGATATCTGCCTCCTTGGAAAATTAGGCTGTCAGTGATAGTTATTTTGGTTATTATAATTAGCCGTTTGATGAGTGTTTGCCTAGACATGAAGTTGGGGCGGATTTTTTTGTATATAACAATAGATTAAGAGGTGTACAGTATGAAGATAGCAATTATCGTGCGTGAGGAAACTATGATGCGATGTTCGGGAGGTGGGTGTTTAAACGCATTTTTTCAAAGAATTGATTCTTTTGCCCGCTATGCAGGGCAAAACGATTTAGAATTAGTTGCTTTTACCCATAATGGTGGTGATATGGAAAAGAAAATTGCAACACTATTGAAAAAAGGAGTAGAGGTTGTACACTTATCATCTTGTATAAGGAAAAAAGACCCCAATTATGAATTGATAGCTAGAAAATTGGCGGAATATTTCTCAGTTGTTGGCTATACGCATGGTGAAGAACATGGAGATACAGGACAAACTATTATTTTTGATAAGGTAGAAAAATAATAAGAACGAGGAACGTTCCTATATGTCCTGCCAAATAAGGAAACTCCTGCTAAATTTTGTATGAATTTGGCAGGAGCTTTGTAGCTTCAGCCGGAAAACAAAAAATAGGAAAATATAAATGGTGTCATTTACTCTACATTAACCTTTTAACTGCTTTAACAGGCTCGCCATATTTTTACCCAAAGTTTGAAATGTTTGTATACCTTCTTCATCCTTTTGGACATCGCCCGGATTAAGGGATAACGTCATGTTCCAGTAGCTAGAAGACGGTATAACCATCTCGGAAGTGCCGAAGAAAAAATTAATTGCAGAGTAAGTAAAAGTTGCTCCAGCTCGACGAACAGAAACCACTGCAGCTCCGACTTTACCTTTGAGCATGCCGCCATTAGCCTTTGATACAAATCCACAGCGATCGATGAGTGCCTTTACTTCTGTAGACACGTTACTACAATAAGTGGGAGAACCAATGATAATTCCATCCGCCTCGATCATTTTCTGGATAAAAATATTCATTTCATCGTCCTGGCGTATACAGCGGTTATTCTTTGTTTCCAAGCACTTTCCACAAGCAAGACACCCGAAAACTTTACGCCCTCCCAATTGGATAATTTCCGTCTCAATGCCTTCATTTTTTAATTCTGCTAAAACAATTTCCAGGCTTTGTTTTGTATTTCCATTAATTCTTGGACTTCCGTTAAAAGCAATCACTTTCAATTCCATCACACTTTCTTTTGTTTTTTTAGTAATATTATTTTGCTGTGGCTTTCTATACTAACGCTAGATTTTAATCAAATAACAATGTCACGGGATCACTCCCGATTTCAAATTATGTGTATACATGCATACTGCCACATCGCGTTGTATACGTTGCAACTATTTATTATAATAATGACTGAAAGAGTACCTGGCAATCGATAAAATGACGGGAATGTCGGTTAACCAACAGTAATGAGTAAATATTGGTTAACGTTAAATATCGTATAGGAAAAGGTGAAAGCCATGACAGCGCGTTGCAAAGAGAATGATCCGAGGGTTATCCGGACGCGTCGGTTAATCCGGGATGCGTTCCATTCACTGAGTAAGGAGAAAAAATTTAATGATATTACCATCCGCGATATTACGGAACGGGCTGCAATCAACAGGGGAACGTTCTATGCTCATTTTGCTGATAAGTATGCGTTAATGGAATTGATTGTTGAGGATACATTTATGACGGCTGTATACCAACAACTTCAGTCGCAGGAAGAACTGACACCGGAGGCACTGCGAAGTTTAATTATTGCCGTGTGCAGGTATCATGAAAAATTAAGCACAAGCTGCAAGCGTACAGCGCAAGCCGTTTTCCCCCTTATCGAAATGAAAGTAAAAAGCCAGTTGGAGCAAATGGTGTCCAACTGGCTGGTTAAACGGGCAGGCAAACCGGAAGAGGAGGAAAGCATACAATGGGCGGCGGTCATGGTGAGCCAGGCAATCTATAGTGCGGCGTATCTTTGGAATGCTAAGGGGCGAAAACCATCAGCCGCTGTCTTTGCCGATGAAATTCTGCGTTTTTTATTGCCGGGACTAGAGGCAGTCATAGGAAAAAAAGTATCTTTAAGGTTTTTAGCAAAACGGCAGTCAGAATTTTGAGATTCTCGATATAAGTAGGTGTGGTGTTTGTATGAATTTAAGTTTTGAACCAGTTGTGACCGAAGCGAATTTGATAGACAGTGTAAATATTATACGTAAATCCTTTTCTACCGTAGCGGAACAATTTGGTCTTACTCGAGAGAATGCTCCTACTAATCCTGTATTTATTGAATTAAAACATTTGAGGAAGATGCAAACAAAAGGAATTGCAATGTTTGGGGTATTTTGTGCGTCTGTACAGATTGGATTCGTTGCAATTGAAAAAAATAATGCCAATGAATTTTATATGGAGCGATTGGCAGTATTACCGGAACAACGGCATAAAGGCTATGGACGACAGATTGTTAAGTATGCATCGGATTATGTTATTAATCAGAACGGGAGAGAACTTTTAATCAGTGTTCTTGGCACGAATGAGACTTTAAAGTCTTGGTACTGTGAATTAGGTTTTACTGAGTTTGAAACGAAATATTTTTCGCATCTTCCTTTTCCTGTGTGCTATATGAAAAAACACTTAGGTGTAGGATCTTTGTCAGGCGACTTCCGGGTTCCTTTTTCATAAAGTAAACTAGCTTCAGGTGGGGCTTTAAACCCATCTGAAGATTAATCGTCGGATAAATTCTCGATTAAGTTATCCATGAATTCAATTTCATTTTTGATTAATACCAGCGGATGCTGATACAACGCCTGTAAATTAACTGGCACCCGTCTTTTCTTAAGAGCTTCCAGCTTATGCCAGTAATCGTTCGCCACTTCCGTCAACAGGCTTATTCTTTGTTGCAGAGCAGCCACCACTGCATCTTTATCCACAAAAGGAATGGCTGCAAGTGCCAAGTCGAAGCGGAAATCCCTCTCTCTGGTCGACGACAGGGCCTCGATAGTTTCTTGCTGTAACACGGCTCTGCCCTCGGCAGTAATCTCAAACTTTCTCGGTACAGGGCCTCGACCTTGTTTATCCGTATCAATATAGGAATTTACCAACTTCTTTTTACCTAATTTATTCAAGCCAACATAAATGGAAGTGGTTCCCAGTTCGGCCCAATCCCTGTAGCCGCAATCCTTGATCAACTGATTGATTTCATAACCGGACACCGTAGTCCGGTCGCAAACAATTTGCAATAGCACGAATTCAGCGTTGGTAAGTTCCATAGACAACCTTTCCAATCTTTGATTGATTTACTATATAATATTACACTGAAGTTATATTATATGCAAGAAGAAAAAAGCGCTGCCGGCAACATTTCCGACGTCACTGCAACCATACTTACTTGCCTAAAACTTAATGTTAATCTCCGAATTCACCCATCAACTCAATCGTCTCCAAGTGTTTGGATTAATCCATCAAAAACACTGTCCCTGTCCCCCTGTTTTCCTGTGTCCCCCCGTTTTCAGTTTTTTACTGCATATAGTACATTTTGCAATTCGTTCAAAAATGCAGAAAGAGAGCATAAACGCACCCAACGGGCAAGAAATAGGAAGATGGAAGACGTACCGGCATTGAATCATTCTCCTAGTAGTGATGATCGAATTATTAAAAGCATGTAAATTGTGAGTTAAGCTTTCTTTTAGGGTCTTGATTGTTGGCAGATAATGTTTTACACTAAGCACTAAGGAAAAGTTTGTCATAAAAGGGATATATTTCTATTGCAATATTACATATAAGTAATATTGGATTTTGTGAAATATTTTGATTTATAACGACCTGTCGATAACCGAACGAAATGGAACTAGGTTATTTCCTGCTGGAAGACCAGTAGCCGGCTTCTGCTCTTTTCCGAATGTAACACAAGAGTAATTGTGTAAGTTCGGCTGCGATATTTGCCTAATTTATTTTTGGCAACTCGCTGTGTGAAGTGGCCGTAGTTTTTATTTTAATATTACATAAAAGTAATATTCTATAAAGCGAAATATTACTGTAATGGGCGGTGAAGAAATACGATGAGGCTCACAAATACTGAATTTATCATTTTGCAGATCATTTATGAGCGGCAGGAGGTTTCCGGTTATGACATCGACCAGTGGATTAAGGAGCGCGGCTACCGGGAGTGGGCCGATATCGGTACTACTTCCATCTATACGGGTCTGACAAAGCTTGGCAAAAAACGACTGATCAGCTCCTATCTCGATACCGCCAAGTATGGCAGCAAAGGTCCTTTGCCCAGGAAATTCTCGATCACCGCGGCCGGCAAAAAATTATTGCAGGAGGAAATTCTGGCAGCGCTGTCCTCTTCCCGGGAACGCGATTACCGCTTCGATTTGGCGTTTGCGGCCATCCCGTTGGTGGCCACCGAAGAAGTCGTGGCGGCGCTGGAACAAAGAAAAATTTTTTTGGCGGAGACAGCTAAACGCGTCAATACCACGTTCAAAGAACAAGGCGGGCAAGCACTGCCGCTCAATTTGCAGGCGATGTTCAGACACCCGCTTTTACATATACAAAGTGAAATCGCCTTCGTCGACACTTTGCTCCAAGAACTCTAGCAGCAAAAGGAGGACCGTAATCTGTCGGCAGGAGGTTTCCAACCGGTGCTTTACTCTTCTCGAAGCACCGGAAGAATAATCAATTCCGAGGAAGGGGGTGAACAACATTGACATTGCTGGTAAACAGCACCTATGGCAAATCATCCATGCTATCCATAATCCTGCACGCCCTGCTGATTGCCGCCTTCCTCGCCATACCGCCGGCCGCGCCGGTCGAGCGGGCCAAAGATCTGGCCGAAGTGGAAATTCTGCCTGTTCCTCCCGAACAGCAAACCCAGATACCGCCTGCTGAGCCCGAGGCCAAGACGGAACTGCCGTCCCAGCCGGAAGCGACGCAGGACCAACTGCAAAACCAGCCGGCCAATGCGCCGATGGTTGGTGAAACCGAGCCGGCACCGCAGGCAGAGGCTTTGCCCGGCGAAGCAGGACAGCCCGGTTCCGTAGCCTTACGGTCCGGGAAAGGAACCGGGACACCGAGAATGACCGGGATTCCTCGCGTGACGGGGATCCCGGCGGTGAGAGGAGGCAATGCCGGAGGCGGCAGCGCTGCTGCCAGTGCCACGGTGGTGTATGCCCCGAAGCCGGCCTATCCACCAGCGGCCAAAAAAGATGGCTGGGAAGGAAGCGTAGTGGTTAAGATCCGCATCAACACCGATGGATCGGTTACCGTGCTGTCCGTACTGGAAAGCGAGCGCGACGACGTGAAAGAGGCGGCGGTAGCGGCCGCGGCGGCCAGGCAGTATTCACCGGAGCGCGATGAAAACGGCATACCTGTCAGCAGCGTCCGCAATATCCGGGTCAATTTTGACCTGAAAGACGCTGTATAGAACTTCTTTTACTCTTTATTTTATTAACTGAAACGAAAGGAAGGATTATCAATGATTGAAACACTGGTAAAAGGCGGCTGGGTGATGCTGCCATTGGCCTTATGCTCGCTTATCTCCCTGACAATTATTATTGAACGCTTCTTGTATTTCCGGCGCTTAGGTGCGACCAAAGCGGTAGAACAAGTAATGGACCTCGTTAGTAAAGGAAAACTCCGGGACGGACAGGAAGTGGCGAACCGTTCTCATTTGCCGGTGCTGAAAGTGTTGGCGGCCGGCATCGCCAATCCGGCCGCTCCGGCCAAAGCGATGGAAGCGGCGGGCATCACTCAGTATGCCACCCTCAAGCGGGGATTGCCGACCCTGGACACCATTATCACCCTTTCCCCGCTTTTAGGCCTATTAGGCACCATTATCGGGATGGTCGATTCTTTCCAGATCATGGCCACGGTTAGCGGCGGGGGCTCGCCGCACGCCGTAACCGGCGGTGTGGCGGAAGCATTGATTGCTACCGCAACTGGCATTGGCGTAGCGGTAACGACCCTGATCCCGTATAACTATTTTATGTCCCGGGTGGAACGGGAAAGCGAAATCATGGAACAGTGCGCCACAGAGCTGGAAATGATCCTGGTGAAAGAGTAGCAAGGGGGGACGATGATGAAAATAACACGTCAACCGATGAAGAAAGCCCGGATCGAGATTATCCCGATGATTGACACCATGTTTTTTCTCCTGGTATTTTTCATGCTGGCCAGCCTTTCTATGATCCAGCAGCACGGCCTGCCGGTCAACCTGCCGCATGCGGCCAGCGGTCAGGATGAAATCAAACAGGTGATCACGCTGACCCTGACCCAGGACGGCAAGCTGTTCTATGAAAAAGAAGCGATTGGGTCGGCGGCGGAAATACCGGCGCGACTGAGCCAGGTAAAAGGCAGCGGCAAAAAGCCGTCGGTGGTCATCAACGCCGATAAAGGCGTAGAGCACGGCCGGGTGGTGGAAGTGCTTGACGCCACGCGCAAAAGCGGCGTCATCAGCGTGGCGGTGGCCGTAAGTCCGTCCTCCGGCGGGTGAGAAGCAATCCATAAATGCCCGCCAAGGGCGGAAAAGAGGAAATGGCATGATCCAGTTTATTAAGAAAAGAATAGCCAATATCGCATTGGCTATTTTGGTTTTGTTTACCGTTACCGGGATGGGGACGGCTGTGCCGAGCAAGGCGCACGCCGCCGCACCGGATAAGGCAGCCGTCGGCGTCGTCGATCTCGGTCTACTGGTCAATCAGCATCCGGATACGCCAAAAGCCAATGAAACCATCAAAGCCGAGGCGGAAGCGGCCCAAAAGGAATTTGACGCCAAAGCGGCCGGCCTGGACGACAAGGAAAGGCAGGACCTGAGAGCACAGCTCCAGCAGCGGGTAGGGCAAAAACAGCAGGAGCTGTTAAAAGCCATCGCTGACAAGATTGACGCTGCCGTCAAGGAAGTGGCGAACGCCAAAGGACTGACGGTCGTTGTAGCAAAAAGTGTTGTTGTGTACGGTGGCGTGGATATTACCGAAGACGTGCTGAAAAAGTTGCGATAAGCTGCCGGATGGGAAAGAGGGTGATCATTATATGGCCCTTCAGAAAAAGCTGGAAACACGCATTCAGCAACTTAAGCAGTTAGGGTATCAACCGTATCAAATCCGGCAAATCATCGAAGAAGCAATCGGCACGGTGCAGTGGGACCGTGTTTCGCCCGCCAGCCAGCAAGAATTAGTCGAGAAACTTGAGAAACAGATCTGCTTTACGGTTCGTTGTCAAAAGATGAAGCAGCAATAACCGTTTCTGCACGGGAGACCCAGCTCCCATTACGGCCAGAGAAGTTTATTTATCTGAAAAATAAGGGAGGAGACCCTGGGCTTTTTGAGATTCTTAAGGACTACGTTCTTCTAGCAATCGGTACAACATTTGGCTTGCTGTTAGGCGGGTTATGCCATGTTTCGGCAGAAGCAGACCGCCGGATTGAAAACATAAAGGAGGAATATCATGAACCAGGAAATTTTCGCTGACGGCGTCAGCGCCATTCACGTCACCGGCCATCTGGTCCGTATCGACCTGCTGACGCTGCAGCCACATCTGAAAAGCGACAACGACCAGCCGGTGGCCGATATCAGCCGGCGCATTATCATGCCGCTGGAGGGCTTTGTTCAGTCCCTGGCGGTGCAGGACAATATCGTAAAGCAATTGGTGGCGGCCGGTGTGTTGCATAAAAGCCAGGATAACGACGAGGCTGTTTTAAAAAAAACTGAGCCCGGTGAAGAGCAGCCATTCATACAGGCGTTGAACCAAGAAGCGGGAGACCAGAGCATGGATGAGCAGAAGGATAAAGATGCTTAACAAAATACCGAGTTAGTACCGGAATTATAAAATAAAACAGGCTTTAAATGTCAGATAACAATTCTTATACGGTTTATTCAGGAGAGAGGATGAGAATATGGCACGGAAAAAGTTGCCTTACGGCAAGAAATGCCTCGGCCTGGTGCTGGCACTGGCCACGGTCTGCTCGGCTTCGCCGGTCCTGGCGGCGCCGCCGACGGATGTGACCCGGCCGCCGGGAGCGGACGTGGGGGGAATCCAGCACAGTGTAGAACAGCCGCCCGTCAGAGGACCGGAAAAAAATAACGTCGAGATTGAAGTCAAGCGGGAAGAGCCGCCGGCCGGGCCCCAGGAAGAGGGCCCGCGCATCCATGTCGAAGCCTTCCGCATTACCGGCCAGGATATTTATAAGCAGGAAGAGCTGCAAGAACTGGTCAAGGATTCGGTCGATAAGGACCTGACCTTGGCCGAATTGCAGGCAGTCGCCCAGAAAATTGCCGAGCACTTCCGCAAGGCGGGGTATCTGGTAGCAAACGCCTATCTACCGGCGCAGGATGTAGCGGAAGGCACGCTGGAAATCATCGTGGTGCCGGGTAAGTACGAGAGCATCGATATTCGCAACCAGTCGCGGTTGTCGACCGAGATCGTGAAGAATTGGCTCAGCAATATTAAAACCGGCGACTATGTTAAAAAAGATGTCCTGGAAAGAGCACTGCTCCTGATGAGCGACACCAGCGGTGTCAGCATCAAGGCCACCCTGGCGCCAGGCCAGGCCAGCGGCACCACCACCCTCATCGTTGAGATCACCGACAGCCACGAAATGGGCGGCACCTTTTCCCTAAACAACCACGGCAACTACTATACCGGCCAGGGCCGCGGCCGGGTGTCGGTGGACTTCAACAATATCAGCGGCCAGGGAGATGTGCTCAGCTTTGACGATACCTATTCGGGCGGCGGGCTGAACAATGCCGCTGTTCAGTATCTCCTGCCGGTTGGCAAAGACGGCGCCCGGGTAGGGTTTAGCTACTCGACCATGCACTACAAGCTGGGCAAAGAATTTGAAGCCCTGGAATTCGATGGCGATTCCAAGGTGGCCGGTATCTTTGCGAGCTACCCGATTATCCGCTCGCGCGACACCAATCTGTTCGCCCAGATCGGCTATGATATGCGTCAACTGGCTGACAACGGCTTCGGCATCAAAATGAGCGACAAACGGGACAACGTCTTCTCCGTGGGCTTACATGGCGCCAGCCGGGATGCCGCAGGCTTTAATACGTATGATCTGAGTATTGCCACCGGCAATTTGTCCTTTAAAGGCGGCCGGAGTATTTTCGGCGAGCCGGCGGAAACCATCGACCGGAATACATCCAAAACCGCCGGTCGGTATACAAAAATCAATTTGGGCTTTAGCCGCCAGCAGCTTTTGAGCGACCGGCTGAGCTTTTTATTCAGCGTGAACGGACAAGCCGCCAGCAAGAACCTGGATTCGTCGCAGAAGCTGTATCTGGGTGGGGCGAGCGGCGTCAGAGCCTATGCGGAAGGAGAAGCAGCGGGGGATCAAGGCTACATCCTGACTGGCGAACTGCGCTGGAATCTGCCGACGCGGTCGATTCCGTCGCTGCAGCTGGCAGCGTTTATTGATCACGGACAGGTTACGGTGCATAAAAACCCTTGGCCGGGATCGGGCGAGAACAGTCTTTCGCTCAGCAGCGCCGGACTGGGCCTGATTGCCAATATTCATAAAGACTATACTGTACGACTCGATTACGCCAGAAAGATCGGGGCCAAAGAGGACACGGCGGCGCCGGATAAGAACGGCCGCTGGTGGCTTATGGGCACTCAGTATTTTTAGAGGAGGGAAAGGACATGCAGAGAAAATGGCGGCGCAACTGGGAGCGCCAGAAGAAAAGTCTTAGCATAGTCGGCAGCCCCGCTTGGAAAACGGCTGCCAAGCACCTGTTGCCGCCACTCATGGCGGCAGGGATTATGATCAGTTCCGCAGGTACCGCGTTGGCCTTGCCGACGAACACGGTCATTGTAAACGGCACGGCAACCATTACCCAGACGCCGGATACCATGAACGTCAACCAGAGCTCGCGCAAACTGATCGTCAACTCGGACACCTTTGTCATCAATCCCAACGAAACTCTGAATCTCAAGCAGGGGTTTAACGATATCGCTCTGTGGAAAGTGACCGGAGGGCACCCGTCGGCTATCTATGGTCATGTCAACGCCAGCGGCGGCTTATTTTTAGTCAACGAGAGCGGTACGCTGTTCAGTAAGAGTTCGCAGGTGAATGTAGGCAGCCTGGTCACCTCCAGCCTGAACATCGCCGACAGTGATTTCTTGGCCGGCAACTATAAATTCAGCGGCCGCGACAACAGCGGCGCCGTGATCAACCAAGGCACCATCACCGCCAGGAACGGCGGCTACATTGCGTTAATGGGACCGCAGGTGAAAAATGAGGGCATCCTCGTAGCCCGCCAGGGCACGGTAGCGTTAGGCGCCGGTAAGGCGGTGACGCTGGATATGAACGGCGACGGCCTCTTGAATCTGGCGGTGGATGCGACGGCGGTAAACGCCAGCGTAGCCAATCATCAACTCATCCAGGCCGACGGCGGACAAGTGATCATGACCGGCCGGGCGGCCAAGGACCTGGCCGGCACGGTGGTCAACAACAGCGGCATTATCCAGGCCCGCAGCATTGAGAACAAGAACGGCGTTATCCGTCTCGACGGCGGCGTGAGCGGTAGAGTCGTGAACAGCGGCACGCTCGATGCCTCGGGCCGGGCGGCCGGGCAGACCGGCGGTACGGTCAAGGTGCTGGGTGAGACGGTACAGCTCGCTAAGGGGACCCATATCGATGTGTCCGGTTATACCGGCGGCGGCACGGCCTTAATTGGCGGCAGCTACCAGGGCAAAGGCCCGGAGCACAACGCCGCCAACACCACGATGGAACAGGGCGCGACCATCACCGCCGACGCGATTAATACCGGCAACGGCGGCAAGGTAGTGGTGTGGGCCGACGACAAGACGGTGTTCAACGGCACCATCAGCGCCAAAGGCGGCGCGAACGGCGGCGACGGCGGCGAGGTCGAGACCTCGGGTCACCAGACGCTGAAAGTCGGCGACAGCGCCCGGGTTACCACGCTGGCGTCCAGAGGCAAAACCGGCAACTGGCTACTTGACCCGGCCGACTTCACCATCGCGGCGGCGGGCGGTGACATCACCGGGGCAACGCTGGCGAAAAACCTCGCGGGCAACAATGTGACTATTAACTCCAATCAGGGCAAAGTGAACCCCAACGGCACAGGCAGCATTTTCGTCAACGACGCGGTGAGCTGGACCAGTCCGAACACCCTGACGCTGAGAACCTCGGTCGCTAACAGCACGATAAACATCAACGCGCCCATCACCGCCAGCAGGGGCGGGCTGACGATTTTCGGCAGCACCAGTACTACGATCAATTCTCCGGCGGCCATCGACGTCGACACCTTCTATCTCCAACGTGGCAACTGGCTGCAGAAGGGTACCGACATGGCCGGCGGCATACTGCCGGGTTTTTCGGCCAAAAATTTCTCAGTAGCAGCCACCAGTTCCTTCGTCCGCGTCAAGGACGGCGACGGCAGCAGCAGCAAACCTTATCAGCTCACCGACGCCTACATGCTGCAGGCGATAGGTCTTTGCACCAGCTTTCTGGACCAGAACTTCAGCCTGGCCAACGACATCGACCTGGCGATGACCAAAACCTGGAACAACGGCCAGGGCTTTATCCCGATCGGCAGAGGCTTCACCAGCCCTGACACCTACGTGGCGTTCACGGGGAGTTTCGACGGCAAAGGACATACCATCGACAACCTGTATATCAATTACAGCCGGACTATCGATGGCGACGCTCGGTCGGTCGGGCTGTTCGGGATGATCGGCGAGGGCGGCGTGGTCCGCAACCTGAGCCTGACCAATGTGGATATCACAGGCAGCAACCTGTTCGAGACCAGTAAGCCGCGGTCGCAGGCCAGCCGCGGCCGCAGAATGGACTCGTTTAATGTGGGCGGCCTGACGGGCTTGGCCTACTCGGCTACCATCGACAACGTCTATGTGACCGGCAGGGTGACCGGCATCAACGCCAATGCCGTGGGCGGCCTGGCCGGTATGGTTTACGAGGGCCGGCGGGGCAGCCGGGACAGCGTCCTCAATTCCGCCAGCGAGGCGGCGGTGACCGCCCGGGGCTTCAACGACGGCGGTTCGCCCGGCGGCGGCCTCTTAGAAGAAGTGAAAATATTGCCGGGCAACTCCCCCGACGGCGTTGCGGCCGGCGGCCTGATCGGCCAGCTGGTTTACAACAGTGAGCTGAATACCATCGATAAACCGGGGGGTCACCAATCCGGGGTGGTGGTGACCAGCACCGACAGCAACTTTGTCCGCAACAGCTACAGCAGCGGACCGGTCACGGTTATCAATACCGGTAAGGACGGCGTCCAGCACTCGACGATCTACGCCGGCGGCCTGGTGGGGCTGAACCAGGGCGGCAGCATCGACCAATCCTACAGCACCGGCGCGGTGACGGTGAACAGCGCCGACCCCAAGTCCACCGTGCACGCCGGCGGCCTGGTGGGGGCGAGTAACGACTCCTTGAACACATGGGACTACGGAGTCAACTCTGCCCCCGTGATCAATGCCGTCTACAACGGGGAAACCATCTCCCGCTCCTACAGCACCGGCAAGGTGAGCTACGGCGGCGCCAAGACTCATGTGGGCGGTTTCGCCGGCAGCAACAGCGGCGTCATCCGCCAAAGCTTCTGGGATACCGGCCGGTCCGGTCAGAGCAAGGACATCGGCGCCGACAGCGGGAAAAACACCGGCCTGACCGGCCTGACCACCGCCCAGATGGTGGCCCGCAAAAGCAATTTTGCCGGCTGGGACTTTGACAACACCTGGTACATGCTTGAAGGCTACACCACGCCCTTCCTGCGGTCCGAGTACAGCACCGACATCCGGAACGCTCACCAGCTCCAGCTCATGGCCATGGACCCCAGGGCCCGCTACACGCTGGCCACCGACCTCGACCTGCGCAACTACCACATGGCGCCGGGCGTCGGCTTTGTCCCAATCAATAACTTCAGCGGCAGCTTTGACGGCCGGGGGCATACCATTAATTACCTGCATATCCATGATTACGGCCCCGGCGCCCTCGGCCTCTTCGGCACTACGCTCAGTGGCGCGAAGATCCACGACGTGGCACTGGCTAACGCCAAGGTCGCGGGCGGCGCCGGCAACACTGCCGTCGGCATTCTGGCCGGCGATAACGCCGGCAGCATCTACAATGTCTTCACCGGCGGCGCCGTCAGCGGCAGCGGCAAGGTCGGCGGCATCGCCGGCAAAAACAGCGGCAGCCTTGCCACCGCCTTCAGCGCGGCTAAGGTAACCGGTCTCACCGGCGCGACCGGCGGCCTCGTCGGCGACAACAGCGGCACGGTGGCGGAAAGCTATCTGGATAAAGCCGGCAGCGTCAACGGCTCAGGTGGCGGCAGCACACCCTTAACTGGTGCGAACAGCGGTACGGTTACCGCTCCCACCTATGACCTCAGCAACGGCAACTGGGTCAGTTTCGGCACCAATGATCCGGTGCTGGCCTGGACGGTAACGCCGGACGGCAGCATCACCCTCTATACGTCCACCCAGCTGCAGGCGCTGCAAAACCATCTCAGCGGCAAGTACCGGCTGGGCGGCGACCTTGACCTGGCTGGTCTTGCCTGGAACCCCATTGGCACGGCGGCCGGCGCTTTTACCGGCGCGCTCAACGGCAACCATTACACCATTACCAATCTGACCGTCGCCAATTCCGGCGCCGGTGCCATCGGGTTGTTCGGCTATACCCGGGGCGCGACGCTCAGCAACCTGACCCTGGCCAACGTCAACGTCGCCGGCGGGGCGGCCAAGCAATACGTCGGCGGCCTGGCGGGCTACGTTGACGGCGGCAGCATCGTCAACGCCGCGGTGAGCGGCACGGTGAAGGTAACCGGCGATAACAGCTATGCGGGCGGCCTGGCCGGCTATAACAGCGGCAGCATTGCCGGTTCCAGCAACGTGGCCACGGTTGATGCCGCCGGCGCGAACAGTTATGCGGGCGGCATCGCCGGCGCCAACGCGGCCGGCGGCAGCATCGCCCAGGCTGCCAATACCGGCGCGGTAACGGCAACCGCCGCGGGCAGCTATGCCGGCGGCCTGGCCGGCGTCAACGCCGGCGCCATCGCCCTAGCTTATAATACCGGCGCGGTGACGACCGAAGGCGACGGCAGCTATGCCGGCGGCGTGGCCGGCGTGAACAGCGGCACCATCGGCAGCAACGCCGGCCTGGTGTACAACAGCGGCGCGGTGACGACCACAGGCGCAGGCAGCTATGTAGGCGGCGTGGCTGGCCGTAATACCGGCACCATCGGCGTCAAAACCGGTAATGCCAGCACCGGCACGGTCTACAACACCGGCGCGGTGACCGCCGCAGGGGCGGGCAGCAAAGCCGGCGGCGTGGCCGGCGACAATGCCGGCACCATCACCCAGGCTTATGCGGCGGCCGTTGTCGCCGCCAAGGGCCCGAACAGCTACGCGGGCGGCGTCGCCGGCTATAACAGCGGCAGTATCCTAAGCGCCTTCTTCGGCCCTGCCGACAGCGGCCTCGTGGCGAAGGTCCTCAGCGACGGCGCGAACAGCAACGTGGGCGGCCTGGCCGGCTATAACAGCGGCAGCATCGCCGATACCATGAGCCTCGCCCTAGTAAAAAGCAGCGGCGCGGGCAGCAAAGTCGGCGGCCTGGTCGGCGACAACGCCGGCGGCAGCCTCGCCACCTCCTATACCCTGGGGGCGGTAATCGGCAGCGCCGACAGCAGCGTCGGCGGTCTGATCGGCAGCAACAGCGGCACGGTCGCCAACCTCGTCTGGAATCGTGAATCCAGCGGCCGGCAAAACGGGGTGGGAACCGGCACGGCCGCCGGCACGGCGCTGACCTACGCCCAGATGCTTAAAGGCAGTACGGACTACTGGTCGGGCTGGTCGGCCTTCACCAACTGGAACACATATCCAAGCGGCGTGTTTCCAGGCTTCTACTGGTCGCCCACCTACATGTTCTACGGCCGGGTAAAAGACGGCGGCCCCGGCGTAACGGTGAACAAATACGATTACAGCTGGGTCTCCCGCAACATCCTCCCCTACACGACCGAGACCTTCGGCGCCGACGGCCTGTTCCTGATGCTGGCGGGGGGAACGCAATACAACGTAGACGATTACACCGATAACATGCCGGCGCGTACCGTGCTGTTCACGGTAGCAGGCCAGCCTTACAAGGCCAACTCCATCTATGCGGTAGGCTTGTCCGGCAGTACGGTATTCTACGACTTGAAGAAAGATACCCTGCTGTTCAGTGTTCCCGACCTGACAGCCAGGGATTTCCGCAACCAACACAGGCGGTTTAACTTTAAAAGCGTATTTGACAATCAAATCACAAGCGGGGCGGTGACAGCGGCGCTCGCCGACAACTACCCCGACCTGATGTTTACCCTGGGGCCTGTCTACCATGTTCCCGGCGACTGGCATGACCCCGGCGGCGTCCATGACCAGATTTACCTGTACAGTCTTGATGTTGCCGGCGATTTCGAGGCCCAAAACTTCGATTGGTACCTCTACGGTGGGGAGGGAAAAAGCTATGTAAGCGCCGGCAGCGTCACCACCCATAAGACGGCGTATGCCGACGGCGACATTAAGATCGATAACAGCCAGAGACCGGCAAGAGTTTATTTAGTTGATGGTAATCGGGTAGTTGCTGATACTCAGCAGCTGATAAGCGCGGGCGAGGCGGCCGCGAAGTTTGTCGCCGCCGGCGACATCACCCTCACCGATAACGGAAACGTGGTGATCGGCATCGGCGGCGGGCCACGGCTCATAGCCGGCGGCGACATCACCGTCACCACGGGCGGCCTGTTCGTCAACTGGGCCGGCCCCGACGCCATCCAGGCCGGCGGCCGTTATCTGATCTACGCACCGGATATGCTGCTTGCCTCCTGGTTAGCAGGGGCAGACCCCTCCTCGAAGGACTATTTTGCGGCATACAACAACCTCAGTCATTTGTTCTTCGGTACCAGATACAATGACTATACCTATGAAACCGCCATGCGGCTTACTTACCTGAACGACCAGTTGGTCTATGACACGCGCGGCGGCCTGCCCGGCTTCGTGTTGTGGGGCTACCAGGGCGGCGCCGTGCCGGCGGGCAGCGGCTTTGTCTACACGGCGGGCGATCCCGGTACCGCTGCCGGGATCGCCGAACGGCCCTGGCTGACGCCCGCGTACTTTGCGGCGCAAGACCGGCGGCAATGGGCCGCCGACACGGCCCAGGCCGGCAATGCCGCCCGGCCGGGTCTGGCGGCGGACAGCGCCACCCCGGATGTGCGGAACGGCATCCTGGAGCCGCGCATTGTGGACGGCGGCGTGGCCCTGCCGGCCGATACGGACGACACGGACCAAGGGAAGGAGTAAGCTATGAGAACCAAGCGAACGAAAATGACGCGCCAACAAAGACTGGCCATTGCTGTGGGCTGTCTGCTGTTCTCAAACTGGTGGCACGTTCCGCCGGCCCTGGCCGAGGAACAGCCGGACAATACCGTGATCACGGAGGAAGTGGACGTCACCGACACCCGGCTGCAGGAGCGCCAGGCCATTAAGAAGACGGAAATCACCGCCGCGGAGATCAAGGCCCAGGGGGCGGAAACCGCGGCCCAGGTACTGGAGAAGGCGGCCGGCCTCACGGTCAGCAGCAACAACATGCAGGGCAAAGCCGCGGTCAGCATCCGCGGCAGCGACGCCAACAACACCAAGGTCTTTGTCGACGGCGTGCCCTTAAGCCCGGTGGGGGACGGCGTCGTCGACCTGAGCAGCATCCCGGCCGACAGCATCGAAAAAATCGAGGTGTTTAAGGGCGCGGCGCCGGTCCAGTACGGCTCCGACGCCGCCGGCGGCGTCATCTACATCACCACTAAAAAAGGCGGTAAACAGGCCGCGACGGTTTCCACCGCGGTCGGCAGCTGGAATACGCTGCGCCAGAACGCTTCGGTGAGCGGCGGCACGGAAAAAGTCGATTACTTTTTCAATTACAAACATGAGACCACCGACGGCTATACCTGGAATACCGAAAAAAAAGCCCGGTTCTACGACGGCAAGCTCGGCCTCCGGCTGAACGACAGCGCCTCGCTGAGCCTGTTCGGCAGCTACGCGCGAAAATACGAAGAACTGCCGGACCGTTACGATGCTAACGGCGTGATGATCACCAATCCCGGCAGCGGCGGCACGATCGGCAATCCGTCCAACACCAAGGGGTTCTGGTACCGTACGGGCATGCTGCGGCTCGACCCGGCCACCGAGTGGCGCGGCGGCCTGGCCTACAACCAGCGGCTCGGCGACAGCAGCGACCTCAAACTGACCCTGTATAAATCGGCGGAAAATAAATCCATGACCGCGACACACATCCCGGAAACAATAACGGTTATGGGCGGCCAGGAGTCGGCGGCCAGCGTGCGCGGCTACCAACTGGAACATACCATAAAAACCAGTCCGGTCAACACCGTCCTCTGGGGTTATAACAAGGAAACGCGGCGGTTTGACCAGGATACCGCGTGGAAAGGGTATTATGTCGAGTATGACCGTTTTGAATGGGCTTGTTTTGTCCCGGCGCGGTACCGTTACGACAGCCGCAGCTACTTCCTCCAGGATACGCTGAAGCTGGGCAAGTTAACTACCACCCTGGGTTACCGGGATAACGCCGTCGAGGATTATCTGCGCATGGACCCCAACCAGGACGCGATCGACCTGGCCGGCTACAAGCCGATCCCGGGCGTCACCACGTCCCGTACCTTCAAAAATCCGGTGGCCGGCTTCAGCTACGCCGTCAACGACCGCACCGACCTGCACGCCTCGATCGGCAAAAGCTTCCGCTATCCCCAGCCGGCGGAAATCGCCAGCGGCGCGACGGTCGGGACAACGCTGCCGCTGGTCAAGCCGGAACAGACGCTCAACCGCGACCTGGGCGTGGCCTACACCACCCCGGACGGACTGCAACTGGACGTCACCTATTTCAACAAGAAGGTGACCGACAAGATTCAGAGCCGGACGGTCATCGGCCAAACCATGTTTGAAAACCTGCCGGAAGTGACGATGACCGGCTTCGAAGTTGGCGTCAGCAAAAAATTCAGCGACCAGCTCAAAGCCTTTGCGCAAGTCACCTATACCTCGGCCGAGAATCCCAAAGCGGGCCGGCAGGTCAACGACCAGCCGAAGTACAAATATTCCGTGGGCATGAACTACACCGGCAGCCAGGGGCTGAAGGCCTATCTGGCGCTCAACTATGTGGGCAGCCGGTTCAGCGATTTTTCCAACGGCACCGGCAATAACCCCAATGATCCTGATCCCAGCGTGCCGCCGGAATTCCGTTCCGTCTCCCTGCCGGCCTATGCCTCCGTCGACTTCATGCTGACCAAGGAGCTGAAAAACCGCGAATACTATATCAAATTCAACAACCTGCTCGATAAGAAGTACTACTCCGGGGCCTATCTGATCGCTCCCGGCCGGTACGTCGAATTCGGCACCGATATCAAGTTCTAGCAGGGCTGTATGATTGGCGGCGGCGCCGGGAGTGCTTCCCGGCGCCGCCGCATTTTTATGAACCATATTTTTTCCGCCGCTGCCTGACAACAGCAACGGCCGGCAAACGCCGGCCGTTCTGTGTAACCTGGGCAGCTTCGGGGCTTACATTCCGCTTAGCGGAGCTGACGCTGCTGACGTTGCTGACGTACCTGACCTTTGGCCGCAGACGCCGATCCACCTGCGAGCGGGGCCAGATAGTCCTGGGTCACAATCGCCTGGCCATCGGCGCTGAGAACATAGTCGAGGAAGAGTTTCGTATTGCTGCCGATCTGGGGCTGGCCTTTGGTGACCATGTTGAAATTCCGGATGAAATCGTAGCCGCCTCCCTGGCTGGGTGTGACGTTGTTCAGTTTGGGCGCTTTGACGGTGCCGTTGACATAGCCCAGGGAAAGGAAGCCGATGGCGTATTGATCACCGGCGACCGCCGAGCGGAGCAAGCCGTTGGACTCGTACAAATTGGTCGCGGCAATATCGCTTAAGGCATAGCCTTTGCCGGTGAAATATTCTTTAAAGAAATCAAGGGTCCCGGAAGGAGCGGTGCGGGAATCGACATGAATCGGGCCGCTAAAGTTGCTGTTTGGTACCTCCGACCAGTTGGTGTAAGTGCCGTCAAAAATATTGACAACATCTTCATAACTGAGATTTTGCACCGGGTTGTTGGGGTGAACGACGACCGCAATCGCGTCCCGGGCAATGGTGGTAGCCACCAGCCCCTGGGCGATTTCTGCCGGTTTCAGGTTGCGGGAAACATTGCCGATGTCTACTCTGCCGGCGGCCACGTCGGCGATGCCGACACCGGAACCACCGCCTGTAATGGTGAAGGTTAGCGTGTTGGGAAACTTGAGCTTAAACCCAGCCGCCAGATCCTCGGCCAACGGCTGGACGGAAGTGGAACCGCTCATTGTCAGGGTGCCGGCGGCCATGGCGGGTACGCCCGCCCCTCCCAGCATCACGGTGGTCAGTAAACCAACCAGGATTTTTTTAACCAATACTTTTTTCCACATGGTAATAGCCTCCTCATTTTTGTTTTTTTGTTTGGGGTTTGGGGATTTGGATTTGGAGTTTGGGGATTTTAGGCTCTGTCTGCTTGCTTATTGACATTATGTGGGTGGCATGCTGCTAGTCCCTCCTCTCGCGTTTATGCCTGATACGTCCGCGTGGGGCAAGATAGACGGATTGATATGAAGCGGCCGCTTCAAACATATTGCCATATATTGGAATAAAAGCCTTTGGGGCTTAATTCCCGCTTAGCGCCGGGGCAGGTAATCCTTGACCGCAATCTTCTGACCCGCGGGGCTGAGAACCCAGTCGATGAAGGCCTTCGCCGGGCCGGCGGGCTGGCCTTTGGTGACCAGGCTGAAATTCCGGACGACTTTGTATTGGCCGGCGCGGGCGGCGGCCAGGCTGACTACCTGGCCGTCCAGACTGGGCGCTTTGAGGCTGCGGTCAAGATAGGCTAGGGAAAGGAAGCCGATGGCGTTGGGATCGGCGGCGACCGCCTGGCGGAGCCGGCCGTTGGAGTCCCACTGATTGGCCGTCGCGACCACCTTGCCGCTGCCGCCGAAGAAATGTTCGATAAAGTAATCAAGGGTGTCGTCAGCAGCGGTGTAGGAATTGACATTAATAGGGGCATTAGGGCCGCCTACTTGCGACCAGTTGGTGATAACGCCTTTATAGATACCGGCAACCTGTCGGGTGGTGAGATTTTGCACGGGATTGTTGGGGTTAACGACGACCGCAACCGCGTCCCGGGCGATGGTGGTAGCCACCAGCCCGCAGGCGATTTCTACCGGTTTCAGGCCGCGGGAGGAATTGCCGATGTCTACGCTGCCGACGGCCGCGTCAGCAATGCCGACACCGGAACCGCCGCCGGCAATATGGAGAGCTATCCTGTCGCCGGGATGCTGGCTATTATAGCCTCTCGCCAGATCGTTGGCCAACGGCTGGATGGAAGTGGAACCGCTCATTGTCAGGCTGCCGGCGGTGGCGGCCATGGCGGGTACTTCCATCAACAGCGTTGCCATCAGACCAACCAATATTTTTTTTCACATTTTTTTAGCCTCCTCTTTTGGGGGATTTTGGCTTTAGCATCTTACCATATATTGGTGCAACTCCCTTTTTTTCTCATTATACTATTAGCAGGCACATGAATAGGTTAAGCTATTGTTAATAATGGTAATTGTTGGTAAAGGAATAATTACCACTGTGTAAATATGGTCGAGCCGAGTCAAAGAATGGCTTGTAATGGGTTGGACAGCCCTTAGTGGGTTAATTCAGGGAGCTGGTTTTCGCACAGTCTGACGGTTATTGTGTTTCTTCAACGGCAAGTCCTGGGCGGGCCTGGGCAACGACGTGATGGATGCCGGGGAAGCCAGTGGGCAAATGCTGGCAGTTTGTTAAGAACGAATGCTAAATGTTAAACGAGACTTAATATTTTTGTTGAAGGAATTACCAATAATGGAAGAAATATAAAAAATAAGCAAGACTATGTAAAATCCGTATAATTGCAAGGGATTTTTTCGCCCTGCTAGACGGAGGAGCCGCGCATATCGGACATATGTAAGGCGACGACAACGACGCAGGACGGAAAAAGACTGCTATATAATCCAAATAGTTAGGTAACGCAAGGTACCAGTTGAAGGAGAGGTGAGTGTATGCGTATAAGTCGTAGGAAAATGGTATCTGTCACTATTTTAGTAGTCCTGCTGCTGCTAAATATGTCCTTAGTAATATTGGCCGCTGAAAGTAAAGATTCCATTATTGACGCTTATTCGTCGTCACAGCCGAATGCTGAGATGCCGCAGGGAGGGCAGGGTCCTGCTGTTTCCGGCGTAAACCAGAACGTGCCGCAAAATACGGTTTTGTCAAATGTCAATGTCTATTCGCCTTTTTCGCAGCCTTTAATTATTCAACTGAAATATGTCAAGCCGAATCAAGTCAAAACCCTAATCAGTTCATTGATCCCGACCGACCGGCTCAAGGTGGATTTCATAAATAACAAACTGGTCGCCGTCGGCGATGAGGAGGTGTACGACATAGTAAAAGAGATCATATCGCAGATCGATATTCCGCCGCGTCAAATCATGTTTGAAGTCGAGGCGGTTGAAATATCACGCGAAGACTATAAAAATTTGGGTGTTGATTGGGGGGCAACCACTGCTTTACCAAGCGTCCCTCCATCTGACACCCTGGTAGATGCCCCGCTAACAGGTTCCAAAATTAGGGTTGGTTTCGGGGCATATGGGGTTAACTTTGCGGCTACGATTAATCACCTTATCGAAAAGAAAAAAGGCCGACTCTTGGCTAGCCCGCGTATCGCCGCACTGGATGGGCAAAAGGCTCAGATCCTCATTGGCGATAAGCTGGCGGTAGAAAGCCGGCAGGTATCAAACGGCAGTGAAATTACCTCCGTCACGTATATAGATGTAGGTATAAAACTGGAAGTAACGCCGACGGTTAATGATGACGGTACCATTACGGCGTATATCAAACCGGAGGTAAGCAACAAAACGGATGAGACCAAAAACGGCAATCCTAACATACGGACGCGGCAGGCCGAGACGACACTGCGCGTAAAAGACGGTGAGACCATCGTTATCGGAGGGTTAATTCAGCGGCAGGCCACGCAGGATGTTTTCAAAACTCCTTTATTGGGTGATTTGCCAATCATAGGTTCGTTATTTCGGTCTACCAATAAACAAAAGAAGGAAACCGAACTTGTAATTTTAATCACGCCTAAGAAGGTTGAGCCATGAGAAAAATAATTAAAAGATATATTTTGGCAGCGACCGTTGTGCTGGTTGCTTTAGTAAATTCTGCGCAAGCGGCTGCAGCAGTTCCTATGGATGTTGTTTTACGGTGGGCTCCCGTTATCGAGCAACAAAATTATTCAACCAATCCGGTAGACCGGGTTAATGTTTTTACCAGGGTAAATTTTGACCAGGATTGGCGTACAAATAATAATTCAATGAACATATCTTTTGTCAACGCTGTTGACGCGGCGGTGTATTATTCTTTGGTAGAAAGTACTACGCACTATTTTGTGGGCTATTATTTGTATTATCCGCGTTATGGGGGAAACCAAGAACATGAAAACGACATGATCGGTGTTCTGATAGCACTGCGTAAGCCCGGATTACAGGCTGAGAATGTCGATATGGTATTGTCCTATAGTAATGGTAAATGGAAACGATGGAAAGATAGAAACACCCTTTCCTCTAAAAAACGCTTCATGATATCCATTAAATCAGGTTTTCATAAAATAGAAACACCCGGTACCACGCCCAAACCTGGTGCTCTGCTGTTTTACCCCCATGGTGGTAGTTTGCATCAAGAACGGAATGATTATCGTTTGACGAATCTTGCCGAATTGTGGCAACGCCGTGATGATATTGGGCCCGGTCATGTATTCAACCGTTGGGGTTATTTTGACGGATATTACTACAAGAATACAGCCGCACCTTGGGTATGGACTCATAATCGTATACAGTGGCTAAGCAACCCCGGTGAATTGATGCAGGAAATTTTGCACCTGAAAAAGACGGCAATTATTTATCAAAATAATGAATATCGCTGATTCTACACCTGTTTCAAAATAACACTTACATGACAATCACTTAGGAACTATATCGATAGAAAATAATGAAAAATGGCATCAAACCTTAAAATTTTGGTTTGATGCCATTTTTTTTACTAGTCAGTAGGTTCAATTGCTTGATCGTTCTCAGTTGGCGTAAATCCATTATTATTCTCGTCGAAAATTCTAAAAAATAGAATGTTTTGTTCGTAATGTTCAATTTTACGCTAGTTTAGTTATATGATACTATGAAACTACAGATATTTCCATAAATACTGGTAAAGGGGGAGTAGAACTGGCTAACGAGGAAAACCAGGTTGCAAAGCAAAAACTATTTAAGGTAGTTTATCGGAGGTTTGGGGATGGAAAGACAATTAAGCGTAGGGATTATTGTGTTTAATGAAGTTGAAGTGCTGGATTTTGCTGGACCCTTTGAAGTATTTTCGATAACAACAAATCAAAATTCAGATAGCAAGCCTTTTGCTGTGCACATTATTTCCCAAACAGGAGAATTAGTACGTGCAAGAAACGGGCTATTGGTGAAACCTTGCTATAGTTTTGATGATTCACCAGCATTAGATATTTTAATTATTCCTGGTGGGTATGGTGCGGAGAAAATTGAAATACACAATGAAACGGTTATTACTTGGATAAAAGAACAATCAAAGAAGGTTAAACTACTTGCATCGGTTTGTACAGGAGCATTTCTTTTGGCAGAGGCCGAACTGCTTGATAATAAGGTAGCGACTACTCACTGGATGGATATCGACCGGCTAGTGAAGGAGTACCCTAAGATTACCGTACAAAAAGGGGTAAAGTATGTAGATGAAGGTGCAATCATTACCGCCGCAGGAATTTCTGCTGGGCTTGATATGTCATTTCACATTGTGAAACGATTTATGGGAGCTGATATTGCCAGAGCTACAGCCAAACGTATGGAATACGATATAGTTATTGCTGACGATGTTAATTACGGTACATAATTATTGTGGTGATTCTGATTCGCGCATAAACAGACATTGGTCAAATCATTGACTAACGGCTGAATTTCTTTCATTTCTTGTATCTCATTACAATGCAAAGATACAATCCTGTGATAAAAAAGAACGTTGGATTATACCTAATCTCAACCAGACTGTTCTCTTTATTTGGGAAAAGGGGGGGGGATTATTTGCAGGAAAAGCGGCCAACTTTTTGAATCCAATGGGTGAAGGTATCTCAAGTGCTTTGACCCGTAGCATGGTTTTGGCTGGCTGGGTAGACGGTGTGATGAGGTAAGGCGTTAGTGCGGAAAGGAAGATGACAATGAATTACATTGGTTTGTTTAATACGATAAAAAGCAATGGTGATTCTGAACAAGCAGCTAAAATGAGTGCTTATATGCGCGATAAATTTTCATTTTTGGGTATTCCAATGCCCAAACGCCAGGCGTTTTGCCGAGACTACTTTAAACAGGAGAAAAAGAAAGCACAGGTAAATTGGGATTTTATTACTTTTTGCTGGGAAGAGTTATATAGAGAATTTCAGTATGTAGCAGTGGATTATTTAGTTTTAATGCAAAAATATTTGACTCCTGATGATGTCCCGAAAATCAAGGAATTGGCTATGAAAAAATCTTGGTGGGATACGATTGATGGACTTAATAGAGTAGTTGGAAATATTGCGCTGGTTTATCCGGAAGTCAATCCTATTTTGTTGGAATGGAGCAAAGATAAAAACTTGTGGCTGCGGAGAATTGCCATAGATCATCAGTTAATACGAAAAGACAAAACAGACATAGAATTGCTGGAGAAAATTCTCGTAAATAACTTAGGACAATCAGAGTTTTTTATCAATAAGGCTATAGGTTGGAGCTTAAGAGATTACAGCAAAACAAATCCTGATTGGGTGAGGAATTTTATTAAGCGGTATCAGAATAAACTGGCGCCGTTAAGCATAAAAGAAGCAAGTAAATATATTTGATGAGAAATAGAAAGCGAGGAGGGGTCGGATTATTCCATTGGTGATTTCCCGGCTATTACCGGATTAGTATTTATATGCTGCGGTACTATGAAAAGGAGAATTTTCGATTGAGCGGAAGAGAATGATACGAATTAATTTTGAGTTATATCAAGACATGTTACCACAGTGCAGTTGTTCGCTCTGTGGTTTTTGTTTACGCAAATAATACGGACACCTGAGAAGGAGCCTTCTCATGATATACAGCCTGAAAAATTTTAACCATAATTTACCGCCTTTACAATGACGAACACGCGTTCTATACTAGTAACACAAACATATGTTCTAGGGAGGCGGGGCGATGTCCTTCATCCATCTCCATGTCCATTCCAATTTTAGTTTTAAGGATTCGACGCTTTCTGTTTCCGATCTTGTAGACTCGGCAAAGCGCCTGGAGATGCCGGCCGTTGCCTTAACCGATCATAATAATCTTTGTGGCGCCGTGCGATTTTACTATTCGGCCCGTAATGCGGGCATCAAGCCAATCATCGGTGCGGAACTGGATACCGTGGAGGGGCATCTAACCCTGCTGGCGGAAAACTACGAAGGATATAGTGAACTCTGCCGGGTGATCAGCCGCTTTAATCTTGAAAGCGCCTCAATTATTCCGGAGAGAGACCTGGCTGGGTTAAGAAATATCATCGTCTTGTCCGGATGCGATAAGAGCGGCCTGGTCCGGGCGTTGAAGGGCGAACGCCCCCGGCAGTTTGCCGCCCGCTATAAGGAGATGTTCGGCGACCGGTATTATATTGAGCTGCAGCACCATCATCTTGAGGGAGACCGCCAGAAAATCCGCAGTCTCTGCAATTTGGCGCTGAAGTGTGACATCCCGAGTGTTGTTACGAACAATGTCCACTTCCAGGGACACTATGATTGGATGCGCCATGATATCCTTGCGGCTATGAAGGAGAACGTGAACGTGGCCGCAGCCAAAAAGACGGGCCTCCCCAATAGTGAATACGGCTTCAAAAGTTCGGCAGCGATGTGTGATCTTTTCAATGACTACATAGATTCGATCTTGAATACCGCCGCCATTGCCGAGCGGTGCAATATAGAGTTCCCGGAACAATTCCGGTTCCCCCGCTTTCCGCTTCCCGAAGGGAAAACGGCCAAGGAGGAGCTTCGCTTACTTTGCGAAGTTAGCTTGGTGCAGTTATATTCACCCGCGGACAAGAATGCCGCTCTTCGCCGGCTGGAACACGAACTGGCGATAATCGACCTTATGGGGTTTAACGACTACTTTCTTATGGTTTGGGATATCGTCAGCTTCGCCCGCAAGCGCGGCATTCGCTTTGCCGGACGGGGGTCTGCGGCCGATTCCCTTGTCTCGTACCTGCTCGGCGTCACCCACGTTGACCCATTACGTTACAATCTCCTGTTTGAGAGGTTTCTTAACCCGGAGCGGAAGGGCATGCCCGATGTGGACATCGATTTCGACTCCAACCGCCGTGACGAGGTGATCGACTACTTATTCCGGCGGTATGGCAAAGATATGGTGGCGATGGTCTGCACTGTCAACACCATTAATGCCAGGAGCGGCGTCCGCGAAGTTGCGAAAGCATTAGGTTACGATGCCGATCAGCAGTCGGCTATTTCGAAGAAGCTGCCGCATTGTGGGGCTGACAAAATCGTTCCGGTGATCGAACAACTGCCGGAACTTAAGGGTGAATTCACCGGCAAGGAACATACCGGGACGATCTTTCGGTACGCCGAAAGCTTCGCCGATTTTCCCCGCCATCTCGGCGTCCATAACGGAGGCGTGATTATTGCTGAGCGGCCGCTTAGCCAGCTCACGCCGCTGCAATATGCGACAAAAGGAGTTATCATCAGCCAACACGACAAAGACGACGTCGAAAAACTCGGCCTCGTCAAAATGGACCTTCTGGGCCTAAAAATGCTATCAATAATCGAAGACACTCAGGCCATGGTGAGACAAAACGGGGGGGAACTGGATATCGACCGCATACCGGCGGATGATGAGGCCACTTACGTGTTGCTTCGGTCAACCGATACGGTGGGCGTCTTTCAGCTTGAATCCCCGGGGATGAGGGAATTGCTCGGCCGGCTGCAACCCACTGAATTTGAGGACATCATCGCCAACATATCGCTTTTCCGGCCGGGACCCATGCAGGGCGAGATGATTGCACCTTATATAGCCAGAAGGCACGGCCGCGCGCAATGTGACTATATGCACCCTTTCCTTGAACCGGCGCTAAAGGATACGTATGGTGTCATTATCTATCAGGAACAGGTTTTACAGATAGGCCACTTTTTGGCCGGCTTCACGCTGGGGCAGGCCGACCTCCTCCGGCGGGCAATGACAAAAAACCGCTCCACAGAAGAGATGGCATTGATCCGCGAGCAGTTCATCACCGGTGCGAAAGGGAAAGGCGTCAGCGAAAAGGACGCCGCCAAAGTGTTCGAAAAAGTTGCCGGGTTCGCTGCGTATGGCTTTAATAAGGCCCATGCGGCCAGCTTCGGCTGGATTGCCTATCAGAGCGCCTACCTTAAGGCCCACTACCCGCGGGAGTTTTTCTGTGCCACACTGAACAACCACCCGTGCGGTTTTTATCCCCCGCAGGTGATCGTTTGGGAAGCAAAGCGCTTAGGTATCCCCGTGTATCCCCCCGATATCTGTCGGGGCTCCTGGGACTGTACGATGGAAGGGGATGGTATACGAGTAGGTTTGAAATATGTTGCGGGTATGAGTAGCTCAACCTGGGATCGAATTCAAGAAAACAGGGGAAAAGACTGGGCAGGTAATTTGCTGGACGGGATTTCGGAAAAAATCATTATGGATCTGTCCAGAATCGGAGCAATTCCTGGAACAGGATGTTCCAATCCAGCCAAACGAGCCAATGCAGAGATTGCCGTACTGGGAATGACAGTGAGTGATCATCCGCTTACGCTAATGCCTGTTTCCTATACTCCGAGCCGCACAATTGAAGAGACCAAGCGTAACGGCGAGCGGGTTTCGGCAGCCGGTATCGTCATTTCCCGGCAGACGCCGCCTACCCGTTCCGGGAAAAGGATAATCTTTTTGACACTGCAAGACGATACGGGTTTGACTGATGTAACCGTTTTTCCTAATATTCAGGACAAATATGCCAAGACTATTTATCAGAGCAATCTGCTGAAAATCGACGGCGTAGTACGGAAAACAGGTGTAAGGGGGTTCAGCATCACCGCTCAGCGGGTCTCTGCAATAATATAATGAAGGAGTATTGACATGAAAGTGTTGAAAGAAGCGATACCGGTTGCGGCATACTTCGGACCCGACGGCAATATTAAGCCACTGGCTTTCAAATATAACTGCAAGGAGTACAAAGTGGCCAACATCAAGTGGTGGCAGTTCGGCAAGCCCATATGGACGGAACGGGCCAGCCGGATCTATTGTGTGAGTACGCAAGATGACAAGATAGCGGAACTTGTCTGGGAAGTGGATACCGGCGTTTGGCGCTTGATCAAATTTGGCTAAGTTAAGGAGTGGGATGAACATGGATACTACCGCTAACCGGGCAGCCGCAAAACTCTACATAGGCACATCGGGCTACAGCTACGATGACTGGCGGGGTACCTATTATCCCGCGGACATTAAGCCGGGTGACATGCTTTCTTTTTACGCCCGCGAGTTCTCGTTCACTGAGATCAATTTTACTTTTTATCGCTTGCCTTCGGAGAAGACGTTGGCCGGTATGGTGCGTAAAGCGCCCCCTGGCTTTATATTTACCATCAAGGCTTTCCAGTCGCTGACCCACAACCGGAAAGAAAATATCAAAGAAGATGCGGCTGCTTTCCGGCAGGCGGTGAGTACCCTGGAAAATGCGGGCAAACTCGGCGCCGTCCTTTTGCAGTTCCCATACTCGTTTCATAACGGCAGCGATAACCGGCAGTATCTCGGTTACTTGCGGGAAATGCTGCCGGATTTACCGCTTGTGGCCGAAGTCCGGCATTATACGTGGGATAGCCCGGAGACCCCTGAACTTTTCCGGTCTCTCGGGATTGGCTTTGTGGGGATTGACGGACCAAAAGTAAAAGGTCAGATTACCGGTTTGGTGCATCTGACTTCGGATATCGCCTACATCCGCTTTCATGGGCGCAACCAACAGCAGTGGTGGGATCACAAGGAATCTTACGAGCGATACAACTACGCATACACTCAGCCGGAATTATTCGAATGGGTTCCCGCGGTCGGCCGGCTTACAGAGCGCTCGCGGGTAATATTCTTGGCGTTCAACAATCACTATGGCGCCCGGGCTGTCGCTGCAGCCAGGGAACTAAAGGCATTGTTGGGGCAAGAGGAGTATGCCCCAGAGCATTCCGATTCGGGATTTGAAAAACACTAGTGAGATATCTCAAATGTGCCATACATCCAATGAACCTATTTTTGTGACAAAAAATGGGTATGGAGATATGGTAATCATGAGTATGAAGAGAAAATGTTCATGCTCGACGCAGAAAAAGCAAAGAGATCCGAAAAGACTATGAAATTCTGGCGGATTTGAATGTCAAGGGGACGGGGTATTGACAACCTATTTACCGTACCTGTTTTAAGTTGTCGACAACCCCGTCCACTTGACACTATTCCAAATATTAATATTAAGAATGGATTGTCAAACTTCTGTGATCAGAGGCTTGACTTTTTTATATTATTCAGGACTGAATTCTATCGGACAACAATACCACCGTTAAACAATGTAACACCTGACATAGTGTTATCATATTATGTTAATAGGTTACCTGAATTTTATATGGAGGTGATTGGTTAATGTTTTATGATGACGATGATGACGATTCCATGCTTAGTTGCTACTCGATGAGCAGTTGCCAGTCCTGCCACTCGATGAAGAGTTGTCAGTCCTGTTACTCGATGAAGAGTTGCCAGTCCTGCCACTCGATGAAGAGTTGCCAGTCCTGCCACTCGATGAAGAGTTGTCAGTCCTGCTACTCGATGAAGAGTTGCCAGTCCTGCTATTCGATGAAGAGTTGTCAGTCCTGTTACTCGATGAAGAGTTGCCAGTCCTGCTATTCGATGAAGAGTTGCCAGTCCTGTTACTCGATGAAGAGTTGTCAGTCCTGTTACTCGATGGAGAGTTGCCAGTCCTGCTACTCAATGAAGAGCTGCCAATCCTGTTATTCTTGCCAGTCTTGCCATTCCTGTCATTCCTGCCAGTCTTGCCATTCTTGTCAGTCCTGCCATTCCTGTCAGTGCTGCCATTCTTGCCATTCATGCCATTCTTGCCACTACTGCCGTTCTATGAATTGGGAGAAGTAATGTCAATCTGATAAGATGTCGCGTCGACAAGGCGTAATGTCGGTCCTTACTAAGGAAAAGCAAAAGCCAAAGCATACGGCTTTGGCTTTTGTGTACTTACATCAGCTTCTTGAGATCGTTTTGATCTATTCCGCTGGCAGCGTACCGCTCCTTGAGCATTTTGTAGACCCGTTCCATCGGCGGATAGAGACACTGACTGGAAAATTGGCAGTTCTCGCAATTCCAGCAGTTTAATTGCCCTTGGTAACTAATGATTTTCGCTGGCGAGTTGAATTCAGCCACAACCCCCTGGATTACCTCCATCGGATAGAACACGCTTAGTGTGCTCACGGCGTTCTTTTTCGCAAGCCCTTTAATCTTAGTCGCCAGAAAATCCCGTACGCACTTATAATAAGTTGTCACTTGGCGTTGCGGATTAGCTTGTTGGGTATAACCCCAAAATTTTGTGAAGCTCTCATAGGCTTTATTGGTATCGCCTTTCCAGTAGTTCAGGGCAGTGACAAACAAGTCGGCATTACTGTAATACCACGGAAACGCTTTATTGCGTACCGGCAGATTGATTAGATCCATGACCGAAGCCTCAGACGAATAGTTCATGTTTTGCAAAAAGTCGATGATCGTGGCGGCACCGGCGTCGTCGAGGCGGTCGATGTTTCTGACAAGTCTTTTGAAGGTGTTGAAAGCAGCATAATTGGTAATGGGCTCTAGCTCATCAAATCCCTCAATTTCACTCAAGCCGGGAACGATTATATGAAAACTCGGAAAGCCCAGGAACGAAACATCACGTACATATATCTCGCAGCCTAGTTGAGCTAACAGGGCGACCATATAAGCCAACATTTCTTTGTTTGTGGTTACCGAGGTTTCTTCGAATTCGTTGAACTGATAACTGAAGTTATGACTGAAAAATTCCGTAGGATAAAGCCCTGAGCCGGTCACCAGTATGCCCATGTAGTTTTCCGGGTCGTCCGTCGGGTTGCGGAAGCAAAACTCCTTGACCCCCATCATCAAGTTTATATCCTGCCCCTGAAGAAGTTCGGTCAATGTCCTCTCTGCGGCAATTTCAAATTTGGGATGAGCGCCAAATTTCACAAAATAACTCTGATCATTCTTATTTACCAGGATAACCCCGACAACCGGCAACTTTTGTCCCAGCGAGCAGTCTTTGAGGATAACTTCAAAATTGCCGCTTTTTTCAAGTTCGGCAATCATCGCCTCAATCTTGGGAAATTTCACGATATAATACCGCGGGATAGTAGGCGGTACTATTCTCTCCCTAAGGATTTTCTTGTTGGCGTAGCGCTCCATGATTTCAGATATTCCCTGCACCAAAGCCTCTTCAGGCGAATTGCCGGCGCACATGCCGTTCGACATATACATCATCGAGACCATTTTCATCGGGATATGGGAAATACGCTTGCTGTTAAGATTGCAATAAGGTAGAGCGATAAAATCGGCGGATACCTTCTCATAAGACATTGTCTGCCAATTTGCCAGCAGTTCCCGTTTATCCAGTGAAGGGTTGACTCTGGACAATTGGGTTTTGATCCAATCTTCTTCACTGGCAAGGAACTCATCGGTACTCATCGGTTTTTCGTCAGGGGCGTAATAAAAGCCTAGGTATTCCATGGTCTGGGGCTTTAAATCCAAACTTAGTCTGTAGTGGCAGAGATTTTGCAGGCGTTCCATCATCTCGCCGTAGGCGCTGGCCAGGGCGAATTCGACCGAAGTTCCTTTTCCATTGGTCAGCAGATCGGTATTGTCGATCATCACGCTCACCGAGTAAAAACCATTCACCGAATTTTTCCATGAGGTTTCTACCGTCAGAAGGCCCATCTCACCAAGAATATCTCTTATTCTGTTAATGGTTTTGATGGGCATTTCATCTTTGTATTTCATATTAGTTGAATCCATGCATTGCACCTCGCACCATAACATTTTACGCTGAAGGAAAATTATCATGTTGAATTTTCCAGTTCTTTTTTAATATATGACCATGTATCATGGTTTGTGATTGCAATGAACCATGGCTTCAGTAACCAACAAAAAGATGTTATTGCCATGCTCGAACATATGAATACTAAATTGATCGCCACCAGTGCCAAGCTTGAAATGAACTTACATAAAAAAATGGCAGTCGTGAAACAATATTCACAATATTGGGAGGTGAGGGTTATAACTCAGAAGCTGTTTTATACAAAACCAATGTGCGTTTTATATGCGGCATGCCTGATCGCCTTATTTTTAGCCGGTGTATTCTGGCTCAAACAACCGGCGGCGGCAAAAAATCCCGAAAGAGGCGAAGTTACTTTGTTAGCCCGGGTTATCGAGGGCGAGGCTGCAAATGAACCATTCCTGGGGAAGGTGGCTGTTGGAGCGGTAATATTGAACCGGACCAAGAGCGCTGATTTCCCGCATACGATTAGCGGAGTAATTTATCAGGATCATGCTTTTGAGTCTGTTGCCAACGGACAGGTAAACAGGCCGCTAAGCCAGGAATCCATCCGTGCCGCGGATACGGCCATGGGCGGTTATGATCCGACAGGTGGGTCGCTTTTCTTCTGGAATCCTAGCAAGCCGGTCAGTCCCTGGATTTGGTCAAGAAATATCAACACGGAAATCGGCAATCATGTTTTTGGCCGGTAATGAAGCTTGATTCAGGTGGAGTATTCATTCATTTTAACCGCAGCCGTACTTATTTCGGGTTTACAGCTTGCGATCCTTGATTTAAGAAGGCTGATCTTACAGACTGTGCGCAGATGAAAGGAGGGTTCTCTTGCGAAAAAGGTGGCTCATTCTGGGGGCTATTGGTGCGCTGGTGCTGGTAGCAGTCCTGGGGTGGTGGGGATACCGCCAGTACCAGACAAACCGTAGCCTGGAAACTTTTCTAAATAACAAATATCAGCGGGCCTTTTTTGAAATGACAAGTCAGGTGCAAAACCTGGAAGTGCTTTTTGCAAAAAGTGTAATAGTTACCGACCCAAGCCTTGCAATTATGCTCCTGATGGACATCCGCCAGCAGGCAGCCTTTGCCCAGGCCAATCTGGGCCAGTTGCCTCTAAATGATATGCTTGCCGGTCGTACCGCCAGATTTTTGGCGCAGGCAGGAGAGTACGGCAACAGCCTTTCCCGGGAAATCCTTCAGGGCGGGGTAATCGAAGCCAAACACCGGGAAACCTTGAACAGCCTCTACCAGCAGTCGGCGGAACTAAATCGGGAACTCCAGGGTGTGCAGGCCCGGGTGGCTCAAAACAATTCTTATTTCGGCGCTTTTTTTGAGGAAGTAAGAAACAACCTGCAAAAAACTCCAGACAATATAGTGCAAACAGATTTTGCGGCTTTAGACAAGCAAATGCAGCGTTATCCGACCTTAGTTTACGACGGTCCCTTTTCCGAGCACCTGGAACGTGTTGAGCCCAAGAATTTAAGCGGAATGGCTGAAATTCAGCCGGAAGAAGCCCAAAACAAAGCGCTGGCCTTCATTGAAAAAAGTCCCGGAGTAAACTATGCTGCCGTTGTAACTGGAATGACAAACGGCCGCATTCCCGCACATCGTGTGGAAGTAACACCGGAAGGAGACAGTGAGCAAAAAACGGTGCTGGATATTTCCCAAAAGGGCGGCAAAGCAATCTGGATGTTTAATTCCCGCCCTATAGGCGAGCCAAATGTGAGTATCGATCAGGCGCGGCAAAATGCGCTCCAATTTTTGCATGATCGGGGTTTCGGTGAAATGAGCCCCACCTATTATTTACGCCAGGGAAATTCCGTTATGTTTAATTTTGCCGCAGTACAAAAGAACGTAATTTTGTACCCTGATTTGGTTAAAGTCACGGTAGCTCTCGATAACGGCGGAATCATCGGAACTGAAGCCACCGGCTACCTAATGTCCCACGGGCAACGCGATCTACCGGAGCCAAAGGTGTCAAAAGAGCAGGCTCAGTCGGCAATTAATCCCAGTCTGGTAGTTTCAGGCGGAAGATTAGTATTGATACCTGCCGGTGTAACGGGTGAAAAGCTTGCCTATGAATTCCCGGCCAAACTGGGAGAAGATAACTACCTCGTCTATGTAAATGCCTTGACTGGACGGGAGGAGAATGTTCTGAGGCTGATAGAAACTTCAGATGGCACTCTGACAATGTAATACATAGCACAAAACTGTATGTATATTCGTTTAGCGCGAATGCGGCGGGAAGCTCCGAGGCGGCTTACGGGCCTGTGGGAAGCTTCACGGCCGCTTTTTTGTACCCAAAATGCATTGAAAGCAGGAGGTCTTATGGAAGTTAACGAGGTAAAAGTAACAGGCAGCCTGGCGCGCACCCGCCTTATCCATTCAGATTGTCATCTCCTGTTATCTGATAAATAGTTAAGATCAGTTACCCGGAACAGCAATGTTCTCGGGCTTAATTTTTTTATGAAAGCTATCACATTTCAGGTCCTACTTGGTGCGTATGTCCCTGATTATTGTGCTGCCAGTGCTCCCCGGATAATGGCCTCCTCCAGTACTGCCGCAGCGGCTGTGCCCACCAGCGTAACAAGCTCGTCACCTGTCAAATTACTGGTGTATGAACCCAGGGCGAGGCAGAAAATCGTGTCACCGTCCCACTGCGTATGATTGGGGGAGATAGCTCGGGCCATTCCATCTTCGGCGAGCATTGCCACCCGGTTGGCCTGTGCCTTGGTCAGCCGAGCGGTGGTAGCCACTAGTGCGATTGTGGTGTTCATGGTCTGGCTGGACTTCGGTACCGGCACACCAGCCAGCATCGCCCGGGTCTGGTTGACAAAGGTTCCATCAGGACGTAGCGCTCCGACGACGATATGTTCCCCACACCATACGTCTCCGACGGGATTGACCACCGCCAGGGCTGCCACCACAGGACCGCCGGGAATGCTAATGGAGGCAGTACCAAGTCCTGACTTCATTGGCCTACCGTAGATTTTTCCCGCCGTTGCTCCCGCTCCGGCACCCACATTTCCTTCCGGAACGGGACCAGCATTTGCAGACTGGCAGGCGGCGTAGGCGAGAGCTGCATCAGGCGGAGGGGAGCCCATGGCGAAGGGGAGGTCGTAGATGACCGCCGCAGGTACAACAGGCACATCATCGATCCCTTGCTCAACAAGCCAGCGCATTACTCCGCCCGTCGCCGGCAGCCCGAAGACACTGCTCCCTGTAAGGAGGACGCCATATATCGGATTCTCTGTGGTGCCAGGGCGGATGTTATCGGTATTCTGGGTAACGGGGTTACCTCCACTTACGGATACGCCGGGAATTGCCCCATCCGGGCAGAGAATTACCGTGCATCCCGTCCGGTCGCATTTGTTCTCAGCGTTTCCTACCAGGATGCCGGGAACATCAGTAAGGCCTCCCATAGTGGCTGCTTCCTTACACTTACAATGGGGCATACCGAATCACTCCCTTGCTATTGGTTATTCAATACATACTATGTAAAATTAAGACGAAAATGTTACAAACAAAGTGGTAATTCGCATATTCAGAAAACGATTACAAGTGAGTAATATGTGTTTTCTTTTAGATATTATGAACACAATGCACATGGAGTGTGTGGTAAAAGGGGTATCCCCACTCTATATGGAGTATGCCAACGTCATATTGTCATGTTATGGACGATAGTACGTAAAATGTATGAATAAATAATAAAGGCTCAAATCACTCACAGTACATCAAGTGATTTGAGCCTTTATTATTTTATCTAAAATTCAAGTATCTGTTTTAAGTTGTCGGCAACCCCGTCCTCTTGACCCACGGAAAAACCGAGAACTAGCCTTTGCTTAATAAAGGCTAGTTGCTGTTTTTTTAGTTTAATATGATTAATTGGGGGGGCACACGGTCTGCCGTCCCCTGTATCTTCTAGGCAAATAGATGAAGGGAATTTGTAGAGCTGTGCTGAACTTTACGTTTTAACACGGCTCTTTCGCTCAGTATAAAGGAACTGATAGAGAGCAAATTTATATTTAGGTTATTAATTGGTTCAGTTTAGGGGCAAGAATGACAGTCGTCATCGCACTCTTCTTGGGAGGAAATTCCAAAGGAAAGTATAGCATTTATAACTAAAGTTACTGTGTTTAAGAAAATCTTTTCATCATCTCCGGGGAGGCGGAGTTTTACGTCAGTTAATACAATCAGACAGTCTTCGATATCAACTAAGCGACTACAAGTAAACTGAAAACCACCCCATGTACGTGCATTGAATCCATTTTGTCCTTGGAAAAAGCATAATTGGTCAATAATGTCGTCACGACCACGAGGTTCGCCATCATTGTCTTCAATTACCTGTACGGTGGGTATGCTCAGTTTCTCATCCATGGTAACAGAGTTCTCTATAGGGGATTGATCTGTGATGCCAAGGGTAAGAGCTGCTTTTCTAAAGTTCTTGCATCCATCAAATATATCGGGAATAACGTTGACAGCTTTACCGACTATATTGCATAAATCGACAATAGTAAAATCTTCACGATAAAAATCGCCATTTGGGGCTATTACAACAACCCCACGTTTACCTGGGGGTGGGGTAAGTCTTGCAAAACGACCATCCTCGATTCGTGAAAGTATGCCCCAGTATGCCGTCCCGCCTGCATCAAAAAGAATCATACTTATACCTAATTCGCGGCATAACTCTTCAATGATTTTCCGTGAACCGGAACCAAAATTAGGATGTTGACTCACTATAAATTCCTCCTCTTTTAATTCCAATAACCAGTTGGGTTATTACATTTTATGTATATATTACATAAAATGTTACATTGTGTTGGATTAAAAGTGTTTTTCGAATCTTTGGAATTAAGTTTTGTAATTCGAAAGATGTGGAGGTCTAGCATAAATATCCCCTTACCTATTATCTTTTTCTTTCAAGAGGTTGAAAAGTATTAAGCATTTCCATTATTTCAGGTAATACCTCATCGTAGGTACTACTTCCTGTAACAACGGAAACAGTATATATGCCATCATTAAGAGTAAACTGAGAAAAAATCCTATTGAATGGCGTGTTATTATTTAAGGTTGATTCGGTAATAAAAAATAAGGCTTTATGGCCATGAACTTGTATAACTTTATTCTCGATAAGAAATTTTGGATTGTCTTTTAAGTATTCAAAGTTAGAGTATGCAATATCTTTAATTTCTTGATCTGACAGGCTATCTAATGTAGATCCGGTACGGTTTAAACTAGACTTTATTATTAAATAGCTATCGTAGCCCTTGTTGTAATGTATAAACATTACTTCGTGCGCTTTAGAAGGATTAGGAACAAGAACCCACTCTTCAGGAAGAGTTATTTTAAAACCCAATTCGTCATCAAGATATTCTTTAGCCAGGCATGGCACTGTAGATACTAGCAATATAAAAATAAATGTTATTAATATTTTTCTTATTATAATTTTCACCCCGCAACGTATTGTTCGGATAGGTATGAAGTATATTATTTGTTTTCAAATAAGGAAACTCCTGCTGATTTTTGGATGTAATTGGCAGGAGTTTTGTAGTTTCAGCCGGAAAATAAGAAACCGGAAAATATAAATAGTGTCAGTAATGCCGTCTATGGGACATATAGAAATATCAAAAAGTGTAATCGACGGACAATTGGGGACAATGAACCTATAGTAGTGCTGCAATTTTATCATTGGGAGAGAATATACACCTATGAAAAAAATGTATTTATCGGAAGTGCAAACCGAGCTCGACAAATCTATAGTAAGCCATGAGGTATTTAAAGAAAACGATATATTATCTCTGCCCGAACCGGTTCAACGATATTTTGTATATTGCGGCTATATAGGCAAAGCAAAAATGGCAAATGCTAAAATTGTATGGAATGATGTCATTTTTAAAATGCGACCCGATAAACCGTGGATTAAAATAAAATATGAGCAATATAATTTTGTTTCTGAGCCAGCGAGATTAGCCTATATTTATTCAACAATGTTTGGCATCATTCCGTTTGAGGGCAGAGACAGGTATCTTAACGGACAAGGAAACATGCTGGGTAAACTGCTGAAGAAAGTAACCGTATTTGACGTAACAGGAACAGAAATGGATGTATCTGCTGCCGTTACCTATTTGTCTGAGGCTTTACTCGTGCCTACCTGCGCCCTGCAGCCATATATCAAGTGGGAGGCTATTGACTCTAATCATGCTAAAGCAAGCATTGACTACAAAGGTGTAAAAGCAGAAGGTATAGTTACCTTTAATGATAAGGGTGAATTCACAAAATTTGAAACAGAGGACCGTTATATGGATAGCGGTGGCGGGCTATTGGAAAAACACAAGTGGACGGCTGAGGGAAGTAATTATATTGAAAAGAATGGCATAAAAATACCATCCAGGCTAAAAGCAATTTGGAACCTGCCCGCTGGAGACTTCGAATATTTTAATGGCGCCATAACAGATATTGTATATAATAAGACAAAAATCAATTAATTCCTAGTGGGACAAGGGGACAGGAAAGATGTTTCATGGTAAAATTGTCTCCATGTTTCGTTTGGAAGTTCGCCGTTATATCTGGTACGGAGAACTGTCTCATAGGAACCAACGGGAGCGTAAAACAACTAACCTGTCCCCGTGTTTTACCCGTGTTTTATGAGGCTGGTTTTTTTGCTACAAAATGACTGTTTAGTCATAAGTTTGTCACAATCCCCAAATATACTTGAGTTAGTAAATAAAGGAGGGATTCCCCGTGAACAAGTTAGCCAAAAAAGTTATCGTTTATTCCCTGGTAGGTCTCATGCAATTCGGTTTCGGAGCATCCGTAATAGAAGCCTCTCCCAGACATCATGATGGACATCGGTATGAGGATAGTCAGAGAGAGCGGGAGAGGGAACATCATGAAGAAATCATGAGAACACTTGGAGGCTTGGCAATACTGGGTATCGTATTACATAACAATTAAAAATTAAAATCTACATGATGCTCCCCGTCTCGGTCATGGCCGGACGGGGAGTTATATTTACAAAGAACGAGTTTTTTACTATACTGAAACTTTCCATGGGGAGATAGTCATGCATGAAAAGAGAAAGGCAATTCTTGAGTAGTTTTTATTTGTTACCCGTAACCGATTTTTCATGTGAAGCATAAGATACAATGTACATCGTACTTCACAACCCAAAACAAAGGAGGTCTGTTCTATGGGACGGGGAGGCTTCGGTGGTCATGGTAGTAGTTGGTTTATTATAATAATCATCATAATTATTTTATTACTATTTTTCTGTTGTGAGGACAACTGTAACTCAACCTGCTAGGTCCTAATTAGCACAAAATCCACCCCAATTTATGAGGTTGCCGCCTTAATTTTTTGCCCAGTGAATATATTGCTGGGTGTTTTTATTTTTGTACCTGCGCTAATCAACATATAATGAGGTTAAAAGTTAATGCCAGTATTAGAATTAGTAATGATACTAATGTCTTCATTAGGGAAAAAGCAATTTTTCCTTTTTGACGAAGAGGGACGTTGGTTTGTAGAAAAGTAGGAGGTAATATAGTGGATAATAGCCAAACAATTGATGAAGGGGTTAAGAATTCCAAGGATCGCATCCACCATATGATTTAGGGAAATTTTCAACGAAGAAACCGCTATTATCAGCAAGCGTTGCAAATAGATAGCGGCTTTTTGTTTCCTATATATTTGATTTCTCCCCACCACTTGTTGAACATGAAGTTGCAACCTATGCGCAAAAATATGAAAATAGGTTATAATGGAAAAGTGAGTAAGAAAAAGATACGGTAGAGTTTTATCAAGAATGCTGGCGGCATGTAAAGGCTGTGCTCCTTGAGATAGAAAAGAATTGGAGATAAAAATACATGGAAAAAATTCGAATGGCTATTGTCGGGCCTTCCGATTCGGTGTCCTTAGCCTACGCGGTAGCATTGGAACGAAGTGATATCTTATCGCCGCAGGGTATTGTCTATCAGGACGCAGCGCAAGTTCCGGAAATTATGCGGGCACGTTGTCCGGAATTTGATATGTGGTTATTTTCGGGTATTGTGCCATACCACTATGCGCTGTCTGTAGCCACACATAAGCCGCTGTTTTATCTTCCACATACCGGTTCCAGTTTATATCGGGCTTTGTTTGAAATCACGTATATTAAAAATTTGAAGCTGCGCAGGATTAGCTTTGATACATTTAGTCAGGCCGAGGTAGAAGAAACTTTTAAGGATATAAATCTACCGTTGCCTACCATATACGTTAAACCGTTTTCCGACGTGGCTTCGGCCAGGGAGTTTGCGAATCATCATTATGAACTATGGCAGGCAGGCAAGATCGATATTGCCGTCACTTGTTTTTTGACAACGTATGAAAAGCTAAAAGAATTAGGGGTGCCTGCTTTTCGTGTTTGGACGACGCGGAGCAATATTCGCACTACGTTGGATGTAGCAATAAATTCCTGCCTGGCACAACGCTTTAAAGGAAGTCAATTGGCAATACAAGAAATTGCGATTGATGAATACGACAATATAGTACGTGCCAGTTCAAGCTATAATGTAAAGCGCATGGAAATGTGTTTATACAAGATTTTAGTCGACTATGCTGAAATGTTGAAGGGGTCTCTCGTAAGCCGGGGCGATGGCCAGTATACTTTGTATTCTACGCGTGGCATACTGGAAGACAGTACCAATGAACTTACCGTTATCCCTATCCTGGAGGATATATCCTGCCAGGTAAAGGCGGCGGTTAGCGGCGGCATTGGTTTCGGTGTTACGGCCTATGATGCCGAGCAAAATGCATTTCATGCACTGGGCATTGCCCAGCAGAAAGGCAAAGGGTTATGGATGGCGGTAAACGATGAGCGGGAAGTGATCGGCCCCTTAAGCTCGGCAGTCCATCTTAAGTATTCCGTGCAGGCAGATGCTGCGGCCTGCAAACGGGTAGCTGATCAGCTAAACCTCAGCGTCACTACCGTAAACCGGTTGCTGGCAGTGATTGATAAGTTGGATACGGATACTGTCGGGGCAGAGGAATTAGCCGTCTATCTGAGCATTACGTCCCGCAGCGCCAGAAGAATTTTAACGATTTTGGTAGAGAATCGTTTGGCTGAATTGGCCGGCGAAGAGATGCTTGCTAAGGGACGACCGCGTAAGCTTTACAAAATCAATTTACAGCTACTCTTAGCGCATTTACATCATCAAGATGAATTCAGCTAAAATATATTGACAAGGGCCATAAAAGCAAGTATAGTATTACATAGCAACGGAGCTCTCGTATTTATACGAGGGCTTTTGTTTTAATACGAGTAAAAGCCCGTTTTTTAATTGCTATTTAAGGAAATGTCCGTAAATAGACTGAAAAGGAACGACGGCATGCTGTTTACTCTGTTTGTCTGATTTGCTAAAAAAGACGGAGGAGAAGGTCTGCAGAGATAAGGAGTAACAAAATTCATCGCGATAAGGGGAGAGGTGTTTGCTATGATGCTTACTATTGGTGTGATTTTGGTCATTATTACGATTTACTTTTTGGTCAAACGTTACGATGCACGCTTAGTGCTTTTAGTATCCGGTATTCTTATGGCCTGTGTGGCTGGCACCCCTATGGCCGCTTTGGACGCATTTGCAAAAGAAATGACAAATGCCGGCCTGATTCAAGCCGTATGTTCCGTTATGGGCTTTGCCATGGTTATGCGGTTTACCGAATGTGACAAACATCTGATCAATCTGTTGGCCAGTGGTTTGGGAAAAGTTCGCCCGCTGTTGATTCCCGGCGTAGTGGTTGCCACTTATGCGGTAAATGTAGCCTTGCCAAGTGCGGCAGGAACAGCGGCGGCAGCCGGCGCAATTTTTGTACCGCTGATGATGTCTGCCGGTGTGCATCCTGCCATTGCGGCAGCCGCGGTCAAGTGTGGTACATATGGTAGTATGCTTAATCCAGGTTTGGCACATAATCCGGTTGTTGCAAAAATTGCCGGCGTAGGGGTTATGGATGTAATTGCCTTTCAATTCAAAGCCAATATTGCGTCACTGATTGTTGCTGCGATTTTAATTACTGCTGTTGCCTACTATAAAAAAGAGCACAAGGGGTATCACGCGGAAGGTCTGGAAGCGGATAACGCCTTTAAAGTCAATCTGCTGTATGCCCTGATGCCGATGTTTCCGATTCTGCTTCTTCTTTTAGGGGCTACCTTGGTGCCCGCTTTAAAAACGGATGTGCCGCAGGCGATGATTATTGGTTGTGCACTGGCTCTTTTAGTGACCAGGAAAAATCCAATCAGACTTAGCAATGCCTTTTTTAATGGTATGGGTAAAGCCTACGGTGAAATAATCGGCATTATCATTGCGGCAGGGGTATTTGTATCTGGTTTGACGGCAATGGGGCTTGTCAAGGCCTTTATCGAAGCTATGCTCCATAATCCGGCCATTGTTAAGTTATGTGCCGCCGTCGGGCCTTTTATTCTGGGGTTTGTCGTCGGCTCCGGCGACGCGGCGACAATGGCCTTCAATCAGGCAGTTACGCCGCATGCGGCGGATTTTGGCATGGGAACCATTCAAATGGGCAGTATGGCTACCTTAGGTGGTACGCTTGGGCGTACGATGTCGCCGATTGCCGGCGCTACTATCATTGTAGCCGGTATTGCCGGCATTAATCCGATGGAAGTTACAAAACGTAACTGGTTACCGATGATGGGAGCTATGATTATCGGTATGGCTCTTTTGATGTATTAATAGTAGGAGAAAAGAGACTGTCTTCAATGGTTGCAAGTCTGTACACCGCACAGCGGTGTACAGCTTGCGTTTTCTTACCCCCTCAGAAGGTATATAGATTAGGGGGAGAAGAAAAATTACCTTACCGGACGTTTAAGATAGTTAAAATGAACTTATTGGACAAGGGAGAGTAACGCATGAATACGGATATTTTGGAGTTAGTGAAAAGAAAAAAGGAGAAGCTTGTCAATTGCCGCCGCGATTTACATAAACATGCAGAAACAGCTTGGACGGAGTTTCGTACAGCAGCGATTGTGGCTGAAACATTAACCCGCCTCGGCTATCAAGTGGCAGTGGGCGACGCGGTGATTGACGCTGAGGTTATGATGGGAGTACCTTCCGAGCAGAAATTGATCAACCATCAAAGAAGAGCGATCGCCCAGGGGGCTGATCCAAACTGGGTAGGCAGAATGCAGGGCGGTAAAACCGGTGTAATGGGCGTGCTGCACTTCGCTGAGCCGGGACCTGTTGTAGCCTTCCGCTTTGATATGGATGCAAATGATGTAGCGGAAGCTACGCTGGCGGAACATAGGCCTTGGCGTGAAGGGTTTGCTTCTGTCAATGCGGGCGCGATGCATGCCTGCGGGCATGATGGTCATACCGCGATCGGCTTAACCCTGGCAGAAGTATTAGCTGAAATGAAAAATGAACTTGCCGGAACGGTAAAGCTGATTTTTCAACCGGCCGAGGAAGGGGTACGAGGCGCGAAAGCGATGGTTGCGCGCGGCATTGTCGATGACGTGGATTTTTTTATTGGCATGCATTTGGGGATTGGGCTGAAGCAAAGAGGTACGATGACTTGTAACACGGTAGGCTTCCTGGCGACGACGAAACTGGATGCAGTCTATACCGGCGTTCCCGCGCATGCCGGCGCAGCGCCGGAAACCGGGCAAAATGCATTATTGGCGGCAGCTACGGCTGCTCTTAATCTGCACGCTATTTCCCGCCATAGCAAGGGGGCCTCGCGTATCAATGTCGGGGTCTTGCAGGCCGGAACCGGACGCAACGTCATTCCGGACAAGGCGGTATTGAAACTTGAGACACGCGGGACTACCAGCGAAATCAACGATTATATGTACCAGAGAGCGCTTAGAATCCTTGAGGCAGCCGCTGCCATGCATGAGGTTAAACTTGTGGTGTTGCCAATGGGCGGTGCCGCTAACAGCGAAAATAGTCCTCTGCTTGTGGAGCGTTTGCAGCAGGTTGCTGAAAAAAGCAATTTGTTTGAAAGCATACTGCCGGAAGGAAACATCGGCGGAAGCGAAGATTGTACCTATTTCATGGAACGGGTACAGCAAAACGGAGGGCAGGTTGCTTATCTGATGATTGGCACCGAATTGGCGGCCGGGCATCATGATTCGCGGTTTGATTTTGAGGAAGAAAGCTTAGTTAGTGCGACCGCTTTGTTAGGTAAAGCCGCCGGTGAGCTTTTGCGTAAGAAATAGTTGACTATATTTAGTTAATGTGATAAATATCTATCAACCACGGTACGCACTTTACTGAAAATTCTTCAAGAGAATAAGGTTACGATATAGGCTTTTTTTATTTTACTCCAGTATAATATGAGTAAGACTAGCTGGAGGGGGTAAGAACTTGCAAGCAACTGATTTAGAAACACATATAATAAACATATTGAAAAATTTTGGTGATGTAATTTATGGATTTGCTTATGTTGGTGATATTGCTCCTAATAAAATCAGACATCTCCCATATGCAATAACAATTGGACTGCCTCTTTCGCCACCTATTGTGAATAATATTGTAGATGGACCTAATCAAGCTTATTATGATGAATATCTTAGCTTAAATGATAGACTTGATTTGATAACTGAGCAGCTAAAAATCGAAATAGAGGAGAGCGGATATCAGGCTTATGCCATACCCTCTTCAAAAAGAACTGACTTTGTCAATATCAGCGGTGAATTTCCTCATAAAGCAGCTGCCGTAAGGGGCGGGTTAGGATGGATAGGAAAAAGTTCTCTTTTAATAACAAGAAAATATGGCCCAAGAGTTAGATTGTCAACCTTGTTTACTGATACGCCACTTCAAACAAATGATATACTTGAGAAGAATCATTGTGGTAAATGTAAAAAATGTGTTGATGCATGCCCGGCGAGCGCTATTGTTGGTAACCTTTGGAGTGATGGGGTGCCAAGGAAATCCTTGATTGATGTCCAAAGATGCGACATATGGAAAATAAATAAATACCCACAATTTCATGGACATGTTTGTGGAATTTGTGTTGCAATTTGTCCTCATGGAAGTAAATTAACACGAGCAAAAAGTACAATTAATTCAGGGAGCCACTCAACTGCTGGTAGATGTACTGGGGAAAACTACCATTGTCGTGATCGATGAAGTAGATACCGATAACTGGGGGATAGGCGGGGAAACGGTTACTCACCTTTTTGAAAAGAATTTGAATATATTACTGCTTTAGATACTAGATTAAGGAAACTCCTGCTAAATTTTGTATTAATTTGGCAGGAGTTTTCGGCCAGAAAATATAAATAGTGTCAGTAATGCCGTCTATGGGACATATAGGAATATCAAAAAGTGTAATTGACCGGACAAATTGGGACAATGAACCTGTCCCCGTGTCCTTTATCCCCGTGTCCTTCTGATATGCTATTATCAGAGGTGATGGTGAATGGGAAGGTAAGCACGGCAATTAAGTAGTAGCGGCTTTTATCATGTAGTGTTTCGAGGAATTTTATATGGTAGAATAACAATATAACGGTTTATTGAAGGGGGAGAGCAGATTGCCTTATATATTGCTGGTATCTGCATTAGTCTTTGCTTTTCTCATTGCCATGTTTGCGGTTCAAAACAGCACTGTTGTTACGGTCAATCTATTAATGTGGAACATGGAATCATCACTTGTATTAGTTATCCTGGGTACGGCAATCGTGGGATTTTTATCTGCGTTAACGCTGCAGCTATTTGTACAGCTTAAACTTCGCTATCGGCTTCACAAGGCCCAAAGGCGAATCAGCCAGCTCGAAGCAGATCTGTCAAAGCACCAGGAACTGCCTCCTGAGGAGCCGGCTTTAAAACAAAGGGAAACCATACAGTCTTAGCTTGCCGGAAGGTTGCTTGAGATCTTAATCTCAGGTTGCCTTTTTTGTTGCTAAAAATAGAAATCTCATGGTAAGACCTGATTGTAACCATAGAAATTTTTCGAACAAAAAAATATGAATCCGATAAAGCAGAATGATGATGGCAGTATTTTAGTTAATTTGGGAGATATTTCCGTTTATCATCCATTATCAAATAATACTGGTATCATTGTATTTTTATATTGGCGATCCTTATGACGATATACATAAATAGAAAATCCGGTTGCAGTGCTTAATGTTGACGGACTAAAGGAAATTGACCTAAAAATAACGAAGCTTTGGTAGTAGAGATGACAAAACAGGACTTTCTATTTTGCTGGACATGGAATGGGGGATGTTGGAGTGGGCGGTAAGATATATATGTATTTAGTGAGGCATGGCGAAACTTATTTGAATCGTTACAAAAGAATGCAAGGATGGGCGGATAGTCCGCTGACGGAAGAAGGAAAAATTGTTGCAGTCGAATGCGGGAAGAAGTTATCGAATATCCGGTTTGATCGTGTGTATACAAGTGATTCGGGAAGAACTGTGGAAACTGCAGAATTGATCCTGGGTCAGAATAAGTACAGCAGTGACTTGCCTATTAATAAAACAAAAGCGTTTCGGGAGTCGTTTTTTGGGAGCTTTGAAGGGGAATATTCGGAAGTAGCCTGGGATAAGATTGCAAAACAGAACGGATGCGCCGATTTTAAGGAGTTGCTACTAAATCATAGCCCGGAAGAAGCAATGCGTTTCACCAAAGAGGCGGACCCGTTTCGCGATGCCGAGAATCATGCGGAACACTGGGCGCGCCTTGAAAAAGGCCTCAATGAGATTATTGCGCAAAATCGGGGAAATGACGAAAATGTGTTAGTTGTGACGCACGGCAATACAATAAGAAATCTTATACACAAGTTTTCAGAAGAGACTAACGTTCGTGTCGAAATCAAAAATTCCAGTGTTTCAATTATCGAGTATACTAACAGTGTGTTTAAAGTAATATCCTTTAATCAGTGAAGTAAAAAACAATCTGGTAATATGTATTAAGCCCATCTCCGAAAATATGCAATGGTTTGACTCTATTTGAGGGCAATGAGGGAGTATCATTGCTCTTTTCTGCACTGTTACCAGTGATACGGAGAACTGTATCATAGAGTGATAGGACATTCCCTTGTATTCATTGACCAATAATCAAATCAATTTTTGATGGGGACGATATTAATGTGTTGACTTATAAAAATAATTCAGACACTGTTGTCATTGTTCTTCATGAAATTTATGGAATTAATGATCATATAATGAATATATGTAATCAATTATCAAAGCGTAAATATGATATTATTGTTCCAAACTTGTTGCGTGACAGGATTAAGTTTAACTATGACCAAGAAGAGGCGGCATATAATTATTTTGTAGAGAACATTGGATTTGAAAGTGCGATGAAACAAATAAAGCAAATTTTGTACGATGTGAGACTGCAATATACAAAAATATACGTACTTGGATATAGCATAGGGGCCACCCTTGCTTGGTTGTGTAGTCAAACGAAGGTATGTGATTTAGTTGTTGGATTTTATGGCTCTAGAATCCGTGATTATCTTACAGTAATACCTCAATGTCCTGCTTTGTTATTGTTTCCAACTGAAGAAAAGGCTTTCGCGGTAGACGATTTAATTAAAAAACTAAGTGGAATTAAAGGTATCATTATAAAAAGGATAAATGGTAGACATGGTTTTGCAGACCCTTTTTCAAAAAATTATAATAATAAATCGGCTCTTATTGCAACTAAAGAGGTGTTATTTTTTGTCAAAGGGTCATTGACGAAATGAGGTAGCTTTTTCTATACATACTAATGTTGTGTTATGGATAGAACTCTATTATAGGGGTGATTTCGTGGACAAGAAACCAAACAGGTTAATAAAAATCACCGTATCTGATGCAGCATGCGTATAATCCTGGACGTGTCAAGGGGACGGAGTTATTGACAACCTATTTACCGTACCTGTTTTAAGTCGTCGGCAACCCGTCCCCTTGACACGCTCGTAGAAAAACTAAAATCGTCCTTCCGGTTTTCCGGCAGGATTTCCTGGATAATTACGGAATACAAGAAGAAAGCATTTATCCGGTTATTTCATACTTACGAGCATTAATAAAATGTCGTCGATCGGCAATAGCGTAAAAAACCTGGGAGATCGACGACAAACTGAATGATGCTTATGCTGGATTTTATGAATGGAAGGGCAACTTTTATTGTTTTTTGACATCTCACGAATGCAGATTTTCTGCGGCTAAAATGGGTTGATAGACTACCTATAAGGAATTGAAACATGTGTACCTGAAAGACAACCCCGGTATCATCCCCTACGTTGATAGACTACCTATAAGGAATTGAAACGAGCGTAGAGCGCACTGCTTTGCAGCAATTAGTGTCAGTTGATAGACTACCTATAAGGAATTGAAACCGACATAGCCAAAATAAGTGTATCTCTATATAACCGGTTGATAGACTACCTATAAGGAATTGAAACCTAGTTTGCCGCTTCGCATATCCATCCAGGCCGTTACCGTTGATAGACTACCTATAAGGAATTGAAACCTAAATGAGGCCATTTCCCGGGATGCGACTGATTTGTTGATAGACTACCTATAAGGAATTGAAACAAGGTGGTTTCTTTTCAGGATATTTCACTACATTAGTTGATAGACTACCTATAAGGAATTGAAACTAGGGACGGTGCTGCGTCTTGGCTAATGTGATGATCGTTGATAGACTACCTATAAGGAATTGAAACATGACACGGTCCCCGATCCACTTTCTAAGCCGGGGGAGTTGATAGACTACCTATAAGGAATTGAAACTGTGCTAACACAAACCGAAGCCCCCGCCTGCCTCATTGGTTGATAGACTACCTATAAGGAATTGAAACTTATTCAGGATGCAAAGGAAACCGGCGTACCGGTCGGTTGATAGACTACCTATAAGGAATTGAAACCAGGCCAAAGCCTTTTGGAATCTGGTGGTATTGACGTTGATAGACTACCTATAAGGAATTGAAACTCGTTTTGGGGCTGTCCGCTTATATAAAGGCTAATCACTTTAAAAAAGATATACAAAACCTTAGAATATAAAAAATATCTTTCTATCTTGATTTCATCGTTTATAAGGATTTTCTAATATACTCTACGGTTCGTTTATTGATAGTGATTGAAATATAATTTAAACTTAATTCTGGGGATGGTGAATTGACTAATTTAGCTAGAGATTATCAAAAATACATTTCCTTATTAACGAAATGGTCTGAAGGGTGGATAAGATGAAAATAACAGCATTTAATGGAAGTCCTCGCGCAGCTCAAAGTAACACGCATATTATTGTACAAAAGTTTTTGGATGGTGCGAAATCTGCTGGGGCTGGGGTAGATAATGTTTTTCTTATTGATAAAAATATTAGCCATTGTAGCGGGTGTTTTTCATGCTGGTTCAAAACACCTGGACAATGTGTCTTTACTGATGACATGAAAGAACTAATAGAGAAATATGTGACCTCCGATATAATTTGTTTAGCAACGCCGGTGTACACTTGGAATATGACGGCTGCTTTGAAAAATTTTGTGGATCGTCTTGTACCTTTGAGAAGCCCTATCGTGAATCAATCAAATGGTAATTATGATATGCAGGAAAGAATAAAATTCCCTGATGTAGTTGTTATTTCAACCTGTGGATTTCCAGGTGAAAATAACTTTGAAACCATTAAACAGGTTTTTAAGTCAGCAAATCCGGTGTTAGAGATATATAGAAATAGCGGTAATTTACTTAAAACCGCCGACTCCAAAATAAAAGTTATAGTAGATGAATATTTGAAATATGTAACGAAAGCTGGTTTCGAAATTGTTAAAGATGGTAAAGTATCCAGCAATATAAAAACTAAACTTCAAATGGAACTAATTAACCCTGAAGAATATGTAGAAAAGATAAATACAAGGGCTGGTAATTCCGGTTAAGAGATTTAAAAAGCTAATACAACCCAAAAGTGTTAACATTAAATTTTGTGTTTAAATGAGATAAATAAAACTAAAAAAGGAAGACTGGCAAATCAGCATAAGAACTCCCCGTTTCGGTCGTGGCCGGACGGGGAGTTTTATTTACAAAGAACGAGTTTTTACTATACTGAAACAAACGTGTTTCATGGAGGGATACCGTGGCATGTTATGGAGTAAAACTGCGATACCGTGATAAATACTAGTTTTAAGGGAGCGGGTAGTGACATGTTCTGGTACAATTAAATGGCATGTACTAGAACAAGAAAATACCTGCGAAGCCAGTAAAATCAAGGTGTTCTACTTTTGACATGACAATGATGCCACGTCATAGAAAAATAGTTTAAGAAATATAGTAGAAAAGCTCAAATCACTTGTAAAATTGCCAGTGATTTGAGCCTTTATTGTTTTTATCTAAAATTCTTTATTTATCCCTTTTCGGATTGCTACTTAACCCAACCAAGTAATCCAATGAGACATCATAATATTCCGCTAATGCAGTAGCCATCTCAAGAGAGGGAGTGCGCTCGCCTTTTTCCCAATGGCTTACTGTTTGTTTAGTGACATTAAATTTTGCGCCTACATGTTCGAGTTTTAAATTATTCGATAACCGAAGGTCTTTTAATTTTTGGCCCAAAATTTCTCGTGAAAACATAAATATACTCCTTGACAGTCAACGTAAAGTTGACTAAAATAAAGAATGTAAGTCAACTTTACGTTGACAAAATGAGTTGTTAAAGGGAGGTGATGCCAATCAACCCGCAATCCCAAAAATCACGAAAGCGAGGTGACAAAAGCCCAAGCAGTATCGTCAGCCTGCAAGCGGGATACTGCCCGGTTCGTTGTGCCCAAAATGAGGCACACAACAACATAAAAACACATTTTTATTATAGCCTATCTGGCAAAATTCGTAAACTGTTCTGTAGTATCCTTTAGGTATCCTTCGCACTCGTTTGTAGGTAAGTAAAATTTGAAGGAGGATTTCCATGGACTTTTTTGTTGCGACAGGGGAGAGCTTTATCAAGCTCATCAATACCGGCGGGGCGACGCTGGTCGGCATGATCACCGGGATTTTACCGGCAGCCTTGATCGCCCTGACCATTATGAACACCATCATTGCCCTGGTAGGGCAGGACCGGATCGAGGGGTTTGCCCAGCGGCTGGCCGGGAAGCGGATTCTGATCCGCTATTTGTTCCTGCCGTACCTGTCCGCGTTTTTCTTTTCCAATCCCACCGCTTTTCTCATGGGGCGATTTCTGCCGGAGCGTTATAAACCCGGTTACTATGAGGCGGTGAACTGCAGCACCATGGCGCCGCTGATGTGCTTCTTTCCCCATGTCAACCCCGCCGAGCTGTATGCCTGGCTGGGGGTGGCCGATGGCATCATCAAGCTGGGGCTGCCCATCGGGCCGCTGGCGGTCAGTGTCTTTTTCCTGGCGATGGTTACCACCACCCTTAAGGCGTTTGTGGTCGAGAAGATCGCCCATGCTTTGGCCAAAAAGAAGGGCATTGACTGGGACAAGCTGGAGGCCAGAAAACTGGGTGGGGCCGTCGAGGAACCTTTGCTGTAAAGTTACCATAAATCAATAGAGGGGGATCTCACTATGGATCAGCCAATTGTTTGCATTTCCCCCGGTCCGCGCGGCTGGGGCATACCCCTGGAAGTCAGTATCAGTGATAAACGCCGGAAGATCGTGTGCATTGCCGGCGGCGGGATTCATCCGGTAGCCAAGCGGATCGCCGAGCTGTCCGGCGGGGAAGCGGTGGATGGTTTTACCACCATTGTCCCCGATGCCGAAACGGCCTGCGTGGTCGTCAATTGCGGCGGCACCTTGCGGTTGGGGTTGTTCCCCAAGAAGGGGCTTAAGACCGTGAACATCAACCCGGTCAGTCCGTCAGGGCCGTTTGCCGCTTTCATCAAGCCCGGTATTTATGTATCGGCAGTCGGGCTGGCGCAGATTCAAGTCAAAAAGGAGGAATCCCCATGAGCCACAACTTCATTCTTGCTTTGTCTTCCGGCATTGGCCGGGTGGTCAGTACATTCGTCCAGGCCGGGCGGGAGTCGGTCAAACTGATGCTCAGTACCGTGCTGCCGTTTATGGTTTTCGTCAGCGCCATTGTCGGCATCATTATGGGCAGCGGCCTCGGCCAGCGGATTGCCGACGGGCTGGCCGCTCTGGCCGGAAATCCCTGGGGGCTGCTGGCGCTGGGGATGGTGTCGGCCATTCCGGTACTGTCGCCTATCCTGGGGCCGGGGGCTGTCATCCCGCAGACCATCGGCGTACTGGTCGGGACACTCATTGCCGGCGGCAAGATTCCGCCGCACCTGGCGTTGCCGGCCTTGTTTGCCATTCACCAGCCGGTGGGGGCCGACTTTATCCCGGTGGGCTTAAGTCTGACCGAAGCCGAGCCGGAAACCGCCGAAGTCGGCGTCCCGGCGGTACTGTACGCCAAGTTCCTGGTGGCACCGGTGGAAGTGGGAGCCGCGCTGGCGGTCAGCTTCTTTATCTATCAATAGGGGGGCTGAGCATGGACATCTATCGGACCACCATTCAAGCCATCGGACCCAAGGGATTAGACTTTCTCAAAGGGGATTTGTTGATCACCTTTTATCCGCAGGCCCCGGCGGATTTGCGGGACTACTGCCTGATTCTTACCCCTGCGGTCCTGCTATCGGACATTCAAGCGGGAGATTCCCTGTTGCTGGGCGGGCAGAGCTATCCCATTACCGCCGTTGGTTCCGCCGCCAGTGAGAATCTGCAAAAGCTAGGGCACATCTCGCTGCGTTTTGACGGGGCCATAGCGACCAACTGGGCAGGCAGCGTCCATTTGTGCGGAGGGGCGCCGCAAACGGTGACAGTGGGCGAGACACTGGCTATCCGGCGGGAGGGGAAATAGAGAAGGCATGGACAGTCTGAGACTGGAAGCCCTGCTGGTTTATCTCTTTATCCTCATACTCCTGCAAAGCCTGCTCGGCATCTACCAGCTCAAGAAGATCACCCGGACACTCTGTCGTCTGCAAAAGCTTGGTGTCTGCGGCTGCGGTACGGCCCGCCACTGGACCGGCTGGCGGGTGTATTACCTAATCATTGCCGATCCGGCAGGCCGTATCCGCAGCGCCTACCGGTTAAAAGGCATCAGCCTCGGAACGGATTTTGCCCCGGACCGGAAGCTGGCCTTTCAGCAGATTGACGAACTGTTAGCCTGCTATGCACCCGAAGAACGGCTGACCCTTAAGGAGACCGCGCAACTTCGCGCCGCCGAAGACATCCGCCGCAAACTGACCGTGCTGGAAGGAGCACGGCGCGGTTCCACGCCAAAATGAAAAGGAGAAAAAAGAAAGATCATGAATAATGAAAACTATCCAGTCACCTATGGCAGAAACCTGTTAACCCCGCTGATCGACAGCAAGCCCGGCTGGCTGATTGTCACCGACCCCGTCATCTGGGAAAAGCTGAAGGGACAGGTGAAGCAAGAACATATCCGGGTTTATTTCGTCAAAACCATGGATAAACAAACCATGATGGAAGAAGTAAAAACCATAACGGGCTTTACCCAGGTGCTGGGCCTGGGTGGCGGCATGGCCGCCGACGCCGCTAAGCTTTGGGCGGCTGCTCAGCAAACACCCCTGTATCAACTGCCCACTGCTTTATCCGTGAATGCTTTTCTTTGCTACAAGGCTGCCGTCCGTTATGACCATGTCGTCAAATATGAAGGCGATATCCTGCCCCGGGAAATCCTGATCGATTTTGATATCCTGGAGCAGGCGCCCCGGCACCTGAACCTGTCCGGCGTAGGCGATCTCTTAAGCTGCCTGACCGCCAGCTATGACTGGAAAATAAATGCCCTGATTACCAAATCTCATGCCTTCGATCAGCGCATTTATGATGAGACCCAGGAGATGCTGTCCCTGTTAGCCGAATACCTGGACGATATTGTCAAGAATAACGAAACCGGCCTCCGGTTTATCGTCCGGGCCTATAAAGGCATTGCCGAACACAGCTACCGGATGCGCCACACCATGTGGGAAGACGGTTCGGAACACAATTTCTTTATGAACCTGGAACGAATCACCGGGAAAAAATTCCTGCACGGCCAGGCCGTCTGCCTCGGTGTTTATTTCCTGTCTGCCTTTCAGGACAACCAGCACGAACGGGCCGTGTCGCTCATTAAACGCTCGCAGCTTGCTATTACGCCTCAGGCCCTGAACGTCAGCCTTGACGACATTCGGCAGGCTCTGCTAACCCTGAACCGGTTTGTCCGGGAACAACACATCCGCTACTCCATCTGCAACGCTAAGGAGGTTACACCTGAATGGGTGGAAGCCATCCTGGCAAAGTACCAACGGGATTTCCCCGCCGCATAACCCCCGATTACCCAAATAACAGGCAGGCGGCAGGGCTGCCTGCCCCATCAAGAGGAGTGAGAACCGTCAGTGAATATCATAGTAACCGAGTCCTATGAAGAAACCTGCCGGGAAGCCGCCGGTCAGATGATTGCCGCCATACAGGCCAATCCCCAGGCCTGCCTTGGCCTGGCTACCGGCGGCACGGCTCAGGGTGTTTATCCTTATCTGATTCAGGCATATCATCAGCAAACGGTTAGTTTTAAGGATGTCAAAACCGTCAACCTGGATGAGTATATCGGCTTGAAGCCCGATCATCCGCAAAGTTACCGCAGATACATGGACAATCATTTTTTTGACCATGTCGATGTCAGCCCGCTCAACACCTACGTGCCTTCCGGCTGTCATATGCTGCAGCAGGAGATGGCTATTTTTGCCGGGATCCTGGACGTCTGGAAACGGGACATACAGCTTTTAGGTGTAGGGATTAACGGGCATATCGGTTTTAACGAGCCGGGGGAGGTACTGCATGCCAGGGTACATATGGCAGAACTGGCCGAAGCGACTATCAAGGCCAACGCCCGTTTTTTCGCCAGTGAAGAGGACGTACCGAAGACCGCGATCACGATGGGGGTTGGCGACATCCTGCATGCCGGGAAGATTGTGGTGATTGCCACCGGCAGCCAGAAGGCCGGCGCCCTGCAAAAGCTGTTAAACGATGATGAAGTCACTACCCGGATGCCCTGTACATTGCTGAAGCTGCACCGGGATGTCACGGTGATTCTTGACCGGGAACTGGCCCAACAGGTGGGATATAACCGTCCGGTTAGTTAAGTGAGTCAGCGAATAGAGCGGGCCTTTGTGTAAGTCTGGTTCTCCCAAGAATACGTATTGTTAAGAAGCAAAGAGAGACGGAGTTAGGTCTTGAAAGAAAAGACAAAACTGCCGTCTCTTTGCCTATAAACAGTTAGCGCAAGGCTATTAAACCGAAAGAACTGGAATAACTAAGTGGGAAAGTAAGGGAGCGGGAGAACTGTCACTGTTTGCTAAGAAGTGATGTAGTAAGCAATCGATCCTGATTTTGATATTCGCAAGATACTGGGTTGCACTTTCAATGATATGATGGTATCTTTAAGAAGAAATAGAAAAAACAGGATGAATTGTTCTATTCTGAATGATAAAGCGCTTTTGGGAAAAAACGTTTTGCCTTTAATCCGTTTGTCGTCGACCTCCAGTAGTGTAAAAACACCGGGAGATCGACGACAAACCGGCCGTTAATTTCAAAGCCGGCCAGATAGGGCTTTACGGCATATTTGATGAGTCAGAATTGTTTGGTTTATCCTGTGCTTTTTTTGGTGAAAAACGAATAATGTCTTGATTTATTAGGCGTTTGATGGGTTGATAGACTACCTATAAGGAATTGAAACCTGTGTCTTTTTCTTCTTTTTCCCCGGCCCCGCTGTACGTTGATAGACTACCTATAAGGAATTGAAACCACCCTTTACAGCGTCAAGCATGGATGCTATTTCTCTGGTTGATAGACTACCTATAAGGAATTGAAACATACCTTCATCTATCTTTTTGTATAGTGCTTGCCTAGTTGATAGACTACCTATAAGGAATTGAAACAGGCAGTATTCAGGCTTCGCTTGGGGAGATAGTTTCGTTGATAGACTACCTATAAGGAATTGAAACCCCTTTCCGTGTTCATGGTTAATATGGCATTGTCCGTACCGTTGATAGACTACCT
>NZ_CYSP01000016.1 GCF_001298735.1 Propionispora sp. 2/2-37 | reverse complement strand
TGTTCTGTCGGCATTAAGTTCATCACCGATTTGCTCCCAGGTAAAGTTATGAACGTACCGATAGCGTAAGACCATGCGTTCATCCGTGTCTGCAACCTCGTTTATAACGCACCTTATCTGTTCTTTGAGTGCTACAAGGTTATCCACTTCGGCATTTATCTTTCTTTCCAAATCCATAATCCGCTCTAAACACCTTACAAACTTGGCATCTGTACTTCGTGAAGTTTGCACCTTCTCATCCCAGCTTGGTGATGATACACTTGTTGCCATTTCTCTGAGGCACTCCATTTCCTCAATGTCAGATTCTATTCTTTTATCAAGCCGATACGCTTGGTGTAAGTATTCCTTTACTTTCATTCTTCTCTTACCTCCGATCTTAAATTTTTGATTAGGAAATTCCCATCAACAGAGGTAAGTTCTCTATACCAATCAGAATGGAAGAACCTCTCCACCTCGGATATCATGTCCTTCGCAGGATCATAGCGGGGACGTTTTTTCAGTTTTTTTAGTGCATCCCTATAATCCTTGACAGCTTGCAGGATAATGGCATTTGCAAGTTGCTCATAAGGGTCGGTCATCGCACCACCTCCAATTTTGCTTTTACAGCATCAATTAAAGAGGTTTGTGTTTTTTCTTTTCTTGTAAGTGCAGTCATCACATCTTCATCTATGGTATCTTTAGCAATAATGTGGTGTATCACAACCGTTTCATTTTGACCTTGCCTGTAAAGGCGGGCATTGGTTTGCTGATACAACTCCAAAGACCAGGTAAGTCCAAACCATATAAGGGTAGAACCACCGCTTTGAAGATTAAGGCCGTGTCCTGCACTTGCTGGATGAATAGCGGCGATTGGAATACTGCCATCATTCCAATCTTCTATATCTTTCGATGACTTTATCTGCCTAACGGGAAACCTCTTCTGGATACGCTCCAGGTCATGCTTATACCAGTAGGCAACAAGCACCGGTTTTCCGTTTGCTCCTTCAATTAGGTCCTCCAGTGCATCAAGCTTTCTATCATGAATCAAATGTGCCTTGTTTTTATCATCATAGACAGCACCGTTGGACATCTGCAGGAGTTTGCCGGAAAGAACTGCCGCATTTACTGCATCAATTTCCTCATCACCTAAATTTGCTACCATCTCATCTCGGAAATCAGAATAAATGCTCCATTCCTTTTCACTCAGATACACAGGTACTTCATTTGTGATGCATTTAGGCATTTTGAGATAATCTGCAGACTTCATAGAAATCGTAATATCAGATATTTGGTTGTATATCTTTTCTTCAGCACCTGGCAACGGCTTATATGAAAAGACAATCTCAGCATTTCGCTTATCTGGTACAAAGTAGGCGCTACGGTAGTGGGTTATGTACCTTCCAAGTCTTTGACCTAAATCAAGGACACGAAACTCTGCCCATAAATCCATAAGTCCGTTACTTGAAGGTGTTCCCGTCAAACCTACAATTCTTCTTACAGATGGTCTTACTTTCAGAAGGCTTTTAAATCGCTTTGCACCATAGGACTTAAAAGAAGATAACTCATCGATGACAACCATATCGAAGTCAAAGGGAATACCGCTTTTGTTGACAAGCCAGTCTACATTTTCACGATTAATGATATAAATGGTGGCTCTTTTCATAAGGGCATTGATTCTATCTTTTTCCGTTCCTACAGCCACAGCGTAAGATAATCCTTTGAGGTGATCCCATTTATTTATTTCTGCAGACCATGTTTGAGATGCGACTCTTAGTGGTGCAATAATCAAGACTTTTCTGATTTCAAATTTATCAAGACATAGGTCAAACAATGCAGTAAGAGTAATTGCTGTTTTTCCTAACCTAAGCCCATATCAAGGAATATTGCAGATATTGACTTGCCCTCTATAAAATCAATCGCATACTGCTGATAATCGTGTGGTATGAACTTCATTCGGCATCACCTCCCATCTTTCGTAACACTTCGTCTATCTGCTCTACACCATCAATGCAGTAAACCAAAAACCCTAACGCTTCCAGTTGCCTTTTTCGCCTTACTTGCAGAGGACGCAGCTTTTTACCCGGTGCCTTTAATTCAATAAATGCGATCCTTCCCATAGGGAGCAGTACAATTCGGTCTGGCACACCATCAAACCCAGGACTTACAAACTTCGGTGCAATGCCTCCCATGTTTTTAACTGCTGCTACAAGTTTTTGCTCTATATATTTTTCTTGCATAATATCCTCCATTTCTTAATGGGGAACAAGAAGCACAACTTGAACCAATTTTCCTATACACGCGCACACAGTACGTCTCTATTTATTACTTTTATACCTATAGCTCAGTAGTTAAATTCTTGTTCATGTTATTCCTGTAAAGCCGAAGTATCGATGTTTCATATGGTTTTAAGAGAACGACAATAGGAATCAACCATAGAACAAGGAACTACCATTACCTTTTTCGCTCGTAACAACGTTGCTTGCCGTAAATCGGAAAATTGCTTGTTCCGTTCTTGTTCCCGGTGTATTTGTTCCAATCACCAATCTTCTTCATAATGCCTGCAATGGCATAAGAGTCTGCAGGTTTCATGGCAGCCGCCTCTTTACCGAAACACTCACACCAGATTTCCATATTGCAAACAAGGCTACGTTCTACCGTACCGACATGGGACCCTCCGCCAAATTCACTACCGTTTAGGAAGTTTCTACGCTCGTAAGCTGACATAGTATCCCAATCCTCCGGTAAAAGCGTATCGAGATAAGTACGAACCAGCCCTTCACGCTCATCGCTTTCCATGGCATCATCCTGCTCACTGGTTGCTAAATGTACATCATCACCTTCAAGGTAGAGCTTTTCACCCTTCTCATAAAGCACCAGTGTTTCTGCCCAAATCTGCTCAACATCATATACAGACAACTGCCAGGCTTTCTTTTTACCGTTACCGCTGATACGAACCGGCCAGAACCTTCTGTTGCCTGTGATATCACGAAGGAATCCACTCTCTGCATTGGTAGACCCTACAATTACACATTGACGAGGATGACTTTCTACATTGACTCCGTAGCTGGCACGGTACTTGTCATCAGACCTTGATATAAAGGATTTCACAACCTCCACATCGGTCTTACGCATTCCGGCAAGCTCACCAAGTTCCAGCATCCAATATCCCTGCAATTTTTCGGGACCGGATTTATCCTTCATATCCGTTAGGGTCAAGCTATCAGAAAACCAATCCCCGGCAAGTTTTGCAAAAAAGGTTGATTTACCGATTCCCTGTGGACCATTAAGGATAAGTACGCTGTCAAACTTTGTTCCAGGATGATAAATACGTGCTACCGCAGCAACCATTGTCTTTCTTGTGACGGCTCTTGTATAGGAGTTATCTGTTGCTCCGAAACAATCAACAAGCAGAGTTTCAACTCTGTCTATTCCATCCCAACTGGGCAGATTATCGAGGTATTCTTTTATAGGGTGATATGCTCGCTCTGCCGCTACAGCAAGAGTTGCATCTTTCGTCTTGGTTGGGGAGTAGACCCCGTATTTATTGGAGAGATACACCTTTAAAGCGGCATTGTCCGAGTCATTCCACCCTTCTTTCATCTGATTCCAGGGCAGACCGTTTCTTGCATCGATGCCGTCACGGTGTTTGTTAAAGGCAAGGGACTGAAGTTCCGGGTCATTTCGGATTATAAGAACAATATTGTCGAGGTTATCCTTAATCTTGCCTTGTTTATCAAGTTCAAGTGCTGTCTGCCAAGTGTCTTCAGTAAATTCAACCGTTGCCTGGTTCATTCGTTCTTTGGCAAACTGAGCCTTTACTTCATCGTCCTTAATGGCAAATTCACACATAGCAACATAGGACGGCAGCTTACTCGGAGATGTACCCTCCGATGCTCTGTCATCCAAATTGCCAAACTTATGAATACGAACAAGGTCAAAGGCATTAAGCAGTCTCCCGCTTGCAGGATCTGTCGCATGATGGGAATATGCAAACTTATCGTCATAGATAATGACACCGGCACTTGAGTCAGCCGGCATATAATCATATCTGCCTGTCATCACTGAAGGCTCATATACACCTTCCAGGAATTTATCAATCGCATCTCTTACCGAATAAGTACGGCAGAAAGTGCCGACCACACCTTCCTTGGAAAGCGGGTCAGCCTGTTCTTTTAATGTACGCTCTATAACCTCTGATTGCCTTGAGGATACTGGCCAAGTGCTTGTGTCATGCCAATCATCATATTTATTAAGAAACACATCAGGGTCAAGAAGTGAGCCTTCTTTTTCTTTATATACAAACTCGCCGTTTCTTGATGTAGATGGCCAATACATCAGCCTTTCCGGCTCATAGGTAGTGTCATCAAAAAGGTCGATGCCTACCTCCTTTGCTACCATGCGGCTGACCGCAGCATATTCTTCCTCTCCCACATCCCGGGAAAGAGGAATGATCAGCCTAAGCCTTGGATTTTCTAGGGTATGCTTATGTGTAGAATAAATACAACACTGATACGTGAATAAGGTGCAAATTTCATCCCATATACCGCTGGTTGCGTAGTCCATATCAAGAGTTAACATGGAGCGTGACAACACATTGCCTTTTTTACGTCTGCCGTCTTTTATATGGCCGCCGACGAAACCTCCGACATCTTTGATTGAATCTTGCCCACCCTTTTTCATCTTGCGATATTCTTCCACGGTTTCGGTGGTACGCTGTGTTGTCTTAACACGGGAGCAGAAATCCTCCCAGCTGATATCTGTGTTCTTCCACTTCTTATCCATTCGGCTGTTGCCGTATGCTATTTTCATAGAGCTTTTACCTCCTCAAAGTCTTTATTGAAATATCTGACCGGCTGTCTGCGTTTCTTTGCCTTTTCAATTTCAATACTCATACCCCTTGAAATAACGTCACCGAGTACCCACACCTCCTGGCATTTACCCATAAGGATGATATCCATGAAAATAGCGAGGTCACGTTCTTGCTCATTGTTGTCATCCATGAAAGGAAATAAAAGGTGTGGAGTTAGTGGAATACAGCCACGATTAAAAGCAAACTCTGCAAAACGAGTGGCCTTTAATGTATTTTCCTTAACAGCTCCATTAAAAGGGGCGCAGATATAAACCAAAGGACGGAAGGCGGGTTTTGATACCGCCTTATCCTCTCTTTCAATATTTGTAATTGCTTGATATGGCACTAAGTCCATGTAGCCTTCAGAGTTTTTCATATCGACTCCCATATCACACCTCCATCTCAATTTGCGGATAGATACCGTCTGCCTTTAGCAGTTCATAGATAAAGAGTCTGCCTTTTTGCGTCCACTTTGTGTGAACCTTGGTATGTTCAAATCCATTACTATCTTCATAAACATGGGTATTGGTTCTCGTATAACCTTTGTCTGCGTGTTTTTGATACAAAAGCCAGGTATCACCTTGCTTAAACTGAATGCCCTTATCATGGAGATACTCATTCATGCGAATACCGCTCCAGCCGTAGTCTTTGGCGATAACAGAGATGTTTACGGCATCCTTACATTTGAGAACCACATCGTAATAAGTAGCTTTTGGTTTCATCTCAGCAATCTGCTGCTGTTGAACTGCAACTGCTGCCGTAAGGGTTTTATTTCTTTCACGTTCTTCTTTAAGAGCAGTAAATGCAGCAATAGCAAGGTCGGGATTTGCAATTAAATCGTCTGTTGCATAGATACCATGCTTGCGAATAGCAGGGAGCACCTCATTTGTAACCCAACGCTTGAACTTTTTAGCATTTGGCATCTTGCTTGAGAGGATAAGACTGTAAAGACCGGATTCGTTGATAAGGATTGCCATTGTACCGTTGACGGTGAACGATTCGTTCAGCGTTTTGTCCTCTTCATCAACATGATCCCTTAATGCCTTCTGTGGATTTGTATAGCCAAGAATATCTGCTACATCCTTGCCGACAAAATACGGTTGCCCACCAATAGTTGTAGTGCGTACAGAACCAAACTCTGCATTTTTGTAAATTTGTAATTCCATTAGAATTACCTCCTTATAATTTTTTGGAGGTCTTGACCTCCTACCTGGTAGCCATAGGAGAAGGTCAAATCTGATGGTTTTCAAAAAATTCTTTAAGTTTTTTTGTTGCTCGCTTTAACTTCTGCGTGATGTTGTTCTCGTCAGCACCGATAGAACTGGCATAGTCACGGATTGACATACCATCAATGCGTACTGCGATAAAAGCATCCGCCCATTCTGGTTTTTTAGTGAGAGCTTGACGGATTTTGCTGCAGATATCCTCATATTCATAGTTGAGATTCCTCTCGGTTTCCTGTGAATCATCTGCAATGGTGTCCATTACATCCGTTTCATCTTCAGCTTCATCATCTTTACGAAAAGGGGTATTCGGTTTACCGAGATGCCTATGAAATCTGCGCCAGTTGTTGTATTCCTTACTGTTCATAAGGTCTAACATTTCCTGTACAGTCTCACAACGCTTAACTTCAGCCTTCTTTTCTGGCTTTGCCTCTGCAAGACGTTGCTCATAGTCAATATCCAGCATGAGGCTGTAATCACCATCAGGGATATCAATTGTGGTGTAGAACTTGTGGCCGTTTTTGATGTTCTCTTCATACAGAACTCGAATCTTCATTAAGTATTCCTTTCCGTCCCGGCATTGGGCGGCGGAATACAAAAAGAGCCTGTGGTGAAGATGTCCACAGACTCCGCTTGTCCTCAAAAGGGCGCACGAAATCACGGTGGGTGCATCTTCATTCCTAACATGGCCGTATTGCCATGTTCAGAACTCTTATGCATCCCGCCGTCCTAATGCGCACTTGGACATTGAGATTTATTGTTTTCAGGAGGTTGTCTCCTGATATGGTAATGATAATACTTTTACTTTTTTTGCCCGTTGAACAAACTTCAACAGCAAAAAACGTTATTTACTGCTTTTATCCGTATAAACTTTCAAATTACATGAAAATTGCCCATTATACCGTTAATATCCGTTGAAGAAAGTTCAACAAAAATATTTTTGAGCAAAAAAAAAGACCAGACTTCGTTGAAGTCTGACCTATTTTTTAATATATTTATTTTTTCACTGGGGGCTGGTGAATCAAGTAATCATAGCTTTGATCCTTCAATTCTTCATAGACATCATCATAATCAGTTGCCCATTTCAAATGTAGAAGGGAATCATATATACTATTTTCTGCGCCTTTTTTCCCCGGCAATTCAGAGTTTAAAGATAACTCAGCAAGTTGCAGCATCTTGTTACTAACGCGAAATGGAATATGTATACCCAAACACGTAGAAATAACATTAAGTTTTGTGAGGTTTGCTCCCTTTCTTAGGTTACTAATAGTATTATTATCTAAGCCCGTAGTAGATCTCAATAATCTTACAGAATAACTACATATATTCTTGCTCATTAATTTAGTAAGTGCATCACCGAAATCAAGCCCATTTATGGCTACCAACATTTCTTGTGATATCTCGTTCACAAGTCCATATTGTGTAAGCAAATCTTCATCTATTTCATCATAATAATTGAAGGATTTACTTGCCAAAGCTGCAGGCAGAGTTACATAATGTAATTCTCCAGTTTCATTGTCAATTACAAATTGAAGGAAACATTCTTCTTCATGTTCCTTTGCATACTTCGTAAGGAGCATTCTTCCATTATCGTCACGCTGAATATATTTATTATTGTAGATGCATAGCTTGTTTTCTACATAAGCGAAACAATCTGTTTCTAACATACAAGCTAATGCCTTACTCTCTGAATACCAATTATTCAATGTCGCACTTTTTACAGAGGATACGGTAGATTTTCCTGCCATTTTTTCTTCTGTTAAAGTAATCCCAACACTAGTATAATCTTTGCTTTCATCTTTCTCTCTTATTACTTCGTTATGTTCAACATTAGAATAAAGATAATCATAAGGATCCTGTCCACCACTCAAAAGAAATTGTCTCAAATATTGCTCAATATACATTGCAAGTCTAGATTCTTGATAATTATCTCCCTCTATAAAAACAAAAAATGTCCTTGCTTTTTCTTTGTCTACAGTGGTCTTTAATTCTTCAAATTTCCCATGAGCCTCTATGGTTTCTTTTGTGACTTTTCTTTCTAGCATTTCACGAAGAAGTTTTTCATAGCAACCAAGTCTTTTTACAACACGCTTAATTCTATCATTTTCCGCATTTTTCATCATTTCCGAGATATACTCTCTAAACGATTTACCCGGAATAATATTAATATTCCCTGCTTCAATATCGTGGATAAAAATGTTGGCATATTTTTGCTCTTCTTGAGATAGCATTGAAAATGATTTATGCAGTTCTTTCAGGGTCTTCTCCAAAGAATCCGCATCATACTCACTTTGTATCAACTTGAGGAATTTTTCAAATCGAGAGTTCATATAGTCTGCATCGATTTTTTCAGTATCGTATTCCGTAATGTGTGTATCGATTTCGTATGGAACATCTCCACCACGTCCACCTCCACCGCCTTTAGCTAGTTCCTTATATCTAGCAAGAAGGATGAGGTATGTCATTTCATCTAAATGCATTACGATACTTAAGCCGTTTTCATCGGTATATGTATTTTGACTCCAAATAAAGCCTTGTATTGTTGCTGCCTCTAAATGTGTAGAAAACTGCTTAAACTGCTTTGCAAATTTAGCTTTTACCGAAGACTCATCTGGTAATCTTTCAAAATCGTTAATTCCTGCGTTTTTGAATAGCAGTTCTATTTCATCAAACAGACTATTCATTTGTCTTAGGTTGTTTGGCAATTTATCAACAAACAGACCGGTCGGAATATCTCCTGAATAAGCCTTAACTGCAGCCTCTATGTTTTTCTCCATAGTATTAGGACGTCTGTAATACTTGATAATGCCGAAAGGCTTTTCTGCAATATTGAACAATCGATTGGTTCTTGAAAATGCTTGAATTAGATTTTCAAATTCCATTACCTTATCTAAATATAGTGTATTAACCCATTTAGAATCGAACCCGGTTAGCATCTGGTTTACAACAATCAGAATATCAATTTGTTCATCCTGGGTAATACGATCGTAAGGTTTTTTATGAGCCAATCTTAAGCTAACATCTTTTCTAAATTTATCATATAACGGAATAGTAAAAGACTGTGAAAACTTGGCATTATAGTCTTCCAGCATTTCAACAATTCCATCCTCTTTTTCTAAAGAGCCACCACCTTCATTATCTATACTAGGGTCAAACATTGCTGTAATAGACAAATTAGGCATTTCTGCTTTCATTAGTCGATAGTAAGCAACGGCCTCAGGAATACTGCTTGTAGCAAATATCGCATGGAACTTTCTTCCTCGACTATAAACAGTCCATTTTTTCTTAATATCTGTTATTACGCCATTCCGGTATTTAGGTGTTTTATATTGCTCATTTGGTATGAAATCTTCAATACCTGCAACCCATTTTCCATCAACTTGTTCTCCATACATTTTGATCTGTGAAGAATCCATGTACTTGTAGAACATCTTTTCTTTTTGGGGGTCGCCAATAACTTCTTCCACTGTATCTGCTTTGGCCTTATGAAGAGCAACTTCTTGCCTCAAGTCAGAGTCATCATAGATTTTTACCATATACGGGTCAAATCCTAAAACATTTTTATCTCTAATGCCGTCTGCTAATGTATAACGATGTATTTCATCACCAAATATTGTTGGAGTTGTGCTATCCTTTTTAATGTTTACATCCTGAATAGGCGTACCGGTAAAGCCAAAAATTATTGAATGCTTAAATGTTTTCTTAATAATAGTTAGCATTTCACCAAAAGTGGAACGATGACATTCGTCAATAATAATTGCAATTCGCTTAGATTGGATTATCTTTAAATCAGCTTCGTTTAGTTCCTGCTCCTCTTCAGAAATATTGCTTAACTTTTGAATTGAAGTTACAATTAGAGTATTATCTAAATCATCACTCTTCAACTTAGAAATCAGTATATCGGTATTCTCAGTAGCTTGCACCGATTCGCTTTCATTTGCAAAGGACCTATATTCCTTTAATGATTGTATACCTAATTCCTTTCTATCTACCAAAAAGATTACCTTATCTGCATCGTGTGAACTTGCAATCAACTGTGCAGATTTAAAACTGGTCATCGTTTTTCCTGATCCGGTTGTATGCCACACGTGACCGCCTAATTGGTTGTTATCCTTCCAATTCTTTTTTGCCACCTTATCAGCTATACCAATTGCTGCGTAGTACTGATAACTTCTCATTACTTTCAATACACCTTCATCGGTATCAGCAATAGTGTAAAATCCTATAAGCATATGAGCCATTGGAATGTTTAGTAATTTCGCAATCACTTCATCCCATTTATTGATTGGTTGATTATTAAAATTAGCCCAATGGAAATAAAACGCCTTGTTAAACTTCACTCCTTCGCCAGGATTAGCAAAGTACACGGTTTCTTCCGGTTGCATAGCAACAAATACCTGTATTAATGAAAACAATCCTCTAAAAACACCCTCGTGAGAATATTTCTCAATCTGATTATATGCTTCACTAACGGGTATTCCACTTTTCTTTAATTCGATATGAATAACCGGCATACCGTTTATCAAAAGCATTAAATCTCCACGTCTATTATTTAGAATAGGAGACTTTGTAGGGAAATGTGGTTGCTGTACTATTTGATATCTACTTTCGCCATAAGCAATTTCTTGGCGGTCATAGATTTTTAAACTGACCTCCTTACCGAAATGCTCTTTGTCATCTGGGTTGTCTCGTTTAATAGACACACTTTTTCCGTTTATAAAGCCATTTAATTTGATAGGAGATTGCAGCAGCTTAATCTGATCCATAATCTGCTGCATTTCTCCATCTGTCAAAGGGCATTCATTTAAGCGGTCTTTTTGACGATTGTTATTAAACAAAATGTCAGCCCAGTTCTTTATCAAATCTTTTTCTGAAGGATGTCGAATTACTTCTGATTCCCAACCACATTCTATCAACGCTTTTATGACAGCCTCTTCAAACTCTGATTCTTTATCAAAATACACTTCCATCCCCCCTTAAACAAACATTTTTTCCATACAAGACGCTTTAATATTTTTTAATTTTTCAAGCCTACGTTGATGAAACGTAATAAGGTTATCTAGGCTATCAAGAAAACTTCCAATTTTCCTCTGCTCTTCTATTTTGGGAACAAAGACATCAATTCTTAAAAAATCTGATTCATGAATACGCCACTGACCATAAACAACGCCCTGTCTCCATTTTACCATTTCATTTATAAATTCTTTTCTAACAAGCATTCTCCCAATAAAATCTGAATCTGTATTCTCCGTTGGTTCAAAAATGCTATAAACTGGTGAAAGCGAGGCTTTCCCATACTTATTAAGTCCAATAGAACCTGTTTCAAGATTATTTGAACTATAAATAAAATCTCCTAATTCTGTTCTTTTGTACGCTTTATTTTCATTATCATTTACAAGAAAACTTCTATCGTATCTATCACCTTTAGGGGCAACACCTTCATTTGCAATGAAAGCCATAAGTGGGTATTCATTGCTTTGGGGTAATTGTTCATTACGCTCTACAAGAATTTCTCCAACCTTACGTTCTTCCCAAGGATCAGTGAATCCATTAAATCGAATCTCTGGTGTATTACTACCCTTTTGGGGGAACATTTTTTCCATCAAGGATTTTTTTACAATTGTAAGTTTTTTAAACTTAGATACTTCAAAAACTATCATATCATCCAATGAAGATAAAAAGTCACCAATTTTTGCCTGCTCTTCAAATTCTCCGGAAATAATAACATCGGTATCTTTAATTCCAGTTTTTGAAATCGATGTAACCTTTACCCCCTGCATAAGAGGTAATAAGCGATCATGATACGCATTTGAATTCAGATAATACCCCATATACTTCGGTGCATATTTCTGTTTCGGACGGCAAGGGATAGTATGCAACCCTGAAATGACTGGAGTATCTTCAATACCAATTACTTCTGTACATTTTCCTACAGACTCGTCTTCTGCTGTGTCCGCAATGACAATATCTCCATCTTTCAAGTATGATTTCATAAACTTAGATGCAACGGTAGAATCCTCGATGTAAGGGAGTTGCTCATTATTTACATCAATATATTCTCCATACTTAACCAACACATCACCATAATGAATGTTTTTTGCCACACCCACATCATAGTTTAACGCATCTCTGGATAATGTATTGTTAGAAAGCATATCAAATGTCTCATCAAACTTTTTTTCAATCCACTCAGTTTCATATCCTGCGAATCTAATTTCAGGTTTTTTTCTTTTTTCAGCCATCACTATACCCCCAAAATCTTCTTCAATTCTGCTAATCCTTCAATATCAGAGTCATTGCCAACAAGCTCGTCAATCATATTTGATAATATTTCACTTGTGTTTTCGATTTGATTTTCAATATCGGAAAACGTAGTGCAATATTTGTCGTTTAGATGAATTACTTTGTTAATCAGTTCTCCAATGATTTCATCTGGAATAGCAAAAAGAGAATCTACTAATGGCTTTATCCATTTTAATTCCAATAAACGCAAAGATTGTTCCTCATCCAAATTTTCAATGATTTCTTTGGTCTTAATATGAAGGGCTTCCGATTTCTGTTTTAGATCTTTTTTAGCCTGGCTTTCTTCTTCCATAAGAGAAAATACAATCATCACTTTCTGTTCAAAGGAATCTTCCGGAAATTCATACTCTCTTTGTAATTCGCATATTCTACTAGTAACAGAGCCTTTCTTATAGGTCCCATCAGAACCTTGTTCCATTAAATCCCACGAAACTTTATCACATTTATTTATATAATCTAGTTTTTCTTTTTTCTTTGAAAGGCTTAGATATCCTCTTAATGCCTTAATTTCATCATTTTCCACATCGCTTAGGGTTTCTGCAACAAAACTCTTAACTTCTTTTGCTACAAAAGCATCGTTAATGTCATTCAACACACTGCTTTCTCTTTCTTCTGCATCAAGCGAATCGATAATTTCAGCATACAAAGAAGTGATTTTAGTTAATCTATTTTCTATTGCCTTAAGTTCTTCTAAATCTTCAGTAAGAATCTCTCTCTGAACTAAATCAAAAGGCAGTATATGACCCTTCCACCCATCTTGTACCTCTGGAACCTCCTCATCGTTAGCTTCTTTCTTCTTTAAAACCATGTTAGGATCCACTTGATTGATAACCTCAAAACCTTCTGACTGAATCATTTCCAAATCTGCAGAAATCACATCCCAATTATCCGAAAGAATCTGATACGCTTTATACTTGTCAGCAAGTTTTACATTTTCTATTCTTGCGAAAATATCCTTGCTTACCTTTTCCTTCTCATGCTCAGCAGATACATCAAGAACTCCTTCAATCAAATCATTTTTAAGTTCTTCATAAAAACCACTAAATACATTTGAGAATGCCTGCTTATAGTTTTTCAATGACTCATGAGAGGTAATAGCCGCTTTAATATCATCGCATTTCACAGCCAAGTATTCATTAGAAATTTTCTCGAAAATTGCATCTTTGAGTTCGGGGAAAGTCTCCCAATACTCAAATAGTTGGTCTACTTCCTTTACAGGGATTCCACCAAACATAGTCGCATGAATATCCCAACTTTCTGCAGGTTCTAAGGAATTAACATAACGAGGGATATTAAGGTTATAACCGTTTTCTCGGATGGTTTCCTTAGAAACAAGAGCAGCATACTTTTCAATAGATTCTCTGCTCTTAACAGTGTCAGCAATTTTTTTAATGTCACAGGCTCTCAATTTGTTATTCTTTCCAGCTTTCTCAAACCCTTTTGATGCATCAATAATCAACACGTCTGAAGTAGGGCGGTTTCTTTTAAGGACCATTATGATAGTAGGAATACCTGTACCAAAGAAAATATTTGGTGGTAATCCGATAATGGTATCTATGTTATTCTTTTCTATAAGATTCTCTCTGATTTTACCTTCTTCTCCACCTCTAAAAAGTACACCATGGGGAAGAACGATTGTCATGATACCATCATCCTCTAGGTGATACAGTTCATGCAATAAAAATGCATAATCAGCCTTACTCTTTGGTGCAATACCATAGTTTTTGTAACGAGCATCAAATTCTTTATTCGAAGGGTCCCACTTTTGAGAGTAAGGTGGATTCGAAACAACAGCATCCACACGTATCAATTTGTATGTCTTGTCTTTATCGGTATCCTCAAAAAACGGCCAGTCATCCTCTAACGTATCACCATTTCTTACATTGATATTTGCAGGACTAATGCCTCTCATAACCAAGTTCATTCTTGTAAGGTTATAAGTATTTTCCTTAAGTTCCTGTGCATAATAATCTATCTTGTTTTCTCCTTCTATAAATTTTGCAACGGAGTTACCGATATTTATTAATAACGAACCCGATCCAGATGTAGGGTCATATATCTTAATTTGCTTTCTATTTTTCAAATGTTCTGCAATTATTTCTGACATTAGAACAGAAACTTCATGTGGAGTGTAGAATTCTCCTGCTTTTTTACCTGCGTTGGCAGCAAACATACTAATTAAATATTCGTAAATAAACCCAAGAACATCATAATCTTGCTTTCCATCCATCGGAATTTTTCTTATCAATTTAAGAAGACTTTTTACAGCTTTTGTTTGTGCTTGTGCAGTTTCTCCAAGCTTAGATAAGCCTGTCTGCAATGTGTTGAAAATTTTCTCAAACACTTTTTTATATACATCATCAATGTTTCGGTCAAAAGCAGATAATGCATCCCTAACATTCGATATGTCAAAATCGTTACCTTTCTTAAGCCAGGTTGAAAAAAGATTTTCATATGCAATAAAATATCCCAAATTTTCTCTTACATGAGTTGCGTACTTAACATCGTCTTCGGTAACTTTTTCAATATCTGCATCGGTTAATCTTTCTTTTCTAAAAAAGGCAACCTCTTTCTCAGATAAATATTTGTAGAAAATAAATCCGAGAATAAAATCCTTATATTCATTAGCCTCAATTTTTGACCTCATTTGGTTTGCAGATTCCCATATTGTAGCTGCTAGTTGCTGCTTATTCATATCATTTTCCCTCTCTTTTCACGTAGATTAATTCAATGTCATATCCCAATCCTTCCATCATTTGAATAAAAGTTTTATTTACAACACCATCATCTTTCTTTACGATACGATTTACATACTGTACGGTTTTTCCTATTTTTTCAGCCAAAGCAGCTTGTGTTGTATCAGCTTCAACACATTTTATTTTAATATCTTTTTCAATATTATTTTTTATCATATAACCGTCCTCCGTTCAGTAAATATACAAATCTGTTTAATATTATGGCATAAATAAGATGATTTTGTCAATATATTTGGTTTATAATTACCTAATTACCTAATGAAATTTCAATAAAGGATTTCAATAAAGGATTAAAGGAAATATCATATTGAATTATGTTTCAACATATCAGTCAACTCAATCCCATTTTTACAGTAATTTTATCCACTCGCCACATTTTTTACAGTAATTCCGTCAACTCACAAGGCAAAAAGTAATTTTATCCACACAACCCTACGATTTTTCAATTTTGGATATGTTCTTACAATAAAAAATCCGCGACCTAGAACCCAGCTTGAATATGAGTTCAAAGTCACGGAAATCCCTTTATATCAAGCACTATTACACTCTTATTTCTCAACCCTTGACATCAATACGACCGTCTCAACGTGCATGGAGTTGTTATAATGGGTGTAAAGAAAACTTATTCATTGTCCACATCGAGCGGACATAGCCTCCAAGGCCTAATTTATCAGGAATCGGAGGCTATTATCTTGCTTTGAGTCGTTAAAAGCTAAAAACAAACATGTAATTCTCCACATGGTCGAGCCGTACGGGATGTGCGGTGATTCTCTGTCCAGATGGGGCAGTCCCTGGCGTATCCGTAAGCGGAGGTAGCCCCGATACTCAGAATACCGATATCATCCGCCCGGCACCGCCGAATATCCTTATATGGCGTCCTCCTCACCGGCGGCAGTTTCTTCGAGCTGCCGGCGGCGAACGGGGTGATGCGCTGGATCGTTGAGCAAGGGATCGACGATGTACCTCTTGTGCCCGCGGCGGTTATCTACGACCTCCCCTACGCCAAGGGCTCACCCCCGCCTGATGCGGCCCTGGCCTACACCGCCTGCCTGGCTGCAAATGCGGGTCCCGTGCCAGAAGGTAACGTAGGTGCCGGGGCGGGAGCAACGGCGGGAAAAATCTACGGGACACCTATGAAGAGCGGACTGGGCACTGCCTCCCTGTGCATTCCCGGCGGCCCCGTGGTCGCGGCCCTGGTGGTAGTCAATCCCGTCGGAGACATATGGTGTGGGGGGCGTATTGTCGTCGGAGCGCTACGTCCTGATGGAACCTTCGTCAATCAGACCCATGCGATGCTGGCTGGTGTGCCGTCACCGCACCTCCAGACCATGGCCACCACGATCGCTGTAGTTGCTACCAATGCACGGCTGACCAAGGCAGAGGCCAATCGGGTAGCAATGCTCGCCGAAGATGGAATGGCTCGGGCCATCTCCCCCGATCACACTCAGTCGGACGGTGACATAATCTTCTGCCTCGCCCTAGGTTCATACACTAGTAATCTGACGAGCGACGAACTCGTTACTCTGGTGGGAACAGCCGCTGCTGTGGTCCTGGAAGAAGCCATTGTCCGTGGGGCACTGGCAGCACAATAATCAGGAACATACTCACTATGTATGACCTAAATCCGTGCGCTGTTCCCGCCAAATGTTTCCGGCACCGCAAAAATGACAAAGAGGCCTTGCTTTTGAATGGCCTCTTTATTATTTATTAAAGATTTTCTCAAATTGCTCGTGTGTCATTATCGCAATATTGCCGTTAATATATACTCGCCTGGGCCATTGTATCGCCCCTGGTCTTGTCAACGGCTCCGGGTAGCATCGGCATCCCGCGATTTCCCCAGCATGATAGTATGCAAAAGGTTCCTCTCTACCGCTTAATAGTTCAGGGCAAGGAGGCTCGTTCCAATTAACCAAAACCCCGTCCATTAACTTATGAGAGTCCATTACCCACATTTCTTTAACATTTTTCCAGACATACCAGCTACTAACTTGTTGGTATTTAGCTCGGTTTTCTACAAGATCTTCTTCAGCAAAAAAAGCCGCTTTCTCATCGGACGTTAATGGCTGCCCCAAATCCTTGCGGCACGAAACACATAGGGTATTGCCCATATAAATTTTTTCGTACAGGCTTTCCTCTGGGACTACCAACTTTGAGCATCGTTCACAACGAAAGACTTGCACTGTTTCTTCTACCCTCCCAGAGAGAGAATTCAGCACGGCAAGTACCATTCCCTTCTTATGCGATTATTTTAAAATTTGCATGCAAGACCGAGCATTTGGTGACAATGAAAGCAGCTTATAATACGACACTAAAGGGGAGGATTTCGCTCCGTGGATACTGCAGAATTAATACACCAACTTAGAGTCACACTGTGGAATTTATCCTACACACAATGGAAGACGACCGTGCTTTTTTCGCCCTTTGGTGGAGCTTGGTCGCCTTAATTACCATCGCACATGGAATATAGAGGAAGCTAGTTGATAAGAGCCGCTTATCGCAAATACTTTTGTTCGGTTCTTTCATAGCAGCCAGAAGGATTGTTATGGACCTTATTTGGAAGCAACATGGTTCTCTGGAGCTATGATATTTGCGAGGTGCCGTTTTACCATGACTTTACCATTACCCCGTTAGCTTTAATGCTAGTTTGACGTAGAAATTAAGGAGAAATATTTAAAAGAAGAATAGACATATGCTACCCCCCTACGTATTAACAGGCCTTCAGAAAACAACCCTTCGCCGCATTTTAGCACATAGCCTATTTCCCGTAGTACGCCAGCTTGATATCCTGTACTCTCCCGAAAAAAGGTTATAGAGAATAAAGATACTAGAAGGGCCGGGAGCAATCCCGGTCTTTGTCCTAGTCAACCAAAGACTCCTTGATTCACTCCCACACCGCCCAATGGTTTCCTGCGACCACTGTTCTGCAAGATATCAAGTCGATGAAACCATATGAACAGGTTTCTAAAGATAAAATTTATTGAGCAATAAAAAGATATTTTGCCACAATAAAATAAAGCCGCGAAGAATGGGCTTCTAATAAGTCTATTTGCGGTTGTTCAATCGTCCATAATAAGTATTATAATAGTCATTAGCACTCCGCGCCCCAGAGTGCTAACGCCAACACTTCCGGAAGTTTAACATAGATTTGCTTATTATTAGTAAATATGGGTTATCTGACTTCTCAATTTTCTGGAAAACACATCCAGGTATTTTTGTCCTTAGAGCGTTGATCTAGGAGGAAACTATGACAAAAAAGAGACTTTGTTTGCTTACAACCTTTCTGACATAGTGATTATCAGCGTGGCAGTAAGAGTCATCAGCGCCCCGAACCGGACTATAGAAGTCGGCGACCAGAAATTCAAGCTTATTCAGACCGATGCTGCCATCAACCCTGGCAATTCCGTCGGCATAGTAATGAACGCCTACGGCAGGTGGTTGGTATAAACAGCGCAAAAATTTCCGCCGCTGGTGTTGAAGGTATGGGCTTTGCCAACCCGATCAATTCGGCCCGTCCAATTTTACAGACGCTGGTGGAAAAAGGCAAGATTGTCCGAGCTTACCTTGGCGTCGGGGTACTAGATAGCGCTTCGGTGGCCCACTACGGCTATGACCTGGATATAGACCATGGGGTATATGTGGTCAGAGTTGAAAAAGGCGGCACGGCTGATAAAGTCCATATCCAAAAAGGTGACGTCATCGTAAAAATAAATGGCGAGAACGTTAACAGCGTGGCTGACCTTCGGACAACCTTGGACAGTATTCAGGCACCAAGGTGAATGTCGTAATCATCCGTGACGGCAAGGAAATGACGGTTAACCCGATTGTAACGGAAATGCCAAGTAATAATGCTTGATAGTGACCGATTGATTCTGAGAAAGAGAAAACAAGTCCAAGAACAATCTTGATCGCTTGTTTTCTCTCTATCGCTATCCTAATTCTCAATAAGCATACCAACTCTAGCCAATATACAGTTTTGGGGGTGAAAGCAATGACAACTCGAACTGTTTTTTTGTATAAATTTCTCTTGAAACCCGATAAAATTGGTAGTATTACCCCGAGTTCTTCCTTTCTGACAAAAAGAATGCTGGAGAACTTGCCTTGGGATAAAATTGACACGATTGTTGAGTTAGGAGCGGGCACCGGAGTTTTCACCGATTTCATAGCAGCAAATAAAAAAGAATCGTGTCGGGTAGTAGTTCTGGAGGAAGACCCTGAAATGAGAAAAAATCTGCGATCCAATCATCCGACATTTCTTTACGGAGCAAAAGCGGAAAAATTAGACTGGTTATTACAACGATATGACCTGCCGCAGGTGGATTGTATAATATCCGGATTGCCGTTTGCAACTTTTTCCGAATCGTTACGGGAAGAAATCATGATGGCGGTTCATCGATCTCTCAAGCCTGATGGCATATTCCTTGCTTTTCAGTACTCTCTCCAAATGAAAGCGACGCTACAAAGGTATTTCAGCGAACTAAAGGCTTCGTTCGTTCCGTTAAATATTCCGCCGGCCTTTGTCTATCGCTGCACAACCAAGAAGACGTCAATATGCAATTAAGAAGCTGTACCGAATAAGTACAGCTTCTATTATGGCTAATGTATTTGAATGTTCCCTTGCCGTTTTTTGCTTTTGTCCTTTTTGGGCAGAGTGACCTTAAGCACGCCATCATCAAACTTTGCGTCAATCTTGTCATCCATGACGTTGTCTACATAGATACTCCTCTGGAATTGACCGTATCGTCTTTCCCTGCGAACATAGCTTTCGTCCTTTACTTCCTGGGTCTCATCCCGTTTGGCTGAAATAGTCAGGTATTGGTTTTCGTATTGCAAGGTAATGTCACCCTTCTTGACCCCCGGCAAATCCGCTTCGACGATGTATTCGTTCTCGGTTTCCCGGAGGTCCACCCGGAAGGCGTTACCCATGTTTCCAAACGGTACCAAAAAATCATCATTGAAAAACCCATGCATAAGTTGATCGAAATAGTCTCGTGCCGGCAGATTTCTGTTTCGAAACGGTACTAATCCAAACATGAATTTGCCTCCTTTTCTTCTTTAATATTCATAGTATGTTATGCTTACTTGAGTTTTAGTCAATATTATATAACCAGAATTATCAGTCCATAATTTATCAAGCTTCCTTTTTGTGGAAATAATCTTGAAACATATATGCCTGCAATGCTATAATTTTTAGTGAAGTTTTTCATGTTTTCATTAAGGTGGAAGTATGTATAAGCTTGAATTTATTTTGAAAAATAGCAAAAAAAAGTATACGGAACAAGGGAAAGCCTACTGCCGTAGTGTTAAGCAAAAATTCGAAGTGGATATACTGGATTACATCGTTACTCAGTCGGCACGAAGCGAAAGGACAGACAGCTCAGTGGTTCAATCCATCCACGTGACAGTTCTGGCAACCATACCGTTCAAAGTAAAAGTGACGACTACTTCCAGTGATACCCAAGCCAAAACAAAGAATGTCCGCAAAGAGGTACTAACAAGCATGGATGAAGCCACTTTGGGGAGTAAATCACTTTGCCATATTTTAACGGCTGAGTAACAAATAAATAAATCAGAGTGAAGCGAGTTTTCATGTATAGGTATGGCAATGCATGGTCCTGGTCCGGCTGTAAGTTCTGGGCGGCATATGAGGATGAATGCTACGGAAAAGGCATCGCATGGCCTGGAATCGGCAAAGATAAAAAACAAATTCGATAAAAAAAGTATTCTGAAGGAAAATGAAGTTTACTTTGAATGATTAGGTATGCGAACAAATCGAGCCGTAGCCGCAGCGACGGCACCAGTCGGCGTTACATGGATAGGCAGCCTCGCTGTCGTGTTCAAGGGCATAGTGACATATTCTCCTGATTTCATTGAACACGGCCGCTTCTGTCGTCTGATCAACAGGTATCGCCATCACTCGGTCATGGCGCAAAAAATAAAGTTGCGCATCTTTTACCGATTTGCCCAAAGCCGACTGCACCGCTGCAGCGTACAACACCAGTTGCGGTTTATAGACATCCTCTTTTGCGGCGACTACGGCATCATCAACCTTGTCGGTTTTATAATCGACGATGCCGTAGCTGCCGTCGGAGTAGGCAACAAGGCAATCGATCCTGCCAGTAAACCAATATCCGCCAGCGGCGCTTCCCGGCAAATTGAACTGGAACTGCCACTCTTTTCGGCACGGCAGACTGCCTTTCTCCCGATAAAAGGCGCTCTCTACATAACGTTCCAGCAGTGGTGCGGCATCAGCTATAACGGCACCCCGCCAGCGTAACGGCACAATTTCCTCGGCTGCGCGGCTAAGGCAGTCCTGCCAGAGCATTCCCGGCGCAAGCAGTTCCAGGCAGCGGTGCAGCACCGATCCGGTCAGATGGCCGGGCGGACCGTCACCGGCGTTATTGGCAGCATAGTCGGCCACCTCCGGTAATCCGCTGTGAAACAAGTAATAAAACGCCCGTGGGCACTGGCGGAATTTTAGAATATGGCTGGCGGAAAAAGTTCTGTTGCCGTTAGTATCTGTGGACACTGGTGCGATGTTGCGCTCGATGCGGTTTAGCCATTCGGGCTGCACCTCGGTACTCTTAGGCCATCCGCCGCGGTTAATTCGCGGCGTTTTTTCTTCTCTGGTGTCTCGAAGCACTACCTGAATTTTACCGTCATTTAGCGAGTCCGACAGATCGGCAATCGCTGAGAACCCGTATATCCATCCCAGCCATTCCAGCCAAGTGTTTAGTTTGCTAAACTCCTTGTCGCTGACCACCTTATTCGCCTCGGCCGACAATACAAGGTAGTCTTTGGCGCGGGTGAAGGCAACGTAAAGCAGTCGCTTCAGTTCCATCTGTGCCAAGCGTTTTTCCACAGCCGCAATACGCCGGTAAACAGAAGACGCTGTCACCCCGCCGCCGGCGCCTGGCACTTTTAGCCCAATACCCAGTTCAGAGTTAAACAGCACGGCAGCTATTTCATCTTTGAATTTTCGGTGCAAATCAGGCAAAAACACAACCGGGAACTCCAGTCCCTTGGCTTTATGTATGGTCATGAACTTTACGGTGTCGCCGCCTTCACTTTCCAGTTGCGCTTCACCCTCCTGGATATCGCCGTCAACCAGTTTGTCCACATAGCGCAAGAAATCTCCCAACGTGAACATTCCCTGTTGTTCGTAATCGTCGGCCAACCTGACCAACTTGGTCAGGTTGGCGTACTTTTGCTGTCCCATGAACTGAGTCAGCACCAAATTCGCATAGCCGGTTTCCTTCAAAGCCAGTCGTATCAGTTCGGCTGTCCCCATCATGCCTCGCAAGTCGTATAGCTTTTTGAGAACCTGCCAGGCTCTGGCAACAACTAATCGTTCCGGTTCAGTCAGTTCAGGAATGGCCATATGTCGCTCCAGCCCCTGCCAAAGGCTGGAGCCGCCCTCCTTCAAACGCACCAACGTCTCATCGGCCAGTAGGAACATCGGCGAACGCAAAACCCCGGCCAGCGCCGTTTCCTGTAAATGGTTGTCTACCACCTTCAACAGATTGAGTACATCGACAATTTCCTGGCAGCCGTAAAATCCCCGGCCGCCGACAATATAATAAGGAATGCCATAGTCTTGCAGTGCTGCGGCATAAGTGTCAATGTCCTTGGCGGTGCGGAACAAAATGGCTATATCGCCGTATTGCACCGCCCGCGGCTCGGTGTCTCGGTTTATCAACCGTTCACCTCCCCCGACCATCGCCCTGATGCGCCGGGCGACGGCGGCAGCTTCAGTTTCCCGATCGCTGCGCCAGTCTTCCGCTTTATCCTTGGCCACCAGCAGTTCGGCCCCAGGTTCCGGACCTTTTCCGCGACGGTGCGACCGCAACGGCGCAAAGGCTGTTTCATCCTCCGCCGTACCCATAAGAGCGCCGAAACATTCATTGTACAGCGCAATCAAATCATCCATCGAACGAAAATTGACATCAAGTTCAATAAGATCGCCACCGCCGGCCGAGATTTCTTGCCGCACCTGTTCGAACACACTGACGTCAGCGCCGCGGAAACGGTAGATGGACTGTTTGGCGTCGCCGACAACGAACAGCTTGTTGCCATAAAGCTTCTCGACGTCGCCTCCGGCCAACAGATAAATGATCTGTCGCTGAAGCTCGTTGGTATCCTGAAATTCGTCGACCATGATCTGACGAATCTTCTGGCAATACTTTTGCCGCACCCCGGCAGCGTTTTTCAGTAGATCGACGGTCCGCAACTCTAGATCGGCGAAGGTCAGTACCCGGTGCTCCTGCTTATAACTATCCATAACCGAATGAATAGCCAGCAGCAGTCGACAAAGGTCCGGGATCACGGTCAGCGCCAGCCTATCGGCCTGAGCTTGATCAAGGGCTGACAGCGTCTCTTTTACGGCGGCTATAATTTCCTTTCCCTTGGAGCGCCGGTCAAGACCGTCCAAATAGCTGTGCAATACTGCAAGGGCATTTTCGTTCTCACCGCCGGCCGCCTTGATGGCGGCGGCGATCTCACCCCAATTCCGTTCCAGTCGTTCCAACCAGACAAAATTCGCACTTTTTTCGTCTAACTCGTTTTTTAAGGCAATCAGTTCCAGACATTTTTCAGACAACTCACCCCTGTTCTTGCCTACTTCGGCGACAGCATGTCGGTAAGGTCTGGTCAGCCGTTCTGCCAAATCGGCGGTAAGCATGCCCCTCGCGCTCAATTTCTCGTAAATGCCAGGCAGAACGAAGGTCAATTGCGCTTTATCGTAATTGGTCAGCAGCCGCCCCAGCCATTCGGCGTTGTCCGCCAGACCGGTTTCAAAAGTCTCATCGATTGCCTTCTCTAATAGCAGTGAGGCCGCCGTTTCGTCCAGGACTTTAAACTGGGGGTCCAGCGCGGCCTCCACCGGGTTATCCCGCAACACCCGGGCGCAGAAGCTGTGGAAGGTGCCAATGGCCGCATACTCCATTTGCCCCTTCACCTCACGCCATAAGCGGCGCTCTTCTTCCGTCGCCGCCCCTTCGGCCAGTTCCACCGCCTTGGCCCGGATACGTTCTTTCATTTCCTTGGCGGCCTTGTTAGTGAAGGTGACGGCGAGAATTTCGTCACACTTGGCCTGCCCCTGGCGGAGAATATGAAGATACCGTTCCACCAGCACCCTAGTCTTGCCGGCTCCGGCTCCGGCCGACACAGCGACGTTAGTCCCCAGGCTTTCAATAGCCCTGACTTGCGCCGGTGTAAAATCAGGCATCGCCCTCACCTCCCTCCTGATGGTAGCCGTTTCGCCGCTGAAAACGGCAAATGGTGCGAGCTACGCAGTAAGGCGGACAATCACCTGATGGCGCCGCAGGAAATTTTCCGGCCTGAATACCTTTCACATAACCGAATATCTTACGGCACACCTCCGCCTGCAGGGCCTGCCACTCCTGCTCCGTCAGGTTGCCGGCTCGTTTGGCGGCCCGGTGCCGGATGCCCTTCGCCAGTTTGGCCCGCCACATGCCCCCTTCCTTTCTGGTCCCTTCAATCGAATAATATCCTCCTCCAGCCACTGTGTTGCCTTCGGTATATAACAATCGCTCCGCCGCCAGGATGTATAAGGCCACCTGAAGATCCGTCCCCTCGGCCAAGTCACGAAATGAAGGGCAAGATTTACGTTTATAGTCCACCACTGTCAAATAGTCTCCCGCTTTGTCGATACGATCTACTTTACCGACAATCTTCACCTCGCAGTTATCCATCACAAGAGAGAGCGGCGGTGTAACCGACGCCTCGTCCATCCCCTCCTTGACCGGAAGGCCGAAGCCCCATTCGAGAAAAACCGGAGTAAAGACAAGGCCGTCGCCGTTCTGTTCCTTGATCTCGAATTCCAGCCAACGGCGCAAGACCCGGGTGATGTGCTGGCGCTGGAAATCCCAAAGCTTGCCTGGAATGATGATTTTGGCTTTGGTCAGTTGGCCCACCACGGCTTCCAGTTCAGCCTGCAGTTGGGCCAAATAGTCTTCCATACGGTCCGATCGCAGAATCTCGCCCTTGTGGGCGCGGAGAAAAACGCTCAGCACTTCATGGTAAACTGTACCGACAAGATCATGACCAGCTTCTTCGGTTTTTTCCTCCCAGTCGTCCAAACGCAGAATCCGCTTGGCGAAATATATGAAGGGGCAACGGGCGTAATCTTCAAGCGCCGAAATGCTGAACTCCGTTATCATTCGGCAGGCGGCAACCGTCGCCGGTGCCTGCAGTATCCCCCCGTAGGCGCCGAAATTCCCGGCTCGCTGTTGTTCACCCGCCGCCCGCCGTCCAAAGTCGCTGTCCAGAATATTGGCCAGTACATAATTGGCGGCGGTTGCCTCCTCGCGGCAGTCACCGGATGTAAAAATGTCCAGGAGAGCCCTGCCGGCCAGTTCCCTGCCGGAATAAAGCGCGTCATACTCGGTAGAAAACAGTTCGCCTGGCCCGTATTTTCGCCAAGTAACGCTACCGGCGATAAACAGGCGAGCGATCTCGTCCATATAAGGCGAAAGCATTGTTTCGGCGTCCTCACAACCGCTCAGCACCAAAAAGTCGTCTGCTAGCGCTACCGCTACTGCGAAGTATAAGTCTTCTTCCGCCCGGCGGCGAACGGCGTTCATCAAATCCAACCCGAGGCTGCCGAAAAGAGTGCGATCGCCCTCATTATACAGCCAATTATCCCGGTCTCGTAGCGGAAATTCGCCCTCGGTCAACCCGAGGACAAACACCGCCCTGAAGGTTGTCCCCCGAACTCCGGACGGGCTCACCACCTGTACGCCGGAAGCGTTATAGCTTTCCAGAATCATCGTTTTTCCGGCCAATGCCTTATGAAAATAAACAAGAAACTCCGACAGTGTCAGCTTTTTCTCCTCTTCTCCCACCATGGCGAACCCCTGTTCCATCTCATCCAGCGTGTCGTAGATAATTTGCAGCGTCAGCAATCCCGCCTTCAGTCTTTCCTGTGTCAGTAGACCCAGGCGGCGAGCCTCTCCCAACCTTTTGGCCACAGCTATTGCAACGACAAACTCCTTGAAAGCATCCGTCAGCCGGCGGCAGGTGCCCTGTTTCGGCAGCCTGCCCACCAAATTGCGCAACCTGTCAAAACTGGCCCGGCGGGCGGAGTTTTCCGCCCCGCCCGGCCGCTGCTCGAACAGGCTAAACCAATCATCCCATGTTCGAACGACATGGTCGAGAGCTTGCTGCTCCAGGTCGTCAGCGTCAAAGCCGGCGAGTTCCGGACAGAAAGGCGACTTCATTAGGTTAATGACCGCATGGCGCGCCCCGTTCGTCATTCGGGCGGCGCATACATTAGCCAACATTCTGACAAGCGGCTGGTCCTTGAGCTGCTCCTCCCGGGGAAGACTAACTGGGATACCGAATTCGCCGCAAATATTGCGAAACTCCTTGTATATTCCGGTATCCCGTACGACCACCGCCACCTGCTCCGGGCGGTAAGCACCAGTCAGCAGTAGATTTTTGATTTTAGCGGCTATCACCGCCATTTCCTTTTCGCGACTGGGGCTGCTGACAAATTCCACCGCTCCGTCGGCCGCGATAGGTACCGAATCAGTCGCAAACAGAAAACGTCTAGCGTGATCGAGACCAGCCGCCGATGTCCGGCTAACGGCAGGAAAGTAAGGTGTAAAACCCATACCCACAAGTTCCGAATAGGTGGACTCCACCGCTGCGAACAGCTCGGGGCGGTTTTTTTCATAGATCATACCAATCTCTAAAGTGACCGTCCTATTCAGCCGTCTTACCAACTCCACCTGCAACGGCGTCAGGATATAAAATTCACTGATGAAAAGTCGATGGTATGGTAGTGCAGCTTGGCCCGCGTCCAACGCCTGAATTGCCAGAAAGTACTTTTCCTCAAGGTCGGTCAGCCCAAGCTTAGCTAAGCTGTCTTGATAGGCACAGTAAATGGCATGGATCTCTTGGTCTTTAGCCGGCCATTCCCGGGCTGCAGCCGTAGCGGCAAACTCATCCGGCGATGCGCCTGTCCGTTTGATCTCAGCCAGCAAGCTGGTCACCGCGCTCACATAGCCGGGAAATTCGGCGATAGAGCTGAAATATGGCAAACCCTCACTGCTTCTAACCTCGGCCAACACCTTGTTCACCAACAGCTCCTGGGTCATCCGGTCCATAAACCACCGTCGCACCCCTGCCAGGTGCAGGATTTCGTCCACAAGTTCGTCAAATGATAATAGATTTGGTTGCTCGTAGCCAGACAACCCCATGTCCCGCATGTGCTGCCTAACCTCGTTTAGCAAATAGGAGCTTGGCAGTAAATAAGCCTCTTCTCGGCCCCGGCCGGCAACCACGGCCTCCGACAGCGACCGGACGAATCGGTCGCGAACCGTTCCGCCCAAAGGCGTGCAATATAGATTCGGCATAGTTACCTCCCGCTTTGATTATCCAATATATTGGCGCTCAAAGCTTTAGTGTCCTGCTCGACAAAAGCCCTCGCACCTTAGGTTTTTTGTCTAAAAAGTAAAAACATCCAGACGAAAAATACCCTGGCTCCCGACTAATTTCCGACCAAACGTAAGACCACATTATCGGCATACGCACGGCAAAATTTTCATTCTCTTTTGACGTACGGTTCAGAAATAATCCTTAATCCGTTAGAGGTTGAAATACTTTTCTCAAAGCAAAATTCTATGTGGCGAAACGAAGGATTTTGCTTGCGTTGAATGTAATGCAATCTGAAACTCATGAACCCATAAAAACTGATAACCCCTCTGGAAAGCTAGCATTGTCCATTTTTTAGCCACCACATCACAACCGTCCAGAAAGCTGTTTTTGATCTATGAAAACAAACTATACTGCTACTTAAAGTATTTCTACTACCCCAACCCCCGACTGCAATACAAACTCAACCTGTACCAGATTTATTACCCTTATCCGCTCAACCAGCATCCCGAACAGCTCCTCGTCAAATTCCCGTACACTGTCCATATCCCGCAGAACCCTAGCTATCTCGCGCAACCGACCGCGCATTTCCTGACGCATCGTTTCGGCCTGCATAACCCCCGCCCTTTTGCTACGCAACACCTCTATTTCGCCGGCTATCCGACTGTATTCTTCGGCATAAATATCATCATCTATCCCGGCCGTCAAATTCAGCCTGACCAGCGCGCCAATCTCGGTACGCAGTTCTTCCAGACGCCCGCCAATAGCCGCCACATCAATGGCGCTGGCCTGCTCAGTGAAAACCTTCTCGATATTCTCGGTCATGCGGGCAACAAAAGTATCTTTGTCCGTTATAAGCCTATTCATAACCCGCACAAACGCTTCCCGCAGTTTGTCCTCATCCACCGCCTGCATACTGCACCCATTCGGCCCTTGTTCATCGCGAGTCCGGCAAATCCAGACATATTTTTTATACTTCCCCACGCCCCAGCTTTTTCTCCTGAACGCCGCGCCGCATTCATTGCAGAATATCTTCCCGGAAAAAGGATACTTGCTCGTATACCGGCTGCGGGCTTTGTCCCCTCCCATAAGCTTGCTGCGGCGCTCCATCTCCGTCTGCACCGCTTGAAAGGTTTCTTTAGCTATGATAGCAGGGTGGTTATTCTCTACAAAATACTGTGGGACATACCCTTTATTGATAACGCGCTTATGGGTCAGGAAATCCACGGTAATCGTCTTTTGAAGGAGAGCATCACCGGCATATTTCTCGTTTTGCAGCATCTTCATGATGACCGACTCATGCCAGACCTTTTTGCCGGTGGCGGTAAGAATGCCGTCACGCTCCAGGCCCTTGCCGATCGCCTTGCAGCCTTTGCCGGCAAGGTATTCAGTGAAAACCCTCCTGACAATGGCGGCTTCCTGTTTGTTGATAACGAGTTCGCCGTTTTCATCCTTGTCGTAGCCAATAAACTTCTTGTGATTCACCCGAACCTTGCCCTGCTGGAAGCGCCGGACAATCCCCCACCGACTGTTTTCGCTGATCGAGCGGGACTCGTCCTGAGCCAGTGAGCTCAAAATGGTAAGCAGGACTTCGCCTTTGGAGTCCATCGTATCGATGTTTTCCTTTTCGAAAAATATCGCCACGCCCTTATCTTTAAGCATTCGAACGTATTTCAGGCAGTCCAGCGTATTCCTGGCAAAACGGGAAATGGATTTGGTAACTATCAGGTCTATCCTTCCCGTCAGGCAGTCGTCGATCATCCGGTTGAATTCCGTGCGGTTTTTGGTGTTGGTGCCGGTGATGCCCTCGTCGGCATAGATGCCGGCAAATTCCCAGTCCGGACGCTTTTTGATGTATTCTTCGTAATAGGTGACCTGCGCCTCATAGCTGCTGAGCTGCTCGTCCGTATCGGTGCTGACCCGGCAATAAGCACATACACGCTTTTTGGATTCCACCGGCAGCCCTCTAATGACTTGCAGCGGTTTTGCCGGGATAACGGAAACGACTTTGCTCATAATATCTCCTCCCTTTATTGCAACCCGTGAATGCCTTTCCTTTTTATGAACTTCTGCTCCACAGCCATCCCATTTTTCAATTCAAAAACCAAGTGCGTTGGCGAGAGCACTTTTACACGCTCCACCAACGCACAAAAAATATCTTCATCAAATTCAGTCAGGGCACTTGCCTGTTCTTTCAAAAAAGCAGCTATTTTCTGTGTCCTGGCTTTAACCTCTTCCAGCTTGCTTTCCTCCTGGACGAAACCGCTTTTCTGGTTACGCAGCATTTCCAGCCGTGCTTTAAGTTTTCTATATTCCGCCTGAAACTCTGACGGTTCAACGATTCCCTTTATTTGCTTCCGGATCAGTTCTTTGATTTTCCCGGTTATCTTGTCTGTCTCAAACTCGACGTCGTTCACTTGTTCGTGGTTTCTGCCAGAGCAAAACGTCTTTTCAAGATTCACCATGAACTGCTTAAGTACCGACTCCTTGTTTTTGTACAATTTATTGAATACCCGCATAAAAACCGTCTTGAGCGTAATATCGTCCAGGGCTTTCATTGAGCAGGCGGCCTTCCCTTTCTTGACGTAGGTGCCGCACTGCCAGACAATCTGCTTACTGTTCTCCTTGCTGTTCCAGGTCCTTCGCTTGAAGGCTGCCCCGCACCGGCCGCAAACCAGCTTGCCGCTAAACGCGTAATGCCTGGCATACTTACTCCGGTCTCCCGGCAGGTTGCCATACTCCGCCGCCCGCTGAGCCATCAGCCGTTGCACGAGGTCAAAATCATCTTTCGAGATAATCGGCCGGTGATTGCCGCTGACCCGATACATCGGCATTTCTCCCCTGTTCTTTTTCTTCTTGTGCGTTAGGTAATCGGCAACATAGGTTTTTTGCAGGACGGCGTCGCCACAATATTTTTCGTTTGTCAAAATATTGCGGATGGTACTTTCCGGCCAACGGGTAAGACCGGTTACAGTCGTTATGTTATCTGCCTCCAGCCCGTTAATGATAGTTCTAATGCCCTTGCCTGCAATATACTCACAAAATATTCGTTTGACAACTTCAGCTTCCCGCTGGTTAATCATCAATTGGCCTTTGTCATCCGTGTCATAACCGAGAAACCTGCTTGTGGCCACGGTCACCTTCCCTTGCCGGAATTTTTTCCGATAAGCCCAGCGGAGGTTGTCGGAAATGCTGCGGCTTTCCTCCTGGGCGATCGAAGACAAGACGCTAAGCAACAGTTCACTCTCGGCGCTTAAGGTGTTGATGTTTTCCCGCTCGAAATACACGGCCACGCCAAGGTTTTTCAGAAACCGGACGGCCTCCAGACAATCCAGCGTGTTGCGTGCAAAGCGGGAAATGGACTTGGTGACGATTAGCTCGATCTTATCGTCTTCGGCGTCTTTGATCATCCGGTTGAATTCGGTACGCCCTGTCTTTCGCGTTCCGGATACTCCGCTGTCGGCGTAGATACCTACAAACTTCCAAGCCGGATTTTGCTGGATGAACTTTTTGTAATACTCAACCTGTGCCTCATAGGAGGCCATTTGTTCGTTGGATGCTGAACTCACTCTGCAGTATGCACATACCTTAAGCTTCGCCTGTTGCGGTGCATTTTTTGTCTCTGCCTGCGCCTTGGGCGAAATGGTCAATATCCTCTTCAAAGCTGCACCTCCCACCATCAGCAGACATGTTAGCTCAGTTGCCGCCCCAAAGCAACTCAATTCTGATGCGGAAACATATTAATCGGGATAAAAACTATGGCTTGGATGTCACCACCCAAGCCTCCAAAATCATTGAACTGAATTCATAAGTTTTAAATACCCTCTTTAAACTTACGCCTAAACAGGTAAAACTCTTCCAACGCCACCCCAAGTTGCTTGAGGATTTCAGTCGTGTCTTTTCCTTCCGCACGCAATTGGTCCAATCTTTCGGTTAAATTCCGGATCTTGTCGTATAATTCGGTTTCTCTTCTTTTATATTCCGGTGATTTACGATACATAAGCCTTCTACATGCCGGTTAAGGTAATAACCGAGTTCTTCCGCTCCTTTGCTTTGTACAAAGCCTGATCGGCCTTCATTAAAAGGTGTTTGACGTCTTGATCATGTTCTAGCGGGATTATTCCCGCGCTTATAGTCAGTCCATAGGAAGCGCTAATCTCCGCTTCCACCTTACCACGAATCCTTTCCATGACCTCACAGGCATCGGTCAAGGACGTCTCAGGGAAGACTATGGCGAATTCATCGCCTCCCCAACGCGTTACAATGTCAGTTGCCCGGGTATTTCTCTTAAAAATAGCCGCCAGGTCGGACAAAAGCACATCTCCCACCGCATGGCCATAGGTATCGTTCACTGTCTTAAAATCATCAGCATCAATCATCGCAACACAAAGTGGTTTTTTCTTCCTGGCGGCGCGAGCCATTTCCTCCTCCAGCCTTAGGAAGAGGTATCTCCTATTCCAGAGACCGGTTAAGAAGTCCGTATGGGAGCTTAAGTTCAGCCTTTGGATCAATTTCCCTGTTACTAAGCCAGTTGTCGCTAATATTAAAGTTATAGCCGTCCACAGCAGCCGTTCAAGAGCATCATAACAGACTGCATCCAGGTAATATCCGGCCAACCCAGCTAGTATCCCCAAGCCTGTTAATATTAAGGAAGCATAACTGCAAAACTCTTGCATATTGCAGACCTTCTACGCACAAGGATTTTTGAATATTCAACACACATCACCATATACCTTCAAAAGTATTTCACATTAGGCATGCGAAAACCCATCCATATTATACCAATATTCCCTTTTAATTGGCAACCTTTCTCTTCGCTAGAAGTGTGCCAATCAAAAACACTCCTATATTAAAAAGTCCTGGAATGCCAGAGAAGTTCTCTGGCATTCACTTTATCCTACCATACGATTCGTCTCTCCCGTTACTGCAATGCTTAAACCTTGTCTGCCTGCACCGTCACCATCCTTGTTATTAGATATGGTAACTCCGCTTGTGCCGTATAGCAAGCAATAGTAGGTTACCGGGCAAAACTTTTCTTGTTCTCCGCATCAATCCGCTCAAACTCCTCATGGGTAATCAACCCTTTAGCCAAGAGCTGTTTTAGCAGATAGCGGCTGATCAAGTAATCCACGGCTGCTTTTTCAGGTACTAACATCGCAATTCCTCCGTTTTTGAGTAACCAAAGCCCCCGCAGTTAGATTAAAATGACTGCGGGGGCTTTGGTTCATTTTTATTTCGGTATGGTCAGCATGATTCCGATTCTCGACATGTCCGGATGGTCAATGTTTGCATGTCCGTAAATTCCCAAGTACCCGACATCACCATGTGGTGCGACAAGCGGGAGCTTAGGGACGCTGACCTTCCAGCTATAGGCGGCGAACACTTCTTGATAACTGCCGCCGACCTGAATCAATCGCTCAGGGTACGCTTTTATATTGTACTGGTTCAACGTCACTGGCGTGTTGGGCAGCATTGTGCCGCCAGTGATCAAGGTGGTTGTTAACGGCGCGGCGGTTGGCGTTTTACCAAGCACCGAAAACGGCACCGCACCAGTCGAGTCCCTCTTGGGTTCGGTAACAATGGCAAACTGGCCGCCGGACTTTTGCAATTCCGTCTTAATTGTATCTTTCAGCTTTGCCCCGGTGGTCTGTACCACAACATCCGGCGGCTTATCTTCATCTTTTTTAATCTCATTCGCTATCGTAGCGGCTTGAGCCGACGTAACGGGAGCCTGGGCGGCGTTGGCCGCCTTTTCCACTCCGGCCGACGTCGTTGCTTCCTCCTGGCTCTCGAACGTCACCGGCGCTCGCGGATGAAGCTTGTCCCAGACTAATATCCCGGCCATCGCAATCATTAACGCCAAGGCAATATAAAAAAGCGCCCTGACGTGCTTATCGATCCAGGTGGAGATCATGATCATATCACCCCGAACAGCTTTAACAAGATCGTGGCCAATGCGACAATCTCGATTAAATGTACAGCAGATTGTCCATATTTTTGCAAAAACGTTTGCTCAGCCTGCACCGCTTCCGCCACGGCAGCGGCCGCCTCAGCTTTCGCTTTTTCCTCCAGGCTTACCAGTTTCTGTTTGAGAGCCGCAATTTCATCTTGGAAAAGGTCTTTACTGGCTTCCTCCAAAGCCGCAATAGCCGTTTTAAACCTGGCGACATCGTTTTGCACCGGCGTCGTTATAGTCGGCGCGGCATCCTGGGTAGTTCCTTGGGATTGTACGTTTTGTTCGTCCGACATTTTCATTCCTCCATTTTTTCAAAAAATAAAGCGACTCTCTTGAGCCGCCTTTATAGAACCCTTATCCGTAATACTCATTGCCGTCAAAAGTCTGGCCACCTATATCTAAGCAATCCGTAAACTGCCACATTTTTGCGGCCGGAAAATCGTTACTGTTCCCCCATTGTGCATTCCAATACGGAACATAATCGGCTAACTGGGAAGTGTCAATTTTGCTTGTCAGCCACGAATAGGAAGCATAAATGCCAACATGCGAATAACCTGCTTCATTAAGCGCACAGATAAAGGCGGAGCACATATCCGTAATGGTTTGATTGTCTGGCATACCGTTACGTTCCTTATAACCATCAGCGTCCTCCATGTCATACCAAATACCAAGCTCCGGATTTACCCCATATTCTTGTAAAACTTCCTGCACGAACTGCGCCTCAGCTTTGGCATCTTCAACATTAAGCGCGTAGCTGTAGTAATACACACCAATTTTAAGCCCGGCCGGCAGAGCCCCATTTACGTTATCCGCAAATTTGGGGTCAAGGTGACGAATCCCATAGCCCAGCCGGATTATAACAAAATCGCATCCGGCATCGACTACTGCTTGCCAGTCTACATCACCATTATGATAACTTACATCAATACCTTTCACTTATTATCAGCCCCTTCGCTTTCATTTTATTAACTCATGGAGCGTTTTGGTTACTGATCCGGTTTTTGTCCACCGACACTATTGTACTTACTGTCAACTACCCACTTGCCCCATCCGGCTGCCGCAGCGGTCGCGATCGCACCGACTCCGGTCCAGCAGCTCACAAGGTCAAAGTGGGCACCGCCCTCGCCGTTGCGGAAAAAGGCATACAGATAGACAAAAAACAAGATGAGCGTCATCGTCAGGATAACACCCACCCAGTTATCGTGCAGGAAAGAAAACCATCGCTTCATCATTTGAACAGCACCTTCTGAATGACAACGACCACGATGCCTGTAATTACTCCGGTCGCCCCGGCTGCCTTCCAAACGGCTATTTCCAGCGCGCGGAGCCTGGTAAAGATGTCCTCATCGTTCTTCTCCAGAGTAGCAATCGCTTTGCACTGGCCGCTGTGTTCCATGCAAACCCTTTCAGGCTGTACCATCACTTACACCTCCATAAAAATGGATGCCTACGCGTCTGATAAATCGTCATTCAGCTACATTATCCAATTCTTTTTGCCGTCGCATCAAAACCGCTTTATACGCCAGCCGTGCTTTTTCGATTTCGTCAGGCTTTCCTTCCAATAAAATCTGAGCGTCAAGATAATCATTTCGGACTTGCATAATCATATCGGCATATTCGTTAATAACGTCTCCCGCCGTTTTAACCATCACAATTTTTCCGCCGTTTAGAATGGCTTTAGGCACGATGAACCTCCTTTATTACTCCGACATATTCCTGGGAAGGCTCAAAACTAACCACAAGCGGATAATTGGGCAAAGTTTCGATTTCCAGTACTTCCCCGACTTTTTTATCTACAAGCGTGCCCAGGACATTGAGCTTGGCGCTGCCTGTGAAAGTTTCACTCTTAATATGAACTCTGATTAAATCGGCAGCGGCCTTTTCGATTTCCCCGGTCACAACATGTTTTAACTGTACATTACCCGCCTCGTCTACCGACTTAATAAGAAGCAAGTTATCCTCATACCAATTGCTTTTGATTACCGTTTCACCCCTGGCAGCAGCATCCACGGCACAAGGCTGGGCAAGCGATACCGCCATCACCTTATCGCCCTTTACGATATACCAGCAAACTTTTTCAATCATCCCAACCCCTCCAATTCCGTTAAGACATCATTGATTTCAGATACAGGAGCGCCCAGACATTTCAATAGCTGCACTTTCAGAAACAGGGCAGGTTTCTTCCCGCCGGTCATTAAAGGATAGATTTGATTGATGATAGTTAACGCATCCTGATACTCGCCTTTATCATTTAAAATAATGGCTCTTTGGAAAAGGGCGTTGTTGGCCTTGGGATAAGCCGTTAACACAGCTTCGCAGATCGCCAGCAATTCATCCAGATTTAAAACCATGGGCAAGGTCTGTCGCACCCGGTTCATGTCATCGAACCACTGATTCTGTGCTGCGGCGTTATCCTGTACCTGCCCGGCAGCGGTAAGATACTGAATAATACCGTCTTTGTCCTGACAGGCCAGGCGATTGATTATTTGTGGGCTTGCCGCCATATTTCTTCCCTCCGTTTTATGAGGTATTGCGTGGCAAAAAAGCGAGCATGGTGTACTTTACAAAGGTTAATGGTTCCGCAGTATAAACCACCGTTCTTTTCAGCGTTTAATGCCGGGCACCGCTTGCAGCCGCTGCCTATATCGCACGTAGCACAATCCTCAAAACCTTGTATGTTGCTAGTCGTACAGTTTTGAAATACCGCCATCTTGCTTTCATCAATCCAGCTATCCACGTCGCCGACACTGAAGTCCCGGCGCATTTCGGGATTTTTGAACCGGAAGCAAACGTACAGCTTGCCGGTATAGTCCACCGAAAGTCCTGTCTTTGTGGACGGGCAAGCAGGGTAGCGGTCATGCACCGGCATGAACGAACCAATATCAAAGGCATTGCACCATACCTTGGAAAAGTACTCGGACTGCAGCATAAGATTAGCGATTTCGATGAGTTGGGCGTAAAATATCTCGGTGTATTGATCTAGCCGCCAATTCTCGTCGTCAAAGACAATGGATAGCGATAGATTATAAATCCCCAAATCCTCGACTAAATGCCGGATGCCTTTTGCCAAATCGCTCACATTTTCGCTCGATACGGTAACCATCGCCGTAGCACGGCCGTCCTGTGTCGATTTCCACCATTCGACCTGCGGGGCGATCCTGTCGTAAGAATTGCAGCGCAGTTTGTTATGGGTTGCAGGCAGGCCGTCGATAGAAACGCCGCATTCGATTCGATGGTTTTCAAATAGCTTCCTCACTTTAGCATCGCCAAACAAGGTGCCATTCGTTACCAGCTTGTAGCGGATCGGTTTGAAGTTTTGTTCGCCTCCGCCCTCGGCAATTTTTTCTTTGATATAAGTAATGCATTGATCGATTAAGTCCGCTTTCAGCAAGGTTTCGCCGCCGCAGAAGCCAAAAGTCGTCTCGGGAAAAGGATGGGTATGAATATCTTTTGCAAAGATTTGGTCGATAAATTTCCTGGCCACTTCCCATGACATGCTATTAGGGGCTTTATATTTTTCGTAGCAATATTGACACTCTAGGTTACAGTCGTCCGTCACCAGGAAGGTATATTTTCTGTAGGGAGGGGCAAAGAACAGCCCCTCCTTGAATGAATATCTTGGAGCACTTATCATTTGTTTTCTCCCTAAAATAAAATTACCCGTTGCAGCAAGAACAGCTACACGGGTCGTACGCGTACAGCGTTAACGTATTCCCTGTTGAATAGTTGCTGTTTGGCGCAACCGTAACCGCGGCCCCCGCTGCAAAGCCCCCAACCTCCAGGGGACTTGTACTGTTAAGGACATAAGCGACGCTATTTACTAACACTCTGGCGGGGTAGTACGATACTGACGAAACGTGAAACTTGACTGCTCCTGTATTGGTCGTGCTGTCGCCAACAAGGGTAAACGTATTCCTGTTGCGGAGCGCGCCGCTTTCATTCACCACATTGTAGGGATCATAACCGGCCGAACCGTCTATTTTGGCAGCAAAGGGGTTGCTGCCCCAGGCAAATGTTCCTAGCGGCGGATCGTCATTTTGAGGGTTCTGAATGATAATGGCCCCGCCTTTGCAAAGGCCGTTGGCGTCAAAAAAGTATTTCAAATTATTTCACCCCAATAATCATGTAGTAGGCGGTGCAAGCCTGCGCGCTCTGTACGTTAAAGCCGTGTGTCGCCGTCACGACCCTCGTTGTCGGGTCGGCGTAGCACTGAAAGGTGAAACCTGGCCAAGTACCGCCTTCGTTTACGTCAAATGCCGCCGTATTGAAGTTATAGGGCGAAACAATCCAGGCGCATTGCGCCTGGGTGTAGCCGGTGGGTAGCGGAATCGTGCCGCCATGGGCGATGGTGCCGGAAAGAATCGTCACCACGCCCGTCGGGTGGGTGTGATTGGCCAGCGCGTATCCGTCAGCGGCAACGCCGCCTAAATAGTTGGCGTTGCCGTTCAGCACGGCTGGATCGGACCCAACCACATTTTTCACCTTGATGATGAACATCAGGGCGACGTTGCGGGGGCGGGTCTCCGCGCCGCCGGTGGAAGACGTATAATACCAGGAGTTATTCGCATCCGTACTGCCGGAGCCCCTTTGATTGTCTCCGTCATAACCAGCGGCCCACCCCCAGGGAGGGGTAGTTACATTTTTCGTTTCACCCCACGGCATAATGTGGTTATGGCTCTTGAACAGGTCGGCCTGCCAGCTTCCCATAGCACGCCCTGCGTCAATGCCTCGATTGTTATCAAAACCTCTTAAAAACTCGCCCCGCAGGTCGGGTAGGTTAAAGGTAGTCGAACCGTCGCCAGCTCCGTAATTCGTGCCGATCACCGCGAACAATTCCGAATAAACGGTACGGCTTAACGCCTGCCCGTTGCATTCCAAGTAGCCAGTAGGAATTGAAGTGCTTGTGGTCCACGGAATAATACCGCCGATAGGAACGCCTGTGGTAAGAAAGTTTGCCGGATTTAATCCCTGTAAAGTGTCAGCATTCAGACCACTTCCTGTCCCCATGTTACCGGCGTGCCAAACGGTATTCCCGGAAACCTGGAGCGTCGAGACAGTGTTTAAACTATTGTTTACGGGGTTATATTGCAGGACGTTCCGGTTGTTAACCCAGTCATACAGACCGATACCGCCGTTGTTCCCGTAAATGCCCCACTTATTTGCGCCGCTTACGCTAAAGATAATGTCTTTTTCGGCACCCGCGACATCAAAATACATATTCCCAGTCAGCGTGCCGCCGGTTAAAGCAAGGCGGGCAGCAACCTGGGAGTCAACATATTCCTTATTGGTATAGGTTTTAGTCAGGTCGGCAATTAAGACCCAGGTCGGTGTTAAATCTTTCAACTCAAATATCTGGTTTAAATCGGTCCGAAAACAAAGCATCCCGACCTGAAGATTCGTGGTCGGGAAAGAAGTGCCGGAATTGCAGGACATGATCGTGAAATCATTATTCAGTATTTCCTGGCGGCTGTTGGTCAGCGTTTCCGTACTCTGGATATTTACAAATTGCTGCATTCGCATCTCCCCTTTTAATAGCCGTCGGCAGACCAGACAATTGTCCCGGCAATAAGCTGGCCGTCGTTGTCTTGAATCTGCACATAAAACCCTTCGTCCGTGATCCGGGTAATATCCGGCGTCCCGATGCTGCCGCCCCGAAGCTGGACCAGTACCTCGGGAGGTGCAAAAAACCGCACGTTATACGGAACGAAGGTGTTTTCCGCCGGGATGGCGCATGTTCCGCTGTCTCTTTGGTCAGGCACGTCCACGGTAAGCTGCCAGTTGGTAATCTGCGGTCTGCCGGTGGTCAAAGGTCCTGTGAGAATAAGGGCAATGAGCGCTTTTTGGTATTCCAGCTCGCCGGGAACAAACTTGGTGAACGGGGTATAGCCGACAGGCGAATTCAGGTTCAGAAAGGCCTCCAGGGAAAGGTCGCCTGTACCGAAGGCAATGTCGCTTAGAACGGCGTTGGCGTTTCGCAAATAGGCCTCGACAACAAAAAACGCCTCCGCTTGCGTGAGGTGGTACACGCTGGCGATGGCGTCCACAGTATGTAAGGCTTCTAAAAGCATTCGCTGGAACTGAGCGGTGTTTTTCTGGGCTTCCGTGATCGCAAGCAATTCCCCGAGCCCTTTCCTTGCGTTCTGGGAATAGGAATCGGCCGTGGTGAAAGACTCGAAAAATGGTTTGTTGCTGTTATTCATCGACGTTTCCCCGCAGGCGATATGCTCTATCGCCCGGTAATTGAACTCGGTGATTTCATGATAGGTCTCGGCGGCGCTCCATGCCTCAAGTGCAGCAAGAATTACGCTCCATACCGGCTGGTTGTCGGTAGCTTGGAAGAATTCCTGGCTGATCTTCGCTGTCAGCCGGGAAGCCAATTCCGCTGTTGCCCAGCCTTCGCGGTTCACCTTTATCACCTCACGGCTCATGGCCTCATCTGCCGCCCAGTCCTCGGCTTTAAGAATTTTAGGCATCCGCCAAGCCGTTTCCGCTGTCATCCAGCCTTCGGCAAAGGGCATGGACATGGATTTCACAGGCGCTTCCACCGTTGTCCACCCTTCAAAAATACGCAGCATGGGCAGCCAGATATCGGCCCAGCCTTCGTTGATTCGCCATACCTCGCTGTTGTTGTGAGCAAAAGCCTGTGACCACAGTTCCGCCGCATGCCAGTTCTCACGCGGATTCAGGCTGTATCCTTGGTTCCAGGCATCCGCTGTTGCCCAGCCTTCGCCCACACTCAAGGTATAACCGACAGGATAAACGGTATCCCAGGTTTTCCCGCCATCGGGATCGTTCCAGGCAAAGCTGGCGGTTCCCCAGGTGTAGGCGCTCCCTGGCGATGAAGTCACGTTAACCGTTGTCGCCATTGCTATTTCCTCAACTTAAAGTGAACTGGAACTGGGCCGTCAGGGTGTCGTTCGCGCCTTTGTTAATCACCGAAAAAACAACCCTGTCCAGCATCGTGCCGGAGTTGGCGGTTGTGCTGTTGAACACGCCGGCCTCAGTAATGGCGGCGGTGGCTACGCCGGGGTTAAAGGTCGCACTCAGGGTAAATACCTGCGTCCCGACGGTATGAGAATAGGTTGCGGCCTGGCGGGCGACTTCCGCCGTCAGCGCGGTTTGCGAAGCCACCGGGGTATTCGTGCCGGTTCCCAAGGCGATGGCGTTCATGACGTTGGCCGGCGTGCCGGCGATCTGCTGGCAGATAAAATCAAAGCCGCCGGCTACGATGATGTTATCTTTCCGACGGACTTCCACTGTGCCGTCTTCTTTTTTTAAGGTTAGGCACAGGCTGCCTTTGACTTTTACATCGCTTTTCTCCACGTGATCTGCCTCCATCAGTTTAATTTCGGATACAAAAAAACGGCTGTGAAACTTCCAACCGGCCCGTAAGCCGCCTCGGAGTTTCCTGCCGCATTCGCGCTGAACGAATACACATATAATTTTCTCGTGGTCTGGGTTTGCACAATTCCAAACGTCAGCCAGTCGATGCTTTTGAATTCTACCCTTGCCTCATTTCGATTTCCCAGATGGTCCGCAAGATAAAAAACTCCCTTACTCGCGTCGTAGCCGACCATCAGGCGGCCGCCCGCCCCCTTGAAGGTCATATAGACCACGTTGTCAACAATTGGCTGGGTAACGTTTATATAAAAAACTACATTATATATCGCCGGTATGTTTATTCCCCAGGAAAGCTTCGTCAGGTCTTGAATAAATGCTCCCTGCCGAAAACGACCGCTCGCGTAAGTAACTTGCGCGGCCGCCTGCGCAGGTGTGCCAAGGTCGCCATCTGCTGTGCCGTCAAGGGGGAGGGACTCGATGATATTCGGAGGGATGCCCTTAAATAGCGAAATCTGATGATCCAGCGTAATGCCGGTAATGTCGCCGTCCGGTTCCCAGGGGGTTTGCGCCTCGGCGTCGTCCCAGGTAAAATTGGCGCTGCCCCAGGTAATACCGGTGTCCTTCACGCCAATCATGTCGGCCAATATCGTGTTTCTGGCGGTGAAGGATTTTCCGAGATCCACTTCGACAATATGCTGGCCGCGTATGGCCCCGTCGGCGAGTTGCAGGCCACCGTCATGGACATAAGTATTCAGCGACGCCCCAGTCCAGCCATTCGCCGCCTGGTCGATGGTGATCACGGCATTGCGGTTCCCGGAATCCACAATGACCACGCTGTTATTTTGCGCGTTTACGCTGTAATTGCCGTAGCTGTCGATGGCCTTGATCCAGAAGCTGTGATCACCCGGCGTCGGGAACAGACACCGGTAGTAAGGACTCGTCGTCCTGCCGATACGCTGGCTCAGTTCCCAGCTTGCGCCCCGGCGGATTTCGTAGGTGATATTGGCCCCGGAAACCGGCTGCCATCTGAAATCCAAATCGTCACCGATACGAACCACATCAAACCCCTGCACATCAGGCGGTACGCTAAACGAGGCCAGGATGGTGGCCGGCGCTGGCGACACGTTGCCGCTGGTGTCTATGGCTACAATGTGAAAAGCATATTGACCCGCCTGAGTAACCGGCACAAACAGACAGGTATTCATGATTTTATCGGCGATCAAGACGCTGGCGTCCATTGAGACGTTGTTTGCGCCCTGATAGACATTGTAGCCGGCGAGATCAATTTCGCTATTCGCCTGCCACAAGAGCAAGAAGCCGCCCGTTACTTCCTGATACGCGAACCCCTCTACACTCGCCGGCGGAGTAATTTTGCCGGCGATGTAGAAGGGTTTGGAGATAACGCCGGGTGATACAACGCCGATGCCGTTTACGGTTGAGACCTTCACAAGGTAAGTGGCAAGGGCTTTCACGTTGAGTATCGTTGTATTAGCCGACCGGATGCCAGCCGCCCATAAAAGCCAGGAGCCGCCGTTATCGCTGCTATACCAGACGGAATATCCCGCGACGAAGCTGTTCTTCGGCGCGGCCCAGGAAACATGGAGGACGGAGACGATGGTTCCATCCGTTTGCATGTACGTTTCCTCGCCGCCGCTCAGGCCGGTGACTTCAACAGGGGAGGTGTCAAACGAGCTGTAGTTAACAACCGGCGCGCCAATTTCCTCATCGTAAACCGCCGCGACGTACTCCACTCCGGTGATCTTGACCTTTTGGTCGCCGCTTTTAGCGATGCCGACGACTTTAAACGGCTTGGTTTCCCGCCCGACCGGACCGAAAGCATAGACATCGTACCGCCGCGGAACTGCCGCGAACGGCGTCACTACTGTAAGTTTGTCCGTGGTCATATCTTCACCGCAGATGCTTACCGGCGCATCGATAATCTCGTCGGTGTACAGCCGAATCTTGATAGCGTAGGGCTGATTAGCAAGCAGCGTGACCTCTTTATCCAGCGTAACCGTGGTTTCCGTCGCCGAAACGATCCGGCCCCCGGCGTCACCCCATTTAGGGATATCGTGCTGCACGTCGACAATATCGCCCAGGGTGCAGGCTATGGCGTCAATATCGGCTTCCCAGTTCTCGGTTCTTACAAGGTACTGGTTGCATCGTGACAAATACGCCGCCTCGGCGTAGGCATGTCGGTAGTCGGTGATGCCATAGTAGGTCGTCCGCACCGGGTTGCTGACAACGGCTGACGTCTCATAGCCCGGACCGTAGTAAACCGCCTCGTCGGCCGCGTAGTTTTTCTCCTTGTTGTAAAAAGTCACCTCGACGCTGGTAGCCCGGTCCTTGGTGGATTCGAACTGGCCCTTGAAGGATTTTTGCGTAATATTGCCCACGGTGAAGAGCTGGGTTGACGTGCCGGGCATGTCGCAGATACAACTGTACAGCGTGCCCTTGGGGATGACCGCGCCCCGGCCCACAATCGCCAGCCGCGCCAAGGCGTCCCAGAATGAGAGGTCCTCGGAAAGATAAATATTGAGACTAAAACGGTAATCCCCGTTCACCTTCCCGTCGGCATAGACGGCAGCGGCTGTGAAGGCGTTGTAATCAATTCGGCTGGCCGGGTTGCCGTCAATGCAATACTCGTACTTGCCGGTGTGGATGTTTTTCAGATACTTGCAGCCGTGAATCAGGTCGTAGCAGGCCCAGTACGGGTTTGAAGCCCGCTTCTGCTCGTATTGGCCGGTATTGGGATTCAAAACATAAACAGTAGAACGAGTCTGCTCCCAGGTTACGGTGGGATCGGAGCTTGACAGCTGGTTGGTCGCCAGCGCCCTGATGCCGACTAAAACCCTGTTGGGATAGGCGAAATCGTCATAGATAATCTCGGACAGGGTAATCCAAAAAACGCGGGTCAAGTCCCTTGTTGATGTGCCGGATTTCCCCGCACAGCGCACCCGGACGACATACTGCCCTGGCGTCAGATTATCTATTCTGTAGGTCGTCCAAAGGGAGGTGTTTTTTGAGTTAGAAGTTGTGCCGCCGTTTGTCAGCGGCCACTCGGTCCAGGTTGTCGTGCCGATCAGCCTGTACTGCGCCTCTACCGTTACCGAAGCCGTTCCCAGGCCGCCGTCGTCGTTGATGTGGGCAAGGCCATAGGGGAACTCGACCGTAATCTGCAAACCTTGCACTGCGGTCCCTATCGTCTGCTGAGTCGACCAGTCGCCGGCGGTATCCAGTTCATAGCCAAGCTCGTAGTCGGTGACCGTGTCGTTGAAGTTGGGGATCGGCGTTTGATCGTTGGTGCCAAACCGGATGTCGTAGGTAACGTTTGTGTAGTTTCCGATAGGGTTGCCGTCGATCAGGATGTTGTCAATGGAGTCAACCGGCCCTTCGCCGCCCGAGTAGAGCAGGTTCAGGTACTGGCTATTCCCGTCGGACGTGACGAACCGGCACAGCAAAACAGGCGATATCCGGACCGTCCCGTAGGTTTTCGCCACCGGCGTTCCCGGCTTGGCGGTAGGCTGCGGGCCGTTCCAGCCATAGGTGGTGGACTGCTGTTGTTCCTGCTGTTTCGGCGGCGGCAGGATGGCGTTGGCGATGCGACCGCCGATATATGTGCCGACAGCCCGCCACAAGCCCTGCATGAACGTACTGCTGCCGCCGAGAGGGGCCAACAGATTGCCGAACCAGGTCATCACGGCAATGTCGAAAACAGCCCGGAAAAAGTTGGATAACCCCTTGGCAAGCACAGGGTGCACAACCACACTGTCCTCATCGCCGGGAACTAAAGTGCCCCATTCCTCTTTTTCCAGCCGGTGGCCGTTTACGCTGACGGAAAAGTCGGTATCCGGCCACAGACGGATGATGGGCGCGATATGTTCGGCGATGGTTGGTCCGGCGTCCACGTATTTAATTTCCCGCTTGTCCGGCGCGACCGGATTACGGACGAAAATCAACTTCACGGCAGCCACCCCGGCACATAATAGCCTTCGATCCGTTTTTTCCAGAAAACATGGTCGGTCCGGGCGATCACCACGCCGGCTGATTCATGAGCATGAATAAACTTGCCGGCGCCGAGGTAAACGCCGATATGGTCACATATCCCCTGCGTTGTAAGAACAATGAGCGCGGGGACCGGAATCTCCCCGGCACACCGCAACCACCCCCCACGGTTTTCTACGAACCCGCTGGCAACCGACTCGCAATTTAGCCGGTAGTCCGGCAATTCAATGCCAAAACGGCGAAATATCTCCACGGCAAGCCCCCAGCAATCCCACTCTTCAGGTCCAGTTGCACCTTCTTTGAAACGCCTTCCAACCAGGTCAGATATTAGATGCATAGAAACCTCCCATGCCAGGACAGCCGCCGAACCGCGTCGTGTTGCCGCGCAGCTTGCAGTCGGCCAGGGTATGGCTGCAGGTCGGGTACTGCGCCAGTGTTGCCGCCGGTATGCCGCATTTGATCGAACCGTACTTCCAGCAGCAGAAGTCCGGCAAATACCTGTCCGCCAAAGCCCGGTAGTACATCCAGAAATCCGACCCCAGGGTAAAGGTGACCCACTCTTCATCGTAGGAGGTACTTTGCACATTGAACGATTCCTCAATCTCCGGATTCGTATTGTCCAAATGCGCCGCATGGACCAGCCTAATGACAATCACGCAATCAACCAGACCGTTATATTCCTCAAGGTACGCCTGGACGACGCCGGAAACGTTCGATACTTGAACGGTGAATGTTGACATCGACTTCATGTCCTGACTGTTGTCCGAAAGCAGCATTGGAATCGGCTCCCAGACAATATTCCGCCAGATCACAACCTCGTTGTTTTTCGCCAGATAGGCGCTTGTCCCATCAGGCAGCTGAATTTCGAACAGCACAATCCACGGCTTGTCATTGGCAAGCTTATTTTTTTCGATCAGGCCGGCGCTCGAAAACGGTAACGGCATAAGTTAGGCCTCCACAATCGATATTTCCACATGCCAGTAGCCCAGCAGCGTCTTCGCGGCTTTAGGCGGGGAAACGAACTGCATGTTCACCGGCTGCCCGGTGTCCTGGTCGGTCCAAACAAAAATGTTGGCGTAGTTCGCCAACACAAAGGCTTTGAACAGTGCGTAATCTGCGTTCGTCATCGCGACCCAGGTGAAGTTCTTGCCCATGACGTTCCGGGTATAGCGAGGGCGGCTAACCATGTAGCCGCCGTCCACCGGAGAGTTGATTCTGTTATCTTGAAAGACATCCTCCTGCGGCCCGGATGGCGACAGCGACGGCGGCGCGATAGCCGGAAAAGAAGGATAGTCCATATATTAACCCCTCCCGAACAGCAGGTCGCGGGACCCCGCGAGGTTTTTGTTCACGCCGTCGACGAACATCTGCATCAAGGTGGTGTGGGTAGCCGGATCGTATTGGGCCTGCTGCGATACCGTGAGCTGTTGACCGCTCCGGTTTATGACATTCACGTTTACGTTCGGGCTGGTCGGTACGACAGACGAGTTGGCCATGGTCACCGACTCGCCGGCCGTATAGACGTGTGCTGTATCGCCGAAATACGCCAGTTCCGGGCCTTCCTCGCCGACGATTGTCCAGCCTGAAACGTCGCCGCCCAGAGCGGCAAAGCCCAGGCCGGAAGCCTCCGACGGGCTCGGGATGGAAGTTAATCCCGCGCCGCCGGTTGTCGCGGTCTTGGCGGCGCCGGCGGCCGGCGTCCCGACCATACTGCCGATCAGTTGCTGCAGCGGACCCAGAATGTACTGCTCCGCCCACATTTTGACGAACATTTTCTCGATGTCTTGAACGACGGACTGAAAAATGTTCCGGAGCGCCGTGGTGGCGGACATTCCCTCTGTGACCATCTTCGTGAAGGTGTCCGTCGTGGTGCTTTTAATATCGTGCCAGGCATCGACGATAATGTCGGCATAGTTGGTTTGTTCATCCCGGATTTCCGTGAAAGCGACTTCCCAGGCCGTCTTTGCATTGGTGGCGGCCATTTGGTGCTGCTGTGAAATCGCATCGGCGAGCTGGCGCTGAATTGCGAGCTGGCGCTCCGCATCACCAGTCGCGGCTGCATACTGGTCATTTAGATCGGCAATGTACTGATTGAGTCCCTGCTGACGGATGGCGTCTATCTCGTCCTGCGTTTTGCCGGCAATGGCGACTTGCAACTGGGCGCTTTCCAGGGCGTCGCGGTCCTGCTGGAGCAGATTGTCGCCCTTGGCGTAATCCCGCTTTCGGGCGGCCAGCTTTTTCTTGGCCTCGGCGTCCGCGTTCGCCTGGTTTATAGCTTCTTGATCGTTGCCATTCTGAGCGATGGCGTTGATTTCGGCCTGACGTTCCTTCTCGATCCTGGTCAGCGCGATCTGATACTCGGCATCAGCTTCCGCATTCTTATCATTCAGCAACTGAGCGTTCATCAGAGCCGCCTGATCCTTGACATCCTGCCACGCTTCACGCCAAACCCGCTTGACTTTTTCCGCCGCGACCTTCTGGTATTGGGTGATTTTCTCAGAGAGGCCCGAGGCGTCGCCGCCGTTCTTGGTGATCTCGGCTACCTGGTTGTTCATGCGCTGGACTTCATCGGTGATGTTCGCCATCCCGGCCTCGTAGGCAATGCTGGTGCTTTGGGCGATCCGTTTATTCAGATCGGCCATGAGCTGGGCCGCCTGCTCGTTGGCCCGCTGGATTTGCGCCAGGTGGTCGTGAACGGAATGGGTCGGATTTTTCCGGCCGGCCGCCTCGATGGCGGCCATCTGGGCGGCCAGAGTGGGGTCAATATTGCTGCCGTCCTGGAGCCAGGGCTTGTTATTTTCCTGTTTCTGTCGCCAGGCGGTGTAGGCGGCATGTTCTTCTTCCTCAGCGTCCGTCATGGCAACCCGCTCGGTATGTTCGGGCACCCAATAGCCGCCCATTTCGGTGCCAGGAGCCTCTTCCCAGTGGCCGGCTACGGTGCGGCCGACCAGGTGCTTTCCAGGCCGGCTGGGATCGTCCCAGACCTCCGCCCTGGGGTTGTAGCTCTGAACCTTATGAAGCCCATCCAAATACTCGACCAGGGCTTTTATAGCGAAGCCTGTGGCCACAGCCACGCCGACCCAGCCGCCGGCCAAGGCCCAAAGGCTTGATAGGAAGTTGCCGGCGGCCACTTTTGCCGTTGCCATCGCGCCGACCGTTTGCTCGCCAGCGGCCACCGCAGCAACTCCCCGTGCAGCCGTTGCGGTTGTCAACTCCGCCTCGGCTGTTGCGGCCACTCTCGCGGAAGCGGCGCTCATTTCATTAGCAGCAACAGACTCGGCTGCGGCGATTCGGGCTGCTTCGGCCTGAGCCGTAAAGGCGGCGGTCATATCCGCCCGGATTTTCGCGGCCGCGGTCGCGCCGGCATTGGCGATCTCGACGCACTTCTCGGAGATAACCGCAGCGGTTTCCTCCGCGCTCAGGCCCGCCTGCTGTGCGGTTCTTACCGCGTCGGCCTGCATCTTGGCATACATTTTATCGCTCGCAGCGACGGCCCGAGCGATAGCTCTTTCCTGTGCAGCGGAAAGTCCATCGGCAGCGGCAGCCTGCGTGGCAGCCGACGCGGCTGCCTGTGCAGCTGCGGTCTGCCATAAGGAGGCGATGGCACTGGCGGCGCCGCCTGCCAGCTGGATGCCTTTATACGCGGCAAGCAGTTCCAGGGCGTCCTTTGTCAGTTCAACGATTCGGATTTTATTCTCACTCAGGAAGGCAGCCGTCGTCTGCAGGCCAGACATGATCGGCGGAAACAACTCCTGCGCTACCGGCGTTAAGGCACCGGCAAGCGCCAGCCCGATCTGGCCGGCCTGCATCGACACGACTTCCATATTCAGTTTCAGATCATGCAGTTTTTGAGGGTCGAGGCCGATACCCTGGATTTGGGCGGCTTTTTCGGCAGCCTCGCCGTAGTCTTTTAGCGTTTTGACGAGCGCCATGCCACGCACGCCCAGCGTTTCCATGATGAATTCTTGCTGGAGGCCGTTGGCTTCGGCCAGTTTGTAGCCCTTGCTGAGGTTCTCCAACTGCTGGTTCAACGGCAACAGTTTACCGGCACTGTCGGTAAGAGATACACCAAAAAGCGCCAGGGTGGCACGGGTTTTTTCCCCGGCCTGCCCTGACGCATTAAAGTTCTTATCGAGCCGCAGCATGGCGCCCGCGAATGAATCGCCGTCGGCGCCGGTCAGTTTTAGAATCCTGGATAGGTTTGCGGCCTCCTGTGTGCCCACGCCGAGCCGGGTGCTAAGTTGATAAACAGCCTCGCCGGCGTTGACGGCACTATCGACGATGGCGCCCAGGCCGAAGCCGCCGGCGGCAAGTGTGGCCAACCCTGTAAGCTTGCCGATCATGCCGCCGATGCCGTCCGCCGCCCCGCTGATCGCGCCGGTGAAGTTCGTGATGGGGATTGTGGAGAAGGCGGTTTGTACACGGGACTGACTGTCGTCCAGAGTTTTCTTCAGCCCGGAGTTGTCGCCCCCGATTTTGACTAGGAGTTCAGCGATAGTCGACAATCCTCACACCCTTTCCTTTCTTAGGATATCCTTGAACTGCTCGCGCAGATATTCCTCATCGTCGCTGCGTTTTTGCTTGCGCTCGCCCCGGATCGGCTCAAGAAGATCGGCAACGCCGATCGGCTGGGCCAGGTATTTGCCCTCGATGTTCATCAACTGGCAGACGAAGTAGGCGATCATGTTTTCCTGCTGTCTCCGGCGCCAAGAGTAGCCTTCCAGGAGCAAGATGAATTCTTGTGGCTGCAATCGGCCGAACTCCCAAGGTTTCAACTCCAGCTGACCGTAGGCCAAAGGCTCCGCCCATTCAACCCACTCCGCAAAAGACTCGAAGGTTACGCCTTGGGCTCTTCCGCGTTTTTTCTTTCCTGATCCACCTTTCCGAAGATGCCGGTGGCCAGGATGGCCTGCACGATCGGTAGCGCCAGCTCGTCCAGGTTGCCGCCCTTGTCGAGATATTCCTCGATCTTCTCAGCCATGAGCGCCGCTGTCGGCCGCTTATAGTGGTGCTTTAGGCCGACCAGGCAGCCCGCGATGCAGAAGTTAATGCCGGCGTCCTGGCGCCGGACCACGTTTATGATGGAATCGCCCAGCACTTTCTCCAGCTCGGCAAGGCGAACGATGTCGAAGTAAATGGTTTGCCCGGCCTCAAAGTGGTCAAAGGGAATTATCTTTTTCATAATTTCCTCCTTGATTAATAATTGTGGATGAAGGGTTTCTTTTTGTGTGAAATTCGGATATACTGAAAGTAAGAAATTCAGAAAGCGGAGGGCGTCAAAATGACAGGCCGCATTGAGGTACGTAGCCGGAACCAAGTGACCCTGCCCAAATCACTAACCAAGACCCTGGCAATCCGTGAGGGCGACATACTGGAGTACACTATCGAGAACGGCAAAATCATCATCACACCGAAGACCCTTGTTCCTAAGGAGCAAGCATGGTATTGGTCGAAGGAATGGCAGGCCGCTGAGAAGGAAGTGGAACAGGAAATAGCCGAAAAGGGGCACGGCAAAGAATACTCGGCGGGCGAACTCTTGGAGGAAATCAAACGTGCCCAAGATTAGCCGCAGTGACAAGTTCATAAAAGAACTCCGGAAATTGGTCGGCAAGGGTGTTCTCACCATCGAACAGGTCGAAAAGTTCCTGCGGCTCATCGAAGAGAATCCACGGCATCCTTCATTACGCATCAAAAAGATTCAGGGGACTGCGGACATTTTTGAGGCATCGGTGAACATGAGTGTCCGTGTCTCTTTCCAATACATCAAGCCTGATACGGTCTATTTGCGGAATATTGGGGAACATGACATGACCCTCAAAAGACCTTAAGGGGTAACAACTCCCATCGCCTATAGGCGGTGGGAGTTGTCATATGCCCATGCCCGCATAGCGCGACCCCGGCCGGCCTTTCTTTATTCCTCCTTTAGGAAGGGTCGGTAAGATCGGAGAGCGGGCCTACGCCGTCAATGGTACCCTTCAGCGTGGCGGCCTGGTTGTATTGGTTGTCGATGGTCAACTCGGAGATGGAGCCCCAGCCGGTACGATACTTTCCGTCCGGATAAACGAACTGAATGTTGACCTGCTTGCCGGCGTTAAAAGCTGTTTCCAAGGCGGTAATGCCCGCGTCCTGGAGCAGCACCAGGCCGTCCAGAGAGATGGACCAGGACAGAAGCCCGACCAGCGAAGCTTTCCAGCCGCCGGTGGTCTTGTCAGAGGCGTCGATGGTGTCGCCTTTCCGGGTCAGAGTGCCTGCCCGCTGTCCGCCGATGAGCGTCCAGATCGGAACCGTAGCGGTGCCGGTGTTGATATAAAGCAGATAATCCTTGCCGACCGTAGCCTGGGCCGGTGACGGATTAGTCGGTAGATTCACGGACATGTTATCAGCCTCCAGTGTTTTGAATGCTTATGACGACGGTGAGAACGCCGTGATAGCCGAACTCTTCCTCGGCAAACGCCTCGAAGAAATCGATGTCCTGGCTGATGACAAAAAAGCCAGGCGCCTCGATCGAGGCCGACGAAACCACCGTGGCAATGTCGTTGGCGACCGCGTTGATCTCCGCCTTGCCGTTGTAATCCGACCAGATGTGTATCTGGATCGACGCCTCCCAGATATCCGATGTTTTATCGGGCAGCCGCTTACAGGTAAAAGCGCCGATTGTGATATACGGGAAAACAGCATTCTCCGGGACGTCGTCATATACTGGCGTTGTCTGCCCGGCAGACAATAAGCTAAACAGCCCTGTCTGCAGGGCTGTCATGGGTATGCGCCGCATGATAATCATGGTTTGATCGCCGCCTCAGCCGACCTGACCAGGTTCGGTTTCTCGTCCTCGAATGCAGGTCGCATAAAAGGAAACTCCCGCCGCGCCGGAATGTTCGCGGCAGCGGCAAAACCGCTTCCTGTCAATGCGCTACTGTGCAGGGCCTTCTTGTTTTTTGGCCGCTCTTCCGCGGCCCTGGCGCCGTACTCCACCAGGTGGGCGTGCGAAGATTTTGCCCGGACAATGCCGATGTTTCGAATGCCGTCGTAGGACATAGAAATGCCTTTTACCAACCCTCCGGACTTCACCCTCGCCCGCCGTTTTGCGCCCAGCATGATGTTCGACGTTGAGGTTTGAACTGCCGAACGCAGTTTTGCCTGGGTCTGGGCGTCGTAAGTTTTGAAAGCTCCGAGGGACCGTTGGAGATCGTTGATGCCCAGATTTACCGTGAAAACAGCCATCTCAGTACACAACCTCCCGGCAAACAATCACTGTGGTTTCCCGATCGATGTCATAGGTGTGCAGCACGTCGTAGGTTCGGCCTTCATTCTGGGCACGCCAGCCGCGCTTGATGTCCGTCCGACGCCGGATGGACATCAGCCTGACCAAATCGCCGACGACCGTGCCGACGGCTGGAATCTCCTTGACGTTTGGATTCCTAAACTCCGCCCACACCTTACCGACAGGTTGGTAAGTCGTTTTCGAGCCGCCCATTCCGTCCGGAGTTTTAACAGGGCGAAGTAGGGTAATCCGCCATTTCATCCGCCCGATAATCATGGCGACACCGGCGGAACTGGCGGATTGTCCGGGTCACCGGCGGGAAGGTCCGCATAATCCGCGCAAAGTGAAATGTGGTTTATGAGCGCATCAATGGTGTGGTCCACTTTGGCGTCACGGCCGACAACCGTGTCGTCCCGATTTTCATACCAATGCGCGCAAAGGTACTTGACCGCCATCTTCCAAACGCCGTCGGTCGGGTCGTAGACCTTGCCGGTCATGCGCTGCAGATACCCGATGGCGCCTTCCATAAGGTCCTGGATGAGCGCATCCTCGTCATTGCTGTCGACCCGAATGTAAAGCTTGACGTCGTCAAGCGTGAGAGCCGTGGCCATGATTAGTCACCAGCCTTGGCTTTTGCCTGAGCCTCGGCGGGAACTTCCGGCGCCGGATCGGACTCAATATCGAAGTCCTTCAAGACTTTGAGATTCTCCCGGACCGTGGCCAGAGTTTCCGCATCGGTCGGTGAATAACCCCGCGCAAGAATATCGGTGATGATTTTGTGGTTCAGATCGGCAAAGGCCGCTGCCACACGGTCAATTTTTCTCATCTGTGTTTCACCGCCTTGAAAAAGTAGAGGCGGACTATGCCGCCCCGTTATTACTTAACCAGAGTGACCAGGGAATTGGGGTCGACGACTTTGCCGTCGGCGATCATAACCGCCCTGGTAACCCAGTCGTCGCCAACCCAGATCTCCTGATAGCGCTGGACGTTGATATTGTAGTTGGTGTTCAGCACATAGTCGCTGAAATCAAACAAAAACGCCCACACGGTGCCGGCGGTCAGGCTGGTGGAGAAGGCCGGAAGGTAGTTGCACAGCACAACCTCGCGACCGAGCAGAGTGCGGGGAGTTTTGCCGGGAATACCTTCGTTCACGCGGGCGATCGGCTGACCGGCGGTATCGGTTTCACCCAGCATGGCGTTCCATGTCTGCTTAGTCATGCACCATTTCGCGGTTGCCTCGTAGGCGATATCCAAAGCGCCTTCGGCGGCGATAAAGGACTTCCGCGAAGGGGTGCCGGTAATTACCTGGCCGGCGTTGACCGGTGTGCCGGCCGAAATAATACCGGTAGGTTGGCCGCTGCCGGAGCCGGAAATGATCGCCTGCTCCAGCGCAATGACCATGGCTTGGGAAACATTGTTGATCAGAATGGCCTCGAACGCGGGCACGGCCATGGTATCAACTTCCAGGCTGACGGCAACGGCGCAGCGCAGTTTATAGTAACCGAAAATGATGGAGCCGGTGGTCTTGGCCTGCTTGCTGCTGCCCTGACCTTCGGACACCCAGGTAGCTACCGGCTTGACGCTGGAATTCGGAATGGCCACGCCGCCCCGGTAGTTGGTTTGGGTGATGATCGGCAGAATCATGCCGCTGGCCAGCATTTTGTCCACAACTGTATTGAGGACATTCTCCGGAATCGGAGCACCGGTGGTCATGGTGGTGGCGTCGGCCCGGAACTCCTGCGGAAGCGGAGTGCCGCGGAGAACATAGTTCATAAAGGCGGTTCTGTACTCCATGGAAGTAGTGTCAACGCCGGAGCGCTGCTGCTCTTCTTCCGGGGCGACTTTGGCACCCGGAGGCAGGATAATTCTGCCGCGAACATCGCCGGTATTCAGTTTGCTGGCGATGTCCAGCCGCTTTTGAATACCGCGTTCCTCTTGCTCCAGGGCCTCCAGTTCGGCCTGGATGGCATCCAGGTCGCACTCGTCGCCGGTTTGAAGCAGATTGCGGATTTCAGTTTTACGGGCGAGAATCTCTTTCATTCTCTTGTCCATATTGAGTGCTTACCTCCAAGTTGCGATTTTGTTATCGAATCGGATCGAATCCGCCACGCCCTGTCCAGCGCGCCCGCTAGGCTATCCAGCTTCGCGGTTTAAGGCATTAAAAAAGCAGCCATCCGGCCGCAGTTTTACAGATAGGTTTTTATAATCAACAATTTCCGGCGAAGGTCCATGTTCATGTCCTCGTCTTCGTTATTGCAATTGCCCGTACTCCTGAGTTCGTCAGGTTCGACCTTGGCGTCCCGAAGGTGTGCGGCCAGGTGTTCATAGACGCCCTGACGGTCCTCGTCGGAGATTTTCGAACCGCCCATGCTGCCGTTCAGGACCGCAATGCCGGTCTGACAGCCTTTGATGTTGGCCGGACCGATGGCGCCGCCGTCCGAAACATCATGGTGAATGAATTTATAGGAACCCTTGGCGTCCGGATTCGCATCTTGGTCTACCCAGGCGAATGCCTGCCGGTAATAATCGGCCTTAACGTCCGGGCCGGTTTTGAGGTTCGCCCGCATTTTCGCCCCATCCCATGGTTCATCCACGGTCCCGGTTTTCACATACGGAATGGCGTGACGGCTCTCGAAATATTTCTGGAATAGCAGCTTCTTTTTTTCAACCGCCTGTTGTTCCTTTTCCAGCAGTTCGTCCGCGGCTTTCCGACCCTCGCAATAAGACCGGGCCGAGAGTGTTGTCTGTTCGTACGCCGGCGCGTCCACTGCCGAAACGTCGCCGATGGCGGCAAACTTATTGATCCGCCGGGTGGAAGTGTTCCGGTCGTATTCGTCGTCCGCCACATAAAAAGCAAACGACATCTTGTTGATGTCGCCCCGCTGAACCAGCGTGTACAGGTCTTTGCCGGCGGTCGTGGGCGCCAGGTTTGCGATGACTTTTAGCCCCACGTCGTCCGGGATAAGGGTCAGGGTCTTGCTCCGCGACCGTGCCACGATCATCACGCTGTCGGAGTGGTTGTATTTCATTGGAACGTCCGACAAATCGACGCCATCCAGGGCGCCGCGGGAGATGATTTCCTTATACTCCTTCCCGGTGTCCGGGTCGGCCCACAACACTGTGGGCTGCTCAAAGACAATGGCGTAGCCCTCGACGATCATATCCTGTTGGGTATCATCCAGCGGAAGCGCCCGCACCTCCGCCAGCCGGATTTCCTTCTGCCGTTTTTCCCCCATCCGTATTACCTCCTGTGTTTGGTTTTTGGTCCGCCGGCGCCCCGGTCTGGTACATGTCGGCCAGACGGGCATTGACGTAGTTGAGCGAAAAGATGCGCCGGTCGCCGTCTTCCACCGGCGGCATGTTGAACATTTCCAGAACGTCATTAACAGAAAAGATGCCCATGGGCATCAGATATTGGACCAGGTTGCACTTCGTCTGGTTACTGGCGTACTGGAGCCGGTTGGCCTCGAAGATGATTTCATTGCCGAATCCCTTCTCGCGATCGGTGAAGCACTTTTCCGTGAACTCCAGCGAAAGCTGAATGGCGATGGGTTCCAGGACGCTCTCGTAAAAGGCGTTCCATTGGTCTTCGGTATAATCGGCCTTGATGATGTTCTCGTTTACCCCGAAATACCTGTAGGCATTGTCGCGAATCACGGCCATCTGCTTGTCGTCCACCATTTTGCCGTTCATTTCGACCGGCGTAAAGTCGGCCTTGGCGTCTATGGCGCCGATGCCGCCGTCATTGTTGATCGACAGGTAGTCGGCGACGAACCTGTCCCGCTGTGCTTTCAAATCCTCCGGCCGGAGCGTTTGAGTAAACTTTAAAAAACCGCGCAGGCGGGCGCTGGATTTTATCGCGTTGATGATCCCCTCGTTGACCGTCTGGATGAGCGACAGGGTCGGCTTGAAAGGTCTTTGGTTGCTCTCCCCGAAGATGTCGTCGGAGTTGAAATGGCGCCGGAGATGAATGAGATCGGTGTATGGCACCGTCATCCGAAAGCCTGTCAAAAAATAAAACCGGCAGTATAGCTCCCCTTCATACTCCACAAACTCAATTGAAGAATACGACAGCGGGTATAGGCCGGTTATTTTGCCTATGGCATCCGTCTGAATGTAGACGAAAGAGTTGTTGTTGGTGTAGAGCTGGCTAACCACTTTGTAAATGAAGTCGTAAGACGACATATAGGGGTTAGGCCGAACCTCCAGGAGCCATTGCAGCCCGTCCGGTACCTGCAGGACCTGGCCGTTGGCCCGCCTGATATGTTTAGGCTTCAACTTCGCAGCGTTCCGAGCGATCGCGTCAATACAGGTCCGGACAACATCATTGTCGTAATAATTGCCGTTAACGGACGAAAAGAACGGCGAAAAGTCATTCAAGAATCTGTATTGGGTCACATTCGTGGGCGGTTGCTTTTTCCCAAAAACAGCGTTGAACATATTCCTTAATTGCATTCCCGATTCATCACCGCCTCACTAAATACCCCTGGTCGTCGAACTTGACGTCGCCCCGGACGGGAAGGTTGTCGGAGTGGGTTTGGTTGTGACACCGAACGCATAAATACTCAAGATGATCCCAGTTAAGCGTGATATTGGGGTCGTTTATATTTTCAGGACAGAGGCTAATCTTATGGTGTAAAATTCCGCTTGTTCCAACCGCCTCTTTACAAAGCTCGCAGCAATAAAACACCGACGCGATGTAGGCCGCGCGACATTTCAGCCAGGCTGCCGACCGATAAAAAGCCCTAGAAAACTCCTGTGCCAAGAGAATCCTCCAGGACCGGCTGCGCAGCCCCCAGGATATCCGGGTCAATATTCACCGCGGCAGCTTCTATAATGTTATAGACCAGCACCTCTTCAGGAGCACCGGCGCCGGCGCGCGCGACATATGCCGAAATCCGGCCATACGAAAAAGAGGTGCGCCTGGCCCAACGGTTGATCAGTTCATCACACATAGACATCACCTCAAATCAGATTGCTGTATTCGTCCATCTTGTCGTGCAGCACAATATAGGCATCGATAAGTGCCATGGCGCCGTCGATTCTTTTGCGGTTGTCCTTGCCTTTCACCGGCTGGATGTTTCCGTTTATGTCGGTCCTGATTTCCAGGTTCGAAAGGTTCCACATATCGATGGGATTTTTATTAAACACTATCTTTTTAGCCGCCAGGTCGCCCTTAAGCGACTTCATCGGATAGGACAAGGTCTGCACGCCCTGCCGGATTTTGATCATGCTTTCCCGCCCGAACTCGGCTATGAATTCATTCAAGAGCGCATCCTCAATGTGCCACGGGTCGTAGCCAATCCACGGAACGTAGACGTCATCCTTGTCCCGCAGTTCCATAAACCATTCCAGAATACAATGCTTGTCGATTTTATTGCCCGGCGTCGTCCGGAGCAGGCCCTGCTTTTCCCAGAGCAGGTAGGGGACGTTGTCGCGTTCGCGCCGGTTGCCGTCCGCATCCATTTGGCGGAGGACTTCTTCCGGAATCCAGTACATTGATTTCACATAGATCTTGTTATCGCCGGGCCGCATGCACAAAACCTTGGCCGCCGTCAGGTCGGTCGTCTCGGAAGCGTCGAATCCGCCAACACCGTAACGGAATCCCATGCCGCGAAAATCGAACTCTTCCTGGCTGTCGATCTCATCCCAGGTCAGCCATGCCGAGGAGGAGTTCTCCTTCATATTGAAGTCCTTGACCATGACGGTAGGCTTGAACGCCGGGTCATTTTTAGCCTTGGCAACACACTCGCGGAGAAACTGGATGGACTTGATGGTTCCCAGTCCCGGATTGGCCTTGATCCAGCAGTCCTCTTTGTCCCATTCATCCTTGCTGTCAAGCTCGTAGATGAACGGCAGAAACCGGTCATCCTCAACCTTCCCGTCAAGGACATTGCAGGCATACTCATACTGACTGTCAAAAATGCTGTCGCGGACAAAGCCGTTCGTCGTTATGCAAAAAAGCAGCGGCTGCTGCCGGGACGACATGGACTGTTTCATCAGGTCATAAATGTCGCGGTTTTTGATGGCCGACAGTTCGTCGATGGTGACACCATGAGCGTTCAGGCCGTCCAGACTGTTGCTATTGCTGGCCAGGGGCTTGATGATGCCCATGTTGTGGGCAAAATATAAGTCGCTCATGCGCTTACGGATATGCTTCCGCAGCATGGGCGACTGTTTCACCATTTTATAGGAGTATTCAAAACCGATTTTGGCCTGGTCCAGCATGGTGGCGATGTTGTAGATTTCCGGAGCGCCCTCGCCGTCGGCCATCAATAGGTATAGGTTAACGGCCGCGCATTCCGATGATTTACCGTTTTTCCGTCCCTCAATCGTCAGGCATTCGTTATATTGACGGAACCGGGTTTCTTTATGGACGAAACCGAAGATGGCCTGGAGCTTTGCCTTCTGGAACAGTTCCAGCTTGATCGGCGTGCCCATCTTTCCCTGGGCCTGCTTGCAAAAGGTTTCGATAAAGTCGATCGGCTTCTCGGTCAGCTTTTCATCGAAAACCCAGGGATCGTATTTCTCCGGCTGGAGCAGCTTGTCCAGCAGCAGCCTATAGACCTGTTTGATTCGGTGGCAGGCGACGATTTCACCTGACAAAACCTTTCTTGCATATTCCTCCAAGTAGGTCATAGGCGACCACCTTTAATGTTTACGCAGGAACGCGAGCAGTTCGTCCTCTTCCTCTTTATCGCCATGCCGGAGCGTGGTGATGATTTTAACCAGCGTGGCCACCGTCCGGTTCGAGCTGTCAACCGTTTTGTTATAGTCGGCGATGGCCGGGTGACTGTAGACGTTTTCACGGCCTTTCACATACTCTTTAGTCACCAGCACGCCATCCTCGTTGATCGTTTTTTCCAGTTCGTTCAGAATCTTAAGCTGCACCTGATAACGCTTAAACGTGGTTATGAAAAAGAAATTCTGCTCGACGCCGTGTTTCTCGGCGATCCGCAGAATCTCAGCCGCCTGCTCGTTTAGATTTAATCTTTTTTGTTGCATTTTTTCACGCCGCCTTTTTTCCCGACAAAACAAAGCAACACTAGGAAGCCGTTCGGCTTCCTAGTGTTGCTTTGTATTACTTAGCATTTTATCGTTAACCAGCCTGCTTCAATTCCTTCTTCGATCTCTTCTGCCGTGTAAACCAGAACCTCGGTGTTTTTAGCGTCTTGAGGGGCCAGTACATACCCGTCAACCCCGAGACCGCAATACATTTTGCCGACCAGCATGTATGTCTCGTCGTTTGCCTCAAAAATCGTTCCCTTGGCGTACTTCATCCCGCCACCTCCCCTATGGAGCTCTCAGTCCGCCGCAGCTTACGCTTTTTGACTGCTTCCTCGGCTTGTTCAACCGTTTTGAAGGCTGTATTGCCGGATAACCTGTCCAAAAACAGTTTCCTGGCAACGCTGTATTCGTCGCCAATAAAGCCAAGCCTCAGCAGCCAGACGCGAAAATGGTACTTTTCATTATCCGGCTCCATCTCGCGTGGCGAGGAATGTTTCTGGGCCATTGCCATTTTATTCGCTGCAAGGACAAACTGGATATATGCCTGAATAGCCTCCGGATTCAGCGTGGCGGCGAAACAGCGTAAGGCGATGGTGTCCTTGGTAATCACAAGGCCCGGCAAGGCTTCACTTCCTGCCGCTTCAAGAAAATCCTCGACGGTTTTCAACCGCACCGTATTAACCGCCTCGACCATTTCCCGCGAGATAAAGACCATGCCGGGAGTACCCATCGCTTTGGCGATTAGTCGCTCCTTGCTTGCCAGGATATTGACGAGGTTACGGAGTGTCACGCCGCTGTGGCCTTCCGTGGGTATGTTAACCGCCGCCTGGCCTACAACCGTCACGCAGTTCTCTTCGAGTACTTTGAACACTGCAAACATTTCCGCCACATGATCTTCTTCCGCGCCTTGAGTAATAATCATTCCGGCTTTGTCGACAAGCCATTCACGACCTGTTGGTTCTGCTATCAGATACTCAAACCCCGGCGCGCCCTTGTAGGCAGCTTGGGTACCAAAGTGGCCGGCGATAATTCCGGCAACCTCTTTTCTTTCCCGTCCGGCAACCTGCATTTGAAACTTAAAACTGTGTTTTTTCATGTAAAATCCCTCCTTGTGCGTCTGTCAGTGACATGTTAGATCGACACGCACGCAGAAAGCAAGTCAATTGTGTGCTTCAGGAAGAGTTTTTGCGATTGCATAGGCGACGTTCACCGTCACCGCGTTTCCAGCCTGCTTGCGAAGCTGCGATTCCGGATTTACGGTCCACGCCTTTTCGAACAATTCATCCGGGAAGCCCTGCAGCCGCCAACATTCTTTGGGCGTAAGCCGCCTTATTCTGAAATCCGGGTTCGCTATCGCCACACCGTGGGTATCCTGCCCGGTAAGAGTGAACATCGGTTCGTCCGGATTTTTTAACAGTCTCCCGTTTTGGCGTTTTCCAGGCCGGTTAATGCCTATAACCGGCCTGACCAAATACAGTCCCGCCCCTTTGTCAAGGCCGCCGCTGGCATTCGTCACAGTAGCGCTTACCCCGCTTGGGTCATAGACCCGGTATCCTTGCATTCCGGCGACAATTTGCTTAAGAGCATTGCCGTTCTCTCCGGCGACAGGTAGTATTTCTCGTCGACCTCGGCTTCTAAAATTTGCGATAATGAACACACGTTCTCTGCTTTGGGGGACTCCAAAGTCTTTAGAATTAAGAACCTGCCAGATTGCATCATACCCCGCCTCGTCCAGTTCAGCGAGAACTTCGGCAAAGTCCCAGCCGTCATGAATGTGCAGCAAATTTTTAACGTTTTCAATGAGAAGGTATGTGGGCTTATCCTCTTCGTCTTTGCCTTTGACGAGGTTAATAATCGAATAATAGATTCCACTTCGTTCACCGGCGAGGCCTCTTCGGTTCGCATTTGCACAACTGACGTCCTGGCAGGGGAAGCCAAAGCACCAGATATCCGCACGGGGGATGTCTCCCGGTTTGAGTTTTGTAACGTCATCGCCGTACCATTCCCCTTCAGTCTTGTACATCGCCCGGTAGGACCGCACGGCGGCCTTGTCGTTATCACAATAACCGACGCATTTATGACCGGCGAGTTCAAGCCCCAGCCGGAAGCCACCGATGCCGGAACAAAGATCGAGGAATGTCATCATGCCGCTGAGTTCTCCTCAGCAACATCCGCATGGCTCTTCTTTACCCCGTTCCGCAGTAAAAACACGCCCTTGTCGTCGCCGGCCTGGGCTATATATCGGGCGACAATGACGTCGGCATATACCGGATCGAGTTCCATGGTATAACAAGTGTGCCCGACCTGTTCGGCGGCGATTAGCGTGGAACCGGAACCGCCAAAGAGGTCAATCACGATATCCCCGGCCCGGCTGCTGTTCTGAATAGCCCGAGCTACCAAGGATATCGGCTTCATGGTCGGATGCTCATCGCTTCGTTTCGGCCGGGGAATTTCCCACACATCGCTTTGCTTTCTGTCCTCCAGTGGGCAAAGCCGTGTTCCTTCCACCCAGCCGTACCAAATCGGTTCATATTGAGTATGATAGTCCTTGCGGGAAAGCACTAGCGAGTCTTTTACCCAAATTATTGTTGACGACCAGTGATAACCGGCTTCGTGCATAACCGACATGAGATTTCCCCATTCCTGGGCGCTCATTGCGACATAAGTCATACACCCGGCTTCGCTGACGGCCCGCATATTACGAAAAGACGCCAGCAAAAAGTCGTGAAACTTTTCTGGCGTCATACTGTCGTTCAATATTTGCCTCGGTTTCCAGGAGGGGTGTTTGCTCGCGCCATAATCCACGTTCCAAGGCGGATCGGTCCAAATCATGGAAGCCCGCTTGCCGTCCATGAGGCGCCGGACGTCTTCCGCCCTGGTGGCGTCGCCGCAGAGAAGGCGATGCCGGCCGAGCAGCCATAGATCGCCGGGCTTGCTGACCGGCTCTTTACTATTCTCAACAGCTTTGTCAACGTCAAAATCATCTTCCGACGCTTCGCTTTCGCCTTCATCTTCTTCCAAGTGAAACTGTGGTAATTCGTCCAGACTAAAGCCAATCGCATCCATATCAAACCCATCGGTATTCAGTTCAAGCAAAATATCCTGGAGCATCGGCATGTCCCACTCGCCGCTTATTTTGTTGAGCGCCACATTCAATGCTTTCTCGTTTTTTTCGTCCAGATCGACAACGCTGACATCCACTGTCGTGTTCCCGAGTTCAGCCAATACCTTGAGCCGCTGGTGGCCGCCGATCACCACGTTATTCCTGCCGTTGACAATGATGGGGTCCACATAACCGAAGGCGAGGATGGACTTTTTGAGCTGTTCGTATTCCACATCGCCAGGTTTTAAATCCTTGCGCGGGTTATATTTCGCCGGCTTTAAGTCGGCAATCTTCATGTTTTTAATTTTCATTCGCCTTTCCCCTTTCCAAAAAACCCGTGAATAATATGACGCGCAAAATTTGTGGCCCGCCTCCGGTCCGGATCTTGGCACTTGCCACTAACGACCCCGGGGGGCCTCGCGAAAGGCCCTGTGGATAATGTGGATAAACTTGTTATCAATCTATAATCACCTGGTTTTTCCTGTGGATAAGAGGTAATAATGTATTGAATAACCTGTGATTATTTTTCCGGAAGGTTAACCGCAGGTTTACCCCTGCCGGCTAACTTTTTAAAGCACTGCGATTCTTGTTACCACTACTCAACCAGATTCTTGATCTCAAAAAGAAAACTCCCGGTTATCCAGGAGTTCATCATGTTCATCTCGTTATCCGATTTTTTGTTCCAGCTGTTCGATCAGTTTCCTGAGCTGCATCCCCAGCACCTTGGTTTCCTTATCCCTTGATATAGACAGCTCGCTGGCTATGCCGTACATCTCTTTTATCACCCCGGCTATGGAATCTTCTTTAGTTTCCACTTCAAGTCCCCCTCGTGCGACTGCTCGTTATCGAGCTTACAAAGTACCATGTAAACATCATTACTTCAAATATAACCGCAATAAATTACCAAATCAATGGAAAATCCAAGAAATTCGAGCCTACCTCGCTATCGCACTAACCTGCCGTGCTTCTGCGTTATAATTCCGTTTTTCCGCTCGACCGGAGTCACGTTGGCTTTCATCGCCTCCCGGCTGGTGATGTAGCCGCTGCAGCGGCCGCTATACCACTCAATCCGATTTGCCGTGCAAACCTGTATACCATTGTTAAGACAATCTTTCCTGCTACATACTACAACAGGCATAATATCCCTCTCAAGTTGAAAGCCGCCCCGAATTGAGAGCGGCTTTCACGATAAGTGCTAAGTCTACCTTCGGTGTTGGCGGTTGTGTTACTGTCCCACGATAATATTGTAAATTATAAAAACCCCTCAAAACGGACATTGGCGGACATTTTACAAATAATTCAACTCTACCGCTACAGAATAAACGATATACTGCCTCCATCTCCGAATCGTGCGCTCATTGACCCCGACTCGGTAAGCTAACCCGGCAGTCGTGTATCTGCCTTGCCAGTACTCTTCCATTACGGCTTTCTTTTCCTGGCATAAGCGATGATATGTGGTCTCAATCGCTTTCTTCGTTTTTTCAAGCTCGATGATTTTCTTGTCCATGCTCAGTTTAACCGCTTTACTGGCCGTGGTATTGCCGATGGAATTGCTCCTTCCTTCTTGCTTTTCAGGAGTTGCCAGGATAATATCGTTCTTCAGGCGGTTAAGTTCCTTGAGGTTGTTTTTATACTGGCGAATTTCTTGCTCTATATACTTGAAAGTGTTCTTACTCAGCCTTTGCTTTTTAATGCACACCGCCACATACTCTTCATAATCAATATTCAGCCCGTCGCAAAGCGTCGCACACCACGCAGAATGGATAAACCTCCTGGCATCACAATGTACCGCATCGGTCACGTTTTTTTCGCAAGTTTCTTTAAACGGACACCAGTCGGGGCAGCCTCTATTATTCGCATAATCATCACACGCTTTTTTCAGAATACTGGCAATGAGCCTTCTGGCTCCGATATCGTCCATACTCATAGTCCCCTCCCCCAACTGCTTCATTTCTCTCTCGGATTTATGTTCTCACCGTTAACTGCCTGCCGGAGCCACAAAAGATACTGAAAGGCTTTGTCAACTTCTTTCTCGGCCTCATCCTTGCGGCCAAGTCGGAGCAAATACTTTAAGACATTGCCGAGTAAAAACCCTTGGAATTCCTTCGGGTCCAGATACATCTGCAGAATCTCTATTGGTTCCACTGGCGCGAATTGGTAATGTTTTTGATTCACTGCCATACCATCACTTTTCACGCGAATCCCTCTTGACTACGGCTTTGGCCGGTTTTTGCCGTTTTCTCCGTTTCTCCTCCCACCTCCGTCGGCGTTTCCATTCGGCATTAATCGGCAGCATGTTCATGATTTGTCCCCTTCCCCGATGCCATCATTCACCCATTTTCTCAAATCCCGCTTTCACCTCAGCCACTGAATAGACGACCATCGCCACGCCGCCGGCCCGCTTAACATCCCGGAGCGTAATCTCCTGAAGTTTTGTCAGCTTTCCGCCGGGCTGCTTCACCTCGATGGCGATGAAGCGCCCCTTATAGCAGCAGATAATATCGGGAATCCCGGCGGTGCCGTACATGCCGCCGTGCTCTTTCCAAGCAAAGCAGTCATCCAGCGTCTTTAGGTAATCCAGAATGCCTTTCACGATTCTCTTTTCCGCCATGCCCAAAGCTCTTGCAGCAGTTCGATAAGCTTCATCCGGTACGCCACAAGGCACTGTCGCTCCCGCTGGTATTCGTCCAGGCTTGTCCATCCCTTCTTGCCTTCCGGGTCGATGATCGGCTTGATCGAATAGCCGTATGTCGCGTGTCTTTCAAGCTTTGCGCCGGCGCCCCGGATATAGAACAGCCTGGCGTGCAGTTCAGTATCCCTCTTCTCTGCGGCCGTTAGGAGCCACAGCCACAGTTCGCTGTCTTCCGGCGAAATGTCCGCGCCGGGATCAATAATGACCTTCGACGCGAGCTTTGCCAGTTCGGGAGTTTCCATTTTCAGCTGCTTCAGGGCCTGCTGTTCGACACGCTGCAGCACGGTCAGCGGAGTATCCAGCGGCTTATTTTGCCGCGAGCTTTGCTCTCTTCGGAGTTCGGCCGATTCTCCTGAATTAAACAATTTGCCCTGTGAGGCTAAACCCATTTACATATCATTCCTTCTCAAAAAAGTTGTCCCGTTGTCCCAAAGTTGTCCCATAAGTTGTCCCGGTAAAAATCCAATAAATCCGCGGCTTAGAACCCTTATAGGACAACTAGGACAACTATTTTTAAATATATACTTTATATAGGCGCCAAGATTTAGAAACCCAGGGATTTATATTGATGCATATATAACATTGCTGATTTTTGGTTGTCCAAGTTGTCCTGGTTGGCCAACCCCATATATCACGCGGCTTTGAGCCATTTTTGAAGTTGTCCCATTTGGGACAACGGGACAACTTTCACCTCAAAATGCATCTTCAATCTCCCGACAACTTGTAAAAACGATCATCCGTACACGGCTGTTTTTCCAATAGCAGCGAACGGAATAAGTCGCCTTGCCGCTGCCGGCCGTTTCCGTCTCAATCCATCCCCGCTCCGCGAATTCCTTGAGCACCAGGCTAACGCTTAAGCCGGCTTTCCGGAGCGCGTCCTTAAACACTTCCGGCACGATGCAGCACTCCCCCGAAGGCTTGAAAAAACCGTATTGCTGCGTCGTCGAACCATTATCCTTGAAATACTCGGAGTTTGAAGCAATCCAGCCCAGAGTAAAGTCAAGGGCTTTTTGCGCGTAATCTGCTTCCTCCTGCGATGTCGACGCGCTTTTGATGCCAGCCATGATCATTTCGGTCATTTCCAGCTTCGCCTGCTCGTAGCTGCAGCTCCATAACCACTGGCTAGCGTAGAAATCGGCCACGGCGCACACGGAAAGATACGACAGGTGGCTTTGAATAAGCTGCGGGTAGGACTTTTCCAACACGCCAAGCACGTGTTTAAAGTCCTGCTCCAAAACCTGCGGCTTTATTTTAAGCAAGGCAATGAACCGCCGGATAAACTCCGGCCCGGCGAAGCCATAGTGCTCACTGACCAAGGTGTGGACTTCCCTAGCGCAATGTTCGTCCGGTATCGGCACGCCGTATAGCTCCAACGCCCTGGTTTTGACCCCGGCATGCGACGTATCGCCTGACAGGGATTCTTCGCCTGTTGTTAAGACGATCAGGTTCCAGTTGCCCCGGTTCTGTATGCCGCCGGACTTGGCGCCCCTTACCTTGCCCTGGCCGCAGGCGACCGCGTAGGTCAGCTTGTCGAGATACTCCTGCCGGTCGCCGGCGAGCTGCCGCTCATCCACGCCGACAGGCAAGGCGGACATGAATTCGCAGGTTCTCTCCAGTCCCACCATGGTGGTATTAAACGAAACCATGATGCTGTCGGGATGACCCCAGGCCGACAAGGCCGCTTTCAGCGCAGCAGTCTTTCCGCCCCGGCTGGCGCCCCACACATGGAGGATAAAGTTCCTGTGCCCTATGAGCGACAAGAGCGGCGAGGCAAAGCTCCCCGCCAGCATCAGCCTTGCTATCGGGTTTCTTCGTATATGCCGGGCAATGGCGGTTTTCCAGTCTTCAAAGTTCCCATTTTCACTAAAACCATTTGCCAGTTTGGCCATACTCCTTTTCGAGTCGATATCCAGCACGATACCTTCGCCGACTCCCGGCAAAAACTTATCCTTGCCGATCCAGCCGAACCTCGACACCGATTGTGCCGTCGGCAGAAATCCCATGTTGGCCGCTTCCATGTCGAACAGGTAGCGGACCAAATCCTTGGCGTTCTCGCTGGAGACCGGCAGCCCGGTATCCGCCAGGCCCGTAATTTTAGTCCTCTGAAACAGCGTGCTGCGCTCGGTGATGACTTTTCGCCAGCCGCCGCTTCGCCTAAACGCCAGTTCAACCTTTTCCGTTTCGTTGTCAACGTCAAGCAGCAGCTTTGTAAGGATGACCGGCACGGGGCAGATCTTTTTTTCATTGCCCTCGGAATCGTAGCCGAAGACACCATCGGCGGAATAATACCAGTTGTCCGGTTTGCGCGGAATAAACGGCTGGCCGGGAATCACTTCACCGGCCACCGCGCCGAGCGCCTCTAAATCAAGCAGGGTGGCCATTTTAAGCGCGGTGTTCCATTTATCCAAAAATCCGCTCTCATCCCTGATGTGCAGTTCGCTCGGGTCCTTAACCCCTGGAAGCTGCATACAGTAGGCCTTCCCGGAAAAGGCGACGGCAAGCAGCGAGCTGCATACTTTTTTCACAAAAGTCTCGCCGCCGGCATCGGGTTCCTTAAAGACATAGACGGTAAGACCGCCAAGCAACGCCGCGTGTTTGGCCGCAAAGGTATCGGCGCCCGGAGCTCCCAGCGCCGGAATGTCGTAATGCCAGAGCGTGTGGCAGTCGCTTTCGCCTTCGACCAATACGATGTAGCCCTTTTCCCTGGCGACGCTCAACCGCCACAGCCCGTACGGCAGCACACTGGCGCCTTTGACCCAGGAGAATTTCACGCTGCCCCGCATCGAGTGGCGGAACCGTTTGGCAACCTCCAGCCCTGCCTCGTCTTTGTAGGGAATAACGAGCTTGTTCTTTTCGTTTACAAGGCCGTGCTTTTTGAGTTCCTCTACCGGCAGTTTTTTTGCGGCGGCATATTCTTCAAGGGTTAACTGCGGTCTTTTCTGTTTCTTCCCGGCCGAAACGCCCGCCGCATTCAATAAATAGGCCTTGGCCTCGTCCTTACTCAGCCCCGCGTGTTCTTCGAGAAAGGTCCAGGCGTTACCGGAAGCCGAGCAGGCTTTGCAGTTGTACTGTCCTGTCTTCCTGTTGATATATAGTGACGGACTGCGGTCGTTATGAAACGGGCAAAGGCCGATGAGCTCCTGCCCTTTGGTCTTAAGGCTGGGAATAAACTTTTGATAAAAACTCTCCCAATCTATGAGACGATCGATGTCTGGCCGCACGGGCGATCACATCTCCAATGGCTCACACCTGTTGTTAAACCGCCTTACTTTGATGCCTTTGGCCTCGGCTGCCGCTATTTCTGCCTTCATACCTTCACTCACGGGTTCGCCAAATGCCCACAGTTCCTGGCATTTCGCTAGAAGCGTCAAGCCCATGGCTCTGCCGGCTTCGCGGTCGGCGGGAATGCCGTCCTCCAGAAACTGTGTGAAAATGACGTGCGGGGCTAGGGGAATGCCGCCCTGCGCATATACATAGCGGCAGTATCCGGTAGCCCGGCGGATGTTTCTTTCAATGTCTCCTTTTAGCGGCGACGCGATGTAAATTAGCTTTCTGTCCTGCATGCTTCCATCTCCCATAATTAAAAAAATCTAAATGGCGGGGCCGGCGTTTTACCGGCCCCTTTCGGTTTCTCAACCCCTTACATAGGCTCATCGGCGTCAAAATCCACCGCAACCCTGCGGCTGGTCTCCTTGAGCCTGCCGGCCAGCATCTTCATTCCCTCGCGCTCCGGTGCGTCAAGTTCGCGATCAACACTAAAAACTGCCTGACTGAAAACAATGCCGGTGGAATTAGTCGCCTTTTTTAGCGTGATGCGGGTGACCACGTCATACGAATGCCGGCCTCGGCCGACGATGCGCTTGGCAATGTAATCGGTGAAAACCTTTACCGAACCTGTCGGCAACGTAAGGAGCAGCGGAAAGACCTCGCCTTCCCTGAGAAGGTATATGCGCCGTTTGTTCCGGCAGGCCTTGCTACCGTTTTCGCCGCTGCCGAACTGGTTGAGCAAACAGATGCGGCACTCGCCGCCGGGGCTGCCCTGGCCGATCTTGCCGTCAATGCTGCCGCAGTCGGGCGGGCAGTTACCGCCCGCGTACCGTTCGCGGTAATAGCTGTTTACGGCGTGATGGTACAGAATTACGCCGGTAATTTCCTTGACGCTGTCAGGCTGTTCCGGGTCTTCGCCGGGCATTTCGAATAGCAAACCGCCCCCGGCGGGAATTTTTACTCTGTCGAACCGGACATTTAGACCTTCAAGTTCTTCATTCATCAGTTCATGGATCTCCGCATTCAATGCTGCCAGGTATCCTTTGCCAGTCTTAACCAGTTCTTTATTTCCCTGTTCCTGATTTTTCATGTTCCCTTCCTCCAGTCTTCTAAGCTCTACGTATGCCGATCGACGTTTTTTCGTAAACCTGAATCAAGCCTTCCAGCCACGCGGGCAATATGCCGTCGTTTTGCTCGGTCATCTCTTTTATGTTGGCAGCCAATGTCCGCGCATTGATGGTAAACAGATAGTCATAGCCTTTTGCTTTCAGCACGCGGTACAATTCGTCTTTACGTTCCGGGACGGCAGACGGATATTCGCTGACCATAAGATAGAACAGGTTGCCGGCCCTTTTGAAGGACTGCAGCTCATCCTCAGTCATGAGTTCAATCATTCGGACTTCGACTTGTTCAATTTCTTTATTGACAGCTTTGATCTCAGCTTCCAGGCTACTTTTCTTAGCTTTGAAAACCTTCAGGCGATCGGCCAACTCGAAAATCTCGTTGTTATCCAACGTCAACATCCTCTTTCGCAAACAGTGTTTTCCAATTGTCAACCAGCGTTTTGGCAATATCCTCCTTGCGCTGCAAAGCACGAAGAATTTGTTCGTCAATTGTGTTTTTGGCCACCAGGTGGATATACAGGCAGTTGTTGCGCTGGCCGATGCGATGGATTCGGGCGCGCGCCTGCGAATAATTGGCGTAATTAAAATCAAGGGAATAAAATACTGCCGTATCCGCCGCGGTAAGAGTTATCCCCAGCCCTGCCGTCTGTATCTGGGCGATGAACACCCGGCAATCGGCCTCCTCCTGAAACCGCCGCACTTGTTCGGCGCGGTTTTTAACCGCACCGGTAATGACAGCCCCCTGCAAGCCTTTCCTTTCTAGCTTCCGGCAGATAGCGTCGATCTCGGGAATAAACCTTGCAAAAACGACTACTTTTTTACCGGCATCCAATATATCATCAATAACATCTTCAAGCGCCAGCAATTTACTGTCGGACACCTGTTCCACCGCACAGCCCGCGTCGTCGCGGATAAAACCGCCGGTAACCTGCTGCAGCCGCAAAAGCCTGGTCAAAATATTTCGCGTCGTCACTTCGCCTTTGGCAAGTTCGGTATAGGAATCTCTCTCAAGATCGGTATAGACCTTTGCGGCCCGGTTTTCCAGCGTAATATAGCGGATTTCGTCCACGGTTTCAGGAAGCTCGAGCGCTTCAGCCTTGGTGACCCGAAACGCTATTGAGTGCGCTTTTCGCACCAGTTCGGCAAGATTTTTATAGCCTTTTATCTGGTGGTTGCCATAGCCGCCCATGACTGCATACCTGGCTCGGAAGGCATAGTAGCTCGGCCCGAAGATTTGTTCATCAATGAATTTATACTGGCTGAAAAAGTCCAGGGGATTGTTTTGGATCGGCGTGCCGGTCAATATCAGCCGATATTTTGTCGTCTTAGCCAGCCGGTGCAAAGCCCTGGACTGTTTTGCCTGAGGATTTTTTATGCGGGAGGATTCGTCACAAATAATGAGATCCGGCTGCCATTTTGCCAACTCCGGCTCCAGCCGCCAGGCCCTTTCGTAATTAACAACGGCAACCTGAAGACCGGTTCCTTTTAGCTGCTGCAAGACGCCGGCTTTCCTTTTGCCGTCGCCTTCCAGGACCGCCAGTACATAATCAAAAGCGGCAAATTTGGTAAACTCTTCCTGCCAAACGGCCACCACCGATTTGGGCGCGACAATAAGTACCCGGTTGATCCGTCCGTTGAGATAGCCCCGGCCAGCTATACCGATAGCGGTAAGCGTCTTGCCGGTACCCATTTCCATTAAAAGCCCCGCGCCGGACATATATCGTTACCTCGTTTAAACAGGCCTAAAATTTGCCCGACAAAGTTATAGGCTTGTACCTGATGTCGATATGGTTTTGCCCGGATTGGCATGGACTCAATCGGATCAGCCGGAATCCAGCCATCAATATCTGGGTACTCGCGGCTATTAACTTGTACGCCGGACTCGTTCATGAATTGGCAGCCGATAATTTTTAGCAGCGCAATGTTTTCAGTGTTTTCCGGCACCAGCCACGCCTTTTTGTTCTGGTCCCAGTAATGGCCGGGAATCTCTTTGATGGCTTCGCGGTAGAGATAGGTGTCAAATATGTGGATCAGCCCGCTTTCAATAACTGCCCGCATACTTATCTTCCACCTTCTCCTTGGCGACCAAGCTTTCTAGCGGCTCACCGGGAAAGATGCGCAAAAGACCGCCGATTATTTTTCTTCCCGCGCCAGACTTGCCGCTCAAGGCACGGCTGAGCGCGCTTTTGGATACTCCCATTCGGCGGGCTAGTTCATTTTGCGACCAACCGCGATGATTCGTCAGCGCGATTACGGCTTCTGACCTCAGACGCAGCATGACCTCACCTCCCATTCGCGCAAAAATCGCCCATCTCTTGTCGAACGTTTTGTTCGGCAAATTGGCAAAAAAAGAGTTCGTCCACCGTAACACTGAAAAAATCGGCGATACGTTTAGCCAAGGCAAATCCCGGCGACTGCCTTCCGTTCTCAATAGCGTTGACGTAATCCTTGGTTATGCCAAGCTCCCTTCCTAATTCAGCTTGATTGTACCCGGCTTTTTTTCTAAGTTCTTTAAATTTGGCATTTTTCACGCGCATATTTGCTTTCACCCCCGAATGTTTTGTTCTATAAATTATTCTAACGAACATGACATTTCCCGTCAATCGAACTTTTTGTTCGAATTTTGTTGACCATTATCGAACAATTTGTTATACTCAAATCAGCCATTCTAAGGAGGTGTGCGAATGTGCTGTTCGGAGATAGACTAAAAAATCTTCGTGAGACGGCTAATATGACTCAGGTTGAACTGGGTAGTTTAATTGGCGTTTCGGACCGGGTTGTCGGCTATTATGAAGCCAACAATCGTTTCCCCAAAAAGCAAGAAACGCTCCGCAAAATCTCCGAAGTCTTCAATGTATCCGTTGATTATTTGGTCGGAACGGATGGTCGCTTCATCCAAAAGGCCGACGAGCAGTATGGTTATTCTGGAAAGCGCCAGGCTCAGGAAATATTAAGTGATGTAAAAGCATTATTTGCCGGTGGCGAACTTCCCGAGGCGGACAAGGACGATTTTTTCCGGACAGTTACCGAAATGTACTTTGAGGCCAAGAAAAATAATAAGAAGTACGGGCGCAAAAGGTTGAAGCAGTAAGCAGTGTTGGACTTTTGAGTGATTGCATTATGGATAACATAATCAGGCACGCCGATGGTCTAGTCCGCCGGTTTAAAACACGAAACCCTTTTGAAATCGCCGAGAATCTTAACGTTTCAATAAGATATGGCGATTTTAAACATCTTAAGGGGTTTTACAAATATATTTGCAGAAACAGGTTTATCGCCATCAGTTCCCGCTCGGACGAAACCGAGCAAAAAATAGTTTGTTCCCATGAGTTAGGCCACGATCAGTTGCACCGTAGCCAAGCCAAAGCCGGCTTGATGAGTGATTACGATATATATAATACAATAGATGTTTACGAGCTTGAGGCAAATTATTTCGCCGCCCAGCTGCTTATTGACAGCAGCGCCTTTTTAGATTGCGCGAGTAAGCAATATACCTATGCCCAGATTGCCGCCGAGTTGAAAGTTCATGAAGAGCTTGTAATTATCAAGGGCATTATCTTAAACAGGCAGGGGTACAACCTCAACATTCCGTTTGTACCTGCTTCTGACTATTTGGGAGAAAGTAAAAACACATACTCCCTATGCGAATAAAGCCGGCTATTCACCGTACAGGTGGCTCAAGATCAAGATCGTAACAATACCAAAGAAAAATCGCATCTTATTGTGTATAGTTAAGAATTTTCACCTTCATCGTCCAAGCCGCTAAAATTTTTTATATAATCGTTTTTTTTCACGGTTGATTGAATCGCCGAAGATGAATAATATAAAATTGTTAGCACTCCAGGGGCCCGAGTGCTAAAACAACACTTCCGGAAGTTTGATATAGATCCAAGCTTTCCGAAATCGAGCCTTGTGAGTCCAAAACAAATAGTATATTAATTGCCCTTTAAACGATCTGGAATTATCTCTAGGTTTTTTTTTAGATTCCTATTACTGAGTAAAGGAGGAAAAATGGTGAAACAAAAGTTTTTCTTGCCAGTCATTCTTATCACACTTGCGGCTTTCGCAACGGCGACGATTAACAATGGGAATGCAGCATCAGTAGCTAATCTGTCACCACCACCAATCCAAGATAATGTTCCTTCAACCGCCCGCAATACATTTGTCGTGCAAGCTGTAAAAAACGTTGGCCCGGCTGTTGTCGGTATTACCAACAAGGCCTATGTGCGGGATTTTTTTAATCAGAAAGTACTTATCGAAAAAGGGGTAGGTTCTGGAATAATTTTTGATTCCAACGGGTATATAGCGACAAACAACCACGTTGTCGAGGGGGCGCAGGAAATTGTCGTGTCGCTTCCAGACGGCCGGACAATGAGCGGAAAAGTGCTTGGTGCGGACGCGGCGACCGATTTGGCGGTTGTCAAAGTGGAAGCTTCCGGCCTGCCGACAGTTACATTCGGCGATTCCGATTCGTTATTGGTCGGTGAACCTGCGATCGCCATCGGCAATCCGCTGGGCCTCGAATTTCGCGGCACCGTTACGGTCGGCGTCGTCAGCGCCTTAAACCGGACAATTGAAGTCGGCGACCGCAAGTTCAAACTGATTCAGACCGATGCCGCCATCAATCCCGGCAACTCCGGCGGAGCGCTCGTCAACGCCGATGGGCAGGTTATTGGCATTAACAGCGTCAAAATTGCCGCTACCGGTGTTGAAGGTATGGGTTTCGCCATCCCCATTAATGCCGCACGGCCGATTCTGCAATCACTTATAGACAAGGGCAAGGTAGTCAGGGCTTATCTCGGCGTCGGCGTGCTTGACAGTAAATCGGCGGCTTTGTATGGCTATAACCTGGACGTAGACCAGGGAGTCTATGTGGCCCGCGTTGAAAAAGGCGGGCCGGCCGATCAGGCTAATATTCACGTTGGAGACGTAATCATTCAGGTCAACGGCACGGAGGTCAACAGCGTGGCCGACTTGCGGGCAGCGCTTGATACCGTTTCCGTTGGCAACCGAGTAAATTTAGTTATTATCCGCGACGGGCAAAAACGCACTATCAGCGCGGTGGTCGCGGAGATGCCGAACTGACGGCTGCTTAGGAATTGATTCAATAAAAAGGAGGTTTCCCATGACCCAATCACCCCCCGTCAAGGAAACGCGCGAATTCCAAACGGAGACCAAACAACTGCTGGATTTGATGATTCATTCCATCTACACCAACCGGGAGATATTTTTGCGGGAGCTTATTTCCAACGCTTCCGACGCCATCGACAAGATACGGTTTGCCTCCCTGACCAACCAGGATCTGCTCGAAGGCAATGCCGACTTCGAAATCTTCCTTCTTCCCGACGAAGGTACGAAAACCCTGACCATCTCGGACAACGGCATGGGCATGACGTATGACGAAGTCGTTGAAAACATCGGCACCATCGCCAAGTCAGGCACCAAAGCTTTTCTGGAAAAAATGAAAGAGAGCGGCTCCGGCTCCGCCTCCGACCTTATCGGTCAGTTCGGCGTCGGCTTTTACTCCGCCTTCATGGTGGCGAAAAAAGTGACACTGATCACCCGCGCTCCCGGCCAGGCCAAAGGCGTGCGCTGGGAGTCAGCCGGCGACGGCGCCTACACCATTGAAGAGTGCGAAAAGGAAGCGCGGGGCACAACGATAATCCTGACCCTGCACGATGAACACTGCGCCGCCGATCACCCCGCGGAAAACTTCCTGAACCGCTACACGCTGCAAAGCCTGGTCAAGAAGTATTCCGACTACATCCGCTCCCCCATCAAGATGAACTTCGTCAAAGAAGAAAAGCCACGCGACCCCGACGGCAAAATCATTGAAGACGCCCCCGCCACCCAGACCGTCGAGGTCCGGACCTTAAACTCCATGGCGCCCCTGTGGACGAAAAACAAAAACGAGATCACCAAGGAAGAGTATCACCAGCTGTACAAAAACCTCTTCCACGACTGGGAAGACCCCCTGGAGATCATCCACTCCAAGGTCGAGGGTGCGGTTGAATACACCACGGTGCTTTTCATCCCCGCCCACGCTCCCTTCGATTTCTACCAGCGGGAAGCCACATCCGGCATCCGGCTCTATTCGCGAAACGTTTTCGTCATGGACAACTACAAAGACCTTCTGCCGGATTACCTGCGTTTCGTCCGCGGCCTTGTCGACTCGCCCGACTTTTCCCTCAACATCTCCCGGGAACTGCTGCAGCACAGCAGCCAATTGAAAAAGGTCGGCAAGAATCTGGAAAAAAGCGTGCTGAAAACGCTGGAAAATCTGTTATCCAAAGAACGGTCCAAGTATGAAACCTTCTGGAAAGAATACGGCAAGGCCATCAAGAGCGGTGTCTACTCCGATTACCAAAACCGCGAAAAGCTGCAGGATCTTCTGCTCTTTCCGTCCTCCAATTCCGAGGATGCTTTAACAACCTTGGCGGATTACGTTTCCCGGATGCGGGAGGGGCAGACGGTTATCTATTATGCTACCGGCAAGGACCGTTCCGCTGCGGAACGCCTGCCGCAGATGGAACTCCTGCGGGAAAAGGGAATTGAGGTCCTTTACCTCCTCGACCGGGTCGACGAATTCGCCATCGACGCCCTGCGCGAATATAAAGACAAGAAGTTCCAGTCCATCAGCCGCGGCGACCTGAAACTGGACGGCATCGACGCCCCGGAAGCCAAGCAGGAGACCGAAAAACTGGCCAAGGAAAACGAGCCGCTGCTGAACGCCGTCAAGGAGAAGCTATCCGGCAGGATCGCCGAGGTCAAGATATCGAGCCGCCTGAAGTCCAGCCCCGTTTGCCTGGTCAGCGGCGAAACCGGCATCAGCCTTTCCATGGAACAGATTTTGTCCGAAATGGACAAAGCCCCGTTCAAGGCCCGGCGGATTTTGGAGTTGAATCCGCACCATGAAGTTTTCTCGGTATTGAAAAAACTGCACGATAAAAATCCCGCTTCCGAAGCCTTCAAAGATTACTGTGAACTGCTGTACGGCCAGGCTCTATTAATGGAAGGGCTTGCCCCGGAAGATCCCGTCGGTTTCGCGAACAAGGTTGCCGCCCTAATGGCAGCGGCCGGCGAAAAAGAGCAATAGGCAAAAGGGCAAGGGGCCTGGAATAAGTACCAGGCCCCTTGCCCTTTTTGTATTTGTTGTAAATTCCTGCCTAATGATGCAGCAACAACCGTCCGTTCTATTTTCTCATACCGATACCCATCGCCTTGTTTAAATTTGCTCTGCTTGTATTGTAATCATAAAGCGACTGGACATAATTAGTCTTAGCCTGTGTTAGCGCCACCTGTGCATCAATAACGTCAAGATTGGTTCCGACTCCGGCACTGTAACGAATCTGGGCAATTTTGAAGTCTTCTTCCGCCTTGGTTACTGCTACCCCGCTGGTGTCGATACGCTTTTCCGCTTCTTTCATGTTGAGATATGCCTGGCGCACTTCAAGAGCAATACCATCCTTGGTTTGTCTTGCCTGCTCTCTTGCCTTATCAACATCCATCTGCGCTTCGTTTATCTTGGCCCTGGTAAGCCCACTGTCAAAAACATTCAATGAAACGGCCAAAACTACCGACCAGTTATTATTTTTCGCGCCGGGAAAATCGTGGTCGTTCCAATCCATAGAGCCGCTCAGAGTAAGGGAAGGCAGAAATCCGCTCTTGGCGACCCTCACGCCCTGACGGGCGCTGTCGATTGTGGCCTTAACCTGAAAAAATTCCGGGCGGTTTGCCAGCGCATATTCCACGCTTTGATCCAAAGACAGCGTATATGGTTCGTGAGTCAGCTCTTCCTTGACTTTGATCTGGCTATCCAGCGGCAATCCAATGACATTATTGAGATTTGCCAGTGACAGATCATAGGCGTTCTGGGCCTTGATGAGATTTTGTTGGGCATTGGCCAGTTCCACCTGGGATCGCAGCACATCGGATTTGGCCACTGTACCAACGTCGTACTGGAGTTCAACATTTTTGAGATGGGCCGCCAGGCTGTCTACCGATTCCTGGTTAACTTGCAGCATGTTACGGGCTTGCAAAACGTTATAGTAGGCAGTGATGGCATTGAGCATGATTTGCTGTTTGGTTTTGCTAACTTCTTGATCAGCAATTTGTGCATTGATTCTCGCCTTTTCGATTAATCCTTCCAATCTGCCGCCACTATATAACGGCAGGCTAAGCGCGAAGTTATTATCAAATGTCGTACTAAAGGTATAATATGGCCTAAGCGTCGAAGGCGGGTATTTTTCCCGGGTATCGCTGTGTGTATATGTGAAGCTAACCCCTTTACCGGCTGCGGCCTCTTTGACGGCCCAGAAAGCTTTCTCCTTATCGGCCTCGGCAATTTTGACGGCGGGATTATTCTTTAATGCGAGGGCAACACATTCGTCCGGCGAAAGTTCTACCATTTCTGCCTGCACACCAGTTTGTAGGGCAAGCAGGAATATAACTAACGAAACAATTGTTTTGGCAGGCAGCCGTGGAAGGAGTCTCAACGGGACAACCTCCTGTAGTTGATTGTTTGGGCTTAGGAGCTGACCTTGCTAAGCCGATAGCTTGCAACCATGAACATTTTTCATTATCTCGGCATAGGTGTAGCCCGCACGTATCAGCGGCTCTACGATATGTGCCTTGATTTTTGGAACATATGTCTTTAGCATGGTTAGTTTACCGCAAAACTGGTATTTGCCTAATGCGGCCGGAATTAAAACCGTCTCGACAGCTTGAATCGGTAGGGAATCTTTATTAAAAACAAGTTCACCTTCCCCCTCGACTATTGAAAAAATGAAAAACTCGCCGTCGGTGGTTTCTTCCATATTGCCGTGCAGCTCATAAAGTTCTACGGCGAAATGGTCATTTGCCACTAAAAATGTCACCGACAAGTTTGAATCATCCAGCCGCCGTAACCCGCGAATCTTCCCGTGCACAGCATTAGGTCGGTCACTCATGGCCTCCAGTGCTTTCTCTATATGCAACTGGCGTTGCTTTCCGGATTGGGTAACCCGGTTATAATCGTAGATGCGATATGTTATGTTCGAATTCTGCTGAATTTCCAAAGCCACGATTTCCGCACCCAAGGAGTGCACCGTACCGGCAGGCACATATACAACATCGGTTGCTTCAATATCAATATAGTTCAGCCATTTTTCCAAACGATTTTCCTCAATACACCGATTAACCGCCGACCGCTTAAATCCCGGCTTGAAATCACATATAACCTTGGCGTCGGGTTTTGCCGAGAGAATATACCACATTTCATTCTTTCCGTAGAATTCGTTTTCCAATTGCTTGGCCATCTCGTCGGAAGGATGCACTTGCACCGACAACTTGTCGCTGGCATCGATAAGCTTGATCAGTATGGGAAAACGGGTTGCATATTTGAGATAAATATCACGCCCCACTGCCTTATCCTTATATGCTTTGATCCAATCGGTGAGCGGTATGCCTATATATTTGCCGTTTGCAATAACGTTTACTCCGTCAGGATGACAGGATACTTCCCAACTTTCGCCAACCTGGCCCTTGGGCAACTTGCGCCCGAGTTTTTCCAGCGCGCGGCCGCCCCAGAGTGAATGTTTATATATCGGCGTCAATTTTAACGGATATAACATGATCCTTCCTCCAAAATATTATGAATAAGGGGGCTAAACTTGAGCCTTGAGATAAAGCTCGTAAATTTATCCCCCTTAAAGTTAACTTGCCAACCCCAATTTGGCTATGGTTACTACTGCCAGGATTTCATTTGCGGCATTTATTACCCTTATGTTGCTCTTGAGAGTTACGTCGGCAACCGTTATTTTATCTCCTAGCCGCTTGGTGCTAACATCAATTTCCACGTATTCCGGCAGCGCTTCCTGTCTTCCCCGGATCATGATTTCCGGTCTTGTTATCTGTAATGCGAGCCTTCTCCTTTGCAGGACATCTTGACCGCAGAATACGACAGGAACGTTTATTTTCAAGGGGGTTTTGTCATTTATAACCTGCAAAGCTATATGGATTAACTTGCCGGTTATCGAGTCTCTTTGGACTTCTTGGATAACGCACGGCGTAATTTCATTATTAATTTTTACCTGAAGCCTGGGATCATAGGTATGTCGCAGCAGTTTTTTCAGCCGCTTTTCTTCGAACTTTACCGGCTGAGACCCAGCCAAATTCCCGCCGTATACTACTCCTGGTACAAATCCGTCTTTTCTTACCTTATTCACTTTTTCCGTCCGGGGGATCGCCCTTATGCATTCACTCATGACTAACTACCTCCTTCTGCAAAAAGTCTCTATTTAGAGTGAAAAAAGCATAATGCCATTTTTGAACATATTTAAACATAGTTTATTGCCTTAAACAGTTCGTCTTTAATCCGCGTGAACTCAAGCTCCGAATCCGCTTCGCAGCGCATGATCACTTCCGGGCCGGTATTCGAAGCGCGGACCAACCCCCAACCTTTTTCAAAGATTGCTCTTACTCCGTCAATATCAATAAATTTATGGCCGGTTTTTGAAAAATAACGCTTGGCATTTTCAACGTACCTGAACTTATCTTCGTCCGAGCAGTTCACCCTCAGTTCCGGCGTTATAAATGTTTTGGGGACATCGGCCAATAATTGGCTCAAGGGAACCGCGCTATGCGAGAGTATCCTCAGCAGCCGGCCCGCGGCATATAGGGCATCGTCGAAGCCGTAATATTCGTCGGCGAAAAACATGTGCCCCGACATTTCGCCGGCAAAGACCGCCTTGATTTCTTTCATTTTGGCCTTAATCAGGGAATGCCCCGTTTTGTAAAAGAAGGGTTTGCCTCCAAGGCGTTTTATCTCGTCGAACAACAGATTCGAACATTTCACTTCCACCAGTGCGTCGGTCCCCGGATATTTGGGCAGTATTTCCCGCCAGAACAGGATCATCAGCATATCGCCCCAGATGATATTTCCCTGTTCGTCCACAACTCCTAGCCTGTCCCCGTCGCCGTCGAAGCCGAGTCCGACGTCCGCCCGGTTTTCCCGCACCTTCTTTTGAAGCTGCTGAAGATTTTCAACCTTGACCGGGTCGGGAAAGTGGTTGGGAAAGGAGCTGTCGGACTCGCAGTACAGCGGAATCACGTCGCAACCCAATTCGTGAAAAAGCTTGGGCGCGAAGAGGCTGGCGGTTCCGTTGCCGCAGTCAACAACGACTTTTAGCCGTTTATCCCCCAGTAAAAGCTTCTCTTTTAAATGGCTTATGTAGTCGTCTTCCGGATAGGCCAGAGAAATGCTCCCATCGCCATGGGCAAATTCTCCTTTATCGATAATCCGTTTCAAATGTAGCAATTCATCGCCATATAGCGTCCGGCCGTCGTACTGGATTTTAAACCCGTTATATTCCGAAGGGTTGTGACTGGCGGTAATCATCACGCCGCCGGATATATCGAATAAATGGGTTGAGTAATAAAAGACGGGCGATACGACAACCCCGATATCTATTACGTCAATTCCGCTTTCCCGCAGCCCTTTTACAATTTGTTCGCGAAGCTCCGGAGAAGAAGCTCGGTTATCCCGTCCGACAATCGCCGCTTTCTCCCCATTATTGCGTAAAAACGTGCCAAACGCTCTTCCGATCAATTCGGCATCGTGAGTAGTTAAATCATGGCCATATACTCCTCGTATGTCATAGTGCCGGAAAATTCCCGGACTGGCTAAACCCATTACTCACTCCCCCTTCATAATTCATCTCATCAATAATTAAGCTGCACATACAATAGGAGATAATGCTTTCCGCCCCTTGATTCAGGTTTAAGCCGGTTGGCGTAATTCCGTCGTAGCAGCCGCCGGTCTGTGGGTCAATCAGGCTTTTTTGCAGGGAATTTTGCCCCAGATACCAATTCCGGCATTTTTTGGCTTTCGATAAATAATCGATCCTTCGGATAACGGAATATCCTTCAAGATAAGCCAACGCTGTCTCGCAAGCTTCGACCGGCTGCTCGTCATATTTTGCCGGAATACCGTCTTTCGAGTACCAGCCGTGACACCCGACAGGTTTGAAATATCCTTCGGAAAAGGTTACCTTTTCCAGAAACGCCAGGCTTTTTTCGGCTATCGACAGCCACTCACTATTGCTCACTACTTTGCCGGCAATAAACATCGCCCAGGGCAAAACGGCATTGCTGTATGTCATAACATCCTCGAACCAATGCCATTTTTTTATTGCGTGCTTTTTGTAGCTGTCGGCCAAGGACCCGGCTAAATCCCGAATACAGTCGTAGGCTTGGGTAGTTGCTACATACCTCAGGCCGATAATGCTGTAGGCCTTAGCCCTAAGCCAGTGTAAGTTCGGCACATTAGGCATACTTTTTGATAGAAGCATTTTGCAAGCTTCCTTCATGCCATCAGGCGTCTTGGGGTTCGCCACGACATACCCCAGTGCCCAGAGGCACCGGCCAAAGCAGTCTTCCGAGCCTTCCTTCTCCAGAAATAGGCGGCCGTAAGACATAAAGTTCCGATACTTCCCGTTTTCAGTTTGCGCGTGCAAAACAAAAGAGAGATATCTATAGGCTAGATCGAGGTATTCTTCCTGTTCATATACCGTCCATAACAGCATCGCCACGATCAGCGCCCTGGCGTTGTCATCCGTGGTATATCCGTGAGTGGGATCGGGAACGCTGAATTTTGCGTGCTGGAACATTCCGGTATCGTCCGTCAGCCGAAAAATGTGGTCGCTATTGAAAGGTGGCGCTGAAATATTACCCATTATCAGCTCACCTTAGCCCCGGTGTCTTTGCTGTCACCAGTTAGTTTAAGAAATAGCTCGAAATATTCGGAGGCCACTGCGTTCCACAGCATATTTTGGCCCAGCTTCGCCGTCCTGCGCTCCATCTCACTTTTTTTGTCGGGGTTGTCCAACACGTGCTTGATACACTTTGCGATGGAATTGGCATCGCGGAATTCGGCCAGAAGACCCCGGCCTTCTCCTAATAGCTCCTGCGCGTATAAGTACGGAGTAGAGACCACTACCCTGCCGGAACCGACGGCATAGGCAAGGGTGCCGCTGACCGCCTGGTCTTTTGAAAGATACGGGGTGAGATAAATGTCGCATAGCCGGAGGTAGTAGATGATTTCTTCCTTTGTAAGGTATTTATCAATGAACCGCACATGGTTTTCGATTCCCAGCCACCCGGTGATGGCAGCCAGTTTTTGCCGATAGTTTTCCCCTTGTTCACTTTTGACGCCCGGATGTGTTTTCCCGAGAATCAGATATAGCGTATTGGGGTGATCCTTCACGACCTGCGCGATCGCTTCGATCCCGTATTCCAGTCCTTTCCCCGGACTGATAAGACCGAAGGTGGCAATAATATTTAAATTGGCATAGCCGTGCTTCTTCTTTAACTTATCCCTTGACTCAAGCAGGCGGAACGGCACACCGTGATGGATGACCTCGATTTTGCCGCTATCAATTCCATAAACATTTTGGAGAATTTTCACGGTGTTTCTGGCCATGGTGACAACCTTGACACTGGCCGCACCCAATGTGGTCAGTACCTGTTTTTGCTTAAAGGTGGGATTTGGCAACACCGTATGAAGGGTGGTAATGAAGGGAACCCGAAGGTTCTTAATCAGTTCCAGAATGTAATCGCCGCAGAATCCGCCGAAAATGCCGTATTCGTGTTCGATTACCAACAGGTCTATATCTGACTCATTGATTTTTTTCGCAAGGTCCAAGTAGCTCCATTTGTCATACTGGGACAACACCGTCATTACCTTCGTGTCGTTATAATAGTCCCCGTTACTGACAGCAATGACTTTCGTCTTGATCAGATCGTCAAAAGCGTCCAATGCCTGTACCAGGTCCTGCGTAAAGGTAGCCAGTCCGCACTCTCTCGGAGGATAAGTGCTCAGAAAGGCTACGTTGCGGATACGATTGGCGGTACCCATCCAAACAATGCCTCCTTTGTTTTATTTATTAAATAGCTATTAGTTTTTCAGAATTCACAACATGTATCGCTAATTAGATTGTCGTAAACGCGGCAGTTATTTACCGCAACTGAATTTATGACCTTAAGGTTTTGCCCAACCTTTACACCGTCCAGCAAAATACTGTCGATGACCATGCTTCCATAACCCACATAAGCGCTGCAACCTAAAACCGCATGGGGACCTATTACGGCCTTGTCATCGACGATGGCCTTGTCGCCAATATAGACCGGCTCGACAACAGTAGCTTCGGGGCTAACGGTCGCGGTAGGGCTTATATAACTCCCGCTGTGTCCGGCGACAGTCCTGCACTTGCCGTCCAGTATATCCCGGTGGGCAAGAAGGTATTTGTCCGTTGTGCCTATATCCAACCAGTAACCTTCATACCGGTAAGCGACTAATTTGTGGTTTTGGGATAGTAACGCCGGAAAGGTTTCCCGCTCAACCGATACGGTCAGACCGGCCGGAATTTCCCGCAGGATCGCGGGCTCAAAGGCATAAACGCCGGCGTTAATCCAGTTTGAGCTAGTCTCGCTGGGCGGCGGCTTTTCCTTGAAGGAACGGATTCTGTAATCGGCATCATATTCAATCACCCCGTATTGTGACGGGTTATTTACTTGCTTCACGGCAATCGTTGCAGCCGCATTGTGCTGTTTATGATGTTTTAGCATGGCTTGTACATCGATTTCGCTCAGTATGTCGGCGTTGAAAATAAGGAAAGTACCATCAAAATGTTTTTCGGCATTTTTGATGGCACCCCCAGTTCCCAGCGGCGTATTTTCATTCACATAGCGGATCGCGACACCTAGATCCGAACCGTCTCCCAACGCGAGTTCTATATCTTTTGCGCGATAACCCGTAGTTACAACAACCTCATCAATCCCGCTTAGGGCAAGATAATTGATTAGCCGCTTCAGGTGGGGTTGCCCCAAAATTGGTACCATCGGTTTAGGAATATTGTCTGTGAGGGGCCTTAGGCGCGTCCCCAGCCCTCCAGCCAGTAAAAGTGCTTTCAACTTAAAATCCCTCCTTGCAATGACGCCTCGAAAACCTTATCCAGTTAAAAGCCTTCTGCATCAAATTCAGGACAGCTCTTTATGTATTCGAGCAAGTCGCTCAGTGACGCTGTTGCCAACGCAACGCACGTATCGGCGCCTCCGTAGTACATCATTACAGTGCCATCGTCGTCCAGCACCCACCCGCACGGAAAGACCACATCGTCAACATCTCCCTCGCGCTCATAAGGTGCCGACGGACCAAAGACCCACTCGTCGCTTCGTCTCAGGACACGGGATGGATTTTCCAGATCCAGCAGCGCTAAGCCCAGCCTGTAAATTGCACCCGCCGCCGTTTGCCGCACCCCGTGGTAAAGCATTAGCCAACCCTCCGAAGTCTCGAGCGGTTGAGCTGACAGACCAATTTTTTGGGAATCCCACCAGCCTCCGTTTCGGGCTTTTAAAAGAATATGATGATCGCCCCAATACTTTAGGTCGGGAGAACAAGAAACCCAGATATGGCCAATGGCACCGTAATGTCCAGGAATGGGCCGGTGAATCAAATACCATTTACCGTTGAAACGGCGGGGAAAAAGCGCCGCGTCTTTGTCGTCCGGCGGCACAATGGGCCCTAAGCGCTCAAAGTGCGTAAAGTCCTCCGTCAACGCAAGCGAAACCAGCGGACCGCCCGTGGAATACGCCGTATAGGCTACCGACCATTTTTTTAGCTCTTCCAGCCAGGTAATTCTGGGGTCCTCAATCCCCCAAATTTCTTCCGGATGATTTGCCGGGTCCGGCTCCAATGTGGGCATACTGTCTATTTGCCAGTTGTCGATCCCGTTTTCGCTAACAGCCTTTGTAAAGTGGGAAAAGCCTCGTCTATCTTCCACCCGCACAAGAAGCAACGTCTTTCCATTATACTTGGTTGCCGCCGGGTTAAACACGGTGTTCGCAGCATATGGCCAGTCTTTTATCGTTAAAATAGGATTTTGGGGGTGGCGCCTGAACAATTCCCTATAACTATTATCCTTAGAGTCATTGCTTACACTTCGTAGTCTTGATTGAAAATGCGTCGTCAATAAAAAAACCCCTTCCAATTTTGAATGTAAATGGATCACACAAAAAATCAGTGGAGGTTGTGTTAGCACTCAGGCAACGTGAGTGCTAACGTAATTTTAACTCTATTTTAGCGACCCAAAATATACCTGTCAAGAACCCGGAAAACTAATTTTATAACAAAATTTGTTTTTCTCAACTCGTGACGCAGTATACCTCATTGACTCTCTTTCTAGTTCTGGCAGACCCGGCTACAACCACGATAACAGTAAAGGCTGTGCTGTCTCATATGACTTATTACAAAAAAGCGCAAGGGAATTTTCCCTAGCCACAGTCTGCGTGTTGAAGAAATAGTGGATTTTTTTCGCTAAACCCGCTCTAAATCCAACTTTTTGAGCGATTTCGTTCTTGATTTGCGGTGGCAGATTTTTATAATTAAAAGTGTTAGCACTCATTAGCCCGGAGTGCTAACACAAATTACACTAAGGAGGTTATGCATATGATCAAGCCGTTGGGCGACAGAGTTGTTGTCAAAGCTTTGGAAAGAGAAGAAAAAACAAAGAGTGGTATTGTCCTTCCCGATACTGCCAAGGAGAAACCCCAGGAAGGCAAAATTGTCGCGGTAGGTACCGGCAAACTTTTGGAAAACGGTCAGCGCGTGCCCCTCGACGTAAAAGAAGGCGACAAGGTTGTTTTCTCTAAGTACGGGGGTACCGAAATCAAAATCGATGGACAGGACTATTTAATCCTCAGCGAGCGGGATGTCCTGGCTATTGTTGAATAGATAAGGGGGCAAAGCAATATGGCGAAGCAGATTATTTTTGACGAAGAAGCACGCCGGGCCCTGGAAAGAGGCGTCAACGCGCTGGCGAACACCGTAAAAGTTACTTTGGGCCCCAAAGGGCGCAATGTCGTGCTGGACAAAAAATTCGGAGCACCTACTATCACTAACGACGGCGTAACCATCGCCAAGGAGATCGACCTGGAAGATCCCTACGAAAATATGGGCGCGCAACTCGTTAAAGTCGTTGCTACAAAGACGAATGACGTTGCCGGGGACGGAACTACCACCGCCACCTTGCTGGCTCAGGCCATGATTCACGAAGGAATGCGTAATGTGGCCGCCGGCGCCAACCCAATGATCATTAAAAAAGGTATTGAGCGTGCAGTCAATTCGTTGGTAGACGAGATTAAGAAAGACGCCAAAAAAGTCGAGACTCAGGAAGCCATTGCCCAGGTTGCTTCGATTTCAGCGTCTGATACGGAAATCGGCAAGTTGATCGCCGAAGCTATGGAGAAAGTCGGCAAAGACGGCGTTATCACCGTTGAAGAATCCAAGACGATGGGTACCGACCTTGAGGTCGTGGAAGGCATGCAGTTTGACCGCGGCTACATATCGCCGCACATGATTACTGATGTCGACAAGATGGAGGCTGTACTCAACGAGCCTTACATCCTTATCACCGACCGCAAGATCGGTGCGGTCGCCGACTTGCTTCCCCTTCTGGAAAAAGTCGTCAAACAAGGCAAAGAACTGCTCATCATTGCCGAAGATGTCGAGGGCGAAGCACTTGCTACCCTTGTCGTCAATAAACTTCGCGGCACTTTCCGGGCCGTTGCCGTAAAAGCCCCCGGATTTGGTGATCGCCGCAAAGCCATGTTGGAAGATATCGCTATCCTGACCGGCGGCAACGTGATCACCGAGGAACTCGGCCGCAAGCTTGACAGCGTTGAAATCAGCGACCTTGGCAAGGCCCGGTTGGTTCGCGTGGCCAAGGAAGAAACCACGATTGTCGAAGGCTCCGGTTCCGCTGATAAAATCAAAGGCCGTGTTAACCAGATCAAAGCGCAGATCGAAGAAACCACCTCCGACTACGATAAGGAAAAGCTGCAGGAACGCTTGGCTAAGCTGGCGGGTGGCGTAGCCGTAATCCGTGTCGGCGCAGCTACCGAGGTGGAGCTGAAAGAAAAGAAACTCCGTATTGAAGACGCGCTCAACGCTACCCGCGCCGCAGTTGAGGAAGGGATTGTCCCCGGCGGCGGCACGGCCTTTATCGATGCTTTGCCTGTTCTCGACAAGGTGGAGGCTTCCGGTGACGAAGCGACCGGCGTAGCCATCGTAAAACGCGCCGTAGAAGAGCCGCTGCGGCAGATTGCCAACAACGCCGGCCTCGAAGGTTCGGTCATTGTTGAAAACGCCAAAAAAGCCGGCAAAGGAATTGGGTTCAATGCTCTGACGGAAGAGTACACCGACATGATTGCCGCCGGTATCGTCGATCCGGTTAAAGTAACTCGCTCCGCCCTGCAAAATGCGGCTAGCATCGCCGCCATGGTTCTTACCACCGAGACCTTGGTTGCCGACAAGCCGAAGAAAGAACCGCCACCTATGCCTGGCGGCGGAATGGACGGGATGATGTAGACTAATATATTTTTGATTATTTATTGCGGGGCAGGCGCTTGCTGCCCCGCTTGTTGTAATTTTCCGGCCGCTATGGCTAAAGGCCTTTAAGGCGTGCAGTATTCAAAAAACTTCATATTTTCTGACCAGTGAGGTATGATGACCATGAGAAGCCTAGAAGAAAGTATAAGATTTTACCGGCTTATACAGACACTCATTTGGGCCAAAAGAACAAGTGGAAAATCCTCGCAAGAAGTGGTAAACGCAATTTTTCGTAACTGTAAAAAGGACTTTGCTTATTTAGAAAATGACCAACAGGCTAAACCATCCCGAAACTGTAGCTGATAAATGTGGTTTGGAAGTTATAAATTTCGAGCTGGAGGTGAGACCAATATCTAACAACCTGGGGCTTTTAACCGATCTCTATCAGCTCAGGATGATGCAGGGGTATTATAAAACCGGTAAAGCCGACGATATCACGGTGTTTGAAAGGTTTTACCGCATAAATCCTTATGGGAGTGCATACACGATTGTTGCCGGTGTCGATCGTGCCCTGGATTATTTGGAAAACCTCTCTTTTACCGCCGATGATATCGCCTATCTCAAAACACTGGGAGGATTTCAGGAAGATTTTCTGCGCTATCTGCAGTCGTTTCGATTTACCGGTGATGTCTATGCGATGCCGGAAGGGTCGGTGGCCTTTCCCGGTGAACCGCTCTTTATTGTAAAGGCGCGTCGTATCGAAGCGCAATTGGTGGAAACAGCGCTCTCAACCTTTCTCAATCATGAAAGCCTTATTGCTACAAAAGCGAGCCGGGTTCGTTGGGCCGCCAAGGACGACCCTGTACTGGAATTTGGCCTTCGCAGAGCCCAAGGCATGGATGCAGGTGTGTTTGGCGCCCGGGCGGCGATAATCGGCGGGTGTGACGCTACATCCAACGTACTCGCCGGGAAAATGTTCGGCGCAAAGGTCGTCGGGACGATGGCCCACAGTTGGGTCATGTCGTTCGCCAGCGAACTTGAAGCTTTTGAACGGTTTATCGAGCTTTATCCCGAAAACGCCGTACTGGTTGTTGACACCTTTGACACGCTAACGTCGGGTGTGCCGAACGCAATAACAGCGTTCCAACTCGCTAAGAGCCGCGGCATTAAGCTGACCCGTTACGGAATTCGTTTAGACAGCGGGGATCTCGCCTACCTTTCTGGCGAAGCCCGGCGTATGTTGGACTCCGAAGGGTTTACCAATGCGATTATCAGTGCTTCCAATGACCTTGACGAGCAGCTCATTCAAGAACTTAAAACACAGGGGGCCAAAATCACAGAATGGGGCGTCGGTACCAAGCTTATTACCGGCGATGGTTGTGCAGCCCTCGGCGGGGTATACAAGCTTGCCGCCGAATATGATAAGGCAGGCAACGAAATCCCAAAACTGAAGATCTCGGAAAACCCTGAAAAAGTTACCAATCCGGGGACAAAAGCCGTCTATCGGATTTATGACAAGGCAGCAGGGAAAATTAAGGTTGAACTAATTACTCTGAGACAGGAGTCGCTTAGCGAGATAGAAAACCTGACAGTGGCTGACGAAACCCACCCATGGAAAAAGATGATTTTAAGGGCGGGGAGTTATGAAATGCGGGAAATGCTGTCCCTTGTCATGCAAGGCGGTAGACGGCTCACCCCGATTACCAATCTCGCTGCTATTCAGGCATATACCGCGCGTGAACTGAAAACTCTCTGGGACGAATCCCGCAGGCTGGTTAACCCGCATCCCGTCAAAGTCGACCTTTCAAATGTTCTTTGTAGCCTGAAAAAAGAGCTTATTAATGGCCTGCGTGGGAAGTAGTGTCCAAAAGCAGTCACTGGTATCAAGATAACACGAGTTAAACCTTGACCTGCCCTCGAGAACGACTCCGGCTTTAGTCAGTTTTATATAAAACTACGCAAATTTCATCTCTCGTCGCTTGATTGATCGCTTTTTCTTCTCACAACTTCCACTCAACCAGTGGCTTTCTCGAGAAAAACTCTGCCAATCCAAGGGTCAAGTTTGCCCTCATAGGTTTCGTCTTGTATGATTTTCAGAGCTGCAGTATGAGCCATTCGGGGACGGTATACCCTATCGGATGTTATGGCGTCGTAAATATCCGCGATGGCGATAATTTTCGAGAAGTCATGAATATCTTCAGTGTTTAATCCGAGCGGATAACCACTTCCATTCAGCCGCTCATGGTGTTGCAGGACTCCAACTTTAATTGAGTTCGGCATTGATTTAATCTCGGATAGATATTTATAGCTAAACGCACTATGCCTTCTCATCGTGCACATTTCTTCGCCGTTTAATTTACTTGGCTTATTTAATATCTCTAGCGGAATAATTGCTTTTCCAATGTCATGTAGCAACCCAGCAAGCATTAAATTTCCGACCTCTTCATTGTCATAACCTAGCCAACTGCCGATTATAGCAGCGATTGCGCCAACCTTCACGCAATGGCGGTATGTAGACTCAGATCTATTTTTTACCATGTTAATGATATGGGCCGTATCAGCTATACTTTCCATCAATGGTGAATTACCTTTATTGATTCCAACTATCCGTGTGACCGGCATTTGAGTTAACGCGCACTCAGTTTTGTCAAAAGCATGTAATAGTTCGCCAATAATCTTTTGTCTTGAACAGAACTTTTCTTGGCAATCTTCGTCTATTGGAAGCAATTTATCCGTCCCAGATATTATATAGATATCTTGGGAAGCCAGGTTAATCAAGGAGTTTATATGCTCATTAGTTAAAATTGTACCTTTTTTGATTAATATTCTTCCGCTGTCAAGAATAATATCGCGTCCAAGTACCATACCCGATGTAATGTTTCTTGTACTTACAGGAAAAATCATTATTTAGATCATCTCCTTTCTCGTCTAGTAAACATAATAAAACCCGGATATCGACACCGGGTTATAAACAAATATGTTGCAACCTGGCGATCGTAGAGATATCTTTAGACCCATGGCTTTGCGTCCTTATCTTTCGATAAGTTTGCCAGTATTATCTTGTTCATCGTAAAGGTGCAACTAGACTTTTGGGTGAATGCTTCAAGCACTTTCGCTGTCAATTGTTTGCTCTAAGGTTTTGAGTCCGGAACTGTCTTTCTTCGCCGCCGTAGATGCAAGGCTGGCCTTGTTGATTAACGACGCCAATAATCGGCCATGCGAAAGGGACCGGTCACTTACCCGGCCTGCGGTGGCAACACCAACAGACATGGTCACCGGTATGGTATCCGGAAAATGATACCCGGCCACAATCTGTCTTAAGTCATTTGCCAACGTTGTAATGTCTTCTCGGGAGCATGTCATAAGGGTGATAAATTCGTCGCCGCCATACCGGCACAGGATTGCCCCTGGCGGCGTATGCGCTTGTAGAAGCGCACCAAATTCTTTCAATATGAGATCACCTTTAACGTGACCATATTGCTTGTTAATCTCCCCGAAATTATCGATGTCAGCAAATACCATAGATATTTCCTGGCCGGACGCCATAAGTTTCAGCGCGTTATAATAAAGATAATCCGTCCTATATAGCCCGGTAAGTAGATCTGTATGTTTCCCTAATTCTTGCTTTATAACGGTCGGAGTTACAATTCCCTTTAACACATCATGTTCGCACACCAGAAGGGCTGATAATCTATCTTGCTCCATAAGTTCCCTAGCACGCCAGAGAGGCATGTCCGGTTCTACATATGTAAAATTCCCACTCATCGCATCGGCCGCAATACGATTCGGGTGCGCCCGCATAGTGTCTTGCCAAGACAATACGCCCACTACTTGTCCTTCATCAATTACCGGAAAGCAGTCTTGCTCTCTTTCAAAAAATAAAGATTTTACCTGTCGGAGGCCGGCCGTTGCCTCGACGGTCTCCGGAGTAATCATGAAATCAACTATCTTTCTAATCATAATTCCACACTCTTATGCACTTCCAGCGTAATCTGGATCTGAACTTTAATAATCATCTTTTCATTAGCGATTTTTTCAGCTTCTTCCAAAATCAGCGCAACCAGTTTGTCCCGCCGAATCATGCTAAGAAGTGATTTGCGGATGACCACTGCTTCAATTAGTGCATGCTCCACTTTTTCGATTTCATATTGATCCGGGGATAAAATGTCCACCATTCGCCTGGCTGCCTCAGGGCCAATGGGAGCCATTTTCCCTACAATAAGGACATCCTGCATGGGAGGCATTTCAAACTCGGTCAACCGCATTTGAATATCTGCCTTACGTGAATTCTCATTGGTATTAGTCACAAGTTCTCCTCCCCAATTAGATCATATCTCTTTTATAATACTACAAATTTTTCCTATTATTAATACTCAACTGGCAAAATCAGCTATGAAAAAACATAAAAGGGGGTGTCGCAAAACGCTTTTTTTCAAAAAGCGTTTTGCGGCCCTCTTTTTGTATGGGTAGGCAGAAAATAGATAGGGGAACAAGTAAAAAAGAAACCCTCCGCCGGTTTCCGAGCACAACAAAACAGAGGAAGCCTCTTCCCCTAAGAAAAAGTCTGGATGTGGTTGTCAGGCCGTTTGGGGAATATGCAAATACGTTCCATAGCGACCACTTTGGATTTTGTTGTGAAGCTTGTTTAGGTTATACCCCATGCACAACAGAAGAAACTCGGTTTGTACCTTGACGCTGCCCCGCAGCAGAAACCTCCGAAAGCCCATGTCCTGTTTGAGTACCCCGAAGGCTCCCTCCACTTGAATGGAGCGGTTTATACGTAACAGGATACCTTCCTCGCTTTGAATGCGCGCCTGCATTTCTTGCCGCTGTCTAAGAAAGGTTTTCGATACATACAAGTTCTTGCTTCTCTCTTCGAGCGGTGTCTTGCTCTTGCCTTTAATGCATTGGCTCTTATAAGGACAACCGGCACATTCAGTACAGGTATAGACCGTTGTCACAATGTTGCAACCGGCTTTTGAATGGGTCTTCTTTTCATACGTTGCCCGGATGGAGTGGCCCTTGTAGCAGAGGTAGCTGTCGCTGTTCTCATCGTAAGGCATATTTTCCCGCCTACCGATGTCACTTTTGTACTTGCGCGTTTTGGCTTTGTCGTGATTGGCCGGTTTAATAAACGCGGTTTGCCCGTTTTCCTCGCACCAGGCATAGTTTTCTTCACTCTCGAATCCCGCGTCGGCTACGGGCCTGGTATACCCTAGTCCTTGGAGCACCTTGAGGATCGGAATGAGGGTTGGGCTGTCGCTTCGCTCCTGAGAAATCTTAGCGGCTACGACATATTCGGCGTCCACCGCCAAAGTTGCGTTGTAGCCCGGTTTAAGCTGACCGTTTTTCATGTGGTCTTCCTTCATCCGCAGGAAGGTTGCGTCCCGGTCTGTCTTAGAAAAGCTGTTGCGTTCCCCGAAGCTGTGGTTGTAGTCGTCGTACTTCTTCTGTCGGGCCAGATATTCCTCGACCATTTCCACCGCCCGCTGCAACGGCGTTTTTCGCTGCCCTTTGCCGCGGGCAAAGACGATACTTCGCTGAGCTTGTAGCGTTTTGAGCCGTTTGCGCAGCTTTTTCAGATATTTGGCCTTGATCTTCTCTCCGGCGTAAAAACGCAACCCGAGCTGGCCCGCCAGTGGCGGCAGCTCAAGCTTCATCTTTTCCTGCATCTTTTGTTCATTCGTTTGTGTCGCTTTCTTCCAGACAAAGCTGTCGCGGTTAGCATTAGCCTCCAGCTTGGTTCCATCGATGAATACGCTTGACAGCGATAGTTCGCCTGCATCGGCCAAGTGCCCTACAAGCTGGGTAAATAGGTCATCTACCACCTCAGTCAGCCGCTCGCTGCGAAACCGTGCGATCGTGGCATGATCGGGGGCTTTTTCCCGGCCCAGCAGGTACATGAAATTGACATCTCGTCGACAGGCCTGTTCCAGTTGGCGGCTGGAATAGATGCCATTCATGTAGCCATATACGAGAATTTTGAATAGACGTTTCGGTGAAATCTCGATTCT
>NZ_CYSP01000015.1 GCF_001298735.1 Propionispora sp. 2/2-37 | reverse complement strand
TTCTCGGACAAGTAATGGACATGTTGGACAAAGCCTTTGCTAAGATACCTGATGATACAAGTCTTATTTTTCATTCAGATCAAGGATGGCAGTATCAACATAAGCACTACCAGTTACTCCTAAAGCAAAAGGGAATACGGCAAAGTATGTCCAGAAAAGGGAACTGTTTAGATAATTCTGTAATGGAAAACTTCTTTGGATTATTAAAATCAGAACTGCTTTATCTGAGGAAATTCAGTTCTATGAACGAATTTATAGAGTCGAATTAGAAAAATATATTGATTACTATAACAACAAACGGATTAAGAGCAAACTAAAAGGACTGAGTCCTGTACAATACAGGATTCAATCCTCGTTAGTTGCTTAACGTCAATTTTTGTCTAACTTTTTGGGGTCAGATCAACTGGGAGTGATTCCTTTTTGTCTACACTCTGAACAATCCGTTTCAGAACGGATTGTTTTTTTACCTTACCATGCATTTTGTTTTGCGCCTCATAAATTAATCTGAATTAAAAGAGCCCTTACCGCCAGTTTGCCGTTACTTCCCCCGTACAATAATCTGCCCATGGCTAGCAGCTAACCGTACCGTGCCTTCTTCCGCAACCTCGCCGGATACGATTTTCCTGCCAAGTTCGGTTTCCACCGTCCGGCTGATCAGGCGTTTAAGGGGCCGGGCGCCAAAAGCGGGATCGTAGCCATCCCGGGCCAGCAGATTTTCCACCGCTTCATCCCAGACCAGCGTCAGATTGAGCTGTTTTTGCAGGCGTTTTTCCAGATTCCGCAGCAGCATGCCGGCAATCTTTCTTACCTGCCGTTCCGTCAGCGCCTTAAAGACAATGATATCATCAATGCGGTTTAAAAACTCCGGACGGAAATATCCTTTCAAAATGGCAAAGACGGCCTCCTGTGCTGCCTCGCCTTCTTTGTTCAGTATTTCCGCCGACCCCAGGTTGGAGGTCATAATGATCACCGTATTTTTGAAGTCAACGGTGCGGCCCTTGCTATCCGTCAACCGCCCGTCATCCAGTATCTGCAGCAGAATATTAAATACATCCGGGTGGGCTTTTTCTATTTCATCCAGCAACAGCACGCTATAGGGGCGGCGGCGTACAGCCTCAGTCAGTTGTCCGCCTTCATCGTAGCCGACATAGCCGGGCGGCGCACCGATCAGGCGGGCCACAGCATGTTTTTCCATGTATTCGCTCATATCAATACGGATCATACTGCGTTCATCATCAAATAACACTTCGGCCAGCGTTTTAGCCAGCTCGGTTTTCCCCACACCGGTCGGTCCCAGAAAGATGAAGGAGCCAATCGGACGGTTGGGGTCTTTGATGCCGGCTCTGGCCCGGATGATGGCTTCACTGACGGCTTTGACCGCCTGTTCCTGACCAACCACCCGTTCATGAAGGATGGTCTCCAGGTTAGCCAGCTTTTCCCGTTCCCCGGAGAGCATCCGGCTTACCGGAATACCTGTCCAGCGGTTGACGATTTTGGCGACATCGTCTTCGTCCACTTCTTCCTTTAACAGCACCTTTTGTTTTCTTTTCTTTGCCAGCGCTTCTTCTTCCCGGCGCAGTTCCTTTTCCAGAGCAGGCAAACGTCCGTACTTCAGTTCAGCCAGACGGTTCAGGTCATAGGCCCTTTCGGCGTTTTCCATATCGATCCTTACCGCTTCCAGCTGTTTCTTCAGTTCCCGCAGCCGGACGATAGCCTGTTTTTCGATATCCCATTGCCCGCGCAGGCTGTCCGCATGGGAGCGAAGCTCCCGCAGTTCCGTTTCAATCCCTGCCAGCCTGCCGCGCGCAGCAGCGTCGGTTTCTTTACGCAGTGCCTGTTCTTCAATCTCCAGTTGCAGAATACGGCGTGATACTTCATCCAGTTCAGAAGGCATGGAGTCAATCTCCGTCCGGAGTTTGGCCGCTGCTTCATCCACCAGGTCAATAGCCTTATCCGGCAAAAACCGGTCGGAAATGTAACGGTCGGAAAGAACCGCAGCAGCAATTAAAGCAGCATCCTTAATTTTGACTCCGTGATGCACTTCATAGCGTTCCTTTAATCCCCGCAGAATAGAAATGGTATCCTCAACGGTAGGCTCTCCGACAGTCACCGGCTGAAACCTCCGTTCCAGTGCAGGATCTTTTTCAATATGCGCCCGGTATTCATTCAGAGTAGTCGCACCGATACACCGCAGTTCGCCCCGCGCCAGCATGGGTTTTAAAATATTGCCGGCGTCCATAGCCCCTTCAGCCGCACCGGCCCCAACCACGGTATGCAGTTCATCGATAAACAAAATCACTCGCCCGTCTGCTTTACGGATTTCATCCAGAACATTTTTCAACCGTTCTTCAAATTCACCGCGGAATTTGGCCCCGGCTAAAAGTGAACTCAAATCCAGGGAATACAGCACCTTGTCTTTCAGGCTTTCCGGCACGTCACCGGCCACCATCCGGCGCGCCAGCCCCTCGACAATGGCTGTTTTCCCGACTCCCGGCTCACCAATCAGGACCGGATTGTTCTTGGTCCGCCGTGACAAAATCTCCACCACACGCCGGATTTCTTCATCCCGTCCGATAACCGGGTCCAGCTTGCCCTCACGGGCTAAAGCCGTAAGGTCACGTCCGTATTTTGCCAAGGCCCGAAAAGCCTGGTCGGTATTGCCGCTACTTATGTCCTGTCCCTGGCGGTAAGTACTGAGCATTTGCTGCAGCCGGCTGCGATGCAAGCCAAAACGGCGGCATAGATCGACTACATCGCTGTCCCCGTCATCGACAACCGCCAGCAGCAGGTGTTCGCTGCCGATCTCTTCATCCTGCAAATTCTCCGCCATGTTTTCCGCCAGGGCCATTACCCGGATCATCGCCGTGTTCATTCTGAGCCCGCTTTCCTGCCCCCGCACCGCAGGTATGCTTTTCAACAGTTTTTCCACTTCTTTTTTAATTGCTTTTCTATCCACCCCGGCATCCCGTAGAAGCCGGGAGGTTATTCCTTCCTCGTCTTTTATTAAGGCCAGCAGTAAATGCCGTGTCGTTACTTCCTGATGATAATAAAGCGCACAATTTTGTTGAGCGGCCGATAAGACTGCCATCGCCTCTTGCGTATATTTTTCCTGTGCCATGACACTCGCCTCCAAACTCGTTATCTTAATTTTGCTCTACTTATAATGTAGCAAAATATTACCAGCTATTCAAGGAAAATATTTGACTTTTTGACTTTTTTATTAAAAAATAAACTGGGGAAGGATGGCTGCCATCCCTCCCCAGCTGCTCGCACTTTCCTCTCTTGAAAAATACACTCAAGGTATTGATATTATGCCAGACTTAAATCAGCCCCAGAGTTTTTCGGTAAATCTTACTTATTTGTCGCCTGCAGTGCCTGGTCCAGGTCGGCAATAACATCGGCCACATCTTCGATACCGACCGACAAACGGACCATATCGTCCGGAGCACCGGCAGCAGCCCGCTGTTCCGATGTCAACTGTGAATGGGTCGTGCTGGCCGGATGAATAACCAGTGATTTGGCATCACCGACATTGGCCAGAATGGAGAATAACTTCAAAGAATCAATAAACTTCTTGCCGGCTTCCAAACCGCCTTTTATGCCGAAGGTCAGGATAGCTCCGGCGCCCTTAGGCAGATATTCCCTGGCCAGGGCATAATCCGGATGGCTTTCCAGCCCGGGGTAACTTACCCAGGATACCAGTTCATGATTTTCCAGGAACTTAGCTACCGCCAGAGCGTTTTCACTGTGGCGGGCCATTCTTAAATGAAGGGTTTCCAAACCTTGCAGGAACATAAAGCTGTTGAAGGGGCTCAGGGCCGCTCCCAAATCCCGCAATACCTGAATCCTAAGCCGGGTAATAAAGGCCGCTTCACCCAAGGCCTCGGTATAGCTTAATCCATGATAACTGGGGTCAGCCTCGGTCAGCAGTGGGAATTTGCCGTTAGTCCAGTTGAATTTACCGCTGTCAACCACTATGCCGCCCATGGAACTGCCATGCCCGCCAATAAACTTGGTAGCGGAATGGATGATAATATCGGCACCGAATTCAAACGGCCGGGACAGGTAAGGTGTGGCAAAAGTGTTATCAACGATGAGAGGGATGCCATTTTCATGAGCAATAGCCGCAATGGCTTTAAAGTTAAATACGTCAATCTTGGGATTACCGATGGTTTCACCATAAATGGCTTTGGTTTTGGGTGTAATGGCTTTGCGGAAGTTTTCCGGGTCGCCAGGGTCCACCAGGGTCACTTTAATCCCCAGGCGCGGCAGGGTATAGGCAAACATATTATAGGTACCGCCGTATAAAGTGGAGGAGCTGACAATTTCGTCTCCGGCCTGGGCAATGTTGAAGATGGCTGCGCTAATGGCCGCATGACCGGAAGCAAAGGCCAGGGCACCAATACCGCCTTCCAGGGCTGCCACCCGTTTTTCAAAGACATCGGTCGTGGGGTTCATGATGCGGGTGTAAATGTTCCCCGCTTCTTTCAATCCGAACAAATTAGCTCCGTGTTCACTGTCACGGAAATTATAGGAGGTAGTTTGATAAATCGGCACCGCCCGGGCTCCTGTGGTAGGGTCGGGCTCCTGTCCTCCATGCACGGCAATGGAGTCAAACTTCAGATTTTCTGGCAAAGTCATACGTATTACTCCTCTCTGCTACTTTACGTTTTATACTATTTATCATTATAAAAAAAGGCTAAGGAAAAGCCCCTCAGGGACTCCCTAGCCTTCAGTCTTTCTGATCAGCCTGTCCTTTATGCTCTTTGTTATAAAATACCATGAAGCAAATAATGAAGTCAAGCCCTATTTGGCAACTATTGCTTATTTCCATGCCACCATGGCTGCACCCAGATTTCCGCCAGTACTTTGGGATCTTTAACGATCGATGAGCAAACAAAAAGGCCGAAGTCCTCATTGCCGCAAATCAGCAACGAAGACTCCGGCCTTCAGTTTATCTGATCAGCCTTAGATACCATCACCATAAATACCTTCTACACCGGTAAACCGTTGTTTTTCCGTACGCTCAATCTGAGTAACCTTACCGTCTTTAATCACTATAACCACCTGACCAAACTTCAGCCCTTGCACAGCCTCCACAATACGATTGCGTAAAGCCAATGATTTAGCCTGATCTAAATCCTGGGAAACGGCGCTTTTCTTTATCGGCATGGCTATTCTCTGCCTCCCCATCCCCTCAAAATATACCTATAAGTGCTATTACCGAATTAACACAGTCTTATCTTTTCTACCCGTTCAATTTGAATAATGCGGGAATCCTGCACGATGAGGGTAACCGAACCATGCAACGTGCTGTTAATGACTTTTTCGATTTGTTCCATAATATCCTGCGGTATAATGTCCTGTTGCGGTGTACTTGTATTTTTCTTTATGTTTGCCATGCTCACACCTCTATAAGCAATCTATGCCGGTTGGATTAAAATAAGAAAACCCTCCGCCAAGGAAAGGGTTTTGAAGTTCGTACTTTCCTCTCATCGTCCAGGATAATTATCCTGCTGGAATTAGCACCACTGCATCATTGCCGGTTGCCGGGTCTCTTCGGGCCAGTCCCTCGACCTCTCTGGATAAGAGCTATTTTATCAACTTATATGAAATGATAACATAGGGTGTTAGTCATGTCAACAATAAATTCCCGCTGCAATCTATGAGAAATCAGCCTCCGGCTCATGCCCTCCTTACCGTCTGCCAGCCCATGTGCTAGCATTATATGTTTATTGTTTTGGTATTATTCCGTCCAATCCAGTCCGGCAGGGATAAAAGCCGTAATATTTTCCAGCAGGACAGCGGCCGGGATGTCGCAGCCGGGCATTATGCTCCTCCTTACTCCTTACTATCATAAGTAATAAAATAAAGGCTGAGATCTGCGCCATGAAACGCAAATCTCAGCCTTCGTTTTTCCTTTCCGATCAGCAGAGTGTACTGACTAGTCTTCAAATAAAGTTGTCGATAAGTACCGTTCACCGGTATCCGGTAAAAGCACTACAATGGTTTTGCCTTTATTTTCGGTACGCAGCGCCAACTGGGTTGCGGCATAGGCAGCAGCACCGCTGGAAATACCGACCAGCAAACCTTCTGTCTTGGCCAGTGTTCTGCCGGTAGCAATCGCATCTTCATTGCTGACCTGAATAATTTCATCAACAACGTCCCTATTAAACACATCGGGCACAAAACCGGCACCAATCCCCTGAATCTTGTGCGGACCTGGTTTGCCGCCCGATAGTACGGGAGAATCTTTCGGTTCTACGGCCACGATTTTTACATTAGGATTTTTTTGTTTCAATACTTCGCCAACCCCGGTCACGGTACCGCCGGTACCTACACCACCGACAAAAATGTCCACTTTGCCGTCGGTATCACGCCAAATTTCTTCCGCAGTGGTTTTCCGGTGAATAGCCGGGTTTGCCGGATTTTTAAATTGCTGCGGAATAAATGCTTTCGGATTTTCCGCTACAATTTCTTCCGCTTTTTTGATGGCCCCCTTCATGCCTTCCGATCCGGGGGTCAGAACAAGCTCTGCTCCTAAAGCCTTAAGCAGCTTTCTGCGTTCAATGCTCATGGTTTCCGGCATGGTAAGAATTAATCTGTAGCCCTTGGCGGCAGCAACAAAAGCCAGCCCGACACCGGTGTTGCCACTGGTCGGTTCTACAATCAGGGTATCTTTATCAAGCAGTCCTTTATCTTCCGCATCTTTAATCATGGCATAGCCAATACGGTCTTTTACACTGCCCTGGGGATTAAAGTATTCCAGTTTAGCCACAACGCTGGCGTCATAGCCTTTTGCCTGACGGTAATTGCCAAATTCCAGCAGAGGGGTATTACCGATCAATTCCGTTAAATTTTTTGCTATACGTGCCATAACACATACCTCCGTTTATATAAAAATTTACAAGAAATACCTAACATGAAGTTCAGCATAACTACATTATGCTCACATAAAAAGCAGAATACTCGAAGGAAATAAAAAAGGCCAAAGAAGCTGCACCAAGCATCTTCTTTGGCCTTCAGTTTCTCTGATCAGCCTCGAGACCATCAACTATCGAATGTATTAATTAAATGATAGTACCAAAAACTGTGAATGTCAAGACTTTTTTTACAGGAGAGGCTTAGGGGCGCTCTTCCGTTGTCGCGTCGATTCTACGGCTTTTACGCTAAGGCCTGTGCCAAGTCTTCCATTAAATCCCCGGCATCCTCAATCCCTACAGACAGTCGCAGCAGACAATCGGATACGCCGAGGCGCGCGCGAACCTCAGGCGGGACATCGGCATGCGTCTGCACGGCCGGGAAGGTAATGAGCGACTCCACGCCGCCCAGACTTTCGGCAAACTGTATCAGACGGACTCCGGACAAAATCTTAGGTACCAGAGCGGGAGAAGCCACTTCAAAGGACAGCATCCCGCCATAACCGGTGGCCTGGGCATCCTGAACCGCCTTCCCCGGATGTCCGTCAAGACCGGGATAATATACCTGTTTCACATTCGGCTGAGTTTGCAGCCATTTGGCGATCTGGTAAGCATTGGCAGCGTGCTTTTCCATCCGCAGGGCCAATGTCTTTAAGCCGCGCAACAGCAGCCAGCTATCCTGCGGTCCTAAAATACTGCCGGTAGAATTTTGCACAAATTTTACCCGCTCGCCAAGCTCCCTGCTGCCGGTAACCACGACGCCGCAAACGGTATCATTGTGCCCGGAAAGATATTTGGTTCCGCTATGGAGGACAATATCAGCACCAAGGCGCAACGGTTGCTGAAAATACGGCGATAGGAAGGTATTATCAACAATAGTATGGATGCCCCGTTGCTGCGCCATACAGACAATCGCTTTGATATCGGCGACCTTCATCAGCGGATTGGTTGGCGTTTCAACGAAAATGGCCGCCGTATTGGCCTGAATCGCCTGTCCGACTTCATCCAGATTACTGCTGTCAACAAAACTTACGGCCAACCCCAGATTGGCAAACAATTGCGCCAGCACACGGTAAGTCCCGCCATAGCAGTCTTCCGTGACGATAATATGGCTGCCGGGCTTATACAAAAACAGTACGGCGGTCACCGCGGCCATACCGGAAGCAAAGGCGAACCCGGCCGCCCCGCCTTCTAATTCAGCCAAGGCCGACTCGACCGCTTCCCTGGTCGGGTTTTGCGAACGGGAATAATCATAACCGGTACTTTCGCCCAGAGCCGGGTGCCGAAAAGTAGCATTTTGATAAATGGGCGTACTGATAGCGCCGGTACGTGGATCGGAACCCACGCCACAATGAACAATTTTCGTACTTATTTTCATAGTATCCTCCACTCAAGAAAGTCAGCATCATCAAAAACCCCTCTCCGAAGAAAGGGGTTTTATTTATAATTACCCTCCCCTCATCTTCCAGGAACGATTCCTGCTGGAGTTAGCACCACTGCATTGCTGCCGGTTGCCGGGTGTCATCGGGCCAGTCCCTCGACCACTCTGGATAAGAGAATTTGACGTTATGCATATGTATATTTCTTAAATTTTACTCCAGAAACAAGATGCTGTCAAGAAGGTTACTATGTTATTGTTCCGGCACCAGCACAACCTTTATGGCTTTTCCCGCTTTAATCGCAGTATATGCCTTATCCCATTCGCCGAGAGTAAACTGATGGGAAACCAGTTCTTTTGTTTTGACACTGCCCTCATTCATCAATTGCAGCGACGGCTCCCAGTCAAAAGGATTTTGGCTGCGGCTGCCAACCACCCGGATTTCCTTTTGAATGATTTTTTCAAAATCAGCCGCTATTTCCGCAACGGGGAAAACACCAGCCTGCACATAAGTGCCCTGTTTGCGCAAAAGTTCCAGACCTGTATTGACGGAAGGCGGTGCGCCGGTACATTCAAATATAACATCCGCGCCATAACCGGAAGTTGCCTCGGTCACAATTTTTTTCAGATCCTGCCGTTCAATATCCAACGCCTGCTCAATTCCCAGTTCCAGCGCCTTTTCCAGCCTGATTTTGTCTTTTGACAAACCGGTGATAATCACCTTGGCACCTAGTTTGCGGGCAATTTGCGCGGTAAGCAGCCCGATCGGTCCCGGTCCCAGTACAACCGCGACATCGCCCGGTTTTACACCGGCTTTGTTGGCTATATGATGAGCGCAGGCCACCGCCTCGGTCATCGATGCCGCCAAATAATCGACATGTTCGGGCAGTTTATGCACGCTTTCCTTACGGATTACCAGGTATTCGGCAAAAGCGCCATCCACCTGGGTGCCTATCCCCCTGCGCCGGCTGCATAAGTTGTATTGTTGGGTTTGACAGTAATGGCATTCGCCGCAGGCAGACGCTGTCGTCTCCGCCGTAACCCGGTCACCGGGCTGAAATTCCGTAACACCCGCACCGACTGCAACAATTTCGCCGGAAAATTCATGTCCCAGCGCAACCGGTACCGCTACCTTATATTTCCCCTCATAGGTATGTAAATCCGTACCACAGATGGCGGCATACTTCACTTTGATTTTTACCTGATCCGGTCCCGCTTCCGGCTCTTTTCTTTCCACAACGGCTAAATTCCCATAGCCAAGTTCTTGTTTCACCAATGCCCGCATGCTGCAGCCTCCTATATGCTATGTATTCATTCCGGTAAAAGCTCCTGTTACCGTTTTGGGTTAAGAGTTAAAAAAAGCTAAGACAATCCCCTTAGCAGGATTATCTTAGCCTTCAGTTTCTCTGATCAGCAAATAATCAATAGATTCTTTTTTTAATTATAAAGCTTGAGGAAATTTTGTCAAGAGAAACAACTCTGATTGAAGTATCTATTCACGCCTGCCGGGCAAGCACTGCGAATAGTATCTTACCAAAAGCTGCAAAGAGACCTGTCGCGATAACAAGCATATCCCCTGTGCCAAACGAAGCAAAAGCAGCGCTGTTGTTTTCCTTCACGGAAAAACAGCAGAGCTGCTTGTTATTCACCTCTATCCCGCCGATAATTTCCCATTTTTCAGCGTAACCACTTGCTGAGCCTTCGCTGCAAACTCCTCATCATGCGTCACCAGGATTACCGCCGCTCCTTCTTGCTGTGCGGCCTGCAAATGACCAAATACAATAGCAGCCGTAGCAGGGTCCAGATCGTTAGTCGGTTCATCGGCAAGAATAAGCGGTGGATTGAGCAGCAGGGCTCTGGCCAGGGCCACCCGCCGCATTTGCCCTACACTAAGCTGCTCGGGCAAATAATGCAGCCGTTTGCCCAGCCCCAGTTCCGTCAATACCTGCCTGGCCCTCACCTCATAGGAAGTGCCGCTTCCAAACAGCCAGGACGGCACCAGCACATTCTCCAGCGCCGTAAGCGATCCCACCAAACGTGCCCGCTGGAAAACAAAGCCGATATAGCGGCTGCGGACTCCGGCCCGTTTTGCCGCATCCAGCCCGTCGACCGACTCCCCCAGGATCTGTATATGTCCCGCCGAGGTTTCCTGCAAAAGTCCGATAATCGACAGCAATGTGGTTTTTCCCGTTCCCGACGCACCGGTAACGGCAATCATCTCGCCTTGCTTAACCTGCAAGGAGACATCATACAAAATGACTTCAGACCCATAAAACTTTTTGATGTCCCGGATATCTAAAACCGTTGTCAAGCCTACCTTCCTCCTTTAGTCAAATTCACCGCGGGTCATAATCAGACCGGGTTCAATACGGCCGCTGCGGTATGCCGGAAACCAGGCCGCCAAGGCACTGAGCAGCAGCCAGCAGGCAAGCAGGATGAAAGCGATCGTAAGAGTCACCGCCGGTTCAGGATAGATAAACGGAAAGGCCTGATGAGCCGCCATAAAATTCACCGACCACCGGTACAGCACATAACCGCCCGCTAACCCTGCCACAGTGCCAAGCGTACATAATAAGGCGGCTTCAGCCATGACCCAGCCGGCGATCCGGCCGGGGGCAGCACCCAATGCGAGATACAACCCCCATTCATTCCGCCGTTCCAGCGTCAGTGCATATAACCGGGAAACAAGCTGTACCGCCGAGGTAATAACGGCCATAATGCCTGCCGCCAGGAGCAGTCCGGTAATGACTTGAAACTGCTCATAAATGCGGCGTTTGGTCTCGGTGGCCGAAAAGGCGTCCACTTTGTCCAAACCTTCTATTTTTGCCGTTATACCGGCAATATCCGCATCCGGTTCCGTTTCGACAAGCACCGCCGATACAAGCCCTTCCGGGACCCCGTTGGCCTGCCAGAGACCCGCCAGGCTTGGTGATTCGCCGGCAATTTCGCGGGCCGTTTTCATATTCAGCAGAATGGATTTATCCAATGCCGTTCCGCTGGCTTCCAGTGTTGCCGCTACCTGAAACGGCCGTCCTAAGATATTGACGACACCCCCCGGAAACGAGTTTACACCGGTGCCGATAATAATTTCATTGTCTGCCAGCTGCATTTTTCCGATGTTCTTCAGCCAGGGCTGAATCAGCCAGTCGGTTTCCGGATCAAACCCGGTTAGCCGGAAAGGACCGCCGGTATCACAGCATTCATCGGTCAGCGATTGCGAAAAAAACTGAGCCGTTGTCCGCCGGATTCCCGGTATGCTTGCAATCTTTGCTTCTATTTCCCGGGACATATAGGTATTGGCCGGTGCGCCGCCGTATAAAATCTCCCCCGGGTCCACCGCAACGCCGGAGGGAACAACCAATATATCGGCACCCAGGCGTGCCCTGGCCTGTTCCAATCCTTCGGTCACACCATACTGAATCAGCGTTACCGCGAAAATCAGACTGACGCCGACAGCAATGGCCAGAAGCAATGCGCTATTTTGAACCCGGCGGAACCATAGCGATTTAAACAAAATTTGTCCCATAGCTTACTCCTTGCCGGTATTTTCCCTGAATTTCCAGGTTATGGCCAGCCCCGCCAGCCCCAGAACCAGGCTCAGCCCCCTGGCCCAGGCCGTAGTCACATGACAGGGAGAATCCCCATGGCCGCAAATGCCAATCACCCATTGCGCCGGAATGATAAAAATCAGGACTGCGGCAACCACCAGAAAAAAACCGGTCAGTTGTTTTGTCTCTTTTTCTTTGGTAAAAAACAGACTCACCGCAATGATAACCGTAAACAGGGCAAGCAAAAATTCCGCCTGATAAGCAAAAAAACAACGCATCGGCATATTCCGCCCGGCAATGCTGCATACCGGAAAAACCCATGGCAGCACCAGTAAGGCGATACCGGCCAGCAAGGCTAGGGCATATATCCATTTTATTTTCAACATACTCTCCTCCCGGGCTTCTATTTTTCAGTGGAATGCATGGAGTGATCCTGCTTAATCACCGGCTGCTTACTGCCGCTGTCCGTCTGGTTGAAGCCGGTCCATAAGACGATTACGCCGGCAGCCAAAATAGTTAAAGCAACCACAAAATAACGCTTTAGCTTCACTTGAATTCCCCTCCTTACGGCTTGCCGTTCCAGACGAAGCGATAACGTTTCCAGCCCCTGGACAAACAGGAAGGCGTTAGGTACCGCCATATAAAGCGGCGGAAGATACAATTTCGTCACCGCCTGTCGCTCCTTTTTCTGTTGTTTTTTCTATTGATCCGCCATAAGCCATTGTCCTATCTGTCGGCAGTTCCTAACCGGTGTAAAACCTGTTCCGGGATTGCCTGATTGGCTGCCGGCCGGCAACTCCCGTTTTCAACGGCAAAGAGACCGTGTTCTTTGCTGTTGCCTTTATTTTGCTGAAGTATTTCCACATCCTGACTCTGCATAGTACGGCTGCGCTTAGCTGCCTGAACCGCCAAATCATACAACAATCCCATAGGGACTCCTCCTTTAAACAATTTTTATTTAAAAATACGAATGCAATTCTGCCTGGCGCGCTTTTCTGCGTGCATTGCGATATAGTTTTTCTGCTGCCTCCAGGCAATCCGGGCTAAAGCTTCTTCCACCGTATCCCCGGTAACAAATGGTTCCATCCCCTTCTGCCCCATGATAACAGCAGCACCCGGTCCGATTTCGGAGGCCACTGCCATGCCGCAATCCTCTATTCCCTCCACAATTCTCAACAATTTCTCCTGGTGGTTATCATAGGCGACAGGCTGGACATCCCGGACTTCATCAAGGTAAAACCGGCCGTCCACCAGTTTAAATATCCAGAATTGCTCTGTTTTGGCAAAATGCCGGTTTATGAGCCGCCCATCATCACTGGCCACTGCAACACGAAAAGGCACGTCGATCACCTCCGTAAAATTCATTTAAACCATGCCGGGCCCGGGGTTAAGGACTACCCGGCCTGCCGCCAGACAATCAGCCTTTTTTCGATAAACGCCAGCAGGGCATCAATCGCCAGCCCCAGCAGCGCGATAACCACGGCACCGGCAAAAATCCACTGTATATTAAAATTTTCCTGACTATATAATACAAACCATCCCAACCCTGAACTGGAACCCATCATTTCCGCGGCAATCAGCAGAAAAAAGGAATACCCTGCACTAAGCCTGAGTCCGGTAAAAATAGAAGGGGCAGCGGCCGGAAGAATGATTTTCCAAAAAATTTTCCAGCGTTTTAAACCAAAAGACATAGCCGCTTTAAGTAAAGTCGTATCCACATGGCGGACACCGTTCATGGTATTAAACAAAATAGGCCAGATACAAATCCAGGCAATAATCGTAACCTTGGTCGCTTCGCCAATGCCTAAAAATAATATGATGACATGAAACAGGATAAACGGATTTGCCTGTGCGGCTATGGCAAACAGCGGCTCCAACGCCAGCTCCAGTTTGTGAAACCATCCCCCCATAATCAGGCCCAGGGGGATAGCCACAATCACTGCCACGGCAAAACCGCCCATCGACCGGGCCAGGCTAATCAGAATATGCTGCAAGAACATATCGGAAATCAGTAAATGCCAGACCGTAGCCAGCACCTTGGACAGCGGAGGGATAAACAAGTTATTGACCAGTTCCAGGCGGGCGCTTAACTCCCATGCCAAAACAAACAGAATAACAGCCGCTTTATCAGTCACGACTTTGGGGATGCGGACTATCATACAGCACCTCCTGACTTTATATTTCCTTTTCATCACCTGTTCGCCCGGCACAAAACGATAGTTCAATTACCGGGTTCCTGAGGTTTAAGGGCATCCGCCGCCTTGAAGCTCGGGACAGCGGCTGCCTGTCCGGAATGCTCCGGATGGGACTTATGCCCGGAGGAATCCTGCTGTGCCGGAATGTGATGGTTGTGGCTTCCCGGCATCGTTTCTTTTTCCTGAGCGTCTGCGGCGGCGCCATGATGATTATGGTGTTCCGCCGGAAAACCTGAAGCGGCGGCTTCCCTGTTAATCCGCCCGACTTCCTGCGCACCGAAAAACAAAATGCCGATCATGATTCCCACAGCGATAGGAAGATGTGAACCCCCCCGGTTAATTACCTGCCGCGGCTCAGGCCTTTGGCCTGCTGCGTCCGGCGGCGTCTGCTGGAAAAGGCTTTCCCGTTCCCAATGCAAAATAAACTGATTGATCAAAATGCCTAACAGAATAATAAATATACCACCGGCATACATACGGGGAATTTGGTAATTCATGGCGGAGTTATGCACCAGCCATCCCATTCCGGCACCGGCTCCCAGCATCTCTGCCGCCACCAGCATAAAAACCGCCATTTGCGTGCCAATGCGCAGTCCGGTGATAATCGTGGGAAGCGCCGCCGGAAACAGCACATCCCGCGCCAACCGGAAACGGGACACCTGCAGGGAACGGGCCGTTTTCACCAGCAGGGGGTCTACCGAGCGTATACCCGTAATGGTGTGAAACAAAATCGGCCACACTGTCACCAGAGAAATAATGGCCAGCTTTTGCGTTTCTCCAATCCCAAAAAACAGAATAAACACCGGTGCCAGCGAAAACGGGTTGACGTGGCTTAATAAACGGAACAGCGGATCCAGCCGCCGCGCCGTACCGCTGAACCAGCCTTCTAATAAAAAAGCCAGGGGTACGGCAACCACGGCGGCCAGAACCAGTCCGGTCAGGGCACGCCAGAGACTGACAACCAGATGAGTATATAAACTGCCGTCCAGTGCCAATTGTTCCACCGCCAGTAAAATGGTTGACAATACCGGCAGGAACTGGGCATCAACCCATCCGAGCCGGGGTGCGGCTTCCCAGAGAAGCAGGAAAGCAAGCACACCCGACCAGCGGATGAAACCGTATTTGATCCTGGCTGCGATCAATTGCATAGCTTTCACCGGTTATAACGCTGCCGATGAGGATATCGCTTCGGCGATATTTTGCTCTGCGCCTGAGCCTGCCTCTCCTGCGCCGTTATCATTTTGCAATAGCTGCCAGATCTTGTGGCGAATCCAGCCAAATTCCGCCGAAGAACGGATACCGTCGCGGGGGCGGGGGAGATTAATTTCCACAACCTCTTTAATTGTGCCGGGATTGGCAGTCATAACAGCCACCCGGTCGCCTAAGAATACCGCTTCATCAATACCATGGGTAACGAAAATAATGGTTTTTTTCGTTTTCTCCCAGATTCTGAGCAGTTCTTCCTGCAGCGTTTCCCTGGTCTGGGCGTCAACTGCCGCGAAAGGTTCATCCATTAACAGGACTTCCGGATCATAAGCCAAAGCCCGGGCAATGGCAACACGCTGCTTCATGCCGCCGGACAGCTCGTGCGGATACCGGTCTTCGAAGTTTTTTAATCCTACCAGTTCAATATATTTCTGACTGATTTCCTGCCGTTCCCTGGCGGGCACCTTTTTTACTTCCAGCCCGAATTCAACATTTTTACGGACTGTCCGCCAGGGAAATAAGGCATAGCCCTGTAGTACAATTCCCCGGTCCAGGTCCGGGCCGGTGATTAAGCGGCCGTCAATAAAGATTTCGCCTGAGCTCGGCTTGGCCAGTCCCGCAACCATGTCCAGAAAAGTGGATTTGCCGCAGCCGCTGGGTCCGACAATAACCAGGAACTCACCTTGTCTTACATTCAGGTTCAGCTGTTTGATCGCCTCAAACTCAACAGTCCCGTTATCGCCTTTTTGTTTTATGTTATATACCCGCCGGATGTTGCGGGCCACAATCTTATTGTCGCCGCCGTCAATACCGGCTTGATTTTCCGCCTTATCATCGGACATTTTCATTCCTCCCGTTGACGCCACCGCGTCCATATTTAAATAGGATAACCCGGCTTTAACACAAAAGGCCAGGTTCCGGTCCGGAACTTGGCCTCTATTGTTTATAGTCAGACAAGCTTAAGGGAAGCATTCAATTTATATTAACTACCGACCGAACCCGTTAGATATCCTGAAACAACACGGTACTGATATAACGCTCTCCCGTATCGGGCAATATGGCTACCACCAGCTGTCCGGCATGCTCGCGGCGCTTGGCGATCTGCAGGGCTGCAAAGGCCGCCGCGCCGGAGGAAATGCCGACCAGAACGCCTTCTTCCCGGGCCAGGGCCCTTGCCGTCTCCACCGCCTCTTCATTTTTGACTTTATAAATTTCATCAATGATGTCAAGGTTTAATACGCCCGGCACAAAGCCTGCCCCAATACCCTGGATTTTGTGCGGCCCCGGTTTGCCGCCGGAAAGCACCGGTGAATCAAACGGTTCTACGGCAACCACCTTTAGGTTGGGATTGCGTTTTTTCAAAACCTCGCCAATACCGGTAATCGTCCCGCCGGTTCCAACACCGACGACAATTACGTCAACCTTGCCGTCCGTGTCCTCCCATATTTCCTCTGCCGTTGTCGCCCGGTGAATGGCCGGATTGGCGGCATTGTTAAATTGCTGCGGAACGAAAGCGTTCGGAAACTGGGCGGCCAGTTCTTCCGCTTTGCGCACAGCACCTTTCATACCCTCGGCTCCCGGCGTCAGCACAAGCTCCGCGCCATAAGCTTTTAGCAAACTGCGCCGTTCCGTGCTCATCGTATCCGGCATGGTCAGTATCAGACGGTAGCCTCTGGCGGCGGCAATGAAAGCCAGAGCAATGCCGGTGTTGCCGCTGGTAGGTTCGATAATGACGGTATCCTTGCCGATAAGCCCCTTCTCTTCCGCTGCTTTCAGCATGCTAAAACCGATCCGGTCCTTGACGCTCCCCCCGGGATTAAACAACTCCAGCTTCACAACAACGTCCGCGCTTTCCGGTCCTACAACCCGGTTCAGTTTCAGCAGCGGGGTACCGCCGATCAAATCCGTTACACTATTGGCTATTTTTGCCATACTACCACTCCTTAACCCTTTATTAATTGACATTGCCCTCGTCAATATAAGAAAATGCGTCCTTCTGATACCAGTCTTCCTTATACGGCAGGCGGACATTTTGCCCCAGCTTGCGGTTAAACGCCGGGTTCCTTAGTATTCTGGCCAGACGTCTGGCAAATTCAAACACGCCGGAATAGCCTAAAAAGAGCTGGCTCTGATGAAAAAGGGGAATAACGGGAATGCCCTGCCTTGCCGCCCAGGCATTGGTTCCTACATGCCCTACGTACACATCCGGTTTCAATTTGTTTACCAGGTTTGCCATCTCAAAGGGCTGGCCGGTGGCGACATTAAAGGGGATTTCCTGAATGGCCTCCTGCTCGCCCAGCATCTCATCACCGAATTGATCATAATGGTAAGCCCGCAGTCCGATCACTTCCAGTCCCAAATATTGCAAAAGCTCGGCATTGGCCACCACGCGGATTTCCCCCCCGCCTACCAGAACGCGTTTTCCCTTGAACAGGTCCCGATAAGGCGTCAGGGCTTCTTCCAGCTGTCTGACCTCCTGATCAATGAACCGCCGGGCCTCTTCTTCGATGCCGAAAAATGCGGCAATGTCCTGTATCCAGCGATTGGTGTACTTTACTCCGATCGGAATGGTCCGCAAAATGAAAGGAATATTAAATTTTTCTTTTAAATGCTCCACAAAGTAATCATCATGGGTTGCGCAAATACTGACATTTAAGGCCGCTTCGGTTGCTTTTTTAAAATCTTCCGGATGCGCATAACAAGGCAGGATATTCAGGTTCAGATCCAGAGCTTTCAGTAAGCGGACCAATTCATATTCGTCAATACGGCTCATGGAGGAAACATTTAACACGTTTACGGTGCGGCCGATACGGTATTTTTCCAGTAAAACCTCCTGTTCATCACGTTGGTACCGCTCGTCAACCGGGTCCGGTTCCATTAAATTGCGCAGTATTCCATGGTACACGGCATCATAAGCGCTGGCCATAATTTTTGTCTTAAACCCTTCGCAGTGCACCGGCACAAGTTTGGCGCTTATTTCTTTTTGCACCTGTTCGACCACGCTGTCCACATCATCGCCGATAATGGCCGGAACACAGCTGTTTACAATAATAATTGCGCTGGGCCGGAATTCTTGTTCGGCGTGCAGAATGGCTTCCCGCAAATTGGCTTCACCGCCATTGATCACTTCCGATTCCCGCAGGTTGGTGTTGACCCATATCAGACCGCGGGCGCTGCTGTCGCGCAGCTGCTGAAAGCCTTTATTGATCCCTGCCTGCGCCAGACTGCCGCCACCGCAGCCTACCGGCCCATGAACGATGACTACGGCATCGCGGATGGTATTTAAAATCGCCAAACTTAAATTCAACTGACAGCCCTGTGTTTGTGCAAATTTCCGTTTTATGCCGTGCAGGCATCCCTTTTGGGATTGATCCACCAGCTTGCTGCTTGGGCCGCCATAAGCGTTGCAAGCCCGCAAGCGGTCCTCGCGCACAGGTGGCGCTTTCTCTCTTATATAATCCATGCTTTTTATGCTCCCTTCCTTATCGATTGCTTACCAACAGCCCCAGCACATCCTCCGTCAGCCGCAACGCTCCGCTGTAGCCGGCATAAGCCCTGTCGAGCACCACCCGGTTGGATATGGGATAGGCTACGCTTAAATGAGCGGCACCCAGGGTATCGGCAAAGTCCTTCTCCAGGCTGCTGCCAAAAACAAAAGCCGGACTGAAAGAATCAAAATAACGGCTGTTCTGATTACGGGGCCACGCTTTGCGGAAATGCCGGCCGACACTTGCCGTATCGGTATCAAACACCACTTGCGGCTTAACCCCGGACAACCCTTCGAACCGCTTTCGTACCGCCTGTTTCTCATTTTCTTCCAGAACGTCGGTTATCACCACTAATTCCGGCAGCCAGCCCAGATCATCGGCCAAAAACCGGGTTAAGGCCGACGCATAATTGGCATCCGCCACAACAACGCTGTACCGCTGAAAATCGAGATCATTGTATACATCGGATAAACGCACCAGATAGTCATAATAGCGCGTTTTTTCTTCCGCAATGGTTTGGGTCAGCACACGATCGGCAACGCCCAGGGCTGCACCGACGGTACGTAAAAATTCTTCCGTACCGGTTGGTCCAATGGGCAGCGGCGCGATGACATACGGTACACCGTGTACTTCCTCAAAAACCTGGGCCGGTTCCACGCCGGACACATCGGACACGACAATATTCAAAGCGGCTACTGCCGAATTCTTAAGGTTTTCCAGTGTTTCCCCCTCGCCAAAAAAAGTATTGACCTGAAACCCCAGTTTTTGGATTAAGGCTTTCAGGACATTCAGATTTCCTTTCCAAAACACATCCTGAACCGGAACAATACCAAACAGGTTCACTGTTTTTTTATCTTTCACCGGATTCGGTGTTACATAATCACGGAATAATTTGCTGAGAACGATGTCATATCCCTGATAGGAATTTCCTTTAAACCCACCGGTCTCCGCCGCCAGCACCGGCTTGCCCGCCTGCTTGAACTTATTGGCCACGGAAACGGCATCATCGCCGATAATATCCACCATACAGCCTGTTACCACAAAATATAAGTCACCGTCAACAATTTCCAGCGTGCTGGCAATCTGTTCCTCCAGCCGTTCCTCACCGCCGAACACAATATCCTTTTCATAAATATTGGAACTGGGCAATGCCTGTCCGGCACAGTAACTACTGCCCAGATAACCTGCCGCTCCGCTTAACGCGTTGGTAAAGTTGCCGCCACAGCCCGCAGCCGCATGCAGAATGGATATCGTCCGCGGCAGTGCGTTCAGCGTGGCCACCGCGCCCCCCATAGTACACAAATAGCGCGGCCTGTCAATAAATTTACTCATCTGTTGCTTCCCCCCCTATCAAGTAAACGTAGTATAAGACAACACCGCTTCCATGCGCTCTTTAGGCGCCATTTCGTTGGGAACTTTCAAACCGCTCATTTTCGACCTCTCCTTTCCGCACGGTTTTTCATTAAAACATCCGTAAAAAAATAAAAGGCAAAGATGATTCCTTCGTAAAGGATTCCTCTTTGCCTTCAGTATGGATATACTGACCAGTCAAATGACGATGAATTTGCCGTTACCAAAAAAACTGCCTAACAGTACAAAAAAGCTAAGGTATACCATAGACCGGTACTCACCTTAGCCTTCAGTTATTCTGATCAGCAAATCCATTCATATAAAAGTGTATTTTTCTTTAATTATAACGATTTGCCGGTATTTGTCAAGCTAAAAATATTGCCGTAAAATACCCGGCCTCCTATGTATAGGGGAGCAAGGATCAGCTTTATTATCAGCTTACTGGAAGTCTTCCAGAACTAAAGAATAGACATCTTCAACAAGCCTTAACGCGCCTTCATAGCCTACATACGAGCGGTTCAGCACCAGCCGGTTGCTGACCGGCGTGGCAAGTGACAGCTGATAACCGTTAATCTCCCGCGACAGAACCCGGTCCCAGGCGCTGCCCAATATCAGCGGGCGGCTGCGGAACTTAATTTTCCGTATATCTTCGTGGATTTCACCGCCATCATTGGAAAAAACCACTTTCGCTTCAATACCGTCTTCAAATTTTCTGAATTCCGCCGTTATCTCCTCCTGATATTCTTCGGCAACGCCATCGGTTATATATTGTGTTTCCGGCAATAAGCCGAAATCATTGATTAAAAAACGGGCCACGCCCAGGGCATAGAAGCTGTCGGCTATGGTGACGAACCGCCTGGGCATCAATTGGGTTTCCAGCAGTGAATCGGCAGCCCGGTCGATAAAATAATAATAGTCTTTTTCCAATTTGCCGATTAGTCTCTCCACCCGCCGGTCTTCGATCCCGGCGTAATTTCCCACCGTTCTTAAAAAATTGGCCGTTTCGGTCGGACCAATCGGCAGTGCCGGGTAATGCAGGTACGGTGTCCCGAATTTTTCTTCTAAATGCTTGACATTTTTAAGGCCCACCCACGGGGATACCAGTAGATTAAACTGCGCTTTCGGCACCCGCTTTAAAGCTTCCGGACCATGGCCCGGTCCAAAAACACTATTTGGTGTCAAACCCAGCAAAGAAATCAAATTTCCGATCTCTTTAAGATTGCCTACCCAAAAAGGGTCCTGATAAGGCACAACGGACCAGATGTTCACAAGCCCCTCTTCTTTTTCTGCCGTCGGCTGCAAATACTGCTCAATAATCGCATCCAGCACAAGCTCATGGCCAAACAGATTGCTTCCTTTAAAACCGCCGGTTTCCACAGCCACCACCGGTTTTCCCTGTTCCTGAAACCGGCGGGCCACTTCACTGACATCGTCACCGACAATATCGGACGTACAGCCGGTTAAAATAACAAACAGCTCGGCATCAATGACTTTCAGGGCATTTCCCACAATATCGCGCAGCCGGTCATCGCCGCCGAAAATAACTTCCTTTTCCCCGATATTGGTGCACGGAACCGAGTGTCCGCCTACATAACCCGAACCCTGACAGCCATTGGCCGCACCTAAAGTCCGCCACAGTTTTTGCCCGCAGCCCGGCCCTGCATGCAGGATCGGTGCCGCCTTCTCAATGGCCAGCACGGACTGATAACTGCCCAAAGCGCATACATGGCGCGCTTGTTCCACGAATTGCGACATTATACCACCTCGTCCTGTAAAAATGTAAAGCTGTCCTGTTCCAGCCACCAGTCGGTATACGGCAGCTTAACCCTGGCCGACAGTTTTTTTACAAAATTACGATTTGTTAACGCATCCAGAACCCGGAAACCAAAGTCAACCAGCCCCTGATAGCCATAGGCGGTGTATTCGTCACCAATCATGATGGAAGGTATGCCCAGCTTGATAGCCCACACCGTCATGCCCGGATGACGGCCGATATAAAGATCCGGTTTCAGTTTATTAAGCAGGTTCATCATTTCAAATACCTGCTGATCGGCCACACTGAAGGGGATGTCTTTTCCCGCCTCCAGTAAATGACTTACCGTCTCCGGGGCATGACCGCTGTCATACTGCGGGTCGTAATGCCAGGAAGCCCCCCAGATGATTTCAACGCCCAGTTCCTGCAGCGTGCGGATATAGTCATGGGCAAAACTGGGTCCCATGCCGACAACGGCTTTGGTACCGGCAAGTTTTCCCTTCAGTTCAGACAAATCACTGGCAATCCGGGCTTTTTCCTCTTGAATGTATGCTTCGACTTCGGCCTCCTTGCCAACGGCCGCTCCCAACCCCCTGAGCCAGTTATCCGTGCCGGATACGCCATGCGGCTGCAGGGCTTTCACATAGGGCACACCGTATCTCTGTTCCAGAGCATTGCCGAAGTAGCCGCCCAGCGTTCCGCAGATGCTGATGGTTGCCGCCGCTTCCGACGCTCTGGCCAGCTCATCAATGGAACTATAGGGTACCATAAATACCGGTTCCAGCCCAAACCGGGCCAGCATGGCGGTAATTTGATTCCGGGCGCTGCCTCTAAAATTAATCAAGTTCACCTTATTGGTTTTCTTTTCCGGCGGGTTGACAATCCCCGTCAAAAGCGCATGAAAAGCCGCATCAAACCCGGAAGCCCAGATTTGCGATTTAAAACCCTCGCAGAACACTGGCACCAACGGCACCGGTATTTCCTCGCGCAGCTCATCCAAAGCACTGACAATATCTTCCCCGATAATACCGGATACGCAGGACGTAGTGACAAAAACAGCCTTCGGGCTAAACCGCCGGTAGGCCTCTCTTACTGCCCCCTTCAGCTTGGCTACTGCGCCGAAAACCGTATCTTCCTCCACCATGTTGGTGTTCAGAATATTGATATTCCGGTAAGGCAGTCCTCTGACCTTTCTGCCCCATTTATCCTGCTCATTGGCACCTGCGCTGTCACCGACGCAGCCGACCGGTGCATGGTTAACCACCGCAGCGTCCACAATGCCGGAAAGGTAGTTTTGCGCACAGCCGGAACTGCAGGCACTGGCCTGACTAAAGCATCTCCCTTTATTCTGCAATGAGCAGCCTGCTGCACGGGACCCCAAATCCCGGATTGAACCCTGGTACCCGGTAATGGAACCTAACCGGTTCTCCCTGATCGCCACTTCGGGCAGTTCTAAATTAATCGCCATAGCCACTATAACCTCCTTAATCTTTTTCACATTTAGAAGATAAATGTCATGACGGCGTATGGAACCTGTCCTTAACCGTCATGACACGCCGTAAAGGATCAGCTGTCAAAAGAATGAATGACTAGATCGGAAGGTTTCACTTTACCCTGGGAAATGACTTTACTCTTTTCCAAATCCTCAATCCAGGGAACAATTTCCGACTCAATGATTTTCGTATCGGTTGCGTAGTAATGAGTGGCATTTATCGGTACGTGAATCCAGTCCTCCGTCATTTTACGGGCTTCTTCCGGATAGTCATTCGACCATTTTTGGGCTTTGGCAATGGCCCGGGCAAATTTCTTGATAATTTCCGGATTTTTGTCAATAAAATCCGTAGTAAAGTAATAGTAGCCCACGCCACCGGCTACCCCCAGACCGGCATCAAGACTGTCGGCAATTTTAACCATGCCGGCATCCTCCATGGATTTATAGTAGGGAGGGTGTACGCCGGCTACGGCAATCAAGCCTTGTTTTAGTGCCTGTACCGCCTGCACATCGGGCATGGAAACCCATTCAATTTTATCCCGCGACAGTCCCTGACGGTCAGCTATCTGATTCGCCAGAAAATCTGCGCAAATGTTCTTGGTAATTGTCGAAAATGTAAGCTGCCCTTCCTTATTAGCCAGGTCTTTGAAAGAATGGACATCACCAAACTTTTCCGGATTGACATACCAGTTCATATGCCGCAGCTTAGGATCAAGATCGGGTGTCGGGTCGATCCCGGCACGAACCACGCCCTTGATTTTAGCTCCGCCGGCAATGGCTACGGCCAGCTTATTGGGATGCTCGGAGCCCACATCATTATTACCGTTAAGAATAGAAGGAATTTGCTGAGCCGGCTGCGTATCGCCGGTATAGACAATTTTCAATCCCTCTTCGGCAAAGAATCCTTTAAGATCGGCCACTACCCACGGAGTAGACGAGCAGTCGGTCTTGGACCAGGTTCTAATCGGGATTAAACCATCATCCTGTCCCGTTGTCTGGGCGCTTTTCACCTCGCTGCCGCCGCTGACCGGCTTCTCGGCAAAATTAGCTCCATAGGCGATTCCCCCGATAACAGCTATTCCGACAAGCCCAAGAATAATATTTTTTACTGTTTTTTTATCCGCCATATTTTCCATCCTTTCTATCCAGTTTTTTACTTTATTTAGATACTAATACTCGGGTGTGTGTTCTTTCCAATTGATTACTTTATTTTCCAACTTGCCGAATAAATAATGTAAACTCAAGCCCAATACGGAAATAACCACTGTCGCCGCAAACAAAACGGGAATCTGGTAATTGGTCTGGGCATTCCACACCAGCCAGCCCAAACCGCTGCTGGCTCCGATCATTTCCGCTGCGATCAGCATGAAAAAAGCCACGCCGGAACTCATCTTTAAACCATGGAATATGGCGGGAGCCGCTGCCGGCAGGATGACCTTGTAAAACAGTTCTTTTCCTTTAACTCCCATAGACTGTGCCGACTTAAGCAGTAAAGGATCAATCTCTTTTACACCGGTAATGGTGTGCAAAAGCACCGGCCAGACGCAGACCCAAATAATCATAGCCACTTTGGAAACCTCGCCAATGCCAAACAAAAGAATAAATACCGGGAACAGGGAAAATGGGTTTACGGCATTCAACAGCCGCAGCAACGGTGTGGCAACACGTTCAAACAGCTTAACCCCCCCCCCCAGGAAAAACCCTAACGGTATACCGGCAACTGCGGCGATGCCAAAACCACCCAGCGCCCGCCCTAAACTGACGCCAATATGTTTGAGCAAGGTTCCGTCAGCCAGCAATTCCCGTAACGTTTCCAGTACAACAGAAGGCGGTGAAATAAAGGTCTGCTCCACCCAGCCGATCCGGGGCGCAATTTCCCATAAAACCAGGAAAACAATAATGGAACTATTGGCATAGAGACTTTGTCCCAGCCACTTGGGCAGTGCCTTCATGGTGAGCAGCCCCTTTCTGTCCTCCGTTGCTTTTTTCAGTGTCACTTCCACCACCATCACTCCTTTCTATACGTGAAAAATAGGGTCTTGCATACCATGGTATCCGGAAAACAGTTACCGTTTCCATTCCAAAAGATTTTCCTCCAGCCAGTAAATAAAATAGTTAATGGCCATGCCAAGCAAGGCAATGACAATCGTGGCCGCAAACAAGCGGGGAATCACAAAATTCATAGACGAGTTGTGAACCACCCAGCCCAGTCCGGCACTGGCCCCAATCATTTCCGCCGCAATCAGCATGAGAAAAGCATGGGAAGCGCCGGTACGGATACCGGTGAAAATAACCGGCGCCGAACCCGGCAGGAGCACTTTGGTGAAAATCGTCAGCCGGCCGGCTCCCACGGAACGCGCACTTTTAATATATAAAGGATCGATTTGCTGCACGCCGGCAATAGTTGTAAACAACACCGGCCAGATGGTGGACCAGAAAATAATACTGACTTTGGCTATTTCGCCAATTCCGAAAAAAAGGATAAATATCGGGAACAGGGAAAATGCGTTAATCTGTCCCAGCAAACGCAGCAGCGGCCTTACATGGCGGGATAAGTTCGGGAAAACTCCGCCTAACAGAAAACCGGCCGGAATCGCCAGGGCAATGGCAAAAATGAGTCCCAGGAAAGTACGCTGCAAGCTGGCGGCCACATGAATAAAAAGTTCGCCGTTTCCCAAAAGTTTGATAATCGCTTTTACTACCTCGGAAAAAGGGGGAATAAACTGCGCGTCAATTACGCCTATGTCAGGAAGAATCTCCCACAACAGGAAGAACGCCACAATTCCCGAAATGTTAATTAGCCGTTCGCCGGCTTGGTGCCATAACTCTTTCATGCTCAATTGCCTCCTGCCTTGTTAACGCTTCAACTGCATATTGCAGACCGTTTGCCACACTATCACAATATTCGACGGCGGTAACTCCCCGGCAGCACAGTTTATCTTTGGCATGCTGGCCGATCCGCATCGTTAAAACGGCATCGCAATCCTGCAGCGAATCAATTATATGATCTCTTCTTCTTTCCTCATCCTCACAGTCGGCCATACCCAGGCAGTATTTCTCTGCCGCCCGCTCCTCAAGCAGCTGGAAATTCCGGCCGTCTCCCTGGTAGATGAGAAAGCGTTCCGCATGCCCGAAGTGTTGATCAACCAGCTTATTGTACTTGGAAGTCACCGCAATCCGGTACTGCTTTTTTGCGGGATTATATACTTTGGGGACACCGGCCGGACGCTGCGACAGCCTAAATTCCTGCGACCGGTCTTCGTTCAGCCTGCCGATGGCATCGGCCCGGCATTGCTGACAGTGCCTCATTTGCGGCAGATCAAGCTGGCAGATATTTCTTAAGTCATTTACTTCCTTCATGCTGGTTGGGGGGAAATGTTCAAAATTACTGCCCGGCGCCGGAATCAGCGGCATAATATTGGCAACAAACGCCCCCAGTTCTTTCGCTCTTTTCACAACCTCAGGAATATGCCGGTCATTAATCCCTTTTATCATCACCATGTTGATTTTTACCAATATACCCCGTTCCGTTAAGTATTGTATACCTGCCAGCTGGTTCTTTAAGAGCAGTGCGGCTGCCGCCAACCCCTCATACCTTACCCCCTGATACGCAATATACTGATAAATTTTTGCTCCTATGGCCGCATCCAGTGCATTCATGGTAACCGTAACATGATGGATGCCGAGTTCGATAATCTCTCCGGCATATTCCGGCAGCAGCAGTCCGTTCGTCGATAAACAAAAAACGGTATCCGGAGAAACGGCCTTTATACGCTTAATGGTCTCTTGGGTAGCCTGCCAGTCGGCCAGGGCATCGCCCGGACCGGCAATGCCCACTACGCTGAGCTCCGGAATTTCTTCTTTCACCCAGGAAAATTTTTCTGTGGCAAGTTCCGGTGTTAAGACCTCGCTGGTAACCCCCGGACGGCTTTCATTCACACAATCATATTTGCGATTGCAGTAATTGCACTGAATGTTGCAGCGGGGAGCTACCGGCAAGTGAATACGGGCGTATTTATTATGCGCTTCGGCTGAATAGCAGGGATGCCTGCGGGTTTGTTCCAAAACCTCTGGCTTCATAATGCCGGGGCAAACGCAAGTCATATTATCACCTCTTTCTGTCCGTAAGTGAAATGTCTTCCAATAATTTTAAGGAATAAAAAACTGCAGAAATAAAATTCTGCAGCCTTCAGTCGATCTGATCAGCCTGTTTACGCTGGGTTAACCTGTTATTCATTTTTAAAATTTAAATACCTGCCGCCTTACCGCGTACCTCGCCTGTTTCCAGCGCCAGTAAATGATCGGCCCATTTCGCTGCCCATTCCCGTAATTCAGCCGTGTCCAAAGGAGAGGGGACTTTTGACTCGGTCGTTTCAATAATCTTTTGTGCCAGTTTACTGTATGTTTTAGCCTGGTCGGAATTCGGCGATGCTTCCACCGCAGTCTTGCCCTGCAGTTCGGCCTGTGTTACCGTTACCGAACGCGGCACATATTCCACAACCCGCGTTTTGGTTCTGTCAACAAAGTCATCAACAATATCCTTCGCATAAGGGGCATTGATGGAATTGGCAATTAAACCTCCCAGCAAAGCGCCGCCGGAATTAGAATATTTTTTAATTCCCTTAAACAGATTGTTGGCCGCATAAATGGCCATGAAATCGGCTGAGGAAACGGTAAACACATGCTCGGCGATACCTTCCCGGATCGGAACGGCAAAGCCTCCGCACACTACGTCGCCCAACACGTCGTAAATAATCACATCCAGCTCCAGTTCTTCATATACTTTCAATTGCTTAAGAAGCTGTACGGCAGTTATAATGCCCCGTCCTGCACAGCCTACGCCCGGTGCCGGCCCGCCGGCTTCCACGCAATAAATTCCGTTGAAGCCTTCAAAAATTACATCCTCCGCCTTGACCTGTGTCTTTTCCCGCAGTGTATCCAATACGGTGGGGATATACGTGCCGCCACGCAGTGTATTGGTCGAATCAGCTTTCGGGTCGCAGCCGAACTGCATGACTTTTAACCCCAATTTTGACAAAGCCGCACTAATATTTGATGTTGTCGTTGATTTGCCGATTCCGCCTTTGCCGTAGATAGCAATTTGTTTAATTTTTTTGCTCATTTTTTCTCCTCCTGTGTTTTAAAATCAAAAAAGGCCAGAGGACATTTTCATAAAAAATGTCTCTGGCCTTTAGCTTGATAACTAATCAGCATATGATGAACATGAATAATTGCTCTTTTGTTTATTATACTTAATCTTTTCAAAAATGCAAGTGATTTTTTCAAAAAAATATTTATTAATAGAAAATCTAATTCCTTATCTACATTGCCTATATTCCATCACCGTTAATACCCTCCACTTCATTCACGCGTCTTTTTTCCGTCTTTTCAATCTGCTCAATTTTACCATTGGCAAAACGGATAACCAACTGTCCATACTGGATTTTTTGCAGTTCAGAAATAATCTGTGGCTGCAGAGGATGTTCCGAGACCGGTTTTCCATATTTTATGTAGCCTGTTCCCCGGTTCTTGGTGGTAATGATATATTTTTCCGTTTTTTCAATTTTGACAACACAGCCATCCTGTATTGTTAAAATCAAATACCCATTTTCAGCTGAAAACAAGAAATGATTTATGATCTCCAATACCTGGTGATGCAGTTGCCGGCCTGAACTATTACGGGATGCAGTACGTCCGCCACGCACTTCAGCTGATAAATTTGAAGCTTTTTTGACAATAGGATGATCCGACATATAACTCCTCCTCGATTATCATAATGTCCAAACTAAGGGCAGTATCCCCTCCGCCTTCAGTTAAATTCCTGATCAGCCGCGCCATAGACGATTGCAATGAATGCAAAATAAAAAAGGCTAAAAGATTACTCTCCACAAGAGAGAAAGCTTTTAGCCTTCAGTTTTTCTGATTGGCTTACTATTTTATTGAACTAAATTATACCAAGATAATTTTAACACGTCAAGCAGATTATCCACATGCTATAATATAAATAAATGCTTTTGTCTTGAACACTCATATAAAATATGCTACGATGCAAACATTGTAAATTACAGCAAAAGTTTCGTGGAAGGATGCGGATGGTGATATAACATGTTCGATATCATACTAAAAAACGGTATCCTCATTGATCCGGAAAAGGGAGTCCGCTTTAACGGCCATATAGGGATTACCAATGGGAAAATTGCTGCTGTAACGAAAACGGAGATTTACGGCAAGCAGGAATACGACGTTTCCGGCAAAGTTGTCTGCCCCGGCTTCATCGACATTCATGGACATGTCGAATTTGACGCCTACTGCGGCGAACTGTCACTGCGCCAGGGGATTACTACAACAGTGGGTGGCAATTGTGGTTTCAGTCCGCTGGATATCAATACTTTTTTTGCCAGGCAGGAGAGCCAGGGCTTTATTATTAACCAGGCTGAACTGATCGGACATTCCGCCAGCCTGCGCGACAAGGTGGGGGCAACCAATCCCCTAAAACCTGCCTCTGCGGAGCAGTTGGCTAAAATGGAATATCTGGTCGAGGCCGCCTTCGAAGAAGGTGCCTGCGGGCTGTCGCTGGGTCTGGCCTACGCGCCGGGAAGCTCCGATGAAGAAGTAAACCGGCTGAGCAGGCTGGCCGCCCGCTACGGACGGATTGTGTCCGTTGATACGCGTATGGTAACCGGCAGTGACATGTACTCCCTGGTAGAAGCCATCGGCATCGCCCGTCATGCCGGTGCCCGGGTCCAGATTTCCCATCTGGTGTATCAATACGGCACCGGCCTGATGGAAGAAGCTTTGGCAGTAATCAACCGCGCCCGTGCCGACGGACTGGATATACGCTTTGACAGCGGCATGTACACCCAGTGGGCCACCCATATCGGCGCCGTATTGTTCAACGAAGACTATATGGATGATAACGGCTGGGATTTGAACGACATTCTCGTTATTACCGACAAATATAACGGTCAACGCTTAAATAAAGAAATCTATCATGAACTGCGTACTCAGGCACCGCACACCGCCGTGGTGGTACTCACCGGCATTGAAGAAGAGATTTATCTGGCGCTTACCCACCCGTTTGCCATGCCGTCCACCGATACTGGCGCCTATGCCCCCGGCGAGGGGCACCCGCAAATAGCCGGAAGTTTCCCCCGTTATTTGAGAAAAATGGTAACCGAACGCTACGAACTGACACTGATGGAAGCCGTGCGCAAGGCGACCTTGCTGCCGGCGGAAACGCTTGGTTTTCACACCAAAGGCCGCTTAAGAGAACAGATGGACGCCGACCTGGTCGTATTCGATATACAAACCATTGCGGATAAAGCCGTTTTCGGCCTGCCGGATATACCGCCCGAAGGCATTGATTATGTCTTTATCAATGGCAAACTGGCCCTTGATAGGGGAACTATTGTCAACGCCCAAGCCGGAAAAGCGGTACGCTGCACCAAGCCGGTATATGATTATCAAATCTAGTACCGTGCATCATATAAAACACTAGATAGATTGCAAGGATTTTCTCGCCTTGCTTCGTTATCGTCGCCTTACCTATGTCCGGTAGGCGGGGCTCCTCCGCCTTGCAGGGCGAAAAATACTGCAACCTAATTCATGCTTTTAGGTGACGCACGGTACTAATAAAATGGAGCTTATCCAAGGCGCTCCATTTGAAACACCTGAACAAGCCCGGTAAGAAATCTTTACATGTATCGAACTTTATTACCATACTTTCTCAACTTGACTACGACAGGCAGCACGATGACTGACGCCACGCCAATCTGAACGAGATTACCGGGAATCGATGCCATCGGTGCCAGCCAATTGCCGTAAATAATCCCCTCGGCGCCATAATAACCAGCCACCTTAATAAGGCAAGCCGCCGCCAAAGCCGGGATATAAGCCTTCCAGGTCCGGTTCTTTTCGCAGATAGCGCCAACCGTATATCCCATGAGACCGACAATGACCAAGGTAAAGGGAGCCCATAAAAACCAGCCGCCCACCACATCAAAAAGAGCCATGCCGATTCCCCCTGCCAAAGCGCCTAGCCAGCGCCCGTAAAGAATGGCGATAATAAAAAGAGGCACATTCCCCAAATGGATTAGACCGCCATTGGCGGCAATGGGAAGCCGAAGATTTACAAATGACGTACAAATAAAAACGAGGGCAATGCCCAATGCTGCATAGGCCAGTCGTTTGGTTTGACTGAAGGATTGTTGTTCCATACCGGCTCTCCCACCTTTCTGCCTGCTAACCTATTGATTTTTTCCTTCGGTTTCATTTTCAGGCTTTGCTGCCAGCCTTTCGAATGATCTTCTTGTGTCTACGTAACAAGACAGTTCCAGCCCTAAACAGGAGCCAGTTTTGAGGCTCCTGTACTATTTTAAGCGATGAGCCGCATGATAGGTCGGTCCTACGTACTGATTAAGCGGGAACGAATGCTTAATGGCGGCCGTGATAAAAGCTTTTGCCTGCCGGACCGCTTCCGGAACGGCAAGCCCTTTGGCCAGTCCGGCGGTAATGGCCGATGCATACGTACAGCCGGCCCCATGAGTATAGGCGGTCTTAATTAACGGCGATTCCAGCGTCTCAAAACGGTGACCGTCGTACAGGACATCCACCGCCGTATCCAGCCCGGATTTTGCACCGCCTTTAATTAAAACATACCTTGGTCCCAGCTTGTGAATATTTTCAGCGGCAGCTTTCATATGCTCCAGAGACTGAATGGCTTTAATTCCGCTTAACTGCCCGGCCTCGAAAATATTCGGAGTCATAATCGTAGCACGAGGCGCCAGTTCTTCCCGGATGCTGACCGCCGCCTCCGGATGCAAAACTTCATCCGTTCCCTTGCACACCAGTACCGGATCAATGACAACATTTTTGACCTTATACTGGTCAATTTTTTTGGCCACCAGCGAAATCACCTCGCTGCTGGCCAGCATACCCGTCTTCAGCGCATCCACACCAATACCGGCCAGTACGGTTTCCAGCTGCGCCTCCAGCACCTCAAGCGGCAGCGGAAACACATCATGCGCCCAATTATTTTTAGGATTTTGTGCCACAATCACGGTGATTGCCGTCATGCCGTAAACGCCGAGTTCCTGCAGTGTTTTCAAATCGGCCTGCAAACCGGCACCGCCGCTTGTATCGGAACCGGCTACCGCCAGTGCTTTATAAATTGCCATATCCATTCCTCCTGCTTTAAAAAATAACAGTTATAGTATAAAATAGATTTGTTCCCTTTAAAATATACAGTTTTATTTTTTTCTATAGGTACAGTTTAGAAAGGAGATTGCTTATGGATTCGGTTATGCTGAATACGGACAGCCAGGAGCCTTTATATATCCAGCTTTATCACTTCTTTCGCACCCAAATCGAACAGGGCCGCTTAAATCCCGGTGAAAAAATACCTTCTATCCGCGGGCTGGCTAAAAACCTGTCCGTTAGCAAAATCACTGTCGAAAAAGCTTATCAACAGCTGCTAAGCGAAGGATATATTGAAAACGGCAACCGGTCGCGCTATACGGTCAACCCTTTGGAGCTTGCCGGTTTCAAGCCGGCAGGTCCTCTTTCCACCCTGAAACCGCTAAAAAGCGAAGAGCAGGCAAAAAAGCCGCTGCGCTATGACTTCGCCAGCGGCGATATGGACAGCAACGGCTTCGATTTTAGCCTCTGGAAGCGCTATATCAACAAAGTGTTTCTCAAAAAAAACCGTTTGACCAGTTATGGAGATGCCAAGGGGGAAGCTGAATTACGGCGGGAACTAGCCCGTTATTTGCAGGAATCAAGGGGAGTCTATGCCCACCAGGAACAGATTATTGTAGGTGCCGGAACTCAGCATTTGCTGCATATGCTGTGCAGTTTATTAAAAACCAGCTATCAAAGTATCGCTTTCGAAGAACCGGGTTTTAAACAAGGCCGGCGTATCTTTGCCGACAATGCGTTCTCTATCATCCCTGTCACTATGACCAAAGACGGCCTGGATATGAACGAACTGTTACATAGTCAGGCCCGCCTGGTTTACTTAAGTCCTTCGCATCAATTTCCCACCGGTTATATCATGCCGATCGGCCAAAGAAACCGGCTGCTGGCCTGGGCCAAAGCCAATCAGGGAACCATTATTGAAGACGACTACGACAGTGAATTCCGCTATTTCGGACGGCCGATACCGGCCTTAAAAGGACTGGACAGCGCGGATTGCGTCGTCTATTTAGGCTCGCTCTCCAAAGTCATTCCACCGTCCATTCGTATTAGCTACATGGTATTGCCCGAACGGCTGCTGTCTCTCTACCAGAAAAATTCCTCCCTGTATAATCAATCGGCTTCAACCCTGGAGCAGCTTGCCCTGGCCCAGTTTATGGCCGACGGCCATTTTGCGCGCCAGATCCGCCGCCTGCGTAAACTGTACCAGGAAAAGAGGCTGCTGTTTCTGGAAGCCGTTCGCAAAATTCTAGGTGCACAGGCCGAAGTGAATGAAACCGATGCCGGCCTGCATACCATCCTAAGCATAAAATCGCCGTTGTCCGCCCAGGAACTGGTTCAGCGCGCCTGGCAAAAAGGCTGCCGTGTTGTCCCTCTTCAGGACTACTATTTGGAAACCGTCCCTCATAAATTACCGCAGGTCATTTTATATTTTTCCAAAATACCTGAAAATGAAATAAAAGCAGCTATTCAGCTGCTTAAGGAAGCCTGGTTTTGATTTTCACAGAAAAGCGCGCTGCATTCCCTTTTGCATACTATCAATAACAATCTGCATCATATCTTTCATCGCCGTATTAGGTGAATATTCGTACCACCATTTTCCCGACAATCTCCTTCTGGGTTCCATTCTTCAGAAGATATTCTTTAACTTTTCTTTTCAATAGGCTTACATATCCTCGTATATATAATTCCATGTTTTATTCCATAAGGTGAGATACCAGTCCTTATACTGCAGCAAGAGATGAAGCCATCGATACTTTGAAAAGTCAAACGTCCATAACCTTACTATCGATGGCTTACTCAAAATTTTATCTTTAATACATATTAATGAGAAATCGTCTGTCCAAGCCACTAAAAGAAGAATTCAAGCTGAGTACGGAACACATTGTCACTAAAGCTGGTATTGGCTGTACCTTTAACATTCAGATATTTAGTAGTAATCAACATCTGTTTATAGGGAACATAACTAAATCCCACTTCCCAGCCTTTAGCACCGTTTACCTTATCCTGAATATCGTAACCGCCGTCAATGGTTGCATTGGTTTCCGATTTTATATAATTTACCCATGCACCATAATCGCCTACTTTCGTGTTATCTCCCGTGCCCTTGTAATTAAGACCGACTAAATACGCTTTGTTTTGCCGTGTAAAGCTGGATTTACCGGCGACAACCTTAAAAGCAACATCCTGCCCGAATTTGGTATCAAAGCCGGCTTCCAGATAATTTGCACTGGGACCACTGGCAGTATATACATGATGGTAGGCAGCTTTTGCATTTGTATTCCTATTAATAGGAGTGGCAACATCCATCCCAAAATAGCGCGGATCATCACCAGCTTTAGGGTATAAAGCCAATTTTTCCTCATCTATCCGGCTATCATCAAAATAATTCACCATCAGCATTCCCCACTGGTTACGGTTTTGAATACCAAGGTTATGAGAAATCTTGCCGTAATTAAGGGTCGTCTTTACCGTATCACCAAAAGCAATTTGCAAACCCGATACCCCGTCTGCTCTATTATTGGGAGCCTGATTATCATACAGCAACCCATAAGCACCTGTATAATTATAAACGCCGAAAGTAACTGTTGCCTTGCCGATCGGCCCAGTGGCAAAAATCTTTTCCGCCAGTCCGCTAATCCCTGCCTGATCGTTAGATTCCGTATAATCGGGTCTGTTCATTGGATACCTCAGATCCCGATTATAACGCGACTCGTTGACAACAGACCATTCGCCGATATGATACTGGCTCAACAGGAGAAAATTAACATTCATGTCAATATTCTGCTTGCCGTTCGCAGGAACCACCATGGGATCACGGCTGGAATTCCGTTGATATTTAAAGGTAGCCGCCCCATTAAAAGTCAGCTTGTTTATTTGCTCTTCCAATGCAGACACTTGAGCCCCTAACGTCTTTAGCTCCCCGGCAAACTCCTCCGACAATTTCCTGATAAGCACTTTATTCTTCTCATCGGCATTGTCCGCTTTGGCCAGCGCCTTGGCGACAATGACCGCCATTTCATAGCGTGTGATGGTTTGATCACCGTTAAAAGCCCCTTTGTCGCCAATAACCAGACCATCTTTAGCCAGTTTATTTACGGCTTCATAAGCCCAGTGATTTTTAGGAACGTCATCAAAAGGATTGTCCGCAGCAAAAACATTTCCGAAAAAGCCCATTACCAAAATAAGAGCTAAGATAACAATCAAACTCTTTTTCATAAATTCTCCTCCTATCCACTAATAAATACAAGCCCATTGATTGCAAACGCCCGGATTCAATATTTAGAACAGACATTTACAGGAAGAATTTCGTTTCTATAATAGTAGACTTATCCTTAAAATCAGGATCGTTAATGCCTCTCCACAATGCATACCGGACATTTAACAATGTGTTCTTTTTCGGTACTTTGGCATACATAAACTGCCAGCCTCTTGACCCAATAATCCGTTCTTCCAAATCGCTGAGACCATGTATAGTGGAATTCGGCTCCATTCTGTTATAGCTGAATCCCCACATATAGCTGCCAGGTTTTGACGGATCAACGACCTTATAGCTGACCCCCAGCACATAGGCTACATTGTTTTTACTGAAATCGGCCTTACTGTAATCGGCTAGGAAATAGTAATCCTTACCAAATTGCGTATCAAAGCCGACATCCCAATATGTGCGGGCGTTAACCTTTTGAGTCATTTCTCCATATACCGGGTCATCATAATGAAACACATTAGCTGTAGGACTTACCCGCTGATAGCCCACTTTGTAATGCGTCGCTTTACTGGTTGTCCCCTCAAACTGTAAAGCAAAATAACGGGGATCATAAAGTCCCTGTTCTCCGGGGGTAAGATTCTGGGCTATTGAAAGTGACGGTATGTACACACCATATGTATTATAATAGCTATTGCCATAATAATTTGCGCCTGTAAACAACGCCACCTTTTCAGGGTCCATTCCCCATATATTCCAGTTAGTTGCCGCATTGTGATCCAATTTGCCGACACGGATAGTAGCTTTGACCTGCCCTGGGGCAACCCCGGTGGCTATATTGCTCATACCGCCTGGTTTAGTGGAAGTATCTTTACTTTCCTGTTTTTTCTCCTCCGGCAGGGGAGTAGTATAGGACAGCTCCAAACCGTTAATTTGTGTAGCCAGATTTATGCCGTAATTATGAATCATGCCAAACTTGCCTAATGTAACGTTGACATCGCCTATTCTTCCCATGGCCTGCAGCATTTCTGCCTGGGTCCAATCGCCACAGTTGGTATTTTTATACCCCATCCAGCTGACATCCAATCCGGGAAACATCGTATTTCGTTCAAATTCCGTACCAACCATAAGGTTCCAGCGGTCGTTAACCGGGTATACCAGCATACTGAAAATATTAATCTTATTACCGACCAAACTGCTCTTATTAGCACCTTCATTAGGCCCGGTTGGTCTTAAATCACTGAGTTCCGTGTTTGTTCCGTTAGGGTTTGAAATTTTATCATGAGAATACGTCAGTGTTGCAAACGTTACCGGGATCAGTTTATATGCTTTGGGATATAACCCGGCTACCCGCACCCCAAGGCTCTCCAGGTCATTAAGGTATTCCACCTTAAGTTTATTAATAAGTGCTTTATCTTCAGCATTGGCCCGCTCAGACTGCGACATGGCCCGGGCTACAAATTTGGCCATTTCGTAACGGGTTAACGTACGGCCACCCTCAAAGGTATCACTGCGATATCCTTCCAACAATCCATCCTTGGCCAATTGCCCCACCGCTTCATAGGCCCAATGACCGGCCGGCACATCATCAAATCGGTTTAAGTTATCACTGGCAAACGAAATGCCCGTAATACCTGTTAATAAGAATACAAGCGTCAAAATAAATGCCATAGTCTTTTTCATTTGGCACCTCCCCCATTCTAGTCCCTGAGTTTTGCAACCACTGCCGCTAAGAATCGAAAGCTATGCCGGGTATCCGCCTGTTCCCCCGTCATGTAACAAAACTCAAATTTCATGCTGCTTTTGACAAAGACAATACATAATAAAACATCATATACCCCTGTCCGCTCACCTCACATCAATAAAAACTGTCTTATTCAAATCCCCCCTCATAACTGCATTTTTAATCACTCCAGGAGTCTATGTAAATCAAATTCTTATTGATTACGAATAAGAATTTGAGTATTATAAGAAAAGCCCGGCTTTTCTTATTTTTTATTTTAATTACACGGGACAGGTTGCCTATAGTAGTATTTTTAGAATTTGGTGAAATTTCTATTATTTTGATAATTCTTTCATCGATGTTATAATATTGTAGATATCTAAACATGAAAGGAAATCTGTTCACGAACATGAATAACAAAAACTTTCCGGATCATCAGCACATTGCCTATATTTGTGAGCTTTTCTTTGCTATTTTCAAAGTGTCTATTGTTTTTGTTGATCACGAAAAAAAGCTTGTGACAAAACAAGCTTTTCGCTATCAGCAAAATCCTTTAGTGCCTGATCTCCAGAAGTTATTTCAGGAACTTTTTCCGGACCCTCTTCTTACGTATCCTGTTTTTAGCTCTACGGAATTTTTTGAAAATTACTTCGCTATTGATATCATTCAATCCGATATGCACATAGGTAGAATTATTGCCGGTCCTGCTACTTTTACCGTAATAAATCAAGCTACCATTGATTCTTTCTTTAGTAATTTTAAAATTTCACCTAAGCTAAAATCGGAAGTAACTAAATATTACTCTCATGTACCGTGTATAGAAAACAAACTATGGGCAGACGCCGGCCGTCTATTATACTTTTTGTTGTATCAGGAAAAAATTGAATTGCCTGACCTTGTTGAAGTTGGCCATTTTGTAAAAGAGGCATTTTCAGTTGAGAATAAGCTGGAACCCTATCTCTTGGAAAAGCGGAAAAAGCGCAATTCCACCATACCGAGCAATATGAACAAGCCTTATTGCAGGCTATAAAAGAAGGAAATAAGGAAAAATTACTGGAACAACTGAATAAGCCCGTCGATGGAGAACGGGGAATTCACGCTAAAAATCCACTGCGCAACGAAAAAAATCTTTTTATAAGTTATGTTTCGGTGGTTTCACATGCCGCCATTGAGGGAGGCCTAGATTGGGAACTGGCGTTCAGCCTTAGCGACATTTATATCCAACAAGTGGAAGAGCTACAGGAAATTAAGGAAATTTACGCCTTACATTACCGGATGATGTGTGATTATACAGACAGAGTTCATGCCTTACAAACTAACAACTATTCCAAATCTATTATCAAAACCATTAGTTATATCAACAAGCATCTGTACGAAAAGTTAACCATTCCTGAAATTGCCGAATCTCTGAACATGAATGCAAGTTACCTCTCGCAATTATTTAAAAAACAGGTAGGCATCCCAATCAGTGAATATATACAATTTGAAAGAATTGCCGAGGCAAAAAAACTGCTGCATGATGACTCCCAAACCATTTTGAACATTTGTGTTCTCCTTGGGTTTAGTGATCAAAGCTACTTCACCAAAATTTTTAAACAACACGTGGGCATTACACCAAAAGAATACCGCCAGCTTCATAAATGAACCATTACTCCTCGATTCACTTCTCCCAACAAAAAAGGTGTTAAAGAAGCCTGTCTTTTGGCTCTTTAACACCTTAATTTTATGAGGAACTCTCCTCAGTTGTAGTAAAATCGTTATTCTAATCTGCATCACCATAATTAGCCCTCAGAGACGAATAGCAACCGTACAAAAAGCAGAGAAAATTACTCTTGCAGTAAGCGATGCACCTGGTCAAGCACTGCTTTTCCGTCGCCCATAATAAAGCTAAGGGAATCAATGATTGCAAACTTCTTATTCTTCTCCTCGGCAAGTTTAGCTACCTTATGAGATTTATAGCGAATTTGCGGCCCTAACAATAATACGTCAAAATCCTCCACATAATTTTTCAAATTATCGAAGGAACAGGAAGCAATTTTATGGTGATATCCACCTGACTCATTTTCTACTTGCATTTTTGATACCAGTTTACCAGTGGACAAACCGGTTGCACAAATTAATAAAATGTTCATAGCTTTCCCCTGTTGCTAGAAAAAATAAAATATTACCATTATACCTTCCTTTATTATACTTAAACTAACCATTACTTTCAAATCAAATTCCAATTAACACCAAAATATGACCTATTCTCCGATCTTTTGGGCCAGGGAATCCAAACTGGCGCTTAATTGTTGTATACGCTGCATCACCTGAAAAATATCCTCAATCTTCTGATCCTGCTCGGCAACGGTTGCCAGCAGTTGCTCGGTGGCCGCCGAGTGCCCTTCTGAAATACCGGCAACGCTTTCCGCCTGCTGACGGATGTGGCTAAATGCCTGACTAATCTGCTGAATCATAGCGATTTCCCGGCTGATACAGGCATCAAAATCCTGAAACGTTCTCTGAATATCCGCAAAGTTCTGGATTACTTTTTCAGTGATTGCGTCTCCCGACAGCGTAGCCATTTTCCCTTTTCTTACTTCTCCCAAAACCGCATTCGTCCGGCCCTTTATATTGGCGATAATGCTGGTAATCGTTTCCACCGTTTTAGTGCTTTGTTCCGCCAGATTTCTCACCTCCCCGGCCACAACGGCAAAGCCTTTGCCGTGTTCCCCGGCCCGGGCGGCTTCGATGGCTGCATTCAAGGACAGCAAATTTGTCTGACTGGCAATCTGCGTAATTCCGTCTAAAAAATGGTTAATCTCATCCATACTTTGCTGCAATTCATCTACCGTTGCCAAAACGCCATCAACAGCGGCATGAATAACTCCCATTTGGCGGCTCATTTCCTGAATACCGCTTGATCCCGCCAAAACACTGCTGTGTGTTTTACCGGAAGCTTCGGCCATTTGCTCGGCGATGGCAGTCGTCTGCAGCATTTTTTTATTTACATCATTAATCAGGCAGCTGATCTGGTTAAGGCTTGCAGCCTGTTCGGCCACACCCTTGGCCACTTCTTCCACCGTAACGGTACTCATACTGCTGGAATCCCTGATATGTTGCAAATTACTGTGCGATTCGCCGATATGGTTGTTTAAATTGCCGGCATTTGTCTTTATAACCCGCAGGGTATTTTGCAGTTCATTAAAGAGAGCCACCGTTCTGTCTTGTTCTCCACTGACAGTCTTCAGCAATTCACCGCCCCATTTAGTTACAAAAAACAATATAATACTGGCCAAAACCAATCCCCCCCACAGCGGTAAAAACAATCCCATATCCGTGAAGGCCTGAGTTAGAAATTGTGATGCCAGTATTGCACAATTACTGATAATGTTGTATGTCAGTGAGAATCTTTTATCCAAATAACAGGCTGCGTAGCAAAGCGGTATCATCAAATAAAAGAACGCTATGAAATTATCCTGGGTCCCATCAAAAAATGTCGAACTAATGATGCCACACAATGCATAATAACAAAGCAAGTAGGCAAGCTGAGTGTCCAGCTTTTTTCTATACAGGACTACCGCAGTCGCTAACATAACGATCTGAAATACCAATCCGCCATAATTAGCCAGCGCTCCCGTAATATTTAACATCAGCACAGGGATTATCAGCAAAGAAAAAATGCTTAATAACACTTTATTTACTTTCCTGGTTAAGGCTTGTGCGCCTTTCGCTGCCATTGACAATCACCTCGTTGGTGCCTGATATAGTAAAGCACTCCGTCAGTTAATTATAAAGAGCGTTGTTGGCTGAAGCGGCTGCATCACCATTCGACGCTGCTATTTCCGCCTGCTTTCTGCGTTCCGCCAGGTCATGGGCAATTTGTTTTTGTTTGTCTTCCGTCAAATCAAACCAGATTACACACAGGGAAAGTACGGTAATGATAGCGGGAAAAAGAGTCATGATAATCTGAATCCCCAAAATCGCCCCACTTGTTTGTTCCGCCGCACCGCCCTGATAACCAACCAGCGCCAACGCGCCCGCCGCAAGAGCGCCTGATACCGCCGTGGCAAAGGTCTGCATAAAACCCTGCAGCGATCCCATAAAGGCATTGGCATTAATACCTGTTTTCCACTCCGCATAGTCCATTGCGGCCGGCATAAGCGTTCCCTGTGCCGGCATGGAAATTCCGTTAAACAGGGCTCCCAATATACCTAATCCCAAATAAACCTGAAAGCCCAGCTCGGTCGCCGGTATAAATATAACGAGGGCTGAGGTCAAAATATTGACAACTGTGGATATAATCAAATTCTGTCTAAGACCAGTTCTCCGGGTTACCATAGGTGATAAAACAGCACCAAGCAAAGTAGGCAATAGAGTGACAGCGCCCACTAGCATTATTAACCCTTCATTATGAAAGAAATACTTAAGATAGTGAATCATAACCGCTGAACGAACACCATTAGCTAAATTTAGAGAAAAAATAAAAGTAAGGGCAATAATCGCGGTCCTATTTTTCATCACTGCCTTCATCAGCATTTCTTTAAAGCCATATTGCTGTTCTTCCGGTTTCTTCGGGATCACATATTTTTCTTTTAGTACAATAAACGAGACAATAGACTGTACGATAACAACCACCGCAAGTATGGCCATAAACATACTGAATCCTCTGGCATCATCTCCCTGTCCCAAGACCTTGATCAGGGCTAATCCGCCAATAGTAGGGATCATGGCCCCAAGCATAACATAAACATAACTATAAATTCCAACCGCCATTCTGTCATCCAGCCGCTTGGTCATGGCTGGAATCATGGCAGCACCCGGTCCCTGAGCGATTGCTATAAAAACACTATAGAAAAAGTAGGTAATCGTCGCATAAACCAGCTTGCCTTCCGCGCTTAAATCAAAAGCCGTAAAGGTTAAAAAACCAAATACTCCAGTGGGAATTCCTATAATCAAAAACCAAGGTCTGTATTTACCCCACGGTAAGTTAACCTTATCCACATACATGCCAAACGCTGGAGCCAAAAAGGCGTCAATTACGCGCGCCACCAAAAATAGAACGGCCACGTAACCCGCGCTGATTTTAAAAATATCGGTATAATAATACAGTAAAAACATTTGGATCATTTGAAACTGAAAAGTGCCTGTAAAACTACCCGACGGAAGAATAAGCTTTTCAATAAACGTAAGTTTTCTGTCTTCGTCATGCACTTGCTCTGATAATTTCATACTTTCGTCTCCTTACATAATTTAATGATTTTATTTAATTGTAGTAATTTTTGCAATTTATTAATGGTAATATTCCTATAATTTGGTGAAATGGCAAGATTATTACCGGTTATAATTTAACTTTGTCGGACACTTTCCGATTCATTTGATAAAACCACAACAACTTTTCTGTAAGCTGTTGTGGTTTTATCCGCAATAAATTATCAGTTATTCGGTTATTCCGTAATGTTTGCCAAATCATCAGCGGCGGCTTTTAGTTGCTCCGGCGATATTTTGGCCTGTGGAAACCTGGCAAGCGCTTTCAGGGAAAACATTTTAACATACCGAGTTGCGGATTAGTTGTAAACCCGGGAAAATGCTTTTCCAGTACGGCCTTTGCCACCTCACTTTTTAACAACTCTTTAATTTTGGTATCTTCAGAAACACTCATGATAAACCTCCTTATAATAATAAGCTTATTGAGAAGCGGTTGCGAAGACCTAGTATGCAAGTGTACGCGCCGCTGCGATTTCGCCTAGGACAATCTACCCAAAAGCTTGCGACAATTCCAGAAATCCATTGTTACTATTGTTTTTCTTGACTTTATTCCGATCTATCGTTTACGCTTGCCAGAATGGCATCCAGCATTTCAAAGGTGAAAACGCCCCGGCTTAACTGCACAAATTTATACAGCGGCATACCCTTCATCATTTCACGCACAAAATGTGCTTGGTCCTCGGCAGTTCCCGGCTGGGCACTCGCCGCCAGCATCGTATTGGCCACCTCTGCCCCTGCGGAATTGTGCAGCAGTTCTCCTAAAGTGGAAAATCGGGTAAGCTTTTTGGGAACAGTAACAGTGGACTCCACAGTCAGCAATGTATTCAAAAGAATGTCACGCGATGATTTTCCCACCATGATGATAAATTCTCCGGTTTCAACATGCCAATCTTTCAGAACCGGATTATAATAAGCGAAGGCACGTTTATCCAAAGTAAAAGTGACGGTTTTCTCTTCACCCGGTAAAAGGAAAATCTTCTGGAACCCTTTTAGTTCTTTTTCCGGGCGAACTACACTGGCAGCCACATCCTTGACATATAGCTGTACAATTTCCTTACCGGCTACCTGCCCGGTATTTTTAACTTTAACACAGACCGTTACAGTCTCTGTATCCAGTATGCAGTCTTTATCGAGAGTGATGTCTCTATATTCAAATTCCGTATAACTGAGGCCATAACCAAACGGGAATAAAGGTTCAATCTTCTTGCTGTCGTAGTATCGGTACCCAACGAAGATGCCTTCCCTATACTCCACTAAATCGCCCTCACCCGGAAAATTCAGGTAAGACGGGTTATGTTCTAATTTTCGCGGAAACGTTTCGGCCAGTTTGCCGCACGGACTCACTGCTCCAAAAAGGATATCTGCAATAGCCCCACCCAATGCCTGCCCGCCAAGATAGCACTCAAGAACGCCTTTTGCCCGATCCAGCCACGGCATTTCTATCGGCGCGCCGTTGCTTAACACGACGACCACATTGGGGTTGACCCTGGCAACTTCTTCAATTAATGCTTGATGATTTTCTGCTATACGCAAGTGCGTACGGTCAAAACCCTCAGCCTCCAGTTTACCGGTAAGTCCCACAAACACTACAGCAATATCTGCCTTTTGGGCTGTATCCCGCGCTTTTTGCAACAAGGCCTTATCAACGGCATCACTGTCCAGGCGATAACCTGCCGCATAAGAAATGTTTGCATGGAGACCGGCGGCTTGCCTGATTTCATCATAAATGCATTCCAGTTTTGTCGGCTCAATGCGAGAGCTGCCGCTGCCCTGATATCTTGCCTCTTTTGCAAATGCTCCCAGTACGGCAATCCTGGCTTGTTTGGCTAGGGGTAGAATATGATCCTGGTTTTTGAGCAGCACCATGCTTTCACGGGCCACACAGCTGGCTAACTCGTGGTGTTCCCTGAGATGATAACCGGTGTTTTTCCGTTGATTATCCACTGCCTTAAAAATAATACCAAGCAGTGCTTCTACCGATTCATCAAGCTTACTTTCCTTAAGAGTCCCGCCTTGAACAGCCTCTACAATACGTTTTTCTGCCAACCCATTGCTTGACGGCATTTCAAGATTGAGCCCAGCCTGGATACCCGCAACGATATCATTTACCGCGCCCCAATCGGATACCACCAAACCGCCAAACCCCCATTCTTCCCGCAGAATATCCGTCAACAGGCGTTTATTCTCGGAACAATACTCGCCATTTACTTTATTGTAAGCACTCATTACCGTCCATGGTTGTGCTTCCCTTACCGCCATTTCAAAACCAGCCAGGTAAATTTCCCGTAAAGCACGTTCATCAAGATCTGCATTGACTGTCATACGACGATGTTCCTGGTTGTTAACCGCAAAATGCTTCAACGATGTGCCAACTCCCTGGCTCTGCACACCTTTGATATGAGCTGCCGCCATTTTCGCCGACAAATACGGGTCCTCGGAAAAATATTCAAAGTTTCGTCCGCACAACGGCGAACGTTTGATGTTGACACCCGGGCCAAGTAAAACCGCAACCCCTTCAGCCTGGCATTCTTCACCTAACGCCACTCCAACTTTTTCAGCCAGTTCCTCATCCCAGGAGCAAGCTAAGCAGGAGGCTGTAGGAAAACAAGTGGCCGGCACACTTTTATTAATGCCCAGGTGGTCGGCTTGCCCCTCCTGTTTTCTTAAACCATGCGGTCCGTCTGTCATCATGATTGAGGGAATACCCAATCGTTCAATCCCCCTGGTATGCCAAAAATCCAAACCGGAACAAAGCCCTGCTTTTTCCTCCAGAGTCATTTGAGCAACGATCTTCTTTATATCTCGATTCATCCACTTTCTCCTTTCTTTAACTATCATATAGTGCACTGCTTTGTGTTGTTTACGGTCTGTACCATGAAAAAACACCTTCCTGTTACAGACTTTGTTTTCTCCCTTTCTCTCTATCATTTTAGACGTTTTAAATATTTTGAAATTGTATTATTTTTAGATTTTTGTATTCTTTCTATGATTTAATTCCAAACTTCGTTTAAGAAAGCTATTCTAAAGCCCAGATAAAAAAGTTGAAAGAATATCTGCAGCCTTTGCAACGGGGAAACCGTCCGGCTATAATTTCTTTATATCCGTAATAATATCCGAATCATAATAATTTGCTTCCGTTTTATCATGCAGCGGATACCAGACTTGTGCAAAAAACGGATTCCGTTTCGCTTCCTCATCATAATTCCAGGGAGCAGGCAAACATTCCGGACACCAATGCCCGCCTAAAAGAACCAGGGCCGGACTTGCCGCAAATTCATGCCCAAAAGCACAGCGCCATTGCAGTTTGGCATATAAATCACCTCTTGTCATTGCTGCCGCCAGACACTGACCGCCCCTAAATTCAGCCGCTTGTTGCATATCGGCCAGGTCAAGCTCCGTTTTCGGTTTGGTTTCATCATATCCGTGATCCAGCCGTACAGGAGTTGGGGAAGGCTTGGCAATTTTATACTCAGCCCAGCCCGGTATCTCCCGCCATTTTTCGATGGAACCGAAAAACGCGGTAATTCTATCCTTAATATTATTTTTGATCCAGTACATCGTACCCAGTTCTTGGTTAGCCACAGGCTCCATGATAAATTTCTTGATAAAACCTGACGGCACATATTTTGTTAATTTCATTTTGAACGGTAATTTCGTTTTTAATTCCTCAATGAAATCATCGACTGACCCACTGCGGAAATGCAGATAATTTTCCAGCACATCCGAATCTTCATACCACTGCCCATGGAAGTTTCTCGTAGCAAACCAGTTCAAGTCGAAAACTTTGGTAAAGTCCTCGATACCGATTGCCTTCAACGTCTTTTGCATAAACTCATAATTGGTGGTGCGATATTTTTCACCGCCGCCGATATTATACACTCGCCGCCAGAATTCTTCAGGTACGTTTTCATCACAAACATTCACCAGCATTCGACCTGAATCCCGGGCTGTAACCCATTCAAATACGCCGTTAACAGGTTCATGAAACATGATGGGGTCAAGATTGTTTAAAAGCTCCGGATACAGCACTCCTGTTTGTCGCAAAGACACCCAGTATTTCAGCCCTGATTCAATGACTTCCCGTTCCGCGATGGTCTTGGTAATCGCATAATTATCGTATATGCTGATTTTTATGGGATCACCCGTTCTTCCCCAATGAATGGGCGGATTCCGGTCACCTGTCTCGGCCACCGTTCCGATGTATACCAGTTTAATCTTGTCGGGATTAGGCTGGGCTTTGATAGCCTTTATAATATTTTTTACAGCGCCCACATTCACTTTTGTCGTTAGAGAAGGAAGGTAATCGGCTGCCGGCGATACCATTCCCCCTACATGCAAAACATAGTCGGCCTGCTCCACACACTGTAATACGTCTGCATAATTTGTTAAATCGCCCCATACAATTCTTACACCCGGCTCGTCTTCATACTTAGACATAATTTGCTTATCTTTCCTTGTCGGTAAAACAAGTGCTATAATGTTAAGCCGGTCTCTCTCAGTAAGTAGCTGTTTAAAACCTTCATGTCCCATATGCCCTGACGCGCCTGTTAAAAAAACCGTTTTCTTCTTCATATATTTCGCTCCTGTCTTGTTGTTAGATTTATCTATCAAACTGATTTTGTTCTATAGTAATCCATACAGTAAAAAAATTAATTGTATTATTTTTAGTTTTTTGTAACATTGACAAAAAATAACCTCGCCTTTTTCGACGAGGATATTGAAAATATTTGAATCCAAATACTTTGACAAAATGGGCATAATAATTGTATGAGAAAAGCTAGCTACTCTGCCTTATTAAGTTCTACCAGAATAGGCTCAAACATCGCGTCCGTTCCGGGCGCCACGGCGGAAATCTCATTTACCGTCATGTCCAAAGCAAATTCCAGCATGGGATTGTCCCCAAAGCCCGGGGAAATTCTCTCCAATAGTTCCACCGCCAGCGGATTGGCCATGATTTGCCGCAGGGTGGACTCCATCGTGTATTTTTGAAGCTCCAGGTTATTTTCGGTAGGATATTCATAATGGTACCGCCCTGACCCCAGGGTAAACTCCCCGCTCTTTTCCGGCAAGGATACCTTGGCAGTACAGTTAGCCGGGATGGCAATATCAATCGTAATCCGACCGTCTTTGCACTTCCAGGAGCTTATAATCTTACCATACATGGTTTCCAGCTCGCCTTTGGCGCTTGTCAAACCTTTCACGAACATCGGGGCAATGCGGATGGTCTTATGCCCGGCTTCCAACGCATCAATACCGGCAACCTTGCGATACAGCCAGTCGCCAATGGAACCATAGGCATAGTGGTTAAAGGAATTCATCCCGGCTGTTTCAAAGCTGCCATCCGGCAATATGCCGTTCCAGCGCTCCCAGATGGTCGTCGCCCCTTTGGTAACGGCATACAGCCAGGACGGATAGTCGGTTCGCAACAACAGTTTTCCGGCTATTTCATGCAGACCGTTCTCCGATAACGCATGGCAGATATACGGCGTGCCGACAAAACCGGTAACCAAATGGTCTCTATGGCTCTTAAGATTGTTTTTCAGCGTTTCAATCACGCGGGGGCGGTCTTTGTCCTCTACCAAGTCAAACATCAACGCCAGGACACAGGCTGTTTGTGTTTCACTGACCAGCCGGCCCGTTTTCGTTACATACTCTTCCCGGAAAGCTTTGATAATATTTTCGTACAGTTTTGTGTATTCTTGATAATCCTGATCATAGCCCAGCACTTTAGCTGCCTTGCGTACCAGATCGGTTGAGTAGGCATAAAAGGCTGTAGCTACATAATACCGGTCGGTAGCGCCGGTTCGATCACTGAATTCTTCCTTATCCAATGCCAGCCAATCCCCATATTGGAAACCGGCTTGCCATAGATAGCTATCTCCGGCCTCCCGGTGCATATACTCAACCCATCCTTTCATGCTGGCATATTGCTGCGAAAGTAAGCGAGTATCCCCGTAGCAGACATACATGGTCCAGGGAATGATGGTTGCAGCGTCGCTCCAAGCCGCTACTCCCTTTTGATCGCCCATGATGTTGGGTACAACCTGAGGAACGCCAAATTCTTCCGTTTGCTCGACGGCCAAGTCCCGCAGCCATTTGGTAAAAAAGAGAGCAACATTCATGTTATAGGCCGCCGTGCGCGCAAATACCTGGGCATCACCTGTCCAGCCCAATCTTTCATTTCTCTGGGGACAGTCTGTCGGCACATCGAGGAAATTGCCTCGTTGTCCCCACTCAATATTATGCTGCAATTGGTTTACCAGTTGGTTCGAGCAGGTAAAGCTACCAGTCAGTTCCATATCGGTATGCAACACGCAAGCAGTGAAATCGCTTAACGCCAGTTCTGCTCCCATCCCCTCTACCGCAATATAGCGAAAACCATGGAAGGTAAAATGCGGCCGGAAGGTTTCGGGGCCTCCCTTGCAGATAAAACGGTCGGTGCATTGGGCGGTGCGTAAGTTCTCGGTATAAAAATTACCGTCTTTATCAAGCACTTCAGCGTGACGGATTACAATCTCAGTACCTTTTGCGCAATTGACGTTGAATTCAACGAAACCGGTCAAATTTTGCCCAAAATCTAAAACGGTATCGCCAGCCGGAGTATGTATCAACGCAATAGCAGGTAACCGTTTAACAATTTTAACCAATTCACATTCCTGAGCGATCAGCACTTCCTTACGACAATCATATAGATTTACAGGCAGCCACTGTGCTGTCGTAAAGGTAGAATCAATCGTTTCCCCATGGTAAATTTCACTGTAGCGGATACTGCCTGTAGCACACTGCCAGCTTTCATCAGTAACAAGGATCTCCTCGCTACCGTCTTCATATACAATGTGAAGTTCCAACAGAGCGGCAAGGCGATCCCCATAATTGTTTTTTTGATCTGTAAAACCAAATTCACCTTTATACCAGCCATTGGCCAGAATAATTTCCAGTTGGTTATTATCCCGCAAATGATCTGTTACATCATAGGTCTGGTACTGCAGACGATTATGGTAGCTGGTCCACCCCGGCGTAAAGTAGGCATCACCTACACGCCGGTCATTTAAATTCAGTTCATACAGCCCTAATGCCGTAGCGTAAATGCGGGCCGACCGGATTGCCTGCTTGACCGTAAAGTGTCGCCTTAAGATCGGGCAAGCCTCTTCGTTATTAGCCAACGTATGGGTAATCCAGTTGGCCGTGAAATTCTCATAGGAAAGCAGTCCTGTCTCAAAGCGGCCCTGCACTGCCGCTTCATTGCCATGATTATCCCAAACCCTTACTGCAACGGAATATTCTGTGGCTTTTTCCAATGGTGCGCCTGCGTATTCCACATGAATGGACTGGTCGCTTGCCACTTTCGTGCTATCCCACACTAACTTTTCCCCGGCCTTCACGATTATCTGGTAAGCCGTTTGCACGGTATCGTACTCTTCGGAATCTAACTGCCAGGAAAATCTTGGCTTGGAAACATCCAATCCTATCGGATTGCTTTGATATTCGGTTAAAAGTTTTTTACATGCGAACATAAACGTTTCCCCCTCTGCTGGATGTTCTCGCAATGAAAAATATGTCGGAATAAAAATACAGTAAATACATTGGCACCATTTGGAACAAAAAAGAGCCGGTCATAGCGCTGGCGGAAAGAACCAGTTTTTCTTTCCGCGTGAGCTTTCTATCTGCGTCATTCAAATAAATTCTCCCTTTATGTATGATTTTCAATCTTACATTTCCAAAGGCACTGCCTTAAGCCGCTTATCCAGCTCGTTCAGTTGCTCTTTTGTGAACACCCCTGGGGCAAACTCGCTGATTTGTCTAAGCGATACCGATAATGCCGCTTCAAACTGAGGCGCCTGATCAAACCCCGGTATATATTCCAGGATGATTTGCCGGCACAACGGATTTGGCCAAACCAGTTCCAGGGCGGCATCCACGCTATATTCGCTGATTGCTTTGCCGGCATAATCCAGTCCGCCGAACAAGTTGGTCAGCCAGCTTACACAAAGATCAAACCATTTGGCAACATGCGGATTAATAAATTGATTATGACCTGCAGAAGTCACATCTTTTGCCAGTGAAAGGCCATGGCAACCCTTCTGAAAAATATGCAGTTCGAAAGGTACCTTTACTTGATTTAAAGCATTAGCCAACTGGATGGCATTGGCCACAGGCACAGTCTCATCGGTAAAGGTATGAAAGATAAAGGTCGGGGGGGTTTGTTCATCGACAACTTCAACCAAACTTGGCACAGGTGCAGGCAAAATCTCGCTGATCGAGGAAAGCACACAGGGATACCCGAGGATTAACGCATTGGGACGTATCTTTCCCCTTGTCCCTAAAGCCGCAGCCACGTGTCCACCCGCCGAAAAACCAATCGCAGCAATCTTGTCAGGATTAATCCGCCATTCTTCACTATGATTGCGGATCAGCGTCAGAGCCTCTTCTGCATCATACAGCGGATTGGGAAATGCTGCGTTTTCATTAAGCGAATACGTTAAAACAAAGGCTTGGTAGCCTTCGGCCAAAAAAGCTATGGCGATTGGCTCGGCCTCTCTTTCCGAGCAAACCCGGTAGGCACCGCCCGGACATATCAACACAGCAGGCCTTGACTTAATGCTTGCTAAATCTCCGGTATTGTTCAAGAGATAAGCCTCCAACTTCACATTGATATTGGTTAACTTGAACTCCATAGTTTTCATAATGATTCTTCCTCCCATCTTAAATTATAAATTCATAATGACCGCTGCCCACTTCACAATCATCCTTGCCTGCCAGTTTCAGCGTAGCTGTCGTATTGACCGGAATGTCAACCTGAACATATTTCTTGCCATTTTCTATCTTCCAGTCTACACCTACTTTGCCGTTCACTGTTTCGTACGATCCGCTCGCATAGGTCAATCCGCACGAAAAATCAGGTTGAATGGTAATTTTCCGATAAGCAATGTCCCCATTGTTAATGCCGAGAATATTCCGGTACATCCAATCTCCCACGCAGCCGAAAGCATAGTGGTTAAACGAGCAGGTTCCGACTTTTCCGTCGGCCTTAATAGCATCCCAGAACTCCCAGATCGTTGTTGCCCCATGTTCCACTTCATAAAGCCATGACGGACATAGGGTTTGGTACAGAAGCCGGTATGCCACATCGATATAAACGTCTTTTTTGCTCTCGGCTCGTTCCCATAAACGGGTAGGTGTAGTTTCCGTTCTCATCCAGCATTTCGCTGTGTTCAAACGTAATTTCCGTTCCCCGCGTGCCGGTTAGCGTCATACGGATAGTCTCCCCTGTGAACGGCCTGCCACCGGCTATCGTCAAAAGCCACTTCACTCCAGCCGGGAAGCTCCATTCTGGCGTCATACTTTTCGCCAGTAAAAAGATCCCCATAACGATAGGGCCCTTCATAGGTATACACAAAATTTCCGTCAGAAGTTATCACGTCCCGTTTTCCATCTTCGTATTCCACCTCTAATTGCAACAGCAGGGCCAGGTTATCACCATAGTCATTGCCGCGGCCCATGGAAACTTTCCCCTTGTACCAGCCATCGGCAATCGTCACCCCGCTGTATCGCCGCTTTCCACTCGGCCGCTATCCCAAACAACCCTATTCTCGTCCTTTACAATCACTTGATATGCCTTCTGATAGGTACTGGTTGCTTCCGATAGTAATTTCCAACTAAACCTCGGGGTCTTATTGTCAATGCCAATAGGATTCTTAAAATATTCACACTGTGTCTCAATAATCTTTAACATAACGTATTCTCCTTTTCTACTGAAATTCAAATATCCACCAACCGTGTATTTTATATCTTCAGAGAAGTCTGCCTAATGGTCATATCATCCTCTATTTACTATTCATTTTAAATTCCTTGGCAATATATTAATTGTAGTATTTTTAGAATTTGGTAGAATTTTTGCATTACCATTCCGCAATATTGGGGCGATTTTTCCACCACCACCATTCATTGTCCACCATGTATATGGGAAAGACAGTTTCAAATTTGAGGCCATTCAGACTCTCATCATCCATCATCAAAATACTGTTAACAAAAATATCTTTATTTTCATCTGTCGGCATTGCAAGAAGGTATTGGCTTTTTCTATGATGCCTTCCGGCTTATTGGGCACTTCATTGACGGCGGACATTAGCCACTTATGACAGGGAAATAAACGGTTATTATAAGCCAGGATCAGTCTCAGCCCAAATAATACAATCTCGGATGCCACCCGGGTTTTCAAATACAAATCATTTCTTTTAGCCGCTTCGCCCCAAAAGAAAACATGATTAACAAATAAGGCACTGTAAAAAGACCACACCTTTTCCTTCTTTTCATGCAGTTGATAAACAGGAATTCGCTGAATAAGTTCTTCAATTTCCTTATCCACGAGATAAATGCATTTCGTGCCGATAAAAGCATTTCTAGTGGGTTCGCTGCCTCTTTGCGCTGCTTGAACAAGATAATCTTTGTTGAAATACTTTAGCCGCCTTCATAAGTGCACCCCTCAAAAATACCTTCGCCTAGTTTGTGGCCGTCCGCATACTGCTGGTAGGCAGGGTCGCTCAAAATAACCATCGCATCGATATCCGAATCTTCTCTTTCCCTGCCTTTAGCCCCAAAATTATGGCTAGAACATCCGCATTATCACTGTACATTTTCCACCAGCTTATGAATTGACTCCTCATGATGTTTGTACATGGTTTCCCCTCCTTGAATTGCATCTTGATGTAATAGTATCAATTTTCATCAGGGCCAATCTATCAAAAATGGTTCAATTTATAAATGCGCTGTTTTCTGAACAGCGCTTGATAATATTTGTATTTCTCCTATCCGCCTGTACAACTCTTTCACTCTAGTACCTTGACCACATTATATTTTAATTTGATAACGGCAAAACATCGCAAACACCGTATACAGCCATCATCTATCCATAGCCGAAGAATTCATAACATACTTTAGAATATTGGCTGCTACTCTCTGCATCTCACCAAGTGTAATACCATCTTTTTTACCATAAGTTTTAAGAAGCGTACCATCATTTTTCCCATTTTTACTCAAGGCGGTTCTTCCGCCGGGCATAAGTACGTCCACTTGCGCTCGCACACGATAGGCATTACCTTCGATTTGAGGAAACTCAGGCGATGATGCATAACGCATCCACCAATCGGTGATTACATTTCCTTGATATCCCCACTCCCCGCGAAGCACACTGGTAACCAGCTCATAGCTATAATGACTCCATACCCCATTAATCTTATTGTAGGAAGTCATAATATTTTGGGGATTAGCTTCCTTTACTACAATTTCAAAACCTTTAAGATATATTTCTCTGAGTGCTCTCTCACTGACACGCGAGTCATTATAATTCCGATTTGTTTCCTGATTGTTACAGGCAAAATGCTTAGGACATGCCGAAAGACCATCATGCTGAATACCAATAATCGCTGCCGCTGCTATCTTACCGGAAATAAGCGGATCTTCGGAATAATACTCAAAGTTTCGGCCACATAGCGGGTTGCGGTGAATATTCATCCCTGGAGAAAGAATCATGTCGCTGCCCTTATCCAGCATTTCTTCCCCTACTTTATGAAAGATATCCTGTATCAGCTTTGTATTCCAAGTACAAGCAAGTAGTGTACCACAAGGTAAAAGCGAACATGTCTTTTTGACACGTATGCCGGCTGGACCGTCTGTAGTGATAACGGCAGGAATGCCCTTAGCACGAAGAGACTCCGTCACTCCGCCAAGCGCACCCGCATTACCTCTTACTCCAAGGGAACTATTCATGACACCTTCGCCACGGCTGATTACCTCCAGCTCGTCGAGGGCAATGGTAAGTTCCCATACTTTAATGGTCTCGCGCACACTATTGCCAAGAAGGATTTCATAATTGCCCGGCTCAAGTATATACGCTGATTTCTTGCCTGTCACGCCACTATCATCGTAAGAGGCAAGTTGTTTTATATTAAACTTTATCATCACCTCAGCAGATTTACCCGGGCTCAGAAGCTCCGTTTTATCAAATGCTACGAGTACTTTTGCGGGTTTACCCAGTTTTCCCTGCGGTGTAGAGCAATAAACCTGCACTATTTCTTTACCCGGTAAGTTGCCGGTGTTCGCAACATGTACCTTTAGGATTACTTCGTCTTTTTCGCGGCTAACATCGCTACAGGCTATCTTAAAGGTTGTGTAGGAAAGGCCAAAGCCAAAGGGGTAAAGCACCTTATTAGGAGCAAATGTTTCAAAATACCGATAACCTACGAAGATGTCTTCTACGTAATTATTCCCCTCCTTGTTTCCAAAGAAGGCTCCTGATGGATAATCTTCATATCTGCGGGCAATGGTATCGGTAAGTTTGCCGCACGGATTGACTGTTCCTGCAAGTACATCAGCTATGGCGTTACCGCTTTCCATCCCGCCTTGCCATGCGAATAGAATCGAGCTTAATTTGTCTCCATATTTTTCGGTCCAGGCCATATCAATTATATTTCCACTATTTATAATGACAATGACTTTATTAAAATTTGCTGTTACTAGATCGAGCATTTTTATTTCGTTATCCGTAAGATAATAGCTTCCCTTTTTTAAAACATTTTCTCGATCCTCGCCTGCCGCACGGCCTATCACAATAATTGCCACATCACTGCGATCTGCGGCGGCCTTTACTACCTCTTCTTTTAATGGCATCTCCGGATAGTATCTAGGCCAATGACCCCAAAATCCCTGGTCTGCTTCGTTTTTAGAGCACCAGACCTCGTATATGGCTGCCAGGTCTTCGTTTAGTTTAATTTTACCGTTGTTTCGAAGGCCTTCGATTAGATTAACCTGATAAGGGGTACGTACGTCACCGCCACTACCATAGCCTACATAAAAATAATCTCTCTGCACTCTGCCAAAAACGGATACGGTAGTTGTTGCATCCAACGGGAGCACTCCGTTATTTGCAAGTAATATACATCCCTCCGCACCTGCAGCACGGATAAGTTCAGGCATGCCCGGCGTTATCATCATTTCACCTGATACACCACCAGTAAGTTCCTGGGCAAGGTCATTATTCGCAAAAAAGCTTATAACCCTGCGCATAAACTTGTTAAATAGTTTGTTCATGTTCTTCTCCCCTTCTACTCCTTCTGCGTTTTAGAATTCTACTGTTAAAAAAGCATAAATTCTTAGTCTTACTGGATGCTAAAAGACATTAAATCAAAGCTCCCTTTTCCCTTATAAACGAAGAAAAGTGGATGAACACCAGGCAGTACCTGAAAGTCACCGGAAAACTCTGTCCAATCCTTTCCCGAAATATTAAGTTTTATTATGGAAACCGCCGCTCCTTTTTCGCATAACTGAACTCGCAGCTCACCTGATGCATCCCCGCGCACTTTCACTGAAATACGGCTAGCTTTATCAAAATTAAAATATTTGTACCCGGCAGTACATCCATCCGTTATGGAGGCAATATATTGATTGGAATTGTCCTCCCGATCTTCACCTTCCTGTGTCATATACGGCGGTTTGCTAAATGGATTTTGAATTCCCCCAAAAAAGCGTTTCCTCATCAAACAGCAGGCGATGTATGCGGGATATTCCCCTTGACCATGTAATGGTCCGCCATTTAGTCCACAACTGGTCATCTCTACTTGCTTAATACTTCCATCCGGTTCAATAGCAATTGGTTCGGCTATAGCTTGACGCGAAAATTGATTGTTATTCGTCATTCGATGATTGAAAATATAATACTGTCCGTTTATACAGACAATACTGCCATGGTTGTTACCTAAAGGATACGCAGGATTTTTCAAATTGTGACCGTTTATCCCCAAATCAGAGTTAGAATGGATAACCCCCCGATAGACAAAATCTCTGTCCGGATATTTGCTAGTAGCATAACACAACCCCATAAGATACGGAGAATATACAAAATAGTAAATCCCGTTAATCTTACGAATAGAATTTGCTTCAAAAAAATTATACCTCCCGGCCTGCTTATTTTTCCTTGGCATGATTATTTTCGGTCCCGCTTTTACCGTAAGCATGTCAAGATGCAATTCCATTACAAAGGCCCCTACAATCTTACGGCCTAACAGTTCTTCCCTGAACAAAGGGTTAAAACCGGAATACAAAAAAATACGGCCGTCATCGTCCATAAGAATTGCCGGATCAAATTGGTAATAGTCACCTTTACTTGAACCCAGAACATGTCCGGAATCGTCTCTAATATCGCCATAATATCCATACGGACCGGCAGGATTATCGCTCACAGCAACCGATATAATGCAAGAACCTGCAGCAGAAAAGTAAAGATAATACCTGCCGTCGGGGCCTTGCGCAACATCCGGTGCAAAAAGCAACCCTTTATCTGATTGGTACGGATGCTGATCTTTGCGGAAAATAACACCCTCATACCGCCAGGCAGATAAATCATCCACAGGAGTCGACCAACATACATAATCATTCTGACAGTACTCGGTTCCATTAAAGCGGTCATGACTCCCGAAAATATATAATCTATCTCCAAAAACATGGGGTTCTCCGTCCGGTATATATTCATAACTTGGCAAATAGGGATTATATACTTGCTGTTTCAACAGTTCCTCCACCTTTCACTATTTCTCCATTAGTCTCAATTACTTTTTTATACCAATATGCAGAATCTTTACATTTTTTCTTACAAACTCCATGGTAAATCCCAAAATACGAAACAACGCTCAGACTGTAGACAAAAAGGCACCTTTACGCAAAATAGAAGGTGCCTTTTTGATAGAAAGAAAAAGTATAAGATATCTGTTCCTTGAAATCTATCTTGTCTTAGTTTTTGCTAGATGTAAGAAAATAGAAACACAAATCATTACTTTCTTACGCTCTCTAAAGCCTTCTCCTTTATAATCCTCTCGATAGCCGGAACAATATAGTCTTTTGTCCATATATCATGACCTTTTTGATTTAAATGAATACGATCCTCCACAAACAAGGTTTCATCGTATTTCATGCCATCATACGTCATCTTCGAAGCATCTACAAAATACATGTAGTCGTGGTGTTTATTACAGATGTCCTGTAATTGACGGTTAATCTCCTGTGTCATTGGTGTATATTCGCTTCTTCCAGGCAAAAGCAAACCGCTCATAACCACAAAGGTTGCGTTAGGAAGCCGCTCGTGGAACTTTGCAAACATGTCACGTTTGTATTCTATAACTTTGCTAACCTTTTCTGCATCAGTTCCTGTCATATCTACATAATCATTTGAGCCAGTCTGAAAAAAAACAATCCTTGGATTATACGAAAATAGCAGTGTGTCCGCATATTTCAACAAGTCCTTATCTGTACTGCCACCGAACCCGTGATTTTGAACCTTGTAACCAGCCAAGTCTTTCTCCATTGTGTCCCAACGGGCGAAATTAGATGCTCCATAAAATACAATTTCGTTCTGCCTTTTCGTATCATATTGATGGGTTATTTTCAATGTTGTAAGGCCTTTAAACGGTCCCCAGAAAGCCTCATAGCCAAAATACATAAACTCGCCAACTGTTATTATCGCAAGAATTACAACTACTGTTGTTATAGTCTTTCCCCTTTTCATCCTTCTCACCTTTCCTACCTTTCATTGTTTATAATATATTCCCAGCTTATTTCTCACCTTTCTTTTCTGTTTTATATTAATATTTGTCTAAGGAAATTAATTGTATTATTTTTAGATTTTTGTAGAGATCCTTATATAAATATTCTTGTCTTTTCACAGACATGGTATCGGAATTTCAGTCATTTGGGATTTATAAAACAGAGAAGAATGTTCTATTTTTGCTTTTCGTTCCATATCCTAACTTTCCAGTAAATTCTTTGGCGACTTTTCAACTCCTGACCACCATAGGGGATATGAATACATTCATCACTTGCTACTTTACCCGAGTCCCATTTAAGCTGTCCATTCTCCAATTCGGCAAGACCTTCAGCAGCTATAATTTGATAGGCTTTCTGCTTAAAACCAAAATAGCCTTCTTCCACCGTGAATTGCCAATACAATCTCGTTTTTTTATGTCAATTCCAAGCAGATTGATTAGATATTCACATTTCAAAGCAATTGGCTTCATTTTTTGCCTCCTACTCATTATTTCCCATTACTATGACGTAAAAAAGTACCGGGATTTGATATTTTTAATGAGCGGCTGGTACATATGCAAATTTCTTTCCCTATATTCATCAATATAGATTTTAGTGCCAGCAGGAATCAATTGTAAGGAGATTTCCGGAAAATAAAATTGTACCTGGCCCTCTCCGTCACATACAGCCAAGGGCAGACGGGTCGCTTCAAAGAAAAAACGGCATAGTTTCTGATACTCCTCCATCTAATCACCCTTTCATAAAAGCACAACCGCCACATACTATCCGCTGTATCTTAAAATTTCAACCTAACATACTCAGAAATTACCAAATCATAAAAATAATCCTAACAGTATTTTTCGAAAATTAATACAATTAACTTGAAATGACTTCCCAGGTACTTTGACAATAAAATAATCCGCTTGACAAAATCCTGGCTGCCCTACTGATTTGCTAATAATAAGAGGAGGAGTTCTCATGAAAAAATTTGGAAGGATTACAGTGTTGGCCATGACATTTATTTTACTTATGACGTATTTTACCGGGCTGGTAAGTGCGGAGGGGTTAATTGATGGTACTTATATTGCTACTACACCTGTTAATGATTGGAAAATCTCTTATAAACTGACTGTAACCCTGGAAAACGGGGAAGTAACAAGCGCTAAACTTACTCCATACTATAATCAGATGGTTAAAGTTGAGCTTACTTATGATTCATTAGCTTATGTACCGGATGCCCAAAAAACGTCTTTTAAAAAATTGCTTGACGACGCTAACACCTATTCCGACCAGTTGCTGAAAACATCCGACGCCACTAAGGTTTCTAAACTGCCCGATTCAGATGATGCCTATAATGCCCTGCAAACTGCTTGGCAAGACATCGTAGCGCAAGCTCAATAATAGGACATGAGTCCGGAATTTCAATAGGGTTACTGTTAAAGTAACCTCCCTGGGAAGACAAATCGTTACTAAATGAAATATCTTCATTTAGTAACGATTTATTTTGCCTTCATTTTCTACAAAAAGTATATTTGAGTAATTCCATTAAGATGTAAATAAATTATTTTACAGTGAGATAGGGAGTTAACAGGGGTATATCATCTGGATTGGTAATAACAATTTCAATATCATTCAAAACGTTCGTCTGATCAATAGTATTCGATGCAGCCACAAAATGAGCCAATTTGACCATAGAAATGTATTGACATAATTTCGATTTCAAATTCAGTCTGTCGCCCTCTGCTGTTACAAGTTCCACTTTGCCTTGACAGGTATCAACCGCCTTCATAAAAGCGTTCACATCGGTAATACTGGTAATTTTCACAATCAAAGCACCCCTTATAATCATTTATTGAATCCCCCAAAGCCATTATGCTGCTATTTAAATCAGTCTGAACTCCGGTACTCCTGTATGTTATGAAATGCTCTCCCTACGTTTCACATACAGGCTCTTTGCATCATCCAGCAAAGTATATATAACCGGAATAACTACTAATGTCAGAATAGTAGAAGTGATCAGACCGCCAATAATAACATGGGCCATCGGTGCCCGTGCTTCAGCTCCGGGACCAAAGCCAAAGGCTAACGGCAACATACCGAATACCATGGCCGCGGTAGTCATCATAATGGGCCGCATACGAATATGAGCGGCTTCAATCAAAGCCTCATTGCGTTCAATTCCCTCCGCCATACGCTGCTTGGCAAAATCAATCAGCAAAATAGCGTTTTTCGTCACCAGCCCCATCAGCATGATGATTCCAATCATAGACATAATGCTGAGTGTGCCGTGCATGACGAGCAGTCCTAAAATAGCTCCGATAATGGCCAAGGGTAAGGACAACATAATGGAAAACGGATCAATATAACTTTCAAACTGAGCCGCCAGGACAAAAAAGATAAAGCTGACGGCCAACACCAAGGCTACCACCATGGCGCTGAAAGTATCTCCCATACGCTCTGCCTCGCCAATTGCCACAAACTGATACCCTGGAGGCATTTCGATCTGCTTTAAGTCATTCATAATTCTCGTATTAAATTCTCCCAGTGAAACTCCCTGCAAATTCGCCGTCAGTTTCACTTGTTTGTGACGGTCATAGCGGTCAATTTGACTTGGGCTCGTAGAATATACCGTATTTGTAACCTGTGAGAGGGGAATTAAGTTGACTTTATTGCTGCTGTCGGTATGCAAGCTTGCCAAATAAATTCCACTGACATCCTGAATGCCTGTGCGATTTTCTTCTTTTAACTTTACAACGATATCATAACTGTCGTCACCGTCCTTATATTGTCCGACCGTAGTGCCGTTAAACATGGTACGCAACGTACTAGCAATGCTGGATGTTGAGACACCCAAATCTGCAGCCTGCTCTTGTTTTACCACAATCTGCGCATCCGGTTTACCGGGTTTATACGAAGACACGACATCGACAGCACCTGGGGTCTGTTCCATGATCGTTTTCGCTTGATCAGCAATCTCACCTAATTTGTCAACCGATTCTCCCTGGATAACAATCTGGACAGGGTACTCTTCTCCCCCGGAACTGGCTTCCAAATAGGCTGCCTTTATTCCCGGCATGAGACTGGTTTTTTCCCGCAACTCGCTGATAATTGCAGTAATCGAGCGTTGACGCTGCTGTTTTGGAGTTAATTTCACATATATCTTTACGTTATCTACACTGGCTGTACTTTGCACAATCACGATTTCCGGTATTTCCTTCATATACTCAGTTACTTTATCAGCAATAGCCGCTGCCCCTGCAACACTGGTACCGGCATCCAAATCGATCGTAGCCGTAAATTCACCCTGATCGGATTTAGCAATAAAGTCTGATCCCAAAAAGCTGGCTAACCCCAGACTTCCCACAAATAAAACCAGCACAATACCTAAGATAATCAATCGATGCTGCATAGCTCTTCGTAACAATATACCGTATTTTTCTGTTAGCCGGTCAAAAGCGGCATTCCAGGAATGAAGCATTCGCCCCAGCCAGTTTTTATTTTCCCCGTGGGCAATATCCAAATACTTTGCCGACAGCATGGGCGTCAGGGTAAACGCAATAAAGAGAGAAACCAACACCGAAAAGGCTACCGTAATACCAAACTGTTTAAAATACCGGCCCACAATACCCGTCATCATGCCTACTGGCGTAAAGACCGCTACCAGTGTCAGGGTAGTAGCCGTTACCGCCAGGCCAATTTCTTCTGTGGCTTCCGCAGCCGCCCGCAGTCGCGGTTTACCCATTTCCATATGCCTTACTATGTTTTCAATAACAACAATTGCGTCATCAATTAAAATTCCTACTACCAGGGACAGCGCCAGCAAAGACATTACATTAAGGGTAAAATCAAAAATCTTCATGGCAAAGAAGGTAGAGATAATGGATGCCGGAATGGTAATGCCGCTAATCATGGTACTGCGCCAATTGCCTAAGAACATAAATACGATAATAACGGCCAGCAGCCCGCCGATTACCAGATTGAATAATACATCATCCACCGACTCCAGAACTTTTTCTGAATTATCTTTAACCAAAGTCAGTTCCGTTCCTGGCGGAATTTCCTTGCGTAGGTCCTCCAATACTTTTTGGGAGGCTTTAGCCACTTCCACGGTATTAGCACCCGACTGTTTGGTCAGTTCCAGCATGACTGCCTGTTTACCATTAAACTTGGCAACCGTTTCCATCTCCTCGGTACCATCCTTAACATCGGCCACATTCCCCAGATAAAGCTGCACTCCATCTTTTTTGACAAGCGGTATTTTGAGAAAATCGCGAACATCGGTGATATTGCCTATTGTCCTCATATTGACTTCCCGGTTGCCCTTCGTCAGTTTTCCTCCCGGCACTTCCATGTTTTCACTCTGAACACTGGCAAGAATATCGGAAACAGCTAATCCATACGAAGCTACCTTGTCTTTATCAAGATTAATATCAATTTCTCTAGTAAGAGCGCCCTTTACAGTAACTTCCCCAACACCATTGATGGCTTCAAATCTTTTTTTAATGATGTCATCCACTAACGTGGTCATTTCGCGTATTGTCAAGTCACCGGTCAAGGCAACCGTAATAACCGGCAGTTGGGTAGGATCATACCGGCTGATAACCGGTTCTTCGGCATCATCCGGCAAATCGCCGCGGATCTTGGAAATTTTATCACGCACGTCTTGTGCCGCTACAGTAGGCGATGTTTCCAGAGTAAACTCGACAATGGTATAGGCCATGCCCTCATAGGCATTTGATGTAATATGCTTTACCCCTTGAGCCGAGCTTACCGCATCTTCTATCTTTTGTACAATCTTGCTGTCGACCTGTTCAGGATTAGCACCTGGATATTCCACCGTGACTGTTACTACCGGAAAAGTTACATCCGGATATTCTTCCAGATTCAAGGATGTATAACTAACCAGCCCCAGGAGAACCAGCGCCAAAATGGTTACCGAAGCAAATACAGGCCGTTTTAAACTGATATTTGTCAGTATCATCTGTGAGCTCCTTTATTCGTCTATCAGCAAACTATCGCCGTCTTTTAAATTATTGATATTACTGGTAACAACTCTGGTATTTTCCGGTATGCCTGATTTAATTTCAATTTTTTCTCCTAATAACTCACCGATTTCCACTAGCTTGCGAATGGCCTTTCCTCCTTCGGCAGCAAATACATAGTACAGTCCCTGTTTCTGATAAATGGCAGACTGCGGAACGGCCAGTACTTGCGTTTCAGCACCAATGACAATGTTGACTTTAACAAACATTCCGGGCTTTAATTTACCGGCCGCGTTGTCCAGTTTGATTTTGGTTTTAAACATGCGGTTGGAAGTTTCGGCAACCGGGTTAATCACTTCTACTCTTCCTTTAAACACTTCTCCCGGATAGGCATCAACCGTCACTTCCGCCTCCATGCCTGCTTGAATTGCCCCCATATCCTTTTGCTCAACGTTAACGACAGCGTATACTTGCTGAATATTTTCAACGGTCATCAGTTGTGCCGAATTCCCCATAGTTCCCGTACTCCCTATCACCTGGCCAACAGATACCGACTTGCCTGCCACCCGTCCGGACACTGGAGAAACAACAACAGCGTCGGTATATAAGCTGTTGGCCGTATCTAAATTTGCATAAGCGCTGGACAATTCACTTTGTGCCTGACGCAGGCTCTTTTGTGCGCTGTCCAAACTTTGTTTCGATATACCACCCTGCTGATACACCTGCAAAGTACGATTATAATCAGCCTCGGCATTATCATAGGCGGCCTGCATAGATTCTATCGATTGCTGGGCTTTACGCACATTATTTGCCAATTCTACGCTTTCCAGCCTAACCAGTTCCTGTCCGGCCTGTACTTGCTGCCCGTTCTCAACCAGAACCTTTTCCACACGACCGACTGTTTTGGCGCTAACGATTACCGAGGTCTCGGCTTCTATTGATCCGGTCAGCGTTAGCTTAGGGATTTTCTTTTCTATACTGGCCGAACTGACAGTGACACTAACCGATTTTGCCGTAACGGTCATTTCTTTTGACTGATTGGCCGCCAGCAATCCGCTGTGTACAGTAAATGCCAATAACAGCAATACCAGACCCGCCGGAGCAAGCCAATACTTTAACTTATTTTTTTTCATCTGACACAATCCTCCTTCCACACAGTAAAGCTGTTAAAAGCCGCCCTAACAACCCCATAGCCATTTTCATAAAATATTTATGCCTTTCTGCAAATGTAACCTTATACAATCAATCGTCAGCCTCCCATTACTAGCGGCAAATACCTGCGGCATAAAGAAATACCTGTTTTCCAAGCTGGTTGTCGCCACCCTTTTGAGGAAAATACAGTGTATCATAAAACTGCTTACCCTAATTCTAGTCACGCAACAAATTTATTGATTGTATTTTTTTTAGAAATTGGTAATATTCTTCAAATACGGCTACAATTAGACAAACCGGAAAACCCAGATCACGTCACTCCAAGAAAAATAGCCTGCCCCCAACAGGACAGACTACATCATCTGTTCTACTAACCAACATAGTCGGTATCATACATGTTTCCTATGTATAGCACCCTTCAGCAGCCTCCAGATACCCTTACACAGTTTTCCATTCAATATCATTACAAAGCCGTCTACCATCTGTTCATTCATTATACCGCCACTCATCCGGCCGAATGCTCTCAGTGGCATTTGCAGTGTAACCTGGGCATTCATCACTTTGTTTGTATCGGCTTCCTGAATCCCTTTTTTGATTATATTGTTTTGCACATAATTATAAATAATCTTACCGACAAAGGTATCTCTTGCTTGCTCAATGGTACTATTGGCAGTAAAAACCTTACCCTCATCCATTGCCGCCGCTGTCTCACAACCAAGCAAAACGGAAAATTCCTTGTCAGATACGTTTACAATATCTGCATTGGTATAACTGACAGCTGCTTCTCTATCCTCGGCAGGAGGGACCCAGTCTGTGCTTGAAGTTACAGTAATCATACTATCCAGCCTAATATCCCTGCTGGACGCGCCGACCAAAATTTTATAATCGCCACTTTCTACCTGCCAATCTTTACAACGTATATCATAATAAGCAAAAGAGCGTTTATCTAACGTTATGGTAATTTTCTTTTCTTCACCGACTTTTAAAAATACCTTTTTAAAGCCCTTAAGCTCTTTCTGGGCTTTGAAGATACTGCTCTTCACAGCGGACACATAAAGTTGCGCTATCTCAGCACCATCATACGCCCCTGCATTTTTGACTTTAAAACATACTTTTACTGTTTCAGTATCAACAATCTTTCGCTTTTCAATAGTCAAATCTGAATAAGAAAATCGGGTATAACTAAGGCCGTATCCGAACGGAAACAAAACCGATTTTTTAGCCGTATCGTAATAGCGGTAGCCGACGTAGATACTTTCACGGTATTCGACACACTGTTCTGAACCGGGGTAGTTGTTGTAACAAGGGGTATCCTCAAGGCATAATGGGTAAGTTTCCGCTAACTTGCCGCTGGGATTGACCTTGCCAAATAATAGATTTGCAACTGCCGTCCCGCCGCCCTGTCCGCCAAGGTACGCATTCAGCAACCCCTTAACCTCATGTAACCAAGGCATCTCAACAGGCGCTCCGCCGGATAAAACCACCACAATATTCTTGTTTACTTTACTGATTTCGCTAACTAAAACATTCTGGTTTTGCGGCAAACAAAGACTCGTTCTATCAAATCCTTCCGATTCAAATATTTCTGTCAAACCCACAAACACTAAAACCACATCGGCTGCTCTGGCAATATCACAGGCTTCCTGGACAAGCCACTCATCCACAATTTCCGTTTTCCGGTGATAGCCTTGTGCCCAGCTTATTTCTGCACTTAGTGCCTTTATAGCATCATAAGCGTTTTTTAACTGAGTCGGATTAATGACTGAGCTGCCCGCCCCTTGATAGCGAGGGTGTTTTGCCATATCTCCAATCACGGCGATCTTCAAATTTGAGGTCAATGGCAAAAACTCATCCTCATTTTTCAATAAAACCATCGATTGTTCGGCTATTTGGCAGGCCAAAGCATGATGTGCTTCTTTACTGTAGGTTTTATCAGTTTTTCGATTCGCCTTTACTTTAAAGACGAGTGTTAACAGTCTATCTACGCACTTATCCAATACCTGTTCATCCAGAATTCCGGCTTTGACTGCCGCTACTATTTTAGCATCACTTTGCCCCTGGCAAGAAGGCATTTCCAGTTCATTTCCGGCGAGCAAACCGTCTATACGCTCATTCTCTGCCCCCCAGTCGGTCACCACAAGGCCCTGATGCCCCCACTCGTTTCTTAAAATCTTCATAAGCCAGGTGTTTTCATTGCAATATGTGCCATTTAGTTTGTTGTAGGCACTCATGACTGTCCAAGGCCGGGCTTCTTTGACTGCTATTTCAAAAGCAGTCAGATAGATTTCCCGCATAGCACGTTCATCAACAATGGTATTGATAGTCATACGGCGCATCTCTTGATTGTTTGCAGCAAAATGCTTAACAGAGGCTCCAACGCCGTTTGCCTGCAGACCCTTGATATATGCAGCTGCCAATTTCCCGGTTAAGTATGGGTCTTCCGACAAATACTCAAAGTTGCGCCCACAAAGCGGGCTGCGCTTTATATTTATGCTGGGACCTAGCACCACGCCGACGTTTTCAAAGGCTGCTTCTTCACCAATCGCCCTGCCCATTTGTTCGATAAGTTTCGTATCCCAGCTGCTTGCCACGGCTACCCCTGTAGGAAAACAAGTTGCCGGTACACTTTTACCAAGGCCGAGGTGATCCCCTGTCCCTTCTTGTTTACGCAGTCCATGCGGCCCATCCGTCAGCATAATTGCCGGCACTCCTAACCGTTTAATTGCTTTAGTATGCCAAAAATCGGCACCTGAGCAGAGTCCGGCCTTTTCTTCCAAAGTCATTTGCTTAATTATCTCTGAATTTTTCATTCATTCACTCTCCAGCATTTTAATGCAAGTACCAGCTACAGTTTATTAGTTTTCGCTATATAATTGTGGTAAATTTTTGATAATTTGGTGGTTTTATCGAATAAAATTTGCCCTTGCTAGGCAAATAATAAAACGTCTTGAGCATATTTACACTCAAGACGTTTTATTATTTTTCCTTTTCCTCATTATTCAATCTAGTCCAGGAACTCTTCACCCTACGTTTGAGGAAACCGGCACCGGGATTTTAGGCTTACGAAATTTTGAAGATACTGTTATGTTTAACCTTAAAAATCTACATTTGTCCCCTGAAAGGCACAGGTAAATAATTTTTTCATGGCCGCTGCGTCAACCGGTCGGGGATTGGCAGAAGTACAGGGGTCGGCAACTGCATTTGCGGCAATGCTGTCCAGGGATTGTTCGAACAGTTCTGCCGTTACTCCCGCCTCTTTTAAAGAAAGAGGTATGTTCTGTTCTTGACTCAACTTTCGAATATAGCCAATCAAGCTGTCAACTTTCTCGTTTTCCGAATTACCGGGCAGGTCCAGTGCAGCCGCAACCTGCGCATATAACTCCAGGGCTTTCTTTTTATTGAAGGCAATAACATAGGGCATTAAAATAGCATTGGCGCAGCCGTGCGGAATGTGAAACAGGGCGCCGATTTTGTGTGCCATGCTGTGGGTGATACCAAGCAGTGCATTGCTAAATGCCATACCGGCCAGACACTGGGCGATATGGATCTGCTCACGGGCAGCCTGGTCACCGTGGTAGGATTTGATTAAGTATTTTTTTATCATGATTAACGCTTCTAATGCCAGTGGATTGGTGAACGGCGACCGTGCTGTGGCCACGTAGGCTTCCAGCGCATGGGTAAAAGCATCCATTCCGGTATGGGCAACAAGCTGCGGCGGCATCGTATCAGCCAGTTCCGGGTCCACAATGGCAATATCGGGAGTAATATGATAATCAGCCAACGGATATTTTATTTTAGTATTGTAATCTGTGATTACCGAGAATGCGGTCACTTCAGTCGCTGTACCGCTGGTGGAAGGAATAGCAATAAACCGGGCCTTTTTCCGCAATGTCGGAATGGAGAAAGGATCTTTGATATCCTCAAAAGATAACTCCGGATGCTCATAGAAGACCCACATGGCTTTCGCCGCATCAATCGGTGAGCCGCCGCCGATGGAAACAATCCAGTCCGGCTTAAATTCGCGCATAACCTGTGCACCCCTCATAACCGTTTCCACCGAAGGATCAGGTTCTACCCCTTCAAAAATCTTAACTTCCATGTTAGCTTGTTTCAGACTGGCTTCCACCCGCCGGAGAAACCCGAATTTTTGCATGGAACTGCCGCCGGTTACGATCATTGCCCGATTTCCGGTCAGGCTGCCTACCACTTCTTCCATGCAGCCCCTTCCAAAGTAAATATCACGTGGAATTGTAAATCTCTTCATTACCATATACCCCCTGTACGTGATTTATTTCACATTAACTGCTGCTAAATTAATTATAAATTGGGATATATTTACTGTCAATAAAATTAGTATGCACAAACAGTTGTATCCGCTCCGGTCTAAAAGTAACCAAACCGGGCAGGAGCCTTGTCTACTCCAGCAATATACTTAACATACTTTCACGATTATTCATAAATTGCTTCGTAACTCTATAATGCTCTGTAGCTTCATAGGCAATAGCTTCTATGCCATGATCGGATAGCTGTAATATTTTTGCTCCGGGATAGGCCATAATAATTGGCGAATGGGTAGCTATAATAAATTGCGATTCCTTTTTAACTAATTCATGAATTCTTGCCAGGATTGCCATTTGACGCATTGGCGATAAGGCTGCTTCCGGTTCATCTAAAAGATACAATCCTTTGCCTTTAAATTTGTTCATAAACGTTGCGAAAAAAGCCTCTCCGTGAGATCTTGAATGCAACGATCCGCCATAATAGCCGCTGACATCATAATGATCGGCCTGAGTTGCTACGTTATAAAAACTTTCCGCCCGTAGAAAAAATTCGTCCTTCGGCTTTTTAACCCCCTTTATCAGACGGAGGTATTCATACAGGACCGAATGCGTATCTTGTGTCGAAAATCTCATGTTCCGGGTTCCGCCTTCCGGATTAAATCCCCATGCCACAGCGATTGCTTCTAATAAGGTTGACTTTCCTGCTCCATTTTCGCCAACAAGAATGGTAACACAGGGATCAAATTCTAATTCCTCAAATTCGGCAAAAATCGGCAGGGAAAACGGATAACCTGCACAATGACTCCCCATTTCTTCACGTAATAAGGCAACTGCGCGTAAATACGATTCCGGCACAGACAAATTCACGATAACCTTCCCCCTTTAGGCCGATTACCTAAATTATACACAATCATCGCCGAATAGCAATGCTGTATCCTCTCAGCATGTACCCTGGGGCCTTGACCGGATACCGTTTTACCGGGAAACGGTATCCGGAACATCATCGAAAAATACAAAGCTGTTTTTACGCAATGCTTCCACATCCACGCTATCATTCAGCATGCCAACCTGCTGCAGCTGCTTGGCGGTTATGCCGAAAGCATCGTAAGCGCCTTTCACCGACGGGATATAGTTGTAGGTTTTCAGTACCTTGGCATTAAATGCGGCATCGCCGGCAACCCATTTCTTATCAACCTGAATTTTTGCCGCTTCATCCTGGTTTTGCTGTATCCAGGCACTGGCCTTCTGCATGGCGCGGGTATATTTCGCCGCAATTTCCGGATGATTCTTGGCTATATCATCCCGGACAAAGGCCGAGCAGCAATATTGCTGCCGGTACGGCTCGGTCACCGCCGAATCGACCAGCGTATTGAGATTATACTCCTTCTGGGCCACGGCAGCGGTCGGATCGTTGATCGCAATGGCATCCACCGAACCGTTTTTCAGGGCAATGGGAAGATCACTCTGACTAAACACGGCAAATTCAACCTGCATATTTTTTTCACTTACGCCAACTCCGGCATCGGCCAGCGCCCGTTTGGCAAAAATAATCGGGCTGCTGGTCATACTGGGAACACCGATACGTTTGCCTTTTAAATCCGCCAGGGTTTTAATCCCGGAGTCTTTGGGAACAAGCAGCTTGTCGCAGCCGGTATGCAAACCGGTTGTTACTTTGATGGGCAGCCCGTTGGAAAGCGGCTGCATCAGGCTGGCCAGCAAACCAAAGCTGGCATCTATTTTGCCGGCGGTAATCGCCTCAAATGAAGTTCCCGGCGCCAGTTTGATCAGATCAACCTTTAACCCCTCCTCGGCAAAATACCCCTTTTCCACGGCCATATGCACGGGCGCTTCGCATAAACTGCCGCTGTAGCCGATCTTAAGTACAAAATCTTCCGTTTTGGCAACTGGTTTCTGCCCGCAGGAAGTCAGCAGCAGCGATGCTATCACCGTTACCGCAATCAGGGCCATTTTCTTTCTTACTTTCATACGCTCACCTCTTTATAAATAATAGTTTGGTTCTTTGACACTGCCGGCAAAATTCAATATCCCCAGTATTTTGGAACGCAGCTGAAGAAACTCCGGATTGCCGCGGGCCCTCGGCCGGGAAAGTCTGACCGGAATGCAGCTTTCAATCTTGGCCGGACGCGGCGTCATAACAATAATCCGGTCCGACAGGTAGATGGCTTCATCCACATCATGAGTCACCATAATCATCGTGTTTTTCTGCTCCTGCCAGATCCGGATCAATTCGTCCTGCATATTCATCCGCGTAAAAGCATCCAGCGCGCCCAGCGGCTCATCCAGCAGCAGCACCTTGGGATGATTGACCAGGGCCCGGGCCAGGGACGCCCGCTGGGCCATCCCGCCGGAAAGCTGGTGCGGATACGACTTATGGAAAGCGGACAGGCCTACCAGGTCAAGGAACTTATTTACTTCCGCCCGGTTCTGTTTATACAGGCGGCGGGCCCGCAGTCCGAAAGCCACATTGTCGTAAAGATTCAGCCAGGGGAACAACATCGGATTTTGAAATACCAGGCCGCGTTCATAATGGGGCTTTCTGATCTCCTCTCCGTCAATAAGCAGCCTGCCTGCATCCGCACCGTTCAGTCCGGCAATCAGCCGGAGCAGCGTCGATTTGCCGCAGCCCGACGGGCCAATGAGCGAAATAAACTCCCCTGCCCCGATAGTAAGGTCGATACCGCTGAGCGCAATAATATCGTCGGCGCCTTGCCGGGGAAACCGTTTGACAACTCCCTCGATCCTGATCTCCCCTACCATTTTATGACCCCCTTCTGCCATACCAGTACCTGGTCCCGCACCTTAAACAGCAGCGTAATCAATATGTAAAACGTAATGGCAATCAGGATCAGTCCGGCATATACATTCGCATAAGCCATCATTTCCTTCTGCCAGTTGATGTACCAGCCAATCCCGTTCTTGACGCCCAGCATTTCCGCCGTCATCAGGGTGATAAAAGAAGCGCAGGTACCGTTAAAAAGACCGAGAAACATATGCGGCATAGCGGCAGGCACGCCTACCTTGAAGATTTGCCAGTACTTTCCGGCTCCCAGCGTACTGGAAACTTCAAAGTAGGCATTCTGTACATTCAGGATACCGCTGCTGGTCATAACCGCGGTGGGGAACCAGACGGCAAGCGCTATCAAGAATGCGCTGGCGGAAAAAGTCGTGGGAAAACTGATTAAAACCAGAGGAATCCAGGCTGTAGGCGGAATAGGACCCAGAACCCGGATCAGCGGATTGACCCAGTAAGCTGCCGGCTTGCTGAACCCCACGGCAATGCCGGTGGCAAAGCCGGCCAGTGCTCCGAAAACATAGCCCGTGAACAAAAGTTCACCGGAAGAAGCGAGGCAAAGAGCGAGAAATTCCCGGTCCTCCACAATGACGCCCAGTATCTTGTCCAGCGACGGAAAGTATATCACAGGCAGCAGCCCAAATTTTTTCGTTACGATATTCAGTACATTCAAGAACAAAACCGTAACAGCAATAAACAGGTTTTTTTCTTCAAGCCATGCTCTTGCCCTGCTGTTAACATAAGAGGCAATGGTAACCGTGGTAAGCGCTATCACAAAGAGCCCCAGTAAATAGATAAAATACGGATGTTGGGCCGGCATATGCCCGCCGGCATTCTCCATGCCGGCATCTACGGCCATTGCCAGTATAACGGACAATACCGACAGCCATGGTATTAGTTTCTTCACTTTCGTCTGACCTTCTTTCTCTGTCATCTCCTCAAAATAAAAAGGCTAAGCAACATTCATGAACGAATCTGCTTAGCCTTCGGTCTGTAGACTGATCAGCCAACTCTTCTGTTATAATACACCCCATTGACGTGTATATTCGAAAAACAACCGAAACTCATCTGCCCGGAAACCCCGCCGCAGCAAATCCGACGGCAAGCCGTTTGCCCCTATAACCCATAACCTGAGCGCCAATACTGAGTACAACTGCAAAAAATAAATAAAGATAGATAAGATCTGCTAGATTTTCTCCTAACCCTGCAGTCAGCTTACCGGCAGCTGACCACCCTGGAACAGTGACGGCCATAATTTTAAAAAATCCGCTTCCTCCTGCAAAAAAAGCAATTGTCGTAAGAAAAATCAAGCCTAAAGCGATAATCATTGCCCAGGAATCTTCTTTCTTGAGCCAGGCATTAAGAACCGGCGGCTGATTTTTTACCACAATCTGACTCATATGAATCCCTCCCATATATTCATTTACTTAATAGGGAAACTGCCAAAACAGTTTTATCCTAAAAAGCCAAAATAAAAAGGCTAAAGAATTTTCGTTAACGAAAATCTTTAGCCTTCAGTTCGTCTGATCAGCCTCAATTGAATTAAAGATATATTACCATATTTTGAATTCAATGTCAAGACTTTTTCGACTTAACCTATCCTTCCAGGTCTATTTTCTAAAGCTTCCAACGGCCTATTTTCAAACCACAGTTATCTCTCCTTTAAATTGTTTTACCTTTTTTTCAGGTAAAACAGTAGTTCGGTTCCTTTCTGTTCTCAAAGCCTGCAAAACTCTACACCAATTTATTTAGTATGAGGTTTTATTACAAAATATATCCAATATTCAATTATCCATGTATAATTAAATATATGGTATTCATCTGCAAATAAAATTCGTTTATAACATAAACGGGGTATCGCGATGACTTTTTACGAGCTTTCCATCATTGCCACTGTTTCGGCTACCTTGGCCGTAACGTGCGTGTATTTTTTCCTGTATACATTGTATCGACAGAACTATATGGGATTGTGGGCTATTTTCTGGCTGGTTCATTTTATTATAAACCTTCTATATAGTACTCCTTTTCACCAGATGTCTACACCGATGTTTGCCACTGTACTGTTTATCGTGATGTTCAACTATCTGTTGCTCACATATGCCACCAGCAGATTTCTCGGAAGAAAAATGAGCAGATATTGGTTTTACTGGGCTTTGGCAGTCACTATATTTACCGATACTGCTTTTTATTTAAAAGCTCCGTTTATTCTTCAACTGCTTCCCTCGTGTATATTCGTCGCTTGTGTTGATTTTTGGAATGGCTTTCGGTTTATCCGTAACCTACCAATTAAAAGTTGGGGCAAAAATATCGTTGGTTTTGCTTTTGCCGGTCTGGGTATCCATACGCTGGACATGCCTTTCTTGCTTACCGTCACCTGGTTTGCCCCCTGGGGCTTTCTCATCAGCGGACTGCTGCGCTTTATCATCTCGTTGGGCACTCTCATTCTGTACCTGGAAAAAAGCTTCCACGATTTAAGCGTTAAGGAACAACACTATCGCCTGCTGGCGGAAAACGCCGCCGATGTCATTTACCTGTACCGGCTGGTACCGGAGCATTCCTTCGAATATATCAGTCCGTCAATCGAAAAGCTGAGCGGTTATCCCGCTGAGCACTATTATCAAAATCCCGATATGTTTTTTTCCCTGGTTCATCCTGGCGATGCCTTTTTACTGCAATCCCTGCTGCATAATCCGGCTGCTTACGCGGACCATCCGCTGACCCTCCGTTTTATCCGGCGGGATCAAGCGCTCATCTGGATAGAACAGAGTACGGTGCCGATTTATGACAAAAAAGGTGCCTGTATCCGTTTTGAGGGAATTATCCGCGATATTACCACCCGCAAGAAATTAGAACAGGATGTTTCCCGCCTGGACAGGCTGAATACCGTCGGGCAAATGGCCGCCAATGTGGCGCATGAAATCAGAAATCCCCTGACAACGGTACAGGGTTATCTGCAGCTTTTTTTGAAAAGGCCCGCTTTTACGCAGTATAAAGATCAATTGAATTTATTGATCAGTGAACTGGAACGTTCCAACCTGATTATCAAAGAATATTTATCCCTCTGCCAGAACAAAGCACGGGAATTAAAGCCCTGCCAATTAAATCAGATTATCGAAGATTTGCATCCTCTAATTACCGCCAATGCCAACGCCTCCGGCAAGGAGATCCGCTATTGTCTTGCCCTGCTGCCGGACATCCGGCTGGACGAAAAAGAGATGCGCCAGTTAATTTTAAATTTAGTCCGCAATGCCCTGGAAGCCATGGACCCGGGCGGGACGGTCACTCTCCGCACCTTGGTCAACGACCAGGGTGAAGTGGTGCTCGTTATACAGGATCAGGGCAAAGGCATTCCTCCCCACGTTCTGGAAAACATCGGAAAACCGTTTTTGACCACCAAGGAAAATGGAACCGGCATCGGACTTGCTGTAGTATACCGGATTGCCGATGACCATCAGGCAAGCATCCAGATAGAAACAGGACCGACAGGAACCACTTTCCGGATTATATTTAAAGCTTCATAGCTTTCATCACTCTGACTCGCATGATAAAGGAGCCCTATACAGGGCTTCTTTTTGTTTATCCGGGTTTTCTCCTGAAACATACGTTCAGGGTTCACCATACACCATTCTATGAAAGGCGGGTGATGGCCATGTCTTCTAAAAAACGTCAATAATCAACCTAATAAAAAGTTAAAGAAGGAGAGTGTTTACACATGCTTATGAAAGCTCCACAAAAAAATGACTGGAATGAAAGGGACAGTGACACATTTAAAGTACACATCGCCACCCATACTTGGGAAAAGGAAGAAATCTATAAACTGCGGTATCAAGTGTATGTAGAAGAAATGGCCAAGCCGATAATTAATCACTCAGCAGAAAATCAGCTCTATGACGAATTGGATGACCGCAGTATATTGTTGTATGTGGCTAACGACAAAACAATCATTGCCACTGCCCGTTTAACAATTGCAACAGCCGGTAATTATCCTGTGGAAATGGCAGATATTTTCAAATTGCGTATTATTCAAAACGCTTTCAATGATGCTACTCTTTTATATTCTCTCTGCACTAAGCTTGCTGTCAGAAAAAATTTCCGTAACACAACAGCACTTTACCTGATCCTATCTGAAATTTATAAAATTTTAGCTGATCAAAACATCCAGTTTTGGTTTGGCGGCTGCAACCCCTGCCTGATTCCTTTATACGAACGATTAGGGTTCAGGCGCTTTGCTCCTAACTTCCGCGATGAAGGCTATGGTTTGCTGGTTCCCATCGTCATTATCGTGAACGATACCGAGTATCTCCATACCGTCCGGTCGCCGTTGTACCGGCAAGCCCGCAAGCGGACAGGCAATCCGGCAACAGCCCAAAAATTTGCCGAGCTATTCCCGGCGGTATCAAGAATTATTAACAGCCGCTTAACTTCCCCGCAGGACCTGTGGGATTTTATCGCCGGCAAGCTGGGAAAATCGCTAGCGGACCTTCCGGGTTTCCGGAAGGTCCCTGCCGGTGAGCTTATGTCTCTGCTGGCTTCCGGCGCCGTATTTTCCTGCACGCCGGGTGATTGGCTGCTGGAAGAAAATATGCACTGCCACGATTTATATCTGCTGCTTTCCGGCAGCATAGCCGTCCGGTCTGCCGGTATAACCCGGATATTACGGGCCGGAGAGCGGATTGGCAGCAGCGGGTTCCAGCCGGATGCCGTTACTGCCGTTACCCTGGAAGAATCGGAATTGCTGGTCATCCCGCAACAGTCTCTGGAACAGCTTTCGCTTGCTCCCCGGGAAATTGCGGCAACTACGACCGAAAACACTAACCGTCCCTATAATTATTAATAAAGGAGATATTACTATGAACACACCGTCTAAAGCTATCGATTTGATATTAGTCAACAGTTTTGCCCCCCGGCACCGGATTGCCTCCGACGCCGCGCTGGAAAATGGACTGGCCGTGATCCGCACCTACCTGGAAGACCGGCAGTTCACCATATATGTTGCCGATGGGCAACGGGTTTCCGCCGTTGAAGACGGCGTTCCTGACTGGCTGGCTGCCACTTTGCGCGCACTGGTCAATTGGCAGGCAAAACCGCTAATAAACCGATTTAGACCGATATTGCTGCTGTCGATGCTGCTGGCCTGGCCGCTGCAAACCGTCAGCTTAGCATTCCGGCAGAAGCATATGGACAAAATCATTGACAACATTATCGAGCTTGCTGCTGCCGACCAGGTTCCTATTGTCGGCATTAAGGTATGGGGCGGGGCTCCTTTTGCCTGGAGCAAACGGCTGTCTCAGAAATTGCGGGCCAGGCTGCCGGAAACTACGGTCATTGCCGGCGGTCCCCATGTCAAGGTATACGGTGAAAACGTATTGGCTAAGGGAGAATTTGACTTGGCTATTATGGGGCCTGGCGAAGAAATTCTGGAAGAGCTGCTGAAAATAAGAAAAACGGCGGCAAACAAAGCCGGGTTTCTCGACCGGGTGCGGCAGCAGTTCGGACCTTCTCCGTTGATTCGCACCGGCCATTACAGCGCCTCAGGCGACTTTTACGCCCGTTCCTTCGTCATCCCCCGCTACCGGCCGGTGGATATGGCCGACAAGGTGTGGTTTCACACGCTGGTGGACGGCCTCGGCTGCACCTGGAACAAATGCGCTTTTTGCTCCCATACCCGGCAGAGCATTCATTACACTCCCCGGCCGCTGGAGGAAATTAAAGCCGAGATTCTGGCGATGACCAGCCGCGGCATCGCGTTCTTCCGCTTCAGCAGTTCGGAAACGCCGCTTGCCCATGGGAAGTCAATCGCCGGAATGCTGCTGGCAAACACCATCAAAATCAACTATTCCATGTTTGCCCGGCCGGCGCAGGTATCGGAGGCTACCTATGAAAGCTACCGCTTAATGATCCGTTCCGGTTTAAGAGCCGTATTTTTAGGCGGAGAAACCGGACACGATGTCATCAACGACAAGATCATGAACAAAGGAGTGGTAAGAAAGGACATCATCGACACCATCCATTGCATCAAGCTGGCGGCTGCCGCCGAGAAGCAATCCTGCCAGGTGGTGCTGTCCATGATTTACCCCTGCCCAGTCGTTCCCGGCGTAACGCTGGAGGAAGTGTTTGCCGCCAACGTCAGTTTAATCCGGGAAGCCAATCCGGATACCGTAATCGTGAATCCGCCGGGAGTATTCCCGGGAACAACCTGGTTTGAGAAAACAGAAGAATTCGGATTTAAACTCGGAGAAAACTTTGTTTACGAGTGGATGAATTACGAGTATTCCGTCTCTAAACCGGTTGAATTCTGGCGTACCGTAGATTATACGTTAAACGGTATGAATATGAAGGCAATGCTGAAGGAATTGGGCAGGCTCAACCGGGAAATCATCGCACTGAGCATACCGATCAATATTTCCGATGATTATTTAATGATGAGTCAGGCTATCGGTTATAACTCCCCGAAGGATCTGTTTGATTTCAAACAAAAATCCTTTATTGACATTCTGAGCGGGACGTCCCCCTATATCAGAGATATTACGCAAAGAATGAACGACCGCAGCGCCGGCCTGGCAAAATCAAACCATCCCGAACCGGATGCCGCAGCAGTAAACAAATAACCAGGGCGTACCTGCCGACGGCTTAGCTGCCGGAAAATAAACGATTCCCCGCCTGCATAAAAGCACCCGTTTCCGGACCATAAAGTCCGGGAACGGGTGCTTTGCCACGCTGCTATATAGCCATTATCAGTCTGGTCTATACGCATGAACTATTTTAATTTGCCGCCTTCAACGACAATATCTTCCGGATTAATGGTTTCGCCATAAGCCGGTTTCAGGGTTTCCTCATAGGCTTTGTGAACATAGTTTTCCTTACCCAGGGTTTCTAACTCGTTATTAATCCAGTCCAGCAACTCTTTATTGCCTTTTTTGACTGCCGGGGCAATGGTATCCTGGCTGCCCAGAGTTGAAATACCAACCGTATAACCGGCATTCTCCTTGGCCCAGGCGAACAGAAGCGTATTGTCATGCGCTAAAGCAGCGCCGCGTTTATCTTTCAAGGCCTCAAAGGCTTCCGTATTTTGATCATACTTCAACAGCTCAATATCCGGATGGTTTTTAGTAAAATACGTCTCCGCCGTAGTGCCTTTATTGACAATCAGCTTTTTGCCCTTTAGCTGTTCAACGGAAGTAATGGGTTCACCGGATGGGGATACCACGCCCAGCGCTACTTTCATATACGGGTTGGCAAAGTCTACTTTTTGTTTTCTTTCATCCGTCACCGTGAAATTAGCCATAATGATATCCACTTTGTTTGCCTGTAAAAATTCCACACGGCTGGCCGCTTCCACTAACACAAACTCAACCTTGGATTCATCACCCAGCAAATCCTTGGCAAACCGTTTGGCCAGAAATACGTCAAACCCCTGATTTTTCCCATTGGCGTCGACAAAACCAAACGGCGGTTTGTCACTAAACACACCAATGCGGATGGTACCGCGCTGTTTAATTTCCTCAATAGAACTTTTTGCCGTCTGGTCGGCTTTCGTCTCGTTGGTACTGGAACCGCAGCCGGCCAGCACCCCGGCCAGCAACAATACACTAAATACCAGACTGACTACTTTTTTCATACTCATACCTGTACTCCCCCTCATTTATTTGTTATATTGGAATATATTTAAAAACTGTTGAGCCCGTTCCGTTTTGGGATGGGTGAAAAACTCACCCGGCTCAGCAATTTCACAAACATTCCCGGCATCCAGGAAAACAATCCGGTCGGCAACGGCCTGGGCAAATCCCATTTCATGCGTGACAATCAGCATCGTCATGCCCTGTTTGGCCAGCCCAAGAATGACCTCCAAAACCTCCCGCACCATTTCCGGGTCGAGCGCGGCCGTCACTTCGTCAAACAGCATAATTTCAGGATTCATACACAACGCCCGGACAATGGCAATCCGCTGTTTTTGCCCACCGGACAACTGACGCGGCAGGGCATCCTTTTTTTCCAGCAGCCCCACCCGGTCCAACAGCTTGACCGCCTGCTCCAGGGCTTCCTTCTTGTCGCGTTTTTGCACTTTGGTGGGGCCTAACAGGATATTTTCGATTACCGTCATGTGTGGAAACAAATCATAGTTTTGAAACACCATGCCAATTTTCTGCCGGGTTTGCTGCCAGTCTACTCCGCTGCCGGTGAGGCTCTTGCCGTCAAGCATGATATCCCCTCCCTGGATGGGTTCCAATCCATTCAGACACCTGAGCAGGGTACTTTTCCCACAGCCCGACGGTCCCAGAATCACAACGACCTCGCCCCGGTGGACCGTAAGGTCAATCCCGTTCAGTACCGGCACATCATCATACGCTTTACGTACATTTTCTATTTGCAGCAGTACTTCCGTATTGTTTAAACGAATCGTAATCACTCCCTAACTTTCCCATTTGGTTTCCAGCCGTTTTGCCAACAGGGACAATGGGTAACAAATAATAAAATACAGAATAAAGATAAAGCCGTAAATCCAAAAGGACGCCGTAGGTTCTTTCAAGATAGACCGCTCAATAATCTGCTGCCCAACCTTGACCACATCAATGACGCCGATCATGACAACCAGGGAGGTGGTCTTTACCATACGGGTCGATAAATTGATCGCACCGGGCAACATGCGCCGGACGGCCTGCGGGATTAACACATAGCGGTACAATTGCCAGAACTCCAGTCCCAGGGCTTTGCCGGATTCAATCTGGTGCTTGGGCAGGGATTCCAGGGCTCCCCGGACAATATCGCCAAGTTCTGCCGCTCCCCATAAGCTGAAGACCAGAATAGCCACCAGTTCCCCCTCCAGATGAATGTCCAGCAGGTTGGTTACGCCGAAATATACGATAAACAGCCATACCAGAATCGGAATGATCCGGAATACTTCCAGGTAGAAACGGCACAAAAGCCGTACGGCTTTCGACTTTACGGTATAAACTAAACCAAGTAAAATGCCTAACGCCGTACCGGCGATAATAGAGATAAACGCAATCTGCGCCGTTACCAGCAGCCCGCCCAGCAGGCGCTGCAGATTGATGCCTTCCGTCAGCACATTAACTCCCGAATTCAGCATAGCGCACCTTCCTCTCCAGCCAGCTTAAAAACAGCGACAGCGGCAGTAAAATGATCAGATAGGTTGTCACCAGCAGCAGCAAGGCCTCAAACGTGTGATAATACATGCCGATCAAATCCTGCGTGGTATGCATCAGCTCCGGTATGGCAATGGCACCGACAATCGACGTTTCTTTTAATAAAAAAATGCAATTGGCGCCAATTGACGGCAGGGTTACCGCAAAGGCCTGGGGGAACACGACATAGCGGATAAGCTGCCAGTGCGACAGACCAATGCTAAGCCCCGATTCAATCTGCGACTTGCTTACCGACTCCATCCCGCCACGGAAGGCTTCCGCCATATAACTGCCGCCCAGAAAAGCCAGGCCGGCAATGGCACAGGTTTTTTCACTTAAGGAGAACCCCAGTTTGGTAAGACCATAATAGAGAAAAAACAACTGTATTAGCAGGGGCGTATTCCGCGAAAGTTCAATGTATGCCTTGACCACGGTTTGCAGGCCTCTGATCTTATAGTACAAAATATTGCTGCAAAGGAACCCGATTAACAATGAAGCCATAATCCCCCAGAAAGACAGCTGCAGGGTTATCCAGGCCGCTTTTTGATACAGGGGCAAACTCATCGCAATAAATTCCCAGTTCATAGTCACGTCATTCACCACCTAGTTTCATTCCGTCCGGACGGTTACACCGTACCGTTTCTCCACATACAAAAAGACCAAAAAAAGCGCATATACTACCCGCTCTTTTTGGCCTTTAGTTGTCTAATCAGCCTTTCACTCTTCACATAGGATACAAATATGTATTTTGTTTCTTTTGCAAATACTATTTTTAACGGCTATATAGAATTTATCACTAGGACAATGTATTGTCAATACATTTTTTATAATTACTATATTTTTTCAGTCGCCACTTTCTTTTTCTTCTTTGTCCATCAGAAGCAACCCTATACGGGCTCCCTTTTTCCATTGCCGGGAGAAGCGAACAAAAGCTGCATCCCAGCTTAATGGAATGCAGCTTCCGGTGTGTGGCCAGCTTAAAAATACGCAACTACACTGCTTTCTAAGACCCAGGGTTTCCAGTCCAATTCCCGTCAAATAAGTGTTAAGCGGTATTGAATTTCATTCCAATCCGCCCTTTTCCACCAAAATCGTAAACGTTCCGTCACCATTGTTATTTACGCTGCATACCTTGTGGCCTTCTTCCTTCAGGCTGCGAGGAACATTGGCAATGGGTTCCCCCTCATTCATTGTTATCGCCAGGAATTGTCCGTCGTCAATCTCTTCCAGAGCCACTTTCACTTTAACAAAGGTCATGGGGCAGACCACATCGGTAATATCCGTAAAAGCATCTGCTTCTTTCGGCACTATAATACCTCCTTCAGCTTTGCCTCAAACAGCTCCCAGCCTACCCGGTCAAGCGTATTGCGAAAACGTTCGCTGGGTTTGGCATGTTCGGCAAAAAATGCCAAAGCCGCCTCAATGATTTCATGCAGCTTATCTTCTTCAAATACAATCGGTATAATCTGCTTGCCAATAGCAATGCGGTTGCCAAACAGACCGCCGAAGGAAACGATAAAGCCCCGCTTGCCTTTCCAGGCGTCGACCGGGCAGGATTTGACACACCGGCCGCAGTAAGTACACTTTTCCTGATTAAAATCCAGCTTCCGTTCTTTTTTGTCTACGGCTATCGCCTGCGTCGGGCAAACGGCTTCACACAGCCCGCAAAAGGTACATTGTTTTTCCTGCCAGGCCGGCAAGAGGCCTCCTTTTACCCCTAAATCATTTTCTTCCGCTTTTAGACAGTTGTTGCGGCAGCCGGTGATACCCAGCTTAAATTTGTGCGGTAGTTCCCGTGCATAATACCGCTTATCAAATTCCTGCGCCAAGGCCGCCGTATCAATCAGGCCGCTGGGGCAAATAGCCGCCCCCTGGCAGGCCGTAATGGTCCGGACCCTGGGTCCGCAGGCCCCCGGCTGCAGTCCGGCTTCCTGCAATTCTTCCTTTACTCTGTCAATATCCTCCAGCTTTACAAACGGAATTTCCAGGCTTTGCCGTGAAGTCATGTGAATATAACCCTGTCCGTATTTTTCCGCGATCTCATATACTTTTTTTAGCTGATCGGCTTTGACATGTCCGCCAACCACCCGCAGCCGCAATGAAAATCTGTCTTTTTGAACCTGCCTCATGAAGCCGCCTTTTTTTAACGCCTTGTAATCGACCTTCGCCATGACTATTCCTCCCCAACTAGTTGTATTTTCTCTTCACTTACCACACCTTGCTGTATCCGGAAACTTTTCAGTACCGGATGTTCCTTTTCCAGCAAAGAAATAATCAAATAACTTGCCCGTGAGTCATAGGCCAGCCGTTTGTCTTCCTCCGAAGGGCGCGAGGGCGATGCCGGGTGACTATGGTAATTGCCCAAAAGGCTCCAGCCTTGTCCGCGCATATCCTTAACTGCTGCAAACTGTTCCTTGGGGTCCATGGAAAAATGCTCCGGGCTATGATCCGTATTGGTCAACGGATACACCTTCCGTATGACCTTATTACCGTCTTCATCAACCGTTCCGCCCAGCAAGCCGCAGGCTTCCTCCGGAACAGCCGCCAGTGCCTGCCGGACAATATCTTCATAAGCCGCCTTTTGTAAAATAATCAATGCCACTCCCCCAATCCATCCGGATTATTTTATTGACGTCTCACTTCACATACCGCCTGCTCGTAGTCGATCAGTTCGGTAATACTGGGATGTTCACCGCATACCTGACATTTTGCATTACCTGCCAGCTTAATTTTTCTAAAATTCATGGTTAAAGCATCATAGGTCAGCAGTTGGCCGGTAAGCAGCTCGCCAACACCCAGAATATACTTAATAGCTTCCGTCGCCTGGATCGTACCGATGATACCGCCCATGACTCCCAGCACACCGGCCTGCTTGCAGGTAGGCACGGCATCGGGCGGGGGCGGAGAATGAAAAATGCAGCGGTAGCACGGTCCCTGCCCCGGGACATAGGTTATGGTCTGCCCTTGAAAACGGATGATTCCTGCATGCGAAAAAGGCTTTCCGGTCAAGACACAGGCATCGTTAATCAAGAATTTTGCCGGGAAATTATCCGTACCGTCAATAATAAAATCATAATCCTGATCTTTGATGATGTCCAGAATATTACCGGAATTAACCCACTCCTGATAGGTGACGACCTGAACGTCCGGATTCATTTCCTGGATGGTTTCCTTACCGGATATGACTTTGGGTTTGCCGACATCCCTGGTCTGGTGTATGATCTGACGCTGCAAATTGGACAATTCCACTGCGTCAAAATCAACCAAACCAATGGTACCAATACCTGCCGCCGCTAAAAACACCGCCGCCGGTGCACCGAGGCCGCCGGTACCGACGATGAGTACTTTTCCACCCAGTAATTTCTTCTGTCCCTTTACCCCGACTTCCTTTAATATGATATGGCGCGAATAGCGCTCCATTTGTTCATTGGTAAAGCTCATGCTGCGCCGCCTCCCATAAAATAAAGAAACTCGACGCTGTCGCCTTCTTTCAGCAGCGTATTTTCAAAATCTTCCCGGTCCACAATTTCATCATTAATCTGGACAGTTACATAATTTGCCATTTCCACCTTTTGCAGCTCTAACAATCGCTCCACATTTACCGCCTGCTTCAGTATTACCTCTTCACCATTCACTGCAATTTTCATCAAAAGCCCTCCCGCAAATCCAGCTAAAATATCTACCGGCCTGGAGCCGTTTCGTGCTGTGCTGACGGCCGGTTTGCCGCTGTTATTCCCATCATAACAGAAAAACTGAAAGTTGAAAAAACCGATATGAAATCAGTTTTTTCAGCCTTCAGTTTTTCTGATCAGCACAGTTATTCACTTGTCGTTTCACCTGCAACATAGCTGCCAAATCCGGAACCACTCTCTGCCATCATTATGGCAGTAAAGTGAAATATGTTTTGATGATAATACCTTTTCAGGATTTTGTCAATATGTCCGGTTTTAACAGCCTTCAGCGATTGCCGGTGCTATGCTTCCGGCAGCTCAGGAACAGCCACCGCAGGAACCGCTCCCGCAATAAGCGGAGCAGCCGGCAGCCGAACGCAGCAAATTGTTGTTCCGGATAAACTTTCCCCGCTTGCCGTAAGCCTGCAAGGCTTTGTCAATGCTGCCCGTTACCGTAAGCGCAAGAACTTCCTGACGCTGCAATTCCCGCTCCGCCCTTGGTCCTATCTGGGCGGTTAAGACTACCTCTACATCCTTTACCAGTTCGGCTTTTATACTATGAAGCTCTTCCGGGGAGGAACTTAATCCGCTTTCAAGCCCGCCCCGGCGTTCCAAAAACTGATACTCCCCCTGATCATTCACTTCATAGATCCAGAAGTCTCCCGCTCTGCCAAAATGTTCATTAATGTTTACCCCATCTGTACTGGTAATCGCAACCTTTGCCATATTCCCACTCCTTTATCGTTATAAGTAATCCCTTTTACCTATATAAAACACGGAGGCTGCATTTCCACTTGGAAACGCAGCCTCCGTGTTTTTGCCGGTCAGTTGCCATAGCCATGACTTTTGTTTTCCACCTATATCTAAATCACAGCCGCTGCCGCCGGCAGGGAATGAGCAACCAGTCCTGCCAGACGCTGGCCGATAATGTTCTGAAACTCGTCCTGTTTCCCCAACGCTCCGTGATCGAAATCAGCAATCACCAGTTCTTTTTCCGCCCGGTACTGCTCATACAGCTCCTGTGACCCGGCCAGGGGAACCACCGTATCGGCCATGCCATGAATAATCAGCAGCGGTGTCGTATGGGTACTTGCCGTTCCAATCGGATCATATGCATGTTTAACAAGATCCTTAACAAACTGACTGTATAAAGTAAATCCCTTGTCAAAAAAGTTCTCAATTCTATGGCCCTTCAGGGATTTTTGCCATAATTCCCTGCCGATGATGATGTCGCGAAAGTTCTCCACCGGCTTGGTGACCGGGGCAAAAACAATCCGGGCCGCCACGCGTTTCGCAGTGTCCTTATGCGTCAGAACCACTAAGCCGCCCAGGCTGTGCCCGTAAAGAATAACCGGCGAAGCGGCAAACTGTTTCTGCCCGCCAACCCAGTGCAGTACATTGTTCAGGTCTTCCCTCCAGCCGGTTACGCTGGTATCCACGGAAAAATCGCCGTCACTGTCGCCTGACCCGACATAATCAAACCGCAGCACCCCGTAACCCCGCCGTTCTAAAAAAACAGCCAAATTGAGCGTCAGGTGGTTATAGCCGACTTTATTTCCCGTAAAGCCATGGCAAAGCACCAGCAAGGGCGTTCCCGCCCGGAAATTGTCCGGCAAATGCAGCATGGCAGATATACGCTGATTCCGGCTTGGTATCCATATATGTTCTTTCATTTTTTCTATCCCCCTTGAACCCAAGTGTCAACCCCATTTTTTGTTCATGATACATAAAAGAAAAGGTCAAAAGAAATCGGGCATTTCAGCCAATTCCCTTTGACCTTCAGTTTTCTGATGAGCCAGGACTTACATTTATGACACCTATTTAATCTGTTGTTATAACTGTATCACCAACAACAAAAGTTGTCAACCTTAGGCCTCACTTCTTTGGTAAAAAGCAGCTCTTCTCTGCTATAGCCCGCACCTGGTAAAAGCCTGCTGCAGGTCGGCGATAATGTCTTCCGCTTCCTCCAGCCCGACGCTGAACCGCAGATGACCGTCTTTAAATTCCGGCGGATAAAAATGATTCCGTTCATCATCCGGACCGACATACACCATCAGGCTTTCATCATGACCGATGGAAACCGCCGGAACGATGAGTTCCAGGGAATTGAGAAACTGATTATGGGTAGCCGCATCCGCCTTTAGTCCAAAAGCCAGGACACCGGAAAATAACGACATCTGCTTTTTGGCAATTTCATGCTGCGGATGGCTTTTAAGGCCGGGATAGGCAACAAACGCCACGGCCGGATGGGCCTCCAGAAATTCAGCCACTTGCTGCGCCGTCCGGCTATGCTGCCTCATGCGCAAAGGAAGCGTCACGACTCCCCGCATAATGAGCCAGGCATTGAACGGACTGATTACGCCTCCCAGATTGACCATCGCCTGCCGCTTGATCTGATCAATCAGTTCCTTGCGGCCAATTACGGCACCACCCATGGCGTCACCATGACCATTGATGTATTTGGTTAAACTGTGAATTACCAGATCGGCCCCCATCGCCAGCGGCTGCTGTAAATACGGCGAGGCAAAGGTGCTGTCCACACTGAGCAGCGCACCGGCTGCTTTGGCGATTTTCGCAATTTCGGCGATATCACTGACCCTGGTGGTCGGATTGCCCGGGGTTTCAATATGGATTAACCGGGTATTGGGGCGCACTGCTTTTTTTATTTCTTCCAGGTCGGCGGTATCCACCAGACTGGTTTCCACACCGTATTTATCCGGAAAATATTCGTTTAACAACCGGTACACGGCGATGTAGGAAACATTGGAACAGATAACGTGGGCATGTTGCTCAAGAAAAGTAAAAAACACCCCCGCCAGGGCGGAGACTCCCGTCCCCAGCACCACACAATCTTCCCCGTCCTCCAATGCAGCCAGCTTTTGCTGCAGGTAAATCTGATTGGCGGAGGTATTGCGGGTATAAACCAGTTGATTGGGATCGCTCCAGTTCATGGCGGAGGCATCCTCCGGCAGCCGGTAGCTGTTCGCCATCGTCAGCGGCCGCCGGATGGCGCCGGTTTCCTTATCAATGCCGTTGCCGGCATGAATGCATTTTGTCCGAAAACTAACCTTTGTTTTCTCCATCTTTACGGTAACCTCTTTTCTCTTTCCATTTTTTTACATCCTACTCTGCTACCACCAGTATACTCCTCCCGTTTACCGGCGGCTAGTACGGATAATCCGAAATGAACATTCCTGCCGTCACGACAAAAAAGCTGAAGGTCAAACGAAACTCTCTCGTTTGACCTTCAGCTTCCTGATCAGTCTGGTTATATGATACCATAAAATAGCATTCGCTTCAACTTACCGTGCAAAAAATTACCCGCTACGCGCTGGCGCTCACCGTAGTAGTATAGATTTTTTCAATCAGGGAAAGCGCTCCCCGGTAACCGATATACGATCTGGACAGGACCACTTCATAGGACGCCGGGAAGCCGATTTCCACAATGGAGCCTTTCATTTCCTTGGTTAAATCCCGTTCCCAGGTAGTCCCGAAAATAATGGGCGGTTTGTGGCCAAAATTCGTCCGGCGGAGAATTTGATGAATATGATAACTGTCTTCTTCAAACTCAACATCGGTAGAAACATCCTCCGCAATGCTATGATACTGCTTTCTAATCGCCTCGCGATATTCTTCCGGCGGATTTTCCGTAATAATCTGCTTCCCGGGAATGACCCCCAGCTGATTGACCAGAAACTTGGTAATGGCCAGGTTATAGGCACTGTCGCCGACCACGGCAAATTTGGCCGGCAGTCCCCACCAGTATTCGGCATAAAAATCGGCAAAATCCTCTAAATAACGGTAATACATTTTTTCTTCAGCCTGAATGAAGGCCTCCGTTTTAGCCGGATCTAAGCCGGCGAACTCTGCCACCTGACGCAAAAAGCGGCTGGTTTCCTGCGCACCGATGGGGATAACAGGCACATGCAGAAAGGGCTGCCCGTACTTTTCTGCCAAATGGCGGACGGTCTGCAGCCCCAGCCAGGGAGAAAGCACCAGATTGAACTGGGCCTGCGGAATACGCTTCCACTCGGAAACCCCTTGTGATTCCGTGCCAAACAGAATATTTACGGTAAAACCGATCCCTTCCAGAATCCGTTTGACTTCCGCCAGGTCCCCCCGCCAGAAGGTATTATGATAAGGAAGCAGGGACCACACATTAACCAGTCCCTGCTGTTTAGGACCATCATACGCACCCACATATTGATCGATAATGGCTCTGGTAACCAGCTCATGCCCCGTAAAATTATTCCCCTTAAAACCGCCCGTTTCCGCATAGACTATGGGAACACCCTGTTCCTGGAACTCTCCTACCACCGAACCGACGTCATCGCCCACCAGGTCGGCAATACAGCCGGTCAATACCACGAACAAATCGGCATCCAGGATGGTAAGGGAAGACGCAATCAGTTGCCGCAGCCGTTCTTCACCGCCGAAGACAACATCCTTTTCCGAAGAATTGGTACTGGGGACTACCGCTCCACCGCCATACCCACCGCCCTGAAAGCCGTTATAAAAGCCGACATTCATAAATTGTTTGTCGGCACAGCCGGGCCCGCAATGCACGATGGGAATCACTCCGGGAATCGCGGCGGCACTGTGCATGGCGGCGATGGAGCAGACATAACGGATCTGCTGGATAGAGTTTGTTCTTATGTTTTCTTGATTAGACATTAGCGACTTTCTCCTTTCTCAGTACGGTTGCATCCTTCGCCAGAATGAACGGGTCCTTTTGTTCCAGCCACCATTGTTTATAAGGAAGCTTAGTATGAGCGGCCAGATCCTGGTGAAATTTTTTATGGGCCATAATTTCCAGAATGGTTTCTCCCAGGTTAATGATTCCATGATAGCCTAACGCGTGATGTTCATCTCCCAGCGGAGCCGCCGGGATTCCTAAACGCGAAGCCAGCGGGGCCAGACCGTTATGCCGGATCAGGATGAAATCCGGCTTGACCCTTTGCAGCAAGCCATAGAACTGATATTGCTGGCGGTTGCAGACGCTGAAGACGGGGACGTCGCCATAATGATCAACCAGATGCGCCAGTGAATCCTGCCGGGGGTCCTGGCTGTCATAAACCGGATCGTGATGGAAAACTAATGACCCGTCAACCGCAATGCCCAGTTCCCGCAGTACGGCAATCAACCCATGGGCATAAGCCGAACCGGTGGCCACATAGCCTTTTAAACCCCGGAGTTCCTTACGCAGCTCTGCCAGCCGCGGAGCAATGCGCTGATGTTCTTTGGCAATGTATGCTTCGGCCTGTTCTTCCCGGTGGGTAACCCTGGCTAGTTCCCGCAGCCAGGCATCGGTGCCGGCGAACCCGTACGGCTGCGGCGCCTTCACCTCCGGCACGCCAAACTGCTGTTCCAGAGCGGCGGCCATATACGAAGACAAGGTGTAGCAAAATCCTACCGTCGCCGCCGCTTCGGACAATTGTTCGAGATCTCCCACCGTAGCCAGGTCAACCACATAGTTGACCCGCAGGCCCAGTTCAGCCAGCATCGGCGTAAACACATCGGAGCCCCATAAATTGATGACATTAACCAAGTCCTCTTGTTTCCTGGGATTCTTGCGGACAATCTGGCGTACGATCCCATGCTGCGTCGCGTCAAAGCCCGTACTCCAGTGTTTGGACTTAAACCCCTCGCAATGCAGGGGAATAACCGGAATCGCCAGTTCCTCCTCCATTTGGCTGGCCACACTGTCCACATCATCACCGATAATGCCGGTCGAACAGGAAGTGGAGATGAAGATGGCCTTGGGATGATTGCGTTCCCAGGCATCCCGAATGGACTGACGCAGTTTGTCTATACCGCCGAACACCATATCTTTTTCTTCCAGGTTGGTGCAAATCATGCGTAAATTTTCCACCGGCAGATTGCGCAGCGCCAGACCGTTGCGGTAGATGGAGTTATAAATGACCTGTCCCGCACCGCAGCCGATCGGCGAATGCTGCACCAGTACGGCGTCCCGCACGTTGCCTGCCTGGCATTCCACCATCTGCTCACTGCAAACCGAGCCTTGCGTGAACGGTCCCTGCAATTCGCAAAGAGTACGCGCCTTATCCCTGCCGGCGCATTGTTTTGCACAGCTTTCACCGCGGGCATAGGCAGACTCCCGGGACAACTCGGAAGCTTTGCCGTCCCAGGCAATGATTGTCCCCAGACGCTGTTCGCGGCTTTCCACCACCGGTGTGTCCAGATTGATTTTCATTGTTCTTATCCCCCTTATATAAAATAAAAAGGCTGAAAAGATACTTCTTGTCGAAATATCTCTTCAGCCTTTAGCTTAATAACTAATCAGCATAAACAAACGATACTTATTCCGTTATGGTCACCGATATCCGGCCGTCCGGTATTTAAATAAAGCGGTGCCGGCGCTGAGCCGAAATCAACTCGGTGTTCATGCCTGCTTCATGCAGCCCGCCGCTGTATCTGCCGTGCTCCATCTTGACACAAAGATCCATAACGGTTGCCAAACCGGCGTTACGCGCCTTCTCCGCCGCCTCCAGATTAATAATTTTCAGCTGCATCCACACGGCAGGCAGTTGGCAGGCAATGGCCTCTTCCACAATCGGCAGACAGGCTTCCGCCGGACGGAAAATATCCACCAAATCCACCGGCTGGTCAATGCTCGTTAAAGAAGGATAGCACTTTTCACCGAGAATTTCCTTCGCTCTGGGGTTCACCGGGATAATCTTATACCCGGCGGAACGCAGGTAGGTGGCAACGAAATGGCTGGCCTTCTGGCGCTCGGCCGATAAACCGACTATCGCAATGGTCCGGGTATGATCCAGGATTTTTTGAATTACATCCGGATTTTGATAAAGGGCCTGCTGCTCTTGGGTCAAAGCCGAATTCATATTTACAGGCTGTGAAATGCTTGTTCCAGATCCCATAGCAAATCCTCCACTGTTTCTATTCCCACCGACAGTCGGATGAGTTCCGGTCCTACGCCGGAGCTTTCCAGTTCCTCATCCGTAAGCTGCTGGTGAGTGGTCGATGCCGGATGAATGACCAGACTGCGCACATCGCCGATATTGGCCAGGTGACTAAACAATTTAAGCCGGGCAATAAATTTCTTGCCGGTCTCCCGCACGTTTTCCCCCGGCTGTTTCTTCAAGCCAAAGGAAAGCACCGCTCCTGCCCCCTTAGGCAAATATTTTTTTGCAATACCGTACTGGGGATGACTGGGCAGCCCCGCATAGGAGACCCATTCCACCTTGTCATGATCCTCTAAGAACTGCGCCACTTTCAGCGCATTCTCCACATGCCTGTCCATGCGAATGGATAATGTCTCAATCCCCTGGATAAGCAAAAAAGCGTTCATCGGCGACAGGCAGCAGCCGGTGTCCCGCACCGTTTCGGTTCGCACTTTCATCAGATAGCCATAGTGTCCGAAGGTATCGTAAAATTTCAGGTTATGATACTTAGGAGACGGTTCGGCTATGGCCGGGAAGTCAGAATAATCAAATTTACCCGATTCCAGCACCACTCCCCCCAGGGAACTGCCGTGGCCGCCGATAAATTTTGTGGCCGAATACACCGTAATGGTCGCGCCAAATTCCATTGGCCGGCACAGATACGGGGTTGCCATCGTATTATCAATGATCAGCGGTATGCCATGGCTATCGGCCAGTGCCGCCACTGTTTCAATGTCCAGCACACTGCCGCGCGGATTGCCGATCATTTCGCTGTACAACGCTTTTGTTCTCGGCGTAATGGCCCGTTCCCAGGCATTCAGGTCGGTTGGATCGACGTAATGAACGGTGTTGCCCATCTTTTTTAAGGTATGGGTCAACTGTGTCACCGTTCCGCCATATAAATGCGATGACGCAACCAGTTCATCGCCGGGCTCCAGCAAAGTCATCAGCGCAGCCAGTTGAGCAGCCATGCCGCTGGAGGTAGCTACCGCACCGGTTGCCCCTTCCAGCGAAGCCATCCGTTCTTCAAAAACCGAGACGGTAGGGTTGCTGATGCGCGAATAAATATGTCCGTACTGCTTTAGATCAAATAATTCGGCGGCATGGTCGGCATCATAAAAAACAAAAGAAGAAGTCTGATAGATAGGAACGGCACGAGCTCCGGTTTGCGTATCCGGAACATGCCCGGCATGAATCATGCGGGTATCAAAGCCAAACCTGCGTTCCGATGACATAGTATCAGCTCCTTATGAATGCAGCCACTTCAGGATTCTTCCGCAATTCCTGCAAATCCTCATCTGTCGGCAGTTTTGATTTATCCCGTTCCACATTGACCAGACACAGGAATCCCAAATGATCTCCCCGGCTGGCTTTAAACTGATGCCAGGTATTCGGCGGTACGGTAATCACATCATTTTGATTAATGGCGTGAATGGAATCGCCCAGGAACACTTCCCCCTTACCGCGTAAAATCAGTACCAAATGCACATGTTCATGGTATTCCAATGAAGAATAGCCGTCCGGCTGCACTTCAAAATAACGCAATTGACAGGGCAAATCGCCCAGGCCGTTAAACAAAATCTGGCGGGTGATGCTTTTAAAATTCGTCCCCGTTTCCTGATAGGCCAGTACCGATACGTCTTCCCACTTAAAATCTCCCGTATGCCGGGTTATCATACGTCATTTCCCCTTTTCCTCAGCATTGTAAACTTTATTTTATCCTCTTCTTTTACCATGTTGTCATTCCAGGTTGTCAACTAATTGGCGAAAATGACGGCAATTGGCCACCAAGTCCGTCCCTTGCTTAAACAGGCCGCCGCCCATCAAGAAGACAACCTCCTTGCCATATACCTCCAGCATCTCCGGTACTTTTTCCATCGTCATACCGCCGCCGGGGCTGGGAAATATCGTTTTGATATGCCCCATAGGAACCTGTGTTCCGGCGGCAATACTCCGGCACTCTTCCCGGCTGAAAGAAAACCGTCCGCCAAAGTTGGGATAAATGACCGCATCAGCACCGGCCAACCGGCTGATCTGTCCATACAGCGCATAGTGCGCTATCCCCATTCCCTGATTCACTGCCGTGACATAACTTCCCTGAAAGGCAGGATGACTGAAAACAGGCAGCGCCAGAGTGTCATCCTCGGCCAGATAACGCATGGTATCCAAACCGGTTAACGCCGGGGAAACCAACAGGCCGCCGGCTCCGGCTTCCTTGGCAAAACGGGAACGTCCGCTAATTTCCTGAAAAGCGGCGGTGACATTGGGAACGTAAATGCTACGCCGTCCGGTTTCCTTGTTGGCTTTTTCGACTGCGGCCGTACAGCGCAAAACGCGTTCTTCAAAGGGTGCAAATACTTGATCGGAAAGGCCATGGTCGTCTTTAATGATATCAATGCCTCCCAAAGCGCATTGATAAGCCAGTTCTCCCAGTTGTTCAGCAGTCAGCCCCATCGGCTTCAACGCAACAAACAGCAATGGGCGTTTATCAACCTGCAGCAGTTTTCTAAGTCCTTCACGGCCGTAGCGCGGTCCTTTAAACGGCGCCAGCAGCGCCGGAGGCAAATCCAGCTTTTCTACCCGTATACCCGGCTTAATGCTGATATTGCCGAAAACAACGTTTAAAAACTGAGTCAATTCATAAGCTGTGATTTCAATAGCGTAACTGATAGCGACCCGGTAGCCGTCAGCCGTTTTTTCAAAGGATTCGATCCGTCCCAGAATCTCGTCCCTGATCAATCCGGGTCCTAAGAGTTCCGCCGGATATTCCACCGTTTGTTCCACACAAATATCCCGGGCTTTGGCATAGGCTTCCTTCTCACTGCCGGTAAGAAAGTAAGTTACTATAAACCGTTCTCCTGAAATCATGGAATCTCCTCCTTAGTGCTTTACACATTTACACTGGTAGCCACCGTTTCTTTTTCCTTATCGTTATTCGCGTTTTCCAGATAAGTATGAATTTGTTCTTTATTTTTCTTAAACCAGAAATAAAGGATAAAATACAGGACCAACACCCCGCCAATGATCACCAGGTTTTGGCTTAAAAAGGCAAGGAACAGCAGCCCCATGAACGGATGAGCCAAAATACCGAAGCTGGTAACCATGACTCCGGCAGCCGGGATTTTCACGCCTACCTGGGTGGCCACCTCCGTAAAGAGCGGCGCCGTATAGGAGCACATGTACAACCCTAAGGCAAACCAGATGGCGCCGGAAATAATGCCCTTGACGATGTTGCCGTTGGATACGGCGATGACCACCTCAATCATAAACGGCAGGGCAATCAGGTCAACCATCGGCAGCGTGGTATTTCCCGGCAAAACCAGTGCCAGAATAACCATAACCGGAATCAGGATAATACCAGTAATCAAGGTCGCCGGTTCGCCATAACCGGCAGCATCGTTAACCGCCAAATACCATTCCCGGCTTTTTATGCCGCTTTTGGCCGTCTTTTTGCTGGCTTCCGTTAAAGGCATAAAAGCGGAAGCAAACACCCCGGCCACTTTGGGGAAAATATTCATTACGGCAGCCGTACCGATCGCCAGGGCCGTGATTTCACCCCAGGCCTCTAGGGTTGCCAGCCGGGTTAAATTACCCATGACCCCCAGGAAGATCCCCAGTAAAAATCCTAGAAACATCGGTTCGCCTAAAAAGCCCAGTTTCTTTTGAATCCCTTGTGGATTGACGTTAATTTTATGTAGTCCAAACTGATTTAAAACCCAGTTCATAGCAACCGCGTAAGGAACCGCTTCCAGATGATGCGGCGCCGTCATGGCGCAATTGGGATAACCATAATAGGTTGACCAGCGTTTGGCCAGAATTTCGGAAAACAGCAAAATATACAGGTTCATAACCACCATGCAAAATACGGCCAAAATCATATTGTCCGTCAACAGATAAATTAAAGAACCCCAAACCATAAAAGAATAATTATTCCAAAGGTCCCCCGGCATAAAAATATTGGTCCATTTTAAGAAAAACAGCGCAATTTGGATTAATAAGGCCAAACCAATAAAAACCATACCGACTTTGGTGGAATAACCGACTATGGCCGTCGTCTGCCAGCCTAGGTCCATAACCGGCAAGTTGACTCCCGTAATCTCCACCATCCGCTTAACCACAGGGGCCACAACCGGAATATAAGCTCCAATCAACATGTTAAACCCGGTTAATCCGATTCCGGCCAGCAAGGCCGCATTAAAAGCCTGCTTGGGTTTTACTTTTAAAAACAATGCCACAAAATACAGTACGATGGGTACGAAAACAGCCGCCCCGAAGGTATCGAACACCTGCTTCAGCACTTCAAAAAACATCGATTATCACTCCCCTATTTCCAGTTAACATTAAGCTTCTATCGCTTTAATGACTTTGAGTGCCTCTTCCAAAAATTCTTCCTCGCCAAAGCCGGTCAAGAAACCGACAGCATTGATCACCGGGATATCAAATTCTCCGGAAATCGGGCTGGTATGGGCGATAAAATCATATGTACCTGATAATAACGCACTTTCCACTCCGCCCGGATTAACCTCTACGGTCACAATTTCATATCCGGCTTCACCTAATCTTTCTTTCAGTTTTCCCGACACCATGGCTGAACTGACCGTACCTGAACCACAAACACTTAAAATTTTTATTGGTCTCATTCCATTCATCTCCTTACTATATGTTTTCTATAAGGCAGCCAGCAGCCGGCAAACCTCTTTTGAGGAGGCTGCATCCTTTAATTGTCTGAGCAATTCCTGATCCTGCAAGGTATTCATTAATTGCGCCAATACGGCAAGATGGTTTTCCGCTTTATCTACGGCCAGCATAATAACAACTTCCACCGACAGTACCGTGTCCAGTGTCCCCATCATGTGAAAGGGTACCGGTTTATCCAGTATACCTACCGCAATGGCGGGCTCAGATACATGACTGCTGTCGGTATGCGGAACAGCAATGCATAACCCTGCACCGGGAAGGCCGGTAGGACAGCTGCGCTCTCTTTGCACAACCGCTTCCTCATAGGAGGCTTTCACTTTTCCTTTTGCAAACAACCGGTTCGCTAATTTTCGCAGTACTTCTTCTGCAGTACCGGCTGCTAATCCTAATTGAACCAACTCTTCATCGATAAGGCTCACTCCCTTCACCTCCTTTATATCTAAACTAAGTAAAATGTATCTTTGCCCTTCTCGGCAGACATAACCCCCAGCCATCTGCCCGGCAGACAACAAAAAAGGCTTTAGAAAAGAAGTGCGTATCTTTTCTAAAGCCTCTAGGTTCTCTAGTCAGCTGAAAATTATGTTATGGTTAATAGTATCATAGGAACTGCTTCGACGTCAATACCGGCCTATTTAAAATTATTTTGTCTCCAGCACTGCATTCATACTGCCGGTACGATAGCCCTCCAAATCAACCGTCACGAACGTAAAGCCCAGTTTTTTCAGTTCCTGGCTGATTGCTGCCGCTTTGTCCGGACGAACCAGCAGCGGAATGTCCTCCGGCGCTACCTCAATCCGGGCCAGATCGCCATGATGTCTGACCCGGACCTGTCCGGAGCAGATTGTTTTTACATATTCTTCGGCCAACTCCACTTGTCTCAGGCGTTCGGCCGTAACCGGCAAACCATAGACAATCCGGGAAGACAGACAGGCCGCACTGGGTTTTCGCCAGGTAGGCAGACCCCATTCTTGGGAAATGAGCCGGATCTCCTCTTTAGTCAGACCACACTCCAGTAAAGGACTGCGTACCGTTGCCATTTCCGCTACTGCCTGCATTCCCGGACGATAGTCAGCCACATCATCCGCATTGGAGCCTTCCAGGACCCAGTGAAACCCTCGTTCTTTAGCCCACTTGGCAATGGCCGTAAACCGTTCTTTTTTGCAATAGTAACAGCGTCTTTTGTCATTTTGAACAAAATCAGCATTGTCCAGTTCACTGATATCTACCAAAACATGGCGGATTGCCAATTTTGCCGCAATCCTTTCCGTTTCACGGCGTTCGCTTTCCGGAAGCGTCTCCGAACAGGCGGTCAGGGCAATGGCCCTGTCATCATACAGGGCCTGCTTGGCAGCCGCTGCTAAAAACGTACTGTCCACGCCTCCGGAAAAAGCCACGACCACACTGCCCATATCCTGAATCATAGCAATTAATTTGTTGACCTTTTCCTGCACATTCATCTTATCACCTTACCTTATTTCATATTAGTCTATTCGTGCAGTCCCAAACCGGCGACCATTAATTTCTGCCCCACCGAAGCCCAGGAACGTTTGGCAAAAACCATGGGCACCTTTTGCGCTTTGGCTGTTTGTTTAATATTTTGAGCGGTAGTGTGGTTAACATTCACCTCCTACCTGCTGAAGGATAAACAGAGGCCGGAATCATTGACGGACATCAATGGTTCCGGCCTCCGGTTTTCCAGTCGGTCGTATCACAATGTTTTTTTACAATATCTTGATATTATCATAGCGTGTATACCGTTATATGTCAATCAAAACCTCTATAGCGGTCACTTATCTTTATCTCATTCTGGGGAAATATATGGCCAGTTTCTTTTTCGCCCGCTGTATGGCATTGTCCACCATTTTATGGTCAACATTTAACTTCTCCGAAATATGCCGCTGTTTATACCCGATTATGTACAGCTTCATAATTTGCCGTTCGTTATGAGACAGACGCATATCAATAATTTTCATCATCCGTTCGACCGTCTCTTTATCAGCCAGTTTGGCGAGCGGGTCGTCCTCGGTTCTCTCTACAATCAGTTTGTCCATCAGTTCCTTTTTATTCCCATTTTTCTCCTGATACTCGCTAATATACTGTAGAGAATACGCACGATTAGCAATCTTATGCTTCTCACGGTTAGCCATCTTTATAGCCGATTTCATCATATTTTTAATATTAATGATGGCAATAATATCAAAACTGTATTTTCCGTTTTCATCATAACGCCTTACCGCTTTATATAAACCGAGCAGTCCCCATTGGTATAAATCATCCGCATCCCCCCCCGGTAAATAATATTTGTTAGCATAGGCATAAATACAATGACTGAACCGTTTTACAAGGCGATTAAATTCTTCATCAATTAGTTTTCCTGAACTATCAAAGCAACTACTCAGCATAATGTCCCTCTACATTTTTTAATAGAATCCCATCCGACAAACATCCTGAACCTTAAAATAGGCGCGATCAGCCATAT
>NZ_CYSP01000014.1 GCF_001298735.1 Propionispora sp. 2/2-37 | reverse complement strand
TGCTTCGTGTCAACCTGTTTTTTATTGGTCCTTTTGGCAGTTTTTGTCGCTTATTGCCGCGACCTTTTACATGGTATCATAAGATAATTTATTATGTCAACATTTTTTAATAAAATCCAGTTTCTGCCCTATGTACTTTTTTACTTCCTTACCATTTAAGTAGTCGCAGCAACTTCCTTGATAGGTATCTCTTGCTTCCATAGCTTTTTCAATGGCATCCCGGATCTTCCACCACCCTGTCTGCCAATTGGTAAACAAAGTGTTTTTTTCCGGAGCACGCCCAATTAAACGTTGAACAGTTATATCCGGGCAAAGATATTCTAAGAAAGTTACTACCCTCTCAACATATTCCTCCTGACTGATAATTTTTACTTTGCCTTGCTGGTACCACTCTGCCATAATGGTTCCCCTGACAATATATAATGCATGCAGCTTGATTTGATCAATTCCCAAGGCTGATACAATTTTAGCATTTTCAATCACATCATTAATATCATCCCATGGTAAGTTTAAAATTAGGTGAGCACAAATTTCCAATCCGGATTTCTTAATTCGTATTACGGCATCAATAAACTCAGCTAAAGTATGTCCTCTGTTTATTTTCAATAAAGAATGGTAATTTACCGTTTGCAGTCCCAGTTCAATACTAATGTCAACACCACGTTCTTTTTGTATCTTGGCAAGCATATGCAAATACTCATCATGAATACAATCCGGCCTTGTAGCAATAGCAATACCGACTACATCCGGCTGGCAAGCCTCATATATATATCCCTTCAATTCCTCAATAGGCAGATATGTATTGCTAAAGTTTTGAAAGTATGGTATGAATTTTTTTGCTTTATATTTAGGCGCAATATGTTCTCGATTAGCATTAATTTGCATGGTAACAGTCATCGAAGCCGGTAAATTTTCATAACCGGCACCAATTGCCCCGCAAAAGACACAACCATCCTGTCCACAGCTGCCATCCCTGTTAGGGCATGTCACAGGCAAACTAATCGGTAATTTATACACTTTTTCTCCATAACGTTGTCGTAAGTATTCGGAATAGGCATTATAACGCATCCTTACTATATTCCTTCCTTCTCCCAGAAATCTGTTACAGCAATTTTTTGAAAGTTTTCCTCTCCATGATAGTTAAAAAGTATCGGTGTCAGTTGTTTCTCAAGCTTTCCCTGCTCCTTAAAATAGCTGGAGAGATCAAACGAAAAAACTTCCAGATGATATTGTTTTTTTATATCCCGCCATGTTGTAAAATTATACTCCGGCAGATATTTACGAACTAATTCTGGAGAACGCCAAAAATTTGTTTTTTCTTGAGACCATTTTTCTTCATTCCATGGTAAAAACGGAAAATGCACCTTCCCCCTCTCACTTATGAGTGCATTGAACTTCACCATTTCCAGGAAGAATTCAACATCCGAAAAGCCACAATCCTGATAGAAATTTATTATGTGTTGATAGAGTCCTTTAATTCCCTGTTCCAGCATATTACATTCATTCTTTTCCCAATATGCTGTAAAATCGTGAAAAAACTGAAATGCATTTCCTTTGTATAAATTAATAAACACAGGTAATACATATTGAAATCGCCCACTATTATAAAACTGATCAACTAATCCTTCCAATATTTTAAGCCGACTAACATCCTCAAAAGGCAGGCAATTGTTGGCCAAAACTTCATAAGGGGCACAATCGGAAAAAATATAGCCATATTGTTTAGATTTCATCCGTAGCCCCGAACCTTTAAGCAGCTTTAAAAAACCCAGTTGTATCATATGTGGGCGTAAATGATACACATCATTAAAGGATTGTCCAAACTGCCAGTAAGATTCTTCAGGCAAACCGGCAATCAGGTCAAGATGTAAATGAATATTTTCTCCCTGTCTTAAACGGGTTACATTATGAACAATCTTATCCCATTTGTTAGTGCGCTGTATCGCTTTCAAAGTCGGTTCATTGGTAGACTGAATACCGATTTCAAACTGAAACCTGCCTACTTGTACGGAAGATAAAAAATCAATCACTTCGTCATCCAGCAGGTCTACAGCAATTTCAAAATGAAAATTGGTTGTACCCTCCTGCTGCGCTAAAAACTGCATGATTGGAAGATAGTAATCCTTCTTAGCATTAAAGGTACGGTCAACAAACTTTACCTGCTTCACTTTATGTCTGATAAAGAAAGTTAAATCCGCATATACCCGCTCTAAGTTATGAAAGCGAACCCCCTTGGTCACACTTGATAAACAATACTGGCAATTGAAGGGGCAGCCCCGTGAACTCTCATAATAAATAATCTTATCTTTTAGTGCTGCCATATCGGAATCAGTGTAAGGAAAAGGAATATCATCCAGGCTGGCAACTACCTGTGCTTCTCCATTAATAACTACTTTACCTTCTGCGTTACGATATGCTACGCCAGATATCGAGCTAAGTTCCGTAATGGCCAACTTTTGCCGAGTTTCTGCTAACTCCTGTAGTAAAAACCGTAAAGTATTTTCACCTTCACCTTGAATGATATAATCTACATCATGACACTTCTGCATGACTTTTTCCGGATCATAAGAAACCTCCGGCCCCCCAAAAATAATTAACGTATCCGGCAATACCTTTTTTATCAATCCAACCAATGCTATGGTCATATCAATATTCCAGATATAGCAGGCCAGACCGATAATTTTAGGCTTTTGTTTATAAATGTCATGCAAGATAGACAGCAGATTATGATTTATGGTATATTCCTTGACGATTGTGGGGCACACATCCTGACAGCAGGCACGCAGGTAACGTAAGGCCAGTGAAGAATGAATATATTTTGCATTAAGCGTCACCAGAAGAGTTTTTATAATCCTCACCTCTTTCCTTGGTTTCATCGAAGGAACCCAAAGTAACACACCAAACAACATTCGCATAAAATACAGTAATATCAGCAGCATTTCAAAGAAGGTGTAAATATATGCGGATAATTATAAACGGTCAACCTTTGCCCATAAATATTCATGTCACCCGAGATGTACTTATTACATTACGTTCAATGGCAAAAATGCTTCGTTGGCAACTAAAGTATGACACGGCAAAAGAAGCCGTATATATTTCTTCAAAAGGCGGTGTTACCCTACCGGCCAGCGATCGTTTGCCTGTAATTGAAATACCGGAAAATGCTCGTTTAAGCGGAAAGGTAATTTGTCTGGATCCGGGTCATGGCGGCGAAGATACCGGGGCAACCGGATATTCGGACAGCTTGGAAAAAGATAATACTTTGGCCATCTCCCTCTTACTAAAAAATAGGTTGGAAATGAATGGCGCTACGGTATTAATGACAAGAGAAGAAGACCGCCAAGTAAGTCAGGACGACACCAATATCGGAGATTTAGCTGCGCGTATTGCCATTGCCCATGAAAATCATGCAGACATTTATGTAAGCATCCATAACGATTTCTTTGCCGACACCGCTACTGCCGGAACTTCCGTCTTCCACTATGGTGGATCCGAATCCAGTAGATTGGCAGCCTGTGTTCAAAAAAAACTAGTGGAAGGTCTTGGAACCAAAGATCGCGGCGTACGGTTTGGCAGTTTTTATATTTTGCGGAATAATGCCATTCCTGCTATCCTTATTGAGGTAGCTTTTATCTCCAACCCTGAAGAAGAGGTGTTGTTGAGTAGTGCCGATGGCAGAAATAAAGCAGCTGAGTGCATTGCTGAAGGTATTATGTCTTATTTTAAAGTATAGAAATTATTTTTTTTCAAAAGCTATACAGGGAAAAAGACTGGAACTATTAAATATTACATTATATTTTACATAGACAAAGGAGAATTTTCAATGCCAAAGTTTGAACCCCTTGTTTACCGTAGAGAGCTAGCCTGGAATAGTACAAAAACAGGTCAATCCGGGTCTTCCGTTCCCCAGCGAGAAGAAATTCCACCTGAATATAAATGGCGTTTAGAGGATATTTATCGGACTGATGAAGACTGGCAACACGATCTCAAAACATTGGAATCCATATTCCCAGCTATCAAAAATAATCAGGGAAAACTTTCCAACTCTGCTGAAACATTATTTAACTGCCTAAAATTACGCGATACACTTGGTATTCTTAGTGGAAAATTATTTGCGTTTGCCCGTATGCATCGCGACGAAAATACGGCAAGCGCTAAATATCAGGCCATGACCGGACAAGTAGAATCACTACTGTCTGAAGCCGGTGAGGCTGCAGCTTTTATTGAACCTGAAATTCTGGCAATCCCTGATTCTGTTCTAAAAAAATATCGCGAGCAACTTCCCGCTCTAGATGAGTACAGTTTTTATTTTGAAAACTTATTCAGGCAGAAAAAACATGTCCTTGCTCCGAATGAGGAAGAGCTGCTTTCCCGTGCTTCTGAAGCAACCCAGGCAGCGGAAAACATTTTTAACATGCTGGCGCGTGCTGATATGGTTTTCCCGGAAACGCTTGATCAAAATGGGAAAAAAGTACAATTAAGCGAAGGACGTTACAATTCACTCATTCGTTCAACCAATCGTACAGTACGGCAACAGGCGTTTATAAACTTGTTTACCACGTACAGTCAATATCGTAATACCTTTGCAGCCACTTTGAGCGGCAATATAAAGAAAAACATTTTTTATGCCAAAACGCGCAAATATAGTTCTGTTTTAGCCTCATCCTTGGAAACAGATAATGTTCCCTTGAACGTTTATGACAACTTAATCAAGACTGTACATAAACATTTGCACCCTCTCCATAAATATGTTGACCTGAAAAAAAAATCGCTTGGCCTTGACTCCATCCATATGTACGATCTATATACTCCTCTAATTTCAGATGTCTCTTTCCACATTCCTTATTCGGAAGGGCTTGATTTAGTGAAAAAAGCCCTTCGTCCCCTCGGGGAGGAATATCTGAATATCTTGCAAAAGGGTCTAACTTCCGGCTGGGTTGACGTTTACGAAAACAAAGGGAAACAAACCGGAGCATATTCGTGGGGAACATATGGAGTTCATCCGTTCGTATTATTGAACTATCATGACCGCTATGATGATGTTTCTACATTGGCGCATGAAATGGGACATGCGCTGCATAGCTATTATAGCCACAATAATCAGCCCTACTCGGTTGCTTCTTATACCATTTTTTCCGCTGAAGTTGCCTCTACAACCAATGAAATATTGCTTTTGAATTTTATGCTGCAAACAACTAAAGATAAACGCAAGAAATTATACCTGATCAACCAACATCTAGAACAAGTCCGCGGAACAGTATATCGCCAAACTATGTTTGCCGAATTTGAAAAATTACTATACGAAAAAACTGAAAATGGTGAAGCCATCACTGCCGATATGCTGGAAGCAGAATGGCACACCTTAAATGAAAAATATTATGGACCTGCCATTATAGTTGATAAGGAAATTGATATCGAGTGGGCTAGAATTCCGCATTTTTACTGGAGTTTCTACGTATATCAGTATGTCACCGGCTACTCTGCCGCTACCACATTGGCTGAAAAAATACTACACGAAGGTTCCTCATCTCAAACAAACTATCTTCATTTTTTAAAAAGCGGCGGCTCCGACTATTCTTTAAACCTGTTGAAAAAAGCCGGTGTTGACATGAACTCACCAACCCCTATTGAAATGACACTGACTAAATTCAATACACTGCTCAGTGAGCTTGAAACTTTACTGGAAAATTCTTGACCGTAGTAGTTTCCTTAAAAGAACGGCTGGAAGCCCCCTGTTTTTGGGAGCCACAACATAGTATGCATTCCATACTGTATAGAATAACATGACGATTTTTTCAAACAGAGGATCTTTGCCTATGCGCCTATTACAGCCAATGCTGGCCAAACTATCGTCCTCTCTTCCTCTTAACGATGCTGACTATGGTTTTGAAGTGAAATGGGATGGCATGAGAACCATGCTGTATCTGAATAATAATAAATTCTCCCTACTTACCCGCAACCGCCATGACGTTACTCCCCTGTATCCGGAACTGGCTCCCTTTGAAGAACTCTTTCAGGCACATAAAATAACCCAAATTATTTTAGATGGTGAAATCGTAAGCTTGGATGCTGCCGGGCGACCTTCTTTTTCTACCTTACAAAAGCGTTTCGGACTAACCTTAAATAAAGTTCGAAACATGATGACAGAAGCACCCGCTACCTATATCATTTTCGACGTATTATACCTTAATGGCCAATATTTTTTGGATAAGACCTATGTCGAAAGACGAAATATTCTGGAAAACCTTCAATTGACCAGTCCCTTCTGCCAGGTGCCGGCCTACCAGACAGGCTCCGGAAACGCCATGTTATTAGCGACAAAAAAACTGGGGCTGGAAGGCATCATCGCCAAACGTCTGGACAGCCTCTATTATCCTGGTCAAAAAACCGGTGACTGGTTAAAAATAAAAAATACATTACGCCAGGAATTTATAATTGGTGGTTGGCAACAAGGGAAAGGAAGCCGTAATACATCATTTGGTGCTCTCTTACTAGGTTATTATGATATGACAGCCAAGCAAGCCCGTATTCATGACATCTCTCAGAAGCTATTTTATGCTGGTAAGGTAGGTACTGGCTTTAATGCCGCCTCCCTTAATCAGCTCACCCAGCTCCTCAAGCCTCTCCGCTGCGAATCCGGCTTTTTTATTAACCCACCTCGTATGAAAGATATTGTCTTTGTTTATCCTAAACTTATCATTGAGTGTGAGTTTACTGAATGGACTGCAAATCAAACTTTACGTCATCCTTCTTTTAAGGGATTGCGTTTTGATAAGCCTGCTCTCGATGTAGTACGCGAAACATAAAGGAAGTGAATTATAATTGGCACGTCCTATTTGGAGTGGTACTATCAGTTTCGGTCTGGTAAACATACCCATTCGTCTGCACAATGCTATCAAAAATAAAAATCTTCATTTTCATCAGTTACGCAAAAAGGATGGCTGCCGCATCCGATTAAAAAAGGTCTGTTCTACGGATGGAGCAGAGGTAATGGCTGAAGATATTGTTAAAGGCTATGAAGTTTCCCCTGATCAGTATGTCGTTGTAAGCTCTGAAGAATTAACATCCGTAACCCCAAAAGCTTCACGCAGTATCGAAATTGAAGATTTTGTGCTTATGAAACAAATTGATCCTATTTACTTTGAAAAATCCTATTATCTCATACCCGAGCCCACGTCCATGAAAGCATATAGATTATTATTGGAAGCTATGGAAACTTCAAAACGGGTAGCGGTTGCTAAATTTGTTCTTCGTAATAAGCAGTATCTTGCCGTTTTACGACCCAACGGACAAACTATCACTCTTTCTACATTATTTTTCGCTGACGAAATTATCTCTCCAGACGAACTAAGCGATTTAGCCGCAGGTGATACTCAGCCGACTGAAAAAGAACTTAAAATTGCTTTACAGTTGGTTGAATCCCTCTCCAATGACTTTCAACCAGAAAAGTACCATGATGAATATCGTGAGAAGGTACTTAATTTAATTAAAAACAAAGCAGAAGGCGAAACAGTAACTGCTCCTGCTCAAGTTCAAAATCAGCCTGGTAAAATAATAGATCTTATGGCAGCATTGGAAGCCAGTGTGTCGGCAATAAAAAAACAAAAAACCAGTCCAAAAAGGAAGAGAGTTCATGCCCTCCAAAACAAGCGTTGATATTGATGGAAAAAAAGTAATTTTATCCAATTTGGAAAAAATTTTTTATGAAGAAAAAACAGTAACAAAATCTCAGGTAATTGACTACTATATCCGTATTGCTCCTGTTTTGCTTCCTCATTTACATAATCGCCCGCTAACCCTGAAACGCTACCCAAATGGCGCGGCAGCTAAATATTTTTATCAAAAGGCATGTCCTGCTCACCGGCCTGAATGGCTCCATACAACTCCGGTGTGGAGTAACCGCAATAACAAATATATCGATTTCTGTATAGTAAACGACCTGGCATCTCTCGTTTGGGCTGCAAATCTGGCGACGCTAGAACTCCACACTTCTCTGTCCCTGGAAAGTAATGCAACTGTCCCTACCATGCTGGTCCTTGATCTTGATCCCGGTTATCCCGCCGGCATACTGGAATGCGCCCAGGTTAGTCTGCTTCTCCATGAATATTTCAACTCCAAAGGCCTTAAAACTTTTGCCAAAACATCAGGTTCTAAGGGCTTACAAGTATATGTGCCATTGAATACTACGGTTAGTTATGATCAAACCAAACAATTTGCCAAAAATTTAGCACAGTCTTTAGAGAAGCAATATCCAAACCTTATTCTGTCAAAAATGAGAAAATCCCTGCGACAAGGTAAGGTCTTTATCGACTGGAGCCAAAACGATAGTCATAAGACTACTGTTTGTGTATATTCCCTGCGTGCAGGGAAAAATCCCCTTGTTTCAGCACCGGTAACTTGGGATGAATTAAAAAATGCCTTAAATACTACTAATGCTCAGGCACTAACTTTTGATTCGCTGCAGGTATTGGACAGAGTAAAGGCTCATGGGGATTTGTTTGCTCCTGTACTAGCTTTGCAACAACAACTCCCTGCTCCATAATGAGCTCTGACGCATAAAAACACACCAAGCGCGACCCTGGTGTGTCTTTATTAATCAATTTTTAATATTTCCATTAGAACTGCTGGCATTTCCTCTTTGCTGCAATTTATTTTATGGAGTATTTCTTTATGTGCTAAATCTGCCAGTGCGTTTGGAACCGGCCAGCCAGTCCTGTCAGCTAAACTATGGAGCATGGCAAATTCGGACTGATTTTCATTCCGTATGCTATTGTCGATTGCCAACAATACACTCTCATTAAATTTAAAAGGGCTTGCTGTTGAAACCAGAACCGCTGGAGTATAATCGCCGGTTTGACGGCGATAACTATTATAGACATGCCAGGCTACCGCTGTATGAGGATCAGCAAGATAGTGATAACGGCTAAATACATCTTTAATAACCGCAACTGTCTCTTCGTCATTCGCCCAGTCTGCCCAGAATATCTCTTGTAATTGACTTAAATAATCGTTTCCGATATTATACGTCCCGCTATTTTGCAATTCTTCCATCCACGCTTTAACCTGAGCAGTATTTCCCCCTGTAACATGATATAGAAGACGTTCTAAATTGCTGGAAATCAAAATGTCCATAGAGGGAGACAAGGTCTTATGAAAACCACGATTGCGATTGTAGATCCCGGTATGCAGAAAATCTGTCAGAACATTATTGCTGTTCGAGGCACAGATCAGTTTATGAATAGGCAAGCCCATAAGTTTGGCATAGTATCCGGCCAGAATATTGCCAAAATTTCCAGTGGGAACAACAAAATTAACGGCTCCCCCCTGAGCAATTTTTCCGCCCTTTACCATGTCCGCATAGGCGCTGAAGTAATAAACAATCTGTGGTACCAAACGCCCCCAGTTTATTGAATTTGCTGAGGATAATTGAAACCCCTGCTCCTGTAGTCTGAAATTTATTATATTGTCGTTAAAGATTTTTTTGACTCCGGTCTGCGCATCATCAAAATTACCTTGAACCGATACAACAGCCACATTCTGGCCTTCCTGACTCACCATTTGTAGCCGTTGAATTTTGCTAACTCCCTCACGTGGATAGAAAACAATAATTTTAATTTGCTCAATATCTTTAAAACCTTCCAACGCAGCCTTCCCGGTATCACCAGAAGTAGCTACCAGAATGACTACCTCCTTCTTCTCCCCTGTTTTTTTCAGTGCCCTGGAAAGTAACTGAGGCAGCAATTGAAGCGCCATATCTTTAAAAGCACTTGTCGGTCCGTGCCATAATTCTAACACATGGCGGTCTTCTCCCACGGTAACCAGCGGAGCAATGTCGGGATTGTCAAATTTGCTCTCATTATATGCTGCACAGATACTGGCTTTGATCTCGTCTTTTTGGTAATCCTCAAGAAACTTTTCCAAAATGGCAAAAGCCCGCTGGCCATAGTTCATATCCACCAGTGCCAGCAGTTGCTGTTCACTAAGTTTAGGGATTGATTCCGGCACAAACAGCCCTCCGTCTAAAGCAATACCATTCTTAATAGCATTGGCCGCCGATAACTTTTCCTTATCCCCTCGGGTACTAATATACATAAGCAACTCTCCTTCGAAATAGTGCCTCGAATACGTTATAAAATTATAGCTGAAATGCAAAATCGGTAAGAAAACCAAACGTTTACTACTATCTATTCATTATCAGATCATGAACCTTTGCCGCCGTTGCCTTAATCAAATCGTCTGGCAGCAAGATCATCTGACAACCACGGATTCCTGCACTGATGGCAACAACGGGCCAGTTTTTAACCGTAGTATCCGCATAAACAGGATATCTCTTCTTGGCCCCTATCGGTGAAACTCCACCGCGAATATAACCGGTCAAAGCCAATACTTCCTTTAAATGTACCATCTCAACCTTCTTATTGCCGCTAACTGCAGCCAGCGTTTTCAAATCCAATTCCTCACATCCCGGGATGATTGCCATTAAAACACCTGTTTTATCGCCACGCGTGACTAATGTCTTAAATACCTGTCCCGGAGGGAGGCCTACTTTATGCGCAACATTTTCAGCACCAAGATCATTTTCATCGACTTCATACTCTCTAAGTTCATAGTGGATATGTAGTCCGTCCAGCAATCTGGCTGCATTGGTTTTTTTCAAGATACCCCCCCCTTTTCCAGACTAATTCCATGTTTGAATAAGGCTACACATTATGATTCAGTATATAATTCCCCGTCTGATTTTGTCAATTCATTCACAAGCAGGGAGATTATACGAAAAACATACCATCTTTTTACAGTGCATTACACACTATATGCGATGGATATGAACCCAGATTTTTCAGCCACAAGCTTTTTCCCTGAATGGCCTCTACGGCTGCCTTTACCTTTTCTTCATCCATACTGCCTTCTATATCAAAAAAGAATATATATTCACCCAAATTGGTCCGGGCTGGGCGGGATTCAATCTTAGTAAGATTGACATCGCGTTGGGCAAATTCAAGCAAAAAATCGCACAAACTTCCGGGACGCTCCCCGTTCATTTTGCAAACCACCGATGTTTTATAAGGTATCCGTCTGTCTATCCCGTTATCAGGCTGTCTTTTTATGAGAATAAAGCGGGTACAGTTATTATCGCAGTCCTGAATATCATGATCAATCACTTTAAGCCCGTGTAGTTTTCCTGCCCGCAAACTGCCGATGGCGGCACGCCCTGCAGTTCCCTTAGCCACCATAGCGGCGGCTTTGGCCGTACTCTCTACCGCCTCCAGCCGGGCGTACGGATGATGATTTGCCAGATATTTTCTACACTGGGCCAGAGGCTGGGGATGTGAAATCACTACTTCCACCTTATCAGTTTTCGAATTGGTTAATAAATAGTGCCTTATGGGCTGTACAAATTCGCCGACAATATAAAGATCAACATCATGGGCCAGTACATCCAGTGTAATGCTCACTGAGCCTTCGATAGAATTTTCTATAGGCACAATTCCTGCATCAATTTCGTTATCTGCAACTGCCCGAATTATCGCATCAATCGTTGCATAGGGATGAAGTTCGACTGTTTCTTGATCACAAACCTTAAGGGCCATATCTTCGCTATAGGTTCCGCGAGGACCAAGATATCCTAATGTATTTACATTTTCTTTACATTGAGACACGGTTTTCCCTCCTTTAAGTATAAAAACCTCCCGTCCTATAAGGACGAGAGGTCTCGCGTTACCACCTTGATTATCCGCGTCGGCGAATCACTTTATAGAAGTACGGGTACCAACCGATACTCCCCTGCTATAACGGGCAAACTCCCGGCAACCGCCTACTCTCCTCTTTAACAGAAATTCAGCGGGCAACTCCGAGGCGAACTTCGTGTGTCTGGCTTGCACCGGGCTTACACCGTTCCCGACTCGCTGCCGCTAAGAACCATACACCTACTTTTCCTCTTCCTTGTCATTTAAAATATAAGCTATTTGCTTAATCATAACATACCCTTAAAACTGGTCGCAATCCTTTTTTATATGCCGGCAAAAAAATTGCCCAACAGTTCCATCCCCTGGGAAGTCAACACGGACTCCGGATGAAACTGAACCCCCTCCAGAGCATGTTGCTTATGTTTCAGCCCCATAATCAACCCGTCTTCTGTAAAAGCCGTTATCTCCAAACAGTCCGGCAAATCTTCCTTAGCTACAACCAGTGAATGATAGCGGCCAACCGGTAGCGGATTCGCCACTCTCTGATACATCCCCTGCCCATTGTGCCTGATTAACGAGATTTTCCCATGTACCGGTTCCGGAGCCCGCACTACTTTGCCGCCAAAAACCTCACCGATGGCTTGATGTCCCAGACAAACCCCCAATATCGGTATTTTCCCAGTAAAATGGCGGATTACATCCTTGCTGATACCTGCCTCGTCCGGAGTTCCCGGTCCTGGAGAAATAACGATCGCCTGGCAATTCATAGCAGTAATTTCTTCAATGGAGACTACATCATTGCGGACAACGACAGGCTGTCTGCCCAGTAACGCTACATACTGATACAGGTTATACGTAAAGGAGTCGTAGTTATCAATAATCAAAACATCAGTCATTCTGCTCCCCCCCTGCCGTACCAATCACTTTCAGTAGCGCTTGAGCCTTGTGCAGGGTTTCATCATATTCCCTGCCGGGATCTGAATCATAAACTAATCCGGCTCCCGTCTGTACTTTAATCAGGGAACCTTCAATATCCATGGTGCGGATGGCGATACAGGTGTCCATATTTCCGGTAAAATCGATATATCCAATGGCTCCACCATACACCCCTCGAGACTTTTTTTCCAGCTCATGGATGATTTCCATAGCCCGTACCTTCGGAGCTCCGGATAAAGTACCGGCCGGAAAGCAAGCTTTGAGGGCGTCCACAGCATCTAATTCGGGTTTAAGAGTTCCGCCCACATCGGATACTATGTGCATAATGTGAGAAAACATTTCCACAGCCATGAACCGTTCCACCTGTACGGTTCCCGGCACACAAACCCGTCCCAAATCATTGCGTCCAAGATCCACCAGCATAGTATGTTCCGCACATTCCTTAGGATCGGCCAGCAATTCCTTCGCCAACTTCTCATCCTCAGCAGCATTTTCCCCGCGTGGCCGTGAACCGGCAATGGGGCGATTCGTCAAATGCCTGTTTTGAAGCTTCACCAGTATTTCAGGCGAAGCGCCTACCAATTTTTTAGAACCAAAATTAATATAAAACATATAGGGCGAAGGATTAAGTCGGCGCAGTTTCCGGTACATATTAAACGGATGATCCTGCAATTCGGTCGTCAACTGTTGTGATATCACTACCTGAAAGATGTTCCCCGCCCGAATATGCTCTTTGGATTTTTCCACTAGATCCATGTATTGTTCACGTGTAAAGTTAGACTTTACAGAGTTTTTCATTTCACTATCTTTTTGACCGGGTAATACAACCGTCCGTTGCAATTTTTCCTTTATCCCCTCCAGCCGCGCTTTAGCTTCATGATACACGCTTTCAACAGTATCACCCGGCTGTATTCTGACCAGAGAGACTATCTTGCTGGTATGCGTCAAATGATCCATGACAACTAGTTCACGGCAAAACAATAGCTGACTCACCAATAGATCTTCCGGAATACTATGGCCGCGTACCCTTTCAAACGTGCTGATAATATCGTAAGCGAAATAACCGACTGCCCCGCCCGCTACCAGCGGCAGCGGAATAAGCGGAGCTGCAGTAAACCTTTTTAAAAATGACCGTATTACCTCCAGAGGTTTTCCGGGCATAAAGTGAGTTTCTTCATCCAGAGTAATGCCGACACCATGCCCATACGCAGCTATAACGGCAAAAGGGTCGCCACCGATAAAGGAGTAACGGCCAAAGTTCTTGCCGGTTTCAGCACTTTCCAGCATAAAACCGATATCTTCGCCAATCAGTTTATAATATAGCGAAACCGGGGTTTCCGTATCGGTTGCGATATCGGTATATACCGGAATCACATTATAGCTTTCCGCCAAACGCGCAAACTCTTCACAGCTCGGCTGAATCATCATGATGCAATCTCCCCGTCCAGTGCTTTGCGTATACCGGCAATCAAAGCAGCAGCTCCGTCGATCCCATCTGTCATTAGCCTGTCAACAACGGCACTCCCCACAATAACCGCATCAGCATATTGTGCCGCTCTGGCTGCAGCCTCCGGTGATGCAATGCCAAAACCGATGGCCACAGGTACCGGCGTGCGGGATTTAACTTCGGTAATGATAGGTTCTAAACCGCTAAAATCCACATCCCTTATACCGGTAACTCCTGTATTGGAAATACAATAAATAAATCCATTGGCCGCCCGGCAAGTGTTAGCCAACCGCTGAATCGTGGTAGTCGGTGCAACAAACTGCACCAGGTTAACCCCTAACTTTTGGCACGGCGCGAATAATTCCTGATTTTCTTCAAACGGTACATCCGGCACAATAAGCCCGTCTACTCCTGCCTGTCTAGCCGTTTGAACAAACGCATCCGTCCCAAATTGCAAAATAGGATTAAAATAGGTCATAAGTGCCAACGGAATATTAGACTGTGTGCGGATTTTTCTTACGGTTTCTAAAATCCCGGATACAGTAACTCCCGCCTGTAAAGCCTGCGCCGCCGCTTTTTGAATCACCGGGCCATCGGCCATCGGATCGGAAAAAGGAATACCTATTTCCACAACATCGGCACCTGCTTTTTCCGCTGCCAAAACGGCTTGCACTGTTGTATCCAGATCAGGACAACCGCCGGTAATATAAATTATCAATCCTTTTTTTCCGCTATCTTTTATATAATTTAATCTATCAGCTAATCGCGACATGATTCATCCCTCCAAAATATCTGCTACCATCTGCACATCCTTATCCCCACGACCCGACAAGCATACGACAACACTTTGCTCAGAAGATGTCTCAGGCATTAAGTATTCTAGATAAGCAAGGGCATGGGAACTTTCCATAGCCGGAATAATTCCTTCTAATGCCGTTAGCCGCTGGAAGGCTGCCAAAGCTTCCTCATCGGTCACTGCAACGTAAGTTGCAATACCGGTATCCTTAAAATAGGAATGCTCAGCTCCAACTCCCGGATAATCCAGGCCGGCAGAAATAGAGTAAGCCGGAATAATCTGCCCTTCTTCATCCTGAACAACATAACTCAAAGCACCATGTAGTACGCCCGGCCGTCCCGCTGTAAGCGAAGCGGCATGCATTCCCGTTGACAGACCCTTGCCTGCCGCCTCCACACCAATCTTTTTGACCTGAACATCGTTCCTGAAAGCATAAAATGTTCCCATAGCATTACTGCCGCCGCCAACGCAGGCTACCAGATAATCCGGCAAAGTCCCGGCACTTTCCAGTATTTGTTTCTTAATTTCCTTCCCGATTACTGACTGAAAATCGCGCACCATCATCGGATATGGATGAGGCCCCATAACCGATCCAATAATATAATTTGTATCCCGCACATTTGTCACCCAGTCACGGAAAGCTTCGGTAGTCGCGTCTTTTAATGTGGCCGTACCACTAGTTACCGGGACAACCTCGGCTCCCAGCAGTCGCATCCGGAACACATTCAGTGCCTGCCGCTCCACATCTTCTTTCCCCATATAAACACGGCACTTTAAACCGAATAAAGCAGCGACGGTAGCCGTGGCCACGCCATGTTGCCCTGCACCGGTTTCCGCAATAACACATTTCTTCCCCATATAACGGGCAAGTAATGCCTGTCCTAAAGCATTATTAATTTTATGGGAACCGGTATGATTCAGATCTTCTCTTTTCAAATAAATGGTTGCACGGCCATAATGTTTTGTCAGACGCTTGGCAAGATATAAACGGCTCGGGCGTCCGGCATATTCAGATAAATATTGAGAGAGTTCCTGCTGAAAACCTTCATCATTTTTTAATTCCATATATCTTTTTTCCAGTTCAGATAATGCCGGCATAATTGTTTCCGGAACATAGCGTCCGCCGAATTTGCCAAAACGGCCATTTTTATCAGGCACTTCTACTCCTCCTAGTATATTGAATTTATATAATTATAAAATCAATTTAACATAGTTTTTTTTGGACGGTACTTAAAGACAATTCCCTTGTACGCAAGGCAATATTCGGAGCTGTTACCAATCCTTCTCCCACTAAAATGCCTTTTACTCCCCAAGACTTTAAAAGTAAGGCATCCTCTTGCGTACGCACGCCGCTCTCACTAATTATCAGTTTTCCGGTTTCGCATTCCTGCATCAATTCATGCGTTGTATGGATACTTGTAGTAAAAGTGGTTAAATCACGATTATTAATCCCGATGATATTGGCTGGCGTCTTCAAAACCCGCTGCAGTTCTTCCAGGGTATGAACCTCAACCAGGCAATCCATTCCTAATTCATCGGCAACCTTCAGGCAGGAAATTATTTCATCATCAGCCAGCACAGCCGCAATTAACAGCACTGCATCTGCTTTCAATGCCCGGGCCTCATAAATTTGATAAATATCAACAATAAAATCCTTCCTCAATATCGGTAGGCTGCTAACCTTCTTTGCTTCCCCAATATCATCCAGGCTCCCCTCAAAGTGGCAATCGGTCAATACGGAAAGGGCTGTGGCACCATTAGCATTGTAAATTGCGGCAAGGTCGGCAACTGTTCTCCCTGGATGAAAAATTCCCTTGACAGGAGATGCAAGTTTACATTCCGCAATGAGTGACCAGTCTTTTTGCATGAACACGTTATAAAAGACATGGGAACCTGCTTCGACATTATCTCTAATATTGCTGAGTGGAAGTTTGATTTTCGCTGCTTCGACTTCTTTATACTTCGCCTGAACAATCTTATTAAGCATTTTTCCTCACCCTTTCCGCTTTCCTGACAACCTGTATAAAAGCTAAAATTTTCGCCGGGTCTTTTTCTCCAGCCGTCTCTACACCACCGGATACATCGACCCCTTGAAAATCCGTTTTTGCCATGGCCAGCGCCACATTCTCAGCCTTCAGACCGCCGGCAATGAAAACCGGAATATCGGATATAGATCGTACTTGCTCGATGATCTGCCAGTCAAAGACCTTTCCTGTGCCGCCGTAACTGCCGGGAACAAAGGTGTCTAAAAGCAAATATCTCACTTTATAGTTTGTAATTTTATCCCAAAATCCAACTTTACCAACCTGTAAGGCTTTGATAACCGGCCGATTAACCTGACGGCAATATGCTGCTGATTCATCTCCGGACAACTGAACATAATCCAGGTTACATAAATGCGCAATCTCATTGACCCTGCTAATTTTTTCGTTAACAAATACTCCTACCTTGGCGATACCCGACAAGGTAAGTGCCAAAGCCTGCGCGTCGGTAACACTGATACGCCGCCGGCTCGGAGCAAAGACAAAACCAACTAGATCCGCTCCTCCTTCTGTCACGGCAGCAGCCGCAGAAGCTGTTTTTATACCGCAGATTTTAATAATAATCCGACTCACCTCTCATGTACTACACTAAATTTTTTTAATTCCTCCAGTTTTGCCAGGGCAGCTCCGCAGTCAATACTTGAGGCTGCCAATTCCAAGCCTTCCGGAAAACTCTCCGCCTTGCCGCTGACAATAAGACCGGCTGCAGCATTAAGCAGTACAATATCCCGTTTAAACCCTTTTTGCCCTTGCAATATATCCAATGTAATCTTGGCATTTTCAAGAGCCGAGCCACCCAGATATGCCTCCCGAGGTGGTTTAACAAAACCCAATTTTTCAGGGTCAATTTGATAGGTATGAACATCCCCTCCTTTAACCTCAGAAATGGTAGTAGGTACGGCTGTGGATATCTCATCCATGCCGTCATGGCTGTGTACCACCATAGCCCGTTTGCTGCCCAGAGCTGCAAGTGTTTCAGCAATCGTAGTGGTCATGCGCCCGTCATATATCCCCATCAGTTGACATTCTGCACCGGCGGGATTCGTCAGAGGTCCAAGAATATTAAAGACAGTGCGGAACCCCAGATCACGCCGGGGTTTAGCGGCATATTTCATTGCACCGTGAAATGCAGGAGCATACATAAAACCAATACCAATTTTATCAATGGATTGTGCCACAATCTCAGGAGCTAATGTAATCCGTACCCCCAGGGCTTCCAGTAAATCGGCACTGCCGCAAGGGCTGGTCGCTCCCCGGTTGCCATGTTTCGCTACGGACACGCCGGCTCCCGCCAGTACAAAAGCTGCTGTGGTTGATATATTAAAAGTACCTTTACTATCACCGCCGGTACCGCAGGTATCAATCAAACCATGATTTTTGCAGGAAATCTTTTCAGCATGTGCGCGCATGGTTTCGGCGAACCCGGTTATTTCTTCCACAACTTCACCCTTTACACGTAAAGCCGCAAGAAATGCACCTATCTGCCCCTCGCTTGCCTTGCCAGACATAATAATATCCATAGACTCTTTGGCTTCTTCTCGCGTAAGATCAGTCTTATTGACCACTATCGCCAAAAATTTTTTCAACATGCCGTACTCCTCCTCAAAAATGAAAATAAAAAAAGAGCTATCTCCCCCATACAGGGGCGAAATAGCTCGCGGTACCACCCTAATTGAAAAACTTGAAAGGTTTTTCTTCTTTATTCAGGTACGGGATACCTATACGGCTCCGATACCCTAGCTTGTTAACGGCAGCAGCCGGCCCAGCCTACTGGAAATCGTTCGGTGGGCAGCTCACAGGACCATTCACTATGCTCTCCAGGTCGGTCATTCCACCTCCGTAAATCGGTCACCGACTCGCTGAACTGCAGTACACACAGTTACTCTTCCTGTTCACAGCTATTATCAGATTCAGTATTTAATAATATTCTATTGTTCTTTAACTTACCTGTCAATAAATTTTTTAAAATATTGTTTACAAATATGTAAAAAATAATAACTGCAATTATTCTTAAAACTGGCACTGTTTTTCTTCTAAGAAGGACATCCTTGATTCGACAGAGAAATACTGTTATTGTCGGTTAATTGAATAATTATGCATATGTGACAGCCTGTAACAAGGCAATGATTACTGTATGAGGTGGATATCATGTTGAAAATAGCCCTTGGACAAGTAGAAGTACTTCCGGGTCGTCCTCGTGACAATGCACATACGATGTTGTCGGTTATTGAACAAGCCCGCAGAGCCAACTGCCATGTAGTGATTTTCCCAGAAATGGTCATTCCAGGCTACCTGCTTGGTGACACCTGGGAACAACCTTCTTTTCTCAAAGACTGCGAATATTTTGGCGAACAAATTATCAAAGCCGCTTCGGATATTGTCGTCGTCTTTGGCAATGTGGCGGTGGATTGGGAAAAACGCGGCGATGATGGACGAATCCGGAAATACAATGCTGCTTTTGTCGCTCAAAATGGCCGATTATTAGGTTCGGACAATTTCCCCTATCCTTATCGGATTAAGACCCTGTTGCCCAATTACCGTGAATTTGACGACACCCGCCACTTCTTTAGCTTACGAAAATTAGCTATGGAACGCGGTGAAAAAATAGAAAAGTTACTTCAGCCAATTCATATTACTATTAACGGAAAAAAGTTGAAACTGGGTTGTATTTTATGTGAAGACGGCTGGAGCAATGATTATTCCGTTAATCCAATAGCCATTCTACAGCAAAACGGTCCTTTGGATTTATTAATCAATATTTCCAGTTCGCCCTACACGATAAACAAAAATAACAAGCGAAATCGTATTTTTTCTGAACAAGCCAGAAATATTGGCGTCCCTCTGGTATATGTAAACAATGTCGGGCTACAAAATAATGGCAAAACTATCTATACTTTTGATGGGTTCAGTACTGTCTATAACGGAAAAGGAGATGTAGTCGCTTACTCCGCTCCCTTCAGTACCAAAGTAGAAATACTTGACTTAGATTTCGGCTCTGAAGATTTACAGCTTTCGCCTCTGGTTACACCCGATGATAATGACATGAAAAGTATTTATACAGCGCTCCGGTATGGAATTCATAAATTTACGGCATCTGCGGGAATTAACAAAGTTGTTGTCGGCATCTCCGGCGGAATTGACTCCGCTGTAAGCGCTGCCCTATATGTAGACATCTTGGGTCCTGACAAAGTACTACTGGTCAATATGCCCAGTAAATTTAATTCTGAAACAACCAAGGGACTGGCTGCAAAACTGGCCCAAAATCTAGGCTGTTTATATACTGTAATGCCGATTCAGGAAGTTGTGGATTACACAATCCAGCAGGTCGGACAAACTCCGGTCACTAATCTGACCACCGGTGAACAATTCACTCTTTCCATTTCTTCATTCGTAACCGAAAATATCCAGGCCCGTGACCGTTCTGCCCGTATTTTAGCCGGCATAGCCGCTGCTTTCGGCGGTGGGTTCACCTGCAACGCCAATAAAACTGAAATGAGTGTCGGCTACTCCACATTGTATGGTGACCAAGCTGGTTTTTTGGCTGCCTTATCCGATTTATGGAAACATCAAGTGTATGCTCTGGCTATGTATATAAATGATTATGTATTTGGCCGTACAGTCATTCCCCAAGAATCAATTGACATCGTCCCCAGTGCAGAACTGTCCTTTGACCAAGCCGTAGACGAAGGCAAGGGCGATCCAATTATTTATCCCTATCACGATTATCTGTTCAAAGCATTTATGGAAAACTGGAATAGAGCCACTCCGGAAGATATTCTTACCTGGTATATTACAGGAACGTTAGAAAAAAACATCGGTTGTGAACCAGGTTTAGTCGCTAGAATTTTTCCAACCGCCAACGATTTTATTACCGATTTGGAACGGTGGTGGAAACTATACACAGGCATGGCCGTCGCTAAACGTATCCAGGCGCCTCCCGTATTGGCTGTCAGCCGCAGGGCTTATGGTTTTGATCATCGCGAGGCTCAAAATGCCACATATTATACCGCCGGATATTTGGCAAAAAAAGCGGACCTGTTGAAATAAGTATAAAAGAGTAAAAGAAGTGAAGGCCAAAAATGCCTCCACTTCTTTTACTCTTACTCTACCGAAATATTCGTAGCAACAGCCAAATGACTGCGCCGACAACTGCAACAAAAAATAGGGAAGAAAAAGCAAAGAGTAATAAACCAGCAAATACTACCCCCCAAACGATTTTCGTTAACCAGCTTGACGATTTAAAGAGGTTAAAGTTGATCTGACGATAGTGAATCCGCCCACTCCCGGGACGTTCGTAGCTCTCCTCTTTTCTACCGCCCTGATCAATGGTTACCCCCTGAAATTCCTGCTGTTCTTTAGGGGAAAGGATCTGTACATTAGGAAATTCAGCTTGACAAAATGGGCATTCCTGCGAGCCTTCTGGTATTTCATTTTTACATTGATAACACTGCATCATTTTTCACCTGCTTTAATCGTTATGGTAAAAATAATGAGATCACAAACCCCTCTTCATTTAAATACCGCGGATCAAAGGTTTCTAGTTCAAGAATTTTATACAATCTGTATTTATATTTATAAATGCTGCTCGTCGAAATTTCTAGAATTTTAGCCAGCTTATCAACACTGGTATTATTAAGATAGTTTACGTGGGAATAACTATAAAATATGGCAGCCACCCAGACTTCCGGCTTTCGAACATGAGCGATGGTGAATTGACAATAATCATGCCACATGTTCTGCATTAGAGTACAATCATGTTTGGAAAAGCCAAACTGCGAAAATTTTTCTTCTATCATTTTCATTACAGCTTGGTTTGTTTTTCGAATCTGATTAGTTTTAGGAAACTCCCGTTCCAACTGGGTTGCTGGTATTACGTTAACCTTTGCTAAGGTAACGAGAATATCAATAGTATGCCGTACTACCAAGGCATGACGTTTAAAAAAATCTTCGAGTGTAGCTGTATCTTGTTGACGCTTAAATACCATTTTTTGCCGGAGAATTTCTTCACGTATACGCCGCCGCAAATTAACACTTACTTCAATACTAGTAACATAGTTAATTACAATCATACCTTGTGAAAAGATATGTCCATAAAACAAAAGTTTCTTTAATGAGTTATATTCAAATAAAAAAGGCAGTTCAAATTTTTCTTCAGTAAATAAATCCACGCATTCTACCCAATCTTGGTTAATAACCCGATCGATATAAAATACTGTAAAATGAGAACTTTGTAAATCATGTAAAATTTGTTGTTCCTCTTGATTTAAACTGTCTGAAAAAGCTTTATAAAAATGAGCAAGAGGGCTGATATCTTCCCGCAATAAATGATAATCAAAAAGAAAATAGTCCCAAAAACCCAGCCAAAATTCTTCCCTCTCATCATCCGGTACCGTCTCCAGTGGCCCGGTATACAGATATAAAGCACGATCAAAATCCTCATTAAAATTTTCCTGCTGAAAATAAGTTCCTAATTTACCCATTAATTGTTCAACGGTTTCGCCAATCATTTTTGCAGTTTCTCTGCTTTTAAATGACAATTCATCGCTGGCAGCATTCACATTTTCCATAAATAAAGGTAGATCAGCAGTTGCCGGCTTCAGTAAACGTAATGTTTCTCCACCGGCGATTTCATTAGCCGCATGTTCTATTTCGGCGGCACTACGAATGATATGTCTGGCAACTAAATATTTATAGAACTCAATTAATATCGTAAAGAATTTCCGAACATTACTCAGAGACAATTTAAATCCCTTTACATGTACTGACAACCATTCAATAAGTAAACTGCAATCTTGAACCGACAATGTCTCTATTTCGTCATTATCAGAGTATTGTAAGTAAATAATAAAAAGTTGTATCGACTGCCAAATTGTCTGCAATTCTTCATCCACAACACCTTGCCAAGCTTTATAGCGGAAAAAACCTTCAACCCATTCACGCTTTATAATTGTTTCATCTGTTATTTCTTTATTATAAAAAAGATGAACCTGGTCATAAACATTTTTCATTATAATATATGAATCTCCTTACTCAAGACTTGTATGGGAATATGATGCCATGGATAATCCAGTAAATTATCTCGTAACAGCTATTATAACACTATTATTCTTATTCTGCCAGAAGGCATCTCTATAATAATCATGATAAAAAATCCTGTAGCGGTTTGTTACAGGACTAAATCATTCATTACATTATTCTAAGTATTTTTAAGTACCTGTTCGACTTTTGTTAACTCGCCAACACGGGTGCATATATCATGTATACCCGTAAATGCATACATCTATTCAACATTAATCTGCGCTCCGGCGATTTTCCCAGTTGTTCAAAATCTCTCAGTCAATCATTTAGGCACTACAGTCCATAACGGACAGATCTCTAGTACGATAACGAAGCATAGGAATATCTTCCCTGATCAGAGAGATGATACCAACTCCCATTTCCCCTTCAGGCAAGACTTCACGTTTCGTATATCCAATAACGTCGGCGGCCTGTCAACCCAATTAACTAAGCAAATCTCATACACAAACTGGTCTGAATGCAATTTTATCACGCAATACACAAAAAACCCAATAATTAAGTCAAAAAAACGATCTGTAAAAATAAAAAAAACCATCCCAAAGCTTTAGGACAGCTGTTTTTTTGGTGCGAGTGACCAGACTTGAACTGGTACGGGAGATAAGTCCCGACGGATTTTAAGTCCGTTGCGTCTGCCGATTCCGCCACACTCGCAAAATCACAATACACCGTACCGTATTTTAAATTGGAGGCGGCACCCAGATTTGAACTGGGGAATAAAGGTTTTGCAGACCTCTGCCTTACCACTTGGCTATGCCGCCGAACACTTGGAGCGGAAAACGAGATTCGAACTCGCGACCCTCGCCTTGGCAAGGCGATGCTCTACCACTGAGCTACTTCCGCAGGAAAAATGGTGCCTCAGGGCAGAATCGAACTGCCGACACGAGGATTTTCAGTCCTCTGCTCTACCGACTGAGCTACCGAGGCATCTTTAGTTAATGGCGACCCGGAAGGGACTTGAACCCTCGATCTCCGCCGTGACAGGGCGGCATGTTAACCACTACACCACCGGGCCTTACCTCAAACCGCATAATCTAGTATATAACAAACGATCAATTATTGTCAATACTATTTTCTCTTGTTTAGTTAGAACAAGCCGTACTGTAACCACGAAAATTATTATACCATATTTATTATTATTGTCAAGTAGTTGTGTAAAGAAAAAGTTACTCCCTTACTCCTTCTGATAAAATTTTATCAATGGTTGCTTTCACTTGCTGTGGTTCAAAAGGTTTAATAATAAAATCGGACGCACCTGCTTTCAATGCATCGGTTATAATCGCCCTCTGCCCCAAAGCAGTGACCATGATAATCCTGGCCAAAGGATCTTCTTCATGAATATGTTTCACTGCTTGAATACCATCCATCCCCGGCATAGTAATATCCATTGTCGTTACATCCGGTCTAAGCTGCAAATACATCTGCACTGCCTGCTTTCCGTCACCGGCCTCCCCCACGATTTCATGACCATCTTCAATTAATTGCCGCTTTAACATCATTCGCATAAAAGCTGAATCATCACAAACTAAAATCCTTGCCATTCATAAATCCCTGCCTATTCCTGATGTGTTTTTATTATTGGCACCACTATTAACTGTCGTCAGCTCATTTATGCCGTATGCTATTCAATTCCGTCACTAAATGTGCTTCCAACTTGTCTTCCAACTCCGTCAGCGACAAGGCATCAAAGGTAGCGGTCATCCGCGGCGTCCGATTAATCCGTATCTCACCGAAAAACTCATCCCTGTAAATATTATAATATATGATCAAATTACTTTCTAATCGAAAGTTGCTATAGTCAATAATAATATAAGAACCATTAATGATCCTTAAAGGTTCGCAGGGAGAGATAAACAAGTCAAAATCCGCAATTTGTTTAGGAAGATTATGTCCGTATTTCCACTCCAGTATTTTTTTATTAATAAAATTACTTTCCAGTGTATTTTTATCGAAATGCAGCAAACGCCGTAAGGTTTGCTGCATTTTTTCACACAATATTTTCTCTAAAGCAGCCAAATTATTTACAATAAAAGTTGTATCAATAAATTCTGTTAACCCAAACACAATTCTTCCCATAAAATCTCTGGTTGCATGATCATATAATACCGTAAAAATACGATGTTGTTCTTCATGACAGTAAGAAAACAAAAAATACTTCATTCCCTCTTGTTTAAAAATACGATTTAAACGAAAGCCTTCCAGTTCAACCGCTAGTCCTTGCAGGAAACCCCAGTTTTCAATTTGTTCAATGATTTTATCCATACGCACCTCTATATTCTGATATTCTATACATCAAAAAAAAAACCTGCAACTTCTTGTGGCTAAATGCCTGAATTAGGAATATTATAAAGTACTTTTAAATCAACCTTCAGGAGGAAAAAAGATGAAATGTGCCTTCTACATCAAATTATCTGTTATCATTGTTACATTGCTGCTTATAACAGCCTGCGGTAAGACAACAGAAAAACGGTCAGTTTTGCCTGCTCCACAAAATCCTCACTGGGCAAATAAACTTGACCCTTTAGCGCAGGAAACCACCGTCAAAGTAGGCATGAAGCAGGCTGTGTCCGATGCCGGCATCTTAATTGGCATGGCTAAAGGGTACTATCAGGATTTAGGTATAAAAATTGTTCCAGTGCAGTTTAATTCCGGTCAGGAAATGATCAACCAATTAGCAGCCGGTCAGCTCGATGTGGGCGCAACTGTCAGTGCCTCCGGTTTGTTTAACGCTATGAGCAGGGATATTCCGGTCAAAATCGTGGCCGACAAAGGCAATAATATTCCTGGTCAGGGATATTACCGTCTGGTGATTCGCAAAGACCTGACCCCAGTTGTTAAAGATTATGAGGATCTACGTGGTAGACGTATCGCTATTGTCGGCACGGCTTCACTGGATGAAATAGCTTTATCCCGCGTATTGGAAAAAGCCAACATGACCACAGCAGATATTGATTTGCAGGTGATTCGTTCTTTCCCGGATATGCTGGTATCGTTAGCCAATAAAAGCATTGATGCCGCTATGGTTATCGAACCGTTTATTGCACAGGGAATTTCCAAGGATCTCCTTGACCCTTGGAAAGATCCCTCAGAATATGATCCTGATGCCCAAACCGCCCTCCTTGTTTTTGGTACTAGTCTAACTAAAAATCCGGAAGTTGCCAACCGCTTTATGACAGCCTATGTTAAATCGGTCCGGGATTATAATGATGCTTTTTTCAAAAATACTGGAAAAGCTGAAATTGTCTCTCTCCTCTCCAAGTATTCCGTAGTAAAAGATCAGGAACTTTATCAAAAAATGTTCCCCACCGGCTTAAATCCTGATGGCTATGTACGCACAAAAGGTATTGAAATGGATTTACAATGGTACCAAAGACACCACTTACTTAAATCGGATATTACCTTGGAAAATGCTGTAGATAATCAATATGTCGACTTCGCTTTACATATTTTAGGAAAATATCAATAGTTTACTTGCTAACATTACGGAGGCTTATTATGAATATAGCAACTAAAAAAATACTCTTCAAAATGCTTTCCATACTGTCGCCCTTTAGTCTTCTGCTTTTGTGGGAGATAGGCGCTTCACTGCAAATCATCGATACCCGGCTTTTTTCCAGCCCAAGCCATATCATCCAATCTTTCATTCCCCTGTTGTTATCCGGCAATCTGCCTTATAATACATTAGTCAGCGTACAAAGAATTCTTTTGGGCTTTATTGCAGGAGCAATACCAGGAGTTCTACTCGGCATAAGTATGGGGCTTTCCCCGATCGTACGTTCAACTATTGAACCATTGATCAGCGCAACCTACCCCATTCCCAAACTGGCCCTTATGCCACTGATTCTCCTCATTTTCGGACTAGGAGAAACATCAAAAATTTTTACCATTGCCATCGGCGTTTTTTACTTGGTAGTTATGAATACTATGGTTGGAGTACTTACCATTGATAAGATCTACCTGGATGTCGCCAAAAATTTCGGCGCCAGCCGCAAGCACTTTTATCTGACTGTAGCATTGCCCGGCGCACTGCCCATGATTTTTGCCGGCTTAAAGTTAGGTATGGGAATGGCTCTGATTCTGATAGTTGCCGCTGAATTATCGGCTGCCCAAGCAGGCATTGGCTGGATGATTTGGCGCGCCTATGATATGTTCGATATTGAACAAATGTTTGCGGCGTTGATTACCCTTTCCGTACTAGGTTATATATTCTCGCTGCTATTGGATATGATCGAACGCTGGGCACTTCCCTGGAAACAGACGTAAAGGTGGAATTTACGAATGGAAACAAATTCCAATCGCATCCAAATCAATAGGATAAGCAAAACTTTCTCCACTGGTTCCGGGTCTGTAACTGCATTATGCAATATCAGTATCGATATTAAAACTAATGAATTTTTTAGTATCGTCGGTCCCAGCGGCTGCGGCAAAAGCACATTATTGCGTATTTTAGCCGGTCTGGAAACAGCCTCCAGCGGAACCATTACCATTAACCCTTCCAGCCAGAATCGGCCGCTGAATTCCATGGTATTTCAGGAACAGTCGATCTTTCCTTGGATGACGGTATTAGATAATGTAAGCTATGGCTTGCGTATGCGAGGCATAACAAAGAAAGAACGTAATCAAATCGCTGAACATTATATTGAAATGATAGGCCTCACCAAATTTATCAATGCATATCCCTGCCAGCTTTCAGGCGGCATGAAGCAGCGGGTTAGTGTAGCCCGTGCATTTGCCAACGATCCGGAAATCCTATTGATGGATGAACCATTTGGTGCTTTAGATGAACAAAATCGAATTATTTTACAGGAAGAACTATTGCGTATTTGGGAAAGTACAAAAAAAACAACGGTATTTATAACACATAGCCTTGATGAGGCTATATGCCTGAGCGATCGGATTATGATCATGTCAGCGCAGCCCGGATCGCTTAAAAGTATAATTCCAGTCAGTTTATCCCGCCCCCGTGATATTATCAATATCCGAACTACCCCTGAATACAATACACTTTATCAAAATGTATGGATTAGTTTACGTGAAGAAGTTTTAAAAGGAAAAATATAGACAAAATTTCTATGTATATAAATATTAAGAAAAGCTTTCAGCGATTGGCTGAAAGCTTTATTTTTTCTGGCAGGGGCAGAAGGACTTGAACCCTCAACCAACGGTTTTGGAGACCGCTACTCTACCAATTGAGCTATACCCCTGTATGGAGCGGAAAACGAGATTCGAACTCGCGACCCTCGCCTTGGCAAGGCGATGCTCTACCACTGAGCTACTTCCGCATTTATTCCCTAATCACGCATATTATTATATAATACTCTTCATAATTGGTCAAGTACTTTTTTTGCTGTCAAAACCAATTTGGCGACCCGGAAGGGACTTGAACCCTCGATCTCCGCCGTGACAGGGCGGCATGTTAACCACTACACCACCGGGCCATCCGCAGCAGATAACAACTGCGAAATATATAATATCATGTATGCTGCAACATTTCAAGTATTTTTAGTTCTTACATTAAGATTTATATTTTCCGGCTCCCGCGTTTCGTGATAGAAATACCGGAAGCACACAAGGGACATTCTTCAGGCTTATAGGTAGTTACAGATAAATGCAAGAGGGCCTGTGACGGGATTCCAAAATCAGCTTTACCGCCACTGCGGTCAACAAGCAGCCCTACTGCAACCGGATTACCGCCATGTTCGCGTACAACCGCAATAACCTCATCTACCGAACCACCGGTAGTAACAATATCTTCCACTATGAGAACTCTTTCACCAGGTTTAATTACAAAACCACGGCGAAGTGTCATTTTCCCATTTTCGCGCTCCGTAAAAATTGCCCGTGTTCCCAAATTTTTACCTACTTCATGTGCCAGGAGTACTCCTCCGGTAACTGGCCCGACAACAAGTTCAATATTATCTTCGTTAAATTTCTTTGCCAGTTCAGCACAAAGCCTAGCCGTATGTTCCGGATATTGAAGAACTTGAAATTTTTCCACATAAAACGGACTATGTAATCCGGAAGTTAAAAGAAAGTGTCCTTCCAGAATAGCCCCTGTATCGATAAACAATTGTTTTACTTCCGCTTCATTCATTTAGCCTTTCTCCCTCATTTCTCGCAAAATTGCCAAAGCAGCAGAACGTGGGTCAGTCGCAGCGGTGATGGGTCTCCCTACCACCAAATGATGAGCTCCGTTTTTTAACGCACCGGCCGGTGTCGCAATACGGCTCTGATCGTTGACAGCAGCTCCCTGCGGTCTGACACCGGGCGTCACAATAATAAAGTTATCACCACATGCAGCACGGATAGCAGCGGCTTCCTGTGGTGAAGCCACCACACCGTCAATACCCGCACACTGCGCTAGCTGCGCCAAATGGACTACATATTCAGCAATATTCTTATCATGACGTAAATTTACCCATTCCGTTTCATCAATACTTGTTAGTATGGTAACAGCTATCAGCTTAGGTCGGGCTATGCCCAACTCGGCAGCTTTTTCGGCCACAGACCGTCTGGCGGCTTCCATCATTCTCAAACCGCCCGATGCATGAACATTAAGCATAGAGGCACCGAGTGTTGTCAATGAGCTAAGTCCTCGTGCCACCGTATTGGGAATATCATGAAGCTTTAAATCCAAAAATATCTCTTTGTCCAGACCGCGTAGATAGGAAATTACTTTGCTGCCTTCACTGTAGTAAAGTTCCATACCCACTTTATAATAACTTACTGCATCACCGATAGTTTCCACCAAACAGGCAACCCTGTCCATGTCCGGTGCATCAAGCGCCACAATCAGGCGTTTATCCCCCTGCATTGCATTACCCCCGTCGTTATCACTCATTTTCTGTTTGTAACCGGCCGACGATATCCTGCAGATTCCCCAGCTTTTGTTCTTTTACGTAATCTTGCATTCCTCCTATTATCGAAGGCACCGACTTCGGATCGATAAAATTGGCAGTTCCCACCATCACAGCGCTGGCTCCTACCAGCATAAATTCCAGAGCATCTTCCGCAGTCATAATACCACCCATTCCAATAACAGGCACCTTTACCGACCGGGCAACTTGCCAGACCATCCGCAGAGCTACCGGTTTTACGGCCGGACCGGATAGACCGCCGACAACATTGCCCAGCACCGGACGTCGGGTACGAAGATCAACAGCCATGCCCAACAGAGTATTGATTAGGGATATTGCGTCCGAGCCCGCCGCCTCTACCGCCAGCGCCATAGCCACAATATCCGTCACATTGGGCGATAATTTGGTAATCACGGGAAGATCCGTATATTTCTTTACTTCCCTGACGACAGCAACGGCACTATCACAGTTGGTTCCGAAAGCAATTCCGCCTTCCTTTACATTAGGACAAGATATATTCAGTTCAATTCCGGCAATACCCGAATGGTTAAGTTTTGCTGCCAGTTCCCCATATTCTTCCACCGTATTGCCCGAAATATTAACAATAACCGGCACCTCGTAACATGCAAGTTCCGGTAATATATCGCGTAAAAAATTATCAACACCAGGGTTTTCCAATCCGATACTATTAAGCATCCCCGCCGGTGTTTCCGCAATACGCCGTCCGACATTACCACTACGCGGTTTTAAGGTCGTACCTTTGACAACAATGGCACCAACTTCATTAAGGTTCACAAAATCCGAATATTCCAAACCGAAACCAAAAGTACCGGAAGCAGCCATGACCGGATTTTTCATCAAGATACCGGCAAGCTCCACGGTAAGACGGTTAGATTCATTCACAAAGACACCTCCCCGCCCCAAAACACCGGCCCCTCACTGCATACCTTGCGTCGCTTACCATCGCTGCCTGCGCAGGTACAAGATAAGCAAGCTCCGACTCCGCAAGCCATGAAGTCCTCCAAAGATATTTGACTGGGTATATTATGAATGCCTGCCAAGCGGACGACTCCAGCCATCATGACTTTTGGACCGCAGGTGTAGACCATATCAAAAGATTGGCTATCCAGCAGTTTCGGCAGTTGATCCAGTGTCACGCCCTGAGTGCCAAGGCTACCGTCATCGGTAGTGATATGGATGTTTCGACACAGCTTTTCAAAGACAGAAATCCAAAACATTTCTTCTCGGCTACGCCCCCCCATCAGGATTTCCACCGGCTTGGGGCAGAGTTGCTGCGCTAAATAAGCCAGCGGTGCCAGTCCCATTCCTCCGCCGACCAAAAGCGGATGTTCCCCCTGAAAGATAAAACCGTTACCCAAAGGCCCCATACAGTCCAAATGGTCACCGGATTCAAGCAGGGACAATCCGGCTGTCCCCTTGCCTACTATACGGTATATGATATGCAATACACCCCGCCCGGCATCTGCTTTCGCAATGCTGAACGGCCTTCTAAGTAACGGTTCCACTCCATTTGCGACCCGAACATGTACGAACTGTCCTGGACGGACCTGCGCCGCAATCACTGGTGCATCCAGGACAAGCTCCCGAACTTCAGCAGCAAGAACCCGTTGTTCAATTATAACGGTCTTTTCCACTAATTTAGGCAAGATCGTCGCCTCCGCCTACGTAATCCTGTAAAGCAAGAGCATATACAAGGCGGCGTTCACGCATAAAGTCCATCATGGAGAGGACTTCCTGTGCGGTATCCATTGAGGTCAGGCAAGGAATAGCATGCTCTACCGTAGCCCGACGGATTTTAAAACCGTCTCCTTCTGAATGTTTACCGCTGGTAATTGTGTTAATAACCATATTGATTTTTCCGGTCTTAATCATTTGAATGATATCGGCAGAATGCTCATGCACTTTCTGTACGGTTTTAACCTGTAAACCCAGCGACTGCAAATATTTTGCAGTACCGGTTGTGGCAACCAGACGATAACCCAGTTCATAAAAACCTTTAGCCAAATCGCCGGCTTCTTGTTTATCCTTATCGGCCACAGTGAAAAGAATGGTGCCAAATTCAGGAACATTCATACCGGCACCGGTTAATGCCTTATAGAGCGCACGGGCATAATGATAATCAGTTCCCATAACCTCGCCGGTCGATTTCATTTCCGGCCCCAGTGAAATATCCACCTGCTGCATTTTCGCAAAGGAAAACACCGGGGCTTTAACTGCTATATAAGGTTTAGAAGGTAATAATCCGGACTGATATCCCTGCGAAGCCAGGCTTTGACCCATTGCTACCCGGGTGGCTACATTAACCATCGGAATATTGGTTACCTTGCTAAGGAAAGGGATGGTGCGGCTGGAACGTGGATTGACCTCAATCACATAGACCTCATCATCAACAACAACGTATTGAATATTGATCAGACCCTTAACCCTCAAATTAACCGCCAAGCGCTGAGTATAGTCAACAATGGTATCCAAGACCTTTTGTGACAAAGTCTGAGCCGGATATACGGCAATACTGTCACCGGAATGTACTCCGGCTCGTTCTACATGTTCCATTATTCCCGGAATGAAGACATCAACACCGTCAGAAACAGCATCAACCTCTACCTCGGTCCCCTGCATATAACGGTCAACCAGTACAGGATGTTCCGGCGATGCCTTAACCGCCCGTCCCATATAGTCAGTCAGTTCCACTTCATTATAAACGATCTCCATAGCCCGCCCGCCTAGAACATAGGAAGGACGAACAACCACCGGATAACCGATTTCTCTGGCTGCGCTCACCGCGTCAGGAGTGTTGGTGACCGTCGTTCCCCTCGGACGCGGAATACCGCTTGCCTCTAATACTTCATCAAATTTTTCACGGTCTTCCGCACGGTCAATATCTTCCACACTGGTTCCCATAATTTTAACACCGGCCTTAGCCAAGGGCTCTGCCAAATTAATGGCTGTTTGACCACCAAATTGAACAATAACACCTTCCGGCTTTTCCTTATCAATTACGTTAAGCACGTCTTCCGGAGTTAACGGTTCAAAATACAACCGGTCCGATGTGTCAAAGTCGGTACTGACAGTCTCTGGATTATTATTAATAATAATAGATTCCATTCCCAATTCTTTAAGGGCCCATACCGAATGCACCGAACAATAGTCAAATTCCACACCTTGCCCAATACGGATTGGACCGGAACCAAGCACTAGAATTTTTTTGCGGTTACTGGTACTGACCTCGTCTTCCTGTGCATAAGTCGAATAGTAGTACGGTGTAGCGGCTTCAAACTCAGCCGCACAGGTGTCAACCATTTTATAACAGGGTATAATTTTTCGTTCCTTACGCCAAATGCGTATTTCATCTAAAGTACGGCCTGAGAATTCGGCAATGGCCCTATCTGGTATCCCGAGTTTCTTAGCTGCCAGGACCAGCTCCGTAGACAAATCTTCTGTTTTTATCCGAGTTTCCACAGCAATGATATTAGCAAGTTTAGACAAAAAGAATATATCTATTTTAGTAATCTCATGAATATCAGCAACGGTAATTCCGCGGCGTAGCGCTTCGGCTATAGCAAACAGCCGCTCATCATTGGCCAGTTTCAGCCGTTCATGTACCTCTTCTAGCGAAAGTTTGGCAATCTCAGGCGCACTGATATAGTGCAGGCCAATTTCCAGAGAACGAACCGCCTTTAACAATGCGGCCTCAAAAGTGCGATCAATGGACATGACTTCTCCGGTAGCCTTCATCTGGGTCCCTAAGTTACGGTCGGCTGAGATAAATTTATCAAACGGCCAGCGTGGGAATTTCACGACTACATAATCGAGGGTTGGTTCAAAACAGGCCATGGTCTTTTGCGTAACCGCATTTTCAATTTCATCTAAATGATAGCCGATTGCTATTTGGGTTGCCACTTTGGCTATCGGGTACCCCGTTGCTTTCGATGCCAGCGCGCTGGAACGGCTCACACGCGGATTTACTTCAATAACATAATAACGGCTGCTATTTGGATCGAGTGCATACTGGGCGTTACAGCCCCCCTCAATTCCCAGTTCCCGGATAATACGTAGCGACGCACTACGCAGCATCTGATATTCGTGATCCGTCAAAGTCTGGGACGGCGCAACAACAATACTGTCGCCGGTATGAATACCTACAGGGTCAAAGTTTTCCATGTTACATACCGTAATACAGTTATTAGCGGCATCACGCATAACTTCATATTCAATCTCTTTCCAGCCGGCCACACTTCTTTCAATTAATACCTGACCAATCATGCTGTATTTTAACCCACGTGTTACAACCTCAACCAGTTCTTCGTCATTATCAACAATACCGCCGCCTGTACCACCCAGAGTATATGCCGGGCGGACAATAATGGGGTAACCGATCTTTTCGGCAAATTTCCTGGCACCGGTAACATCTTCCACAATCGTGCTTTCTGGAATAGGTTCACCAATTTTCTGCATAGTCATTTTGAACAGTTCACGATCTTCTGCCTTTTTTATCGCCTCCAGGGACGTACCAAGTAATTCCACCTTGTATTTTTCCAAAACACCCCGTTCAGCAAGTTTTACCGCTAGGTTTAAACCGGCCTGACCGCCAAGGGTTGCCAATAGACCGTCCGGTCGTTCCTTGGAAATGACCTCTTCCACAAATTCCGGAGTCAAAGGTTCAATATATACCCGGTCGGCTACATTGGCATCAGTCATAATGGTAGCCGGATTACTGTTTACCAGTACAACCTCTAATCCTTCATCTTTTAGCGCACGGCAGGCCTGTGTACCAGCATAATCAAATTCTGCCGCTTGTCCTATGATAATCGGCCCCGAACCAATGACCAGAACCTTATGCAAATTCGTCTTTTTGGGCATGATTAGTTTCCTCCGTTCAGCAGCGTCAAAAATTCATCAAACAGATAGGTATTGTCATCAGGCCCCGGTGCCGCCTCCGGATGATATTGTACGGAAAACACCGGCAGTTGCTCATGGCGCATACCTTCAATCGTACCATCATTGACTGCACGATGCGTAACAATCAAATTTTTGCCGGCCAGCGAGGCTTCATCAACTGCATAGCCATGATTTTGCGAGGTAATATGTATCCTGTTCATGGCAAGATTTTTAACCGGCTGATTTGAGCCTCGATGACCGAATTTCAGTTTATACGTATCCCCGCCAAAAGCTAAGGCCAGCAGCTGGTGCCCCAAACAAATACCAAAAATAGGCCTCTTTCCAAGCAAATTTTTTACTGTTGCGACAGCAAAGGGCACATCTTTGGGATCACCAGGTCCATTGGACAAAAATATTCCGTCCGGATTAAGTGCCATAATTTCCTGTGCCGATGTTCGTGCCGGTACAACCACTAAATCGCAGCCAATATGACTAAGAGAATTTAATATATTTCGTTTAATGCCAAAATCCATGACTACTACTTTAGGTCCATTTCCTGAAATCTTATAAACTTCGGGTGTTGTCACTTCCTGAACCATGTCAGTTGCCAACGAAGCGGCAAAAAGCCGTTTGATTTCAGCTTCAGGAACATCACTGGGTGCAATTATCCCCTTCATCGTTCCGTTTGAGCGTATTCTCCTGGTAATAGCCCTTGTATCTACACCATGTATGCAAGGAATATTACGCGTGGTAAGATAAGCAGCCAAACTTTCCTCCAGTCGACAGTTGCTGGGAGTATCACACAGCTCGCTGATAACGAACCCACGTACATAAGACTGTCGCGCTTGCTCAAATATGGTTGCGGTTCCATAGTTCCCAATCAGCGGATAGGTTAACGTGACGATTTGCCCACAATAAGAAGGATCTGTCAACATTTCTTGATAACCGGTCATACCTGTATTAAATACAACTTCACCTGAGGCCAGGCTATTTGTTAAAAGTTCTCCCCAAAAAACACTGCCATCTTCCAGTATCAGTTTACCGCTCATTCCAACACCTCACCATTTTTCATAATAATTTTTCCATTAACGATTGTGACTACCGCTTTGCCGGTAAGTTTTACCCCTTCAAAAGGAGTAAGTTTTCCACGGGTGTAAAATCGTTTACTCTCGACCGTCCACTGAAGGTCCGGATCAATTATGGTGATATCGGCAACATTCCCCACTTCCAAAATCCCCCCCTCAATTCCGAGGATACGGGCAGGATTAAGAGACATACGTTCAATAATCTCTGCAAGAGAAAACTTACCGGTATGATAAAGATTAGTTAATATAAGACCAACAGAAGTCTCCAAACCACAAAAGCCGCTGGGTGCAAACCGATATTCCCGGTCCTTTTCTTCAAATGCATGCGGAGCATGATCAGTGGCAATCGCATCAATCGTACCATCTTTGAGACCTGCAAGGAGGGCTTCCTGATGCTCCGTCGAACGTAAGGGCGGATTAACTTTGGTTGCCGGATCAAACCCCGAGACCACTTCGTCGGTGAGAACCAGATGCTGTGGTGTGACTTCAGCAGTCACTTTAACACCGCGTTTTTTAGCCTGACGAACCAATTCTACTGCCCCCTTTGAACTGATATGAGCAATATGGATTGCCGATCCTGTATATTCTGCCAGCATGATGTCCCTTCCAACCGCAATATCCTCAGCAACCGAAGGACGGCCCTTAATGCCCAGCATTGCGGAGACACTGCCTTCATGCATATGTCCCTCGTGTACCAAGGAATCATCCTCTGCATGGGATATAACCGCTTTACCAAACATCCCCGTATATTCAAGACCCGTCTTTAGCAATTTGGCACTGTCTATATAGTGTCCGTCGTCAGAAATGGCCACTGCACCATTTAAAATCATATCCCCGATCTCTGCCAATTCCTTTCCTTCTAGTCCCTTGCTTAAAGCACCAATAACTTTCACATGCACAACGCCTTCTGCCTGTGCGCGCTGCTGCAGGCCGGCTACCAGGATGGCACTATCAATAACAGGGCTGGTATTCGCCATACAAGCAACAGTCGTAATGCCGCCCGCTGCTGCCGCTCTGGTACCTGAAGCAATATCTTCTTTTGCCTCCAGACCCGGTTCCCGTAAATGGACATGCATATCTATCAGTCCGGGAGCCACTACCAGTCCTTGAACGAAAAAAACCTCCGCCTCCTCAGCCTCGATAATACCGCCTAATTTAGTAATACGTCCATTTTCAATCAAAATATCACCGATGTCATCAAATTGTTTAGCAGGATTGATTATCCTTCCGCCCTTAAGCAGTAGCTTCAAAGTCCTTACCTCCCATCAACACCAAAAACAGCAGGGCCATTCTTACAGCAAGTCCGTTTTTTACCTGTTCTTGAATGACCGACTGATCACTATACGCTATATCCGGTGCAATTTCCAAACCACGGTTCATCGGTCCCGGATGCATAACTAGGGCATCCGGTTTGGCCAAAGCCAATCGTTCTTTATTGATACCAAAAATACGGGCATATTCCCGCGCGGAAGGAAACAACCCCTTTTGCTGACGTTCACGCTGAATGCGCAGAATATTCACGACATCGGCTCCCTCCAGCGCCTCTTCCACTTTATTGTGAACAAATACGCCAACCTTATCAATATCACGGGGCATTAATGTCTGGGGCCCTGCCAGATGGATCTCGGCACCCATTTTCTGTAAGCCCCATATATTCGAACGAGCCACCCGACTATGTAAAATATCTCCAATAATCGCAACTTTAAGGCTCGCCAAATCTCCTTTTCGTTCCCTAATGCTAAACAAGTCCAACAACCCTTGACTAGGGTGCTCATGAGCGCCATCACCGGCATTAATAATAACTGGGCTGACAGCCTGCGACGCATATTGCGCCGCCCCCTCGGCTTCATGCCTCATAACAATGATATCTACTCCCATAGCTTCAACCGTCATTAACGTATCCCGCAAGCTTTCGCCTTTTACTACACTACTTGCACTGGTAGTAATATTAACAACATCCGCCCCCAAATATTTCCCTGCAAGTTCAAAAGACGTCCTGGTCCTTGTACTGGGTTCAAAGAACAAATTGATAATAGACTTACCACGAAGCGTGGGAACCTTCTTAATATCACGCCCGATAATCCCTTTCATTTCCCGTGCCGTATCTAGTACCAGCAACATTTCCTGGGTTGTCATATGCTGCAAACCTAAAATATCTTTTCCTCGCAGTGTAACCTGTTTTTTAGTCAAACCCATAATGCAAAATCCTCCTTATAAATTGAAAACTCCCTGCCCCAGGCGGCAAGGAGTTATGTTAAAAAACATTCCGGCATGACTATTACCAGTAAAACATTAACATCCTTGCCAACCTCTCTGGATTAACTTAAAGGATAGTATTTGTTTTTTTCGGTGAAATAAGCCTTTTTGCTAGCGATCTAGTATAAATCTAACTCCGCAACAGTCTTACCGGTTTCACAGAACCAGTTTAAAGTCATTGTTTATTTATGCAGTATTTATTTATATATATACTAGCAAATTTTATCAGGCATTGTCAAGTCAAACAAAAACCTTTCTGCATGTGAGTACACAGAAAGGAATTAAACATGAATCATATCCCCTTACCAGTCTCACAGAACCAGTTTAAAGGTTATTTTTAATTATTATACTCTTAAAATATATATTCGTCAATAGAAGCTCGGAAATATTCCTTTATCCCTATCGCCTCACTATTCATACTCGATTCCTTCTTGCAAATCGTTGGCTGAAAAGGTATCTACCCCAATCTGATATTTTATTAAGGTGTTACTGGAATTTAAGTTTGTCTTTTTTAATAAATTAGGATCACCTACATAGGGTTTGCCATCGATATTTTTCCCATTCCAAAAATGATAAACCTTATTCGTATACGACATCAAAATCGCCTCCCGGTATTTTGATTTTATTCTTCCCGACATAATCAGATTTAACTCAATGTAGTCTTTTCCGTTCCTTGAGTTTGAATTTTTATGCATTTTATACCTAATTTCCATTATTAAAAAGGAACATACTTCTCATACAACCAGCATGCTGCTATCCCCAGTATAAAACCGATAATCAGCAGAATTGGAAATCCCCATATCAATATTATCAGTGCTAGGGCTGCAATTCCCCAGAACACCACTTTACCGGTATCCATAGTTTACCTCCCTATTCACATTATGTAATATAATATATTATATGCTTTCCACTTATAATTGCATATAAAAAATAACAAAAAGCTTTCAGGATAGAAATCCTAAAAGCTTTCATTTCAAAATTATGGTGCGGGAGAAGGGACTTGAACCCCCACGGTTACCCGCCAGATCCTAAGTCTGGTGCGTCTGCCAATTCCGCCACTCCCGCAATAAATTAAATGGTGATCCACCCGCGACTCGAACGCGGGACACCCTGATTAAAAGTCAGGTGCTCTACCGACTGAGCTAGTGGATCACATGGCTGGGGCGGCTGGACTCGAACCAACGCATGCGGGAGTCAAAGTCCCGTGCCTTACCGACTTGGCTACGCCCCAATATATAAACTATTTGGTGGGGTGACTGGAGGGTCTCGAACCCTCGAATACCGGAGCCACAATCCGGCGTGTTAACCGCTTCACCACAGCCACCACAATAAGTTGCTAAAAACGTAAGCCCCTAACAACGAAGTTTAGTATATCAATTAAAATTCTCCATGTCAAGACAAATTATTACCTTTCAGTCTTAATAACGGATCGATAAATTGCAATATTAAATGCAACACGCAGCGAGAGCCTTTTGATAACGAAAAAATCAAGCCATTTTTTGAAGTTCTTATTTTGTCCCATGAAGCGCCGGGACGATAGAGACCCGCATGCAGTAAAGTTTTTGCCTCCCTCTCGTACACCTTGTCGCTAAACTCATCAGCAATACCGAGCACTTTGCTAACACCTCGATAATCGTCTGTTTAAACTCGCAATGAAAAAATCTTTTTTCTCAATTTTTTTCAGCCATTCAGTTTCTCCAGTTCCTGTTCATCTCTTCCAACTCGGCAAAGATAAAGTTCTCTGCCTGGGTTTCCCGTTCCATCTCGGTCGAAAAAATCGCGGCATTTGCTTAATAGTTCCGACCCACCATTGCCCTTAACATATGCGACCAGTGCTTTGAACTCTTCTGCCAATTGATCGGTCTGGTGCAGCACCCAGATGGACTGGAGAACATTCAGCGCCTCTATATTGACTTGAGCTTTCGCAAAACAGCCATCCAGAGGTACGTAAGCCATCAACCGGGCTTGTGGCCAGCCTTTAGGTCCTTAAGATTGCAATCAGCCGCTTGGAATTTAAGAGCAGCCGGATGGCGTCCGCCGGCGACCGCACCACGATGTTGGCCGCCGCCAATACGCCGGTGCTGGCGCCTTCCGGGCCTAGCACACAAATTTTCAGCCCGGCAATAAAAAACATGGGCTGATCGTTGACGCCATTGCCGACGACCACGGTATGCTCGGCTCCCCACTCCTGGATGCACCGGGCTTTTTCCGTGCCGTCCTGACCAGCCGCTAATATTATCAGTTCCACTTCCGGCACGGCCGCCAGTTCCTGATGCGCCAGGCCGAAGGTATCCGCCGTAATCACCGCCACATGTGTCTTGGCCGCCAGTTCGGCCAGCAACTGCCGTGCCTCGTCGGACATACGCCCTTCCTCGGCCAGCGTCCCGTCATAATCAAACACAACATGGCGGAATTCATACTGTCTGCCATTGGGCAACTGTACGGAAATCACTGTCTCCACTCCCCTTTATCCCGAAAATCATTTACTGTTGTTAGAACAGTTTGGCGACACCCATTCCCAGCCATGTAGCCAAAAACCCGACTAGGACATTGAGCCCGACATTATAAAACGTCCGCAGGACGTCCACATTCTGCAAGAGGTGCAGCGCCTCATAACTAAAGGACGAAAAGGTGGTCAGCCCGCCCAAAAATCCCACGGCGATAAACAGCCGCCAGTAGGGGCTGACACTCAGACGCTCGGTTATCAGCGCCATAAACAAACCGATGATAAAATCCCCCACCACATTGACCAGCAAAGTCCCCATGGGAAACTCCGTACCAAACCGCACCGCCGCCCAGTTGGACGTCAGATACCGGGTAGTCGCGCAATCCCACCGCCAACCGCTACTAAGATGATTTCCAGCATATCCTTTCACCTCTCTTGCCTCATCTGTTTTCCCTATTTATCGTTTCGGCGGCTTGCGGCCGTATTTGATAACCTCCACATCGTCGATTGTGACCATGCCTTCTTCCAGCATGTCATCCAAGAACGGCAACAGCTTGGCAATATATTCCTCGCTGTCGATGATCTCGACTAAAATGGGTAAATCGCTAGATAAGTCCACAATGCTGGCCGTATGTATCCGGCTGTTGGCCCCATAGCCCACAATGCCGCGAAACACCGTCGCTCCCGCCATATCCAGTTCTTTGGCCTTTTCCACAATGGCGTGATACAAAGACCGCCGTTTCCAGTGATCGCTTTCCCCGATATAAATCCGTAATCGTTTGGCTTGACTTGCAATTTTGGGCACAGAGATTCCTCCTTCGACTTGGTATACGAATCAACCTTTTCTGCTCCAAGAGCGGCCGGTACTGTTTTTCCCCGCGGCGACCATTCATCCACTTCGTCAATGCGTCAATGCTGGAAATAAATCCAGGCAGCTTGACGACACTGACCGCTCCGAGCTTGACAGCCAGGTTCACCGCCCAGGCCAGCGCCTTGTGGCTGCCCGCCGAACAGTCGTACGCCACGACCAATTTCTTAACATCCATGCTAATCGGCCTCTCTCTCTTTGATGACCATTGTCACCATCGCCCTCGGCGGCTTGCTTGCCGCCTCCAGCGGAAAAAAACATTTCTGGGCGATCATCGTCGGCACTACGGCGCTCAAAATGACCGTTGCCACCAGCACGCTGTACTGGCTGCCATCAATATAGCGGTTAGTCAATCCATACAAAGCCGAAATAGTACCAAACGTTAGGCCGGTGCTCATTAACAGCGTGGTATAAATGCCGGTGCGCGGCTCATACTGAAACCAGCGGGTGGCCGGCAGCACGCCGATAAACTTGGCTGCCATCTTGACCAGCAAAAAGACCAGAATGGCACCGGACATGGTGTACAGAGCGCTCACCGACACCAGCACGCCGGCCTTGATGAAGTAAAGCGGCGTAAACATCGTAAACACAATGGTCCGCATCTTGGTCAGCGTTTCTTTATACTGCTTGAAAAACCGGGCCATGGCCATGCCGATGATATAGGCCGGCAGCACCGCCTCGCTGCCGCTGATGACCGCCAAATAGGCCAGGGTCAACAGCACCAGGAAAATAAACTTGATTTCCGGCTCGCTGACCCTCCCGCCATACCAGGTAAACACCCTGACGGCCAATGGCGTGATGGCGAATACGGCCACAATCATGACCGCCGTGAACCAGACTACTTTCAGCGAAAAACCGGTAAACAACAGACCCAGCGCCAGCACCGTTCCTAGGTCGGTGACAAAGCAGGCGGCCAAAATGGCCTGCCCCAGGCGGCTGGCTGATAGGCCGCTTTCCACCATGACGGCGTACACTACCGCCACCGACGTGGTGGATAGGGCAATGCCGGCAATCTTGGCCGCATTGCTGTCCCAGCCGAACACATACTCGGCAAACAGCATACCGCCCAGAAACGGCAGTAAAAAGGATACAAACCCAATGACCAGGCTTTGTTTCAGGTTGCCTTTAAGACTGTCCGGGTCGATCTCGGCCCCGGCGAGAAAGGTTAGCAGCACCGCTCCGAACCCGGCCAGAAAAGTGACCCAGGGCGTAATTTCAAGCTGAATGGCATTGCCGCCGATCACGCCTACGGCAATTTCTATGAGCGCCACCGAAATGCCCAACCGGATGGACAGCATGGTGGCAACGAGGGCCAGCAGCACCCACTGGGCGGCTATGGCAAAGTTTTGTTCCATTTGCGATTACCTCCTTGTTGTCGGCCTGTGGCCAATCATAATGGGGAAGGTAGGAGTTATTACCGCTTTCACTGCGGGGTTACGGCGAACTCCATCGCCCGATTGTCGTTGCTGCAATGCCTGCCAAGATGACCGGTTGTTATTTAGCGGCAAAGGGATTTTGAAATACGGCTTTGTCGCCCAGTTCGGCCTCAATCTCCAACAGACGGTTGTATTTAGCAATACGCTCGCTGCGGCAGGCCGAACCGGTCTTGATCTGACCGCCGCCCATCGCCACAGCAAAGTCGGCCAGGAAGGTGTCCTCCGTCTCACCGGAACGGTGGGAAATAACATAATTCCAGCCGGCCTGGCGGCACAGCTTAATGGCCTCAATGGTCTCGGTCACCGTGCCGATCTGATTGAGCTTAATGAGGACTGCATTGGTGCTCTTTTCTTCAATGCCGTGGGCAATGAATTTGGTATTGGTGACAAAAATATCGTCGCCTACAATTTGAAGATAATGGCCTAATGCGGCCGTGTGCTCGCGGAACCCTGCCCAGTCGGTTTCCGCCAGGCCGTCCTCTAAGGAAACCAGGTAATACTTTTTCGCCCACGTTTCGTATAGCGCCGTCATTTCGCTGCTGCTCTTTACGCCTTGCCCGGACTTGGTTAAATGGTATTGACCATTTTCATAAAACGAACTGGCGGCCGGGTCGAGAGCCAGGGCAATATCCACGCCCGGCACATAGCCGGCCGCCTGGATGGCGGCAATAATCAGTTCGCAAGCTTCTTCATTGTTCTTTAAATTGGGAGCAAAACCGCCTTCGTCGCCGACACTGGTGGTGTAGCCTTCTTTACCCAGAATTTTCTTTAAGGCATGGAAGGTTTCCACGCCGTACTGCAGCGCCTTGGCAAAGGTTGGCGCGCCAACCGGCATGACCATAAACTCCTGGAAGTCCACGCTGTTGTCGGCATGCTTGCCGCCGTTTAAAATATTCATCATTGGCACCGGCAGGCGCACCGCCGCCGCGCCGCCCAGATAGGCATAGAGCGGCAATCCCTGGTCGATAGCCGCCGCCCGGGCCACCGCCATGGAAACTCCCAGAATGGCATTGGCCCCAAAATTAGCTTTGGTCGGCGTGCCGTCCAGGTCGATCAGAAAGCGGTCAATCCTTGCCTGGTCGCTGGCATCCTGCCCGGTGAGTTTGGGCGCAATGCGGTTATTGACATTGGCGACCGCCTGCAGTACGCCCTTTCCGCCATAGCGGGCCCTGTCGCCGTCTCTAAGCTCCAGCGCCTCATTCTCGCCGGTGGACGCTCCTGACGGCACCGAAGCCGACGCCCGGACACCGCTGGCGAGTTCCACATTCACCCGGATAGTCGGATTGCCGCGCGAGTCCAAAATTTCTAATGCGTTAACATTGACAATCTTACTGCTCATGATCAATTCCTCCTTTGCTTTCTTCCAGCTAGTTTATGTACAAAGCTTATTGCTAAGCCAGCAACCGCGCCATTAAAAAAAATAGACTCCTACCACTTACGTGGTAGGAGTCATTACCGTTTTCACGGGGTTCAGGGCGAACTCCATCGCCGTTATTGAAATATGGCTTTATTATACCAGAACGCCGGATTCAGCGTCAATAAAAACCTGTTTTACACCGAACCCGGTGAATAGCTCTGCCAGCAGACCAGTAGTTGATAGAGCGCGGCCAATAGCCGGCCGGAACGGCTGGCGGTGCTGATTTCCAAAGGTCGGCCGCTGAGAATTCATGTTATCTTTTTACCTTGCTCATCTTTTACCAGATTATACCTTTCAAGTCAACCCTTTTCCTTTTCCTCTTCCTCTCGCTTCGTCCAGCAAGACGGTCAAGACCAGCAGGGCCGATTGCGCCGGGACCGAAAAATGCAGGACTACGGTCTCTCCCGGCAGTTGCAGCCGCCAAACGCCGGTCTTGTCACAGGCCACCGACGCCAGTTGCCAATCCTTGATTTTCGTCAGCGGAATATAGCGGCGTACCACGCCGTAGCGGCCCGTATCTCCGCCGCTGCCGTCGTCGCTTATGAAGATCAGTTCCCTGTCGGTCAATACGCACACATAAGTAGCCGTCAACCGGCGGCGGAAAAACAGAAAACCCGGTACGGTTATTTCTGGCTGATGGACCGTGGCCAGCACCCGTTCCCCCGGCAGAATGCTCTCCCTGGCATAATTCCCCAACTTATAATCCACCGCGACCAAACTCGCCAATTTGCCCTGCTCCTCTGTCAGGACCGCGCTGTCGGGCCCGGTCCATGCCTGGCGCACAGCCCGCACCACCTGCGTAAACAGTGACGCCACCACCGCATTATACTCCACCTGCACCGCCGCCGGCCTATCAGCCACGACGCCGTTTAACCGCAGCCAGGAATATAAGTGCACCGCCCCCTGTTCCACATAGTCCATGTCGGCAAACGACCACGCACTTTCCCGGACGCCGTCCGCGGTATTTTCCAACACAGTAATTCCCCGCCCGAACATCATGGTCAGCCGGGCGTTCACCCTGCGGCTGCCCCAGGCATCGGGCGGCGAATAAATAAGATACGGCAGCGGCCGGTCAGCAGGCACAAACGGCCGGAACGGTCCGGGTATCTCCTCCCAAGTGCTCAGTTGTCGGGCCCAGGCGTCCGCCAGTGACGGCATGATGCTTCCTCCCTTCCCGTACGTTTAAAAAACAAAAACTCCCACCGCTCATACGGTAGGAGTCATCACCTGGCCAGCCAGGATTCGAGCGAACTCCATCGCTCTTTTCGTTACTTTAATTGTAGCAAGACCGGACTCTGCCGTCAAGAGTCCGGCCATAAAAGTACTTTGAAACAGAATAGGATGGTATTTTACCTATTCCTCCATTGCCACGCACAAATCAGCCGAACACTTAGGGCTGCGCCTGGCCGAACTGGCCTTTGCCGTCCTGCGAGCCGCCTTAAACAAAGCCTTTAACGAAGAAATCCTGCACCGGCTGCCATTCAAAACCGTGTCTCTGCCCAAGAAGAAGCGCCGCAAGGAATTTGTGCCCTTAAGCAGCGCCGAATGGGCGCGCCTCTTCACGACAGCCGAGGCCGACGCCGAAATGTACACCGCCCTATCCCTGGAATGGGCCACCGGCATCAGCCGCTCCGAACTCTTAGGATTGAAGTGGATAGACTTCAATTTCACCACCGACAGCGTCGGCATCCAGCGGGCCGTCATCATCACCGACAACGGCCTGGAACTGGACGACACCAAAACCACCGCCCGTCAGCGCGTCCTGCCGCTGCCGGAAGTCACGATACTTGAGATCAAACAGCACCAAGCACGCCAGACGGCAGCCATCGTCGCCAATAAGGCCAATGGCCTGCCCTGGGAGGATAGCGATCTGGTATTCCCCAACCCACTCGGCAAACTCCAGGACCCCCGAAGTTGGTCCAAACGATTTCAACGCCTGGTCAAAGCGTCCGGCCTTACTGTCACCTTTCATAAACTCCGGCATGATCATGCCAGCCGGCTTTCAGCCAACGACTTCGGCATCAAAGACGCCCAGTACAGACTGGGCCATAGTACCACGCAAATGCTTCTCAATGTCTACACCCACAGGATATCCGGCGGCCAGGAAAAAATCGCCTCATGGCTGAATTCTTCCTTTCCGGTCGCACCGATCAATCATGAGACACCACTTAACTGACCGTTTAGAAAATGCAGCTTCCGCCGCGTTGTTGTACGGTTGTTGTAAAACTGCTATGAAAACGAAAAAAAGAGCTTTACGAAAACCTCGTAAAACCCTTGAAATATCTATGGCGACCCCGGAGGGATTCGAACCCCCGACCTTTTGATTCGTAGTCAAATTTCGCCATCATTTTTCGTTTTCAAAATGTCATGAATGCTTGATAATACTGGATTTTCATCACAGACCGTCACAGAACTTTTTCGCCGCGTTGTTGTACGGTTGTTGTAGTACGGTAACGGCTGGGTACTAGTGAGCTTACGCTTCCTGCTCCGTTTTGGGAGCCGCTCACCGGACGCTTAGTTAGTATAACGCAATCCGGGCAACTTTGCAAGTGTCTTCCGACAAAAAACATTCTGGAAGGTCTGCCATTTACCACCACCTTGCTGTGGTGGTTTTTTTATAGATTTATTTAAAAGTCGGATTCGTCATTCTCTGGAAATGAAGTATTAATCATCATATTCGCATTTAATCGTGTATAGCTTCTTTACAATATAGCTCTTTTATTGGGCGAGCAATGGATGATTTCTAAAGTGTCTCGAAACTTCAAACTCTGGAATATAAGGGGTACTTCTTATGCTATTCATTAAATCCCAATAGTAAAATTTAATCGTTGGATTAGAAATCGTACTTGGGTATTCATAGCTGTATGTGTTCTCTTTGCCGATAGTATATGAGCGAGAAAACTCTGTTTGTAAATAACGATGAATTCCCCACCTAATGTTGTTTAGAAATTCTGCAATTGAACTACTAAGATACCCCAGTATATTTCCATCTCCATGAAACCAGTTTTGGTAATCTTCCAAAGCTAAAAGGCATTCCATTGTTTCTTTGTGCACATTATTATCTTTGAAAATTCTTTGCATCTTTGTTGCACAAGCTGAGAGACGAGTAAAATTATGTTTTGAGATATTTCCGCCTATGTACAAGAAATCTGAATATGTAACCTTTAAGTCAATATTTAGATGAATTGATGGAAACCACAATTGCTTTATCGTAACCTCAGTTTCAAGCCAATTGCAGAATTCCGTAACGGGTTTTATAAGATAGGCTATTGAATTATCTTTGTCAAACACTGGTGATGAACAAACGTCTTTTAATAATGAAATATAGCTTCCTCTTTTCAGCCCAAAGTCGCTTGCTGGGGCCGATAAAAAATCAACAAGATAAATACTAAAATATTCTTGATGAATGCTTGTTTTAAAGCTCACAACTGAACCATACTCATAATGATGAATATCTAAGACGTTATAGTTCACAATCGAATCAATAATATCTAAAGAAGCTTTTAAAATTAAAATCTCCTTTTCCATATCATTCAGGGACAATAGAGGCTTATTTTTCATATTTTAGAATTCACTCCAATATTTTCAAATAAGTTTTCCTTTCTCTTTTTAACTGAACTTGAAAAGACCTATAGATTAGATTGACTACTTTCCCCTGAGACATTGTTCTAACTTATTTGCAAGTCTTTAGAAAAAAGCTTGAAAGTATCCCTTAACTTAAAATAGAGTGTGGATACTAGCGCACCTCTTTCTAAATCTGATTTTAAAGCTTCCCTATTTTACTGACCGAGATAACTCTTCTATTGTTAGAAACGTGACATCCGGGAATCGACTTGCCATATACTTCGTTGGGTTCGGTTTACTGAAACAAACAATATTTCGAATATGAATATTGCGATCACCTATCCCGAGAGTTTTGGCAACCCGTTGAGCCTTTTCATTTAAAAATGCACAACGATCCAAATGTTTTCTCAATTCATCCCTCTTCCCGCTCGGTAATATCTGGCCGCTAAAATGATTCATCTGCTCTGCAATTTCATTTGGGGTTTTAGTAAGCTTTAGATCCTTGCATTCGATAGCTAAAATGTCATCTTGTCCTGGTTTCCACGCAAGGACATCAACATCACCATAATCTCTATCAGGAGTCTTTTCGTTCAGCAATTCAGTTACTTGTATTTCAATACGAATTTCATAGCCTGCCCCTTTCATAACATCCGCAACTTCGGTAACAAATGCGTGACTCTGTCGAGCCTTCTCATCATCTATCCAACGTTTCATTGCTAATGATTTACATTTAGAGGTAGCAATTTCAGCCTCATAGTATTGGGAAATTGTATGTGTAGTTCCATCTGATATCAAACCAGGCGAGATGACGTATCGGGGATTATCGCTATTTTCCAATTGAATGACAGGTCGCGCAACTAAAGACAATGCTCGCCCAAATAGCCAAGGATACCAATCCCTATTGGTAAAACCTTTCGGTGCTTTATCCCAAGCTTCACGGGGCCAAAGCGAAAAACGTTCCAAAAATATCTGAGTGTCTTCTTGAGTTGTAAATTCACTATTGCCGCAATAAGCAAGAAGTTCATCCTTATATGCGATAAAAACACAACGTTCTTTTTCAATTGCTAAGTTTTCTAACGCATCCCGTGTCCCGCGCATTGAATCAATTGATAAACCAAATTCAGCCTTGAATGCGGTTAAAAAATCAGCAGGAAATACTCCTTGTACAGTAGGTAGTGGCTGAGAAGATTCAAAATGTTTCTCATATCGAGCATTCTCATGATCGAGTCGTACCGACTCAAACTCTTGACCAAATGGATCAACCACTTCATCGCGAAAACCGGTATGGGACAAAATATCCCCATTAGGTGCGATTTTAATTTCCGGCTTCATTACCCCTTTTATAATGGCATCTGATAGCCCGCCAAAATTGAATATAAAAAGCATGTCACTCATCAGAGGCGTCAGATCAAGTATACCAACATGTTCTCCACCATCTAAAGGACATTCTGAAATGGCCATTTCTACCAGTAACCGCAAAGCTATCGTTGAGGCGTTACAACGTGCAAGCTGTTCAACCGCTACTGCCTTGGTAGATTCCGGGTTATCGCGCAATGCGATCACCGCTCTAATGGTACGTTGCCACAGTAATCTTTGATTTTCAACACCTTCTATATATCGAAGTGCTTGTTCAATGAACTGTACACGATTTAAAGTATGAAGATTTGCTTGCATCCGTTCCCAAAGTTTCTCTATAACTTTATTCAAAAAACGAGTACTTTCTTCTGCTGTACTAAATCTTTCTCCTTTACTCCGATCCTGCACTAACCAACCTAAGCCTAATTTGCTCATTGCTTCATCTGCACCATCAATAAATAGCTTACTTGACCGGTCATAGTAATTAATGTTATCACGAAAACGAATTGCCTCAAACATATGAAAATATCGAGCGTCATCGTTAGGAACTATTTCGTTTTCAAATATATCTAATAACTCCTCGCAGGGTATTTCACCTGTAAGCTGAAGCGCTCCGTTTGCAACGGCTCGCATAAGCATACGCTCAGCAATATTTTGGGGATTGTGAAAGTTTGCAAAAAATGAATCTTGGAAATTAATACGTATAGTATCTTCTGATTGTTCTATCAAAATTGCATTGCGCGAAGGAAGCACTTGTTTTGTAAAAACGTTTGTATATTCTTGCTTCACATCATCGAAATTCAAAATAACTTGTACTACTTTATTGGCAACCTTATGTAAGCGACGTTCAAAAACGGGGACGGCTCGTCCGAGCCAGTTGTGGACAGCATCCCAGACTTTGAAAACCATATCACGCGATAGTCCTGTTTCTCCACTCTCAGTTGAAACCCACCAAATAGATTGTTTACCGACCCATGCTCCCAATAACTGCCCTTGGCGTACGGCATCTATACAAGCATAAAGAGGTTGATTGACATCATCGGGAAAATAACTATCAATATCTTTTCTCCGCACTCGAACCAACTTGCCATTAGGTAATGGTAAAACATGCAAATCCCAACCTTGACGAATTTTTCTCCGGATCTCAGCAAGAGAATCGGTGGGAATCATCATATGAATTGGTTTATCACCAAACTCAACGTCTGCCGGTATCATTAAATAGTTTGTATCTACCCACCAACCATAAAGGTTCAATAAACCGTTAGCGTTAGCAATTGACACACCTTGTTTTTTTAGGTGCCTTACCTGATTAATTAGTTTCCATAAAAATAAAGGCGAAGTTTCAGATGTCCACGCAAGCGTTTGAAAGTCTGGCGCGGATATGAATTCAACCAACCAATCCGGCGTTTCTTGTACTGCTCGAAATCCATTCGGACGCCCATAGCCACACCCAACCACCAATGTTAAACCTTGCTTAAAACCTTCTTGCTTTCGGAAATAGGAACGAGCATCTTTGATATGTATATTAATTTGGTCATTATATTCATCCATGATTTCAGATTCAAATGACAAAAGGCCATGTTGCTGATACCCGGAAATGCGATCAATTATTACAATGACCTGTATATAACGGCCTGTATCAAATTCTCTGGTAAGAGTCATCAAATATTTATCCTGGACATCTTGTACTGGAATACTCTGCCGAGGAAAGGACGCTCCCATAATAGGATTCTCCTGCAAAAATTCTTGATATTCCATAACAAGGTGTTTATCAAAACTCTCTTGACAACCATGCTGTATCATCCAATTTAAAATATGCGTCCGCACAGCAAAGCTTATGCTATTAGGTAATAGAATAAACCACTTATCACAATCCTTTACTATTGGGTGCTGCTGAAGATCACTCTCCTCTAAGGACTGCTCCTTCAATTTATTTGTATGTTGCAAATCAAAAATAAAAGGCTCAATATCTGCAGGCAAGATTTCAAGACGTTGCAAATCCTCTAATGTAAATACGATAGTTTTACTAAGCGCTTTCAATTCCTTATCAGAAGGGATTCTGACAGCGGCTTTGTCATTACCTCCTCCTGGCAAAAAGCGGTTAAGATGGCGTCGCTCGGCAATTTCTTCACTAAGCATTAAGATTCCGTATACCTCACGTTTCAATTGCCGTGTGCTCGGACCATCCGGTAGTGTTTTAATTATGTTCAACATCCTTTGAAGATAAAAGTCACTACTTTCCCAAATTCCTTCAAAAATTCGGATGTTACCGATGTCAGTAATCACATTAGATATAAACACATCCTCCACCGGATCTTCTAAATGAACGAAAGAAGTCGCACCTAATTCCTTATTCAACCATAAGTGAAGGTGCTGTGCCATCGGTTCTTTCTTTCCCAAGGAATGTGATAGAATAAGATGAATTAACATTTCAAGGCGAAGAGTATTTGCCTGCAACGCCGGTAAAGTTAACAAACCTGAAATTAATGCTGCTGCTTTAATTGGATGAAATGGCCTAAGCTTCTTTTTGATACTTGGCCGATCTTGTATGGTGTGAGAAATTTCTCGGCTTGGGGTCATTGAAGCAAGCATGTCCAAAAAATCATGATAATCCTCGTTCATTATTTCCTCCAATAAGTTAATTTCTCAAGTTAATTTCTCAAGATGCTAAAAGACTTGATTTATTGATATTTTCTATTGTATTCGACATATAAATTTAATTTTCAATATTAACCAACAATTATCCTTTGGGCTTCTAGGTGCAAACTATAAATACATTAAATTATGTTATTCTATTGGCAAAAAAAGCCGCCGGCATCACCGGCAGCCTCCCTGCAAGAACTGTACAACCGTACCCAAAGCCATCAACCCGCCGACCAGCGCCATCAGCCAGAAGACCGACAGCAGCAGGCTATGATCGGCACAGTACCGGATGCTCGGCCGGTCATCCCGGCCTATCGCGTTCCAGTAGCACACCCACAGTGCAGCTTCCACCCGCCACCGTCTCACCAGAAAGTCCCACATACCCCACACCTCCCGCTCATCGGCAGCGGCTCCCCGCCGCCGTCACTCTCCAAAAGAGCGCGGGAGTAAACTTCCTATTGTGCTAAGATTCTGACGCGGCACACTGTGTCACCCGGAGGGGCGCAGCGAAAGCGGAGCAGGCGCAGCCTTGACCGGTGTGATACAATCAGAAGACCGGCGGCGGGGCGTTTCAGTGGCTAGACCTCGCCTTTTACTTTTACGGTTATATCATCGGTTACAGCTTTTATGAGCAAAGCCCCGCTGTGCTCTTCGATCACAACTTTATCACCGCTCTGAAAGCCAAGGTCCTGGAGCCATTTTCCTTGTAACCGGATAAGCGGACGCCGGTCTTTACCATTGAGGTATGTATAATAGACTGTCAAAATACGTGAGGTTTCCCTTTCACTGGACAATTATATACCCCCTATCACAAGCTGCAGCCAGGCCCTCGGTCATAGCCAAGCACTTGCCGGACAGCTTTTTTATAGGGGGAAATTAAAAGCGCATGCGAGGTTTATACCCTACACATGCGCTTTGCTTCATTGTATGCTAAATCCCAATACTAACAAGCCAGGATATACCTAGCCTCCAACAGAAAAGCGGTCAATAAAATATGTAAACGAATGCTTGCCCTTCCGTTGAGTGTATTAGGAATAGGCTTAGTCTCCTGCTGCATGAAGTCGCACAGCCTGCTCCTCTCCTGTCGGCATCACTGTTACACGCAGTGCCTCGCTTGTGTTCAAGCGGGCGGCATTGTATAATAGAAATGTCGTCGTGGACAGCTTGACTGTTACGTGTAGGTGCTGATACCACCTGCGCGTGCCTCGGAAGTGCTCCAACACTTTCAGGTCACGGCGACTTTTAATTTCCACCTAATCTTAATTATAGCTCATTTCAAATGAATTGCAAGCCGCTAGGCTTAAACGAAAATACATTTTCTTAGGCGGACTTTGCATGTTCGCAATAAAGCGCGCAGCTGATCGACGCGCTTACTTCCACGCGTAAGACAGAGTCCCGCAGCGGCAAGATATTTTTTCTCCGTCTCCGATGCATATCTCGTCGCTATCGACTGCTTGCAGCCGCTGCAATACAGCGCGTTTTCCAAACTTTTAATCTCGTCCCATAGCCCGTTCAAATCGCCTCTTGTCGGAACGTAGGAGCTGTCGTGCGAACCTTTGTTGCCAATAAAGTTGGAACGCTGCAAGCTGTTGAACAAGTCGCCGTGAGCCGCCGCGAAGTCGACTTTGCTTTTTTTATCGACCCGAGCTTTCAAGGCGGCTAATAATTCCGGTGCCATCCTATCCTCGTTTCTGTCGTTGAACATAAATTTTACCGGAACTTCCAGCCGCTCGGCGATTTCTTTAAGAAACTGTTCCAGGTACACGCGCATTTCGTTGCCCAGCCCCTCCAGCTTGCCCGCGGCCAGCAGCGTCTCGATCTTCGCGCGCTTGTCCTCGTGAGCCTCGTCGGCGTACGTACCCTTGTTATCGTCCCAATAAATATTTTTAACCGCCCAATGCGGATTTCCCTTGACCGCTTTGGAAAAATACTCGAACCATTGTTTTTCATGGGTCAAAGCGATGATTTGATAATCTTTCAACTTGTCGATCAACAAGTTGGCGAAGCGCGTCCGATGATTGCTGTCAAAGCTCGAAATAACGTCATCCAACACAATGAAGCCGTTGCGCGGGTTGAACGCCCGGACCGAGGCGAGAAAAAACGCCAGCCCGAAGCAGTTCAGATGCGATTCGCTGAAACAGCGCAGCGGCGCGCCAAGCACTTGGCCGTTAAATTGATATTCAATGGCTAGGCCCTTCAATTCGTCGTCATCGGTCATCGGCACAATGCGCAAGTCCTTTATGGGCTCTCCCGGATTCATATATTCATAATATTCGTCGATAGCGTTCGAAAAGCCGGCGAGGAAAGCCTCCAGACCTTCCTTCTGGCGTTGGACGAACGCGTCGTAAATCTTGCTTAGCGCGGCCTGTTGCTCGACAATGACGTCGCGCTCTTTTTTCATGGCTGTAAGCTGTTCGTACGCCTTGACAGCCATGGAAAGATTGGTATGCGCGGCGGTTCTGGCGTTTCCCGCCTCCGCCGCTCTAATCGCCTGGATGCGTTCGTCGCACTGTCTAGATATTTCCACCAACGCTTTTTTATCTAATGCAAGCGAAGCGTCGGGAGCTGCGCCGTCAATTACAGCCTTGCCGGCTTCGACTTCGAAGGGAGTAATCCCCGCCGCCCAGTCTTCCAATCGCTTTTTCAACTCGCTGAAAACCTTTTCTTCGCCTTTGAAAACCACGTCGCTCAACAGCGCGGCCACCGTTTGCCGCAAGCTTGCCGCCGACTGCTTCGCCTTAGCTCGGCCCGCTTCCAGCTTCGACAGTTTGCCCTGCAGTTCGGACAGGCTGGCTATGCGGCCTTGCAATTCGTTCTGCAAATCGTTAAGATTTTTGTCTTGCAGGCACAACGGGCATTTAGGCTCGGCGTATGAGCCGCCCGTAAGTACACCAGCTCCGGCTTTCAGCAAATCCAAAAGCGCAAGCTTGGCAATGCTGCCCGTGTCGGCGAGTAATTGCGCAAATTGCGAAGCGTAGGACTGGTAATCGGCGGCCAGCAAGTCGATCTTCCCATCCATTCCCGCCGCGACGCCTTTAATCTTCTCCAACGCCGCCAACGCGGCAATGGCCTTTTCGTCGCCGGACGCTTGCAGCGACGCCAGCGCGGCCGGCGCGTCGCCGACGCTCTTGACCGCCTCCCCTAAGCCAAAAGGGGCCAACTGCTCGCGAACGGCTTCAATGAACTTTTCATCGTCGGGAACGTTGCGCCCTAGGTACTCCATCAGGCTGCGTTGAAACTGGGCGATCTGGTTTTCATATCCCTTGTTTTTCACTTCCCGGCCTAATTCGTTGACCGCCTTTTTCAGCGTGTCGCGCACCGCTGTAACGGAAGAAAAGCCGATAATTTCAGACAGCGACTTTAATTTATCGGTTTTCGTATCCAATACGAACTTCGTCAGCTTGTCGTGCCGGACAATAAAGTTTTCCCCTTGTGAAGCTTTGATGTATTCTTGAAACTCCGCAGCGGCGTTGCTAAATTTCGCCGACAGTTTGTCTCTCTTATAAATGATTTCCTTTTCCGCATTTAAGGACTTATCGGTCATGGCCAGCGTCATAAACGCCCTTTCGTTCTTGTCTATGCGCACATTGCGCAAGGCGTCAATGCCGTTGTTCCCGATCTCCTGACAGCTTAGCCGCTCGATTTTATCGGAGTAGTACCACTCCAGCGCGTCGGCGAGGCTGCTTTTGCCCGAGCCGTTGTCGCCGTAGACGATGGCTGACTTGCCGCCGAACTGCAACGTCATCGGCTCTTTCACCCCGCGAAGGCCGGCGATGGTCATGGCTTCAATCTTAACCATTTTTCAGCGCCTCCTCCCGTAGCGACTGCAGCGAAGCAGCCACTTCCTTCTGTGTGAACTTTTTGTCTCGATGCAAAGACGACAGCTTCTCCGCCAATGCCTTGTCCACGCCTTCCATGTCCTGCAATTCCGCGAAGAACGCATCGACAATCGCGTCTCCGCTCAATGGGCTGTCACTCATTTGCTCATCCTCCTCCAAAATGTTTCCAGTCGATTTGAAACTCAACGTCAACCTCTTTTTGTTGGATTTCAAAGCCGGTTTTATTGTTGCAAATGGGGTAAACCCCAAATTTGGCGACAAAGTCCAAAATAAAATAGCTTTCCAGGTCTTCAATCCTATGCGGCCACATGGACTTCACCATTTCAAAATTAATAAAGGTAAACTCTAGCGGCTGCGCGGAGCGATAATTGAACAGCCCGGCGTTGCCGGATTGTCCGTCGTAATGCCCTTGCAAGCGGCTGCCTATGCTGTTGGTCTTTTTTTCGCTCATGCCGATATAAAGCAAGCGCGACCGATTAAACGGGTACATGATGTCGCCGGACGTGAGCGCGATGAAATACAGGCCGACGATGCCGCTAAGCGGCCGGATATAAAACGGCTCGAACCGATTGCATTTTTCAAAATAGATTTGAACTTGACCCATGAGAAAAATTTTCTCCTCGCGTTGTTTTTATTGATACGTTCCGCATCGCATCGCCATAATCCTGCATTTTTCTTCCATATCAATATTGTTAAAGCCGCGCAGTTCGCGGCTTCCTTGCTGCCGGCAGGCCCGTCCGCACGGGACGCGGCGGCGCGGGTTTGGCCGCCGTGGCTGGTGCGCTCCCCTGCCAGGCAGACTGTTGCAAATAAAACAGGCTTACGATGTGCGGCCACAGGGAGTTTGTGGCTGCTCATGGTAAGCCGTCTTATTAGCCGCTCGGCATTGTAGTGGCGACTTCCCCTCCCGTTTGTTCTTCGGGAGGGGGGCAGGGTAGGTTCCTAAAGCGGAACCGTCGATATAGTTATATTGGTTGACAAAACTTTCTTGGGTCAGGCAGGGCATTTGATAATTATAGGAGCACCAATGTCATTGCTGAAACTCCATATAAATCTAAATTCAACGTAATTTTTATTTGCACACTGCCAGCTTATTTCCCGGCTTATTCCGGCTTATTTTTCGGCTTATTCCGGCTCATTATTTTCTTCACGCATAAGAAACCATTTTGCACCGCGTCCATAACCTTCTAGCACGACCATTCCCAATTTTTTTAGATGATATAAATCATCACGCACCGTAGTCTCAGCGGGCGGCTTCGTCATTCTCGCCATAATTTTCCGTAATGGCAATGACTCTTCCGCCAATATCTGCAAAATTTCTCGCTGCCGTGTCGTCAAATCATGGCCAATACGGTGCGGCGCAACATACGCTCGGGGAAGAAATCTCACTCCTACCGACCCGGCTTGCTCGATAAACTCAGGTTCTGGATGCCCTGCCTTCACACAAAGTTCAACAATCGTCTGCGTGCCTCTGCCCCATCGTTCCACCAATCCACGACGGAAAAACACATCCGCAATGAGTGGATTTCGTGGACGGGAAGGATGGTCACGCTTTAAATCTTCAACCTTTAGCCCAAAAGGCAATACTCCTTCGCTCCAGATTTCCAGCCGATCATCAAATATGGCCACACTGACTGCTCCGCCAGGGTTAGCATAATCCCGGTGGCAAAAGGCATTTACCAATGCCTCGCGTAACGCCAGTGGCGGGAAGATCGGTTCATCAATCCGCTCAATTACACCCGGTGTAATCTTACCGGCAACAGGTAAATGCCGTTGAATAAAAAACATCGCTTCATCCAAAAGACTAAACGCATGCCCATAAAGCTGCTTGTTATCCAGAAACTCGGTTTTATTCGTCCCTTTAAACCGGGCCAATCGAATCTGGCATTGTGTATAATTGGGCAGAAAAACTTTGCCAAACAATACAACGGCGGCATTGATAATCGTACCGTTTGAACGTAGGCCTAGCCGATCCAAAATATCGGCAGGATCAATGCCCGTACTTTCCGGAAGCCGGCCAGCAGCGATTCCCGTCCGAACAGTTTTAAGGATTTCTTCCCGATCCAGATCAGTTAAATCAACGCCGGCAGCCGCTGCATTTTCCCAGCGACTTTGGCTATGAGCCCGGTTCAATAATAGCTGCTGATACATATCTTGCGGCATAACAGCAGTAGTTGTTCCCGTACGGTAATAAGGCCGGCCGTCAAAAATGTAGGGACGTGCTTCCGGCACTGGTATGGCTTCTAAAACTAATATTTCCAGAGCAGAATTTTCTAGTGCCACCTGAGTCATTGCAATATGAGTTGTTGGCTCTATATTACGGATGGTATTAGCAATATCCTGAAGAGTTTTGTCCGTTATATTTTGTCCAACCATCTTTCCTTCGGGCGTCACACCGATAATGACCTTGCCTCCATGACCGTTCAAGAATGCACATAACGATTCAGCGGCCCTGGTGAGCTGGCCGGTAGATTTTTTTAACTCTAAAACTTCAGACTCGCCATTTTTAATAAGGTTATGTATCTCATCAAGCGTCATTAAGTCTCACCCCCAGTCAAATACATGTTACTTCACCGTAAACGTTGCCGCTAACCCTTGCATCGTCATATTCTCCTGCACACTAGTATGCGGTACAAGAACATACCGCCACGGTTTTCCACCCACCGCCAATTCATGGGCAGTGGCATGTTTACACCACTGTATAGCGGCAGCAGCTTTGTCCTGCACATCCTGCGACGCTACTTCATTGGCCGCCTTGGTTTCCGCTAAGATTTTTTCAGCTTCTGTTTCGACAACGAAATCCGGCTCATAGGATTGGTCACTGCGATAGTGAATTTGCAATTGCCCTTTAGCGGGCTTGAACCATTTCCTGACTGATGGATCATTTTCACAAATGACGGCGAAGCGCCGTTCGGCATCGGAATCAAATTTCTGCTGCGGGTACAAACATTTCAGGAAACCACCAAACACCAGACTGCTCATGTTTCGCAAATCTGCCGGCGGCTGGCGAAAATCCCGTACGGCTTCGCTGGCAGCATAGGTATTGCTCTTTAGCGTAGTAAACCCTTTGATTATTCGCACCTCATATTCGGTAGCCCGTTCATAATAGTGCTGCTTCATCTGGATGTGAATGAGTTCCGCCAGTCGCTGTTGGTTATATTGCAGGACATTGGCCACATCTTCCGGAGTAGACAAATACGACTGTAAATGCCGCACCACCTCTCCGGATAGCTTGTACAACAAATCCGCGTGGTCATCGTAAGATATATCAGGATACTCCATTAGGGCAAATACTAAATAATCTTCCAATCTTTGAACGGCTGTAACACCTGAGCCCAGATGAATACGCAAGCGCTGATCGGTACGTAAATGCTGGACTAACAATTCTTCCGACACCGGCTGCAATTGAATGCCGCTGACTTCAAGTTCAAAATCTTCATATCCCCAGGTTACTTCTCCCTTGGGCTGAACGACAATACGCGGAATGTCGATGGTTTTCTCTATGACCGCTTGTACCACTCGCTCCACGACACTTTCCAACTGCTCTTTCTCCATTGTCAATGCATTGGGATCATCAATTAATGTACCCTGTGGTGACGCATGGGTTATGTCCGTCGCTCTTGTTACAATATATTGACGAACCTCTTCCTTGGCCAGTTGTCTGGATGAAGGCAAATGTTCCAATTCCCGGACAATATCGTACACAACCCGGGCCGTTTGCGTTTCCTCCGGCTGAAACAGTGGTGTTGCAACCAGACGGGTAGTGCCGGCACTGTTTGCTTCGTTGCCCGCGGTACCGGCAAGGGTTTGTAAGATCACCGGCTGGGCCGTAACCACCTGCTTCGCTGCGCGGGCCACATCCCGGCCGATCAATACGCCCCGACGGATAATTGAATTCGGATCACGGGCCTCATCAATAATCGCCTGGAAATGATCGTGAGCAATAATTGTCAAGCGGTCTACTGCCTCCACGCCTGTGCGCTTGCCATAAGGCAAACGCAACCCCCGCCCGATGGACTGTTCCACCAAAGTCCGGGAATTGGCCGCCCGCAGGGGAATAATGGTATACAAATTAGTGACATCCCAGCCCTCTTTCAGCATGTTGACATGAATAACAATCTCCACCGGATTGTCTGCCTTTTCCACGCTCATGAGCTGCTCAATCGTTTCGTCTTTTTCCTCCCCGCGCTGATTGGAATGGACTGTAATCACCTTACCCTTATACTTGCCGCCAAAAAAGGCGGCATCTTCCATCGTTGCCAGCAAGGCATTAGCATGTTCGGTATCAACCGCAACAATAAGTACAAAGGGCTTGATAATCGGCAAATGATGCTCGCGGGCGTACACTTCCAGTTCTACTTTAGTCTCTTCATGCACCAGAATGCCGTCTTCCAGTTTGAGCCGTTCCAACTGCCCCTCGGTGTAATTATCGGCATTAAAGTTTTCCCGTGTCGCAACAGCCGGTTCTTTGACAAATCCGTCCTGCATAGCCTGGTATAAAGGATAGCTGTAGATAACATTTTTAAAGGGCACCGACTTTGCTCCCGCTTCCACTTGGGGTGTGGCGGTAAGTTCCAGTCCCAGTACCGGCTTAAGCTCGTTAAGCACCCGCACACCGGCTGTCGCCCGGTAACGATGAGATTCATCCATAATCAAGGTCAAATCAGGCAAAGATACCAAATAATCGAAGTAGCTCTGACCGATGTATTCCGAAAGCCGCTTGATGCGTGGCGTTTTGCCGCCCCGGACTTCCGAATTGATCTTGGATATGTTAAAAATATTTACGTTGATGCCTTCAAATAATGCGCCGCTTTGCAGATGCTGCCCTTGATTGTAGTTATCACCTGTAATAATGTTCGGATATTGATGGACAAACTCCCCAATGCCTTGAAACACGTATTTGGGGGTATTCGGTGTGAAATCGGTAATCAATTTATTGTAAATGGTTAAATTCGGGGCCAGTACAAAAAAATTATTCATACCCTTGGCCAAATGCAAATAAGCAATAAAGGCCCCCATCAGACGGGTTTTGCCAACCCCGGTAGCCAGGGCGAAACAAAGTGAAGGAAACTCCCGCTCAAACTCTTCAACATGAGGGTAAAGCGCTTTGATCTGCTCCAGTGCCGCCATTACGTCCGTCGTCTTATTCAATGTTACTGTATCCGCAACATCTGCCAATATGCCTAATGAATCTGCCTGCGGTGTTCTAAGACTCATACGGGCACTAATGGATCGAACTAACTTCTCATTCATCTTCTCCACCCCACAATTCAGTCTGACCGGTTTCTGCCTGGTATTCCAGCTGACTGACCTGCAAACTGTAATCATCGCGGCCAAATTCACAGCGGGCCAGTACCGCAGCAGGAATCCGTTTCAACGTAATCTGGGGATAGTCTTCTTCCCGGCACAGAAACGCGGTGCAGCAAATCAGTAATGTTTCCCGGCCGCCCATTTGATCAGCGATTGTTTCCAACAACGCCGCCGTGACCGGAACGGTGGTCGTATAAATAAAATCATGTTCTGTCGACTGCCCTTGTTTCCAGAATACTGTCTCATTAGGAGCGTACGTAAAGCCTTCGTGCTTGCACATCGCCTCTGCCAGCATCTCGGCATTATATTCCTTGCTAATGATCCAATTACCGTACTTGTCCTTTTGCAACAGGCTGGGAGCCAGTTTATAATAACGGAATCCCCCGCCGCCTTGCCAGTTGACAGTCTTTGATATGCCGCCTTGATCGGCGCCGTCAATCACTTTTTGCAGGCGCGGTATGATATGGGTGTGGCAATGTTCTCCCAGTTCAATCATGATCCAGCGTCGGCCCATTTTATGGGCAACTGCGCCGGTGGTACCGGAGCCGGCAAAGGAGTCCAATACGAGGTCACGTTCCTCGGTACACAGCTCCAATACACGTTTAATAAGTCTTTCAGGTTTTGGAGTACCAAAAACTGAATCGCTATTAAATACTTTTACCTCCAACTTAGCTTCATGATTGTGACCCACTTCATCTTGCATCCATATCGTACCAGGAGGGCGTGTTGGGTTCTCTTCTAAATACTGTTTTACGTAAATTTCCCAACGTCCGTCTCTATCAATAAATTCTAGTTCATTCTTCTTTTCTTCTACATTCTCTCTTTTCCAACGCCAACGTCCTTCAGTCCCATCAGGCTTTATAGGCCAGACTTGTGAGCCATCCGGGGCCTCAATTGGGAACCACATGGAGGGCCGATCAGTTCGTAATGACTCGGATCCTTCTTTACGTAAAGATCGGCGCCGATAATATTTATTAGCAAATGAATCAAAAAAGTTAAATTGTTGCTGATTTTGTTCTTTGGGTACCTGTTTCACTTGAAAAGCGTCTGATTTTCTATAAACCAATATATGATCGTGACTTGTACTAAATCCGCTAGCATCCATTCTTTCACTATACACCTTTTGCCAAATACAATTTGCTACGAAGTTTTGACGGCCAAAGATTTCATCACATAACACTTTTAAATAATGGGCTTCATTATCATCAACAGTAATCCAAATTGACCCATCTTTTGCCAATAAAGTATGTAACAATTGAAGCCTATTTTTCATCATACTTAGCCAGAGTGAGTGCTCGACCCCGTCGTCGTAATGCTCAAAGGCACTTCCCGTGTTATAGGGTGGGTCAATAAACACACATTTCACTTTACCCGTATACTCCTGTTCCAGAGCTTTCAGCGCCAAAAGGTTGTCTCCAAAAATCAGCCGGTTATCAAAAATATCGTTATCACTTATCCGAAACTTTGCATGATAGGATTTTTCCGGGTCTTCCAGCAAAATGCGAGGTTCCAGTCGTGGCTGTTCCTCTTTACCAACCCAGGTTAGCTCCAGTTTTTGTTTACTCATGATTCCATTCCTTCCTAATTACTAATGCTAGTAAAAAACCTCCCGGTGATACTAACCGAGAGGCTATTGGTTTCCAAAACAATTATCAAGGCCACATTCATAAATGAGCGAACATCTTCACTGTGCACTATTTATCAAAAATGCGTAAGACCCCACTTTATCTAATCAAGTTATGTAAAACCATTTTATGTTTCACTATATTAAATTTTATCACCACTTTTGGGTATTGACAAGAATGCTGATGCTTTGTGTGTTTATATCTTACAGTAGTCTAATAGTCAGTATCTGTCCCCGCGGTTTCAAAGGCGGCCTTTTATTTCCCGCCGCGCAGTTCGCGGCTCCCTTGCTGACGGCAGGCCCGTTTGCACGGGATGCGGCGGCATGGGTTGGGCCGCCGTGGCCGGTGCGCTCCCACTGCCCAGCAGCTTAATACAAACAAAACTGGCTTACGATGTGCGGCCACAGGGGGTTCGTGGCTGCTCATGGTAAGCCGTCTTATAGGCTGTAGACACCGGGCTGCGACTTCCCCCTCCCGTTTATTCGCTCGGGAGGGAGGATTAAGGGGGTGGGTCCTTTAGAGCGGAACCGGGCCGTCTGGTGCCGCCGTCTGATTGCCTCCCAGCTAGTGAAGGGCCCTGCCGCGGCCGCGTACCCCCCAATTTGTTTGGCCGCTCCTCAGCGGGGGGTTTGGGGGGTAGTCCTTCCCGTTAGGGCGCCCGTAGTCCTCCCTTCCCCCCGAATTTCAATTGCGGCCCACCGCTTACCGGCAACGCCAATCAGGTGGGATGGGGGGCTTGGGGGGAAGGGAGGACGGAGAGTGGACACGCGCTTTTGGTGTCCACGGGGCGGGACGGGCGCGGCCGCGGCAGGGAACGAACGGACTGCTACCACCCGGCCAGGCGAGTGGCGGCAGGTGGCCCGGTGGAGCGGTTTGGTTGCCCCCGTTCTCCGGGCTTTGTTTTCGTTCCCGGCGGTCGGCAGGGCGCCCGGCTGGGTCGGCCGGTGGTTTTGCGGGCGGTCCGGCCGGAGTGGCTTGCCGAGGCCCCGCGCAGCGTGCGGGGCCAGCCGACGTACTTCGTTCCCCTGGCAGTCCGAGTGCGAGCGTCAGGGAGTGCTACGGTCTGCCCCTGCCCAGACTAATGAATGGCCACCCGGCAGGATACGGCTCTAAGCGACAGCGGTGTCCGGACGGGAGCGGATGAGGAGAGTGCAGCGTCAGCGGAACGCCGCAAGGAGCGGACGGCCGGACATAGAGCGGTATCCGTCTTTTTGCGTTTTGGTTGGCACTGAGCGGAGCAGCCCGAGGACGGCAGGCGGAAGACGCGTCAGCGTCTGCAGCGCCGCCCGCAGGGATGCGGAGCGGGCTTTGCACGACATATTTTCCTTGCACCTAAATCAGTCTCCACAAAAAAGCAAAGCCCGCGAAATACAATCGCGAGCAAAAATTGTTAAGAACTACTGTATGCTTCTTCTGCACGATCAAAGCTTTCTAGCACAACAAAAGCTTTGATACTCTCATCATGATAGGGAACCGACAAAATTTTAGCCTCGATATCAAAATATTCTTTAACCCGCTGTTCGGTAATAATCTCCTGCGTTCTTCCGAACAGATACGAATTTTTGCCAAGCAGCAGCGTCGTATCCGACAGACGCAACGCATGTTCCGGATAATGGGTATTCATAATGCAGGATATACCACGTTCCTTTACCAGCGTCTTAATAAGATGCAGTATCATAAACTGGTTTTTAAAGTCAAGATGAGACTCGGGTTCATCAAGCACCAGCACCTTTGGCTCACCGGCTAGAGCCCTCGCAATAAAGACCAGTTGCAATTGCCCGCCGCTTAATTGTGTGCATGGCTTATCCTGAATAGAGCCTATACCTACCTGGTCCATTGCCTTATCCACCGTTTCCTTGTCATGCCGGGAGGGCACGGAGCAAACGCCAATATGACGTGCGCGGCCCATGGTTACTACTTCTCTGACGGTATAGGGAAAAGAAAGACTGTGGGCCTGCGGCACATACCCGATAGGATAATGTTTTTGTGCTTCCCGCGAAGTTCCCATAGGGATTCCGTTGATCAGCGTCTGCCCCTGGGTCCATTGCAATATCCCTGTCATACACTTTAACATCGTCGTTTTGCCAATACCATTGGGTCCGAGTATGGTCATAATCTCTTGTTCGCCAAGAGCAAAAGAGATATCCCGCAGTATGTCACTGTCTTTTGTATATCCGAAATAGCCGTGCTTCACTTCCAGTATCATTGCCAATCACCTTTCGCTTGCTTAAATAGTAAGGCAAAAAACGGCGCACCGACCAGGGCTGTCAATATGCCAATGGGGATTTCCGCCGCAGTTACCGTCCGGGCCATCAGATCAACAAGAATCATAAACGCTGCCCCGACAACACAGGAAACAGGCAGCAGATTTTTATGATCCACTCCGCTCAGCATACGGCAGATATGCGGTATGACCAAACCGACCCAGCCGATCACACCCGTAACGGTCACACAGGCGGCGGTAATCAGCGTCGCCATGACAATAATAACCAGCCGGGTCTTTACTGGATTAACTCCCAAAGAATAGGCATCTTCATCCCCCAATGACAGAATGTTGATACGCCACCTCAGCATGAGCAGCGCAATCGTCCCCAGTAAAATGGGAACCCCGACCAATTGTAAATTGCTGTACGAGGCGCTGGCAAAGCTGCCCATCAGCCAATACGTAATAGCTGGCAGCTTGTCATAGGGATCGGCGACGTATTTAATCAAAGAGATGAGTGCGCTGAATACCGCAGAAATGATCATGCCGGACAGCACCAGGGACAACGTAGACGATTCGCCGCGCAGCTTGGAAAGCGTATAGGTCATAAAAACACTCACAATGCCAAAAAAGAGCGCCATAGCTGTAGCAAGATGATTCATTCCTGAGAGCAAGATACCGAACGCCGCCCCAAAGGCCGCTCCCGAACTGACGCCCAGCACATCAGGGCTGACCAGGGGATTTCTAAAAATCCCCTGGAACGCTGCTCCGGCAACAGCCAGTCCCGCACCGACAAAACTATTCAACAAGGTCCGTGGCAGCCGGAGATTCCAGACAACGGAAAACGCCATGCCGTCCCCTTCTTCACCGCGCATTCCATCAAGCAGTATGCTGCCGACCTCATGGGGAGGAATTACATAACGGCCCCCAAAAAGAGATACGAAAAAGGCAATCAGCAGCACAGCCAATACAGCCATCCACACAAACTTCAAATTCTGTTGTTTACACATCATGCTTCGCTTCCCTCGCTCCTCCAATCAAAACAACAACTGACCTTATTTATTCATCAATCACACTCTTTAGTGTTAGATTTTCAGGCCAGGGTTCTGCTTACTGTTTAGGATTTGATCAAGTTCCGCATCACTGAGCTTATAGTTGAAGAATGTCTGGTAAAAGCTTTTCAGATCAGCCCTCATGTCGTAATCGTTGAAAACTGCCGGCTGAAGAACTTTGCCGAGCCACTTTATCATTAAAGGCGTTTCCACGCAGGGTGCATCCCAGCGATAAATTCCCATCGGCGCTTTATACACTCGTTTATTTTTTACGGCGTCAATTTTACTCCAATCCTGCCCGGGAAACTTATTCGTGTACAAATCTTCCGGCAACACATTGGAGAAATTACTGATAACAATGACATCTGGGTTCGACGCCATAACCTGCTCCATGGTTATTTTTGACCATTGGCCGCTACCCTCATTAGCGACATTTGTACCGCCTGCCGTTTCAATCATGATTCGGTTCACCGAGTCGCCTACCGCGACTTGCAGTTGCTCATCCCGTAAATATAACACTTTAGGCTTGTTCTTGCCCGCCAGTGCGCTCTCCTTGGACTTGAGATAGCCGTTTGTATCCTGATGATACTGAATCAGCGCATTGGCCCGCTCTTGCTGATTAATGATTTCCCCGACCAGCTTGATGCCTTTCTGTACATCCTCAAGCGTGCCATATTTGATCGCTACAGACGGAATGCCGAGTTCTGCCAGCTTTTTGCCAATCTCCGGCTGATAATCCCAGATAACGACCACATCCGGCTTCAGCTTGGCGACTTCTTCATAATTCACGTTGAAATTGTTGTCTACAAACGTCGAATTCGCGTTAGCCATTTCCGGTGCCATAGCCTTCAATATGTTACTCTGATAGGCCTTCATCGCCGACGGATGCATGCCAGCGATTTTTTTACCCGTCCCATCTACCGCATAAACAATCGTAGCCCAAGGAACAGGCACAACGGCGATTTTTTCCACATTAGCCTTGAGTTTCACTTGGTTTCCCACTAAGTCGGTGACAATTTTTGTTTCAGACGTTTGTCCGGTTGGCGGTTTCTTTCCGCTCCCCCCGGATTGACAGCCTGCGAGACTTAACATAAAGAACACAGCCAACAGCAGTGCTACCCCTTGCAACCATTTTTTACGATGCTCCAGCATAAAAATCCCCTCCGTTATGTTACTTGAATGTCATGACCCGATAAATCCTGCTAAATAATCATAGCCTTTCTTACCAATGAACTCATAATTCAAATCAGCGTGCATTGAACCGCTCAAGCCGACATGCGGCAGCGGCACATACTGGATATTCTTTTGGCGTACCAGTGTTTGATACAAAGGGTCCCCAATAACTATATCCGGCTGCCCTTCCCCTAGCCACTGAGCCAGTGAATGCTCGCATGTAAAAAAGCGGACACTGGAAAGCGATTCTTCTTGATAGACACTTTTCATACGCCTATCGGTTTTTATCAGGCTGACTGGTTCAACAGAGGCAAGCCCAAAATCATTTTGCAAACAGGCGGCTATACAAGAAGCAAACAGCGGTTCGCCGATCACCACGGCGCGTCGTGCCGACAGTGCCTTGCCAGTTTGGTCATATTGGTTCCGGCTTGTACGGCCGAGCGAGATGTCTGTCACCGCCTCCAATGTTTTAAACAACCGCCGCATACCCCACATTCCTATTGGCACATGTAAAACGTAAGGAATTGCATATTCTTGCTGCATATATTGAGCCAGCCCCGCGCCTTCATGCGATACGACAATATTCAACGCGGCGGCGGACATGTTCTTAAAGTCGCCCAAATTCTTCTTTGCCAGCGGCGAACCGTTGATGGTAAGACCACACGCTTCCAGTTCATCTATCAGTTCAGCTAGATGCGCCGGGCTGCCAAGACTGAGCGGCGTATACCCGATGATATTGACCTGGTTATTCTTTTTCTCCCGTTTCTCCAGAAAACGCTTCCCCAAGTCCAACAGCGTCTGATGAACACCGGAGTAGTAGTCCCTGAATCCCTCCGTAGAGAGCGCCATAGCCGGCAAGCCTGTCTGCCGGCTCAACTCATCGGCAACTGCCCCAATGTCGATCCCGGTCAACGCCGGTACAGGCGTACCAATAATGGCGGTAAATTCCGTCTGGCGGTTGTGCGCCCAAAGAGTTTGTGCCTGCAGCAGGAATTCATCCGCCGCGCCCATGACGGCTTCCAACTCCCCCAGCTTGGAACAGAAAAACAAGGTCTGCCGCAAATCCCTGATCTCATCGCATTCGATGATTGCGCTGCTGCATCCGCCTGGCGAGTACAAAAGGGTAAGCGCCTGCATCGCATACAGAACCGAACATGCGCCTGAATAGTCGCTTGCCAGCGAAGGAAGGCGAGTTAATTTCATTGTCATCTCATCGCCTCCATAATTTCCGTGATTCCCTCATAACCGAAACGATAGTCGGCACTCACCAGAATTTCTTTTGCTTTCGCACAGTAAAACGCTGCTTTTTCGCCAATGGCGACATCGATTTCAGTAAACCCGCCCGCCTGTGTTTCGCCGGTCACGTTTGAAATCAGATATACCTGCGCCTGGCTTCCTATGGCAAGAAGCGCATTGATGTACGCCCTATCGTTTTTATTCACGATATCCGCAAATATGGTAGAAACAGAAAAGCCAGCCAACATCAAAGCATAGGCGAGTTCGAAAGACCTTGCTCCAATCCCCACCGCAATTTGTTTGCCCGCTAATGTTGCAGCAGTTTGTGCCGCCAACTGATGATACGCTTTCGAATCCTGGCTGAAATCCCAGGTTGTATGTAGCGCCTCCATCAATGCCCCATAGCTGCCTTTAATCTCTTTCATATTGTAGCAGGCAGGCAGAAATACGAAAGGTATGTTCCATTTTTTCTGTATGCCCACTGCCATGTCATAACCAAAACGATCTAAGGCAATGTTCAGTTTACCTGTTGTCATTTCCTCAAATTGTTCGTAAGAGTCCAGCGCGGCAAATTCTCTGATTTCCCCGTCGGAACAGTAGTGCATAAGCATTTTTCTTAGTCCGGAAGTTTCAGCAAGCTTCCCTGCATCTCCCAACAATTGAATGCAGTTATTGCTTCCGCTCCGATTGCCTCGTTGCAACAAATCAATAAAAATATCACACAGGCGTTCTTTAGGCAGCGTCCGTCGCCGGGAAAGCGGCCCCCGCTCAAAGACCTTCACCGGTATCCCGTGTTGACATTCTACGCGTTCGGTTATACTGGCAAAATCAGTGCCTGCAAGAATATCGGCACAGGTAACATACACAATGATCGCTCTTGATCGGCGCGAAGCCGCCAGGTCTGTAAGCGATTCTTCCAAATTTTGCAGATGATTGCCGGCAGTAAAATCATTGCTGGATATGGGGAGCAAAAATAAGCGTTCTTGCAAGCTTTTTTTCGCAGCTCTGAAGTATAGCACCCGTGAACAGGATGCAGGACCGGCCGCTACTACGTCAATGCCCGGCACAGCCAAAGCCAGATTAACCAACTCTCCACAGTCGTCATCCGCTATGCCCCGGTCAAAAAAGCTATCAAGCGGTATTGTATCTGTCACAGCCGAAAGACTGATTTTTTCAACACTGTTGCTTCCCTGTTTATAACCCGCACAAGACAATTTCATTTCCTCCCATTCCCGGCCCCGCTATTTATGCTTTTCCAATTCCAGATCAAGCATATAGTGACTGAATGTTTCCAGTTCATCATCATTCAGCGCTCTTATGTGCGTTTGACCCTGATGTTTAGCAATGACCCCCGCCAGTTCTTTAAAGAAACCAGCGGCTTCTGAATCCGGATACTTTTCCAGCACAGTCTTGCCTGCCAGTTCCGCCAGGGTTATTTCCCGGCTGAACGGGACTTCAGCTACTACCTGAGTACCCGTCAATAGAGCAAATTGTTCCACTGCCGCCCGCTTCGACTCACCGTTTCTGCAATTGTGAATTAATCCCCCCAGCGTCACGGACCGTGCCCCCTGGCTTCTGCTAATCGCTTTCATGATGTTATTGGCAGCATATAGCGACATAAACTCCGCTGATGTCACAATATAAACGGTATCTGCATATCGTTCGCGCATCGGAACTGAAAAGCCGCCACACACAACATCGCCCAGCACGTCATAGATAACAGCGTCCCATTCCTCCCGCCAGAGCTCCAGGTACTTCAATTCCTCCATCATGGTGATGATCCCCCTACCGGCGCAGCCAATGCCAGCCTCAGGCCCTCCCGCCTCGATGCAGTCAACACCGCCAAAACCCGGAAAAACAATATCGTTCCTGTCAATCCCCTCTGGTTTTATCTGCAATTGTTGCAACACGGTAGGAATTTTACGCCCCACCAGGCAGCGTGCGGAATCCGCCTTCGGATCGCATCCGATATGTAAAGTCTTACAGCCTTGGATCGCCAGCGCTGCGGAAACATTGGCGGAAACTGTGGATTTGCCAATTCCGCCTTTGCCATAAAACGCAATCTTTAAACAGTCTTTCTCATTTTGTGGATTCATGCACATTCCTTTCTATTGCCAAACGGCTGCAACAGTCAGCCGTTTGGCAACCCCCACTGCAGCCGGAATTCATTGCGTACAAACAATATCACTGACAACGCAAACTACGCATCAACTAGAAATTTTCGCTTGTAAAAATTACACGTTTACATCCGGTAATTTCCCGTTAGAATTTGTAATCTAATTGCAGACGATAGACCTGATCTTCCACTTGTGCGCTTGACGGGGTTGTTTTCCCATGGTTTTGCGGATTATATTTTTCATAGAATAACGTTGCTGTTAGCTCGGGAGTTAACTGGCGCTTGGCGCTAAGCGCCCAGTAGGTAAAGTCGCCGATATTAATATTTTTGGTACGCATCGTCGATATTCCACGCGCCGTATTCGTGCAAGAGTTATAGTCCAGCGCATTTTGCTCTATATTTCGATACTCGACCGCATACTGCATATCGCCGACCTTTTTTGTTTCCGGAGTCTTAGCAATCAGTTTATAGGCTTTATCGTGCGTATCGGCAAGACCCCAGATATACTCAACGCCGGTATATAAATAATTATTGAATAATTTCGTGTTGGCTGTCACGGAATAACCCGTTTTGCTGCCGTTTTTCACACCATACTTGCTTACATCAGCAGCAGATACATAAGAATCGGTAGTATAGACCATTCCCCCGACTTTGAAAGCGCCAACCGGTCCAATAGCCGCAATCCCTTTTACATTGTAATTCGCGCCATCGTCAGTACGAGCGTTTAAATTCCCATAAAAGGAAGTCACGTTTGTTTTACCAATTTTGTTTTGGAATTTAGCCCCTTGTAAAGACGGGAAATTCTTTGCGTTACCACCATCCGGGCGGTTTCCCGCCGCTGGATAACCAGCATCGCCAGGCGTGTGGCCATCATCCATGCTAACCGCAAGTCCTTCAAACATACTAAACACCTGGCGACCAATCGTAGCATTCCAGTCCGGTTGCTTGTATGTTAAGCTGGCAACGGAAATCTGCACGTCATCGACATTAGGCGGAGCATCTCCAAACAGTGAATCACCAGCTACCACCCTTGTATTGAATGACCATTCCGGGCTCAGCTTATATCCTAAATTTAAACGGATACGGTATTTATTCGCGTTAAAGTCTGGTTGATTATAGTTCGTTTGTTTATCAAACCGTAACCTGATGTCGCCATTTACAGTTAAAGAATCATTTTCCGCTGCAAAAGCCGTGGCTCCTGTCCCTAAGGCAACCATCACCGTCAACAACAAAACACTCTTTTTCATTCTGCTATTTCTCTCCCTTGTTTCTTGATACTGCTACAACAAGCCATATTTTCCACAGACGTAACTTCAGTTTTTCGTAAGCGCCCTTCTTGTGTCAATAACCACCTCTCTTAAACCTTCCACCTTAACTGGACAACATCCATACCTACTACAAATAAAAAAATCTCCCGGCCATCGGCGGGAGATAGAAAGAGTACCCCTTGTTGTATTAAAAAATCCCGGCGCAAAACGCCGGGAAGAAATACAATACAACATGTATGTACTTAACCCCCTCCCTATCGCTCGTAGGTAAAACGGTGATTGACAGACAGGCAGTTCTCCTGGCTCTAGATCATCGCTTGTCCAAACCTTCCCAAGACGCGTGTCTCAGTGGCATACTTTGGATTCGCTCCCTATTACAGTGGCGGGACCGCGCCGGCGTTACACCGGTCTTCCCTATTAAGCCCTTGCGGGCACCTATCTTAACGCTATTTAATTATCCTGAAAGGTTAATACTCCATTATTCGTTTCATAATAGCATTTTTTGTAATGATGTGTCAATTTCTTTTGTAGTTTTTACATTTTTTGAGCGTCGCTTAAGTACTGATGCTTAAGTACTGATTCAACCGGTATAAATCCTGATGCCGCATCAATTTACATTTTAAAAATCAATAATCGCCAAAATCTTCAACAATTGACATTCAATAAACAAAAGTGCTATTATGATTGCAATTTAGAAAATACAATTGCATATGATCGAAATAGGTGCCCTACGGGCTTAATAGGGAAGTTTGGTGTAAAACCAACACGGTCCCGCCGCTGTGACGGAGAGCAAACCTGCATAATGCCACTGGATATCCCGGGAAGGCGCAGGTAAGCAATGACCCTAAGTCAGAAGAACTGCCTATTTAAAAGTCACCGTTTGACCCACGAGCGATGGGAAGGCGATTATGAGAGTAATCATTTTTCCCGGCTATTATTTATGCCGGGATTTTTATTCGGACTGAGTCCTCTTATAGCGTAACCCTCCCTTTGCAAGTTCAGGGAGGGTTTTGTCGTACCAATCACTCACTTTACTACTGCTGCAATTAAAAATATAGAAGCACACCGTTTCGGCGTGCTTCCGTCGTTTATAAGGCATGCAGTTTTCGGGCGGTAATCACTAGTCCGAGAATATCCCGGATAATTTTCAGCCGTTCGGGATGTTCTTTATCGATATCCTCCGGCAAAGCTTCCAACACCGCATCAATGGTAGTAAGCAGGACGTCAAGCGTCATGAGCACGCGCCTCCTTGTCCGGGTTTGCGTTTGTTCGTCTTTTTAGAGATGCAGTCATTGCCTCAGCTGTTAAATCCTCCTCGCGCACCAAAGCGCTCTCCAACTCTGCTTCTGCCGCCTCAATCCGTTCCGCATCAACCGGTGGCGGACCATAGACTGTTTTCAGCATTATTTTTTCATGACCTCCATCCTTTCGACGCAATAACACATTTTGTTGATCGCGCTGGTCAGTTCGGTCAGGCGCTTTTCCAGTCTGACCAAAAGATAGAAGGCCACTACCATAGGAAAACCATAGGTCGCCGTCAGGCGGGCCAGCTCTTCCATTTGCAGGGCCTCCTCTCCTGTTTTAGGTTAACTCGGTAATGGCCAACTGGCGAATTTGCGCTTCCTTGGCAGCCATCAGATCGCCGCTGGTGCTGGAAAACACGTTTTTGGCAATGATAGTGGCCATCACTGCCTGCACGGCAGCTAGTGTCAGACCGTCCTTCGGATCTTTCACAACCACTGTCACTTCCTTAGCGCCAGCTGTCGTAAAAACCATTTCTAGCGTCTTCGTATTAGTATCAGCCATCGGTCTGTCCTCCTTTCCTTTTCTTGTTGCTGTTTAAGCGTCCTTATCCTTACTGATTAACCAGATAGGCATTATCCACCCGGGCAATATCCGCCACCGGATAGGACTGCAGCCCCATCAGCGCTTGCGCCACATCGAACAAATCCTGGTCAGTCGCCGTTGCCTTGCCGGTGTAATTCCGGGTTACATACGCCGGACTGCCGGAGGTTGTTACGCCCTTTTGCAACTTAATGGCAATGGTGCTGCTCTGCGGCATTTTTACTACAGCCATTATTGTGTGCCTCCTTTCTTCTACGATTTCCAACGCAAAAGGCACACCCCGGGAGGTGTGCCTGTCTGCGCCTGGAACGGATTATGACAAGCGCGGGGTAAAACTCGCGCGGGTCACCACGTTTCGCCCGTTCCAGGAGCGATTATTGTATTTTGTAATTATTATACATTCATTCTGCAATGTTGTAAAGTACCTTCTTGCAACGCCCCTGGTCGGCTGCAGCCGACAGAACAGACCATCCCATAGCGGCAGGACCAGCGCAGTGCCCAACCCGGGCGGCTATTAGCTGGCAAAATAGTCCGCCAGCCCAGCAGCTATGGCTACCGCCGCCGCCAGTTGGCCGGCATAACCGGTCAACAGCCGCCGGTCAGCCTCATTTGAGATAAAGGCTACCTCCACTAGTGCCGCCGGGCAGTCCGTTTCCCTAAGCATCTGGAAATTGGCCTCCTTGACGCCCCGGTCGGCCGTCTCCATTTCGGCCACCAGCCGGCTCTGCAGGCAGGACGCCAGTCGCTTGCCCCGCACGCTGCCAGGATAATGATAGACCTCCGTGCCATGGGCGGCCGGGCTCTCGACGCTGTTGGCGTGAAGGCTGATAAACACGTCCGCCTCGTTAGCATTGGCCAGCTCTGCCCGGAACGCCAACCCGTCATTTGCAATATTGCCGGTCCGGGTCAGTAAAACATCATGGCCTGCCTCATACAACAGTTCGGTTAGCAGCTTGGCAATGGCCAGCGCCACATCGCACTCCCGCACGCCGGTGGCGCAGGCCCCTGGTTCCACCGGCCCGGAATGGCCGGGGTCAATGACAATTTTCATAAAAATCCCCTCCCGTTGTCGTATCGTCTTCACAATTCCACCCGCTGCCAAGTAGGATAACACCTCCACACACGTAAGCCCGCTCCGCATCCCTGCGGGCGGCGCTGCAGCCGCTGCCGCGTCTTCCGCCTGCCGTCCTCGGGCTGCTCCGCTCAGTGCCAATAACACGGATACCGCTCTATGTCCGGCCATCCGCTCCTTGCGGCGTTTCGCTAACGCTCCACTCTCCTCATCCGCTCCCGTCCGGCCACCGCTGACGCTTAGAACCGTATCCTGCTGGGCGACAACTCGGCAGTCTGGGCAGGGGGAGCAGGCCCGAACGCTCCTTATCACTCGCACTCCGGCCTGCCGGGGGTAACTAGGGGAACGTCCACCTATCCCTAACCCTTCCCTGTCTTAGGGAAGGGGAGGCGGCCATCCGCTAATGGCTTTTATGTCCACGCCCGCCCTGTGGGTCCGCTGCGCCGGGCTACCGCTGCCGCTGGACATAAAGAGGACATTAGCGGACGTCCACCGCTGCTGTCGCAGACCTTTGCCCTGGCTCAGGGTATATGAACCCACCCCTAACCCCTCCCGTCAACCGGGAGGGGAACAAGAAACGGCTGGGCCCGACCGACCGTCTTCCTGCCGGTACAGATACTCCTCAATGTACAGCATGGCCGCCAGCAGCAGCGCGTCCTCCACACTAACCTCCCGCGTTTTGCCATTCCGCCGCGGCTTGGCCGACAAGACGGCAGCACACTTCGCCAGTTGTCCGTACATCCGCTCCGTCATAACCACCGTCACCGTTTTCCCTGCCACCGACACCACACCCCTCTGCCCGAATTTCGCTATCCTGGCCGGGCCAGCCCCGGCTTGTCCAAAAATTCGATATCCCGGACCACTACTTCGGTCACTTTCTTTCGCTGACCGTCCGCTCCATCAAACTGCCGCGTATGCAGCCGCCCTTCAATCGCCACCCGGCGGCCGCCTTCCCCCGCCTGCCCAATCTGCTCCGCCAGGTTATCCCAGGCCACGCAATCAATGGCGTCAGTTTCCTCGCGTACCTTGGTCTTAAAATTTACCGTTAATGAAAAAGAACAAACTGCCTTGCCGTTCATTGTATAGCGCATGTCCAGGTCCGGGGACAAGCTTCCCACCAGAAAGACCTTATTCATGCCAGCCCTCCCCCTTGTTGTCCACATAGTCACAGGCTCTACTACTATTATTGGTTTACGTTTATATATAAAGTTTACGTTTAAATAATGTATTCAGGTTGCCAATCATAATGATTGGCAAATCCGGTTTTGTCAATTCCACTTGCCATTCATTATGATTGGCAAATTGGCTTTACCAATGCCAGTCGCGGTTTATCCACAGGGTTATCAACAGATTTATCCACAGTTTTACCATTAAACGGCTGCAGTTCATAATACGGCGCCAGTCGCCCCGGGCGGGGCGTATGAACTAAGAGTCCGGCCGCCACCAGTTCGCCTCTGGCCCGCGACAGCGTCGCATAGCTGTAGCCCAAAAAACCTAACAGAGTACTGGCAGCCACCGTCAGCTGGGGCGGCCAGCCGGCCCGGTTAAAGAGGTGCATTAAGACACCCCACAGGGCCTGGGCTTCACTTGACAGCGGCCGCACCAGCAGCCGGGCATAAAACGCATTGAGCTCGGCAATGTAATTCATGGCCCCGCCCACTTCCACCGGTAAAAGGCTTCTTTGTATCGCCGGCGCTTCTGACTCACGGCAGAATACGCTTCAACCCGGCCGTATTCACGCCCGTCTTAGCGCTGGTCCGCCGCCGCAGCCACTCATTGGCGGCCTCCACATGAATTAAAAAACGATTGCCTTCTTTCGATGCCGGAAAATCCGACAGATAGCAAAACTCCCGCACCCGGTTCTGCCCAATGCCAGTCATGGCCGCAAACTCCTTGACCGTGACCACTAGCTTGGTGTTTGTCATAATTCATCTTCTCCCTTTAAGTGAATTAACGCAATTTGATATTGCATTATGTAATAATCATAGCAGTGGTTTACTATTTTTTCAATACATTTCTCACTTTTATATTTACAAATCGCAATTGAAGAATTACAATGTGGGTAGCAACTACTTTTTACAGTGTGTGCAAATTAAACGTGATGGTGTGTGAAAAAACATGAGCAAAGAAATAGGAAAACGCATCCGCGCTGCCCGCGAACGGCTCCATATGTCCCAGGCCGCCCTAGCGGACATTATCGGGGCGGGCAATCAGTCCACCGTGGCCGGCTGGGAGCGGGGCCGCACCGAACCGGACGGCGAAACGCTGGCCCGCCTGGCCGTCATTTTGAAAGTCTCGACCGACCACCTCTTAGGCGTCGATGCCGGCGTGCTATCGCTGCCGGCCGATGTCACCGACCTGGCCAAAGACATTGCCGACCTGCCGCCCGCCGAGCGCGCCGTCATTGAAAAAATCGTAACGGCCTTAAAAGCTGAAGACAAAGACAAAGTTGTCCCTGGTTGACCGGTGGATTCGCAATATGCTCTATCCCGGCGGCAAGCGCCGGAAATAAAACAGGCGGCCAAGTGGCGGCCGCCATTGTAAGTTCCTACATAAAGGATGGTGTGTGAATATGGCGCATGAGGCTAACCGCCTGCGTGCCTCCGAGATGCCGCCGTAGGGGACAAGCCCTGTCGGCCAATACCGGAGTAATCAGCCAGCAAAGGAGGTGTGTGACCATGAAAACAAATATCTATGGCAATGGCAGTGTCTATCGACGTCAGGACGGCCGCTGGGTGGCTACCGTTTGCAGCCGCGACCCTGTGACAGGCAAATCCGTTCGTACCTATGCCTACGGCAAAACCAAACAGGAAGCGTTGCAGAAAAAAATGGAGCTCCTTGCGATCAGCAAAGAACTCCCTGCCCCTTCCGGCCTGACTGTTAGCCACAGCTAGGCTGCGCCTGTAATTCGTTGCAAACCGCATGCGGTGGCAACGGGTTATACAACAACAGCGTGCAGCCGCCCTTGCCACCGACATCAAAAAGGTGGTGTGTGCTCATGGCTAAACGGGCCAATGGCGAAGGAACTATTTGCAAACGCAAAGACGGCCTCTGGATGACGGCCGTCATCATCGGCCGCGACGCCGAGACGGGAAAACCCGTCCGCAAATATTGCTACGGCAAAACCAAAGGCGAAGTCCAACAGAAAAAAGACGCCCTGCTCGAACGGAGCAAGGGACCGGTCTTCATTGACGCCGATAAAATCACTGTTGGCCAGTGGGTGGAAAAGTGGCTGACCATCTACGCCCGGGCCAGCGTCCGGGGCAATACCTACATTGGCTACCGTTCGGTGGTCAATAACCATATTCTGCCGCTGTTAGGCGAGATTAAACTGCAAAAACTCAGGGGGATTGATATTCAAAACATGGTGAACACCATCAAAGACAACGGCGGCGGACCGCGCCTGGCCGAACTGGCCTTTTCGGTGCTGCGCATCGCCTTAAACAAAGCCTTTAACGAGGAAATACTGCACCGGCTGCCGTTTAAAACGGTATCGCTGCCCAAGAAGAGGCGCAAGGAATTCATACCACTCAGCAGCATAGAGTGGGCACGCCTGTTCACAGCCGCCGAAGCCGACGCCGAAATGTATACCGCTTTGCTCCTCGAATGGGCAACCGGCATCAGCCGTTCCGAACTATTGGGACTGAAGTGGATAGACTTCAATTTCACCGCCGACAGCGTCAGCATCCAGCGGGCCGTCATCATCACCGACGAGGGCCTCACGCTCGACGACACCAAAACCATCGCCCGCCAGCGCGTCTTGCCGCTGCCGGAAATTACGATACTGCAGATGAAGCAGCACCAGGGCCGTCAGACGGCAACCATCGCCGCCCATAAGGCCACAGGCCTGCCCTGGGAAGACAATGACCTGGTATTCCCCGACCCCTTCGGCAAACTCCAGGACCCGCGCAGCTGGTCCAAACAATTTAAGCGCATGGCCAAAGCGGCCAGCATTGATATTACCTTTCACAAACTCCGGCACGACCACGCCAGCCGCCTTTCGGCCAATGGCGTCAGCATCAAAGATGCCCAGTACAGACTGGGCCACAGTACCACGCAAATGCTACTCAATGTCTACACCCACAGGATATCCGGCGGCCAGGAAAAAATTGCCTCATGGCTCAACTCTTCCTTTCCGGTCGCATCGATCAATCATGAGACACCACTACAGTAACCGTTTAGAAAATGCAGTTTCTGCCGCGTTGTTGTACGGTTGTTGTAAAACTGCTATGAAAACGAAAAAAAGAGCTTTACGAAAACCTCGTAAAACCCTTGAAATATCAATGGCGACCCCGGCAGGATTCGAACCTGCGACCTTTTGATTCGTAGTCAAACGCTCTATCCAGCTGAGCTACGGAGTCATCTCATCAATTACTTATATAGTATATCTTTTTTCACACCTTATGTCAATAAATAAATCAGTTAATGATTTTACTATTTCTGTAAACAATATATTTTATACTCCGATTTTAAAAATTACACCATTGTGACCTAATCACAGTTAAACATATTACTCAAAAAAACCACTTGACAATAATTTATCGAAATGATAACATAACTAATGTACTTAACGGGTTTGTTCTATAACACATGCCGAAGTGGCGGAATTGGCAGACGCACTTGACTCAAAATCAAGCGTGGTAGCCCCACGTGCCGGTTCGAGTCCGGCCTTCGGCACCAGAAAAATCAAGTCTTCCGCTGGAGGGCTTTTTTTGTTTATACCGATTTCTGCCCGTTAAAAAACAGTCACTTTTTTGTGACTGTTTTTTAGTAAAGCCGCCGTCTTCTAGCAAGTTAATCTCTTTTCTCCAGCACTCTTCCTCTCGTTACAATATGAGTGCCAAATCGTTCTTTTAGAAAGTCCATCGCATCGGCTATCTTTTCTTGCTTATCTGTGACTTCATTAAATAGATTAAGCTGTTGTTCCCGCGGACCTAAACCGGATACGGTAATCCCTAGTAACCGAATTCCCTCTTTTACAGGAATTATAGCCATAAGCTGAAGAGCGGTATGATAAATAACTTCATCAATAGCTATAGGTTGCATCAAAGTAAGGCTGCGCGTGACTGTCCGAAATGAAGAAAACCGCACCTTTAATGTGATCGTCTTACCGCATAGCCCTTCTTTACGAAGCCGCCATCCAACTCGCTCGGCGAGTGACAATAAAGCAGCCAGGATGCTTTCTTGTGATTGAATATCCCTGGAAAAAGTTTCTTCATTACCAACCGATTTAGCCTCCCTGTCAGGGATAACAAGTCGATCATCACGGCCCCAAGCCAAATTGTAAAGTTCAATAGAATATCTCCCTAAGTGTTTTTCCAGTGTATACGGATCAATTTGACGCAATTGACCGATCGTCTCTATTTGCAAAGACTTGAGGATACGTTCCGTGACCTCTCCTACGCCCCATAGTTTACTGACCGGCAGTGGTGAAAGCAGGCTCAGTTCTTCACCTGGCCGTATCACCATAAGTCCATCCGGTTTGTTATAAGCCGAAGCCAACTTGGCTAAAAATTTATTTGGCGCCACACCAACTGATATAATCAAATTAAGTTGCGCTCGGATCTGTTCTTTGATCTTAACAGCAATATCCACTACATCATTATGTAGTAGCTCCATCCCTGTAATATCTAAAAAAGCTTCGTCAAGTGCCAAAGTTTCAATAACCGGGGAAAAAGATGCAAGAATTTGCATGATTTCTCCTGATATTTTTGCATACTTTGCCATATTAGGCAATACATAGATCCCCTGTGGGCAGCGACGTCTTGCTTCCGCCATCGGCATGGCCGACCGCACTCCGTATTGACGTGCTTCATAGGAAGCGGCCGCTACTACACCCCGGCTACTATTGCCACCAACAATAACCGGTTGCTGCCGGAATTCAGGATGGTCTCGCTGTTCGACCGAAGCATAAAAAGCATCCATATCAGCATGTAATATCCACCGTTGTCGCACCATTCTCTTCCCTCCTAGTAAACGAAACGTAGAAAAACCGCCTCAGAACATACGTTCTGTTTGTTGTATTATACGACAAACATATCCTTTTGTCAAAAATAGAACTCCTGCGCAGATTACACGCAGGAGTTCTTCTCATTCGTAATTTTGACTATTAGAATAAATACCGTTCTCTCTTTTGTCAAAGACTTCTATCATTTTTTCATCAGATTCCTGAACACACAACTCACAATATACAACCGTACTCCCATTAACCGGTTCCTGAATAATATCCTGTTCATATTTATCCTGATATTTTTTATCCCAGATTTCATAACGCGTCCCAATCAATTCTACACCAGGCTCAAATCCCGTACCATAGGTAATAACTCGTTTTACTAAAAAAGATTTCTGACTTTCTTTCAATATAATTGTATTTTGTTTCATATATAACCTTCCCACTGTTTATCACTCTACGATAAATAATTCTTATATAACCTACTTTTTTCGCAGGAATTTACACAGTAAACGCCAAATCAAAAAAATATATAATTATAAACCAAAGGACATACGCAATGAACAAAATTATGCTGGCTAATTATCAATTATATTATACAATTCTCTACCGGAAAAACCGGAAAACAATACAAATAAAAGTAAAAGATACACAATTGCTGGAAATTACTGCGCCTGTTCAATACCCTGCAACATCAATTGAAACCCTCCTGCAAAAAAAAAGTAAATGGATTCTCTCCCGCATTGACCACCTTCGTAAATTATCCGCTAATCCTGTAAACAGCGCACTCTCTCAAGGTACCCGTATTTTATACCTGGGTAAAGAATACTATTTACACTTTTATTATACCACAACAGACAACACACCTACCATCAGGCTGGAAGCCGATAAAATGCAAATTGTTCTTCCAAAATTCACGCACCGTAATACAGATGTCATACATCAATTAATAAAAAAATGGTATCTTGCTGCTGCTGCCGATTTGCTAACAACGAAAACCATGGAATGGTCAAAAAAACTCCATGTTCTTCCTAAACAGATCCATATTAAAGAACAAAAAACACGCTGGGGAAGTTGTTCTGCTCTGGGCAACATTAACTACAATTGGCGAATTATCATGGCACCGACAGGCGTTATTGATTATCTGGTGGTACATGAATTATCTCATTTGCGAGAATTAAATCATTCTCGTCAGTTTTGGCTGTTGGTAGAAAGTTGTCTTCCTAATTATAAACAAGAACGGAATTGGCTGAAAGACAACGGTTACCTGCTACATCGGATTTTATAAACAGAAAAGTATCCCTCAGTAAAATCCTTTTAATCGTTTACAAACACTGACTGCCAATAAACCGCCAAGGACTCCTGTGATAAGCTGCGGCCAGCCCATAACAAAAAGTAATGCCGACGAAAGTTTAACTGGATAAAAGATCTCCTCAGAAAGGTCGCCGAACACACGGTGATCATTATTTATGCCATTTATGACGCAACGGGGGCCTGTTAGGTCCGCCACCTCTGCCACTACTGAAAATCATCCACAATAATATACTTAATATAATAATGTTTCCGATTATACTCGGCATCAAATTCACATCTACTAATATAGTGATAAAAGTTAACAACGAAAAAAAATACATACTTCTTTTGACATCAATAAAAGAATATCTGCGTATAAGCATGTATAGCGCAAACAAAATAATTAAATCAATCAGTACCAAGATAACCGGGCTGATAAACAACTCTTTGATAATTGCACCACCGATAATGACTGCAAAAAGATACAACCAAATCTGCTGAATCATACAATCCCTCCTAAGCACTTTTTTGACTCAATGAATTTGATTAGCCATCTATTGAATTATAACGTATATAGAAGAAAAAAATAAGCTTTTACTCTAAATTCTGTTTATAAATTCAACTTTTTGAGCATACTTAATAAATAATCAGTATATAAGGAGTGAATGATATGGAATGTTCTTTTACACTATTTGAACCACATCGGGAGCGTTCAAGCAAAACTATCGAACCAATCATTGAATTAAGACCCAATGGACGTATTGTATTCAATAAGCTGGCTACTGAATTATTAGACAACAGTCCTTTTTGTATGATAGGTTATGACTTGCAAGCCAATGCTGTTGGCTTATTACCTTTAAAAGAAAGAAATATTAATTCGTTTCCCATTCGTTACGCTACAAAAGGTGCTTATGTTGGTGCAAAAAAATTTTTTAAACATTTTAATATTCTCCCCCAACAGGCAGTTGAAAGTAGCCCCTTCCATTCCGGAGAGTTTATCGGCGTTAAGTTATAAACAATAGAAAGCAAAAATAAACAGCTAGATCCCTCTAGCTGTTTATTTTTGCTAGACATAACCTCAGCCTGCATGTTTGCCTCTCTTCTTTTCATACTTCACTTTAGCTTTAGCACCGAGAATTGGCTTATAGGGAAAATGATCAACGGAAATTATGGAAGCCAGACGGGTACAAGTTTTTAAGCGAATGGTAGAGGGTACTCCATAAACCGCGTCAAGTGCAGTGAGTACTTCTTCCATGGGAGCATTGCCAGCCCGCTCACCAATACCGGCTATCGTCGTACTGGCAAACCTTATACCGGCTTTATAAGCAGCTAGGGTATTTGCCGTAGCCAATCCAAAATCATTGTGTGCATGAAACTCAATTGGCAATGAGCACTTAGCCACCAAATCCTCCAGTAAAGTAAAGGTAGTAAATGGGTCCAAACAACCAACCGTATCGGCAAAGCGTATACGAATAGCTCCCAGTTTAGCGGCAATACCAGCCACCTGTAAAAAAAACTCCTTATCTGCTCTGGAGGCATCCTCTGCACCAACGGATACGCTACAGCCAAAGCTTTGAGCCAAACGAATGCTTTGTTTTAACTGCAAAATAACCCACTCACGGCTTTTTTTTATTTTGTGCTTAATGTGAAGATCTGAGACAGGCACAGAAATATGAATACAGGAAAACCCGCACTGTACGGAAGCCAAAATATCCTCTGCTTTTGCTCTGTTCCAGGAAAATACTTTTGCCTTGAGACCTGAAGATACTATCGCACGCATAATTTCCTGTTCAGCTTCTCCCATTGCTGGTGTTCCAGCTTCTATCCAACTAACCCCTGCACGATCTAAAGCAGTTGCTATGGTTAGTTTTTCTTTTTTTGAAAAGGCAATACCAGCCGCCTGTTCTCCATCCCGCAGTGTTGTATCAATGATTTCCAGTGTGTCTTGCACCTTTACTCACCTCGCTTATCTTCATATGAGTTTTTTCTCTCTGAAAAATATAAACTTTGTAGTTGTTCATCATTTAGACAGCCTTTCTGCACTACGGCCAATTTTCTAACTTTAGGCAGCATTGCCGCAATTTCCTGGTCACTTGGATAAAGCTCTATTTGATTTAATTTCACTCTGAGAGACATGCTCCCTGAGTGTTTTCCAATCACCAATCGTCGGACCAATCCCACTTCTTCAGGTGAAAATGCTTCGTATAAACTGGGATTCTGAACTACTCCTTGAACATGCAATCCCGATTCATGAGCAAAAACATCCGTTCCAATAACGGCCTTACGGACAGGAACATTCTGTCCCATACAGGCCAGAATATGCGCACAAAGAGCTGCCAAATCCCCGGTAGCAGGTATTGTTTCTTGTAGTATATATTTACTGCCTATCAGCACTTCTTCCAGTGCAGCATGACAGGGAGTGCCAACGCCTGCCACTGAGGCAGCGACCCGCCTTACACCGGCTTTAATAGCGGACAGCGAATTAGCAGTGGCTAGGCCATAACTGTTATGAGCATGAAATTCCAAAACACAAGGTAAAATTTTATATATTTGACTTAAAGCTTCAAAAACAGCAAATGAATCCAGTAAACTTTCTTTATCGCCATAGATAAATGATTTAATATCAAATTTAATGATTAACTTTAAGTAGTAATCTATATCGACCGCAGAAATCTGCGCAGCGTTTTCAATAAATAATGAAACTGATAAGTGCAGCTTGGAAGCAGCTGCTAATACCGGATACAACCTTTTACTGGTTTGTTTACGTGACACATGAGAATAAACTATGATGATTTTATCAAAACCCAAATGATACGCCCGGTACAGATCATATAAATTGGGTTTTATTTTTCCTCGTAAAAAAGAATGAAAGGTTACATTATACGAATGCAGCCCGTTTTCTTCCCACTCTTTTACCCATACATCCGTAGATCCTATTGGCAATTCTGTTAACGCCTGCATCATAAGTCGTAATTTAACCGGTCCTATTCCTTGCTTTAATCCTTCATTTACAGTTTGATCCATATATAAGACTGGCTTACTCATACTTGTCACTCCTGATTAGTTAAAAGATCCTGCCAAATCGAAACTACATTATTGGTCAGGATCTTTTCAAAGCTGCCAAGTTAAGAACAGCATTTCGGTTGGATATTTATTCTCATTTCGCCGTCATTGATTGTATTTATCTCACAAACCATTTTTTTAGCAAGTAATTCGCCTTCCAGCCAGGGGGGGATATGTTTACAGAGTATAGATATTGACGTAAAATTTTCTTTTTTCAACAAAGGGAGCAAGACTTGTTTTGAAGTCACCCCGGCACTGCTTTGCTGAACTTTTTTTAAATCAATAAAATAACATCCATGGCTCACTTCCTCGACAAATGCTTCGGTACTAGGCTTCACTACCTCAACAGTCCGCCTGGCAAGTGCAGCTTCCTTGTCGAAAATATCATCTAAATACAAATCCGGTCTTCCTTCTATTTCCCATACGCTGATATCCGCTTTTTCAAATTCAAAATAAGGTACGCCAGTAACAGATAACCCGGCAAAAATAGTACATTCACCCATAAAGGAAATGAGTTTAGCCATGTTTTGCCGCAATTGATATAAACCCTGCTTGGGGTCAAGTTTGAATTCCAATTCCCGGTCAATTTCCCATACACCATTTCCTCTACGATAGACAATCACTTTTCCCGGCTCTAATAATGACGCTGCAACAGCTTCATCATTAATATAAACAGCGATTTCTTTTGTCACTCAAACCCCTCCCAAGCACAAATTTCAAATTATAGCTCAAGCCGCTTGACTACAGAGTCACCTTCAATATGCTCATCCATAATTTCTTCAACATCATCCGGTGTAACCGAGCCATACCATACGTTATCTGGATAAATGACAACAATCGGACCTTGTTCGCAAATTCCAAAACAGCCCGTGTTCGAGATAAAAACTTCACCGCTTAAATCACGATCACGAATTTCTTCCATAAATGCTTCTACAACACCAAGCGCATCTTTAGTTTGACAAAACCCTTTAGCCTGCCCCGTCATTCGAGAGCTGGTGCATACAAAAATATGTCGTTTCGGTTTATTCATCTTCATCCATCCTTGTTTTATTTATATCGCTTCTTGTAAAGAAAGTTGTTTTACACATTGTGCCAAGCCATTTTCTATCGTATAGCAAGATTCTATGCTGTCAATCCCATGTTCTTTGAGCATTTTCTGCGCGTTATACCCTATACGCATGGTCAACACAGCGTCACAATCGGCAATGGTAGCAATAATTGCCTTCCGCCGACTGACCTCTTCATCACAATCTTCCATACCCAGGCAGTATTTCGCTGATTTTCTCATCTCCAACAACTGAAAAACATGACCGTCACCCTCATAAATCATAAACTCCGCAGCATGCCCAAAATGCAGATCCACCAGTTTTCCATACTTAGACGTAACAGCAATTTTATATTTTTTGCTAGCAATAGTCTTTTTCATCTCTCCTATGCCCGTTTGTTTATTACTGCTGCAACTACGAAACTCCTGAGACCGGTCTTCCTTTAAAAGTCCAATCGCATCAGCTCGGCATTGTTGGCAGTGTCTCATTTGTTGAATATCCAACTGACACAGATTACGCATCTCGTTGATCTCTTTCATACTCGTCTGCGGATACTTTTCAAAAACACTTCCCGGAGCCGGAATGAGTGGCATAATATTGGTAATAAAGGCACCCAATTCTTTAACCCTCTTAACTACCAGAGGAATATGGCTGTCATTAATCTCTTTAATCATAACAATATTGACTTTAACCAATACACCGCGCTTAGCTAAATACTCAATACCAGCCAGTTGATTTTTGATTAACAGTTCTGCTCCCGTTTCACCACGATAACTTTCACCTTTGAAAGTCACCACTTTATAAATCCGGGCTCCAATCTGAGGATCCAAACAATTTACCGTTACAGTTACATGTCTTATTCCTAATGCAACAAGTTCGGCAGCATATTCGGGCAACATCAACCCATTGGTTGATAAACAGAAAGTCGTTTCCGGCGAAGCTTCTTTGATAAGTTCAATACTCCGGCGGACCTCCGGCCAATTTGCCAAAGCATCCCCAGGACCTGCAATTCCTACAACAGTCAAGTTTTCGATTTTTTCCTTCACAAATAGGAACTTTTCTTTGGCCATGTCAGGAGAGAGAATTTCACTGGTCACACCTGGTCGGCTCTCATTAACGCAATCGAATTTGCGGTTACAGTAATTACAGCTGATATTACATGCGGGTGCCACTGGCAAATGCATCCGAGCATACTTTTGATGTGCCCCTGCCGAATAGCATGGATGCTGTTCCGTTTTTTGCAAGAGATCGGCATTGCTCGTTGTGCTGTCAGTTTGACTCGGACATTTGCAACTCATTTTCTCCACCTCGGTTCACACCACAGGCTGGTCCTTTCTCCAGCCCCCGGTAATATTTCTCATACATCGAACGCCGATAAGAACGGCGCTTTTCCGCCAGCAAAGTATTGGTAATTCGGTCCAAAAACATGGCTGTTCCGGTATATCCCACAGATAATAAGCGCTGTCCCCCCACACGGTCAAGAATGGGAAAACCTAGCCGTACAAGTGGTATATGCTCATGCTCTTCCAAATATCGTCCATCCGAGTGTCCAATGGCGATATTGGCTGATGAATCACTAACCACATTACGAATTTTCATAAAATCGGTTTCGTTTAAAAAGTTTACCGCCGGTGCGTCATTTGCTTCCAACTCTGGTTGCAAGAGTTCAAACACTTTAGAATTAAAGCTGCCGGTGGCAATAACCACTGGAAACACGCCATTTTCCAGACAGGTTTTGCTTATAGCATAAACCAATTCCGGATCACCAAAAATTACACTGCGCCCCTGAAAATTATATTTATGGGAATCAACCATAGCATCCAGTAAACGCCCGCGTTCGGCAGCAATACTGTCCGGCATAGCCATATCATTGATTTCACAAAGTGCTTTGATAAATAAGTCGGTATTTTCTACCCCCATGGGAATTGGAAGATTATAGAGCGGAACCCCGAACTCATCTTCCAGATACTTTCCAGGCGATAGTTCATCGGCAGCAGTTATCCCAAACTGGATGGTAGCCACTGCACCGGACATTTCCTGTATATCTTGAATTTTTGTTCCACCATCCGGTAATTTAGCATACTGACGGAGCAGTGGACGATCCAAAGTATCTGAGATGTCCGGAAATAAGGTATACTGAATGTTCATGATATCCAGAATCCGTTTAAGCTCCCTTATATCGGCTGTACTAATATGAGGAATAATTAAATTCAGCTTATTATGTTTTTCAGCCTTCTTCGTTACTTGAATAAGAGTTCTTCGCAAAGCATACAAATAGCCTTCTGTATGTGTACCACCATAACCGGGAGTTGGCACGGTAACAACGGTTAAATCGGTAAGATTTTTTTCCTTACGATATTCGGCTGCAATGCGTTCGATATCTTCACCAATGGTTTCTGCCAAACAAGTTGTCAGCACACCAATGACTTTAGGATTATATACCTTGATGATATTATCCAATGCCTGCTTTAAATTTTTCTCACCGCCATATACCGTACCTTTTTCATTTAATGATGAAGACCCCACATCTATCGGTTCGTTAAAATGCTCGGCGATGTGCCGGCGCATATAGGTACTGCAGCCTTGTGAACCGTGCAGTACCACCATACATTGTTCTATTCCTTTAAAGGGTAAAATTGCCCCCATAGGCATGCACATATTACAGGGGTTTTCATTTACATTTCGCGCTGCTGTCATATCCACCACTCCCTGCTAAGCCTTAATATATTTCCAAACAGGAGAACATACCGTTGAATATACTTCCGCAGCAAAGTTAACTGCACCCACGAACCCGCTTAAGGGATGTTTCCGGTCATGATTATGGTCTATAAATGCTTTTGCCAGTTTATAGGCAAGAGGCCGTTCTTTTACGCCTCCAACCAATAAATCGGCATTTTGTTCTACCATGAATCGTTCCAGTTCAGCCGGATTGGCATCATCCAGAATAACGGTTCCGTCATTAACCAATTCATCAATGGCTTCATATTCTTCTTTCCGGCCTGTCTGTGTACCGACCATAACCACTTCAATACCAACTTCACGAAACTGTTTGATCAGTGAAATGGCTTTAAATCCCCCGCCAACATACACTGCCGCTTTCTTTCCCTGCAGTTTTTCCCGATAACTTTCAATAACCGGTTGAATTTTAGCCGTTTCTCTTTGTATTAGTATTTCTGCTCTTTCCATCATTTCGTGATCCTGAAAAGCCCGGGCTACCGCTCTAAGTGAATTAGCCGTATCTTCAATTCCCAAAAAAGAGACATTGATAAACGGAATTTGGTAGAGCGTTTCTATCTTTGCAGCCAAATAATGCATAGAACCGGCACATTGTATAATATTTAACGAAGCGGAAGTTGCTTTTTTTAGATCTTCATATTTCGAATCGCCAGTGAATACGACATTTAATTTTACACCAATCTCTTGCAAATAACTTTTTATAATCCAAGCCTCTCCGGCTAAATTAAAATCACCAAGATAATTAATCGTTTTTTCTAGCTTAGGTAATTTCTCCCCATCAGGCTCAATCAGTCGCAGCAATGCATCGCCGGCAGCACGGTACCCGGCAGCTTTATTACCGATAAAGCCGCTGGACTCTACCGGTATTACTTCAATGTTATGTCTTTGGGCCGCAGCTTTACATACTGCCTGCAAATCATCGCCAATAACGCCTACGATACAGGTAGAATACACAATAACCAGTTTTGCCTCCGGATATTTTCCGACCAATTCATCAATGGCTGCCGCTAATTTTTTTTCTCCGCCGAAGATAACATCCTGTTCTTTCAGGTCTGTAGAAAAACTATTTCGGTACAACTCTTCTCCACTACTTAAACTTCCCCGTATATCCCAGGTATAACTTGCACAGCCTATCGGACCATGTACCAGATGGATTGCATCAGTAATCGGGTTTAGCACCACTCTGGCCCCACAGTATACGCAAGCACGCTGGCTGACACAGCCGGCAATGCTTTCAGCATCACACTTAAGCTGTTTTTTCTGTTTCCCCTTAGTAATAATAAATTCGTCTCTATCGCGTATAGCTGCTGCCTCACTCATCCAGCCGTCACATCCTTTCGTTACCTGCGTAGTAAATCTAGTAAGGCTGGCAGTCTGGGCAGCAGGAGATTTTTTCCTGCACCCACGACTCGACACAACCTCAATTACATTACCAACTCAAAATCTTCATCTGCCGCATCTCTGTCGGCACGGTCTAACAGAGCATTGCTGATCATCTCAATAATGCGCATGGCGCCGCGATACCCTACCAGCGGCATATAAGAATGAACACTTCTATCAAGTATCGGAAAACCTATCCGCACAAATGGAATATCTTCAGCACGGGCGATAAATTTGCCATACGTATTCCCAATCAACAAATCGACCGGTTCATTTTTAATCCATTGATGCAGCTCAAACAAGTCTCCTGGCGCCTTAACGTTGGCTGTCACTCCGGCTGCTTTCAACATATCCTGAACTTCCTCTTCAAAGCTGGCTAAGCCGGATCCCAATGCTCCTGCCGGTGTACCTGTTAGTACATGTACCGGAATCATACCCAGACTCAATAAAAATTCAGTCATTGAGGTCACAATATCGGGATCGCCAAAAATAGCTACTTTTTTCCCGTGAAAATGGAAATGAGTATCGGTCATAATATCGACCAACTGGCCACGTTCTTCCTCTAGTTCATAGGGAATTTCTGCTGCAAAGGAACTCCGCAAGGCCATTAAAAAATCATCGGTTGCTTTTACGCCAATCGGAGTTTTTAATGAAACAGCCGGGACCTTGCATTTCTTCTCCAATTTTTCCGCTGCATCCAAGGATGCGAAACGGCCAAGTGACATAGTAACTTTGGAATTACCGGAATCTTTTAATTCGTCCAGTGTAACACCACCCTTAGGATACATTTCAAACTTGCCGGTCATCGGTGAATCCACTACTCCTGAGGTATCAGGAAACATAATGAAATCAAGTTTCAGCGATTTAACAATTCTTTTAATTTCACGCATATCTCCCGGATTGACAAAACCAGGAATGACATTCACCTGTTCTTTTTTGGAATCACTGGTACTTTCCGAAAAATACGTAGCCATAGCCTTAGTCATATTAGAAAAACCGGTAATATGCGACCCCTGGTAACTTGGCGTATTCGCATGAAATACGATTTTTCCTTCCGGTATCTCCGATTGTTTGATAATGGTCGGAATATCATCACCAATTGTCTCCGACAGACAAGTTGTATGAATGGCCATAACATCGGGATTATATAAAGCAAATACGTTTTTAATCGCTGTTTTTAAGTTGGCACCGCCGCCAAAAACTGATGCACCTTCCGTAAAGCTGCTTGTTGATGCCATGATCGGATCACGAAAATGTCTGGTTAAATGCATCCGGTGAAAGGAACAGCACCCTTGCGAACCATGACTGTGCGGCAGGCAGCCTTTTATCCCTAAAGCAGCATACATGGCCCCTATCGGCTGGCAAGTTTTAGCAGGATTGATTACGGCGCCACTTGGACGCTCTTTCAGTTCTTTGGGTGTATAATCAAGCATCTTATTTGTCGCCTCCTTCATTCATTTCACCAGTCAATACCGGAGTGTTTTGCCAAGGGGGAGTGATAAAATTCCAGGTCGGAGAAGCAAAGCCCATACTTACATCACGGGCAAAATTGACTGCACCATTAAACCCGGCATACGGACCACTGTAATCATAGGAATGGAGCTGTTTAGCCGGAATTCCCATTTTCTGTACCACATATTTATCCTTAATGCCTGAAGAAAAAATGTCTGGCTTCAAAAGTTTAATAAACTCATCAGTTTCAAAATGATTCAGGTCATCAACAATAATATGGCCTTCTTTCATATCAATGTTCATACCTGGGTAATCATTAATTGGGATCTTTTTCTTCAACTCTTCCAGCTTTTCCGGTGACATTCGCAAGTGAAAACGCTTCAAATCGGGTTCCACATGAAGATCCGGAATATTCTTACTGTCTGCATCCGGCTTAATGCTTGGAATTACTGCACGGCCTTCATAATCGTCGCGATGAGCGAACTCATAACCAGCCAAAATCGTTTCGATCCCCAGTTCACGGAACAATCCCTGGAAATGATGCCCACGCGAACCTCCAACAAAGCAGAAAGCAGTTTTATTTTGACAAATTTTTGCATATTGATCAATTACCGGTTGTACTCTGGCTACTTCGCGGGCAATTACTTCTTCCGTTTTTCTCGTAAGTTCAGGATCATCAAAATATAGTGCCATATCGCGTAAACTCTTAATAGTTGCTTCAATACCAATAAAATTGACCTTCAACCATGGAATGCCATATTTTGTCTCAATTTTTTCTGCAATATAGTTTATCGATCTATGGCATTGTACCAAATTTAATTCTGCCACATGAGCATTACGCATCTTTTCCCAAGAACCATCGCCGGTCATTACAGATATAACATTATAACCAATCTCTTTCAGTATTCGTTCAACTTCCCAGCCGTCACCACCGATATTGTATTCACCTAATAAATTAATAGAGAATTTTGATGGCGGCTCTTCCATATCACCTTGTCCGATAACCGATTCAACAAAACTATTATTGGCAATATGATGTCCTGCCGACTGACTAACCCCTTTATAGCCTTCGCAACTGAAAGCCAGTACTTGAATGCCGTGGCGTTTTTGTGCTTCTCTGGCTACCGCATTAATATCGTCACCGATCAAACCAACCGGGCAAGTCGCCGATATCGTAATGGCGTTTGGTTTCAATATCTCAACCACCTCATCAATCATGGCCGCCAGTTTTTTTTCACCACCAAATACGATATCTTTTTCCTGCATATCGGTTGAAAAAGAATAGTTGACGAAATTTTTAACATGCTCTCCCGTTTTAGCCTTATTGCGGCGGGTTCCCCAGGTGTAATAAGCGCAACCAATCGGCCCGTGGGTAATATGAACCATATCTTTAATCGGACCTAATACCACGCCCTTACACCCGGCATAAGCACAGCCACGATTGGTAATGATCCCCGGGATTGTCCGGGTATTCGCCTCAATCTCCGGATTCTCCACCTCACCATTTTTGATAAGAATATGTTTACGCCGGTTCTTTTGTACCTTGCTTGGCATTTTTGCAAATAATACTTCTAACTCTTTTTCAGTAACAGCCATACACTTCTCCCTCCTTCACTGTCTTAAATTGCCGCATCGCCAGTTTCACTGGTACGTACACGAACTATGTCGTTTAAAGGCAATACAAATATTTTTCCGTCGCCAACATTATAATCAGTTCTATTTGCTGCCATAATCGCATCAATAATTTTTTGCACATCATCATCATGGGCCATGATGTTAAACATGCGTCTTGGAAAAAGTCTGGCCCCGTTTAAAAAGCTGTCAATCAACATTTCGGCGCTCGCTTTATCTTCTTCACTAGTTATCCCTAACAATTCTTTTTTCCGGTCTTCTATAGCCGAAGTATCTTTAACCATTTTCCCACGGCCGACAACTTTTGTTGCCGTAAACCCTGCCGCACCCGCTTCAATCAGCGCTTTTTTTGTTGCACTGGTCTTATTCATCCGTACAATGGCTATGATCTCTTTCATAATCAATACCCTCCTATAACCCTTTAGCGCCAGTAGATACGGTATAAGCTTCTTCAATCGGAGATATGAAAATCTTCCCGTCGCCGAACGTTCCATTTTCACCGGTTTTAGCCGTACGCAAGATAACACTAACAACATCGTCCTTATCTTCATCACGGACAGCAGTCATAATCATCACTTTGGGAATTTCATCATAAACGATACCGCCGACTTTAATCCCTTTTTGTTTACCACGGCCGACTACATCAAACACAGTAGCGGCATGAAATCCGGCAGTTGAGAGTTCATATAATACTTCGTCCTTTTTTTCCGGTCTTACAATAGCTCTAACTAACAACATAGGTTATCTTCTCCTCTACTCTTAAGCTATTTTTTTATTAACCTAGGATACCGTAGGACATCATCAACTCTTCCAGGCGATCTTGCGTCATCGGTTTAGGAACAACAAACATTTTATTTTGATTAATCGCCATGGCTAGTTTTCTATATTCATCGGCCTGATCTTCTTTAGGATCATAATCAATAACTGTCTTTTTATTAATTTCCGCACGTTGCACAACATTATCGCGCGGTACGAAATGAATCAACTGCGACCCCAGTTCTGTAGCGAAGTTTTCCAGCAAGTCCAGTTCGCGGTCAACCTTACGGCTGTTACAGATAATACCTCCCAATCGCACCCCGCCGGTAGCAGCATATTTTTGAATGCCCTTAGAAATGTTATTTGCCGCATACAACGCCATCAATTCACCGGAAGCAACGATATAAATCTCTTGTGCTTTACCTTCACGGATAGGCATCGCAAAACCGCCGCACACAACGTCACCTAAAACATCATAGAACACATAATCCAGATCGGAAGTATACGCTCCAAGTGATTCCAACAGGTTAATCGAGGTAATGATACCGCGGCCGGCACAACCAACGCCTGGTTCCGGTCCACCTGACTCAACACACATTGTACCTTTAAAACCAGGTTTTAAGATATCTTCCAGTTCAATATCATCGCCTTCATCACGCAATGTATCCAAAACTGTTTTTTGGCACAAACCGTTAAGTAACAACCGGGTTGAATCTGCCTTGGGGTCACAGCCCACAACCATAACTTTCTTACCGGCCTCTGCCAAAGCTGCCACTGTATTTTGTGTAGTCGTAGATTTACCAATACCGCCCTTACCATAAATTGCCACCTGTCTCATATATCTTTACCTCCAATATTCAATCGTTTTTTCAATACTTGAAAACAAAACTACCTTGCGATATAATTAAAATTGGGAATGCTAAATAAACCACACACCTGGTAATCTAGTTGTTCCTGGCCTTCATAAGTACCGCTAATACTTATGAAGGTTTTCCTTTTGTTCTGCTCCCTGCTCTCGTATTTGACCTCACCCCCTTCACTTTATCCAGAAAAGCAAAGAGGCTTGTGAAACTTATAGTCCCACAAGCCTCTTTGCTTGCTGTATGCTGTATAATACATCTGTTGATCTTATAAAAATCTTTTTGCAAAAGCACAAAGTAGCTTATAAACGTTAAGTTTATAAGCTACTTTGCTTAATCTCTGCACCCAATTTTAACTTACTTAGACTATATCACATCTGTTATCCCTTGACAATAGCACAATAAAAATTCGCAATATTAAAATATATTGATTTTTTGCCCGTTCTAACCCTTGACAATGGGATAATCGCCCCTTTGATTTTTTTTTAAAATCTGATAAACTTTTATAGTATATTCATATTATATATTATTTTTTGTTGTCATTTTTAAAAGGAGTTCTTGTTATGAAAAAACAATATATTCCCGCTCTAGAGTATATCCGCGGCCTTGCTATGCTCGGAGTTATCGGGATCCATACCGGTGCCTATTCCCTAAGCAATCAGCATGTAAATATTCACCTATTTGCCTTATTAGAAATTCTTACCCGCTTTAGTGTACCTATCTTTTTTTTCGTTTCCGCCTTTGGGCTTTTTCTGCAGCAAAAAGATCTGTCAGCCCCTTTACATTACATTGCGTTTATGAAGCGGCGCATACAAGCTGTTTTTATTCCCTATGTCATCTGGTCGCTATTATACTTACTCCACTCATCTATCATCAGTCATAATTTCGCAGTTTGGTCATTACCTCTATTGGGGAAATATTTGTTTTTTGGCCTGGCTTCTTATCAGCTATATTTTTTAGTACTTTTGTTGTGGTTTTATGCCCTTATGCCTTTATGGCGTATCATGCTGCGCCACATGTTACAACGACCTGTTGCCAGTATCCTCTCTCTCTTACTCCTCCAAATTATATTTAACTATTATTCCAGTTATTTATTGCATCCGGATTTATCAAACGCCTACCTTAATTCTTTTATTGATTACCGGATGAATTATTGGATTGCCCACTATCTATTTATCTTCTTACTTGGCGCTCTATGCGCATTGCACTTTGATTTGTTTAAGCAGGTACTAAAGCATTACAGCGGGTATATTAGTTTATCTTTTCTCATAACTACCTTTGGAATTCTGTTCTACTATTATTACCTGTTGTTTTATAAAGGTTATTCTCCTCAAGAAGCTGTATTTACCGACCATCAGCTTAGTCCCATTGGTATTTTATACACCTTTTCTTCCGCCCTATTTTGGTTTATGGTTTTCAGTAGCGGAAAACTTCCTGCTTGTATTACCTCCACTCTCAAAATCTTAGGAAAGCATTCCTATTTTATTTATCTGGTGCATCCATTTGTCATGTATGTTCTATCTTATCTTCTTTCGCATCGTGGGTTGCTGATGACTGCAGCTAATACAATTGTTTTTTATTTACTGACCTTAGGAATCAGTCTAACAGTTAGTCTAGTTACAGTGAAAGTCAGCACCAAACTTCCTAAATTCGGGCTTTTTTTAACAGGAAGTACACCAAAAACGACCAAATCGGTATCAGCCTGATTGGCCTGGTACTAATATAAAAAGCATAAAACGAGCTTGGAATATGGCCAAGCTCGTTTTATGCTTTCAAAAAAGTAAAAAGGTTTTTTTCTTCTTCAGAAAGTAACATGGGTTCTAATAAAAACTTGTTAAAAGGTTCTTCTTTTCTAGCTTGTTTACGGTATTTATTCATCCAAAATAGCAAAAAGAATTGACAGAATTTCTTGATTGATTTTTTATGCCCTCCAGCCTGCGGATGTTGAACCCAGCATACTCCTAATTGCTTAATAATGTCTCCGGAAGTGACAGTAAAATCCTGGCGCATAGCGTAGGAAATTAACATAGTGCATTCTTGCAGGATAGTGAACAGTATTCTCTGACGAAATCCGTCAGAGTATTGGCCAAATTTCAATTCCAAGACAAACAATTGCCGTCCTCTCTCTAATAAAGGATAAAATACGGGGAAAACTGCTTCAAATTCCCTGCGGGCTATCGCTAATTTAATAACTGCTCCTACATACCGTATTGCCTGTTCCCAAAGGACCGTTTCTTTTTTGTATTCAGCTATGCTACACATAAAATCCAGGATATGAGCCGCAATTTCGCTCCGTGGATTTAAAGAAGCCGATCCCGCATGCTTATGCCAATCCGCCAGCAGGTATTCTACATCTTCATTTGACAATCTGTCTTCCGTAAGCTGCAGCCAAACAACTTCTATCAATAAATTAAACATGTCCGGTCTATCCATTTTTACTATGCGATGCAGCCATACTGTCCATATCTGTAAAGAGGCTTTCGCAACATCACCATGGTATCCGATAGCTTTTCCATTCTTCCAGCAGATGCATATTTCTCTAAACAGATCGACATCTTTGCGGCGCAAAGCCAGTAAACCTACTAATTTTAATGGTTTTAACACTTCAACCGCAAAGGTTGCAGTGGATTGTAACCGTATTTTGTTCTCAAAAAGAAAAAATACAAGTTCCGTTACTTTGGACAGGAGAAAATTTTGTTTTATACGAAAAGCCATGGCAGCAATCAATGTTAACTGTTCCGTGGCAACAGGAAGGCATTGAGCAGGTAAATGCAAAATTAAGGGACGAAAAGCATCCAATATAACAACAGCAGCTTGATATTGACGGAAATGTATAGCTCTGGCAATAAGCCCCATTAGTCGTACAGGTTCGTTATCACGCACTAGAGCCTCGCCAAACGCGGTTTTAAGTAGTTCAGTTGCCTTGTAGATAATAGCATCGTTTCTCTTAGTAATTCCGGCTAGTACAAAACCGTATATTCGGTTTAGCAACTCTTCATCCGGCTTTTGCCTCCGCCGGTTACCCCGTCCGGTAACTTTGACAGTCAGAAATTCTATCTGCCGCTCCAATCCCCTAAAGCGGCGGAATATAAAGAAAAAAAGAATAATCCCCAGCGCACCGCCAAGACATACTGCTGCCCATAAGGACAATATAACCGCCCCCAAATTTTTATAGGTCATAAACAATCAGCTCCGGACTACTTTTGTCTGGAGCTGATTGTTTTGAACGACACAACTATTGCCAATATGGCTAAATTAGCGGGCATTAATTTCCCCCTGGAAGACTAGACCTCGTGCCGCATCCACTGTAACAATAGAGCCATCGCTTAATCGCTCAGTCGCACCGTCAACGCCGACAATTACCGGCATGCCAAAGCTAACACCTACGATAGCCGCATGCGACGTCAGGCCACCTTCCTCCGCCACAATGGCAGCTGCCTTCGACGCATGTGAAGCTGTCTCCTCATCAATGCTACTAACTACCAAAATATCCCCCGGTTGCAGCTTGCTTTGTACATCCCGTATAGAATGGGCCACACAAATCCGGCCAGTCACGGCTTGTTGACCAATTCCCACTCCGCGCATCAAAATATTACCCACAACATGAACTCTGATCATATTCGTAGTGCCCGTCAAACCAGCCGGGACTCCTGCCGTCAGAACAACCAGATCACCATCCTTAACCGCTCCGGCAGCTAAAGCATATTGCACCGAATTTTGAACCATTTCATCACTATTTTCAGAAGTAATACCTAATACCGGGACAACTCCCCATAACAACATAATCCGGCGCATGGTTTTTTCACTGGGAGTAACGGCAACAATGTTAGCTGGTGGACGGTATTTGGATACCATTCTCGCCGTATTTCCATACTGAGTGGAAGTGATAATGGCCGACGCTCCGAGCTCATGTGCTATTTGCACGGTAGCGTGACTGATGGCATCAGTCGTAGTACGCTGAGGAATAATACCTTTGGCCATTAAAATAGACGAATAATTTAAAGCCGACTCCGTACGCATTGCAATTCGGGCCATGGTTTCTACTGCCTCTACTGGATATTTCCCTGATGCGGTTTCACCGCTTAACATGATGCAATCGCTGCCGTCCATAATAGCATTAGCAATATCACTTGACTCAGCCCTGGTAGGACGTGGGTTGCTAATCATGGATTCCAACATCTGCGTGGCGGTAATAACCGGTTTGCCGGCTTTATTACACTTTTCAATCGTACGCTTTTGTACCAGAGGCACTTCTTCAGCCGGTATTTCAACACCCAGATCACCACGGGCCACCATGATTCCGTCAGCGACCTTTAAAATTTCATCAATATTCTTTACGCCCTCGGCATTTTCGATTTTAGCAATAATGCCCATATCGGCATTAGCTTCTTCCAGGACTCTCCGAATGGCCAATATATCGGCTGCCCGCTGTACAAAGGAAGCAGCAATAAAATCCATATCCTGTTCAATACCAAAATGTATATCCGCAATATCCTTGTCGGAAATAAACGGCAGATTAAGGCTCACTCCCGGAGCTGCCACTCTTTTACGGTCACCGATTTCCCCCGTATTTTGCACGGTGGTAATAATTTCAGTGCCCCGTACTTCTTCCACTTTAAGTGAGACCAATCCGTCTGCCAGCAAAATTTGATTTCCCGGAGCCACTTCTTGCGGTAATAAACTATGACTGACAGTCGCACGCTCTGTCGTTCCGGAAACGTTTTGACTGGTCAGAATAAATTTCTGTCCTTCAACCAGCTTTACTTTTCCCTCAGCAAACATTCCCAAACGCATTTCAGGTCCTTTAGTATCCAGTAGCAGCGCAATCGTTCTTCCCATCCTTGCCGCCGTTTCTCTTACAAAATTAATGCGCTCACCTTGATCTGCGTGAGTACCGTGAGAAAAATTGAACCGGGCTATATTCATACCAGCTTCAATCATCTTTTCCAATACACCGGACTGCTCTGTGCTTGGTCCTATGGTGCAAATGATTTTTGTTTTTTTCAGCATGTAAACACTCTCCTACATTTAATATTCTTTAATGAATATTCTTAATTTGTCAATCATTAACGTACTGCACGCTGGCATAGAATTGCCTGAGCTTCTTCTGCCTCCGATTCTAAAACCAATATTTCATACATTCCATCACCCAGCGTGGAAGCAACACCAGTCGGGCGAGTATTAGCAAGGATTCCCTCGTTGCATAGTAATTTTTTCAACATGTCGGCCTGAGCGCGATTAGCCGCGATATAGATGGCTATCCACATAGTGCTCCTCCTAGAATAGCATGATTTAATTTTAATGAACTGACATATGATGTTCTTCTCCATATTAGATAGTATTCCTGCTAAATTCAAGGTTTTTCGGAAATATTATCTACGGTCGGCTGTATTTGCCTCTATTTCAGCAAGAATTGCCGGAATAATCACTTCAATGTCGCCGACAATGCCGTAATCGGCAATGTTGAAAATTGGTGCGTCCGGATCGGTATTAATAGCAACAATTATTTCTGCGGAAGTAATTCCGGCAAGGTGATGAAACGCGCCGGAAATTCCGCAGGCGAAATACAATCTAGGCTTTACAATCCTCCCTGATAATCCAATCTGTTCTTGCGCTTTTCTCCAGCCAATTTCGACAACGCCACGGGAAGCTCCTACGACGCCGCCTAAAGCGGCTGCCAGCCGTTCAAGCAGGTAAAAGTTCGCACGATTGCCCATCCCTCTTCCGCCTGCAACAATAATCGCCGCATCTTCCAGGCTACAGGAATCGTTATTTTCCTGTGGTATCACCTGGTTGATTTTAGTGCGGAAATGACCAAATTGGGGCTGTCCTTTCAGCTGTATAATGCCGCCCTGACGGGAGAAATCCTGTTTAGGCAATGGAAATATATGCGGACGAACCGTTGCCATTTGCGGACGTCGGACAGGACAGACAATATCTGCAACCACATTTCCCTCAAAAGCAGGCCGGCGCCACACCACAATTTGACGAACCGGATCAAAAGTAAAGTCAGTACAATCGGCTATCAGTCCTGTCTTCAAACGGCAGGCTAACCGCGGTGCCAAGTCCCGCCCTATATAAGTGGACCCAAAAAGAACAACCGATGGCTTTTTATTAATTAACAGAAATGCCAGCGCTGTTGAATAAGCATCTGTGGAATAGCATTGATATTCTCTCCCTTCAATAAGATAAACGATATCGGCTCCACTGGCAATCAACCCGGCTGCCAAATGCTTTACATCCTGTCCTAAAACTACGGCGCAAATTTGCTGCCGCATGATCATAGCAAGTTTACGAGCCTGCCCTAGTAATTCACAGCCAACAGGGTTAGCCTTCCCATTTATTTGTTCAATAAATACCCATAACCCGCTGTCCTGCTTCTTTTCTTTCATAAAAGTACTGGCTCCTATACCAAGTTATCCTATAAACCATTATATCGGATACTGCAATGTTTATATAATTCCAGAGTGTTTTAACTTTTTAAGCAGCAATTTGGCTGTCAACGAAGCTTCCTCGTTGAATATAAATTCACAACCCTTTCTTTGTTGCCTGCAGTAAGAAATTCGCTCTACCTGTGTTGGCGATCCCTGTAGCCCGACTTGGCGGCAATCAATCGCTAAATCCCCCGCCTGCCATACAGTAATAGGTTTATTTCTGGCAAATAACACACTTTTAACAGTAGGACAGCGGGGCGTATATACGGATCGACCCACAGTCACTACAACCGGTAAGCCAGCTTCAACATTCGTATAACCGGCATCAGTTTCACATATCGCCTGAAGAGTCCGTTCCTGAAAATTCACATCGGTCACGGCGGTAATTTGCGCATAACCAAGGTGTTCCGCTAATTCCGGCCCTACTTGTGCCGTGTTGCCATCCGTAGCCTGCTGACCGCAGAAAATAAGCTCAATACCGCCTATCCTGTTAATTCCTGCAGCCAGAACATAACTGGTCGCCAGCGTATCAGACCCTCGAAACGCTGGGTCACTTAATAAGACTGCCGTATCAGCGCCAAGTTCCAAACATTCCTTTAATGCCTCTTTAGCCGTAAGCGGTCCCATCGATAGGACGGTTACACTTCCTCCTGTCTGTTCCTTTACCCGCAAGGCCAGTTCCAGAGCGTGCCTGTCATATGGATTAATGATTCCCGGAACGCTTTGCCGAAGAAGCAAATGCGTTAGCGTATCTATCTTTACCCCATTATCTCCGGGTACCTGCTTGATACATACAACAATGTTCATTCTATTAATTCCTCGTCTGTTTAATATCATAAACTGTTACGTGATGCTTACGCCATTATCGCCTAAAATACTCTCAATTGCCTGGATAGCTGCCGTTGACGGAGTAATCCAATACTGCTGTTCGGTTTTGATAACTCTCGCGCTATCCACCAAATGTAAAAAAACGACGGCCGATCCATGAAACTCATTAAAAACAGCCTTCAGTTGAGAAAATATATGAGCATTCTCCTGATCTTTACGGATTGTGATTCTCACTTCCGGGCCAAACTGGTCAAGAACCATGAGATCATCGGCAATAATCTTGTTGCTGTCCTCATTACGATTAATTTTTCCTGTTACCGCCACCGGCATATCCACAGCCAACATGGCTCCGGACTTTTGGAAAAGCCGGGGAAATACAACGACTTCGATCTGTTCCGTAAAATCTTCAAGAGTAAAAAAGCACATCATCTCGCCGCTTTTTGTATTGATCCTTTTGGCAGTTGTAATTAACCCGGCAATTTTTATTTTCTTACCTTCCGGATAATCACTAATTTTACCGATCGGTACCAGAGTCTTCATTTTATCACGATATTTATCCAGCGGATGTCCGGTAACATAAAAGCCGGTCATTTCCTTTTCATAGGCTAGTAATCGATCAATGGGCAGTTCCGCTATATCAGGCAGTATTAGATCATCGACATCCTGTAAAGTCTCTTCCCCAAACAAGCCCATCTGTCCGCTGGCCAGATCCCGTTGGCGGCCGGCGGCAACTTCCACGGCACGGTCCAGGACCTCCAGCAATTGTGCCCTTTTAGCCTTGATGGAATCAAATGCGCCGCACTTGACAAGACTTTCAATTACACGTTTATTCACAACCCGCATATCCACCCGGGTGCAAAAATCAACAATGGAAGTAAAATGCCCCCCCTGCTGTCTTGCTGTCAGAATGTTATTGATAGCATTTTCACCAACATTTTTCACACCGGCCAAACCGAACCGTATTGAGTCTCCCTCAACATTAAAACTGGCCTGACTGGCATTAATATCCGGAGGACAGATTTTTATCCCTCTACGGCGGCATTCTTCAATATAAAAACCGACCTTTTCATTGGTCCCCATTACGCTGGATAAAAGAGCAGCCATGAATTCACAAGGATAATGGGCTTTCAGATAGGCAGTCTGATAAGCCACCAATGCATACGCCGCACTGTGCGATTTATTAAATCCATAATCAGCAAAATGTGCCATCAAATCAAAAATCTCCATGGCTAGCTTTTGCTCAATGCCACGTCGTTCCGCCCCTCGCAGGAAATTGTCACGTTGCGCGGCCAGAACTTCATGTTTCTTTTTCCCCATCGCTCGCCGCAGCAAATCAGCTTGCCCCAGTGTAAAGCCGGCCAGTTCTGAAGCAATACGCATAACCTGCTCCTGGTATAATATAACACCAAAGGTATCCTGCAGAATCGGCTTTAACAGGGGGTGCAGATAGGTCACTTTCTTCTTTTCATGTCTCCCGTCAATAAAATCGGCTACCATACCACTCCCCAGCGGTCCCGGACGATATAAAGCTACCAATGGTATTAAGTCATCAAAACTTTCCGGTTTTAAATCCTTCACCAGATTGGTCATACCCCCAGATTCCATCTGGAAAACACCGACAGTATCACCGTTAGCCAGCATCTCACAGGTAACCTTATCCGCTAAAGGGATATTGTCAATGTCGATGTCAATCTTCCTGTTGTCCCTCAACAGTTGAAGACAATCCCCGATTACGGTCAATGTCCTAAGTCCCAGTAGATCCATCTTAAGAAGCCCGATTTCCTCCACACAATCTTTATCATATTGTGTGGTAAGAAAACCTTCTGCCGAGTTTTGCAGCGGCACGTAATGTGTTAGCGGCTCCTTCGCAATAACCAGACCTGCCGCATGAGTAGAGGCATGACGGGGTAATCCCTCTACGGCCATGGCTAGATCAACCAGTTTGCGTACGGACGGCTCACTCTGGTAAGCATCACGGAGCTCCATGCTCATGGTTAGAGCTTTCTTCAAAGTAACTCCCAATTCATTCGGCACCAGTTTGGCAATTCGGTCAACTTCGCCATAGGACATGTTCAGCGCCCGGCCAACATCACGAATGGCAGCTTTAGCCGCCATGGTACCAAAGGTGATAATCTGTGCCACACGGTCCGCACCATAGCGTGAAGATACATAATCAATAATCTTGCTTCTCTGTACATAACAAAAATCAATATCAATATCCGGCATGGTTACCCGTTCCGGATTTAGGAATCTTTCAAACAGCAAATCATACTGTAAAGGATCTATGTTCGTGATCCTTAGGAGATACGCCACAATACTGCCAGCCGCAGAGCCACGGCCGGGGCCTACCGGTATATGATTTTGCCGGGCATAGTTAATAAAATCCCAGACAATTAAGAAATAGCTGGAATAACCCATTCGTTTGATAACATCCAGTTCATACGCCAGCCGTTTGGTAATTTCTTGTGAAATGGTTGTATAACGTTTAGGCAGTTCCTGTTTACATAATGAATGCAAATATTCATCGGCACTCAATTGATCAGGTACGGGAAATTCAGGGAGATGAAAGGTATTAAAATCAAAATCGACTTGACACCGCTCCGCAATTTTGCAGGTATTCAACAAGGCTTCCGGCCAGTCAGCAAACAAGCCGTTCATCTCTTCCGGACTTTTTAAATAAAATTCCTGATTAGGAAAACGCATGCGTCCGACATCATCAACCGTTTTTCCCATTTGAATACAGAGCAATACGTCATGGCACTCCGCGTCCTCTTTATTAACATAATGCAGATCATTGGTTGCCACTATACCAATATCCAATTGTTTTGACATTTCCAGAAGATGTTTATTTACCTGCTTTTGTTCCGGCAACCCGTGATCCTGTAGTTCCAAAAAGAAGTTGTCCCTGCCGAAAATATCGCGATATTCTTGAGCCAACTCAGTAGCCTTTGAAAGTTCCCCTCTCAAAATAAGTGAGGGTATTTCACCGGCAATACAGGCACTTAAACAAATTAGCCCTCTGTTATATTGTATTAACAATTCTTTATCAATACGAGGCTTATAGTAGAATCCCTCTGTATAAGCCCTGGACACCAATTCCAATAAATTACGATACCCTTCGTTATTCTCGGCAAGCAAAATAAGATGGTAGTAAGATTCCCCCTCAACGGCCGTTTTTTCCCATCGGGACCGCGGTGCAGTGTATACTTCACAGCCAATTATGGGTTTAATGCCGTGCTTACCTGCTTGCTTATAAAAATCAATGACCCCGTACATACTACCGTGGTCGGTAATGGCAATGGACTGCATGCCAAGTTCCCTGGTGCGTTTCATAAGATCACTAATCCGGCTGGCACCATCCAGCAAACTATATTCCGTATGCGTATGCAAATGGACAAAATCCATATAATATCACCTTTTACCGCTTTATCAAGCCAATTTATGATTATATTTACTATGACACATTCAATAAAGCAATTATAAAATCCTGCTAAATATTATCCTTACCTTGCGCTAAAAACAATCCCTATACACTAACAATTCCCTCGTTGATAAGCTCTCTGCAAAATTTGATCTATTTTGCAGGTATTCTCCTGCTTCATATGGAATTTTTATTTAGTTAAATTGCACAAAAGAGGTGTTATAATTGTTTCAGATTGGCATATTACAGCTGACACAAAATCTTGATGATACCGTACGCGGCTTTAAAGCCGGGTTGGAAAAGCTTAATATATCTGCTAAATTTTATTACCAAAATGCGGATGGAAATACAGCCCACCTTAAACAGTTGGCAGAAAAACTGTGTAAAGTAAAACTTGACCTATTTTTTGCCTGTTCTACCCCGGCCGCTGCTGCAGCTATAGAATTACCCGGAAATATCCCTGTGATCTTTACCCCGGTCTTTGATCCGGTAGGTGCCGGATTGGTAGCAACCTGGGAGAAACCGGGAGGAAAAGCAACGGGAGTAGCTGGCATGGTAAAGGCCGATCAAAAAATAAGTTTCGTAAAAAAGCTGCTGCCACGGGCAAAAAAAATCGGAGTATTATATCATAATTCCGATAATAACGCTTTATTGGAGGTATCTAATTTTAGAAAAGCCGCTACTAGTATTTTTCACTTGGAGCTTTTACCAATTGAACGTCCGGAAGCTTTATCCAAATTGCCAGAAATACTGCCACCGGATCTGGACGCTTTATTTCTGCCCATCGGCCGTATAGTTGAAGAAAACTTTGCCAGTATTGTCTATTATACCGATGCCATAAGCTTACCCATTATTGCCTCGCATCCGCCTAATGTATCTGCCGGTGCGCTGGCAGCTCTGGTCGCCGACCATTATCAATTAGGCCTGGCTTGTTCAACCATTGCAAAAGATATTTTAGCGGGAAAACCTGCCGGAATGATTCCGGTTGAAAGTGTCACTCAGCCGGAAATTCTGCTAAACGCCTTTGCAGCTGAAAATATGGGCATAGAAATTCCGGCTTGTCTACTAAAAAAAGCAAAAGAAATTTACGAATAGTTACCTGGAGGTAATATAAATGATACCAAACTATGTTGAATTACTTGCTCCTGCCGGAACCTGGGATGTGCTGGAAGCAGCCGTTGCAGCCGGAGCCGATGCCGTATATCTTGGCGGTAAACGGTTTAATATGCGGTTGCACCGTACCGATGCCAATTTTGATGACGAAATGTTAAAAAAGGCCGTGCAATATGCCCACGACCACAACGTACGCTTATACATTACTGTCAACAATCTAATTAATGATAACGAATTGATCGGAATGCGTTCCTATCTTCAATTTTTAAATGAGATTCAGCCTGATGCACTCATCGTGCAAGATTTGGCGATACTGGAACTGGCCAGGGAACTACGTTTGACTCTTCCGCTCCATGCTTCCGTTATGATGAATACCCATAACGAGCATGCTGTTCGTTTACTGCAGAAATATGGTATTAGCCGGGTTGTTGCTAATCGTGAAATGGCACTAACGCAATTGACCTTGTTAAAGGAGCGGACCGGAATTGAAATTGAATACTTTGTACATGGTGACATGTGTGTAGCCCATAGTGGTCAATGCACTCACTCAGGTATAGTCTTTGGACAAAGTTCCAATCGCGGACGCTGCCTGAAACCTTGTCGCTGGCCGTATCAATTTATCGGCGCAGGTCAGGATGCTCCCATAGCCCATAACGAACCCGGTCCTTACAAACTGGCGCTAAAGGATATGTGTATGTACAGAAACCTTCCGGACTTAATTCAGTCTGGCGTATGTTCCTTCAAAATTGAGGGACGGATGCGTACTGCAGATTTTATAACTAAAATCGTAAGTATTTATCGGCGTGCCATTGATCGCTATATAAATGACCCTACCGGCTATTTTATTGACGAACAAGACTGGCAGGAACTCTATAATAGCCGCGTCCGAGATTTTTCTACTTGTTATGCCTTCGGCAACCCTGGAAGTTCTGCCGTTGGCTATACCGGTAAACGGGAACCCCGCTTTTTTAGTCAGGCGGTTAAGGAAGCCGGAATACCTGAAAATCTGCAGATAGCTAATAGCTATCAACAGAATACCGCTCTACCAAAGCTGAGTGTGCGTGTCGCCGATTTACCTTCCTTGCATGAAGTTTGTCAGGCAGGTGCCGATGTTATTTATATTGGTGGGGAAGCTTTCTATCCGGCAAAACCCTGGACACTGCAAGAAATAAAAGAAGGCCTTTCCATTGCCCGACGGTATAATGCCAAGATTGTGGTAACTACCCCGCGGGTTACCACCGAGCGAGAATGTCAGGAACTGATACAGTTGTTTACCAGTTTAAACGAATTGCGGCCCGACGGCATAATGACCAGCAATCCGGGCTCACTTTCTCTGGCTGGCAGCCTTACCCAATTACCGCTCTATACAGATGCGTCCTTTAATCCATTTAATCATATTACATTACAGTTTCTGAAGAAACAAGGGGTATGTCAGGCAGCTATTTCTACGGAAGCGACTTATACCGAAGTCAGCAAACTAGCCGCCTCCCACTCTCTTGATTGTGAACTGATTGTTCACGGCAGCCTGGAAGCTATGATCACGGATCATGACCTTTCGTTATCATTGCCCGAAGCACAACGAATTAACTTTTGGAAGCAGGAATATTCTCTCTTAGACAGTGCCGGTGAACGTCACCTGATTTGTAAAGATCAATACAACCGCAGTCATATTCTCTTTGGTAAGGATTTATGCCTGCTTCCTTATTTATCCGGCTTGGCCCATCTGGCCAGTTGGCGACTGGAAGGCCAACATTATTCGCCGGAACAAATCGGTTTTATTACCCGTATATACCGTCAAGAACTTATTCGTTTAAAAGAGCAAAAAGAAAATTACATTTTTAATTCTGCCATTTTGAAAGAACTTATATCCCATAGTCCACGTGAACTTGGGATCGGTGCTTTCCGTTACCGTCAATCACGTTAAACATAAACAAACATCAGGGCCATAAAACCGCCGGATCATACTATATTCGGGAGTGATACTATTGAGTAAATATATTGGCGTAAGTGAAGTCTTGAGAAAAAAACGGGATTATCTTATTCCCTGCGTATACCACTTTTATAAGGAACCTATGCAGATAGTCCGCGGTGAGATGCAATACCTATATGACGATCAGGGCAAACAATATTTAGACTGTTTTGCCGGTGTGTCTGTTGTTAATTGTGGCCATTGCAATCCGGACATTACGAAGGCCATCTGCAAACAGGTAACAACACTCCAACACACTTGCACCATTTATCTGACAGAGAATATTGTAAACCTGGCGGAAAGATTAGCCCAAATTACACCAGGACAGCTACAAAAGTCTTTTTTTTGCGCCAGTGGCAGCGAAGCCAACGAAGGAGCTGCACTTCTAGCATCCATCTATACCGGAAAACATGAATTTATTAGTTTACGCCAGGGTCTTCACGGGCGAACTAAACTCGGCATGAGTCTAACAGGACTTGGTATGTGGCGAACAGATTCGTCACCGGTCGGCGGTATAGCCTTCGCACCTAATGCTTATTGTTATCGCTGTCCCTTTCAAAAACAATACCCGGAATGTGATTTGGCCTGTGCCAATGAACTGGAAACAGTGATAAAAACAACAACCTCCGGCCAAGTCGCAGCCATGTTTGTGGAACCCATCCAAGGCAATGGCGGCATTATTACCCCACCTCCCGGCTATTTTAAAAGACTTAAGGAAATTTTAAACCAATACGGCATTTTACTGATCGTTGATGAAGTACAAACAGGCTTTGGGCGTACCGGCAAAATGTTTGCAATTGAGCATTATGAAACCAATCCTGATATTATGACTGTAGCCAAAGCTCTTGCCAATGGTACACCGGTAGGCGCTTTTATTACCACCAGTCCAATTGCCGATACATATACCCGTCCCGGCGCCTCTACTCTTGGAGGAAATCCGGTGACATCCACCGCAGCTTTAGCCACATTAGACTTTATCCTACGCAATGATTTGCCGGCGAAAGCCGCGTACTTAGGCACTTATTTAAAGGACGGATTATTAACTCTCCAGAAAAAACATCCCGTTATTGGCGATGTTCGCGGTTTAGGCTTAATGCTTGGCGCTGAATTGGTACACGCCGACAAATCACCTGCTGCCCAGGAAATGGATACAATCCAGGAACAACTAAAAAACAGGGGCTTTTTAGTCGGGAAAAATGGCCCTGACCGCAATGTCTTAGCTTTGCAACCGCCACTTGTTATTACACAGACAGATATTGATCATCTACTTAACAACCTGGAAGATGTACTATCTCTTCTAACCACGCATAAGCCGCGATAAACGAATGTTCTTGTTTTGACGACCACCGGCCGGATTAAGCAAGGACGGATACAGGTAATACCGTTTTTGCCGTGAATTCCACAAAGTCCTAACATGGGCAGCAATCATAATGGCAACCAGCGTACCCCACAACCCGGAAAATATCTTGCCGGCATCGGACAGCAATAATCCCGGCAGAGCCAATGAGAACATGGCTGACAATACCACTAACACCGCTAGACAGAATAATGTCCCAAACTTATTTTTTCTTGTATTTCGCACTTACTCTCCTCCCCTTTTCCAGACATTATAGTCAGTTATTACCACTTTATGCAAGACAACTCCAGGGTATACCGAAATAATAAATGAAGGGAACGATGAGGTATTCTAAAAAGAATAGCTCGTCGTTCCCTTCACTATGATACTTTTACCTGTCCATTTTATGAAACGCTCTTTTCGATTACCGAAAAAAGCGTTATTTCATAAAGATACTTTATTATCACTTGACTTTATATACGTAGGGACTGAATAAGCATACAATTCCTTACAAACATCAACCTGCAACGGTACATATAACAAAATGGAATCGGCTATCCTCTCGACGGCACCACCGGTCACATAACAAATCCCATTCAGAAAATCACTAATTGACTGCTGTATTTCCGGCGAAACAGACTGCAAATTCACAACAACGGCATAATCTGCCTTCAACTTATCTGCAGCCAATAATGCATCCTGATAACTGTGCGGTGCTGTTACAAGCATCTTCAGTTCTGATGGACTATGGACGGTCAATTGTGCTCTGCTGACCGCTGCGTTTACTGTTTTGTTCGGTTGTTGAAATTCCTCTTCAGGCATCAAAAAGTTTGTCAGTTTTTCAATCAAACTATATGCCATTCTTTCAACCTCCTCAGCATGCTTGTAACATGGAGTGCTATAAATTAGATCTATTGATATATTTTTCGACATAAGGAAAAAAAATCCTGCAGCATATATAAAAAAATAAATTAATTTTGAGAATTTTTCCGGTCCCGGCCACGAATATGTCGATCCAAAATGCTTTTTCTTAAACGGATGCTTTTCGGAGTAACTTCCACCAATTCATCTTTATTAATATACTCCAATGCCTGTTCCAAGCTTAAAATTCTCGGGGATGTCAACCTCAAGGCTTCATCAGATGCGCTAGAACGCATATTGGTTACATGCTTTTTTTTGCACGGATTTACGTCCATATCCATTTCGCGGGAGTTTTCCCCGATTATCATTCCCTGATAAACCGCTTGCCCTGGCACCACAAACATGACGCCACGATCTTGAATACTGTGAATGCCGTAGGTGGTGGTTTCACCATTTTCAAAAGCTATTAAAGCCCCTCTGGTTCTGCCGGGTATATCTCCTTTATAAGGCGCATAGCCGTTGAATACATGGTGCATAATGCCATTTCCCTTAGTACTGGTTAAAAACTCCGAACGAAAACCAATAAGCCCACGAGCCGGAATAACAAATTCCATACGTAAATACCCTGCTAGTTCAAGCATATTAACTAGTTCAGCTTTCCGTGTCCCCAGAGCTTCCATAACGGCTCCCATATATTCTTGCGGTACATCAATAGTCAAAAACTCCATTGGCTCACAGTATTGCCCATTTATCGTTTTAAAAATAACCTCCGGTTTGCCTACCTGGAATTCAAAGCCTTCCCGCCGCATTGTCTCAATCAATATAGACAAATGGAGTTCCCCACGGCCAGACACTTCAAAAGCATCCGGCGTATCTGTCTCTTTTACTCTAAGGCTTACATTGGTTTCCACTTCCCTGAATAAACGTTCCCTTAGATGACGGGAAGTGACAAACTGTCCCTCCTTGCCGGCAAAAGGACTATTATTAACGCAAAATACCATGGACAACGTTGGTTCATCGATATTAATGGACGGTAGTGCCTCCGGTTTTTCCGCATCGGCAATGGTCTCGCCGATATTTACGTTGTCAAGACCGGTTATTGCCACGATATCACCTAAAGCCGCTTCTTTCACTTCCGTCCGCTTCAATCCTTCATACGTATACAAACGGCCAATCTTGCCTTTTGTCATCGTGTCACCATTGAGGATTGATACTGTTTGTCCATTATATACTCTGCCGCGGATCACCCGGCCAATAGCAATTCGCCCCACATATTCATCCGAGTCCAGAGTAGTCACCATAATTTGCAGCGTACCATCTATATCCCCTGAAGGAGCCGGAATAGATTCAATAAGCAGTTTGAAAAGCGGAACTAAATTATCACTGTCATCTTCCATGGAAGTTTTGGCAATTCCATCCCGCGCCGCAGCATAAATAACCGGAAAATCCAGTTGTTCATCGTTAGCATCTAATTCCATGAACAATTCCAGTACCTCATCAACAACTTCCTTTACACGCTCGTCGGGCCGATCGATTTTATTAATTACGACAATAGGCTTCAACTTTTGCTCCAACGCCTTGCGCAAGACATATTTAGTCTGAGGCATAGGCCCTTCAAAGGCATCAACCAGCAGCAAAACACCGTCTACCATATTTAATACCCGTTCTACTTCACCACCAAAATCAGCATGTCCGGGTGTATCGACAATATTGATTTTTATCCCTTCATACATAACGGCTGTATTTTTGGCTAAGATGGTTATACCGCGCTCACGCTCCAAATCATTAGAATCCATAACTCTTTCTACGACTTGTTCATTGGTACGAAAAATACCACTTTGTCTAAGCATGGCATCCACCAATGTCGTTTTACCATGATCGACGTGTGCAATAATTGCAATATTACGTAAGTCTTCCCGTTTCATTTCATTACCCCCTGAATCTTTCCACCTGCAGTATACAAAATTTGATAAAATACGTCAAAATACTAAATAAAGAAAGGATGCCGGATAAGACATGCATCCTTTCTTGTTACAATATACACTTCAATATATTATAATGTACGCATACTGTCAATAGTAAACCGTTTTTTTTACATATTTTTTAAATTTTTATATCATTGCAGCTATAAACCTGCCATCGTTTTTTTGAAATAAGCAGCAACTTTCGCCAGTCTGTTAATCACATCCTGCGCTTTACCTGCATCAGTGAGTGATAACTGCTCTAAGCGTCTGAGATATTCAGTATAGTCTGCCTCAAATTGCGCCAGGCTTTCTTGTAATTGTTTTATTGCCGGATTGATGCTTACAATGGTTGAAGTCTTAATCCGCCATGAACGGCCATCAATTACTACACTATCGCCATACCCGGGAATAAAAGTAGTCATTGCCAATTGATCTTGAACAAGTTTGGCAAAAGGCTCTGCCATATCAATTTCTCCGTGTACCAAAAAGACATTAGCCGGTTTTTCGGTGAAATGTTGCAACCAATCAAGTAACTGCCTTTGATCGGCATGCGCAGAAAACCCATCCATACTGTGGATTTCCGCCCGGACACTAATTTCTTCGCCTAATATTTTTACTCGCTTCGCTCCGTCAATCAAACGTCGCCCTAAACTTTCCTGCGCCTGATATCCCACAAATAAAATACTGGATTCCGGACGCCATAAGTTATGTTTTAAATGATGCAATATCCGCCCCGCATCTGCCATCCCGCTCGCCGAAATAATAATCGTCGGCTGATCCAGCTCATTCAGCGCTTTTGATTCTTCTGCCGTTTTTGAAAATGAAAGTTGCGGCATATGCAACGGATCATCGTGCTCTTTAAAAAAAAGATCGTATGCTTCACTATCATACTCGTGTACATTTTCTACAAATACATCCGTAGCCGATATCGCGAGCGGACTATCAATAATAACCGGAATATCCGGTATTCTTTTTGCTTTAAATAACTTATGAAGATAATAAAGAATCGTCTGGGTACGTCCTACCGCAAAAGCTGGGATAATAACATTACCACCGCGGTTAAAGGTGCTGGTAACCACTTTGGCCAAAGCTTCCTCTTTATCATAGTTTTCATGGAGACGATTGCCATATGTGGATTCCATGATGATATAATCTGCTTCTTCAATATATACAGGGTCCTTAATAATGGGCTGATCCGGCTGGCCTAAATCGCCGGAAAATGCAAATTTGACTGTCTTCTCTCTCTCCGTTACCCAAACCTCAAGTAGAGATGATCCCAAAATATGGCCGGCTTCGCGAAAACGCACTCTGATCTGCGGTAAAACATTTATATCATAATCATAAAAAACTTCGGTAAACTGTTTCAAACAAGCATACGCATCTTCTGTAGTATATAACGGTATGATCGGGTCTTTGCCGGCACGTTTTCCCTTGCGATTGGCAATTTCGGCATCAAATTCCTGAATATGGGCACTATCCGGAAGCATGATGCTGCACAGTTCAGCGGTAACTTTGGTAGCAAAAATTTTCCCTTTAAATCCTTCCTTACAAAGTTTGGGCAGCAAACCACTGTGATCAATATGTGCATGAGTTAATAAGACACATTCAATCTCTGATGGATTAAAAGGAAAAGGACGGGAATTAAGCGACCGAATAGCCTTAGAGCCTTGAAACATCCCACAATCAATAAGAATCTTTTTTTGTTCTATTTCCAGGAGATAAGAGGATCCGGTAACCATTCGGGTAGCTCCTAAAAAAGTTAATTGCATAACATGCTCCTTTTCATAATTGTGATTCTCTTTCCTCTATTACAGTATATATGCTTCCTCCTGCATTTGCCATACAAAATCCCATTTACTGCAAGAATCAAACTACTAAGGAACGTTGCCTTATATAAAAAACCTGGCTGAAGCCAGGCCTTTTTTATATACTAATTATCTATTCTTCACCTAATATACGTACCTCCGGATGTAGCTTAACTCCTGCATATTCATATACTCGTCGTTGTACTTCCTGTATCAGGGTCAAAACATCCTGTGCCGTTGCTCCACCTGCATTAATAATAAACCCGGCATGCTTTTCTGACACCTGGGCACCACCGATTTTTAATCCTTTCAGTCCTGCTTGTTCAATCAGTGTACCTGCAAAATTACCTGCCGGCCGTTTAAAAGTGCTGCCCGCACTTGGCATTTCCACAGGTTGCTTGCTTTCACGTTTTTTTGTATATTCATTCATTTTATCTTCAATTTCCTGCATTTGTCCCGATTGTAATTTCAGTTCCACTTCACAAATAATGCAGTGATTATCCTGAAAAATACTATGCCGATAGCCAAAGTCAAGTTGATCATGTGAAAAATGATTAAAAGTACCATCAAGGCAAACTGCCGATACTGCTGATACTACATGACTCATCTCACCATCATAAGCACCGGCATTCATAAAGACAGCACCACCAATACTACCAGGGATTCCTACAGCAAATTCCATCCCTTTTAAATGATTTCCAGCCGCGAAACGAGAGACATCACCCAAAATCGCCCCAGAGCCAACAATTAGCCGGTCATCCTGCAACCGTATATCACTCATATTCCGGCCAAACTTTAACACCATTCCCCGAATCCCCTTGTCAAGAACTAACATATTAGAACCATTGCCAACAACTGTCACCGGAATAGAATATTGTTGGGCTAAGGTTAATGCTGAAATAATCTCGGCAACAGATCCCGGAAAAAGAAGATAGTCAGCTGGACCGCCAATACGGAAAGTCGTATGTTTCGACATTGGCTCGCTCAAAAATAAACGGTCAGACTTTATCGTCCTGCATAATTTTAAGATAAACTCTTCATTTTGAGTATTATTTACCAATAAAATTCAATCCTTCGGCAGTAGCTTCGCCAATAATTTTATAAACATCAGCCATCATGCGTTGAAAACGCATGTACGCTTGCAGAAAATCACGTGATTTAGTATTTAGAGCCAACAACTCATACATCTTTTGTAAGCGAGTTGTCTGCTCCTTATCTTCCGGTTTCCCCGACATCATCTGAAATTCAATTTCCATTTGTTTGGCTATGAATTCTTTCACCATTTTTTTTGCCTGTTCATCATTCTCAATAGTCTTTTGCGCTTTTAACAGTTCTTGATACTCTATTGAGTTTTTAAGAACATTCGCCAATGTATGAGCCGCGTCATAGGTACTCATTGCATTCCCCCCATTTTCCCTTATATAATATGCTGACTGATCTGCTTTCATTCTGGGCTAGCCCTCTCTAGGTTGTTGTAAGTACTGAAAATACAAATCCTGCATAATCCGTGAATCAATGCCCTGCGTACCCGCTGATTCACAAATAATACGCGGTGAATAACCCCTGCGGGCACAGAGTTCCAGCAACGGTTCGTGCGGTGGCCCAAAAGAATCGTTAAACGTCCAATGACGTTTTTCACCTGCTTTAGTAAATTCAATCTTGCTAAAATGAATATGTAAATTACTCGCTGTTTCAGCACCAACTGCAGCTGAAACTTGCTCAAAAACGCTTGCAAACTCTTCTAACCGGGTATAAGCGCCTCTGCTAACAGCATGAAGATGTCCAAAATCAACAGCGGGAATAACCCATGGCGACATTTTGCAAAATTCTAAAACTTCTGTCAGTGTCCCCAATTGATTTTGTTTACCCATCGTTTCAGGAGCCAAATAGATTCCGGTCAAACCTTCTCTTTCAACCTCATTTAAGACTACAGCAAAAGCTTTTTTTGCTCTGTCAAAGGCTACTTCCCGTTTTTCCCTGCCACAACCACCGATATGAAAAATAACCCGATCCGCCCCCATCCATGAAGCGACGCGTAAAGAACGAAGGAAATGTTGTACCGTATTGCCTGCAGTTTCCTGATTCGCTGTTGCCAGGCTGATATAGTAAGGAGCATGAATACTTAGTTTTATACCATATTGCATAGCTTGCTGGCCAATCATGCGAGCTGTGTCTTCTCTTACATTTGCTCCCCGGCTACATTGATACTCATACGCCGATAACTTTTGGTCCGACAGCCACTTGGGCATATGTATCGAAGCTTTATAACCCGCTTGATAAAAAGCCTCCGGATTACCGGCCGGTCCGAATACTGCGTATCTCATACTCTATCACCTTAAATAAGTAAAATTTTGCTGCCGCAGCCCCTCATATACAACGATAGCAACCGCATTTGATAAATTCAGCGACCGGGCTTCGTTAAGCATAGGAATACGGATGCAGTAATCTGGATTGTTTTCCAGCAAAACAGCTGGCAAACCGGCTGTTTCTTTACCAAATACTAAAAAATCATCGTCATAATAACGAATTTCTGTATAATGTTTACTTGCCTTTGTTGTATTGAAATAAAAGTTATGATTTTTATATTTTTCCGCTACTTCTTCAAAAGATTCATAAAGATGTACAGTAACCAAATGCCAGTAGTCAAGTCCTGCCCTTTTTAAATAACGATCTTCAATGGAAAATCCCAACGGCTTTACCAGATGTAACTCACTTTGAGTTGCAGCACACAAACGAGCAATATTTCCAGTATTTCCTGGAATTTCCGGTTCAACCAACACAATATGCATTTAATATACCACCTGCCGTTCTTGAAACCTATACCGAATATGATTGTATCACTATTTAGTTTACAAGGCAATTTTTTTAAATTAGCTTTTATCATCAAAAAATTTAATAAAAAATGAACCCATAAGAACATACTTACCGTTCTTTCGGGTTCGAATTCAGCAACTCTTTGATACCGTTCGCATCATAAATTATATACCATTGGCCAGTGCTTGTTCATCCAACCGCTTCAATGCATCATATCTGCCCGAATCGCAAATTATGCTTTTTAACCAACTTTTTAATAAGACTATTTAGAACCTTAGTAACCATTTGTACCGAAAATTTTTCTGCGGTAAGGTAAATTACTTTTCCTGTTAAAGGTTGGAGACGCCAATAACGCACATTAACATTGGCAGAAAATTACATTCATTGTCTCGGCTGATTACTCCACTTCCCGCAACGGTCTCCCCACATGGCAGCAGTAGCATGATTAATTTGCAGTTCTACAACCTCACATAGATTAGGGCAACCATTACATTCAAAACTTTTTGGTGTAAAATCATCATCTAATATATCAAAACCGCGAAACTTACTCCCCTTTTCCCGGTTACGTTGTTCACCTGCCAGCAACGCAGCACCAACAGCCCCCATGACATTGTAATATTCAGGAACAATAATCTTGCACTGCAATATTTCTTCAAAAGCCCTCTTCATTCCCTGATTGGCAGCTACTCCCCCCTGAAAAATAACCGGGCTGGCAATCTGTTTGCCCTTACCTACATTATTCAAATAATTTCGTGCCAATGCCTGACATAATCCATGGAGAATATCCTCTATTTGATGACCAGTCTGCTGTTTGTGAATCATATCCGACTCGGCAAATACCGCACAGCGGCCGGCAATGCGCACCGGAACCTGAGACCGGCCAGCATATTCGCCAAAGGTTTCAATCGGTATATCCAAACGGGCGGCCTGCTGATCTAAAAAAGAACCGGTACCGGCAGCACACACACTATTCATAGCAAAATCAACAACAATACTGTCACGAAGGATAATAATTTTAGAATCCTGACCGCCGATTTCAATAATTGTACGCACATCAGGAACAAGATGAGCAGCAGCCACAGCATGCGCGGTAATTTCATTTTTTATCGCATCAGCGCCTAATATAATTCCTGCTAATTGACGCCCGCTGCCGGTAGTACCAACACCGACAACATTCAGCGACGAATTTCTTTCCTTGATTTTCCTCAGTCCGCTTTGTACCGCCTCAATAGGCCTGCCGTTTGTCCGGATATATAACGTATCCAGTACACTGCCTTTTACATTTAGTAATGCAATATTGGTGCTAACCGATCCAACATCAACACCGACCAATACCTCCAAAAGAAAACCCTCCCGTCTTTTGTATACTCATAGCTTTATTGTGCACAAAAAAGGGGAGAGCCATACTTTTGCTTTTTATTTCACAACTGCTCCGGTATTTGCCGATGTGACCATTCTCATATACCTTGCCAAATAACCGCTTTTGACTTTAGGTTCCGGAGCCGTCCAGGATGATCTGCGCTGTTTAAGTTCATCATCCGTTAGCCTTACCTCCAACTTCCGTGCCGGAATATCAATGTTGATAATATCTCCCTCACGGATTAAAGCAATATTTCCACCTTCAGCTGCTTCAGGGGAAATATGGCCAATACAGGCCCCCCGGGTAGCACCGCTGAATCGCCCATCAGTAAGTAAAGCAACCCGCAGACCCATTCCAGCGATAACTGCGGTGGGATTAAGCATTTCACGCATTCCTGGCCCGCCTTTAGGCCCTTCGTAACGAATGACCACCACATCTCCGTCATGAACCTTTTTACCGATAATGGCTTCAATTGCTTCATCTTCTGAATTAAAAACCCGTGCCTTTCCTTCAAAGATCAACATATCTTCAGCTACCGCGCTTTCTTTAACCACTGCGCCATCAAGAGCCAAATTCCCCTTTAAAATCGCAATGCCACCGCGGTTACGATACGGAACGTCAATGGGTTTAATCACATCAGTGCGCCTGATAACAGCATGTTCAATACGGGCTCCAATCGTTCCATCCACCGTCAGCGCTTTCGTCTGAATCACACCGGCTTTGGCCAACTCCATCATCACAGCCGATATGCCGCCTGCTTCATTTAAGTCCTGTAAATGATGAGTCCCTGCCGGACTTAATTTCGTAATGTACGGGGTTTTTAAACTGATCTGGTCAAACAGTTCCAGCGGCAGTTGAATTCCCGCTTCATGAGCAATAGCCGTCAAATGCAGTACGGTATTGGAAGATCCACCAATCCCCATGTCAACAGCAATAGCATTTTTAAAAGCCTCCAGTGTCATAATATCACAGGGTTTTATATCTTTTTCCACTAAATCAAGAATAACTTGTCCCGCTTTTTTAGCCAGCATTTTTCTGGCACCAAGATAGGCAGCAGGAATAGTGCCATTGCCCGGCAAGCCCATCCCCAACACCTCAGTCAAACAGTTCATAGTATTTGCAGTAAACAATCCGGCACAGGAGCCGCAGCCGGGGCACGCCGACTGTTCCATTTCCGTCAATTCTTCGGCACTTATCTTTCCTGCTTCGTATAGTCCAGCCGCTTCGAACATTTGCGTCACACTAATGTCTCCTCCCTGATATCTGCCAGCCATCATGGGACCACCGCTGACAACAACACAGGGAATATTGATACGGGCAGCAGCCATGAGCATCCCCGGAACAATTTTATCACAGTTGGGAATCAGCACTAACCCGTCAAAAGCATGTCCCATCGCAACAGCTTCAATTGAATCGGCAATTAACTCCCGACTAGCCAGGGGATATTTCATGCCTTCATGTCCCATGGCAATCCCATCGCAAATACCAATAGCCGGAAACTCAACCGGTGTTCCTCCTGCAGCGGCAATACCAAGCTTTGCTGCATCCGCAATGGTACGCAAATGGATATGACCAGGAATAATCTCGTTAAATGCATTCACAACACCAATTAATGGTTTTTTTAAATCTTCAGGACTATATCCCATAGCATAAAACAACGATCTATGAGCTGCTCTCGTAGAGCCCTTTTTTACAATATCACTACGCATAGTATCAACCACCCCTATTTTTTACAGCGTTGTATAGTCTTTATTTTGTTGCTATATTCAATATTATTTCTGAATATCCTCCTCTTGATATAAGTATTTTTGAGAAGAAAACTCCGCAAAAAAGCTGCTGTTTTAAAGCAGCAGCTAAACAAACACGACATTATTCTTCTGCCGGTTCTTCCTCACGATATTTTTTATGTTTTTTATACTTGTGGTCATCATCACAAGTATCATCTTCTTCGTCATCTTCCATATCCGGAGCGATCCCCACGACGTCCGAAAAAGTGTGGCTGTGTCCGTCATTATAACTGGTCTCACCATCAATAAAGTGTGTATGCGTATCTTCCGGCATAGCAATTGCCGGACCCGAAACAACATCAAACCAATGCCAGTGACCCTCCGCTCCTTCCGATAAAAAAGAAGTCCTTCCACGTACACGATGCACATGTGAATTTCCTGAGTCTCTGGCCGGACCGGTAACAGCCTGAATAATATGCTGATGTTCGCATGCCACATCAGCCTCCGTATTAAATGTATGCACATGAATCATGTGCCGGTCATCTTGGTCAACCGTGTAATTTCCCCTTTCTTCATCAGCCATGATTTTACCTCCCAGTATAATAGAATCCACCTTATTCTGATTTCCTTATATACTATGCAAGATAAAATACTGAGGTTACAATAATGCTGGGTCATTTAAAATGTCAATTTTTTCTTATCTTTTCTCCTCCTAGTGTATAATTGAGGTATAAGAAAATTTCAGGTTGCTAAGATAGAGCTTTAATCCTTCAAGGAGGCGGTATTATATGGGAAAACGTATTGGTGTCGTTGGAATTATTATTGAGGAACCTTCAGCTATAGCTAATCGTGTGAACCAGATTCTAAGTCAATATGGTCACTTGATTACCGGCCGGATGGGAATTCCCAAGCATGGGGAAAATGTAGGTGTAATTGCACTTATTATTGAAGGAAATACCGATGAGATAGGCGCCCTAACCGGCAGACTGGGTAACCTTCCTGGGGTAACCGTTAAGTCAGCCCTAACTAATAAAATAATTGAAAAAGAAAGCTAACGCAGCTACAAGCTTTATTCTAAGACAAGTATAACAAATAAACTAAAGCGACATGTTAAGCAATGCATCACGCCGTTTTTTGGCCACACTAAAAAAATCATGAATAGCCTGCCGGTTTCCCCTTTCAATATCAAGAATGACTTGAGCCAACAAACTCCGCAAATCTTCCAGGCCATCCGTAATGGCTGCCCCATTGGTCAAACATATATCTGCCCACATATCGGCATTAGATGAAGCAATACGGGTCGTATCCCGGAATCCTCCTCCGGCCAATTTTAAGCTTTCGTCGGCATCGTGAGAAAAATCAAGCAAATTTACCATCGAAGCTGCCGCTACATGTGGCACGTGACTGATAACCGCAGCACACCGGTCATGCTCCTTCACTTTCATTGTCGTGATGTTTGCTCCGGTATATTCAATAATATGTGTAACTGCCTTCAGCGCCTGCAGTGAAGTGGACACTTCCGGAATGAAAATATACCATTTATTACGAAATAGCGTTTTATCCGCTGCTTCAATCCCGCTTTGCTCTCTGCCTGCCATGGGATGACCACCAACATAACTTATACCTGCCGGAAGAATTGCATTAATTTTTTCGGCAAGATATTCTTTCGTACTACCAACATCGGTTATAATGGTTTCTTTTTTTAAAAACGGCAATATTTGCTCAACGATAGGTACAATTTGCAGGACAGGAGTACAAATAAAAACAATATCCGCCTTCCTGACTCCCTGACTGGGTTCTGTACATATCTGATCAGCTGCACCACGTTCCACTGCTATCTTCAATGACTGCGGATTATTATCAACAGCTGTTATGTTAAATTGATCATAAGAAGCTTCTTTTAAGGCCAAACCAAGTGATCCACCGATAAGGCCCATACCGATAATACAAATATGAATCTTGCTCATGACAGCACCTTACCCCCAAGGGCAGCAATAGCAGCTATTTCTTGCATAACCAGAGAAAAGTTTTCCGGAGTGAGCGATTGTTTTCCATCAGATAACGCCTTGCTGGGATCAGGATGCACCTCGATCATTAAACCATCAGCACCGGTAGCAACGGCCGCACGGGACATCGGACGAACCAACCTCCATTTGCCGGTTCCATGACTTGGATCTACAATTACCGGTAAATGGCTGATATTTTTTACCGCAGCAACAGCACTTAAATCCAAGGTATTTCGTGTATAATCTTCAAAAGTACGAATACCACGTTCACACAAAACTACGTTGTAATTACCTTCACTCATAATATACTCCGCCGCATTTAACCATTCATTAATCGTCGCAGCTAATCCTCGCTTTAACAGCACAGGTTTTTTAGTTTTCCCAATTGTTTTAAGCAACTGGAAATTTTGCATATTTCTGGCACCAATTTGGAGCATATCGGCATATTCACTAACAATAGGTACAGATTCTACATCCACTACTTCTGTAACAATCTTTAATCCTGTCTTGGCTCTTGCTTTTGCCAGGAACTCCAGTCCTTTTCTTTCCAACCCCTGAAAGGCATATGGTGATGTCCGCGGCTTGTAGGCTCCGCCTCTTAAAAATTGTGCTCCCGCCGCTTTAACAATCCTGGCAGATTCTAAAAGCTGTTCCAGACTTTCTACCGCACACGGACCTGCCATTATACTGAGATTCTTTCCGCCTATTTTCACTCCATCAACTTCAATAATACTGTCTTCCTGCTTAAAATTACGACTGACTAATTTATAACTTTCACTAACTACTATTGTTTTTTCTACTCCCGGCATCGCTTCCATGGGAAGTTCGGCAATTAACTTTTTATCACCAATAACACCAATAATAGTTCGTGTAGTTCCCCTTGACAAATGAGGGGTTAAACCATATTCTGTTAGTTTATCGATAATTCGGTTTATTTCTTCCTCAATAGCCTGTTGACTCATCACAATAATCATAAAGCATTCCTCCATAATAAATTATTTCAAAAGAACACAAAAAATCCCGTCCCCAATCAGGGACGGGATATAAGCCCGCGGTACCACCCTGCTTGCATTGCAAGCCGCTTTACTCAGGTACGAGATAAAATCTGATACCCTAGCCTATGATAACGGTGGCGCTCCGGCAAAGTCTACTTCTATTTCGACCTGCTGCTCCCAGGTGTATTTCAATCAGTTTACTTACCGGGTTCCACCATCCCCCGGCTCTCTGAAAAATAAATCTGATTTACTTCTCCTGCTCATCACGTTTTAGCATAGTTAATTAATTAAGATTACTATAGCAAAACCATATACTGATGTCAAGCAGAATACATTTAGAAAACACAAGAAAATATATTCCATTTTTTTACATTTTGAAGGAATTTTTAAACTTAGTGGCGAATAGCTATAATCAAATGTATTGTATTTGTGCCCAAGATAAAATTTGAATCTTTTATTGCACATGAATCATGTGTGTATCTGGATAACAGGGAGAGTGTTTTATTAATGGTAATTGAGGTAAGATTATTTGCCGAGCTTAAGAAATATGCACCTTCCAGCACAAGCGGCGTGTTGGCTGTCGACGTATCGGAAAGTATCCTTGTTAAAGAATTATTGGAGGAATTGGAGATATTGGAATCCGAGGTAGGCTCAATTAAAGTCAATGGTCATGCTTGTGATGTCAGGTACGCATTAGATGATGGAGATCGGATTGATCTGTTGCCAACAAAGAATAATTGAGGGAATTATAAAATAGAATTCTAAACCCGCTTTCAACAAACTTTATTGATAGCGGGTTTTCATATATTAAAACTATATGTATGCGCTAACGTTATCTTTTAGTTTTCCGGTATTCCAATGGAGTACAATGTGTATGTTTTTTGAAAACACTATAAAAATAGCTTAAATTGTCAAAGCCAACACTTAATGCGACTTCCAAAATTTTTCTGTCAGTTTCTTTTATCATTCGGGTAGCAATATGAACCCGATAAGCATTGATATATTCAATCGGTGTCTGTCTCATAATCTGTTTAAAGAAACGACAAAAATGCCCTTCACTTAGCCCGACAACTTCGGAAAGATTTTTTATACTGATCTTTTTATTGTAATTCGTGTGAATATAATGAATGATTTTTTTCATTTGCCCTGATTTATAGCTTGCGGAAATGTTTTTTTCTACTTTTTGCATATTTTTATTCTGTATGAATTCACACAAAATCATCAAAAGTTCAGCCTTAACTGCTAATTCATACCCATGAGGTACCTCCGAACAAATAGTAAATATGGTTAATAGCCTATTTATTATCTTTTTCTCCCATTCCTCCTGCCCACTTATAAATTCAGGTAATATTAATTGTCTTTTTACTAGTGGATCAATAAAATTAACCTGAAGAATATCGAAACCATGACTACATAAAAAAAGCGGATCGAAGACAAGTGCATAATAAGTACAAGGTAAATGATTTAATGGATGTCCGGCGTGAATATTACTTCCATTTATAAAAATTGCTTGTCCGGCATGAAGCTCGTAATAAGATGTCTCTATTTGAAATACCGCACAACCTTCCTTTACCAATAAGAATTCCCACTCTTCATGCCAGTGACAATCAAGTATTTTATCCCCCTGTTGACATACCATCTTATAAGTTCCAAGCGGAAACAATGAACTGCCATGAATGCGATTCTCTTTCAATATCGACTTATCCATCCATCCACCTCTCATAAATATCAATATTAGAAAAAGTACACTTTATAACACAAACATACTCTTATTTTGTTTTAAAAACTACAAAATATATTAATCAAAAAATATCATTATATTAATATAAAAAATCAATATAATGCAAGAGTATCCCCATAAATCCTCCTATAATAAGATATAGCAGAAAATTACGACTATTAAGAAAGGAGCAAGGTTATATATATTAGTTTATCATATTTGTTGGTCGTTTCAACAAACATATAAATTAAAGGAATGATTATTATGAAAGTTAGCGATGGCAATTGGCTTGTTCAGGAAACTCTGGACATATTATCCCCACTCTATGTACATGAGATTCAAATCCATGAAAAAGAATTAGTTGCTTTTGTAACCCCGAGAAATGTGGAGTTAAGAGAAGACCAATTAGATGTTTCGCTATTTACCTATCGCTTTTTCTCCCCTATGTCCGGTGTAATTGGCGTCCGGATAGAGCATTTCAAAGGTATTTATCCTACCAAACCTCATTTCAAGCTTCATTTCGACAATCATTGCATCGTACAATGCAGTAATAAAGCCAATCAAGCTACTTTGCAAACGGGTCAATTAAGTCTATCTATCAGTAAATCAGAAAATTGGAAAATCAAATTTCTGCATAACGACAAACAGATTACCTGCAGCAATGTCAAATCATCAGGATATGCTAAAAATCTAACAACTAAACAAACCTATATGTATGAACGTCTGGACTTGCAAGTTGGTGAGACTGTTTATGGCTTAGGCGAACATTTCACTGCTTTTGTAAAAAACGGACAAATTATTGAAACCTGGAACCGCGATGGCGGTACCAGTACCGAACAAGCCTATAAAAATATACCTTTTTACCTGACAAATCATGGATATGGAGTTTTTGTCAATCATCCTGAACTGGTTTCCCTTGAAATAGCCTCAGAAAAAGTCTCTAAAGTACAATTTAATGTACCAGGAGAATCCCTGGAATATTATATCATCGATGGACCCACGCCTAAGGAAGTACTTGAGCGCTATACGCTCTTAACCGGGCGTCCCTCCCTACCGCCGGCCTGGTCCTTTGGTCTATGGCTGACGACATCTTTCACCACAAGTTATGACGAACAAACCGTTAACAGTTTTGTCAATGGTATGAAACAACGTTCCCTGACATTACATGTTTTTCATTTTGACTGTTTTTGGATGAAAGCTTTTCATTGGTGTAATTTCGAATGGGACTCTACGGTTTTTCCCGATCCTCAGGGGATGATACAACGTCTAAAGGCCAAAGGATTAAAGATATGCGTTTGGATCAATCCTTATATCAGTCAACAGTCAGCATTATTTCCTGAAGGGATGGAAAACAGTTACTTTCTTAAAAATAAAGAAGGGAATATATGGCAATGGGATAAATGGCAACCCGGCCAGGCTATTGTCGATTTTACCAACCCAGCAGCCTGCCGCTGGTATAGTGGCTATTTGGAACGGTTAGTCGACATGGGTATTGACTGTTTTAAAACCGATTTTGGCGAACGAATTCCAACCGATGTTACATATTATGATGGCTCCGACCCACAAAAAATGCATAATTATTATACTTATTTATTTAATAAAACAGTATTTGACCTGCTGCAGTCAAAAAAAGGTAGCCGTAATACCGTGTTGTTTGCCCGTTCGGCGACTGTTGGCAGTCAATCTTTTCCCGTTCATTGGGGTGGTGATTGCTACGCTACTTTTGAATCAATGGCGGAAAGCCTGCGTGGTGGCCTGTCTTTAAGCCTGTCAGGCTTTGGTTTTTGGAGTCATGACATCGGTGGTTTTGAAAATACTGCTTCCGCTCATGTGTATAAACGCTGGTGCGCTTTTGGACTCTTATCTAGCCATAGCAGGCTACATGGCAGCAAATCTTACCGGGTACCCTGGCTATATGATGAAGAAGCGGTTGACGTCCTACGTTTTTTTACTAACTGGAAATGCCGCTTAATGCCTTATCTCTATGCAATAGCTGTTGTAGCTGCCAAACGTGGATTACCTGTTATGAGAGCCATGTGGTTAGAATTTCCCCAAGATCCCGGCTGTGAATATTTGGACCGCCAATATATGTTAGGCGATTCCGTTTTAGTCGCTCCTATTTTTAATGACGCCGGGACAGTTAGTTTTTATTTACCTTCAGGTTGTTGGACCCATTTATTTAGCAATGAAGAACTAGCCGGCGGAACTTGGCACAAGGAAACTCACGACTTTTTTAGTCTTCCGGTTTATGTACGCGAAAACACTTTATTGCCCATTGGCGCCAATCAAGAACGCCCCGATTATGAGTATATTGATCAATTGGAATTACATCTTTTCGCCTTGCAGAACGGTCACACGGCAACAACTACAATCTACAACCTAGAAGGTACTGCAGCATTAACTGCAATTGTAACCCGCCAACGTAATACTCTATACGCTAGTTTTACCGGAATAACGAAACCATGTTTCTTGATTTTACGGGGTAAATATCTTCCCGTAACTTCACTTTCAGGAGAATGTATAGGAGAACAGGAAAACTTGGGAGTTCGCATCCGACTTAAACCTGGAACAAAAGAACTGCAAATAATTCTTTAACCTTAACCATTGTTTCTACTAACAAAATGGAGGTTGGAAAAATGAGTGTATTGTCACGGACAGAAAAAATAGGCTATGGCTTGGGCGATGCCGCCAGCCATATTGTCTTTGATAACGTCATGCTATATTTGATGTTTTTTTATACAGATATTTTCGGTATCCCATCGTGGTTTGTCGGAACCATGTTTTTATTTGCCCGCGTTCTTGATGCCATATCCGATCCTATTATGGGACTAATAGCTGACCGAACACGTTCCCGTTGGGGACAATTTAGACCGTATTTGTTGTTTGGTGCCGTTCCTTTCACATTATCCTGTATTCTTACTTATAGTACTCCCAGTCTGAGTCTGGAAGGTAAAATGATCTTTGCTGCAGCAACTTATACCCTATTGACTTTATTATATACCGCCGTAAATATTCCCTATTGTGCCTTAGGTGGCGTTATTACCACGGATCCTGACCAACGTATGTCTTTACAATCGTATCGTTTTGTTCTTGCAACCGCCGGTGGTATGCTAAGCACAGTACTTATGGCACCTTTGGCAGAGTTTATCGGCAAAGGCGACCAGGCCTGGGGTTACCAGGGGGGTATCAGTATACTTGCCGTTATTGCTGCCATCATGTTTATCATTTGTTTTGCCTGTACACGGGAAAGAATACAGGCAACGAAAGCAGACACATCTAGTATAAAAAAAGATATCCAGGCTATCTTGCACAATGATCAATGGAGAATTGTCGGGATGCTGACCCTTTTAAATATTTTAGCCGTATCTGTCCGCGGCGGTGCTATGATGTACTATGTTACCTATATTCTTGGCAATGCCGGTTATTTTGCGTTTTTTCTTGCTATTTATTCGATAGGCAATTTATTAGGAAGTGCTCTAGCCAAGCCTTTATCTGATCATATCTGTAAAGTTACTGTTTTTTACTGGTCTAATTGGTTTCTTGCCTTTATCAGCCTGATTATGTTTTTGTCCCGATGAATGCTTTGTTTACTTTATTTGTTTTTATATTTGTCATTGGTGTTCTGCATCAGATGATTACTCCGATCCAGTGGGTTATGATGTCTGATACGGTTGAATACGGGGAATGGAAATATGGAAAACGTTTAACAGGAATTAGTTTTGCCGGTACTCTTTTTGTTTTAAAACTAGGTCTTGCCTTGGGTGGTGCGCTGATTGGCTGGGTTTTAGCCGGTGTAAACTATCAGGCAGGGGCCACTGTCCAAAACCCAATAGCACTTCAAGGTATTGGATTTCTTTTTACTATTGTTCCAGCTATTGCTTATCTTTGCAGTGCATTGATTAGTAAACGTTACACGTTACGCATTGATTTTCTAAATAAAATTTTGTCTGATTTAAAATTAAATGCATAAATGTTGTAATTTCTACAGAAAATTTATTGTGTTCATATACTTAAAATTGCATTACAACCATAAAAAAACAAGCCCGAAGCCAATTTCGGACTTGTTTTTTATAGTTGTAGTGCTATAATCGCTTAAATTCATGATGCTGTATTTTTCGACTAGCAATGGTACTGCTTTCCTTTAATTATTCAAACCGCAATGCATCAATCGGATCCAGTAGAGCTGCCTTTCTTGCAGGATAAATGCCGAAGAATAATCCTACAGCCACCGAGAAGCCAAAAGAAAGTAAGATTGACCAAAGTGATATAACAGTTGACAAACTGCCAAATATGGAAATGGCATATGCCGCCACAATGCCTAGGACAATCCCGCCGGTACCACCAAGGATCCCGATGACGATAGACTCAATTAGAAATTGCAGCATTATATTGTTATACGTAGCCCCCAGGGCTTTTCTGATTCCTATTTCACGCGTCCGTTCCGTCACCGAAACCATCATAATATTCATAATGCCTATCCCGCCAACCAGTAAGGATATGGCTGCAATACTTCCCAACAATAGAGTAATAGTTTCTGTTGTTTCGGATGCCATTTCCATAATACTGGTTAAATTACGAACCGTGAAGTCATCCTCTTTGTCTCCGGTAATTTTATGGCGTTGCCGCAACAAAGAAGTAATCTGTACCTGGACCTGATCCATATCTTCCATTTGACCTACTTGGACGCTAATAGAATTAATGTAGGTGATGCCTAGTAACCGTTCCTGGGCCGTTGTCAGCGGAATCATCACAACATCATCCTGATCCTGCCCCATAGCAGACTGTCCCTTGCTGTCCAAAACACCGACGACCTGATAGGGTGTGTTATTAATACGTATATTTTGCCCGACCGGATTTGTTTCACCAAACAGGTTTGCCGCCACAGTAGAGCCCAAGACAGCCACCCGGTTGCGGGAATTGATATGCTGTTGAGTAATAAAACTGCCACTGCCAACATTTAGGCTTCGAATCGCCATGTATTCAGGCGTAATTCCCTGTACACTAGTCGTCCAGTTCTGGTTTCCGGCAATAATCTGATAGGATTTACTCACTGAAGGCACTACATAATCAATTCCTTGTACCGTCTTTTTTATATATTCGGCATCTACTAATAGTAATGTGGTACTGCTCCCGGAAGCAGAACGGACGCCCTGAGAGGATGCCGCTCCCGGCGTTATAATCAACATATTGCTGCCCAGGCTGGCAATGGAACTTTGCACTTTTTCTCTAACTCCCATACCAATCGATACCATGGCAATAACTGCACCAACACCGATAATAATCCCTAGCATGGTTAGAACAGAACGGAGCTTATTGGTCAGCAGCGCCCGTAATGCAATGGCAATACTTTCTTTAAACATAATTTAGCTCCTTTGTTCATCACTGATAATCAATCCATCACGAACCATAATAACCCGTTTCGCATATTCGGCAATATCAGGTTCATGGGTAACCAAAATCACCGTTTTGTCTTGCTGGTACAGTTCTCCAAAGATTTTCATGATTTCCACACTGGAGCGGCTATCCAAATTGCCTGTCGGTTCATCAGCCATAATGATGCTAGGATCATTTATCAACGCCCGTGCGATGGCTACCCGCTGACGCTGCCCGCCGGACAATTCATTTGGTAAATGCCGCTTACGGGCAGACAATCCGACAGAGTCCAGCATCGTGGCCGCCCGTTGTAAGCGCTCTTTTTCCGGAACTCCGGCATAAACTAAAGGCAATGCCACATTTTCAAGGGCCGAAACCCTGGATAATAAATTAAAGTTTTGAAAAACAAAACCGATGCGTTTATTCCGTGTTCTTGCTAATTCGTCATCGTTCAAGCCAGCCACTTCCTGACCATCCAGTAAGTATGATCCACTGCTCGGACGGTCAAGGCAACCAAGAATATTCATTATTGTCGATTTTCCTGAGCCCGAAGGTCCCATAATCGCCACAAATTCACCATCTTTAACTGCTAGGGAAACGCCGGCAAGCGCCGCCACCGTTTCTTCTCCCATCCGATAGTGTTTCGTTATGTTATCTAAAACAATCCCCACTAGTATTCAACCCCTTTTCTCGCTACATTGGCGGTGGAGGTCCATTATTCTTTTGTTTAGAAGTGCTTTCACTCTGTGACTTCGTATAAGATATCACTAAAATATCGCCTTCATTTACACCATCAATGATTTCTACCTTATCGCCACTAGTCAGCCCAACTGTAACAGGAACATTTTCTGTTTTACCGTCACTATGCACTACAGTCACATATTGTCCCTCGGCACTGCTTTTCAAAGCCGCCAAAGGAATGAGCATTGCATTGTCTTTTTCATCAACTTTAATATTAACACGTGCTGTCATTTCAGATTTTAATAAATTTTCCGGGTCTTCTACTGACAGTGTTACATAATAGTAAATAACACTGCTTGAGGATGACGAAGAAGAGGACGACGAAGAGGAGGATGATGAAGATGAAGTAGAAGTTGTCGTCGTATCAGTGGAAATTTGACCAATTTTGCTGACTTTACCGGTAAAAGTATGATTTTGATAAGAATCAACAGTAAACGTCGCCTGCTGTCCTACTTTTATTTTGCCAATATCGGTCTCATCCACTTTTACCTTAACAATTTTTCCTGATATATCACCAAGCATCATGATAACTTTCGGATCATTGACACCAGCCGTAACTAACGATCCCACCGACAACGGCTCTCCGAGTACAATCCCATCAATGGGTGAAACCAGCACCGTTTCATTTAAATTCGACTTCGCCTCATCATAGTTAGACACTGCTGTTTGATAGTTGAGTAATGCATCTTCCAGATCAGCATCTGATTTAGCACCGATCGAATGCAGATATTGTAACCGTCGATACTTCGCCCCCGTATTATTAACTTCATATTGGGCTTTTTCCAGCGAGGTTTCTAAGGATTTGTCCTCTAAAATGGCTAAAATTTGTCCAGCTTTAACAATATCATTTTCTTTTACTTTAACTTCCTTGATAAAAGCTGTGACCTTTGAAGAAATATCAACCGCATTAATCGGCTTTACTGTCCCGGTGGCAGTAACTTCGGAAGTAATAGTTCCCCTTGTTACTGCTACGGTCTGCTGATTGCTGTTTGTTTTACTGCTTAAGGTCTGATAATAATAAAAAGCTCCTCCGGCAACTCCCGTAATAAGCACTAAGGCCGCGATCCATTTCTTTTTATTCATGATTTTCCACATTATTTTACCCCCAGTCTAGTCCATCCCCATAGCATTTTCCAGTTTTGCCTTGTACGTCGCGTAATCGTATTGAGCTTGAATATAATTGTTTCTTGCGGTCGTTAATGCCAATTGTGCGTCGATAACATCAAGAAGAACTCCTTCTCCGACCTTATATTTTTCCTGCGCTATAAAATAATCTTCCTTGGCCTTATTTATGGCAATTTGTGTCGTATTCTGCCTTTTTTCCGCCTCTTTCATGGTGAGGTAATATTCTTTTACGGTTACCTCCACTTCATCTTCCTGTGATTCCAGTTCCTTTTGCGCTGTGTCAACACCGATTTCCGCTTTTTTCACCTTTGACTTTGTTATTTGATTGTCAAATAGGTTCCAGGAAGAAGTAATTCCTACAAAGGTATCCGTATCCCCTGGATTCGGAAAAACATTACTGTCCCAACTGGTTCCTGCTGTTAAAGCTATCGACGGTTTGCGATCGGCTGCAGCAACATCTACACTTTTCTCCGCCGACTGGATTGCCAGGCGGTATTTCGTTATATCAGGACGATGATTCTTAGCAAATGTTACACTTTCGTCCATCGCCATCTGAAAAGGAGCATATTGGAATTCATCTGTAAATTCTAATGGTTCAGTACTTTTCCAGCGTATTACATTTTTCAACGTATTAACAGCTACTTCATAAGCATTTTTCGACTTTAACAACGTTTGTTCGGCATCCGTCAGTTCTACCTCAGATCTTAACACGTCCGCTTTAGCTACATTACCGGCACTGTACTGGGCTTTTACGTTATCCAAATGCATTTGATAGTTATCGACCGTTTCCTGTGCGACTTCCTGAGTTTTACGAGCTTCAATCACATCCAGATAAGCAGTCACAGCCTTGAGTCTTACATCCTGCTTGGTCTTTAAAAGATTTAATTCGGCAATCGTCACATCATTTTTGGCAATTTCTACATTTCCTTCATTTTTCCCACCGGTATATAATGGTAATGATAAAGAAATATCACTATTGCTTGTGCTGGCAGAATCATTCACTTTTTTTAAGTACAAGGTATTCGAAGCGTCAACTGACAGCCCCTGGCTGCCTTGCGTGCTTTTCAGCTCATATTTGGCCTGCTTTTGTTCATTCTCAGCCATTTTTATATCCAAATGATTTTCCAGGGCCATATTTATCGCTTCTTCCAGCGAAAGTGGCGCAGCAGAAACCGATGTCCAGCCTAGCATACACACTCCAATCATGGTCGCGGCACCCCGTTTTACGAATTGACTCAGAAAGCTCAAACTAAAAACCTCCTTCTCGTGCTCCAACTTTGTCAAAAATCTTTCTGAAAAGTTTATTACTATCATAACAGATAATTGTTACTAAATTGTTACAAAGATATTACAACGACATTTTTTTTACAATATTCAATTTAAAATTAATTCCTTTTACTATCAAATTTTATCCTGCTATTCTCATGCTATTACGTTTGTGTAACTCAATTGATATATTTTTTCAGAATAATTATCCTGTTTTAAGCCATACTATTATATGTAAGGGTTCGTAGTGGTTGAGCCAAGACTGACGCCGGATTTCTCACCGGAGTTCGACGTTGGTCGGCCAAAGATCAATGCCGGGTCTGCGGGTTCGGTATTGGTCGGCGGGAAGATCATTATAGGTCTTGTAAGGCTGTACGGCAGCCCAACTGTTGTCGTGTGGTCAAAAGGGATGTATAATGGTCGAGCTAAGATTGCTGAAGGTTCCGGAGATTCGTCCCGGGAATTTATCAAAGAGGTTTATTGCAGTCGGGAGATTGCAGTAAGCTTCGCAGGTACTTTCAGTAATCGAGCAAAGGTTATGGTTGGCTGTGTAATGCTTATACGTAGTCGAAAGATTGCGTATAGGTATGTAATGGTCAGCTATAGCCGGAGCGAAGATCATTACGGGCTCTTTTTATGCCACAAAAAAAACATCCCTTCATACTTTAGGGATGTTTTTTCCATAGAATATTTCCGCCATTTCTTTCTTTAGTCGTTGTTTTATTTTTTTCTTTTCACCTGGCAACAATTCCTTTTGATCTGTGCCAAACAAATAATTGTCCAAATCAAACTCTTTTAAAAGCATTTTTGTGTGAAATATATTTTCCTGATATACATTAACATCAATCATTTGATAAAGTTCACGCGTATCTTTCGCAATATAGTTTTGGATAGAATTAATTTTATGATCAATATAGAACTTTTTCCCATTGATATCTCTGGTAAATCCACGAACCCGATAATCAATAATGGCTATATCCGAACTGAAACTGTTAATCAGATAATTCAATGCCTTTAACGGTGAAATCTCCCCACATGTCGAAACATCAATATCCGCCCGAAAAGTGCTGATTCCTTTATCCGGATGGCTTTCCGGATAAGTATGAACGGTTATATGGCTTTTATCCAAGTGAGCTACCACCGCATCTGGCAGAGGACCACAGGATCCTCCGGTAAGGCTTTCTGTCGGAGTTGATGAAAGCTTTCCTTCCGATATTAACATGGTAACGCTGGCTCCCTGTGGATCGTAGTCCTGTTTAGCAATATTTAAAATGTGAGCACCAATGATGTTGGCCACCTCGGTTAAAATACCGGTCAGACGGTCAGCATTATACTCTTCATCAATATACTCAATATACTCCTGACGGTGCTGCGGGCTTTTCGCATAGCAAATATCATACATATTGAAACTTAACGTCTTTGTCAGATTGTTAAACCCATATAATTTTAGCTTCTTTATCGACTTAATTTCCATATTCTTCTCCTTATAAAACAAATTTGTTAACAACAAGATGAAGAACATCTATGCAGTACCTGCACCTGTATTTCATGTAATCTTCAATATACATTATACTTTTCTTACATACTTTTTCAATAAACATTTCAAAATTCGTTCTGGAAAATCATAGAATTTCTACGCTTCAACAGTAAATCAGAACTGGTATACACACAGGAAAATCCGCATCCTTATAACAGTGATACGGATTTACATCAAATCATCTTAATCATAGCAATTTCATCACAATTAGGAAACTTGGCACAGTTGATACACTCTTTCCACACTTTATGCGGCAATTGTTCTTTGGGGATTTCTGTAAATCCCAAGGAGCCAAAAAATTCAGGCTGATAGGTCAAGGTAAACAAGGTTTTAATCCCCAATTGCTCGGCATCGGCAATCAACGCTTTAACAATACTTCTGCCAATTCCTTTTCTCGTATGACCGGGAGCAATGGCCATCGCCCTAATTTCAGCCAATTCATCCCATACCAGATGCAGAGCACCAACTCCTACAATTTCGCCTTCTTCTTCCGCTAAAATCATATCACGTAATGTCTCATACAATACATTACGTGATCTTGACAACATAACTCCCTTTTCAGCATAATCATTTACCAATTTATGAATAGGCTCCACATCTTTAAAATTTGCCTTGCGATAAATCACCCTTCATTCTCCTCCCAACGCCATCTAAAATTATACTCTCTAGAAAGCATCCGCGCAACAAGGTGACTCATCCTGTTAAAATGTTGCCGCACTCGGACATAGCTCTTGTACACAACAAAACGCACAATCAGGCCTGCGGGCTTTACAAATTTTCCGTCCATGCCAAATCAGCCAATGATGCGCTTCACTCCATTTATTTTTGGGAATAGCTTTCATTAACCCCTCTTCAACCTCCAATGGTGTCTTACCCTTAGCTAACGCCATCCTGTTTGCAACACGGAATACATGTGTATCCACTGCAATCGCGGGAATGTGGAACAACTGACTAATTAAAACATTTGCAGTTTTACGGCCAACTCCCGGTAGTACCATTAATTCTTCTTTAGTTTCCGGAACCCGCCCCTGAAATCGCGCACATAATATCTCGCAAGTCGCTAGAATATTGCGGGCCTTACTGTGAAATAACCCGCAATCACGAATTAAAGTTTTCAAAGCCTCCTGTCCCAGTTCCAGCATGGCCTCCGGTGTATTGTAGCGGGGAAAGATTCTGCCGGTAATCATATTGACCCGGACATCTGTACACTGTGCCGATAAAATAACTGCAATCAATAATTCGAATGGAGTAGAGTAATGTAGCGCTGTTGTGGTATTGTGATAGGCTTCTTCCAGTAATGCCAGCATCTGCTGTTTCACCGCTTTTGTAATTCGCATATCATTTTCAGCTGCCTTCTACTTTAGAATTAGTTGGTCAAGCTCCGGATCGGCGCGGGAATCCTTCCTCCACGCGCAATAAACTCATCAGACTTGAACGTACTTACCGGAAAAATTGGACAATAGCCAAATAACCCGCCATATTCCACTTTATCTCCCGCTTTTTTCCCTGGCGCAGGAATAATACGGACAGCCGTGGTTTTATTATTAATCATCCCGATTGCCGCTTCATCAGCTATAATGCCGGAAACCGTTGCAGCCGAAGTATCACCCGGTATGGCAATCATATCTAAACCAACAGAACATACACAGGTCATCGCTTCTAATTTTTCCAGGCTCAAACTTCCCCGTTCGGCAGCAGCAATCATTCCTGCATCTTCACTGACAGGAATAAACGCTCCGCTTAAACCACCTACGTGGGAAGAGGCCATCAGTCCGCCTTTTTTCACTGCATCATTCAAAAGAGCTAGGGCTGCCGTTGTGCCGGGCGCACCACAACTTTCCAAACCCATTTCCTCTAAAATATGAGCAACACTGTCACCTACTGCAGGTGTCGGTGCCAAAGATAAATCAATAATACCAAATGGTATGTCCAAACGCCTGGAAGCTTCTCTAGCCACTAACTGGCCGACTCTGGTGATTTTAAAAGCCGTCTTTTTGACAGTTTCCGCGACTACACTGAAATCCTCACCCTTTACATCTTCCAGCGCCCGCTTTACTACACCGGGTCCGCTGACACCCACGCTGATGACGCTTTCCGCTTCACCAACGCCATGAAAAGCCCCGGCCATAAAAGGATTGTCCTCTGGAACATTAGCGAACACTACCAGTTTTGAGCAGGCAACAGCATCGCGATCTTTGGTAAGTTCGGCTGCGAGTTTTATAACTTCGCCCATTTCGCGGACGGCATCCATATTGATCCCTGCCTTGGTAGATGCCACATTAACCGAGGAACAAACACGTTCTGTACGTGCCAACGCTTCCGGAATAGATTTTATGAGAATACGGTCCCCCCTGGTATATCCTTTTTCCACCAAGGCGGAAAATCCACCGATAAAATTCACCCCAACTATTTTTGCTGCTTCATCCAATGCTTGTGCAACCGGAACAAAGGTATCCGTGTTACAGCTTTCTGCCGCAATGGCAATGGGAGTAACGGAAATACGTTTATTAATAATGGGTATGCCATATTCAGCTTCAATATCCTCTCCGGTACGCACCAAGTTTTCAGCCAAATGGGTAATTTTATCATAAATATTGCGGCAAAAGATTTTTACATCCGGATGAGCACAATCTCTAAGACTAATTCCCATGGTGATAGTCCGAACATCAAGTTTATTTTCTTCGATCATCCGGTTTGTTTCAAAAATATCTTGAATTGTTAACACAATGATAAAGCCTCCTTAATCCCACACTACACACGATGCATAATCCGGAATATATCTTCATGCTGCACTTTTATATCTAAGTTAATTTCTTCCCCTTTTTCTTTTAGCGTACATTGCAAATCTTTTAATTTAATGCTGCTATCCGACATATCTGCAATCATAACCATGTTAAAAAAACCATTTACGATGTTTTGATTAATGTTTAAGATGTTCACTTTGTTTCTTGCTAGAATATCGCTTACCATGGCAATAATCCCAACCCGGTCCTCCCCGACAATAGTAACCACAACTTTCATTATAACCACACTCCAAATTTATCTTTAATTTTTGACATATAATCACGATAGATTAAAATGTTGAATTATATATATTATACGCAATATTTTCAAAAAGCCAAGACCTAATGAAAATATTTATTTTTTCAGATATATAGAAAACAGTGAGCCATGCCGTAACGCACTGCATGTCTCACTGCTTATTCATAAAATCGTGAAAATAATTTTAGGCACACTTGTCTAAGTTCGCAATAAATAATCATATGCCATTAAAGCAGCCTTGGCACCATCTCCCGCTGCAATAACAATTTGCTTGTCGGGACCGTCATTTACATCACCAGCAGCAAAAAGTCCGGGAATGCCGGTCTTAGTATGACAATCCACCTGCACCTCGCCGATTCTATTGAGCTGAACCATGTCAGCAAGAAATTCCGAATTAGGCATTAAACCAATTTCTACAAAAACGCCTTGTACTGACAATTCCTTGGTTTCTTTACTGTCACTGCTGGCAATAACCAGTTTTTCAACAAACTGCTCACCAATAATTTCTTGCGCAACATAACCTATAACTTCCGTAACCGTATTGAGCTTTTTCATCTTATCAAGCAATATTTCATCAGCTCTATAAGCTTTTCGCACCACGATATATACCTTTTCAGCTACATTTCCCAATTCAACGGCCGCCTGTACGGCAGAATTTCCGCTTCCGATGACGGCAACTGTTTTGCCGGCAAATAGTGGACCGTCACAAGTGGCACAATAGCTAACCCCACGGCCAGTAAACTCTTTTTCCCCTGGTACATTTAACAGACGTGGCCTCTTCCCTGAAGCGATAATAACCGCTTTTGCACGATATTCACCGCCTTCATTGCCAATTGCCGTGAACGTGCTATCGTCATTGCGTACCAGCTTGTTTATTTCTTCATATTTTATAGGAGTTGAGAAACGCTGCACCTGTTCTTCAAATTTAGCCATAAGCTCAGGCCCGGTCACAAACTGATACCCCATATAGTTTTCGATTTCCATCGTCCACATTGGTTGACCACCAAACTCCTTGGTAATGAGTAGCGTATTCATTTTTTTGCGCGCTGCATATACTGCAGCGGTCATACCTGCCGGTCCACCACCTATAATAAGCAAATCATACATGTAAAAATTCGCCTCCTTTTACAGGACTAAGGTCATTTATCAATACTATTATGTTCTTTACCATTATACTATGTTTTTATCAATTGATTCACTAAATTTTATTTAAGTTTACCCTGATCTCTATCTGGTTCAATGGACTCAGCCGCAGTTGACAGTCACCGGATAATTTGATAAGATTCTAGCCATCAACGGTTATTATCTATGAGATGGGAAGGATAGAAATGATAACTCCGGAAATAATTGCAAGAATTAACGAATTGGCCCGCAAGCAACATCAGGGTCTTTTAACCGAAATGGAAAAGAAAGAACAGTTGGTTTTACGACGCCAATATATTGACCATATAAAAGGACAGGTAAAAGCACAGCTTGACACCATTAAAATACATGATGCCGATTGCAATTGTGGCTGTCAT
>NZ_CYSP01000013.1 GCF_001298735.1 Propionispora sp. 2/2-37 | reverse complement strand
TCTTGGAATAATTATCCTTATTTTAAAAGGCGATTGTTACAGCAATGTTACAATATCGACACAATATGTACACACAGAAAAGGGACTGCCTCTGAGACGGTCCCTTTTTTGTGTGGTTGGGGAATTTACTAAAATAGGCTCCTGTTCAATCATCCGACTGAACAGGAGCCTTTCCTTTTTATACTACAACTGCAGTTTGCAGATCAAGGTCCCCGGGACCGAAACTGCTTCATCTTGCAACAGACTTTATTAAAAAGCTGTAGTGTTTAAAATTTACGCATGTTTTACGTTCCTTTAACATAATCTTCCATTTATACGATTACAATGAAATTAACGATAAACTTTAGGAGGAATGGCCGGAATGAAAACTATCCTTGAAAGTATAAACGGTGAATGCAACCGCCGTGATTTTCTAAAACTGTCAGCCGGAGCCGTCTCCATGCTTTCATTTGCGTCGCTGCAGCTTCCCGCATTCGCCAAAAGCCCTGTCGCGCCCACCAAACTATCTTTGCAGGAATGTATGTCTATGAGCCCGATCGCCATGGCGGAAAAATCGCCCTATATCAAACCTGCCTATGAGTTTCTGCTAAAAACGGCGGGCGAAATCCAAAACCCCGAGCTACGCCGTACGACCTGTGAAATACTGAAAAATCCGGCCCCCCGCCTGCTGGAACTTTATCCGGATACTACGGCTAAAGAAACAGTTAAACAACGTCTGGTAGCTGCCGGTTACCTTAAAGCCAACGCGGCTCTGGATGAATTTTTACCCCCATGTTCCGATCCCGGCCAGACAGTAATTCCTTTCTTTGCGGCACCTGGCAGCGGCTATGGCAGTCATCACTCTTATCCAGGCGGCCTGGCCACTCACGTAGCTGTAAATGTCCAAGCCAGTATTGGCTTTTTCCATGCTTATAAAGAAACTTACGCCTGCCCATTGAATCGTGACATTATCATTGCCGCCCAATCACTGCACGATTTACATAAACCCTGGGTATTCCAATGGCAGGAAAATGGTGCCGCCAGAACCGAATACCCCATCGCCGGAACCGGGTCCCACCACATCCTCTCCATTGCCGAACTTATTCACCGCAAGCTGCCGTCCGAATTAATCGTCGCTATGGCCTGCGCCCATAATCATCCCGGCACGGATGCCGACGAGTCCGAAGTCGTCGGCTGGATTTCCGCAGCCTCCATTTTAGCCCAGCAAAATCCGGTTAAACTCGGCTTGCTCGCCCCGGATGGCAAAACCCTGCCTTTGCCCCGCCGTGCGGAAGGGTTCATCACCCATCTGGGCGACCATGACTGGGTTTTATCTGTTCCCGCCGCCAAATGGATGATTGCCAAACTGGAAGAAATCGCCCAAAAAGAGTTCAACATGACAAGTGCGGATCTAAAAACCAAAAAATTTTATGCATTGCGTAACTATGTTTTTTCTCAGGCTACCCTTGAACAACTTTATCTGCTCTGGACCGCTGAAGGTGAAACTGCACTGACCAATACCGTAAAATCAATAGTAACCCTTTAGCCACCCCTCCGGCACTGCCCTAAACCAGCTTCTGAGAACCGCTATTTGTCCAGTAAAGACGAATAGCGGTTCTGATTTTAGAAAAGCAGTTTGCTCCTGTTATCCGTTCTGCAATTCATCCAGCCCTTCAAACTGCATATTATAATATTTGGCATAGAGGCCGTTTTGAGCCAGCAGGGTTTCATGACTGCCCCGTTCCTGAATACCGTTATGGTTAATCACAATGATCTCATCGGCGTTGCGGATGGTACTGAGCCGGTGGGCTACCACAATGGTTGTCCGGTTTCGGGAAAGGCGCTCCAGCGAAGCCTGGATGTAGCGCTCACTCTCGTTATCCAGCGCGGAGGTGGCTTCATCCAGAATCAGAATGCCGGGGTTCTTCAAAAATACGCGGGCAATGGCAATCCGCTGTTTTTGCCCCCCGGAAAGCCGGGTCCCCCGCTCACCTACATAGCTGTTATAGCCGTCGGCAAGTCCGGTGATAAACTCATGGATATTGGCGTTTTTTGCCGCCTCGATGACTTCTTCATCCGTAGCCCCCGGCTTGCCGTAAGCAATATTTTCCCGTATCGTACCGGCAAACATATACACATCCTGCTGCACAATTCCGATGGCACTGCGCAATGATTTTAAGGTAACATCCCGGACGTCCTTGCCGTCAATCAGCACCGCACCACTGCTGACATCATAAAAACGCGGCAACAGCGAACACAAGGTGGTCTTGCCGCCGCCTGACGGTCCCACTAAAGCCACTGTTTTGCCGGCGTCAATGACAATATCCACTCCGTCCAGCACCTGGGTATCATGGTTATAGCGGAAAGAAACGTCGCGGTATTCAATATGCCCTATGACATTGCCCAACGGCAGGGCATCCGGTTTTTCCAGCACTTCCGGTATTGTATTCACAACTTCCACAAAGCGTTGAAAACCGGAATAACCTTTTTGGAACTGTTCTGTAAAGTTAATAAGCACATCAATAGGATTCATAAAAATCCCGATATACAAGGCATAGACGGCCAGGGCGGAAACTTCCAGCGTCCCCTCGGCAACAAAAAAACCGCCACTGACCAATACCGCCGTATACAATAATCCCTGAAATAAACCGTTTCCCGCGTGAAAACTTCCCATAATGCGATAGCTTTCCACTTTTGAATCTAAAAACTGCAGATTACTGTCGCAGAATTTTTCCCGTTCCAGTTCTTCATTGGCAAATGACTTAACCACACGAATGCCGGAAAGACTGTCCTGTACCCGCGAATTAACTCCGGCAATCTTTTTCCGGTTGTCCATAAAAACGGCTTTCATCTTCCGGTTTTTATAAATGCTGAAACCAATCATCAACAGTGTAACACCAAACAGAATCAAGGTCATTTTGACATTGAGAAATAGCAACAGGGCGAAGGAACCAAGAATTTTCAGACTGCAAATGAATAGATTCTCCGGTCCATGGTGGGCCAGTTCCGAAATGTCAAACAAGTCGGATACCAGCTTGGACATCATTTCGCCGGTATTGTTACGATCGTAATAAGAAAAAGAAAGCCGCTGATAGTGATCAAACAGATCCTGGCGCATATCGCTTTCCATCCGCGCCCCCATAATGTGCCCCCAGGTGGTTATATAATACTGGCAAAAATACCGGATACCGTACAGCACCGTCATGCCCGCAAGAATCAGCAACAGTACTGCCCGGATCTCTGCCGCACTCCTGGTAAAAACGCTGTGGGTAAGATAGTACAGAACCTGAGGAAAAGTAATGTCCACCAGGGCAACTCCTGATGCACAGACTAAGTCGGTAAAAAATAGCCGCCGATACGGCTTATAATACTGCAAAAATTTTAGCCAAATAGACATAGAGACCTCCGTTAGCATGATACAATCATTTCAGCTGAGACATACGTACTTGCTCAAATATCACCATATTTATTTAACAGTCATATCTTACCATAAACGGCCCCGGTTAAGCAAAAGCCTACACCGTTCAGCGGGTGTTAACTTTATAATAAATTGATTTGCCAACCAGTACATCGTAATATATCTATGCTTATGAACCTGTTCCCGGAGTTAAACGCGGATGCGCTGGAGGTTAGCGATGCTAACCAGAATGAGTTGATTGACGCTCCCTTGCCGAGTATTTATGCCTTGCACCAAAAACTGCTTTCCGGCCTAAGCTGGAAAGCAGTTTAATCTGGCGTGACCTTCGTTCGGTAAACAAAACCCGTTTGCACCTACTCCGGCGTGGAACTATGTATTAATCCGCTCCAGTCCATGCCGGATATTTTCCATTCGCTTTTCCCAGAATACCGTGTGTCATGGTGGATTCACCTTCTCTATATTACGTTCTGCGGTGTGCCGGCCAGCCATTGTCTGACATTCTCAAAAGCAATAATCGCTCTTTTTTCTAATGCCTCCTCTGTGGCAAAACCGATATGCGGCGCCAAAATGACATTGGAAACCTGCAGCAGGGGATGAGACGCCGGAATCGGCGGTTCCTGCTCGAAGACATCAAGGGCCGCCCCGGCTATTTTGCCTTGCTTTAATACAGCCGCCAATGCTTCCGAATCAACCACCGGCCCTCTGGCAGTATTAATTAATATCGCATTGGGTTTCATCAGTGCCAGTTTTTCTGCATTGATCAGCCCTTTGGTACCGCTGGTCAGCGGTACATGCAGCGATACAATATCGCAAACCGCCATCAATGTATCCAGATCAACATATTGGACACCGGCATCCGCCTTTTTGGTCCGGCTGTAGGCAAATATTTCACAGCCAAAAGCCTTCGCCAGGGCCGCTACCTTCAGCCCAATAGCCCCGGTACCAACAATCCCGAATTTTTTGCCCGACAATTCGAGCCCAATCAGCCCTTCCCTTGTTTTCCCCTGCTTCACGGCATTATGGCAGGCAATAATCCGGCGGTACAACCCCAATACCAGGGAAAATACCAGTTCACTCACCGCTTCATTGGAATAACCCGCACAGTTGCACACCATGATTTTCCTTTCCTGACAATAGGACATATCAATATGATCAACCCCGGTAAAGGCCACCGAGAGCATTTTCAGCTTTGAACATTTTTCGATGATTTCCCTACGGTAAGGCATATTCGCCAAAACCACAATATCAGCATCCTCCGACCTGGCGACGACTTCCCCTGTGCCGGCAGGTGCCGTGTCATAATATATCACTTCCGCCTGACTGCCTAGTTTCTCGGCAGCTATCTGCATAATTTTTTCTTTAGCCACTCCCAGCGGCTCTACAATGGAAATTTTCATCATTCCATCTCCCTCATTATATGGTGTTCATGTGCACATTTTCCCCACTTTCCTGTAATACCGCAGTTCTTCCTGTCCAAGCGATCTTATCTACTTGTTCGGCAGCTTCCCCTCCTTATCCCAGAACAGCTCCGTATTGTCAACCATAAAATTAGTAGTTGTTGACAATACGAAAGTAAGCGTTATAATAATTCTAACACCGCAATCCCGTTGCGGGCAAACACGGCCATCCGGTAAATTACCGGATTTCTCGTCCGTTCTTCTTATGATTGCGGCGTAACTTATTTTCCGAGGTGACCTGCTATGAGTAAAGGTATTTTTATTACAGCAACCGGGACGGATATAGGTAAAACCTACATTACGGCTCTGCTTGTCAAAAAGCTGCGCGACGACGGCCTAAACGCAGGCTACTATAAGCCTGCCCTAAGCGGCGCAGAGCATATAAACGGCGAATGGGTGCCCGGCGACTGTAGCTATGTGGCCAAAACCGCAGGGCTGGAGGTTCCGGCACGTTCGTTAACCTCTTATATGTATCGGACAGCCGTATCGCCCCATCTGGCGGCACAAATCGAACAGCATCCCATCGAAAGCGGTGTTATCCTTGCCGATTTTATCCGGTTTACGAAAATGTATGATTATCTCACCGTGGAAGGCTGCGGCGGCATCGTCTGTCCCCTGCGTCTGGACGATAAGCTTCTCATGCAGACAGATATTATAAAACTGCTGCAACTTGATGTATTGATTGTAGCCCCATCCGGACTGGGTTCCATCAACAGCACCGTCGTAACGGTGCATTATGCCCAAAGCCAGGGACTAACGGTCAAAGGCATTATTCTTAATCACTTTGATACTGCCAGTTATTTGCACCGGGACAACAAGGCCTGTATCGAACGCCTTCTGAAGCTGCCTGTAATTGCCTGTGTCGGCGACCATGCCGGCAATGTTACGCTGGATACGGCTGCCTTGTGCGGTCTTTATAAGGAGGTATTTTAAACATGAATCTCGCCCGAAAAGATATAGAGCACATTTGGCATCCCTGCTCACAAATGAAAGACTACGAGGAATTGCCGCCCATTATCATCGATCACGCCCAGGGCATATACCTGTACGACATTTATGGCAACCGCTATGCCGATGTTGTCAGTTCCTGGTGGTGCAATCTCCTGGGACACTGTAACCGGCGTATTAACAACGCGGTAAAAAAACAGCTCGACCAGTTGGAACATGTTATTTTTGCTAATTTTTCCCATAGGCCGGCCATTGAACTTTGCGAACGTCTTACCGGTATCCTTCCGGCCGGACTGACTAAGTTTTTCTTTACGGATAACGGTTCTTCCGCGGTTGAAGCAGCCCTGAAAATGAGTTTTCAGTATCACCACCAAACAGGCAGTCCGCAAAAAACACGGTTTATGGCCCTTAGCGATGCATACCACGGTGAAACGGTAGGCGCCTTATCCGTTAGCGGAGTTGACTTATATTCCCAGATGTATAAACCGTTATTGCTCGACATTATCCGGGTAGACGGACCGGACTGCTACCGTTGCCGGTACGGCAAGCACCGTGAAAGCTGTAATGCGGAATGTTTTTTGGCAGCAGAGCAGGCTTTTGCCGAGCATGCCCATGAAGTCTGCGCGTTTATAGCCGAACCGCTCGTGCAGGCTGCCGCCGGGATGAAAATGTATCCTCCGGCCTACCTCAGAAAACTTCGTCAGGCCTGTGACCACTATCAGGTACATCTGATCGCCGACGAAATTGCTACAGGCTTCGGCCGAACCGGCAGTATGTTTGCCTGCGACCAGGCCGGTATTTCCCCGGATATGCTCTGCCTGTCCAAAGGGCTGACCGGCGGCTATATGCCCATGGCCCTCGTTGTAACCACCCAAACCCTCTATGATGCCTTTTACGACGACTACAGCGCCGGCAAGGCCTTCCTGCACAGTCATACCTATAGCGGCAATCCCCTGGCCTGTGCGGCGGCCAACGCAGTGCTCAGCATCATGCAGGAAGAAAAAATTTTGGAAAAAGCCAATGAAAATGCCGGATATTTTCACCGGTTGGTGCACGAAACATTGAGTTCCCACCCTCATGTCGGCGATATCCGCTCCACCGGTTTAATCAATGCCATTGAACTGGTAGCCGACCGTTCCGGTAAAAAATCCTTTTCTGCCAAACAGCGCATCGGTTATCAAATCTACAAAAAGGCTCTGAAAAAAGGTGTTCTCCTCCGCCCGCTGGGGGATGTGCTGTATTTTAATCCACCCCTGGTCATCAATCGCGGGGAAATGGATTTTGTAGTCTCGGTTTGCCATGAATGCCTGCAGGAAGTTCTGGGGTAACCTGAACTTCTTCCTTCCGCTCTGCAGTCTCTCTTTACTGCAGCAGGTTTATTTCCTGCCGGTGAAGTCCGTTTTTGCAGGATTCCGGACTTACCACGGCATGCAGGAAACCGACCGCAAATCCTCCGTATTATGCTGGAAGAATAACAACCTGTCATTTACACAGAAGCACCGCCACATCATTGACATTGGTTCCCGTTGGCCCGGTAAAAATCAGTCCTTCGGACGCCAGCAGGGCATGATACGCATTATTATCGCTAAGATATTCCCCGATTTTTATTTTTTTCTCCAATAAACGAACCTTTGTCTGCCCGTCAACTAAACCGCCTGCCGCGTCAGTCGGACCATCCGTTCCATCCGACCCCAGGGAAAAAATAAGGGTATCGGGTAAACCGGCAATTTCTTCGGCAGCAGCCAGGGCAAACTCCTGATTCCGCCCGCCTTTCCCCTGCCCGGTTACAGTGACCACCGTCTCCCCGCCGGCAATAATGGCACAGGGGCGCACAAACGAACTCGTTCCGTCGGAAATCGCTTTCGCAATAGCCGCCAGGAACCTGCCGCCTTCTTTGGCTTCACAATCCATCTGTGTGGTAAGAATCCAGGGCTGATAGCCTAATCCCCGGGCTATCCCGGCCATGTGCGAACAAAGAAACCGGACACTGCCGGTAACTATCGTTTCCACATGATCGATCCGCTTCGGGGTTTCGACCCGGAGTTTTGCCAAAACAGGTTCGGGCAGAACTAATTTATATTTCTTGATAATGGCCAGTGCCTCTTCCGCTGTTGACTGATCGGCACACGCCGGACCGGATGCAATCATATCCGGCCGGTCTCCCAGTACATCGGACAACACGATGGACACCATGCCGGCCGGACGGCAGGCTTGTGCAAACCGGCCCCCCTTTACCCCGGACAACCGTTTGCGGATAGTATTGATCTCTACAATACCGGCACCACTGGCCAACAACTGACCGGTTATCCGGCTGAGATCAGCAAGCGTTACCCCGTCGACCGGTTTTTCAAACAAGGCGGAGCCTCCTCCCGACACCAGAAATAACACCGTATCTTCCCTCTTAAGGCTACTGACCATGTCCAGCACTTTTTCCGTTCCCAGCAGCGTATTTTCGTCCGGCACCGGGTGCCCCGCTTCGATAATATCCATACCGGTCAAAGCCCCTTGCGCATGGCCGTATTTTGTAATAACCACACCGGCCGTAATCGGTTCCGCCAACACTTCCTGAGCCGCCTTGGCCATAGCATAGGCGGCCTTTCCGATTGCCACCAGATACACCCGTCCCGGGAATTGCCTCCCCTGCAGAGCTTCTTTGACAGCCGCCTGCGGCAACACGGCAGTAATGCCCTGCCGTATCATAGTCTCGGCATCCTGATGGATATTGCCCATACTCCCCCTCCTTTGCTTAAAAATGGAAAATCATGCCTTGCAAAGCATTGGCCTCAACACTCCCCTGCAGACATGATTTCCCTAAAAACGCTTTATTAACTTATTAACTCACCACGTTAACCGGTTTTCCGGCCAGATAAGCGGTTATATTCTCTACGGCAATATTCAGCAGCCGGGCCCGTGATTCTTTAGGCGCCCAGGCAATATGCGGCGTTAAAATGCAATGGGGAGCCTGTAACAGCGGGCTGTCCGCCGGGATAGGTTCGGTTTCCACAACATCGAAGGCAGCAGCAAAAACCTGCCCGCTTTGTAACGCCGCTGCCAGGTCTTTTTCCACAATCAACGGTCCGCGCGACGTATTAATAATAATCACGCCGGGTTTCATTTTCGCCAGAGAGGCGGCATTGATCATTCCCTGGGTAGCCGGAAATAACGGACAATGCAGGCTGATCACATCCGCTTTTGCATAAAGTTCTTCCAGTTCCACATATTGCAGCCATTCTGTTTCCAAGGTCTTGTTCGGGGAGTTGTCATACGCCAGCACCTTCATGCCAAATGCATTGGCAATCCGCGCCGTGGCTTGCCCGATTCTGCCGAAACCAATAATTCCCATAGTTTTATCCTTTAATTCGATCAGCGGATAGTTCCAAAAGCTAAAATCACCGCTTTTCACCCACTGTCCGCTGCGGACTGCCGCATCATGAGCGCCTACATGATGACAGATTTCCAAAAGTAAGGCAAACACGAACTGGGACACGGCACTGGTACCATAGGTCGGGATATTGGTCACCACAATATTTCGCTCCTTTGCGGCCGCGACATCAACTACATTGTATCCTGTTGCCAATACCCCGACATAACCGATTTGCGGACATGCAGCAAAAATTTCTCGGGTTATAGGTGTTTTATTGGTAATAACAATTTGGGCGTCACCAATACGTTCAATAATCTTATCGGCCGGTGTCCGGTCATATACCGTACATTGCCCGATCCTTTCCAAAGCGCTCCAGCTCAAATCACCCGGATTTAATGTATAACCGTCTAAGACAACCATTTTCACTGAATCCACCCCTTTTCGCAAAAGACAGATTACGAATCGTCACTGCTTGCCTAAAAAACACGCGATACTCACGCCTCCGGCCGGCATTTAAAAATCAATTCTTCCCATACTTGGATAGAATTTTCAACTGCATACTCTCCGGAAGCAGCATCGCGTTCTTCTACGGCGGTCAGCAGCCTTTTGTGCGTCTCATTAGATTCCAGGCTAAAATAGGTATGGTTACGTATACTCTGTAAAGTATACGGTTGAAAATACTCCATTACAAAGCGGTAAATTTTTTCTAAAAGTCTGTTCTTGGTCAATTTACCGAGAATATAATGAAATTCCATATCACAGGCCAGCAGCTCATCGTAATTTTTATCTTCCGAATGTTTTAATGTTTCCATTGATTCATAACACTGCCTCAATAACTTTATATCCTCTTCTCCGGCATTTTTAATAGCCAGCCGTATTACGTCCTTTTCCAGTAAAACGCGCAATTCTTTTAATTCGTCAAACTCGGGCGCTGACAGAATAAAGCTGAAAAGCAGCGGATCAAACAGTACTTTGCCTTCGATATCCGATGAGACGTAGGTGCCATCGCCCCGCTTGATTTCCACAATCCCAAAAGCCGACAGAATTTTCATCGCTTCCCGGATCGAACCCCGGCTGACCGACAATAGCTTGGCCAGCTCCATTTCTGCCGGCAAACGGTCACCAGGCACAATTTTTTTAGTAAGCAGTAACTCTTTAATGCTGTTAATAACATAATCAACCGACGATTCGTTGGGTTTTGGTGACAGCATGCCTGAAATAGCAAGCTCATTGTCGTTTTTCATATCCACCGTTTTCTTTACCCCTTTTTCCGCAAAATCCGCATCATAATTGTCTACATTATATCATCAGACATTTTACCAATGCAATTCAGGATTTGTTGCGGAGGTGCAGGAGCATTTATGATTATTGCCGCTCCGGATGAAGCATTGTCGCTATACTGCGGTCCAGAACCTCATCCTCCCAGATCTTTTTCCAGTCTTCCCTCAGGACCAGCTTATTGCCAAGTTCAATAGCCACCATACAGGCATCGGAAACCTTGGCATTCAATTTTCCCAGAAAATTAGCGGACAAATTGTAAATATGCCCCGATAAAAAGGACTCCGCTGCCGCCCGGGGAATTCCCCTTCTTTCCGCTTCTTTCACCGTTTCGGCCATAGCATATAATGTGGTGGCGCCAAGAATCTCTACCAGCGTCGGCTCCAGGAAAGCGATATCACGTACGCCCATTACATAGCTGTTAACCACCGGCGAAAACATGATTTCACTGACCTGTCTGGCTTGGGCAAAATTTTCGTCACAGCCTTGAATTTTAGCCATCACAATATCCTGTTTACCGGCTACGCCTCCAAAATAATCCTGTCTGGCTTCCGGAGTATCCTGATCCAAAAAATATGAGGGATGGCAGGGATGCGTCACAACAAAAGTACAATCTTCCCGCAAAGCCAGTTCTTTGGCCACAGCTGCCGCAGGGTCCAGAATAATCAAGGTACTGTTCGGTGCCATCATGTTCACAATGCCGGTGGATACTTGATAAATCACCTTATCCGGAACGGCTAAAATAATAATATTACTTTTCGGCACAGCCACTTCCGCAGGAGTTACCTCAAGACCCCGGTCCCGGATGCCCCGAATGCCGGTTTCGGACGCTTCACATAAATGCAAGGCAATTGTCTCCGGATGTTTCACCAGGTTATTGCTGACTCTTGTTCCCATTTTTCCGCCCGCACCAATTACGGTGACAGTAATTTTTTCACTCATCACAAAGCCTCCTGTTTTTTGTTATATGCCCGCTTTACTGCAGCTACAATGTCTTGTACCGACATGCCATAATAATCGAGAACCTCTTCCGCAGCTCCGGAGCTGGGAAAGACATCCTGCAATCCTACACGTTCAATGCGGACGGGACACTCTTCACTGCTTACTTTCGCAATGGCGTCGCCCAGCCCGCCGATGATATTATGATCCTCTACCGTCACGGCTGTCCCGCAATCCTTTAATACCCGTGCGATGGCCTTCGTGTCCAGAGGTTTCAAGGTCGGCACATCGACAAGTGTCACCCCGATCCCCTGTTGCCTGAGGATAGACGCCGCCTCTACCGCCCGGTTTACAATAAAGCCATTGGCGAACAGGGCCACATCTTTCCCGTACTCGTTTAGAACATGTATTTTACCCAGCGCAAACGGAGTCTCTGCATCATAAACTATATGCTCCCGTCCGCTTCCGGCACGGATATACACGGGTCCTTCAATAGCTGCGGCTGCTTTGACCGCCTGGTACATTTGATGGGCGTCGGCCGGAACAATCACGGTAATACCCGGTATCGTACGTACAATCCCCAGGTCCTCAAAAAACTGATGCGTAACCCCTTCCTTTTCTCCGGAGAATATGCCGCCATTAATGCCCACCAGCTTTACGTTCAAGCCCGGATAGGCTGCAAAGGTCCGCATCTGCTCCCCCGCCCGCATGGTAATGAATCCGCTGTAAGTACCTACAAACGGAATCAAACCGGTACTAGCCAGTCCGGCTGCCACACCTACTGCATTCTGCTCGGCAATCCCGACTTCAATGTATTTATCCGGAAATGCAGCGGCAAAGGCGGTGGCGCGCATGGCTTTTAACGAGTCTGCCGATACAAATAAAATCCGGTCATCTTGTGCTGCCAATTCCATAACAGCTTGCGCAAAAGCTTCCCGTGTTCCTTTATAATTAGCCATTTACTATGCCCCCTAACACTTCATTTGCCGTTGCTAATTGCTCGGCTGTGGGAATTCGTTTATGCCAGGAATTATCATTCTCCATAAAAGATAAGCCCTTCCCCTTGATCGTATTGGCAATGATGACCGAAGGTTTTTCACTCTGTTTGGCGTTTTCAACAGCCTCGCTGATTTGTACAAAATCATGCCCGTCAATCACTTGGCAATACCAGTTAAAGGCTTGCCATTTAGGCAGAAGAGGGAGCAAACCGCTAACGGTTTCCACCTTATCCCCACTCTGCCAGCCATTATGGTCAACAAAGGCAATCAGGTTGTTAAGCTTGTATTTGCTTGCACACATAGCCGCTTCCCAGACCAATCCTTCCTGTAATTCACCATCGCCCATAATGGTGTAGGTATAATAAGATTTTCCCCGGTACTTAGCGGCTATAGCCATCCCGACTGCCAATGATAACCCGTTGCCTAATGAACCGGAGGTCATATCAATTCCGGGTGTTTTATTCATATCGGGATGCCCCTGTAACATTCTTCCCATTTTACGTAGTCCGTCAAATTCTGTTGTGGGAAAATAGCCCCGGCGGGCTAGCGCCGCATATAAAGCAGGACAGGCATGCCCCTTGGAAAGAACGAAGCGGTCGCGGTCCGGCCATCCGGCTTCCGCCGGATTGATATTCATTTCTTTGAAGTAAAGCGCTGTGATCATATCCGCGGCAGAAAATGCCGGTCCCGGATGTCCGTCCTGTGCTTCATAAACCATTTTCATGACATCCAGCCGAATCTGGTTAGCCATGGCCTGCAAATCTACAAGAGCTTTTTGCTGCATCATGCTTATCGCCCCTTTTTAAATAACTTAAACATCAAACATATGATGTTTTACCTTTACCTTATCATATAAAAAAATACCCTGTCAATCTATTTCTTTTTAAACATTTCGTAAATTATATAATTTTTAATATTTTCAGTTTATTATTGACAACGAGTTTGTCCTTACCTTACAATTAGGTCAAACATTAAACGTATGATGTTTTACTTTTCTTGAGGAGGGGATTACTGTATTGTATCTTTACTACTCGGATGCTAGTGTTTATATCAAACAGCTTTGTTGCCAAATCCTTAACTGACGCTAATGCCCCGATAAAAATGCAAAGGAGAATGTATAAATATGACAGCGACTCAGCCTCAGTTTAACGAAGAGCGGCTTATTAACAAATTGCGTTGGCGAATTGTTCCCTATATCTTTGTCCTGTATATAGTAGCGATGATGGACCGGGTTAATATTAGCTTTGCCGCATTGGAAATGAATAAAGCGTTAGGTATCAGCGCCACCACCTTCGGTATTATCGCCGGTATCTTCTTTATTGCTTATTTCTTTTTTGAGGTCCCCAGCAATGTATTGATGCATAAATTAGGCTGCCGTATCTGGATAGCCCGCATTCTGATTACCTGGGGTTTAGTAACTGTAGGGACCGGCTTCATCCAAAATGCTACACAGCTTGGTATTTTGCGCATTCTGCTTGGAATTGCCGAAGCCGGTTTCTATCCCGGCATGATTTTATATATGACCTATTGGTTTCCATCAAAATATCTTGCAAAAACCATTGCCATCTTCATGACCGGCATGGCGCTCAATAACATTATCACCGGTCCTCTTTCGACCTGGATTATGGATCATGTCCATTGGCTGGGACTGGATGGCTGGCGCTGGCTGTTTATTATTGAAGGATTACCGGCCGTGATCCTGGGCATTACCACTCTTTTCTATCTGGTCGACCGGCCGGAACAAGCCAAGTTCCTAACTAAGGATGAAAAAGAATGGCTGGTTAACCAACTGCAACAGGAGCATGAGGCTAAAATACAGAAAACCAAAGTTTCCAAATGGGAAGTTTTAAAAAATGCCAGGGTGTGGCATCTTTCCGTTATTTTCTTCGGTTATGTATGCGCCATGTACGGCCTGAGCATGTGGATGCCTCAGATTATTAAAGCGCTGGGCAAAACGCTGACCAATACCCAGGTCGGCTTTATCTCTACGATTCCTTATATTTGCGGTGTAATGGCAATGATCGCTGTCGGCCGGCATTCCGATAAAACCATGGAACGCCGTTATCATGTCGGCCTGCCTATTTCAACGGCTTTTATCGGGCTAATCGCGCTTACGATGACCAATGACATGGTCTGGTCAATGGTTTGGATTACTTTTAGCATCATCGGCATTTACGGTTTTGCCGGGACATTCTGGACACTTCCCAGTGCATTTCTTTCAGAGGAGACCGCTGCCGTCGGTATTGCGCTTATCAATTCCATTGCTAATCTTGGCGGCTTTCTTGGTCCCTACGCGGTCGGCTATTTGAAAGATGTTACCGGCTCCACAACGGTCAGCATGTATGTCCTTGCCTCCTGTGCTTTAGTTACTTGCTTATTGACTCTGGCCATCCCGGAAAAATTAATCAATAGCCATACTGCCAATTCCGATATGCAAAAAACCATGCCACCAAACGCCATCCATACCTCGAAATAATCACATTTTTGGCTGTTTCGGCGTACGCTCCGTTGCCAGTTCGAAGGCAAAAGGTCCTCCACAATAGTTACCGTTTTTCCCCTGGCGTCTTAACCACAAAGCTAGCTCATAGCCTACTAAACCGCCACCGATAATGACCGTGCTCGCCCCGGCTTCCTGTTTGCCCATCAACACCTCTTCCGCCGTAAACACCTTTTGGTCGTCACCCAGGCGAGTGGAATGGCTGGAGCAAAGCATGGCTCTGCTCCGGGAACAAACGGGTGCAAATCAATAAAAAGCCGTCTCAATCGATTAAATCTATTGGCGACGGCCTTTTTCTTTAAAACGTAGGGACATTAGCGTAACTGTCCCGCCAGGCGCTGAAGTTCCCTGCATACAAGGGCGATAACGTTTTCCCATTCTCCCGGCTGCGCTTGGCGAAACAGGCGCAGCGACGGATACCACGGACTGTCCTCCCGTTGCTGCAGCCAGCGCCAGCAGCCGTCAAAACGGTTAAGAAGCCACACCGGTTTTCCCATGGCACCGGCAAGATGGGCTACCGCCGTATCGACGCTGATAACAAGATCAAGATTGGCAATCAATGCAGCCGTGTCGGCAAAATCCTGACATTCCGTCATCATATCGATCAGACCGGCCGCTACGGGAGCGGCCGGTCCCTCTTTCTGTAAGCTGTAGAATTGAACCCCCTCAACCGACAGCAATGGGGCAAACAAGGAAGGATCGATAGACCGCCTGTGGTCGGCAGCAGCGAGTACGGCAGAGGCAACCCGCCGTTTTCCGGCCCACACCAGTCCGACCTTCAGCATATCCCGGCTGTCCGGCATACGCTTACGCCAATTGCCAATACTCTCCTCCGGGACGGAAAGATACGGTACGTTAGCCGGGATTGTTGCCAATTGCGTATGAAAAGCCAGGGGCAGGCTCATCATCGGGCAATAAAAATCAAAATCAGGCAACGGCTGCCCGTAGGCGAGCACCTGGCTGACACCGTCCAAAGCCCTCAGCAGTCTGACAAGCGGCGGCTGCACCTCCAGTATCACGCGCAAACCGAGTTTGGCTGCAAGCGGCACATAGCGGCAAAATTGCAGCGTATCACCATACCCTTGTTCCGCCCGGATCAGCAGGGTGCGGCCTTGCTTCGTCATTCCTCCCTGCCAGCGGGGTTTTACCATCTTCGGTCTGGCGGCAAACAGCTTGGCAGACTTTAGCCGCCATTCGAATTTCTGCCATCCCCTTTCCATATCTCCGGACGCCAGCAGCGCCATGGCCAGATTGGTTTCCAGTTCCGGCCAGTTTCTTTTTAAAGCAAGGGCCTGTTCATAGACAGCAATCGCTGCCTGCACTTTTCCGGCGGATTTCAGGGCAACACCAAGGTTGTTCAGAGTGACCGGATAATCCGGCCGAACTGCCAGTGCCTGCCGGAAGTAGGCTATACTTTTTTCAAACTCACCCTGATGATGATAGATAGTACCGATATGATTCAAAGTATCCGGGTTGCCGGATTGAAACGCAAGCACTTTCCGGAAACACAGCAGCGCTTCTGTCAACGCTCCCTGATTCATAAAAATAATACCCAGCCGGTCCATTGCCGCCGCATAATTCGGGTTTATGGCAATCGCCTTTCGATAGGCTTCTATCGCGCCGGTTTCATCACCGCACCGTTCGCTAAACAGGCCAAAGCTATAGTATGCCTCGCTATACTCCGGCCTCAAGGCAACGGCATTTTGCAACTCCCTGATGGCTGCAGCATACCTTTGCCGCCCGGCGAGAGCCTGTGCATAATTGTAGCGTAATTCTGCGGAACCGGGCCTGATAGCCAGAGCTTTTTTAAACCACTTCTCCGCCTGGCTGAATTGACCGAGCCGGTATTCAATTTCTCCCATGAGCCGCAGGCCGGGAAGACTGTCGGGCCTGGCTTTTAACATTGCCCGGCAGCCGTCCCTGATTTTGCGTATTTGCGGGACATTGTCACCGGCCAATGCCGCTCTAATGGCTTGATAAGATAAACGCTGCATGCAAAAACGCCTCACTCATTATTTCCTGCCTTCATAGCGTAAAATTAGACAGCAAAAGCAACCGTCCTATTCATTATCGGACGGTTGTCTAGGAATTGTAATTGAAAAGAAAGCATAAACCTGCCGTTACGGTAAATTTATAATTCCTGCCTTTTATTTAGTAAAATCAAACAAAGAAGCGGCCAGTACCAGAGTAATGGTACAGCAGTTTAATCAGTACGTGCAGCGAAGGGCCTGCCTATTCTTGTTCTTCCTGCGGCATATCGTCCTCCTGTGTATTCTTGCGCAGCAGTACCCGGGTGATTCGCATGTTGTCCACTTCTTCAACAACAAGGTCATAGCCCGCATAAGTAATTTTGTGGCCCAACTGCGGCGGCATTTCCACTCTGGCCGACAGCCAGCCTCCAATGGTATCGACCTCGTCCTCCTCCAACTGTACGCCAAAAATATCATTAAAATCCCCGATGGGCAAGCGCCCGTCGATGGAATGGGACGCATCGGAACGGATTTCGACAACAGGCCGCTCCTCATCAAACTCATCCTGAATTTCGCCGACAATTTCCTCCAGAATATCCTCGACGGTCACTAATCCGGCTGTGCCGCCGTACTCGTCAATCACAATGGCGATTTGCGCCTTTTCCTTTTGCATAAGCATGAGCAAATTGCTGACCGGCATGGCTTCCGGTACCGCCATGATCTCCCGGTTGATCTCCGTAAGAGCGGGACTCTGCCCTTTAGCCAGTGCCGCCAGCAAATCTTTAATATGCACAAAGCCAATAATGTTATCTTTATCCGGATCACAGACAGGATAACGGGTAAGCTGTTCCGTCAAAGCCTTTTCCAGATTGACGTCAAACGGGTCCTGTGCATACACACATACCATATCGGTACGGGGAATCATCACTTCACTTACATGTTTTTCCGCAAAATCGAAGATATTATCGACAAAAGTAAGTTCCGTTTTATTGATATAACCCTGTTTATGACTTTCTTCCATCAAAATGCGGATTTCTTCTTCGGTATGAGCGGCTTCCTGTTCACTCGCCATCTGAATACCCACCATGCGGAGAATCCGGTTGGCAAGACTATTTAAAACCCATATAGCCGGATACATAAATTTATAAAAAGCAATAAGCGGAACTGAAGTCCAAATGGTCACGCTGTCAGCCTTCTGGATAGCCAGTGATTTAGGTGCCAGTTCACCCAGCACGATATGCAAAGCTGTAATAATGGAAAAGGCAATCGCAAAGGCCACCGTATGAATAACGGCTTCCGGCAGCCCTATATTCAGAAGCGCCGGCTCAATCAGGCGGGCGATTGCCGGTTCGCCAATCCAGCCCAGTCCCAGCGAAGCCAGCGTAATTCCCAGCTGACAGGCCGACAGATAGGCGTCCAGATTGCCTACCAGCCGTTTGGCATATTGTGCCCGAGCATTGCCTTCCTGTAACAGTGTATCAATACGTGTACTGCGGACTTTCACCATAGCGAACTCTGCTGCCACAAAAAATCCATTTAGCAAAACTAAAACCAGAACCAGAAATACATTCCACACTATCGACGCAGGGTCCAATAACATCCGACCTCCCGAAACAGCGGAAGTTCGGTCCACCTCCTTTTACTGTTCACAAGCTTTCCTTAAAAGTCTGTCCGGCAAGCTGATAAAATACACCGGATTTTTAAAACCGGAAAACGTTTATCTTCATGCTTATACGGAATGCATCGGACGCAGAATTTTAAGGCTATCCAATGCTTTTCCGGTTCCATGGGCCACACAGGCAAGGGGCTCTTCCGCTATAGACACCGTAATTCCGGTTTCTTTAACCAGCAACACATCCAGCCCCCGCAGCAAAGCGCCACCACCGGTCAGAACTATGCCGCGATCAATAATATCAGCGGCCAGTTCAGGAGGTGTGCTTTCCAGCGTGCTTTTTACCGCTTCCACAATGGCAGCGACCGGTTCAGCTAAAGCAAGCCGCACCTCCCGCTGCGAAAGAACCAGTGCCTTGGGCAGCCCGGTCAACAGGTTGCGTCCACGAATTTCCAGTTTTGCTTCTTCTTCCGGCATTGCAATGGCTGAACCAATAGCCATCTTGACAGTCTCCGCTGTCCGTTCACCGATAATCAGACTATGGGTTCTTTTTACATGCTGGCTGATTGCTTCGTCCATTTCATCACCGCCGACACGGATAGCCTGGCTGCTGACAATACCGCCCAGTGAAATGACCGCCACATCGGTTGTTCCACCGCCAATATCAACCACCATATTGCCTGTGGGTTCCTCCACACGCAATCCTGCACCGATAGCTGCCGCCATCGGCTCCTCGATTAAATACACTTCCTTGGCTCCGGCCTGTGTAGCCGCCGATACCACAGCCCTTTTTTCCACTTCAGTAATGACCGATGGAACGCCGATAACAACCCGTGGTTTTATATAAGAACGCGGAGGAACCGCTTTCCGAATAAAATAATTTAACATTTTCTGGGTGACGTCAAAATCAGCAATAACCCCGTCTTTTAGCGGCCGGAGGGCCGCAATATTCCCCGGGGTCCGGCCCAGCATGGCCCTGGCTTCCTCTCCAACTGCCAGCACTTCACCGGTATGCTGGAGCACCGCAACGACCGAAGGCTCCTGCAGAACAATGCCCTGCCCTTTGCTGTGGACCAGCGTGTTGGCGGTCCCCAAATCAATTCCCAGATCACAGCCTAATGCCCGAAACAGCCTAAGCATTAACAGCCACCCCTCTGCTATCCGCTTTAACTGCCTCATTGCAGCCGGAAATCCGCCGCCGGTGACACCAGCAGGCCGCAGCCAGCAGCACCAATGCCCCCCAGGTAAAAGAACTCAAAATATTTATCATGCTATTATATTCTCCTCTATTTCTAGTCAACCGAATTTGATTGCTGACAGAACAATCCTATTTATTACAGAACCTGACTAAAATTCTCGCCGCAACCAATTTTATCGGTTTAGTCGTTGCCCTTGAACTGAACAGCACTCCGGGAGAAGGAACAACGGTTACCCTGCGGCTGCCGCACAAAACACCCCTGCCCGGTAACATAATAAAGAAGCTCTCTTTGCCCAACCGGCAAAAGGAGCTTCCTCTTTTCAATTGTTGCTTAATATAATTCCCAGAATGGCTAATCCTCCAAGTGTTCTCATAATTTCTTCATGGTGCTCTTTTTCTCGTTGTTGCCGTTCGCGCCATTCTCTTTCACTCTCATGATGACGCCGTCTCATCTCCCGTTCATGCCGCCTATTTTCTTCTCTTATTCTTTGCTCGCGGTCTTTATCATACCGGTGGTGTGCCTGCCAGTCATGATGATCTCTGGGAGAGGCTTCTATTACGGATGCTCCGAAACCGAATTGCATGATACCTACCAGGGAATAAACGATAACTTTTTTGGCTAACTTGTTCACGGGGAATCCCTCCTTTATTTACTATCCACAGTATAATCTGGAAATATGACAAAATTGTGACTAAGTAGTCATTTTGTAGTAAATAAAAAAGAATACCTATATGAGCAACCAACCATACTAAATTTGATTTTTATTGCTGCTTGCCTGAATACACGGCAGCCAGCATGCTTTTATATTCTGCCAGGGCTTTCTCACCCAAAAGCATGGGCACATCTTCATTATTTTCTTCGTAATGCATAATCCGGCGCCGGGGTGTAATAAAACCACGCAATACCTCCGGCAGTTTTTCCCGATCGATATACCGAATCCTGGCATTTACAAAATAATCATCAACCACCCCGAAATACGCACACAATCTAAGCATATCCCTGCGTTTGAGCGGCAACTGATCTGTGGCGTGCAAATACAAGGCAAACGGCCTGATTCCTGTATCTTCACATACCTGATTTATGCTTACAGCAAAAACGCGGCATGCATGTTCCAGCTTCTGATTAAAGTTAACCATTTTACCACTCCATATATAGCAAAATTCCTAAAGCTATGATAAATCTATTTACTTAATCCTACTAATTTCGACATATTCCTTTACAATAATGATCAGCATGTAAAATTTGCCGTATACGGCAACACCGTTTAGCTGGATTTCAAAGAAAGCGGCCGAAACCACGGGGTTAATTGATTCTTTGCGTCCGGCCTGCCCGGTTATTGCCACTCAAAGACAATGCCGCCATAAGTCAGCCCGGCACCAAAACCATATAATACCATGATATTCCCGTTCTTAATCCGCCCCTGTTGTAACGCCGCCCACATGCCCAGAGGAATGGAAGCCGAGGAGGTATTACCGTAAAACTCATTACTTATCAGTGTTCTGTCCAGCGGAAAGTCAAGACGCTCGCAAATAGCCTGAATCATTCGCAGGTTAGCGCTATGCGGAACAAACCAGTCTACACCGGTTAGAGTTAAACCCGCCTTTGTTACTAAACCCTTCACGCTATCGGGGATATGTTTCACCACATATTCATACAAGAGTTTACCCTCCTGTTGAAATGTCCGCTCCTTCCCCAGCTCTTTGCCATGAATCTTTGCCGACAAATTGCTGCAGGAGGCATACCCGGCCAAGCTGCCGTCAGAAGCAAATGAGGAGGCAATAAAACTCCCTTTGCCATAAGTCCGTTCAACCAATGCGGCAACAGCGGCATCGCCAAACAGTACGCAGGTATTTCTGTCCGAATAATCCACCACTTTACTGATTACCTCGGCGGCAATCACCAGTACCTTGTTGCTGTGCCCGGCACTAATCAGGGAATCGGCCACGCAAAGTCCATATACAAAACCCGTGCAGGCGGCATTGATATCCATTGTCCCCGCATGTTTTATCCCGAAATGTCCCTGTACCAGTGCCGAAACAGTGGGTGTCAAATGGTCAGGAGTAAATGTGGTAACAATAACCATATCGACATCGGCTATATTCACTTGCTGCTCTTCTATCAGGTTTGTCACGGCCTGTATGGCCAAATCACTGGCAAACTCATCCCGATTCGCTATTCGTCTTTCCTGTACGCCGGTGCGGCGGACGATCCACTCATCACTGGTGTTAACCATACCTTCGAGATCATGATTCGTTAATTTTTTTGACGGGAGATACGCACCCAAAGCCGTTATTTTTGCCTGTGACTTACTATTCATCGCTACCTCACAAAATTATAATATGGTATTATCACCTGATACTATAATCATACAATAACTTCTCTTCATTTTCAATACGTACGTATACTCTTTTCACCGCCGATTCTTCCGGATTAAACTAAAATAATGCCTGGCTTCCCAGGCATTATTTTAGTTCTTTTTATTATTTTCCCGAATAGGAGGTTTTTAAATTGCGTTCTCCCTTATGTTTTTCCAGCGCCAATTGAATCAGTCTGTCGATTAAATCCCGATAGGTAATGCCGCTGATTTCCCATAACTTCGGGTACATGCTTATTTTGGTAAAGCCCGGTATGGTATTAATTTCATTAACGACAATATTATTATCTTTCGTGAGGAAAAAATCTACTCTGGCCATCCCTTCACAGCAAAGTACCCGGAAGGTGTTAACGGCCGTATCCTGAATCAGTTTTTCCGTCTCTGCCGGAAGCTGGGCCGGGATTTGCAGAATGGCTCCGTTTTCATCTATATATTTTGCCTCATAAGAATAAAATTCTTGCTGCGCTATGATTTCACCAACACGGGAAGCAACCGGTTTTTCGTTGCCTAATACGGCACACTCCACTTCACGGCCTTCAATAAATTCCTCAATCAATATTTTATTATCAAAAGCAAATGCCTCTTTAACCGCTTGATGGAACTGGGCTTCATTCTTCACTTTACTAACCCCGACGGACGAGCCTGCGTTAGCCGGTTTAACAAAGAAAGGAAGTCCGAGCTGCTTAGAAATATCCTGGAAATCCAGGGACTCCTGATCCCATTGATAATAAACCCTAAACCTTGCTATCGGAATGCCGGCATCCCGCAAGAGGCGCTTGGCGACATCTTTATCCATACCTACCGCCGATGCCAGCACACCGGGTCCCACAAAAGGAATGTCCGCTAATTTCAGCAATCCCTGAACTGTTCCATCCTCACCATAGGGACCGTGCAGAATAGGAAAAACAACATCAATATTGGCAGCTGCCGTTTTATCGAAAACCCCGATCAGCTGATTTTTCTCATTGCCCGGCACTAAAACGACATCCCTGCCGGTCTTAAGCGCTATGGTTTTGGGATCATCGCTGTTGAGCAAAAACTGCGAGCGGTTGTTTAAGTACCAACGACCGGCCTTATCAATGCCCAGCAAGGTAATATCATATTTTTCCTGATCAATGGCATCAATCACATTTTTTGCCGACTGCAGGGAAACTTCGTGTTCTGTAGACCTGCCGCCGAATAAAATACCCACATTGATTTTTTTCAATTCACCATCTCCCCATCTCCTTTTCTCTTTAGTTTATTTCCGCTTTCTCCGGATTATCCCTGCCATGACCTGAAGAGTTTACGTCTTTTTCTTGTAAAAAAAGACCGCCGCCATTTCACAAACTGATGTGAAACGGGCAGCGATCCAACTTATGGGCCTCACTTTTGGCGTTCCTGCTTTCCTCTTATCCTTCAGCAGCAGCTTTTAAAATACTCTGCTCCAAAACGGTAAGCCCGTGGTCCAGCTGTTGGTCTGTGACCACCAGGGGAATCAATAAACGGATGACGTTACTGAAGATGCCGGCGCTGATCAGCATGACCCCCTGTTCCAGGCAATACTTTACAACCTTGCCGGTTAATTCTTTAGCCGGCTCTTTGGTCCGGCGGTCCTTAACCAGTTCGATTCCGATCATGGCGCCCATCCCCCGTACTTCTCCAATGGCAGGACATCGTTCCTGCAGGGCTTTTAGACGGGTCATCGTTGTCCGGCCGATTTCCTCTGCCCGGCTGCAAAGCTGGTTGTCCTCAATAAATCTAATGGTTTCCAGACCAGCCACACAGGCTAAAGGATTGCCGCCGTAAGTCCCGCCAATATTTCCCGCATCAGGAGCGTCCATGTACTCCGCTTTACCGCTTACGGCACTAAGGGGAACACCGGCGGCAATGGATTTTGCCGTGGTCATCAAGTCCGGCTCCACACCCCAGTTTTCGATGGCAAACATCTTTCCGGTACGGGCAAAGCCGCTTTGTACTTCGTCGGCAATAAATAAAATACCCTTGCTTTCACAAATCGACTTGAGGCCCGGCAAAAATTCCGGCGGCGGTACGATAAAACCGCCTTCGCCCTGAATGGGTTCAATGATCATAGCGGCAATATGCTCGGCATCAATTTCTGCGGCAAAGAACCGTTCAAAATTCTCCAAACAATGCATACCGCATTCCGGATAGCTGGAGCGATAATGACAGCGGTAACAGTAGGCGGAGGGTACTTTATATATTTCGGGAGCAAACGGCCCGAAACCGTATTTGTAGGGCTTTACTTTACTGGTAAGGCTCATCGTCATAAAAGTCCGCCCGTGAAAGGCACATTCAAAAGCGATAATTCCGGTACGTTTCGTAGCATGCCGGGCAATTTTCACCGCATTCTCCACCGCTTCCGCTCCACTGTTGGCAAACATGGTCTTTTTCGGAGCCGGCCCCGGCATAAGGGAATTCATCTTTTCGGCAAGGGCCACATAAGGTTCGTACATGGCGATGGCAAAGAAAGAATGCAGCAGTTGGTCCGCCTGTTTTTTGATGGCATTCACCACAGGTTCCGGACAATGTCCTATATTTAAAACCCCTACACCGGCATAAAAATCCAGAAAATCCCTGCCTTCGACATCGGTAATAACAGCTCCCCTGGCTTTTTCTACGAAAACGCCGGTAGAATTGGCAATTCCCCTGGCAACCGCCTTGTTTTTCCGCCGGATTAATCTTTCGGTTCTACTTTCCGTACTGCTCATTGTAAACATCTCCCTACATGAATTATCAAAAAGAAAAGGCTGAACTAATCCTCTCCGGATGTCATTCAGCACCATTGCCTGGCATGCCATTCTATTTGCTACGGTTTAATAGTACCAAATTCACTCCCCAGCGTCTATGTGAATAGATCACAGGAATTGTTACGCTCCTTTGTGACATATTCACCCCGTCACGCATCAAAAGAAAAAAATCCACTGGACATTTGTTTTCCCACAATAACTCCCAGTTGCAGCGTCAAGCGGTCGTAAGGATCAGATAAACTCCTGCCGCTGATTTCCTCAATTTTTTTCAAGCGGTAATCCAGGGTATTGCGGTGGACGAACAGACGTTTAGCAGTTTGCGCCGCATTGCAATTTTCCTCAAAATAAACAAATAAGCTGTTGACCAGATTCATCTGATGCGTCCGGTCATATTCATTAAGCGGCTCAATGACTTCCTCATAATACAGCGCCAGTTTGTCCGAACCGATCTCCAGCAGCAATTTATAAATACCCAGTTGCTCATAAGCATATATAGGCAGCGAAGCCGTCTTTGAGTCGGCAAAAAGCCGCAGAACTTTCGTGGCCTGCAGATAACTTTTTCTGGCATCCTGCAAACAGTCGAAGCTGCCGCCTAAGGCCGCCGTAACCGCCAAGCCCGGCATTTCAGCTGCAAGCCGCTCAAAAACTGCCGTTAATATGCCGGTATTCTGCTGCTCTCCCGTACTGCTCCTGTCACAGGGCATCAGTAAAACAACATCATCAGCCCACAACATTTGCAAAACTTTTTCACCACGTAGCTTTAAAGCCTCACGGATACTATTTTCAAAACGCACTTTAAAGGCTACCAGGGCTTTTTCATCATTCACCTTGTTTTCCTGAAGAAAATTAGTCAACTGGACAGGGCTTATGATGGCAACCTGGTGGGGTTTGGTCAGATCATAGCCATAATAAGCCGCCCGCTGAATGAGCACTTCCGTATCAACCAAAGGGAAAAGCAGGAGTTGTTCCAAAAAATCCTTGATTGACCGTTCCTCGGTTTGTTTCAGGACAATATGACTGCAGATTTCCCTGGTCACCTCAATAAGTTTAACTTCCCAGGGAAGTTCAAAAACAGGAAACCCGGCTTGATCGGCCAGGCGGAGAACTTCAGGCGGAATTTCCCTGATATAAGGACCAATATTAATAATCAGTCCGGCCAGTTTCTTTTTGATAATTCCCCTTACCACAGCCTCCAGTTTACCGACATCACCGTTCAGGCCGATGCCAGTGATAATCAGCAGTTCGCCACCCTGTACCCAGGGGAGAACGTCGGGCAAATCAATAAAATGTACCCAGCGCACCAGGCGGTTTAAGCCGGAATGCCCGGCCACAATATTTATTTTAGCCAGGGAAGGCAAACTGATCACTTCGCGGCAACTGATCATGACCCGGCATCCTCCTCTCAGTGTAATTATTTGTTAAGGTTAAAACGTAAAGACGATTAGTTTTTCTTCCGTCATTTCTTTCACCGCATACTGCGGCCCTTCCTTGCCGATACCGCTTTCTTTAACGCCGCCATACGGCATATTGTCTGTCCTGAAGGTTGCCCCGTCATTAATGATAACCCCGCCGGCCTCGATTTTCATGGCGCATTCTCTGGCGATTTCCAAAGAAGCGGTAAACACGCCGGCTTGCAGGCCGTAGGCAGAATCATTGACCAGATCTATGGCTTCCTGAATAGAATCATAAGGTACGATAGAGAAAACAGGAGCAAAAGCTTCCATACACACAATCTTCATATCGGGCCGGACATTCGTCAGGATGGTTGGCTCAAACCAGGCTCCGCGGCGTTTGCCGCCTGTTAATACGGCAGCGCCCTCCCGGACCGCCTCATTGACCCAGTTCTCTGCCCGCACTGCTTCCGGCTCGCTGATCATCGGACCAATATCAGTGGCCGGATCAAGAGGATCACCCATAACAACCTTTTGGGCATACGCTACGGCATGATCGCAAAATTCCTGGTAAACGCTGCGCTGAACATAAACCCGCTGGCAGGAAATGCAAACCTGTCCCGCATTGGCAAAAGCATATTTGGCACATAACCCGGCAGTCGCAGGAATATCCGCATCGTTATGTACAATATTGGCGGAATTCGAACCTAATTCCAGCGCCACACGCCGGAAACCGGCATTCTTTAACAAACTTTTCCCCACAGCCGGACTGCCGGTAAAGCTGTAAAAACGAATCCGTTCCTCTTCCGTCAAGAGCGCCCCCAGTTTTGCTCCCGACCCTGTCACCAGATTCAGGTACCCGTCGGGCAATCCCGCTTCCGTAAAGATTTCGCACAACAGTACGGCTGACAACGGGGTAACGGTTGCCGGTTTATATACCACCGAGTTTCCGGCAGCCAAGGCCGGTCCGATCTTATGACAGGCTAGATTAAGCGGGAAATTAAATGGAGTAATTGCGCATACAACCCCCACCGGCATCCGCAGGGTAAAAGCCCAGCGATTGCCGCAACCCGGCGCTCCGGCCAGGGGCACCATCTCGCCCGTCAGCCGTTTTGCCTCTTCAGCGGACAATATCAGTGTCTGCTGCGCCCGCGCTACTTCCGCCAGGGCTTCCTTAATGGGTTTTCCTACTTCTTGGGTGAGAATTTCCGCCATTTCCTTTTGTTTTTCCATAAGAAGCCGGCTGGCTTTCATCAATATGCTATACCGCTGGTATGGCTCTATTTTCACCGTTCTCAATGCTTTTTCAGCAGCATCCACCGCCGCTTTTACCTCGGCTTCACCGGCCACGGACACAGTAGCCAGTTCACTGCCGGTCGCTTTATTTATGACAGCGATGTTTTCAGCGGTTGTCATCCATTGTCCGCCAATTAATAAACCATGGTTTTTCACGTTATCATTTCCTCCTTATTGCACAGCTTCCTGTTTTCTATCTTCTATGCCGCAAGGACAGAACTCAAAACTGCACAGGAGGAAACACAAGTTTCCTCCTGCCAACCCCGGTCTATACCTTTTCCATAGATCAGTAATTATTTCACATTTTGGGTTTTCCCGTCATCAACAGCTACAAAATAATCTTCATTCAAACCGTACTGCTGCAGAATTTTCATTAATGTTCCGTCTTGTTTCATATCATTTAACGCTTTATTGACTTCAGCTAAAAATTCTTTATCTTCAAAACGTAACGCAGCGCCAATTTTGCCTGCAGCCTCTGCTTCATACGGGCTTAGGATTTTCAAGTTCAGACTCGAATCCTGCTTGATCGTGTAACCGGCCACAATGCCATCGGTCACGCAAGCATCAATTTTCCCGGTATTAACAGCCATCATCAGTTCTGCCTGGTTGCTGAATATTTTTAAATCCCTCACTTTTCCTTCCGACAGCCATTTCTGGGCTACTTCCAGAAAAGCCGTTCCCTTTTGCCCGCCAACTACTTTATCTTTTAGATCTTCTTTGGTTTGAATGCTGGAATCTTTTTTAACAACAACCGCTTCGCCTTCTTTATACCAGACATCGGTAAATAAAGCTTTTTCCAAGCGTTCCGGTTTGATATACATGGCATCGGTGACCATGTCGACAGTGCCGTTATTTAATTCAATCAGCAAATTTTCAAACGGTATCTGCTTCATTTCCACCTTATTAATGCCCAGACGTTTAGCGACTTCCCTGATAATGTCGGCATCGACGCCGGAAAACTGGTTATTGGTTGCATCAATATAAGCAAACGGGGCGTCATTGGAGGAACCTACTATCAAAGCACCTTTTTCTCTTAATGTATTTAACGTGGCACTGGCATTAGGATCTTTCCTGGCCGCAGTAGTTTTTGCCGGTTCGTTGGAAGAACCACACCCTGCCAATATTGCGGATACTATAAACATAACAACCGCTAAAAAAGCATACTGTTTCCACACTTTCTTCATCATGATTATCCATCCCCCTCTTTTCGTTAAAACTGAAAGCTGCATAAAACGGTTACCATCTTCCTCAATAATGCATCCGCCCTTTCCATGAACTGTATGATTCTTAAAGCTGGTATTTTACAAAATTTGAAGATAAAATCACTCGCAAAATACGAATACCCAACATAAGGTCTAGTTATTTTTTAATCGCTCTTCCACATATTTAACCAGATGAGACAACGGAATACTGATAATCAAATAGGACAGCGCCAGAAAAGTGTATGATTCAATCGTCAAAAAGGTTTGCGAGGCAAAGCTTTGGGTGCGCAGCAGCAATTCATTAACCGCCACGTACGCTAACAGGGAAGTATCTTTTACCATCATAACCAGGTAATTCCCGAGGGAAGGTATAATGCTGCGTAATGCCTGGGGAATTACAATACGGAATAATGCCTGGTACTTTCCAAATCCCAGCGCCAGAGCCGCTTCTGTCTGCCCGGAATCAATGGAAAGAATCGATGCCCTGATTACTTCCGACATATAGCAGCCATAATTAATGCCCAATCCCAGAATACCTGCCGTCAGCGATGCGATCTGTACATCGGTTTTATAGCCAAACATGCCGGCTATGAGATTCAACAGCAAAGGAACCACATAATATATATATACAAGCTGTACAAGTAACGGCGTTCCCCGGATCAATTCCAAAAAGAGGTATAGAAAGCCTTTAATTACTTTGACACTCGAGAGCCTGCCTATGGCAATGACCATTCCCAAAACGGTTGCCAGTAAAAACCCAAAAATAGTTGCCTGAATAACCACGCCAAAACCGTGTAGCAGAGAAGGAATTAATAAATCCGCTGCTTTAGCAAAATGTAGTGTCATATTGTCCCTCCTTATAAAACTCTTGCCAGAAATTCTTTCGTTCTTTGCTGTTCCGGATGATTAAAAATCTTTTCCGGCGGGCCCTCTTCCACAATATAGCCTTTATCCATGAATACCACGCGATCCGCCACATCTCTTGCAAACCCCATTTCATGGGTGACCACAATCATTGTCATTCCCTCGGCGGCCAGCTGTTTCATGACTGCCAAAACATCTCCCACCAGTTCCGGGTCCAGGGCCGAAGTGGGTTCATCAAAAAGCAGCATTTTAGGTCTCATGGCCAAAGCACGGGCAATGGCCACACGCTGCTGCTGCCCACCGGAGAGTTTGGCAGGATATTCGTTTATTTTATCGGACAGCCCAACCTTATCCAACAGGCTTACCGCCAATTCCCGTGCCTCCGCTTTTTTCATCTTGTTGATATGTATCGGCGCATAAGTCAGGTTTTCCAGCACGGTAAACATGGGAAACAGATTGAATTTCTGGAATACCATACCGACTTCTTTCCGGAGTTTTTTACTGTCCAGATCCGCGTCAATCAGCGTTCCGGAATAATAAATTTTCCCGCTTGTCGGTACTTCAAGAAGATTCAGGCAGCGCAAAAAAGTGCTTTTCCCGGAACCGGACGGGCCGATAATGCAAACCACCTCGCCCTCTTTAATCAGCATGCTGATACTTTTCAGCACTTCCAAATCGCCAAATTTTTTGCCCAATTTCGATATGTTAAACATATAATCTCCTCCTGAAATCCTTAGTTTAGTTTGAAGGAAATAAAAAACACCTGACATAGAGAGCCACTACCAGTTATAGGAATAAAAACAAAAAGCAAAGAACCTCACTAAGCATCTTTGCTTTCCTTGTGAACCATTCCGGTATTCCCTTGTCCGCTGCCGCAAATTTCCGTAGACAATACTGCCAGGCTAAACGTATGCAATCACCCTGAGAAAACAAAAAAGATGCTCACCGACATAAGATACATTTATCTTAGTCATTAGCATCTTTGCTCAATTTTTATCATTTGCTTTGTTCCATTATAACAAAGCGGAAAGGCAATGTCTATGGATATATCTCACAATATAACTTGCAGCAAATTGTGAAAAATACACAAAATTACCACCCCTTCTCTTTCCAATATATTTCCATGTCAGCTAAATAATACTGGTTATCACCGGCACTGATCTTATCCGGGCGGCCCTCGTTGAATTCCACATCACTCAAAGCCTGGCGCATCGCTTCTTCCAGACTGGCATACTGCTCTTCTTGTAACGAGCCTCGCCTATAAAACCGGTATACCACTAGTTCCCCCATAAACTGACCATCCCCGTTGTCCTGTATCGATATAACTGGCAATTGTTTGCTTTTAGAATAAAACTTTCTTGTTACAAATTTGTTACAACTATATTACAATTCATGGAAACAGTCTATTCCCAGGCGGAATCAACAAAAAAAAGCCCCTATCTCCGGGAGATAAGAGCCGTAGCCAGACTAAAAACCTGGTCCACGCAGTCTTCATTAACGGTTAAACAATCGACTGCCGGTCTTGCCAGACTTATTCAAGCCCGCATATTCATCAAGGCTGTATTTACCCGGGCCAACAAAAAGTGCCGCCAAAAAACTGAAGCCATCCTCCAACGACTGTGAGGCTTTTAACAGTCCCTTATCGCCAACCATCTGACTGACAAAGGCAACACCTAAATTGAAAACAAGCAGGAAACAGGCAAGCCGGTAAAACAAGCCTAAGGCAACGAAGAGGCCGCCGAAAAATTCGGCAAAGCCACTCATAAATCCCCAGAAAGCCGGCATAAAATAGATTCCAAAGGTTTCCATTGTTTTCCCTAAGGCAGTCCATTTTTCGATACCGCCAAAAATCTTGGGAAACCCATGCCACATAAACATACCGCCAATTCCCAGACGGAAAATCAGCAAACCAAGATCTTGATAAGACTGCAGTCTTTGGCTGAAAAAAATATATAGTTCTTTCATAGCCTGTCAACCCTCCCTTTATGTTACTACGGATAGTATCTTTTTTCTTTAGATTGGTAGCAAATTTAGAAACGGCTCACTAAACGCTTTAGTAATTCGCCCTTCTCTTTTTTATTATAGCAAAAAAACACAATGCCAGCATATTTTTCGTAGTACCGGCATTGCCAATAGAATCCGGCACTGCAGATACCAGGCTTCTATTGCGGGTTTGCCGGCTCTTTCATAAGCAATTTTGAACCTTCATTCAACAGAAACGGAACCAGGCTAAAAAACAGCACCAGCCCCCAGTCAGACAGCGACAAATTTTGTACCTTAAATGCATTCGCAAAAAACGGTATGGTAATGACGCCAAACTGCAGGATAAACCCCAACACCACCGCGCCGATTAAGTATCGATTGGAAAACACCCCAAGCTGGAATACCAACTTGTGAAAGCTTCGCATGGACAGTGCAAAAAACAGCTGTGTACCGGCCAAAACGACAAAGGCCATGGTCCGGGCATTGACCATTACCTGTTCCGGTATATCGGGGGAATTCAGGCTATAACCAAATTGAGCCAGCCCAAAATAGAAAGCCGTCAAGGTCAACAGCCCGATTAATATCCCGCCGGTAAGTACCCGGATCGCAGCGCCATGGGCAAAAAAGCTTTCTTTCGGGTTCCTGGGCTTTTTATTCATAACATCCTTATCGCCGGGATCGACACCAAGTGCAATCGCCGGAAATGAATCGGTAACCAAATTAATCCACAAGATCTGCGTTGCCAGCAGCGGTACCGGCCAGTAAAACATTACCGCGAATAGGATGGCGACAACTTCGCCTAAATTACAGGCAAGGAGAAATATGACTGTTTTTTTTATGTTATTATATATATTTCTGCCTTCCTCTATCGCATGGACAATCGTTGTAAAGTTATCATCGGTTAGAATCATATCGCTTGCACCCTTTGACACATCGGTGCCGGTAATCCCCATAGCGACGCCGATATCGGCAACTTTCAAGGAAGGGGCATCGTTCACTCCGTCTCCGGTCATCGATACGATATTCCCCTGCGACTGAAATGCTTTGACGATTTTAACCTTGTGCTCGGGCGACACGCGGGCAAACACACGGTAGTTCCTGCATCTTGAAAAAAATTCTTTTTCCGATAGATTATCTATTTCACTGCCGGTAATACTCTGCTCCATTGAGCTTGCAATTCCCAGTTCTTTCGCAATGGCAACCGCCGTATTTTTATGGTCGCCGGTAATCATCACCGGAATAATGCCGGCCTTCCTGGCTTTTTCTATGGTAGCCTTAACCTCCAGCCTGGGCGGATCGATCATACCGGCTAAGCCGATAACGGTTAGCTCCTTCTCCATTTCGTCCGGCTCAATCACATCAGACGTATCTTTATAAGCTGCGCCCAGCACTCTTAGCGCATCATTAGACATTGTTTCTGCAACAGTTAGGTATTCCGCTTTCAATTCTTCCGTTAGCGGAACGACCTTTCCCTGTACTAAAGCCCTTGACGATATCTTTAAGATAGTATCCAACGCACCCTTGGTATGTACCCGGTAGCCATTCTCCTCTTCCGTAAGGGTAGACATCAACTTTCGGTCTGAATCAAAAGGCTTTTCGCTGACCCGTTTATGTTCTGCCTGCAGTTTTTTTCTTCCCAGTCCATATTTTTCCCCAAATACCACTAAAGCAACCTCGGTAGGATCACCGGTGCTTTCTCCATTTTCATAGGTCGCATCCGAGCAAAGAACAAACGACTTGATTAATTCCTTTCCATCTGTATTCCCCGGATGGAACTCCCCCGCTTCCGCCGGTACCTGGCCGAGATTTCCTGCCGTATAAAACTTGACAACGGTCATCCTGTTTTGCGTGAGCGTTCCGGTCTTATCTGAACAGATAATGCTGACCGACCCCAGTGTTTCCACTGCAGGAAGCTTTCTTACTATGGCGTTTACCCTGGATATTCTGGTCACGCCAAGGGCCAGCACAATGGCAACGATAGCCGGCAGCCCTTCAGGAATGGCGGCCACAGCTAAACTAATGGCTGTTAGAAACATCTCAAACAGCGGTCTGTCTTGGAAAAGGGAAATAACAAATATCAATACGGTAATGCCGAGAGCGATATACCCCAGCGTCTTGCCGAGTTCTTCAAGCCGTTTTTGCAATGGAGTCATTTCATCAACATCGTCATCCAGAATCCTGGCAATCTTGCCAATTTCGGTATCCATGGCAGTTGCCACGACAATGCCTTCCCCTCTGCCGTAGGTGACCAACGTTGACATGAAGGCCATATTGGCTTGGTCGCCAATCGGCGTTTTGGTATCTGCCGGCACGTCCGCCGCGTTCTTTTCCGTAGGAACGGATTCTCCGGTCAGCGCAGATTCTTCAATTTGCAGGTTTGCACTGTTGATGAGCCTGAGATCGGCAGGAACATACCTGCCCGCATCAAGAATGATCACATCGCCGGCCACTACGTTTTCCGAATTGATTTCTTTTACTTCCCCGTCACGCCTGACCACCGCCCGCGGTGTGGCCAGACGTTCCAGAGCTTCTATTGCTTTTTCGGCTTTACTCTCCTGAACAACCCCGATAACCGCATTTAGAAATACCACCAGCAGGATAATCGCGGCATCAACCCATTCTCCCACCACCACGGTAATAACTGCCGCTCCCAATAAAACATAGATCAGCATATCCTGCAACTGAGCAAAGAACAGCTCTAAAAAGCTCTTCCTGGGCCTGCCTTTTAATTTATTGGGGCCATCCTTTTCCAGTCTGGCTTGTGCTTCTGCAGAAGTCAATCCGTCCGCCGGATTGACACGCAGTTCAGTAAGAACTGCTTGAGCTGATTTTGAAAACCACATGTTTATCCGCTTTCCTTTCCGTGTTTACCGCTTACTAAAAGCCTGATTTGATGTTTGAAGTGTATCCTGCAGGAACTGTTCTTATGCGGTATTAAGTTTAAAAAGCCGCTAGCATCGTCAAAATGGAATGGGCTTTTTATACGTAAAATGTCACACTGTCTTTAGCTTGCAGGAAAAAATTGTTCTACCCATATTGACAACTGCACCATGTCAATACTATAATGATGTCCAATAAGAATACTTTACCGATGATGACGGAAAAAAGTAACTCAGTAGTTTTCATACAGAGAGCTGGTGGCTGGTGCGAACCAGTTGAAAATGCCGGGTGAAGTTCCTTCCTGAATTGCAGGCTGAAATAGCAGTAGGCCGTGCCGTATGTCTACGTTACAGACAGTAAAGTGGATCTTGCGATCGAAACAGGGTGGTACCGCGGCTTTTCGCCCCTTTGGTACGCCCTTTTTATTTTGTCATGATCTAAATGGGTGGTACCGCGGAGCTTTCGTCCCTTATCTGGAGGGGCGATTTTTTCTTTTATGCCCGGCATAGAAGAATATGTTATGGAGGAACCGATAAAGGAGGCTATTATGAATATCGCTTTTAGTATTGTATGCCTGTACATCGTTTTATTGTTCATGATCAGTTATTATGCCAAACGGCGCGCTGCCGGGGATGCTGCCAACTACGTACTTGCCGGCAGGCAGCTCACCACCCCGCTGATTACCGTGTCGATTGTCGGCCTTGCCGTTGGCGGAGCCTCGACCATCGGAGTGGCTGAACAAGCCTACAAAGTCGGGCTTTCCGCCGGCTGGTATACCACTGCCTGGGGCCTGGGAGCCATTGCCATGGGGGCTCTGGTTGCCAAAAAATATCGTGAACTGAATATTACGACCATACCGGAGATGTTGGGCCGCTATTACGACAAAAAAGGCATGATTGCCGGCATCGCCTGCCAGATTTTAATTCAATTGGTCGTTATGTCCCTGCAGTACATCGCCGGCGGCAGTATTCTCTGTGCCTTAATGCCGGAGATATTCACCCTGACCTCGGGTATGCTCACCAGTGCCGTGGTGTTTATCGGAATCACTTTAATCGGCGGCATGTGGTCCGCCAGTATGTCGAACATCTTAAACGTTTCTTTAAAATATATTGGCATTATCCTGGCTACCGTTGTTTGTGTACATCGTGTCGGCGGTATGGAAAATCTTAAAGCCCGGCTTCCGGCCAATGTCCCCTACCTGGACTTTATCGACGGGGTTGGCATCCTCGGTATCGTCAGCTGGATTGTGGTATTGGTTACCGTCAATTTATCGCTGCAGAGCATCATTCAAATATCACTGGGAGCCAGAGATGTGAAAACGGCACAAAGAGGCTTCATTATCGGCGGGCTGATGATGCTTCCCATCGGATTTGTCAGCGCTTTGATGGGTGTTCTGGCCAAATCGATGTTTCCCGCTATGAGTCCCGCTCTCGCCCTTCCCAAAATCATCATGTCTCTGGATCCGCTTCTCGCCGGTATCACGCTGGCCGCCCTCTGGGCCGCCGACGTATCAACGGCCTGCAACCTGCTGCTCAGCTCGGCTACATTATTTTCACAGGATATTTATAAAAAATTCATCAACCCGCACGTCAGCGAGCCGCATTTTGTTGTTGCAACCAAATCAGCCGTAGTGATTCTGGGCCTGTTTACCCTGACGCTGGCGATGACCATCAGCGGTATCATCAGCACATTAATGATCGGACTCAGCCTCACCGCAGCCTTTAGTGTTATCGTTTTATTTACGCTTTTTGCTCCGGGTCTTTGCCGCAAAAATTCCGCATTTTATACCATACTGTCCGGCGTAGTCGTGCTGATCCTGTGGCAAACCACTCCGGCGGTCCGCATATTCCCCCATGTGATTTATCTCGAATGGCTTGCCTGCTGTACAACTTTTTTACTCACTTATGCATTCTGCCCGTCACAAAAGCTGCAAGCCGGCCTGTCTAACCCGAGGGAGTAAACGGAATAACAAAATAGCAGTGAACAGGTGAACCTTAGACCGTTTTGTCTAAGGTTTGCTCTCCTGCAAGCCTTCCTGCTATGACGCCAAATGAATAAAAACAGCGCAGCAGTTTCTCCTCAATATTTCCAAAAAAAATAAATAAGCCACCGGCAGCAGCAAATGCTACAGCATAAAATCCCTTTTCCGGCAAACACTATAGCTGGAACAGCAGAAATTATTACTCCAGAATAAGGAGACCTCTATGGAAGATCAACATATGCCTATTTCCGCATTAGAAAAAAAACGGAGGTTCATTACCGGCAACGAAGCGGTAGCTTTAGCCGGCATTGCCGCCAGGGCGGATGCCCTCTTTGGTTATCCGATTACTCCTCAAACGGAAATTATGCAATACTGGGCAAAGCTTGCCCTAAGGTATAATAAAATTTTCTTGCAGACGGAAGACGAATTATCTGCAGGCTACTATACCTTAGGTGCCGTTATGACAGGAAAAAAAGCTTTCACCAGCACGGCGGGCCCCGGGAACGTACTGATGCAGGAGCCTCTGGCTATGGCCGAAATGATGAGAATCCCCATTGTCTCCGTCATTCAGCAGAGAGGCGGCCCCTCTACGGCAACCGTAATTTACGGACAGCAGGAAACAACCTTAACCGCCTATGGAGGAAACGGGGAAGGGCTTCGCATTGTATATTCCACCGCCAGCCATCAGGAGCTTTTTGACTACACCATCAAAGCCTTTAATGCAGCCTGGCAATACCATTTCCCCACCTTTGTCCTTGGCGACGGATATCAGGGTAAAATGAAGGAATCGCTGGTGGTGTACGATCCGGAACTTGAGGGAATCAATCTGGTCAAGCCTCATCCGCTGATAGGGTTTGAACCAAACGGCTATAAGCATCACCGCAATACTTATAATACAGAAGATGAGCTGTATGAAGTATTGCAAACTCACCTAAAAGACTATGAATCTATGGCGCCCGCCGTGGTTGCGTGGGACAATCGCTGGTGCAGGAATGCCGATACCATTTTAATCAGTCACGGTATTGTCAGCCGTTCTTGCCTGGCCGCCTGCGAATTATTCCAGAACGAGGGAAAACAGATTGGCTACTTCCGTCCCATTACCCTCCGCCCTTTCCCAGCCACGGAACTTCGCGAAGCTGCAGCCAATGCCAAACAAATCATTCTTTTTGAATCCGCCCAGGGACAGCTTTATAAAATGGTGGCAGAAGCCCTATACGGGCTGACGGTTCCAATTAAACCGGTATTCCGTCCCGGTCTTGGCATAACAACGGAAGAAGTATACCGTGAAACACGAAATCTACTTCCCCAGGAAGGGTGATCAAATGCAAGATCTACTAGTAGAAGGAAGATTCCAACCAGCTTTTCCCCGCTCCTGGCTGACAACTACCAAACCGCACAATTTCTGTCCCGGCTGTGGCCATGGCATCGTCCTTAAATGCCTGGGACAGGCCATAGATGAATTACAGATAGCCGACAAAGTGGTTTACGGCTGTGATATCGGCTGTTCGCTGTTAAGCTGGAATTTCTTCAATACCAATTGTATCCAAACTCATCATGGAAGAACAACCCCTTTCATTGCCGGCGCTAAGCGGGCCACACCTGAAATTGTAGGAATTGCTTATATGGGTGACGGTGGCGGCTACGCCATTGGAAGCCAGCATCTAGTCAATGCCGCATTACGCAATGAAAAGATTACCATTATACTGGTCAACAACGCCAACTATGCTATGACGGGTGGTCAAATGGCCCCGACTACGCTGCCGGAGCAAATTACCGAGACAAGTCCCGATGGAAAGAATGTTGAATTATCAGGTCCTCCCTTCCTCGGCCCCGAAACCGTTGCGGCCATTAGCCAGGAAGGTGCCTATATCGCCAGAGGGACCATGTCAAATATCAAGCAGTTGACTAAATTCATCCGCAAGGGACTGGAAAACCAACTATCCGGCCGCGGTATATCTTTCATTGAGGCACTGTCTTCCTGCCCGACGAACTGGAAAACGAACGCCGAAGAAACCTGGAATTTTCTTGAGAAAGAGATGGGGTCGTATTTTAAAATCGGCGAAATCAAAGTCCCCGTCACTGAGGAGGGCTCCCATGCAGGACATCATTAAGATACTGCTTGCCGGCGAAGGCGGCCAGGGGATACAATCCATTGCCGAAATATTGGCAGAAGCCGCTAATCACAGTCAAAAAGAAGCACTGTATATTCCCAACTTCGGAGTTGAGCAGCGCGGCGGCATCTCCATGGCTTATTTGCAGATTACAGACAGCGGTAAAAAAATAGGCGCACCCAAGTTTGAGCTAGCCGATTTTTTGATCGCACTAAGTTCAAGAGCTCTGTCCCGCACCAGGCACCACGCCGGCAAAGATACCGTCTATATTTACGATAACTCCCTGATCGAACCGGCCCAAGTAAACGATGAAATTATCGGAATCCAATATTTTGAAAGCACTCCTCCCTGCCCGATCAGCCGGGAAGAAGTAAAAGTCGGCGAAGAAGACCTGGGTGATAACCGAAGCTGTAATTTCTATCACCGCAATGAAGTTAGCGAAAAGAAAATACCGCGTAACGTGAAACATATCCTGTCCTTCCCGGCTAATGACATTGCCAAAAATGAACTGACCCCGCGAGTGTTCAATATTATGATCCTGGGCGTAGTGGCTGCCGCCATAAACATAGTACCGCTGGCAGCGATAGAACAAGCATTGGAAAATAAGCTGGCAGCGAAATATAAGAAAAACGGCAGCCTGCGGGAACTAAACAATAAAGCGCTAATACGAGGCTATGAACTCATGAGCACTCTTTTTAAAGGAGAGACAAATGGATAAACCGGAAGAAAAAAAAACAAACTGGAACGTTGTCCGCTATGACAATCCCCGGGGAATATGGCTTGGGTTTCCCGGGCTCTGTAAAGGCTGTGGACTTTGTATCTATAAGTGCCCTACCAAAGTCATTCATTGGTCAAAGGAACTCGGCGTTTACGGTACGCCAAGAGTTCAGCCAAGAATGGAGGGCTGTATCGTTTGCGGCATGTGCCAAATGGTCTGCCCCGATTGTGCCATTCGCATTGAAAAAAAACCTCTCTAAACGTTGATTTCCGTTTATTCGCTGCGATGCTAATTGGTTTATCGGAATGCGGAGTGCATTGGACCGAATTGATTTTGATTAGTATAGAACAATATAGGAAAAAGGCGTAGATAAAGACAGCTTTCCGATCGAAAGCTGTCTTTATCTACGTTGAATGACCGCCAGAAACTTACAGTAACATTCCTGCGGCAATGGGGAACAAATAAGGTAAGAGAATTATCGGAGGTGATGTGGATTGAATCTGCTGAATCGCCTAAATGCCAGAATAAAAGAAGAAGGCTGCAGCCAGACCTTGAAATATGTCACGCTGGTCTGTGCCGATGCCTTGGCGTCCTATTTGCGCGATACCTATCTGGATATAAAATATAGCGGCCGGGTTTTGCATGGCAACCAGGCAAGCAACTATCAACAGTTAGGAGCCAATGAAGTCTACCACACCGACTACAGCGTAATGCCGATGCTGTTTAGTACCGTGAATATTAAACCGGATGATATTCTTGTCGATGTAGGCTGCGGTAAAGGGCGGGTCATCAATTACTGGCTGAGCCAAAGACTGCCGAATCAAATCATCGGCCTGGAAATTGAGCCTCAAATAGCTTCTGCTACCGCCCGCCAGTTTGCCGGCCATCCTAACGTGAAAATAATCCCGGGCGACGCAGTCGCCAATCTCCCGCCGGATGGTACCCTATTCTATTTTTACAATCCCTTCAAGCAGGAAAAGGTAGCCGAATTTGCCCAAAAGCTGTCTGACGCTACGGGAGAAAAACCGGTGAAGGTTATTTATTATAACCCGAAAAGTTTGCATGTATTTGAAAACGGTCAATGGTCCGTGGAAAGGATCAACTTCGAGGAACAGTTTGGAATCAAGCGCTGGGGGCGGCTCAATAAGTACCATGATCTGGCACTGATAACCAAGGCCGGCAATAAACCGGAACAGAACCGGCCCCGGGCGGTTTCCTCTGCTCCTTCTCGCAGTGAAACAATTAACTGTCAGTGAAAAATTTTTTCCCGCAAGGCCTGCCGTACCTTGCAATTCACTAAAAACAGGCTATAATTAGAAATAGGTGGAAATTAAAAAGTCGCCGTGACCTGAAAGTGTAGGAGCACTTGCAGGCACGCGCAAGGTGTACGAGCACCTACACGTAACAGCCAGGCTGTCCACGGACGACATGTTTATTATACAACGTCCTTCCTGCCCAGCACAAGCGGCAGGCTCTGTATAATGGCACTGCCGCCAGGATGCGGCTGTTGGTGCGGCTTGATGCAGCAGCTGATTCAACCCCTCCTCAATTTGTCTTTGCCGGCAGAAGAGATGCCGTACCGGCTTGCCGGATCGTTCCCGGCTGACCGGCTATTGGGGATTGTGCAGAAGACGAAGCAAAGCGCATGTGTAGGGTAACCCTCGCATGCGCTTTTTAATTTCCCCTGTAAACAAGCTGGCGGCCATGTTCTTTGCCGTGCCGCAGCTTAAGTATAGGGGGTATACATATGTTAAAAAATATCTTAACCCAGGCGTTTGATCAGTATGTTTTTGACAGGGTGAACGACATCCTGCTCACAGCCGGCACTGCGGATGCAAAGTACGGCAAAGCCGTATCGGACGTCCGCGCCACGCTGACACAGCTCATGAATCTCGCCTGGGAGCTGAAAGCGCAGCACCCGGAACTGCTTGATCTGGTTATGGATTATGAAACCTTCACCGCCTTCGAGTCCGGGCTTGCGGCCGAAATTGCCTACCGGCAGGGGCTGCAAGATCAAAACCGCATACGCCAGGAATTCAGTGCTTTCATTCAGGAAGAATTAACCGTTGCGGAAAAAAGCTGAGGCCCGGCTGCCGGGAAAGCTTCCCCCTGTCCGGCTGATACCCTTTTAGGTATCCTTCCCCTTATGCAGCAACCGGATTGCTTCCGTCTCATCAACCGGCCTGCTGATATAATACCCCTGGATCAGGTCACAGGAGTTTTCGGTCAGGTAGGTATATTGCTGCTCAGTTTCCACCCCTTCCGCCACGACAACCATGTTAAAATCGTGGGCCATTTTAATAATGGTGCTCACTATATTCGTCTTGGCGGTATCGTGCATGATAATGTCAATAAACGATTTATCAATTTTCAGCTTGGTGACCGGCAAATTCCATAAATAGGTTAAGGATGAAAACCCGGTCCCGAAGTCATCCAGCGCCAAACGGATCCCGGTAGCACGCAGCTCGCCAAACTTGCGCTTTGCATCTTCCATGGAGCTCATCAGAAAGCTTTCGGTAATTTCCAACTCGATCTGACCCGGCTTGATGCCGGCTTCAGCCAGAGCGCCGCGGACAACCCCAACAAAATCATCGGCTGCTATCTGTTTTGCGGATACATTAACGGCTATATAAATATCTTCATAACCATGATCCGCCAATCGCCTGGCAAATGCACAGGCCTCCTTCAGCACCCAGGCCCCCATAGGCTGAATCAGTCCGCTTTGCTCGGCTACGGGAATAAAACAGCCGGGTGATACCGGGCCGTGCTCCGGACTGTCCCAGCGCAGCAGGGCTTCGAAGCCGACGACGGCTGCTCCCTTAGCGGCAGCCTGCGGCTGATATGCCAGTGAGAGTTCTTTCCGTTCGACCGCATAACGCAGGCTGTTTCTCAGTACCGTTTTTTCCAGCGCTTCCGACTGCATAAAGGCTTCGTAAAAGCACCAGCCGTTCTTATCCTTTCTTTTCGCAGCATACATGGCATTATCGGCGTTTTTTAATATTTCTTCAGCAGTATTGCCATCTGCAGGGTAAACAGCTATGCCAATACTCGCCGACATGGAAAAACTTTCTTCCCACACATCATAGCTGATACCCAGCTCCCGGACAATGTTGTCCGCTATGCCGGCAATTTCCGTCCGTCCACTTGTCCCGGGCAGAATCACGACAAATTCATCACCGCCGATACGCGCCACAAATGCGCCGCTGCCGGCCGTAGCTACGATACGCTGCCCGGCCGTACAGCACTATTGATTTCTATCGCCCGTTCGCTTTCTACTTTATGCAAAAGCCCTCCCCAGATAAAACATAAAAGAAACGCGCCAAAAAGAAGGATAACATATTTTAGCAAAGATAAATTGCCGGCAAACTTTTTAGTACTAATCAGGTGCATGTCCAAGGGCTCCTCTCACCGTCACGACCAGGTCAGTGCTGACAATATCGCTTTTCCAGCAGCTTCTTATCATAAAAAACAGGCTATACCAGGTATCACCGGCGATGGCAGCCTGGCAATCATCGACGGGCTCCGTCCGCAGTACCATAGTTACGCCTTTACGATCCGTTTACGGTGAATGTGTTATTAGCATTTTTATCTATTATCCTACTTATTTTGCAGCCTAGTCAATAAAAAAGTAAAACACCCGCGCCGAGAAGAGGCTTTTTAGCTCTAGCCGGAGTAATGAGAAATACGCTTTATTTGAGTCTTTACATTATTCACAAATTTGTCCATCTATACTATAATCAAGATAATTCCTTATAGTTACCTTGCGTTTAGCTTTAAGCCTAGGGAAAATAAAAAGCCGGGGAGAGAGAACAAATGAGCCAATTCAAACTGGAAAAACAAAAGCGCATTGCCTTAATCGCGCATGATAACAGAAAACAGGATCTGGTCAGCTGGGCCATGAAACGGAAGCAACTATTAAGCAATCATTTTCTTTGTGGTACGGGAACTACGTCGGCAATGATATCTCAACACACCGGACTTTCGGTCAAGGCGTATCAAAGCGGCCCGCTCGGCGGCGATCAGCAAATCGGCGCCTGTATTGTTGCTAATGAAGTAAATTTCATGGTTTTTTTCTGGGACCCCTTGGCGGCTCAGCCTCATGATCCCGATGTCAAGGCTTTGTTGCGTATCGCAGTTTTATATGATGTGCCCGTGGCCATGAATCAATCCTCGGCAGACTTCTTTTTAACTTCGTCACTCATGGAAGAAGAGTATGAACGAAATGTACTGGACTTTTCCCAGCTTAAAAAGAGAACTTTTTAAAAGTCCTATGCGGTTACGTTAAAAACAGGGCCAGTACCCGACTTATTTCACTCAGCCTTTCCCTTCTTAAAGAATGAGACTTACATAAAACGATAGAAAAAACAGTGTTAGCCAGAGGGACTAACACTGTTTTTAGTTTTATCTTCGTGTTTTTTCAAGCCGGTTATAAATACCCGCTTGAGTTTCCTGACATTACCTTCCTAAAAAGCGGTATGGCGGTTGTACATTTCTCCTGCCCTTTCTTATTAACCCTTGCTACAGTTGCCCTAAATCCTATATAATTAATTTGTTAACCAAAAATTACATAATAGTTAACAAACAAGGAGGGTGGATGTTGAACTTACCGCTTCGCATGGTTCCGCAAAGCAGAGTACAATGGATCACGGAAGTCGGCCTGCTGGCCGCTTTTATCGCGATTACCGGAACCTTTAAACTGCCCGGCCTAATACCCGGGACCGAGTTTCAGCTATCGGCGCCGCTGGCTGTAGCCATCTGCGCTGTATTTGGTTTTACCAAATATCTGACTGCCGGGATGCTCGCCAGTTTGGCCGGCCTGGTACTAGGTACACAATCGGTAATCCATGTGGGTATTGCTATCGTATTTCGGGTAGTTGCCGGACTGGTGATACTTGTTGCCGGCCGCTCCCTGCCGGCGGTTGTGGCGGCGGGTCCGCTCGGCTCCCTGGCCGCCCGGCTGGTCTTAGGGTACATCCTTGACCAAGCAGCCTGGCCGCTGGTAATGGCGGCTTTGCCCGGAATGCTCTTTACCGCGGCAACGGCTTGGCCGCTGACAGGGTTACTTTCCAGAATAAAAGAAAGAAAAGAGTGATACAGTATGCTTTTCAGCGTTAGAATGCGAGCCGCTCAGGGCGGTGCCCATGAAGTCGGCGGCAAACATATTTCCGGTGCAGAACGCCTTGTAAAAAAAGAATGTTTGAGTACGCTTGCCGCTTATATGCTGGAACGGGCATTAACCCATAGCCGTGGTGAAGCTGACTTTATCAATATTACCGTGGAGGCGGTAGCCTGTTCTGCTATTCGTAAAATCAAATGCCTGGCAATACAGACGGTGGCTGTGGATCATATCGCGGCAGGCCGGGCAGCCGCCCGGGAAAAGCTCATACAGGCCGGCGTTACCAGGCAGGCTGCCGCCAAAGGACTGGAACTGTTAACAGGTCTGACTCATAGTCTGCGCGGCGCTATGCTGGTCTGTGCCGCTACCGGCAAAAGGCTGGATAAAACCGGAGAGCGCGGTGTCCGCGTATCACGTATGGATGTTGAAGATGAACAGGCCTACCACCATTGGCTCAGCCGCCAGGGTTACCAAAATATCCACATTAAAGAAGCGTTGGTATTAGCTTCTAAAGTGAGCTCGGCTCCCGGCATCAGGGCCGAACTCTGCTGGTCCGACGATCCGGAATATATAACGGGCTACGTTGCTTCACCGGCCGGCTATACCCGGATTACCCATCTTAAACCCTTCGGCAGCGAAGTAGGCGGACGGATTTTCTTTGTTGCGCCCAATGCCGCTGTAGATGAAATTACAGCCTATCTGGAAAATCAGCCGGTACTTGTACAAGTGGCGGAAAGCGAAGGCAGCTCCGATGCATTTTCTGACTGATGCTTTAGCGCAAATGAAAAGCCGCCGGCTGTACAGGCAGGCAGCCGCGCTTAATCCGATAAATCCGCTGGAAGTAGAACAAAACAGTCAAAAGTACTTATTACTGGCTTCCAACAATTATTTAAGCCTGACTCATCATCCGTCCGTGCAAAAAGCGGCAATGGCAGCAATTGCTGCATACGGTACCGGTGCGGGCGGCGCCAGGCTGACGACAGGAAGCCATCCGCTCTTTGCACAGCTGGAGCAGGAATTAGCTGCATTCAAGGGAACCGAAGCGGCCCTTGTCTTCAATACCGGCTACATGGCTAACCTTGGTATTATCAGCGCTTTAGCCGACAACCATGATGCAATTTTCAGCGACGAACTCAATCACGCCAGTATCATTGATGGCTGCCGCCTATCCCGGGCCCGCGTCGTAGTATATCGGCATAACGATATGGATCATTTAGGTCAATTACTGGCAAATACCTCCTGCCAGGGGAAAAAGCTGATTGTGACAGACGGGGTTTTCAGCATGGACGGAGACATCGCCCCGCTTGACAAGCTTACCGATTTAGCTGGGCAACATAACGCCATCGTGATTGTGGACGATGCCCATGCAACCGGGGTGCTTGGATCTGCCGGTAAAGGTACGGCGGCTTTTTTTGGCGTAAGCCGCAAAGTGCAGGTTCAAATGGGTACATTAAGCAAGGCTCTGGCGGCAGAAGGCGGCTTTGTTGCCGGCTCCACGGATTTAATTGATTATTTAAGAAACAAAGCGCGCAGTTTTATCTTTTCCACCGCCCTGTCTCCGGCAACCACGGCCGCGGCGCTGGCCGCCTTACGCGAGTTGTCCGCCCATCCGGACATGGTTGAACGACTCGGCGAAAACGCGCAATACCTGAGAGCAAGGCTTAAGGCTAACGGACTGAATATACCGGAAGGCATAACACCCATCATAGCGGTGATCGTCGGTGGGGAGGAACATACTCTGAAACTGGCAGACGAGCTTAAAGAACAGGGGATTATGGTTAGCGCCATCCGTCCGCCGACAGTGCCTGCGGGCACCAGCCGCCTGCGGCTTACCGTAACCGCAGGACATGACAGGCGCCAGCTGGCAACGGCAGCCGACAAGATAGCCGCAGCCGCCCGGCAGCTAGGCATTTTGTAATAACAGCCTCTATTTCAAAACAGGAAGTTCCCTGGCACCGGCTGGAAAACTTCCTGTTTTTTTAATGAATACTATCGTTATACCCTCAGTGGCGGTTGGATTTTTGGCGTCCGGCCAAAAACAATCATTTTCTGTTTTCCTATGTTAAATTACGGTTAATTTAGGTTAAATATACCGCAAATAAGAAAATTCCTATTTTCATTGTTCTATAATGAGTATGACAACTGCATATAAATCCAATAATTGTAAACGGAGATGATTGTCGATGAAAGTCAGTAAAAAAATTGCCCGCTGCACTCTGGCAACGGCAATGATTGCCTGTCTCGGTTTTACTGTCTTTGCAGCCACCGAGCATTGGAACGATGCCTCCTCCCCGGCGGCGACGCCCCGCGCGGAATGGACTGCGTGGAAACAGGAATGGGAAACGGTGCAAAAGGATTACGAAAAAATTGCGCTTAATGTCGGCCGGAATCCCTCTGAACTCAATTTTGGCTGGTACTCCCATACCAGCGAGGTTCCCGTCATTAAATTATCCACTTCCCCCAATATGAAAAACGCCAAAACATTCACCGGCACCCAAGAAAAAATAAAACAGCAAAACGGCATTCAATATTACGCTAACAAAGTAACTGTCGATAAATTAAAAGAAAACACTACATACTACTATACTTACATTAGCAATGGCCGGGAAAGCGCGCCTGCGCAATACCGCACGCACAGTTTTTCGTCTTTTAAGGCACTGTATGTCGGTGATCCCCAGATTGGCGCATCCAACGGACAAATTTCCTCCGAAGGAGAAACAATGGCCAAATTAATCGCGGCCAGAAATGATTCTTTTAACTGGAATAAAACCTTACAAATGGCCGTGAAAAAAAATCCGGACCTTAGCTTCATCATATCGGTCGGCGATCAGATTAACGATACCGCCAATGGCGAAAATCAGGAATATGAATACGCAGGATTTCTAAATCCGTCGATCTTACGCAGTATTCCATTATCTACACTGATCGGCAACCATGATTCCAAATTTAACAACTACTCCAACCATTTTAACAATCCCAATACATTTGATGGCGCCGAATCCATCTATACTCTCGGCCGGACAGCCGCCGGCACCGATTATTATTATACTTACGGCAACGCATTATTTATTGTGCTTGATACCAATAACTATAACTGTCAGACTCATGAAAATGTCATGAAAAAAGCAATTCAGCTGCACGGCGACAAAAAATGGCGGATCGTGATGTTCCATCAGGACATTTATGGTTCCGGTTATGACCATTCAGACTCGGACGGCATCGTGCTAAGGACACAGCTTACGCCTTTATTCGACAAATATGCTGTTGATGTTGTGCTGCAGGGTCATGATCATACCTATTCCAGGACCTATCAGTTGACTGGCGATGGTAAAAACCATCCTGTTTTTAGTTCCTCACCGGTCAAAGCAAGCTCTTCTCCGGCCGAAAAAGCCCCCTACCTTGCCGCAAACAACGCTTATCACATTGTAAGTTCTCAGGTCGGCGGAACCATCACCAACCCTAAGGGTACCGTTTATCTGGAAGCCAATTCGGCTACAGGCAGTAAATTCTACAATTTGATTGCTGTTCAGCAAAATTATATTGCGGAAAGAAGCCAGACCTGGACACCGTCTTATGCCGTAATCGCCATTGACAATAACAGTTTTTCAGTCACAACCTTCGATGCAACAACGGGAGAAATACTTGCCGGATCAACTCCATATAAGATTATAAAAACGGGAACCCGCAACTGAAATGATTACCAGACAGTACAGGCAGGCTACAAACCTGTTTGTACTGTCTATAATTAGGGGAGGAACTATGCAAGCTATTTCAAGAATCGGCAAAAAGGAACTTTTTACTAAGACCATGGTCTGTTTGCTGACCATTGTTCTTGCTTTGTTTTTGCACTGGTTTAATCATACGACAGAAAAGGTCTCACTGGTCAATACCGCGGGTAGGACTTTTGAAAAGGCAACGGTTGTTGAAATCGTCACGGATAATTTGGCGGAAGACGGCAACCGCTATGGCAATCAGCAAGTCCGTTTGCAGATGGCTACCGGCCCTAATAAAGGTAAAATAGTCGACGCTGTCAGCCCGGACGGCATGCTGTTTGGAACAGCCTGCCGCCCGGGCATGAGTGTCATCACCATCAGCAGCGTAAACGGCGACGCCTCCGTCACGACAGTGTACAGTCGTGACCGGGAATGGGTCGTATTTGGCTTTTTGCTCATCTTTTTGCTGCTGCTTGCGCTAATCGGCGGCAAGAGCGGAATTAAATCGGCTTTAGGGCTTATTTTTACTTTTGTCTGCATTTTTTATCTGCTGCTTCCGATGATCTACCGGGGAATTTCGCCATTTTTGTCAGCCATTACGGTTTCCTTTATCACTACGTTTGTTACCCTCTACCTTATCGGCGGCTGGACGGGCAAAACCGTTTGCGCCGTAACCGGCTCACTGGGCGGTGTGCTCATTGCCGGTATTTCCGCCTGGCTGTTCGGTCTCTGCGCCGGTATCAACGGCTATAATGTAGGAGAAATTGAAAACCTGTTATTTCTGGCGCAAAACACGCCCGTGCGTATCGGCGAACTGCTTTTTGCCGGCATCTTAATATCGGCTTTGGGAGCAGTCATGGATATTTCGATGTCTATTGCCTCAGCCGTCAACGAAATTTATGATAAAAAACCGGATGCGACGGTTGCCGAATTATTCGCTTCGGGCATGACGATCGGCCGGGATACAATGGGCACTATGTGCAACACGCTCATACTGGCCTTTACCGGCAGTTCTCTTGGCTTGCTCATGCTGAATTATTCCTATGACCTGCCCTACCTGCAATTGATTAATTCCTACAATATTGGCATTGAAATCATGCAGGGCATCTCCGGAACGATCGGCATCATTTTGACCGTGCCGCTGGTCTCGTTCCTTTCCTCCATGATTATTCCTAAATGGCATTAATCAAATCCTCCTTTTTGTGTTCTGCAAATAGCAAAAATAAATAGGATTATTGCTTTAGCGATCCGGAAACAATACCAAAGAGAAGGATAGTATGAAAAGGGAGGTTTGAGCATATGAAAGAACGGCTCGATACTATGGAAGAACTGAACAACTCACTGCCCGACAAGCATGAAGTGGCACGGCAACTGGGCATACCGCTCGACCAGGGTCATAACGAAGACCTTACCACACAGCAAGTCGGCAAAATCGGTGGTAAAATTGGCGGCGAAAAAGTAAAGCGCATGATAGAAATGGCAGAAGCTTCTATGGCCGAAAACGCTCAAAAGGAGGCAGTTGAAGCTAAGGCGTCAGGGCGTACGGACCATACCGTTTAGGGATAGGGAAACCAGTACGGCGACGACCGACATTAGGAAACATAAATACCGTGATACGCTCTAATTAAAGCGTATCACGGTATTTTACATACTTTCACTATTGCCCTGATGCTTCCAACCTTTCCCGGCACAAATTCATCGTTCCTGTCATCCCAGGTTTTCATCAGCGTCCGCAGTCAGCGGGAAATACCCGAAGCTTAAGGATTCAACGTTTTACCAGGCCAAGTAGATTAACCACAAGTGCAACCATACCGCCCGCAATCAACGGGCCTACCGGTAATCCCCGGAAGAAGCAGACACCGATTATTGTGCCGACAATCAAGGCTGTGGTAATTTCCGGTGATTCTTTCATAAAAAATACGCCCTGGCCGGCAATCCAGGCTACCAAAATTCCAATGATAATGGCTACAATACCAACAGGAGCTTTAAATAAGCCCGCTATTTCATTACTTGCTATCCGACCTTGTGCCACCGGACTTAAAACAGCTATTGTCAGAATGATAATACCGGCGTTCATTCCATAATTATCAATGAAAGAAAAGCAATTGACCAGCCCTAGTTTTTGTATCAATAATAATACTACCGCAGCGATAGTTACCGTATGATTATTGCCGATAGCTGCCAATACCAGGATAATTAATATAGGGATACTATCCCAACTCATGCAACCCACCACCTATGAATCTAATTTTTCCGGCAATAATAGGCAACGGAATCCAATATTGCCTGTACGTCGCTGGACATATCTACAAATTTGCAACCATAGTTATTTCCCTGCTGCCAGATGACTTTGGCCTTTATCTCGACATTGCCTAATTTTCGCGGCAGGGTTAACCGGATCAACTGGTCATTTTCCAAAGGCTGCTCCACTTGCAATATGATTCCTCCATTGCTGATATTGATTGCCGTCGCCGGCTGCGTGGACGCTCTTCCCTCCAGAACAACCGTTACCGGTTCATAAATATCGGCACGGGAAAAACTCCGGTTTTCCTGTAAAACAGCAACACCGCGTTCCTTAAGGATTCGCTCAATCCATGTCCGGTCCCAGGTCATGTTGTCAATATCATTCAGAATCGCGTCTTCTTTACGCAATGTCGCTCTGGATTTTTCTAATAAACCCTCAGCATCAAACGGGTTAATGACAACAACTCCGTCTTCATCACCAACCAGTATATCTCCCGGATGAACGGCTACACCGCCGCAAACGACCGGGACATTGATTTCTCCGGGTCCGTCTTTGTAAGGACCAGCCGGTGTGACCCCTGCCGCATAAATAGGTATATCCATTGTCTTTAGTGCCCCAACATCCCGAATAGCGCCATCAATAATAAAACCGCCGATTCCCCTCTTCCTGCCCCACAGCGCCATTAGTTCTCCCATAACGGAATGGGTCAAATCGCCCTGTACATCTACCACCACAATATCGCCAGGCTGTGCCAGGTCAAGTGCCTTATTAAGCATAAGATTATCGCCGGGACGTGACCTGACAGTAAAAGCCGGTCCTAGTAACGCTGTCTCATTTATGGGGCGAATTCTGGCATCCATGCACGACATGCGATTCATGTTATCGGCTATATTGGCTACCGGTATCCCGGCAAATCCTTCAACTAAGGCTCTGGGTGGCCGATTAAATTCTAAATAAATACGTAATCCTACATTTGACATAATCCATCCTCCTGTTTATCCCCATGAATTTATTCCGGGATACACTCCATGATTTATCAAATAACCGTGTTACTTCTAACAAGAAAACAATGTCTGCTAAACGCAGCTAGTACTGTCTAAATCCTAAATTGGGATACAATCCTTTGAAGATCTCCCGCCATTTTGGCCAGGTCGGCAACGGACGAGGCAATCCCATGTAGCGATGCGGCTTGTTCTTCGGTAGCTGCAGAAACGGTTTGACTTTGGCTGGTCACCGTCTTACTTACCAAGGCTATGTCTTTTATTGAACCAACAAAGTGCTGGCTATCATCAGAAATTTGCTCAATCGCTGAGGATATATCCGCAATTTGCTCTGAAACCTGTTTTACAAGTCCTCCAATTTCCTGGAAGGCTTGTCCTGCTATATGAACCACTTCACTGCCTTTTTTAACTTCACTTACCCCTTCATCCATGGCCGTTACGGCTTTGTCGGTATCTTCCTGAGTTTCCCTGATCAGATTGGCAATTTCTTCTGCCGCCGACTGGGACTGTTCGGCAAGTTTTTTTACCTCTTCTGCCACTACAGCAAAACCACGCCCCTGTTCGCCTGCCCGCGCAGCTTCAATCGCCGCATTTAAAGCCAGCAAATTGGTCTGCCCGGCCAAGCCTGCTATGGTTTCAACAATTTGTCCGATTTCCTTCGATCGCCTGCCGAGCTTGTCCACCATCTGCGCCGAATTCGTGACGGACATTTCGATGTTAGCCATCTGATTGTTTACCTCCTGAATACTTCTACCACCTTCCTGGGCCGTATCCGATGTCTTTCCGGCCATGGCCGAAACACTTTCGGTATTTGCTGTAATTTGCTGAAGGCCTGCAGACATTCGCTCCACAACATCCATGGCATTGTCTACAGCCTGCATTTGGTTAGTTGTCCCACTGGCTACTTCTGCTATTACTTCGGCAATTTGATTGGCAGTCTGCGTCAATTGATCCGTATTGGCTGTAAGTTCTTCCGAAGAAGCTGAAACCAGTTTGCTGGCCTCCTGCACTTCGATAATCATATTACGAAAATTCCCGATTGAGCTTGCTATTGCCCGGGCCAGAATACCAATTTCATCCTGGGTTGCGGATTGCATAGCTACTGTCAAATCACCGTTGCCAATCCTGGCAACCTGCTGAACCATTTGCCCCATAGGACGCAAAAGTCGAATAAGAAATAGCCAGGCAATAAAACCGACAACAACCAGCCCTATGAAAAGAGCAATAAGCATGGATTTCAGGCTTTCATAAAAAGTGCTTTTAAATTCACTCATTGGCAGACTTAGAATCACCTGCCAATCGGTATTCCGGATCGGCAATGACACGGCTAGAGAATCTCTCCCGGCCAAATCTACATAGGCAAGAAGGCGTCCGGGATTTTCTTCCAAAGTATGTAAAAGTTCCTCGGCCACTTTGTTCCCTCCATGCAGCATATCGCTATTAGAATGGGCTACCACGGAACCATCCCGCGCAACGATGGCAACCACGCCGTCTGTTCCCACTCTGATCTGCGACAGAAAATCCTGTAAAGTTTTCAAATCAACAGACTGAACGACCATCCCCGCCATTTTTCCGTCTTCCGTTTTGACAGGCTGGGTAACGACGACCGAAGGAACCCCTGTTGCTCTATTCAGAATCACATCGCTAATATGAGACTTTTGATCATTCATGGTATCCTTGAAAAACTTACGGTCGGCTATACTGACCCCAATCGCTTTGGCTTCGTAAGGAGCTGTAGCGACACGGATTCCCGAAGAATTAAGAAAAACCAGGTGGTCAGCCCCCCATGTAGCGGCAAAATAAGTATCAATTTTCTCTTGTATACGGGCGGCATCCCCCGACTTCAAATCGGGATCATTAGCATAGAACTCCCCGCTTCTGGTAAAGGAAGCAAATAATTCACTGACTTCACCGGCAAGCTGGGCCGCCTGGCCGTTCATGTTTTCTTGTGTGTTATTAAAATTTTTACTATAAAGAACCAATAAACCAGATCCACTAACTATAAGTCCGGTCAAGCATAAGGAAATTAATAATAACACAACTACTTTGGTTTTAATTGACATGTTTCACTCTCCTAAACGTTAAGAATAATGACTACAGCTATGTACATATGTCCCAAAATTAGAAAAGACTCAACTTGCACCAATCTCATGAACCCAGGTACAAGCCATGTCCTTCTTCATTTTACAACCAAAAAGTATTCTGCCTGCTCAAACAAAAAAACCGGACAAATGCCCGGACGTTAGTACCTATTTCGAGGGCAACCTGGCAATCATTGACGTACAGTCTTTAGACCCATAGCTTTGCGTCCTTATTTTTCAATAAGTTTGCCAAATATGTATTTGAATAACTTAATCTAATATGATTACCACAATAACTCTCTAAAAAGATCAAAATTCATTGTTCTTTGTCTTCTCACTGCCGAACCGCAAAAGCTGCAAAGCACCATGTGATTGATTATCATTATCAATTATAATTCTACCTGATTTCGATGTCAATACTTAAGCGGTATCCCTCATATCAGGAACACGGCACTGGCACGAAAAGGGACTGACTGTATTACCAGGGATGTTCTGAAAAATAAACATCCGGATGACCGTTAAGATCATCCGGAACTATGCTGAGCGGGTATTCATTTTTTGTTACTCGCTGCTGCCTCTTCTTATACCAGGATACATTACAGTTACTTCAGCCTGGTTAACGCATTGCCCAGAGCGTTGACAACCTCATCCACCTGCTCTTTCGTAATAATCAACGCCGGTGCCAGCGTCAGCACATTGTTGTAACCGGGGACACTGCGCCCCATGCGGCCAATCAAATATCCCTGATTTTTCACGTCTCCTACAATACCGGCCATAATGCTTTCCTGAACCGGCGCTTTCGTTTTCTTGTCCTCTACCAGCTCCAGGCCGACAAGCAAGCCCTTGCCGCGGATATCCCCCACCAGCGGGTGATTTTTGAACTGGCTTAACTCTTCCATGAGGTAACGCCCCACAACCGCGCTGTTCTCTACCAACTCTTCCTCTTCGATAATACGGATATTTTCAAGGGCCGTACTGCAGGCTGCCGCACAGCCGCCATAGGTGCTGATGTCCCGGAAATAACCGAAATAGTCCTCCGGAGCGGCCAGAAATTGATCAAAAATATACGTTTTAGCGGCAGTACCGGCCAGCGGCATATACGAACTGGCAAGCCCCTTGGCCATACTGATCATATCCGGGTCGACATCGTAGTGCTGGTAGCCGAACATTTTGCCGGTCCGGCCAAATCCATTCACCACTTCATCCAGAATTAACAATACTTCATACTGCCGGCAAATCTTTTGGATGATCGGGAAATATTCGGGTACAGGCGGAATAATGCCGCCTCCGGCGGTGATCGGCTCAAGAATGACCGCGGCCACACTGTCCGCTCCTTCTTTTTTGATAACCTCTTCCAGCGCATATGCACATTCCATACCGCAGCCGGGATATTCCTTGTTGAACTGACACCGGTAGCAGCAAGCGTGCGGAATTTTCACAAAGCCCTCCAGGAGCGGCCCAAATCCGTTTTTTCTTTCCTCCTGGCCACCGGCGCTGAGCACGGCAAGCGTGCTGCCATGATAATCACGGTCCCGGTAAATAATTTTGTATTTTGCGGCATGAGGATACTTTATCCGGAAATACAGCCTGGCCATCTTAAAGGTTTTTTCATTGGCTTCGGAACCGCTGTTGGACACATACAGCCGGGGCATGGCCGGCAATAACGAAGCCATTTTTTCCGCCAGCCGGATATAAGGCGGATTCGCAACACTACCGGCATAGTAAGGCAGTGTTCTCAACTGCCGGGCCGCGGCTTCCACCAGCGTTTCCCTGCCGTAGCCGACATTAACGCACCATACTCCGCCGGACAGCATGTCCAGATATTCCTTCCCTCGTGCATCTTTAATATAGCAACCCTGTCCTTCCACCATGATCTGCGGTTCCTGATTCTCCAGCAATGAGTGATTGGTCAAATGCAGCCATGCATATTCCTGCTGCGCCTTCAGTAATGCTTCCACCTCCTCAGCCCGTAAATCATTTTCACCATGAAAATAAGACATAACATTCCCCCCTAAAAAATAAATGGAGCTACTTTGCATAGCTCCATTGCCATTACCTGTTCTTGTCAACACTGTACCAGAATATAAACCTGTTGTCTATGTCCCGGCAGGACATAAATAGCAGGTTTTATTGTGCAAAGTGACAATAACTAATTAAGGAACTTCCTGGCCAGCAGGGCAAGCTCCAGCTTTACCTGGTCCTTAGGCTGATTCAATTTACAGCCTGTAATGGTTTCAATCTTTCTTATCCTGTTTTTGAGTGTATTCCGGTGCACAAATAAGGCGTGCGCAATGGTATCCAGACTTTCTCCTGTTTCCAGCACCTTTTCCAGAGTCACGAGTAATTCTCCCTCGTGCTGCCGGTCATGATTGATCAAGCCGGATAAAACTTCGTCACAATAGTCCTCCAGTTCCTTCCTGTCCATCTTAAACAGCAGCTTATACAGGCCCATTCGGCTATACCAGTAGATATGCTCCTCTGCCGGAAGGACCCTGGCCAGTTCCAGAGCAAACTTGGCCTGCTCCAGACTCTGCCTGATCTGCCGGGGAGTTTCCCGGACCGCGCCTACCCCGATGCAAACCACCATCCCGGGAACCGATTGTTGAAGTCCGGCCTGCAAAGCACGGGCAATCCGGTCGGTTGTCTGCTGTCCCGCAGGACTGTCCTCTCCAGGCAGCACCATAACAACAGAATCCAGGCGAATATCAAAAAAAACTTTCTTGTCGTAAGCTGCCAGCACCTTATCAATCATTCTTTGGATATTTAATTTTACGGCATTAATGTTTTCTTCATTCTTCAAACCGGCACCATCCCAGTAGACTGCCGCTTCTTCAAAACGGATCAATAACACCTGTTGAGGACGCGTTAAGTCATATCCGTAATAAGCTGCCCGGGTAACCGGTATGTCCAGATTCTGTGTATCGCCGTATAAAACATGTTCAAACACTTCCCGAATGGATTTTTCTTCCATTTGACGTTCCACAATGTAAGCACAAATATCTTTTGTAACACCAGCCAGCTTAATCTGCCAGGGCAGTGTAAAAACAGGAAAGGACAGCGCATCGGCCAGTTGGATGACCTCTTGCGGTATTTCCCGGATATAGGGGCCGATGTTAATAACCAGGCCGCTCAGTTTTTTCATGGCCGCATCCCGTATCAGGACCTGCATATCTTCATTCCCGTTTTTAAGCCCCATGCCGGTGATAAACAACAACTCTCCCCTTTGCAGCCACTGGGCCGCATCCGGCAAATCGCTGATATGGACCCAGTAGACCGGATTCTCCAGACCGGCCCGGCCCGCAATGAGTTTAAAACGGTTTACTGCAGGCAGCCGCAGCAAATCCTTCACCCGCATAATCATGCCTCCTCACTCCCGGCATACGAAAAATATGTCGCATAGCGCCATTCCTAACTATCCAGCCCGCCCCCGTCTGTTAACACCTTGTTTTTTTCTTATTTGCGCGGGTCTATCGTTTCACCGCGCAATGCCTGTACCAGCCAGTCAGCATATTGGTTCATTTTATTGATATCGGTTTGTTCCTGGCCCTTAAAATTGGCCCGTAAGGCGTACTTTACTATATTCCCCTTTAAAAACCCTTTAAACTCTTCCGGTGTCAAATACATCTGTGCTATCTCTATAAACTGAACCTCGGCCTGTTGGTAATGGGTTTGTGTCTTTGCCGTCCCGTCATTCATTTTGCATCTCCTCCTTTACACTTTTATTGATCCGGTATGCTTAAACGTTCTACGCTGCTGCGCAGCAACTTCACAGCGGAGCCGCTGGTACAAATATACCCGTCTTTCCAACTTCTAAATATAAATCACAGCGCCTGTTATAGCAGGGATTGTATCGAGTTCGGTTTGGTCATTTCCCAATAGCGTTTTACTTTAAAGGCAAATTGCAGCTCCATGCAGAAAGAAAGATCATCTAAAGACCGCCCCAGAATACTTTCTATTTTATCCAGCCGGTACCGCAGCGTATTACGATGTACAAACAGCGCGTTGGCTGTTTCCGTTACCTTGCAATTGCAGGTTAAGTACATTTCAAGGGTATTACATAAATCTTTGCCCTGCAGCGCATCCCAGTCCATCAACGGTTTCAGCCAGGATTGATAGTACGCCTCCAGCAATGTTACATTCTCTACATCCGCTAAAATGGAGTAAATCCCCATATCTTTATAAAACACGACATCGTCGTTTATTTTTATCGTCCTGGCGATATGCACTGCCTTGGCCGCTTCATCAAAGGCGACTTTCAGCCCTTCTGCGGAATGATACGAATGACTGATGCCTACGCTAAAGTTTATACTATAGAATTGCCAAAAGTGTGCTTGAATGCGCTTTAGCACGGGCATAAGATCAGCCTTAATTTTGTGCAGGGGAATCAGTACGGCAATACTGTCATTTTGCCATAAGGTTAATACATTAGGCAGGCCTAAATTATAAAATTCATATTGAATGAATTTCTGTAAATTTGTTCTATATATACTCATTTGCTTTTCTTCCGGCCATTGATTTTCGGAAAACAGCATGGTGAACATAGCTATGCAAAACGGCTTTTGCAAGTCGATTCCATAATATTGCGCTTGATACAGAAGATCTCTGTTATTTTTGGAATCCTTGTACAGAAGATCCGTAAAGATCCTGTCCAACGTATTTTCTTTCGACTCTTCTTCAATTAACTTTTTACAAATAATCTGTGATAGGTCCACTAACTTGATGGATAGTGAAAGTTCAAACAAAGGCAGCGAAAGCTCGTCCGCCGTCTGTATAATTTCCGGAGCGATCCGTCCCACGTGGATAATAAATCCTGCCGCATTCTTTTCATTGGCCGCATACATGAATTGCTTTAACTTATTCGTATTTTGCGTAATGCTGTTATGGGTGACGATAATGAGTTCGCCGCCATGGATCCAGTCTCCCAGATTTTCAGAATCATCCAGGCACTCAATGCAATCGGCAAAGTATAACCAGCGAATGGGACGATGGACGCCCTGTTTTCCTCCTAACAAGACAAGGTCTTTCAATTGGGGAATTTTCATTATATCCGGGTAAAACATATTCTCCGGCCTCCCAACATGCAGAAAACCACACATTATTACTTGACATTATATCATAGTTGTAACTCTTTAAAGAATAATTGACATTCTGAATAATAAAAGCCCTGACTCCAACTGGTTTTTCAACCATTTCGGCCAGGGCTTTTTTCAAGCTTGCATTGCTTTGTCGGCTAAACGGAAAAAGGCTCGGATTGCGGTTTCTAATTCTCTATCCGGTGTATTTTCTTCTTTGCAATGGGATAATCCTTGCGAAGACATGGCGAACATCATCACTGCCGGTACAAGTTTGGAAATTTCCGCCGCATCATGCAGCGGCCCTGAAACCATACTGGTTTGTTCGCCCGTTTCCTCTGCTACTGCCTCCCGGCAGAGCGCCACCAGCTTATCCGGGAAAATAGTCGGCGGATTTTTCCACACGGATTCGAAGGATACTTGAACCCCATGCTCTGCCGCTGCTTTTTGGGCTACTGCCCGGGCTTGTTCCACCAGTGTATTTAACACCGCCGGATCGATGGATCGCTGATCCAGCGAGATACGGCAACTTCCCGGGACTATGGTCACAACATTGGGCCAAACCTCAACCTTTCCTACCGTACAATAGGCATCATACTTTAGACCAAGCCCCCGGAATCCCAGTGAAGCCTGTGCCGCAGCCAAAAATGCATCCTGGCGCATGGTAATCGGCGAACCGGAATGGGCTGGCTGTCCCTTAAAGGTTATATATTGACGCCGGCACCCCGTAATACCGTACACACAGGCAGCCGCTTTACGCTGCTTCTCAAGCAAGGGAGCCTGTTCGATGTGCAATTCCAGATACGCTTTGACCGGTTTGGCTAAAAATTCTTCGTGTGCCTTGGGAAAATCCGCCGTCTGCAAACAATAGTTCTTCAAAGCATCAGCAAAACGGACACCGTCATTATCGCGCAGATTTTCGATGGTTTGGACATCCATCGCTCCACTCACTGCCGATGAACCGGTACAACTGTACCCAAAGCGGGCACCTTCCTCATCGGCCCAGTTCACTACATAAATAGTATATTTAGGCTTCACACCGTGCTTGCCATAGCGTCTCAGAATCCCCATACCGGCCACAACACCCAGCGCTCCATCCAGCCAGCCGCCATTGGGAACACTGTCTAAATGACTGCCGATTACAATCGCTTCTTCCCGTTCTCCCGTGATTTTTGCCCATACATTATGGGCCGCATCCATGGATATGTCCGCGCCTTCCGCCTTCGTTTTTCCTTTGAACCATTCTACAGCCCGATCCCAGATCGGTGTCCAGGCTACACGCTGCGCCCCGTCTTCATTCGATGTTAGTTGCGCCAGTTCCCTCAATTCGCTGACAACTGTTTTTGCTGCCTGGTTTACATCAAAATCCATTAGAACCCCGCTCCTATTAGAAATTCGCTGACTCTTTTGCTAAAAACTAATTCACTCCCTTTAGGGCTTATTTAAAATATCCGAAACGCTCCCTCACGGTGATTTTTGTGACATACTTCGTTAACATTTTTTGAAATAGGGGCCACTATTCCTGCAGAATGTTGCCCGTCTGTTGCAGAAATCACTTGCCATGGATCATTCCGTTATTTACAAACAAGCCCTAACCGGCTATTTTTCATTTGCGACTTTTTTGACAAAGGTATCGTCGATAAGCGAAGCAGCCTCAACGTCGTTTTTGATTACCTTCAGCTCTTTGAGGAAAGAAACAATTTTCTGCTGGGTAAAGCCCCAATACGAAGATTTTTCCGTCTTTGTAAAACCTTCAACACTGTCCTGGACTGTTGCAATATGCAGCGTGTCCATCATGGCACGGCATTCTTCCGGCGTGACATTCATCCGTTTTGCTATGATCGCTTCCGCCTCATCCCGATGGTTCTGCCAATACAGTACTGCTTCATTCCAGCTTTTCACAAAAGCCGTAACTGCTTCCGGACGTTCTTTGACAACGGCTGCCGAAGCAGCAACGCAATCGGTAATCAAATCCGGATTGTCCTTAGTAGAATAGAGCAATTTCCCGCCGCCATTCACCGCCTTGCTCAAATAAGGTTCCCAAATCGATGCCGCGTCCACCTTACCGGCCAGAAAAGCACTGCCGGCATCGGCCATATTCATATCCACAATTTTTATATCCTGAGCCGACATCCCCGCATTATCAAGCAAAGTCAGCAAATACATATGATCGACACTATAAAGCTGCGTTGCCACTGTTTTCCCCTTTAAATCCTGAATGCTCTTAATTTCCGGTCTGGATACCAGTCCATCGGATCCAAGAGATTTATCCGTCATCATAATCACTTTGAAATGAGCGCCTTCACTGGCCGGCGGAATGGTATCCGGTGCCGGATACGTGCACATATCCAGGTTTCCGGCTAAAAAGGCGTTACTGCTTTCTGTCGTCGATGGAAATTCCTTCAGGGAGACCTCTAGACCGTTCTTTTGAAAAATCCCTTTTTCCTGTGCTACATAGGCAAGCATATTGGTCGGCCAGGACGTAAACCCGAGACTTAGTTTCATGAGTTCTTTCGAGCCTGCAGCTTTCTCTGTAGAATGAGTGCCGCCACAACCGGCAATGAGCGTGGTCAACAATAAACTGAGGAACAATAAACCGCTTACCATTTTCTTTTGCATGATGTTTTCCCTCCTATTTTTTCAATCCATTTATGCTTCCTGATCACCGGCATAAAGCAAATGATTGATATATTTGCGGACCTTGATAAATTCCGGAGTGTCCTTTATGTCCAGGCTGCGGTCCTGTCCCATGTCAACAGGAATAATCTCCTTGATTCTGCCAGGGTGCGTGGACATAACAATAATCTTATTGGCCAGGAATACGGCCTCGTCAATATCATGGGTAACGAATACAATGGTCGGCCGTTCCCGCTGCCAGATTTCGCGCAATAGCAGCTGCATATTACTTTTGGTATGCTGGTCCAGAGCACCAAATGGTTCGTCCATCAAGAGCACCTCCGGCTGATTGGCTAAGGCTCGCGCAATAGCCACCCGCTGCTTCATACCTCCTGATAATTCTTTGGGATAACTGCCGCGAAACTGAGTCAGTCTGATACTTTTGAGATATTTATCCGCAATCGCATCCATTTGAACCGGCGCCATCTTTTTTTGCTTTAAACCGAATTTTATATTTTCCTCCACGGTCATCCACGGAAACAATGTATAGGTCTGAAATACCATGCCACGGTCCGCCCCCGGGCAGGTTACCTTTTTATCGTTGACAATAATTTCTCCCCGTGTGGGAAAATCAAGCCCGGCAAGCATGTGCAGCAAGGTGGACTTCCCACAGCCGGAGGGCCCGATCATACATACAAAATCATTTTCCTGAATATCGATACTTACATTCTCAATAGCGGTAAATTCGGATTTTCTGGTTTTGTATACCTTGTCAATGTTGCGCAGCATAATCTTGACTGCCCGGCTCTCTCTCAACGGGAAGGTATCATTTTCATAGTCTGATGTTGCCTCCATTATGCATCGCTCCTTTCATCCCAGGGAAACATCTTTTTTATCGCCAGGGCGAACAGCCGGTCGGTGATTAACCCCAGAATTCCAATGACCAGGATACCGGAAAAAATGGCATCGGTATGGAAAAAGCGCTGTGCCCTGAGTATGGTATAGCCCAGGCCGGAATTGGAAGCCACAAGCTCGGCAACAACCAAATAGGTCCAGGCCCAGCCAATGGCAATCCGTAAGGTCAGCATGATTCTTGGCCCCATGGCCGGAATCAGTACTTTAAAAATCGTGGCCCAGCGTTTGGTTCCCAGCGTATAGCTGGCAGATAGCAAATCCTCCGGAACGGACGCCGTATCATCGGCAATCATTAAGACCATCTGAAAAAAAGTTCCAATAAACACAACTACTATTTTCGCCAATTCATCGATGCCTGCCCAAACCATAACCAGTGGAACAAATGCCGGTACCGGCATATAACGGATAAATTCGCACAAGGGTCCGATTACAGCTTCCGCTTTTTTAAAACAGCCACATAAAATACCCAGCGGTATACCTAGGACAGCGGCCGCCAGAAATCCCATGGTAATGCGATAGATGCTGATTGCCGTATTCTCACCCAGGCTCCCGTCCTTTATGCCCTCCATGATGTTGGCAAAAACACTGGATAGCTCCGGCAGGAACATCGGCTTTACGAGACCGCTGGCTGTAATTAAACTCCAGCCTAGAATTACAGTTATAAATGTGGCAACCGAAATCGTAAGATAGGTTTTCCTGCCGACCGGTTGGCGTAATCTAAAATCATATTTCACTGTTTCTCCTCCTAAACAAGTACCTGTTCGCCGCGTTCATCCGTCATTCGGTTCATTATCCCACAATAAAAAAAGGCAATGAGCAACTTCCATTTTATTAAGCGCCCTTGCCTAATCCTTCGTATGATATGTTATTTTATTCGGCTCTCTTAAGCGGGAAGGTCATGCAATGCGGTCCACCGCCGCCTTTAAGAATTTCCACAAGGTCGATCGTAGTAACCTGAATGCCGAGGGAGCGCATTTTTTCATTAACAATCTTATTATTGGTAAAAGAGATAACCCTTCCGTCGCCCAAGGCCTGCACATTACAATAATGACAGAAAACCCCTTCCTGTGGCACATCAATTAGAGTAAACCGTCTTTTCTCCAGCATTTTCAGAAAGAAATCCGGCAAAGCCGCTTTGCAGACCACCGCTACTTTATCGGCAACCATATTAAAGCACATATCCAAATGCAAATTTTCCCGGTGGCACGGAACGCCGACCATGGTATAGCCCAATTCCCTGATTTGGCGCGCCACATTGTCACAGCCGGCCTTGTCGGTCCTGGCAATGATCCCATGGACGATTGTATATTCATCCAGCATCCAGAAGTCGCCGCCTTCAAAAGCGCCTGCTGTGCATCTGGCAATGACCGGAATTCCCAATTCTTTTATCTTGGTCTCATATGTAACCGTTTCCCCGCTGCGGCAGGGTTCCCTGAATCTTCCCATGATAATTCCTTCCGCAACACAGGCTCCGAAATCTCTGGCAAAGACTTGATAGGTAAGTCCCGGTGCCGGGTCCATCAGAACGACTTCCACGCCATTTTCCTGGTAAGCCTGCACAAAATCAGCGTGTTCACGCATACATTCAGCTTTGTTTACCTTTTCCCCCTTTTTCAGCCAGTCTTCCGTAATTACATTGATGGGTTCAAATTCAAAGTATGTCGGTGGGCACAATAAGACTTTTTTTAACGTATTGGTTGCATTTTTCACATAAGTCATAGCAATCTCCCTTCAAAAGAAAAACTGTACAGCTTGCGCCGCTTTGCAGAAATATCCATAAGCTTAGGCGCCATTGCCATACAGTTTGTTATAGCATTTTTGTTGATGACGTTATTATATACATGATAAGTTTAATTAACAATGGCCGGTCCGCCTAAGATTTTATCGCTTTTTACAGCGCCGTGCACAAATTCTTAGCCTTACCCTTCCGGTCTTCTTCACATGTATCATTTGTCCAGAACCTGCGCCAACGGTTTAAGCCGGAGATTACTGAAACAAACCCGGTGATGCCCAACGAAGGAGAATATTCCTAATTTGCCGAATATATGATTAGCAGCTATGTACTGAGATGGTTAATCAGCTTCTTGTACTAAATAAATAAAAGGTATTTATTTTGGCGAACTTATACGATAGGAAATATAACGTTAACAGTGTTGTTAGGGAGAGGATATCATGCTAACCTGGAACGAAAAGAGACAGTTGACTAAGATTGCCTCCTGGTATTATATAGACGGATGGACCCACGAACAAATTGCCGCCAAACTGGGCGTTTCCCGCCCGGTTGTCTCGAAACAGCTGCAGAAAGCAAGAGAAACCGGAATTATTGACTTTTATATAGAAAGTGAAACGGAAACAACACTGAGTTTGGAAAATAAACTAAAAAAGAAATTTGAGTTAACGTATATCAAGGTTATTCCCAATAATACAAACCTTAGTTCTTTAAAAGCAAATATTATGAAGGCCGCCGTGCAATACCTTACCAGGCGGCTGCCGCACATTTCCTCGCTGGGAATCGGCTGGGGAAATACTATGTTTGATTTGGTTTCTGAGTTTCCCTACCGTCCTTTTGTCAACTTGCATATCGTCCCTTTGATTGGCGGAATTAGTGCATCAACTAAAAAAATCCACTCGAATGATCTGGTAACGCAATTGTCCAAAAAGCTAATGTGCAGCTATTCCTATCTCTATTCCCCTTTCATTGCCACGACTTTGGAGATGAAGGAACAACTGCTGCAAATTCCCGAGATAGCGCAAACCTTATCGGAAGCCAGACAGGTTGATCTTGCTGTAGTTGGAATCGGAGTTGCCAGTAAGTCGGCAACCATTAGCAAGGTAGGCTACTTGTCGGAAGAGGACGTACTTGCCTTGGAAAAAGCGAATGTTGCGGGCGATATTACTTCCTGCTTTTTTGACAAAATGGGGAATGAAATCTCCTGTTCCTTTAATTTACGGACCATTGGAATTGGCTTAAAAGAATTGCGTGCCATCCCTGAAGTGGTTGGTATTGCTTATGAAAAAGAAAAAGTGGCAAGTGCCTATATTTCATTAAAGCATAAGTACCTGAATAGTTTTATCACCAATGAAGATACCGCGCTTTCCCTTTTGGACATGCCTTAGGTACTTTCATAAATCAAGCGGGCTGTCAAACTTCACCTGGAAGTTCGGCAGCCCGTTGTGGCTTTCTTACACATCATTTACTTATTATACATGGCATCCTGCTCCTTACGGAGTTTGTAAATCAGAGTATCCTGGTCCAGGTCCACCATATCCCTGGTCAGGAGCTGACCTTTTTTAGCAGGTTTTAACATACGGGTTTTCTTGGTTACCAAGCCATAAGGTACATAGCCATTTGCCTTCGCTTCCGCCGCCGTCGCGATGGAACCATAGGTTGTGAAACCGCCAATGCCATCAATTGTTTGATCTGCCTGTAAGTCGGTTTTGGCCACCGTGATGCATTCGCTGACAAGACCGTCCATCGGCACGATCGTAGATTCGCCGTCAATTACTGCCTTGGCAACAGTCAGCGGTGTTTCCAGATTGCATAGATGGTACGGGCGGTATAATATCCACAGAGGACCATTCCCCATGCTATGATAACGCATCTGGTAAGCAATCTCTTCATTCTCGGTGGAAACGGCCACAAATACTCCGGGGGCAATACCATTTACATATTCGACAACACCATGTTGATGTAAAATACCGCCATCTTTTTTCAGTCTATATAAATCCGGCAGTTCCTTAAGTCCCGCTGCAATACCATGCCCGCCGATTACATCGGGAATCAGTCCGGTTGCGTTGGACATAGCCGTCATTTCCACCATGGTCTTCGTGCCGTCTTTAAATGCGCAAAGCATCTTGGGGCTCATTTTCCGGCGGGTGGCTTCTTCGAGAACGGTATCGGGGTTGCAATCATAATCCAATTTATTGTTTTTGCCTTTTCCCATCACCTTTACGTCCATACCCATGGCTTTAGCAAAACAATAAAGCTCCATGACGGCACCCGGTTCGTCACCGGCGGACCCGGTGTAGATAACGCCGTGTTGATCCGCCAGTTTTTTCAGGTACGGTCCAATCACTACGTCTGTTTCCACATTCAGCATGACAACATGTTTGCCGTTTCTGATGGCATCTGTTGCAATTTTAGCACCTACATCCGGTACACCGGTCGCATCAATGGCACACTCTACCAAATTTGCTTGCGAAATAAAGTCTGCCTGCGTAGTAGCCACATATTTCCCTGCCTCCATTTGTGTATTGGCCTCGGCAAGGCTATCCACAACGGCAATCCGGTCGTCGGTAATTCCGGCATAATGGAAGGCGTTAACCACATTTTGCACGTTGATATCGGATACAATGGCCGGCATGATTCCCTGCATTATTACCATTTGGGTTACCATACCGCGTCCCATTTGACCTGCTCCGACAATGCCTGTCCGAATGATCTTACCATCCTGCTGGCGTTTTATTAGTTTTTGATTCATGTTTAACATACTTTGATCCCCTTCGGTTTTATTTTTTACACTACCAATTGTTGTCTGCTTTGCACGGAAGCAGCCCTTATTAGAATGTAATCGTTAGCAGCACCGTAAGAGCCGCTAACGATTACAAGCTTTTTATTTATTTTGCAAGATACTCGTTGATCATACGTTTCGCCAGTATACTGGGGGAATTTCCAAAATTGCCAACGGTTGAACCGGCAATATGGGGAGTTATGGTAACGTTTTCCAAAGTCAGGTAAGGATGGCCTTCAGGCAATGGTTCTTTGTCAAACACATCGACAGCCGCCCCGGCAATGAGTTTCTGCTGCAGAGCTTCAATTAAATCCTGCTCATTGATTAAGCCGGACCGGGCACTATTAATAACCACCGCATTCTTTTTCATTTTGCTGAAATGTTCTTTATTGAGCATATTTTTAGTTTCCGGCGTTAAGCGGTAATGCATGGAAATAATATCAGCCTGTCTTACTAATTCATCCAGTGAAACCTTGGTATCCGGTGACTCACCTGTATAATAGTCGTCAAAGAAAATAATTTTTCCGCCAAATGGCCGGATTAAGTTCGCTACCCGTTGTCCAATAGCCCCATAGCCGATTAAGCCCACTATGGATTCCTTAAGTTCCGGAGCAAGCACTCCATTCGGATACTGTTTTTGCCATTTTCCTTCTTTCAGCTTTTTGTTTGCACGGGCAATATTCCTGATCTCGCTGAGGATAAGTCCTACAGTAAACTCGGAAACACTGGTATTGCTTCTGCCCGGAGTATTAAAAACGGTTATTCCTTTTTCCCGGGCATAGGCACTGTTCACATTCTCAATACCCGCCCGCAGTACTCCAATAAACTTTAATTTCTTTGCTTTATCGATGACTTGTTTGCCGACCGGAGCAAATTGGGTAATAATAAAATCATATTCCTCAACGCCGGCTAATAGCTCTTCCGGCAACAAAACGGCTTCGCTGCCCTGCTTCTCCAGCCGGATGTTATCTCTTTGCAATGCTTCTAAATCTTTATGCTGCCACTGTCTAATCGTAATGTCAATATTTTTTTGTTTTAGCTCTTGAAGGCCTTTTTCCATCATATTTTTGTCAATAAATAAATCGGCAATTGCCAAGCATTTCAGCATCATGTTTTTCTCCTCTCCATTTGACAGTCAATCTGCGTTCAGCGTAACAGAAACCCTGTAATTACCGGGGTTGGCCTTTTCAAATGCTTCTTGTATTCTAGCCAGGGGAATTTTCTCTTCCACAAGTTTAGAAACATCGACCCGCTTTTCATTTAACATACGGGCAGCATTGTTATAATCGTCAAGATCCGAACCGAATGTTCCTATCAACTCAATTTTTTTATAATGAATCGTATTCGGATCGATTGTCATTTGCGGAGCAGGATAGCCCGCCGCGAACAAAGAAATTTTCCCATCCCGTTTTTTAATCATTTCAAGCGCCTGGCTATTCGCCGCTGTCGCACCTACAGCCAAAATTACAATGTCGGCTCCCTGTCCGTTGGTAAACTCCATGACTCTTTGCACGGGATTTTCCGTTTTCGCATCGATGACTTCAAAGCCCATGCTCTTGGAAATGCCTATTTTTTTATCCATCATCTCGGAGACAATGACACGTCCTCCCATGGCTCTGGCGACCTCTGCATTTAACAGGCCCATGGTACCGGCGCCGATAACAACCACAGTGTCTTTTCCCGGACGAATACGAAGTTTTTTCATATTGTGCAAAACAGAGCCTAACGGCTCAACAAAAGCCGCCTCTTCGGGTGGCAGATCAGGGCTCATTTTTACAAAGCTCTTGGCTTTACGGATAAAATAATTAGCAAAGCCAAACAAGCCGTAATACTCATCGGAATAATTTTTGCCGAACATTTCGATGTTCTGGCAATTGGTTATTTCTCCGGCTTTGCAGTTATCACAGATACCGCAGTAATCGTACAGAATACTGACGCGATCGCCAATTTCAAAGGCATTTCCTACCTCCGGGCCTTTGGCAATGACAACTCCGGAACACTCATGGCCTCCTGCCATCGGATAACCCTGATGCTCTCTAAGGCCCTGCCACTGTTGATAATCCGTCGTACAAATATTGCAGGCCTCTTGTTTAACCAGCAACTCGTCGGCTTTCAGTTCCGGCAATTCTCTTTCCCGGACTTCGGCAACTCCTTTCTTCGTTAAACATCCAAATGTAATCCTGTTAGGTATCATCGAATTCTCCCCCTCATATAAATTTGACTACCGGTGACATGTTCCCGGCACGGAAACCGCTCATGGGTCCGGTTTTCGTGTTAGGGATAAGACATAAATGTATCGCTGCCTCATGCAGCCGGTGCCGTCATAACTAACTAATAGAATCATAGACTGGTTCTCCAATCGGCAAGTAACTGGCTTAAGTGTCTGACTTAATCTTGTAAACAATAAATTATCGTACTACCGCTGGAAAGAAAAGAAGAAGAAAATTCTTTTGGCGAGGGCGTGTCTTCACCCCCTCGCCTCATATGGTTACAGGAAAAAGCTTTCCTACCATATGAGGCTGTTTGCTATACTCTTTTTCCAGTTGTCAGCTTGTTTGTCACTGTCAATCCGCTATGTTGATCAGGCAGTAAGAATATTCCTATAGTCCAAAGGAACACAGATAGGCAACTATTACGGCAATCGGGCCGGTTATAACCCGGGAAAACAAAATCGCCGGAACACCGTTAGAGATTGTTTTGGGTTTAGCCTCGCCCAAAGTCATTCCCACCGGTGCGAAATCGCACCCAACCTGAGAGTTGATTGCGAATAGCGCAGGCAGGGCATAGTGGGCAGGAATGGTCCCTCTTGCTATTTCAGAACCAATCAGGATGCCTATGACTGCAGCAATGACTGCACCAGGCGCAAGCAGCGGAGATAAAAACGGCAAACTGGTAATCACACCGAGAATAACCAATCCGATCAAACTGCCTGCCAGGGGCGATAACCCTGTGGCAATGATATTGCCTAAACCCGTGTAGTTAATGATGCCGATTAAAGTAGCAACGAAAGCCATAAATGGCAGGATATTGGTCATAACGGTATCAATCGTCTCTCTGCCGGCTTGATACATAATGTTAATAAAAGAACCGGCAGCTCTTCCTATCTTATCGATAAAGCCGATTATCCCTGGCTTTTTTACCTCGGCAGAATAAGTTTGGCTGGCTATGGCCGAAGAAGCGGCTTCTTTTCTATTGTCTGTCTCGTGGGACACCGTCTTTTTTTCGGCTAATTCGGCGCTTGTGCCGGCATCTAATAATTCAATATCATCCACCGTTGTTCCGGAAATAAAAATATCTTCTGTCATAAATTTAGCCAAGGGACCGGACGGTGCCTGAAGTTTTACATTGATCGTCGGAATCCGTAACCGGGGATACGTACCGCATCTTGCCGTTCCGCCGCAATCAATAACAGCGCATAAGGTTTCTTCCTTTTCAACAGGATTCTTAAAAGCGTCTACGGCTGTCGTTCCTGTTAATTCTGCAATCTTTTGAGCAACCGGATGAATCCCGCCGCCGGTAACACAAATAACATATTTCTTCTGATCGTCGGGAGTAAGGATGAAAGGCCCTCCCCAGCCACCTTTTCCCTGGTATACTTTCACGCTTTGATATGCACTCATGATCATTGCCTCCCTTTATCAGTTTAGGTGTTAAGCGGATACCGTTTGTTTGGCGTCATTTCTTTTGGAGAGGAAATAGTTTATTTTTTCCGTAACAAAGCCACGAATCAAAATGATGATAAACCCGGCCAAAAGATATCGTATAGCCAGTTCACTCTGATTCCCCACCTGGGCAAACCCTTGGGCAACCCCCAGATAAACAAATAATTCAGCCGAGTTTGCATGGGGAAATAACCCTAGAATTGGATGGACCATGGAAACTGTTGAATCATAATACGATGCTTTATGCTCTTCCTTTAAAAATCTCCCAAATGTATAACACATTGGGTTTGTGAGAAAAAATACGGCAAGGAAAGGGATCAAGGTATAGCGCAGGACAAAAAATCTTGTGCACTTTTGCATAAACCGGAAAACCCGTTCCTCATTGATTAGTTTGATGAGGGCATTTACCGTTAAAATCAGGGAAATCAACAAGGGAACAATACCTGTTGCCAACCCGACAAAGGTATTGGCACCCGCTTGAAACATTCCAATAAACCCGGCAGACAACATGACTAAAAAATCCATTCTTTTTCCTCCTCACAATAGTTTTTTAGCATCTTGATCGGTACCGATCAACCAGAGTAAGCATACAATCCGGCCGGATTGTTTAAATTGTTCTTATATCGAACAATTTACACCACAAGAATAGCATGTTATAATTTCAATGTCAATAAGCTGAAATGAAAAAATTTTTAGAAAAATCAAATTAGGCTGTAATCTATGTTATGATAGTTTTAAAAGCTAAATTTGGAACAAAGGAGTAAGAACATTGCTAGAGGCTGAAGAAAAGGCGGAGCTTATTAAAGTATTAAATATGCATTTTATCGAAGGTTTGACTCAATCGCAAATTGCCAAAGCTTTTCATGTCTCAAACACCATCATTTCCAGAAAAATAAATAAAGCCCGGGATTATAATTTAATTGATTATTTCTTCAAGGATGAAACTTCGTTCACTGTAAATTTGGAACGCTTGCTTGAAAAACAATATAAACTGAATGAAGTGATTATTGTTCCAACCTTAGGCAAAGATTTTGACATGGTGGAATATGAAATATCCAAAGCCGCCGTTTATTATCTCTTAAACAACCTAAAAACGGTTCATTTGATCGGTCTGACCTGGGGAAAAGCGTTATGGCGCTTCACGAAAGAACTGCCTTTCCAGGAACACAATCACTTGTGTATCGTGCCGCTTTGCGGTGGAATCGGCTCCTCCGGCCTCGAAATCCACTCCAATGCAGTAGTTTTTGAAATGGCCCAGCATTTTTCCTGCGAATATTTGCAATTGTATGCTCCGGCGATCACCCGCAGTTTTGAGTTAAAACAACAATTATCAAAAATGAGCGTTATTTCAACGATCTTGGACAAAGGTTCAAACGTGGATTTAGCCGTTGTCGGTATTGGCGATATGACTCCCTCCGGCACGTTGCGCAAGCTGGGGTATCTAAAAGAAACGGAACTATTATATTTAAAAAAAGTGGGAGCCGTAGGCGACATAGGCTGTATGTATTATGATAGAGACGGGAATGAAATTGATTCCGATTTTAACAAAAAGGTGGTAGGAGTCAGCCTGAATACATTAAGGCAAATTCCCAATGTAGTGGGAATTGCTTATGGTATTCAAAAAAAGGAAGCGGTTCTAGGTGCCTTGAGGGGGAATTATATTAATACCTTAGTCATTGATAGCGAACTGGCGTCTTTGTTGCATACCGAAGGCTGATAGAAAACGGTCTACCAGCTTAATCCTGAGTAGAATAGCCACGGCCACTGACTATGACTTATTCATGACGGTTTGCGGCATAAAGCTTCACCGAGGCATAGATCACCGAAATAAAAGAAGCCCACCTTTGCCGATGGCAAAGGTGGGCTTCTTTTAAATAACATGTACGTTTTACAGAAAACAGGCACATGATGAAGTGATTCGGCTCATACTAAGATTTACTCCACATATCGATCATATCTCCATTGAGTTTAAAAACTTTAATTAATAAACTCTCTGCACTGGCTTCCACTGTCATATAATTGGGCTGATCGAGCGGATTATAAAATACAGCATTCCAATCCTTCGGCTGAGCGCGCGCGAAGGTGCTTTCTCCGCTCCGCCCAATGGTAAAATAAACCGGCCCGTTTCCCTTGTCGCCGTTCCACACGCCGTCTGCCAGCGGATAGGAACGGGCATACACGTGATCATGCCCGGCAAAGACTGCGTCCACATGATAGCGATCAAACAAAGGCGTAAAAGCATCACGCAAATCCTGATCGGCTTCGGAAGAACGGTTATGATATACCGGACGATGAAGGAAGACCAGTTTCCAGCGTTTCTCCGTCCCTGCCAGGTCTTTTTCCAGCCAGTTTTTCTGTAAAGTAAGCATTTCCGGTATCCACTCCGCTTCTTCCTGCAACTGGCTGTCAAGGATACTAAAATGGACATCACCATAATCGAAAGAATATACTTTCCCGGTCAGAGCCTCCGGGCCATTGCCGGGAAGTCGAAAAAAAGCCGTATAGAGAAGCGGTTGGGTAATTTCCCATTTTGTAGTATAGGTTTCATGATTCCCCATAACCGGAACGACCGGAATGGTGTCAATGACACCCCGGCCAGCCTGAAACCAATCATCCCACTGCTTGTAGTTGAGGCCGATATCCACTAAATCGCCGATATGCAGCATGAATGCCGCATCACGATTTCTTTCATACGCAGCATGCAAAGTCTCTTGCCACAAACGATAAGAACTTCCCTGAGAGTCGCCAAACAACAAAAACTTAAAAGGTTCGGTCCGGGCCGGAGCTGTCGTAAAGGTATGGTATGGGCTCCAGAAAAGGCCGTCACCGACCCGGTAGCGGTAGCTGGTACCCGGCTTAAGGCCGGTTAACGATGTTGAATGTATGATAATCAGGCCACCATCCGTCTCTAGCTGCGTTGCAGACCCAGACATGACAAGCGGGGGAAGATCATCAGTTGCTGCCGTGTACTCCACCTTACTTCCCATGGTATACCGGCCCGTCTGCCAGGTAATCGTTTGCGTTGTAGCCGGCGCTCCCTTCCAAGTAAGGGTTACATTTCGCGGCCACATGATCAAACCGACCCCGCTATCAAATACGCCAGCAGCGCAATCAGAATAACAGTTATCCAAAAACCTTTTCCTTTAGTAAATAAATGCACTCGTTTCTGCAAGATACCCTACCCCATTTTTTACATGCCCGCATAAGCATATATTCCTTTACCACCTATTTTAGTTAGTATCCGTTCCGTTCTCAACTTATACCTGACCGCATGCAGCATCTATAAACAAGAACTTCTTTTTATACCATTTTCAACCTTATACCATTGTCGGGAGTACCTGCGAAACCGATCAGAAAAAGATATGGACGATGCAACCATTGACACGCTCCTGGAAACAAAATGGCGGGATTGGGATACGGAAATTGCTGCCTGAATATACTTTGCCTTAGCTTACTTCTATCAAAGTTACTCTCCTTGCACTTATGCATATTCTAAGACGATTACGCCTGGCGTCTGGCCTACAGATTTCTTATCATACTCGACTTCTTGCCGTTCCAATCGCACTCCGCCCATTCTTTCCAGAAAGGGTTCGACTCCTTCGATTGGCAATTGAATAGCCGGGGTTTTAAAGTGCATAGGTATAACAACCGCCGGCTGCAGCATTTTCACAACTTCGACCGCCTGGTTGCAGTCAATGGTATAGAATCCCCCTACCGGAATCAGTAAAATGTCAACATGACCTATCTCTTGTACTTGTTCCTGTGTCAATATATGACCTAAATCACCACAGTGGCAGATATGTACTCCATCCACAACAAACTTATAGATGATATTTCTTCCTCGCTGAGCGCCATGGTTATCATCATGAAAAGCAGCAACCCCGGTAATGTCAATGCCCTTGTGGGAAAAATGCCCGCTCTGATTTACCAGAAAAAAATCTCCCTGAGCCGCTTCGATATTGTTGTGATCAAAATGATCATGGCTTGTGGAAACAATATCGGCAGTTACTTGCGGTACAGCATATCCAACCGAGCTGTCAAAGGGATCGGTCAATACTTTGACACCATTATCCGCCGTGAGTAAGAAACAGGAATGCCCCAGCCACTTAATTTTCATTTTTCTTCCTCCATTCCTTTATTTTTTCTTAGCTTGCTCGATTAGAGTTCACCTATGCTTGGTATATGTATATTGCTAACACTCTAATTGGACAAGCCGGCTACCCTTTACTGCTTCTTTCTGAATCATAGCTTCTTTAAATATAATAATAACCCAAGCGATATTCTGACAAGTACGCACTTACACGGTAGTATAAGTATCCTGTTGCGTAACAACCACCACCGGAGACCTGAAACTCTTCCATCCGGGTTCATATGATCAAGGACTCCTATCATCAACACTACTACGTCATTGCTGACCATAATAAAAAAACCAGGTTTATACCTGGTCTCACTAACGCTGCAAGCATTGACGAATGCCCGTCTATAGCCTTGTGTCTTTACTATGACAAGCTTGCCGAATTTGTCCCGGCCCATGCCGGCCTTCACAGCACTGCCTTATTTCCGCCACCGGCCTTGGCTGCATACAATTTTTTATCGGCATGATCAATCCACTCTATCATATTCATTGGTTTTTTCAGCGTACAAATCCCCAAGCTGCAGGTAATGCCGATAACTCCATCAGGGATGGCAAACTGTGTGTCTTCTATCCGTTTTCTCAATCGTTCTACGCTTTCCAGTGCCTGTTCGCCATCGACATGATGCAAATACACTAAAAATTCGTCTCCGCCATAGCGGGCCGCCCAATTAAGGCCTTGGGGGATGTTATCGACTAGCAGCCGGGCAAACTGCTGTAATATCATATCACCGGCAACATGCCCAAACTTGTCATTCTTTTTTTTGAACTGATCAATATCAACAATAACCAAAGCAGCCGGCGTCTCTTCCGCCAGATTCCGGAAGATCTCAACAGGCAGTCTTTCATTAATATAACGGCGATTATAAAGCTGAGTCAACTCATCACGCATAAGAGCGTCATTAAAACGCAATACAATGCTGGTAAAATCTTTGCTATTCTTACCGGCAATATTTTCAAGAATCCCCTTATTGGTAATATCGTTAAACATTTCCACTGCATAACAGGCACCTTGAAATTCCACCGGACTGGCAGTGATCATATAAACCAGTCCATCCACTACTTCAAATTTAACAAAGGTATCTCTCTCTGTTACTGCCCGAAAGGAAACGCAGTTATCGCAAAATTTTTCTTTTTCCCAAAAAGCATAACATGTATCCCTGTGCATAGAAACAGGATCAGCTTTATTAGAAACATATACCACCGTATTCTGCATAGGATCGACAACACGGACAACATCATATATATCTTCCAAAATTCGAACAGCTTCCGCAATGTCATTAGAACCAATTGTCTCACTGCCTGCGCCCAACTATTCTCTCCCTTTCCGAGCACTTAACGCTGATTTCTCGCCTTACTATTTTCCCAATAATAACAAATGTTTCCGCTATCGTCAATCAAAATAAAATTCTATACCCAAGAAATGCTTTTTAGTTTTCAATAGATCATGCCATTTTAATCATTCCAAATTAGTATGGAACTTCCATAAACTCCTTAATGAATCTTTTCTTTTCCACCAGGTTGCCACAACCCACCGGCGACCACTTTTGAATAGCCTAATATCACTTTGCCAAAATCAAAGAGAGTTTATATTTCACAACCTACATAGAAGAAGTAGAAACCTTGCTATTTTTTTCTACCAGTTGGAAATCGCAAGTAAGACTTTCCAACGAAATGGAAATCAAACCATGAATATAATCAGCCTGCATATTCTCCTGTATAATAATCCGCGGCATATGTCCCTGAGGTATCATCGCTTCGCAAATATTGTAAATATCGTCCGCCATATCTAAGCGGATTAGATTTCCTGTGATTACAATTGTTTCGGGATTAATAATCGCGATAATAGATACCATTGTTTTTATCATTAAAGGGAAAAAAAGATCCGAACTATTGGTTAGTTTGACTTGTTCTTTTCTTGAACACTTGAAGGGCAAATAGGATACCTCACCTGCAAAATTTGTATTTCCCCTAAAAATACGCCCGTCAATAATGATCCCCGCACCTGAACAGACATTCCGGGGAAAAGTTATGACAGTAACCGTTTTATCTTCATCATAATTTTGTTTTTTATAAAAACCATAGGTAATTAAATTCATATCATTTTCAACTGTAACCGGCAGGCTGTATTTAGCCTTTAACCAGCCGGCCAACGAAAGCCCTACTAACTCGCCAATATCGCAGGCAATAATTACTCCCTTATGTATAACCCCGGGTACGCCGATACCAATAGCTTTGATGTTTTCAAATTTACAAAGTAATGTTTCTATTATCTTATCTATGGCCGCATGATTAATGCTTTCGACTTCAGACAACTTCTCTTCAATAATCTCACCCATCAAATTGGCTATGACCTGGACTATTCTATGGATTCCGCCTTCATTACTCACATAAATACAGGCGATATAGGCATAATTTGCATTATACATAAAGCGCCGGGCCGGTCGGCCACCACCAGACTGCTCTAAATCGGCCTCTATGACCTCGCCGCGCGCCAAAAGATCATTCAAAATAGTCCCGCAAGTTGCTACGCTTAGTCCGGTTGCATTTGCTATAGTCAATTTTGTTCCAAACTGCAGAGATTTCAATGCGGTTTTGACAAGTTCTACATTAACCTGTTTGACTTTAGCCGTATTATTGATTAGGGGTAGCATAACATCACTCCAATGCTTTTTATAATACTTATAAAAACTATTATATTTACAAACATAGCATTACATTATATTTTCTGTCAATCATTTTATTCAATAGACAAGGATAAAAAAATCAGGTGTCAGGCATTTTCTCGCAGACCAGGCTGTATGACAGGGTAAAAGTTCTATCCAAACAGAAAAAAGCCAAAGAACCCTTGATAGGAAAATTCTTTAGCCTTCAGCTTTTCTGATCAGCCAGATAAATGTTATGATTAAATCGTAAAAGTATTATGCATCTAACGGTTCTGTTTTGTTTTTGCCTTATCAGTCTTTTGCAGTTCAAACGCGCTGCCAATATTCAGGAAGTTTATGACAGGCAGTTTTAATTACCGCAGCAGTAAAGGGCCCGAATATCGAAAAGCGGGCTGAAGTTGCCTGTTAAGGAGGGAAAGGGGTTGTTGTACCCAGATATGATAAAAGCCCGGTTTCACAGTAGGCTGAACCGGTTTGTTGCATTATGCGACGTTAACGGTGAAACCAAGCTTGCCCATTTGCCCAATCCCGGACGAATGTGGGAGCTGCTCTTCCCGGGAGTCCTGCTTTATCTGGTGCCTGCCGCCGAGAAAACCAGGAAAACCGGTTACAATATTATCGGCGTTGAGCGGGACGGCGTACCGGTGATGCTGGATACCCATTACAGCAATACGGTTGCCGAAACCTTGATCGACCGCCAGCGCATTCCGCAGCTGCTACATTTTTATCGTCCGGCTGCCGGAAGAACAGGCCGTTGTCATCGGCAGCAAAGGCAGTATGGTATTTAAAAAAGGCTACTATCTTTATGTTGGTTCGGCCAAAAGCAATCTAAGCAAACGGTTGGAACGGCATCAGCGGAAACGGAAACGGTTTCACTGGCACATTGATTATTTGCGGGCTTGCTGTGAATACCATGGAGCCATTGCGATCCGTACCACAGCCGATCTGGAACATGAACTGGCCGGGGCCATTGGCGCGATTGCCGACTGGGAAATTCCCGGGTTCGGCTGTTCCGACTGCCTCTGTACAAGCCACCTGTTCGGGATGCAGGAAGACCCGCTGCATTTACCCCGGTTTATAAAACTGCTGCAATACTTCCGCATGGACCGTCTGGAAGCGGAACTGATCCAATAACTAGCTTTTTCTCAGCAGCCCGAATCCATAATCCGCTTTTCGCCGCTAATTTGCTGTAATGGCTGAATATCCTGAGTGGCCTCGAGGATACCCAGAAATTCCCCCTGATCATCCCGGACGGCAAAATATTGGATATATGCAAATTTATTCCCCATTTTTATCCAGAAAGACTCCTGATCTTTCTTACCGCTTTTTAAGTCGGCTGCAATCTGCTCAACAATGTGTACGCTGGTTGGTGGATGGCAGTTTTCTACCTTGCGGCCGATAATGGTTTTTGTACGGTGAAATATTCTTTCCTGGGAGGCTGAGAAAAACTTCACTATTCCTTCTTTGTCAACAAAGGTAATGTCAATGGGGAGATGGTTGAAAATATGCTCAATTTCTTTGGGTGTCAGCACTCCTGTGGCAAACTTTACGTATTCCTCGTCGTTGCGGGATGTCAGGGCGGCCGGAGCGGCCTCTTGATTCTGTCCGGCCGGCTTCCAATTGATCTGCGGTTCAATCAGGCAATAGCCAATTTGATCACTGTCCTCCTGAATGGTCAGCCAGTCATTCTCGCTCAGCGTTTCCAGCAGCATAGGGAACAGGATTTTGCTCTCTTTAAAAATCATTTCCCGGATTTGCTCTATAGTTTTCTCGGTTTTGGCAATCAACTGCTTCTGGTCGGCGGGCCGATAGTGTAAGGCGAGATGTTTGGCATCCTTTAGCAGGGCGCGGATTTCATCATCGACGCCCCACATGACCTTCGGGGGAGCGGTTATGCCGTAGTTTTCCAGAAAGGGAAAAATCAGATTCTCCTTGCGGCTGTAATGCTTGTCCACATCCCAGAGCAGGTTCAGCTTCTCCGCCAGACGGAGGGCCAGAGGGGCAGAACGTTCGGGTGAGGATGCCTTGAACTCTTCCAGCAAGGGATTGATCTCTTCTTCAATCAATGTTTCCAGCGCTTGATTTTCATCCCGGTAAATATCCAGCGGATGTCCCTGCGGCACTGCCTCGTCCGGTTTACCGCCGAGCGCTTCTTTGAATACGGCGGCATGCACGTCGCAGAGGTTTTGAATTTCGCTAACCTTAATTCCTTCATCAATCAGACTTTGTTCAATCAGGGAAAGCTCCGCCGGCTCCATATCCCCGGCTATTGCATCGAAACGGGGCTTGACTTCTTCCACAGATTTTCCCCGGTGTAAATCCAGCAGGATACCCTTAATAATCTGTTTACGATATTCACGGTTGTTAATTAGCTCACTCATCCAATATACCCCCTTGTTTATATCTATATTTTAGGTCTAACTGGAAAAAATATTCTTATCAGTTAGAGGGCTCAGGACAGTCTTAAATAATTCAGAGAACCGAAAACTGCCTCAATACTCCGGCAAGGTCTGAGTTGGCAAAAAGAATAATACCATCATATAATGTATAATCATCTGTACTGGAGGCCCGTATGGTTAGAAATCGGTTCCCAAGCGATGCTACAGACATACGTCCTGATATCAGCGATGAATTAGAGGTGTTTCTGTACACGAATCTTAGTGCAATCATTTCACCCAATCCGTCGGTATTATTGACCCCTGCCTTTCAGGCTGCGCTTCAAGTCGCCTTAAATGACGTGGGTATTAGACATAATATCGGCCTGCCTAAAGACCTTAAAGATATACTGGATGTGTTTATTGTAGTTAATTCCAGTGTCATAGTACTGGATACAACCCCTTAGCGTGATTTTTTAATGCACTCCTAAAAGTAAAACACCGGTTTAAGAGATCAGCTTTACAATATTTTTATGCTGCGCTTCAGCTGCCCGTTCACCGGCACGAATAGCTGCTTTCATCTTACGCACGTCCAGGGCAAAACATCCCGACGATGACTCCCATTCTTTCCGTTGTAACGCCGCAAGCGTATAATCCGCCAATAATCGCTCCCATGCTGGTGCCGCAGATAGCATCAATGCCAATTTTTCCCTGTAGCTAAAATGAAAACTTATGTAGTATTCCCCTCAATTGTTCGGCCATATTGGCTAAAGCTTCACTGGAAGCAGCTATCTCTTGCATCGAAGCAGATTGTTCCTCGGTAGCCGCCGACACCGTTTGGGTGTGCCCCGCAAGATTTTTGCTAAACTTATCAATCAGTTGAACTGATGATACAACTTGCTCACTGCCGCCTGACATTTGTTGAGTCAAGGCTGAAATACGCAGCACTTGATCCGACATTTCCTGTATAGCCGAAGCTATATCCGTAAATGTTTTTCTGGTGCTGCCAACCACTTCGATTCCACCATTAACAGCCGCCGTGCCTTCCGTTATAGCGCCCACGGCTTTTTCCATATTAGCTTCATTTTCATTGATCAGCACAGAAATTTTTTGCGCGGCCTCCTGAGACTGTTCGGCCAGTTTTCTGACTTCTTCGGCAACCACAGCAAAACCTTTGCCTTGTTCTCCCGCCCTGGCTGCCTCAATGGCCGCATTAAGTGCCAGTAAGTTCGTCTGACTGGCTAAATTGCCAATTACCCCAACAAATTCACCAATTTCTTTAGAACTGGACGCCAAATGCTCAATCGACTGTTGGACCGTCGCATTTCCCGAAGCAATATGCTGTATCTGGTTCGTAACTTCGCTAATTGCTTTTACTCCATTCTGGGTAATACCGGTGGTTTTCTCCGCCACTCCGGTAACATGACCGACAGCCTCGGCAATCTCCTTGATTCCCGCCGACATGGTTTCAACCACACCTTTGGCATGATCAGCCGCATTCATTTGCTCATTGGCACCGGACGCTACTTCACTTATCGTTTGAGCGACAAGAGTTGCCGCCTGAGAAGACTGCTCTGCACTGGAAGTAAGTTCTTCCGAAGAGGCAGCCACCTGTTCGGCATGCACCCCAATCTGTCGTACAATGCCCCCAATCTCATTTTTCATCTTATTGAGTGCCATGGACAATCGTCCTATTTCATTTTTTGATTCAACGGGCAGATCATTAATATTAATTGTTCCATTTGCAACTTCGGTCAGCGCAACGGTTACCTGTTGAATAGGTTTTCCAATCAGGCGGGCAATCCATAAACCGGCACCAACGGATACAAGCAGGGAGAATAATGACGTTGCCAAAATAATGCTGCTAGAAAGCTTAGCATTTTTTTCATTCTGTTCGTCTGCTAATTTAGCAGATAAAATATGCTCTTCACTCAAAGTCCATAAGTCACCCACCATGCCTTCAATTATAGGATGTATTCTTGAACTGTAAAAATTATAGGCTTCCTGACTTTTACCGGCCAAAGCCAAATCCATCATTTGTTGCTTTAGGTTTAAATATTCAATCCATTTGCTTTTTATCGAGGATATCTTCTCTTTTTCATCTGTAGAAACTCCATCTTTTTCATATTTATTCAAATCTACAAGGACCATTTTTGTCCGCTTCTCGCTTTTCTCGTCCAAAGGTACTTTATTCAGCACTACGGCTAATAGATCAGCCTGTTCTGCACGCAATCTTGCCCGGCAGTTATTGATTACAGAAATGGGCAAGATCTCGTCGTTATAAACTTCATTTAGTGAAACTGTCGCTTTTTTATTGAAGTAAAAACCCGTATAGCTAATAATTGCTATAAAAACAGCTGTTAAAATAGCTAATGCTATGATTTGTATAGTCACTGTAAGATCTTTAAACCATTTCATAACAAACTCCCCCTGTTTTCTACCTTGTTCTATATAAATTGAAAACCGCTATTCTTCTATGTGAAAGCGGATTCCCCTAAAAAATAACTTTACCCATTCTTCTTTAATTCTTTTAGTCTCGGCCCCATAATACGTTTATACGCTTCCACTCCCGGCTGATTAAAAGCGTCTACATTGGCCAATTCACCTTCATACGCAATGGATAACGCTAAAAGATACAGCAATTCACCAAGATAGTATTCGTTCAATTTTGGCAAAATAAAAGCAGCATTAAATCTATTTTCCGAACACAGTGCTTCTGCATTGGATTCACAGGCAACATCCATTGCCTGGCTTAATCGAATCCCGACAATTTCAGACAGTTTTGACGCATTAGGAAATACATCCGGGACCACCGGCTCTTTACCCCAATCAGCGATTTTAACAAACTGCACCACCTTATCCTTTTTGCCCTCCTGGTGTTGCTGCGTCTGGGCATGCATATCCGTTGTTCCCACAGCCACAATTGGCGTCCGTCCATAACATATTTTCCTACCCTCCCGGTCATAGCGCTTGCCAAGAGATTCAGCCAACAACTGCACATACCACTCTGCCGTAGATTTTAAATAATCGGCATAGGGCATAAACACTTCGATATCCCGTCCATAATTTTCCGCTGCCAGATATTTCAAAACAGCGTTAAGTAAAGCAGGATTTTCCCACAGATCCTCCGTTTGGCAGGCTTCATCCATCGCCCTGGCCCCCGCTAATAATTTATCTATATCCAACCCAATGCAGGCAGCGGTTAACAACCCAACTTCCGAGAACACACTAAACCGCCCGCCGACGCCGTCGGGGATGGCGAACGTAGTCCACCCCTGTTCATCAGCCAGTTGTTTCAAAAGAGTCCGCTTTTCACCAGTGGCCGGGTCGGTAACGGCAACTACTTCTACCTCGATTAGCGGCGCTTTTTCTTTTAATGCCTGATAGGCAACCATAAAAGTGGACATGGTATCCAGCGTGGCACCCGATTTTGACATAACAATGAGCGTAACCCGGTAAGGACTTTCTTTTTTCAAATACTTCTTTTCTGCATCCATATCCAGTTGATTGATCATTTCCATCGTTCGGCGGGCATCAATGTTATTACCGTTAAAATACATTTTCGGATAGCCAGCACGTTGTTCCACTGATTTCGAGTTCCAAAATTCTCCACAATGAACATCAAACAACACTTTATTGCCTAGAAAAGATCCGCCAATACCAAAAGATACAATGGCATCCACCCGATAGCAAAGAGCTTCACCAAACTTTTTTAAACGTAAAATCGATTCCGGAGAATTCAAATTTCCTTTTGCAACATAGGGTAATTGCGAAAATAACACCTTTTCCGGTTTACCGTCTTTAGACAAGTGCCCGCAAATTTCACCCGTTTTTCTCATGTGTTCAATAGCCCGGTGAGCCGTCTTAAACCGGTCGCCTAATCCGGCAATATCCTCAGAAGTTACTCTGCCTTTGCCAAATAAATTTTCATAGTTGAACGAAAATCCTGATGGCAATGTCAAACTGGCCTGTTTACCCATATATACTTCTCCTTTACAAACAAGAATTTTAGATATCCAGAAAACGATACTTTACCATTTTTCACCTGGGAATTATTATATAGTTAATCAAAATCTTACACCATCAAATTATTTTCCTATAAATTGGCACCGGTTAGGAAAATAAAAAAGCAGGATTTCCTGACTGGCGGTATTAATTTAATACAAAAAAAACGGCACCTAACTGATTGGAAGCTGCCATCAAGACAGCCTGCACAATCAAATCCCGGGCCATTCCATTCTACACAATATAGTAATCATGTTTCCATTTTTTCCATAAACTCTTCATAGCTTGTACATTTTGTTAATTCGTTCAGCTTGTCCTGAGAATCCAACAACTCTTCCAGCATGGCAAACAACATTTTGAGCTTCTCGCTTTCCCTGGTGTTTACAGCAAACAACAGGATCAGCTTCACCTTCTTGCCGCAATATTTTACCGCTTCCTTTAATATCCCCACAGAGACTACCGTAGTTTTGGAAAATGACTCCAATGGATGAGGAATGGCAATCATCCCGTCTAAGATGGTTGAATACAAATTTTCTCTCTGTACGACCGATTCATAAAACTTTTGTTCATCAGTAATAACATTCTCCTGTTTTAACCGTTTGGTTAATGCCTGAATACAAACTAAGTAATCCGTCTCCATGTCAAAATATTCGAATAAATTTTCCTTAAAAAAACTAAATTCCGATTTCTGTTGTAACCGCTGATTCAACATAACCGGATTATTCAGGTATTGTCTGATTTTAACCAGATCTTCTTCCATGATCAGCGGATTCACTTGGACTACAGGGATATTGTCGACTTTCAACGGTAAAACCGTAACAATTAAATCCACCTTGCCAAATTCGCCTTTCACAATGTTGTTCAATTGGTACAGTGAAAATTGGCCGATGATATTAACCTGGCTGTTAAAATAGGATAATAATTTTCTTTTTAGCAACTGCGCCATACTGAGTCCGGAGCCGCAAATAATCGCAACCTGAATTCTTTCATAAGATTCTTCCAGCGCAACTGCCACATGCAATGCGATATAAGCAACTTCCGATTCATTAATGACGACCTGTAGTTTATCTTTCATTACGTCAATCATCAATGTGGCTATTTCAAAAGCAAACGGATAATTTTTTTTGATTTCATCAATCAGTGCGTTTTCTTCGAACCGGTGTTCTTTTAAGCGGTTAATCATGGGGTTGATGTGCAAAATCAGGTTACTTTTAAAGCTCAGATTATTGGAAAAATCAAGGTCGAAACTTTTCTTTATCTCTTCTAAAAATTCGTTGATAATGGTTTCTGTTTCTTCCGCATAGTTATATTCACAATCGGAAACCCCCAACAGTCTTTTGGCGTTAAAGCGCTGCTGGAAATAAGACATTTCCTGCTCGTCAATGTCCACATTAAAAAACTTCTCAATATCCTTTACAAATGAACTGACAATTTTAGTATCAACTTTTTCTCCACATTCTTCGATATGGCAGCCCAGTTGAATTCTTTTTATGCTGATCAGTATATCGGTTACCAGGACCCCGACATCCTTGTCTGTCAAGCAATAGCCAAAGCGGTTAAGTACATTGACAATGGTTTCAAATAAAAACAGGCCTTCTTTATCCAGGTGATCACCCAAATAAATGTAGGGATATTGTTGAGATAGAAGCAGAATATCCTTTATATTCCTACCCCGGCTCAATAGGTCGGAGAGAAGCATCCGCTTTCCTCTCTCTGTTCCCACTAGTAGGAGCCCTTTAAGCGGTGAAACGATCAATTCCACTCCCTTGCACTTTTTCACAAGTTCGATGATCTTTTTGACATCATAATTAATGGTAGTCTTAGAGACAAAGATCATGGTTGCCAGGCTTTCCATACTAATATAGTCAACGGAAAATGCCAGCTTAAAAATAATAAAGATAACCCGTTCCGACGGTGTATTCGGTATTCTTACCAACTTTTCTTTTTCATCTACCATACTGGCAATTACTTTAGCAAGTATGTCTCTATCTTCGATATAGTATCCATCCCGTCTGGAAGAAGCAATTTCCGTCTTAAACTGCCGGAGCACTTCATTCAAAATCTTAATATCCGACCGAATGGTTCTGGAAGTAACGTTAATCCTTTGGGCTAATTGTTTGCCTAACAGAGGCTTAGGCGAATCATGCAACAATTGAAGAATTATTTTTTGCCTTTTTTGTAACAAGTCTTACACCGCCCCCTCTTTTTGCGATCTTACTAGGTGCGCAGCTTCCCGGTATCAAGTATTTTCTGCGCAAGAATTTGTAGCCTTGGTAACACATATGGGAAAAATCGCTTATATCCTTTGCAAAATTTATTTAAACCAGGTTGTTCTCCGTCAAATGGTTCTCTAAACCGCCGGCAGCCTCCGCGGCAAAACGAATACCATTTGCAAATTTTACATTCTTCGTGGATATGCCGGGAACTGTCTACAAACCGCCGAGCCTGTCCGGTATGTACAAAATCACCGATATCCATTTCACTTATATTACCTAAGTGCCAGGCATCAGTTGCATAAAAATCGCATGGGTATCCCCCCCCATCTGCCTCCACGACTAAATTGCACTGACAACTTCCGGACATGCCGCATACTTCGGGAGCAAACCCCGCAACCAACCCGAGCAGATTGTCGAAATACTGAATGCTAACCGCTTTCCCTTTTTTTAGGTCACTGTACCAAAGATCAAATACTTCCATTAGAAAAGCAGCAAATTCATTTGGGCTAGGTGAATAGGTTTGGGTATATTTCCCATATGGTTCTATGCATGGAATAAACTGGACATACCTGATCTGTTTATTTTTAAAGAAGTTATAAATTTTCCGACCTTTCCGGACAATTGTTTTACTTATGACAGCCAGCACGTTATAGTCCACATGATATTCATCCAGCAAATGGAGCGCATTCATTACCCGGTGATAAGTGCCCTGCCCGTTAACATCCAGCCGGTTGGCATCATGAAGGTCAACGCTTCCATCCAGTGACAGGCCTACCATAAAACGGTTCCCGGCAAGAAACCTTGCCCACTCCCCGGTAATTAGCGTTCCATTAGTCTGCAGTGCATGCTGAACGTCAATTCCCCGGACATTATATTTTTTCTCTAAGGAGATAAATTGCTTATAAAAATCCAGTCCGGCAAGAGTCGGCTCTCCGCCCTGAAAAGCAAAAGTACAGGAGCCCTCCGCATATTGCATGGCTTTCTTTACGAGGCATTCCAGGCAATCGTCCGACATCCTGCCATAGGACGCTGTGTTTCTTTCCCGGGCAAGCGAATGGTAAAAGCAGTAGGAGCAGGCCAGATTGCAATCACTGGATGCCGGCTTCACCATCAGCACCAAAGGCGGCATATATTCTCTCCTTTATCTGTAATTAGGATAATTTAGACACCAACGTATTCGACATAATATTACATTATGTTACACGTTTTTTGCAATACATACTTAAAATATCAATTCCCCGACAACTCCTGCTCCAATGAGCAGGAAAACTGGATTTACTTTGCTTTTTACTAAAAGCCAAAAGCTAATTAGCACAATGGCAGCACTCTTCCAGTCAATCAAGCTGCTGCCGCCCACAATGCCATTGCTGATGGCGAATTTAACCGCTGCAAACACAATCGTTCCAATAATCGTTGCCCTCAGGCCGTAAAATATTGACCGGACTAAAGGATGATCCTGAAACTTGAGAAATAGCTTTCCCAGTATCAAAATGACCAATAATGAAGGCAGCGTGATCGCTACACAGGTTATAACCGCACCAATGCCTTGAGCTAGCTTAAAGCCAATGACTGATCCGCTGTTGGCAGCGATCGGTCCCGGGGCCATTGCCGCAATGGCAATAATGTCGGTAAGCTGTTTGGTATCAAGCCATTGGTGCCGTGTTACCTCACTCTCAATAATCGGAATGATCGCATAGCCACCGCCAAATCCGACAAATCCGATTTTGAAAAACGTAATAAACAGATCTAAATATAAATGCATCTCGTTTCGTCCACTTTCTTTATAGTTACCTTAAGCCTCTCTATCTCTTGTCCGCACTTTAATACTGGTGATAATGACGCCCAGCAAAGCCCCTGTCAAAATAACCAGAATGATATTAAATTGCGGGCAAAACAATAATACAGCCAGACTTCCCAGGCATATCAGCCAGCTAATCTTATCGATCAATGCCGAATGGGCCATTTTATAAGCAGCAGAAGCAATCAGCGCCACAATCACCGGGCGGATGCCAGCCAGAACGGCCAGAACATGTTCATTGTGCTGAAAGGAAACAAACGCCGATGCTAATGCGACTACAATCACAAAGGTTGGAATAACCATTCCCAGCATAGCGGCAAAAGCACCCGGCACGCCGGCAATCTGGTAGCCGACAAAAATAGCTGAATTGGTAGCAATGGCTCCCGGAGCCGACTGAGCCAGTGCGAAAATATCCACGATTTTATCTTTTTCAATCCATTGTTTCTTGGTGACGATTTCCCGTTCCAACACCGGTACCATGGCAAAGCCGCCGCCAAATGAAATAGGGGACAATTTAAAAAAGCTCCAAAACAGTTCGACACATAAAAAGAACCGGTACTTTTTCTCACTTTTTCCCATTAAAAATACCTACTTATTGTTAATTTCCATAACTATATTTGCAATAACCCCAACAAGGCAATTATCCATTGTTGAGGCTATCGGTTCTATCACCAAAAGTTGTCGGTTGTCTCCGTAGTCTACACATCCACTCTTATTGTTACGGTACATGCCTATCTGTTTATTGATAAGCCTCAAACACATCAATCAATTCTTCCACCATATCAATAACCAAAATGGAATTCATTAAATGATCCTGCGCATGGACCATCAACAAGCTTAATTCAACTTTTTCATTGCGGGCTTCTTTTTGTATCAACTCGGTTTGAATTTTATGGGTTTCCACCGATTTTTTGCTGGCTTCCTTAATGAGTTCTCTAGCCTTGTCAAAATTTTTACTCTTCACTTCACTGATAGCAGACATAGCCAGTCGGTTGGCTTCTCCAGCTCCCAGTATCATCATCATCAATGTTTCTTCATTCATCTTGATTGATCACCTTTCAGATTCACATTTGGTTTTCTTGTTACCAATTTCAATTCAGCCAGCTATACAAATCCACTCGTTATTGCTCCCTATAAAGCTTGGCCGCAAATTCGACAACCTCTTTTCCCCGCCCCATGCCATAGTCCACCGGATTAATGACGGCAATCGGTTTGTTATAGGATTCGAAATCTTTTTTAACTGCGTTCAGTTTATGACCCACTTGCGGCCCAAGCAAAATCACATCAAAGTCATTAATAAAATCCGCCGTTTCGGCAATCGGATGGGCTTCAATTCTCCAGCCCTTTTGCTCCTCAGTTAATGACGCCTTCATTTTATTCACCAACAAGCTTGTCGATAAACCGGCAGCACATACCAATAAAATATTCATTTCAAAACCTCCCCTGTCATCTTGGCTAACTAAGTGAAACTTCCTACGTTCTATTTTACCTTCCCCTCTACTACCGGAACAATTAAACAAATTTCCTAACCAGTGAGGAAACCCCTACATAAGTCAGCCTCGGCTATTTCACCAAAACAAAAAACCGTATACAAAAAATCTTTATACGGTAATTAATTAAATTTTCGTTTATGAAGATTCATTATTATCACATCATATTCCCGATCGGCGGGCAACAACCAGCGGCCCTTTTATTACCTCTTTTACTTTAGCAGCAGGAAGGTGATTCTCAATTAACTGAACCATAACTTTCATATAGGGATGAATATGACGGAAATATTTTTTATAGCCCTGGCACAAATAATTAAGGCCGGGTCCTCCGTCAGGTGACATTAAAAACCTGTGTTTCGGGCACTCACCACGACAGGCAAAATAGGCTTCACAGCGATGGCAACAATCGGGCAAATTGGCTGATTTATTTAGACCAAATTGCTTCTGCTTGTCGGAAGCCGCCATGTCCTGGGGCAAGTTTGTTAGGATGTTGCCCAGCCGGAAATCGGGATAAACATAGTGATCACAGGAAAAAACCTGCCCATCATGTTCCATGACCAGTGACTCGCCGCAATTCTCGGCAAAAACACAGACAGTTGACGGCAGCCCCATCCAGGAGGCTAATGCCCACTCAAAGTTCATCACATGAATATCACCAACATCATGCCGTACCCATCGGTCAAACACTTTAATCAGAAAATCGCCATATGCCTCCGCTTCAACGCTCCACTCCGTCACTTCAGGCTGGGAGTTCGGCCCGCGTAAAGAAACCGGCGTTGCCAGCCTTAAGCCTAATGCCTCTGCCAATCCATCAGTCATTCTCTCCACTATGGGAATAAACTGAATATACTTAACGCCTTCATTTTTAAAAAAACGATAAATATCGATAGGGCTTGAAGCCGCCTCTCTGGTAATACAACATAAGACATTATAGGTAACCTGATATTTTTTTAACAACCTCAATCCTTTCATTACACTTTGAAAAGAAGGTCTTCCGTCGCTATACCGCCGGTAACGGTCATGAACAGCCTCCGGCCCATCCAAGCTAAGTCCGACGAGAAAATCATTTTCTTTCAAAAACCGGCACCACTCATCGTTTAACAGTATACCATTCGTTTGCAGGGAATTGGTTATTCTTCTACCACCAGCATACTGTTGCTGCAAAGCAACCGCTTTCCGGTAGAAATCCAGTCCCAGCAAAGTAGGTTCTCCCCCCTGCCAGACAAAAGCCACCTCCGGTGTCTGCTGTGACTGGATATATTTACGGATAAACGTCTCCAACACTTCACCGGTTATATGATAATTTTCTGTTGAAGGATACAAAGCCGTCTTTTCTGTATAAAAACAGTATTTACAACTTAAATTACACTGCGGTCCTGCCGGTTTCGCTAACATGTGAACGGATCTTGGGCTGTTTACCATCCTCTATCACCTTTTAACAATTAATAAAAGCATGCTGGCACCCATTCACAGCACCCCCTGGCTGCAAAGGCATCTTTTTTATATTGTATATCACTGCAGTTTCAAACACCATTAAACAAATTTCCTAATTACTTAGGAAAAGCGACAAGAGGCCTTTCCTGTTTTTCTTTCTAACAGGAAAGGCCTCTATTCTTATTTTGCGGCTTGGGAAGCAGGTTGCATTTCAAACAGCACATATTCAAACTTCCCGTTAAAAGCGAATTCTCCCTTATCCTTATAGGATGCACTCACAATGCCGTGGCGGTCACATCCGATATCGAAAGTTTCATCGCTTGATTGGAATAGCGTATGCGGTATCAATTTTTCACCAACTAATTTTCCATTAATGAAAAGCTGTCCTTTTCCCGTATAGGAACCGGTATTAGTATAGGCATATTTCACCTCGACTTTTCCCAACGGCAATTTTTCATTTGACTCTATCCGGGTAATTTCTTTATCAAAATAATTGTGCTGATAGATTAGCTTATTATTTTGTATAAATAACGCATATCCGGCCGATGAATTGCCCAGGGATACCAGCACCCCTTCCTGGGACTTACTGTCCCGCTCGATGGGAACCGTAATGGTATAGGACTTATTATACGTATTGGGACCAGCGCCGGAACTCATCTGGTTGACTCCCGGATACGCCTTGTATACATCTCTTCTGAACGCCGTAGGTACCGAAAGAGTTTCTTTTAAAATGGCACCATGCTCTTTTGCCTCTTTCTGCCATAATGCCTGTAACTCTTTAAGTTTTTCCGGATTTGCCGCAGCCACATCCCGTGATTCGGAAAAATCCTCATTCAGGTTAAATAATTTCCAGGTATCCTGTTCAAAGGAAGTTCCTTTCTTATGATTGGAAATCGCCTTCCAACCATCCTTATAAATGGAACGGTCACTCTGAAACAGATAATACTGAACATTATGTTTGGTGGGTGCCTGGCCATCGGCAAACGTATCCACTATGCTTTTCCCGTCAAGCGGCAGTTGATTAACCCCCTGAAAGCTCTTGGGTGCATCAATGTTCAATATATCGTAAACAGTTGGCGTAATATCCGTAACATGAACGTACTGACTGCGTATTTCTCCTTTTGCCTTGATGCCCTTAGGCCAATGCACAATCAGCGGATCACGGGTTCCTCCGTTATATAAACCAAACTTGTATCCGGAAAAAGGAGTATTTCCTACCATTCCCCAGCCATTGGCATATATCCCGCGAAATTCCGGTCCTCCTATTTTATCCTTGCGGGCGATAAGTTCCGCCGGGGTCATACTGATCGAACGGTACGCTTTTAAATCATAATCCGTCCCATACTCTCCGCCTGTGTCGGTTGCGCCGTTGTCGGAAATGACTGTAATGATGGTATTGTCATACTGTCCGGTTGCCTTTAAATGATCAATCAGACGGCCAATTTGTTCATCGGCATACGTAAGGAAACCGGCATAGGTTTCTTCATAACGGGCAAACAGCTTTTTCTCATCGGCAGATAAACTTTCCCATGTTTTTACTTTAGCATCCCGTTCCGTAAGCTGTGCATCAGCAGGGATAATGCCCAACTGCTTTTGCCGGGCAAAACGTTCCTCGCGGATTTTATCCCAGCCTTTATCATATACACCCTTATACATGTCAATATATTTCTGCGGCGCCTGGTGCGGCGAGTGAACAGCCCCCAATGCTACATACAGAAAGAAAGGTTTATCCGGAGCAACCGTGACCTGGTCACTAATAAACCGATTGGCTTTGTCAATCATATCGGCAGAAAACTGATAACCCGGCTGTTTTGGTGTATCTACCGCATGATTATCATAAATCAGTACCGGATCATACTGATCCGTTTCCCCACCCAAGAAACCATAGTACCGTTCAAAGCCCTTGGCTAACGGCCAATAATCAAACGGACCGGCCGGTGTTGCCGTGCTGATTGGGGCAACATGCCATTTCCCTACGCCCATGGTGCTGTATCCATTTGCTTTCAGCACCTGCGCCACCGTTGCGGCATTATCGTTAATCCTGGCTCTCATATTGGGATTTTCCGGTCCTAAATCCACACTGGCCAAACTCCCCATGCCTACGGCATGATTATCGCGTCCGGTAAGTAACGAGGCGCGAGTTGGCGAACAAACCGGGCATGTGTTGAAATTATTATAAATCAATCCGTCATTTGCCAGTTTATCAATATTCGGTGTCTTGATTTCCGAGCCATAACTGCCAAGATCGGAATAGCCCATATCATCCAATACGATATATACTACGTTGGGCTTTGTTTTTGGCATCTGCCCGGTTGTTTTTGGCGTTCCCGTATTTCGGTCCGTTTCATTAGCCAACGCCAACGGCATGCACAAGTTTGTGACTGCAGCCAACGTTAAGCTGAGAGCAGACAATCCGATCAGCAATTTTCTTTTTTTCGTTATCATCATATTTCTTCCTCCCCCCAAGAAAAAGATTCCCTAAACACAATCATGAAAAATGACTAATTTTAATAATCCTTTTTATTGTTCGATGGGTGATTCTTCCTGTTTCAGCAAAACTTTATCATATGCCCTCAGGAACGGGATATAGCAAATAACATCAACAATCATCAAGCTAAACCAAAGAATGACGGAGCGCCAATCCATTGTCGATAGAAACGCACCTATGGGCCCCGGAGTGGTCAGCGGTACATTGATATAAATTCGTCCTACCAAATTCCAGTCGAAAGCATAATAAGCAATCAAACCGTTTAGCATGGGTACAAACACCATGGGGACAAAGATAAATAAATTCAAAATCATCGGCAGCGAAAATAGAATCGGTTCGCTCACATTGAACAGTACAGGAATGATTCCCACTTTAAATACCGATTTCATATGAGCCGATCTACCAACAATGTAAGCAGCTACAATCAAGGCCAGCGCCGCACCCGACCCGCCAAAATTGGCGAAAAAGATCCAATAATGGCCTGCTAGAACATGTGGCAAAGCTTGTCCGTTCGCCAGGGCCTGAGCGTTTTCCGCGAAATTGGACAAAAAAAACGGCATGGTCACTCCACCGATTGTTGCTCCACCGTGAATCCCAAAGAACCACAATCCATTCAGCAAAAACATAATCAGCAAGATCCCCCCGGCCGAATCAGAGGCTGAAACTACCGGTGAAAAGATCTTCATGGTAAGCTGCGCCAGGTTAATTCCCCATAGAGTTAAAGACATTTCATTTAAAAACATAAAGAAAAAAACATTCACAAATAAGGAAATCAAAGCTTCAAAAGGAGCCGCGACCATAGGCGGCACACTGGGCGGCATGGTGATTTTTATCCCCTTCCGGTCCAGCAGCCTGGTGATTTCAATAGTTCCCATCGCAATAAGGATCCCTAAAAACATACCCTTGGCATCCAAATAAGACATATTCATATATAATACGGCTGGTGTGTCTTTATTCACCGTTCCCGCTGTTGCCGCAACGCACAAAAAAGTCAGAAGAGCCGTAATCACACCGCTCAGCTCATTCATTTTATATTTCCTGCTCATAAAGAAAGCAACACCAATTACAGTAAAAAGTCCAAGAATCCCCATCGACATTTGATACGGCAGCATCAGGAATGCTGCATGTGCCGACGCCCACGCTTTCCAGCTCAGCAGCATCGCCGTAAACCAGTTTGTCCCTTCAATCATTTTGGCATTCACCGGCGGCTGCGCCAGAATCAGTGCAACTCCACCCAAAATGGTCAGCGGAGTTACCGCCATTAAGCCGGACTTCATCGCATCTACATGAGCTTCTTCCCCTACTCTTGCCGCCAAAGGAACCAGCTTGTCCTTTATTGTGTTCTGCCAACCTGAAAACATTGCCATCCCCTATACCTCCTGTTACTTTTCTTTTTCATAAAAATTAAATAATCTTCTGTATCTTTTTGCACCTGTGAAATAATAGCAAAATTTGCAATACAGCCCTGCTTTTAGGCTATTGTATATTCCGGCTATAATAACACAATTAACCCAAATTCCTATGTGTTGATTTCATCAATTTGAGCAGATACGCTGTATATACCTGCTCAAATCGTCATTTATTGGTTACTTCTTATCCGGTTGCAGTTCAAACAACACATAATCGTATTGTCCGGTAAAAGGAAACTCACCTTTATTTTTATATTCCGTACTTACCGGAGAATACCGGTCGCAGCCAATATCCATAGCCTCGGAACCGGTTAGCCTAAACTGCTTGGCTATTTCCGTTTCACCAACCAGCTTGCCGTCAATATACATACGTCCGACTCCGGATTTAGCCCCCGTTTTTTGCTCAAATTTATACGTAATTACCGATTTACCTAACGGCATTGGCGTTTCAATACGGTTAACGGTGCCAAAGTAATGATATTCGTAAACCAATTTATTATTTTTTACAAACATGGTATAACCATAGCCATTATTACCCATGGAGAACAGTACGCCTTCCTGGGATTTATCCATTCTGGTAACCGGAACGGTAACCGTATAAGACCGTCCGGGCGTATTAGGAGCGGCCCCCATGCCAATGGAACCGACACCGGGATAATATTTATACACATCCTGCTTAGAGCCGGAATATATCTCATAGACCTCTCTCAACGGCGTACCATGCCGCTCGGCTTCCGTTTTCCATAATGCCTGTAATTCCTTAAGTTTTTCCGGATATTTTGCGGCTACATCAGTTGTTTCCGAAAAATCTTCATCAACATGATAAAGCTGCCATTTGTCCTGTTCAAAAGAGGTCCCTTTCTTATGAATTGAAATTGCTTTCCAGCCATCTTTATATATGGAACGATTACTCTTGTGCAGATAGTACTGAGCTCCATGCATCGAAGGAGCGTTTGCGTTTTTAAAAGTAGGCAGCAAACTTGTTCCATCAATCGGCAGCTGTTTTATATCGTTAAATGTATCAGGTGCCTTAATACCGGCAATGTCATATACGGTCGGAGTAATATCCGTTACATGCGCATATTGGGTCCGGACATTGTTAACGGTGACACCAATACCCTTAGGCCAGTGAATAATGAGAGGGGCACGGGTTCCACCAGCGTATAACGTCTCTTTGTAGCTAGGGAACGGTGTATTGGATACATTCGCCCAGCTTCGCGGATATGCACCTCCAAAATCAGCACCTCCAAGATCATTAATATGTTTTTTCAAATACTCCAGCGGGGGTTTTTCACCATGATATGCTTTAATGTCAAAATCATTGCCGTTTTCTCCGCCAAGAGCTGTCGCACCATTGTCGGAAATAATAACAATCATGGTGTTGTCGTATTGCCCGGTTGCTTTGAGATGATCTACAATTTCACCAATTTTTTCATCCGCATACGTCAAAAATCCGGCGTAGATCTGCATAAAACGGGCACTAACCTTCTTTTCATCCTCCGTGAGTGAGTCCCAGGCTTTCACATTGGCGTCACGCGGCGTCAGTTTTGCATTGGCAGGCACGATGCCAAGTTTCTTCTGTTTTTCGAACCGTGCTTCCCGGATTTTATCATAACCCTGATCATACACGCCATTGTACATATCTATATACTTCTGCGGCGCCTGCAGCGGCGTATGTACGGCGCTGAAAGCAGTATACAAAAAGAACGGCTTATCGGGAGTCACAGAAACCTGATCGGTGATAAACTGCTTGGCCATTTTTGCCACATCGGCAGTAAACTGATAATTGGTCATATTAGGTGAACTAATCTGGTGATTATCATATATAAGCAACGGACTATATTGATCGGTCTCCCCGCCTAAAAAGCCGTAAAACCGTTCAAAACCTTTGGCCAAGGGCCAGTTGTTAAACGGCCCGGCCGGAGTAACCTGGGCAATAGGAGTTAAATGCCATTTGCCAACCCCCATGGTACTGTAACCATTGGCTTGCAGCACCTGCGCAACTGTCGCCGCCTGATTGGTAATCTGAGCCCGGAAATTCGGATATTCCGGCCCCATGTCCAGGTTAGTAATAAAGCCCATGCCGACTGCATGGTTGTCACGGCCCGTCATCAACGAGGCGCGGGTGGGCGAACAAACCGGACAAACATTAAAATCATTATAAACCAGCCCATCAGCCGCCAGCTTGTCAATATTAGGAGTTTTGATTTCGGAACCATAAGCGCCGAAATCACTGAATCCCATATCGTCTAATACGATGTACACGAAATTGGTCTTTGCTTTATTCGCCCCGGCAGAAGCAGTGGCTGGATTGCCACTGGTTACGGCTGCCTGCACCGCTGGAGCGGTCATATTCAAAGCCGTGGCCAAGGCCAATCCAATCGCCGACCATCGTTTCATCTGCTTTTTCCGCCAATAACTCCTCATGAAATCTTCCCCCTCTTATCGCTTATCTCGTTTACTAGGAACAAAATCCGTTGTTTCCATGTAAAACTTTAATATTCTTTCCCGCATACTTAAAATGATCTCTTTATGCTGCGGGCTGTCAATCAAATTGTTCAGTTCATACGGGTCAGAGGCCAAATCATACAGTTCGCTTTTTTCATACAACCGTTCTACATACTTGTATTGGCCCACTCTGACCATCACGGCTTTGGTATGTTCCGGCCCCTCACTGCATTGAGTACTGATTTTGGGCCAATATTGCGATTCCGGCCCATGGCCGGCTTCCGTTGCCTGGTATTCGCCATGGATTCTGCCTCCTTCAGCGAATACAGCATCCCGGTGTTGCTCCTGACCGGCTAACACCGGTACAATGGATTTGCCAAACTGCGTATAAGGCAATTCAAATCCGGCCATGTCCGCAATAGTTGCACATAAGTCGACAAGCTCCACCAGTGCATCGCTCACCCTGGGCTGCACTTTTACTCTACTGGAAGGCTTAATGATAAAGGGAACATTGCAGACAGGATTTTCAAAGGTATTCTGCGTTTTTTCCACAATCCCGTAATCCCCGGTATAGTCCCCATGATCGCTGAACATAAATACAGCGGTATCATCGTAAAGTTTCCTTTCCTTCAAAGCCGCCATTACCAGACCATAATGATGGTCCAGCCTGGAAACCATAGCATGATAGGTTGCCCGCAATTCTTTCAGGCGTTTCTCGCTCCAGGAGCATAAGCCTTGTTTCTCATAAATGCTCTTCAGCATGCTGGGCTTTCCTGACCACTCCGCCGGTGCCGGACGAATATCCTCAATCAGCGTCCGGTCAATCGAACTGAACCAAGGGTCTTCACACACATACGGCGGATGCGGGAAAATCAGGGTAATGTAAATGCAAAATGGTATTTCGCTGTCTTCCGGCCAATTTTTAATAAACTCCAGTGCCTTGTTCACGCAATTCCAGTCATATTGGACAAAAGCGTTGTCCTTCTCACCCTTGCCTGCAAAAAAGGAATAATAGGTATCGTTCCCCGGTTTCCCGCGATACCCCTCTTCCCACTCTTTGTTAGAAAAATGTTGAAATCCCGTCCTGCCTTCATAGCCCTGGTAGTACTCGTGACAATATTCGTCAAGCGGCCGGTCGGCAGGAATGACATCATTCCTGCCAAGCCACAAGACATGGTACCCTTCCTGTTTCAGCGTTTTCAACAGCATGGGATCATCTTTTTCCAGTAAATAATGCATGGTGCGATGTCCCCGCGTATGAGGATACCAGCCAGTTAAAAAACTGCAGCGGCTGGGAACGCAAACATTGTTCTGGCAATACGCATTACGGAACGACACACCGTCAGTTTGTGCCACCTTGTCCAAATTTGGGGTAATAGCCGCCCGGTTTCCCAAGTGCCCCAAGGCGTCCGCCCGCATTTGGTCCGCAACAAAAATTACCATATTGGGCCGCTTTCCCATATAAATCCCCCTTAGCTCATTAACTCTATCGAATTATTCTTTCCACAAGACTCTAGACCATTTGCCTCTCTTTAAAACCATGCTTGCAAACGAAGCCTAAAACCTTGCTCCTTTTCATCATTGGACAACTTAGTCCGGAAATCATAAAAACTAATCAATGCCAAATTTTTTTCAATCATGTAATTGTAACCAAAACGAAGTGTTCTTTTATCTAACAGCCACGGATTCCCGGTATTAATCTGCGAATTTGTCGGTAATTTGCGATAGACAATATACTTTGACTGAGAGTGAGCCTTATTAAGATTAAAATTTCCATACGTTAGCTTTACTGCATAACCCTGATTCCCTGTTCCTGTATCTGGAAGGCTAGTTTTGAACATCCTATATAGCAACGAAAGGTCCGGCGTCATTTTATAAAGAACATTTGCCTCGTATGCATGTTCCGTCCCATTATCACGAACTTCATGAACAGTTGCATCAAGATTCAACTTTGGACTTATATTAGTACTTACATCCAAATACCTATAAAGAGGGGAATCTCCTGCCTGATTAAAGTCATTTTTCCATGAAGGATACCCTTTTTTTAGCCTCCCTACCATTAGACTTGCTTTTACCTGATCACCAAAATCAAACTTTCCACCGGTAACCCAGGTATCTCCAAGAACATCCCATTTTTCAGTTCCAAAATACATTCTACCAAATGTAGCCCGTCCTCCCCCTAAAGGCCCGCTAAGTGTCAATGTTTCTGTATTGGTAGAGAACGAATCACCAGTATTAGAAAATGGTTGCTGAGATCTCTGCATTAGCTCGGCTTCCCAACCTAACGGTAATTGGGCTGTAATGGTTATATCCGACTGAATTTTACTGCTGTGATCCTCATAAGACTCACCGTCTGCCTTCGCTCCTTCTGCCTGAATATAAACATTTCCACTTATTTTCACTTTGTCATTGCCTTTTTTACCCGTTGTATTTTTATCCGCTTGGCTTTCTAGCCGGTTCAGACGTTCGTTGATTTTATCAAGCTCAGCCTGTCTGCTCTCCTGATCTTCTGCGAAAGCATAATTTGTTAAGCAGGTCATCAAACTGATCATTACCGCCAATATAAGCTTCTTTTTCAACTTGTTCTCCCCCAATTTTAACAAGTATTTAAAAAAATTACTGACCCGTAAGTTTAATTCAGTATAAGGTCTCTTACTGTTTATCCTTCAATACTTACTTCCTTTCACCTCAATTCAAGTTGAAAATTTGCCGGCTAAAACCTTCTTAACTTTCAAAATAAGACTTTCTGCAGAAATACGATAGATATTGTCCGGCATCTATGAAGAATAGGCGCGTCCGCCCTTACTTGCCAGACAAATGTATAATTTTCTAAATATATTTTACCTTTGGCCAAAAGGCAGGACAATTAAACAAATTTCCTATGCTCTGAGGAAAAGGCTTGTAATAAGTAATTTCCCAATCTGTACAGCTTGTTTCCAGCTAAAATGTACGTAAAGTCGAAACTGCACAAAACCCCCAGCATATTTTGAAAAACTTAAAGCCGTTCTTGGCAGAGGCTTTCGCTGTGCGAAGGTATGGCAAAAAACGTCAAGTACCGGTTTTGCCAGTTCTTGACATTTTTTATAACGCGCTTCGTGTAAACAATGAGCTTTGGCCCGGCGGAAAACGGCCAACGGCATGGATACATCAGGTAAGTTCTATCCGCTTACCGACCGCTCAAATCAGTACCATGATTGGCAATGAGCTTTTGATACCAATAAAAACTTTTTTTCTTAATACGGCGCAAATCTTTCAAATCAAACTCATCCCGGTTGACATAAATAAAACCGTACCGTTTACTGACACCAGAATGGGTGCTAACCAAGTCAATGGCGGACCATGGACAATATCCGATTAAATTTACTCCATCGGTAATGGCAAGCCTAGCCTGCTCAATATGCTGCCGTAAAAACTCTATCCGATATTCGTCATTAACAACATCGCCCGGCTCTAATTTGTCATAGGCACCTAATCCATTTTCCGTAACCAACAGTGGCAAACGATACCGGTCCTGTAATTCCCGCAAGGTATTTCTAAAGCCGGCGGGATCAATACTCCAACCAAACTCGGTTTTGGATACATATGGATTGGCTTCGGTATAATAGACGCCTTCTTCATCTTTGGCGACCTGCTGATCCGCTTTCCGGTCAGAAACCGTACTGTTTTTGCTTCCCGCAACTGTTGCCGTCGCATAATAGTTAAAAGCAATAAAATCGGGTTTTGCATTTTCCAATATTTCCATATCTCCCTCCAAAATAGCAGGAGTATAGCCTTTCTCCGTAAAGTAACTCCACACAAGGCTGTTATAGCGGCCAAAAACTGCCGCATCCAGGTACAGCCAGTTGCGTATGGCGGACCAATTCTGCGCTGCCATATAGTCTTCCGGTTTGCAGGCAGCCGGATAAACCGAACTGATATTGGGCGCCGGACCAATCTTGGCCTGACTGCACATGGTATGGCACAACTCCATAACCTTTGCCTGGGCAACCAGCATATGGTGGTTTTGCTGGTACAATTCTTTTTTACCCTGCTCTGAAAACAGACCAAGCGCCGCGCCATGCAGGATCATTATGTTCTGTTCATTTATCGTCAGCCAGTACTTTACCCTGTCGCCAAAATGGGTAAACAATACCCTGGCATAGTCGACAAATGCATCAATCGTTGCCCGATTTGCCCAGCCTCCTTCTTGATGCAAGGCATAGGGCAAATCAAAATGATACATCGTAACAATGGGCTCAATATTATATGTAAGCAACTCATTGATCAAATTACTATAGAATTCTATCCCCTTCTGATTTACTGCGCCGCGCCCGTCGGGCAGAATCCTTGTCCAGGCAAGGGAAAACCGGTAAGCCTTCAAGCCCATTTCCGCCAGCAGGGCTACATCCTCTTTATAACGGTGGTAGTGATCGCTCGCCACTTTAAAATCACTGTTCTTTGTCGAATGGTTGCCCTTATCCATTATGGACAATCCTTTACCGTCTGCGTCCCATCCCCCTTCAACCTGATAGGCGGAAGTAGATGCTCCCCATAAGAAATTCTCCGGAAATGCTTTTACTTGTGCGAATTTCATTTTTCTATCCTCTCTTTTTTCATAATAGATTTACATATTTCAACACAACCAGTGTTGTTGTACCTAATTCTCTTAGATCAACCTAAAATGCGCTCTCCCTTCGTTTGAAGTCATTATATAATCTAAATGAACTTTCCGACAATTAAACATTTTTCCGCTTTTCTTCGCTTCCTTTAGGAAAAACTTTGCGACTTATTTAGTCTAGAATGACAAAAGATCCCGAAGTGTTCATCACTTCGGGATCTTTATTGCATCCTTAAATTTTGTACATTTCTGAACTTCCATATTGCTCCCTTTAGGAACTATATTGTTCATATCTATTCAAATTCCGATTTCTAATTTAAAAAGTCCCGATCACAAGTCAGATGAGAAAATCAATCTAAGCAATAATCATGTTGCATACGTTTTTTTGATTTCAAACTCTCCTCATCTCTGACTTTTTTAAAAACGATATGATCTGTTCTTTATTGGGAGGATCTGAAACTTTATAATGTTCTTTAATATACGGGTTTTCAGGCTTCCGTGAACGCACCGTATATTCCAATGCCAAATATGCGAATATTCCTCTCCTTTAACAACTAAATTAATAAAATGGCCACATCCATAATTACATATTCTGATCGTTCCATTTACCTGTTTATCGTCAAAGTATTCTTTCTCAAACGCTTCTAATTGTTCATCTTGTTCATCATCTTCGCCATTTAACGGATTATCCATATTCCATTCTTCATGATATGAAAAAGGTAAAGAAGGATTTAATACAAATTTATCATTTGGATAGTCAATATCGGAAAACAAACATTTTTCAAATGGCAATACTCCGTAGAACGGGCCCGCTCCGCCATTTCCCGCTTCCAATAGAAATAGTCTGTACTCACCTGGCAATTGAAGATTAAATTTCGCTTCAAATTCATCAATACTTGTCTTATCGATAACTTTATTTTATTGGAATAGAAATTTATCAAAAATATCAACTACTATTACCCGTTTAATCTTATGTCAGCCACTTCTTCTTTTTCAAAATCGATCTCTAGCGTATGGTCCGGAATTATTTGGTCCCCACAGGAAATTGTTGCTCCATAATCATCAGCGCTATTAAATGTAAACCTGGCATTATATACTTCAATATCATCAAACCACGTATCGTATACTTTTTCATGAAGTTCATTCTCATAGTACGTTCTTAATTCTGTTTCACACTGATTAAACCAGGCAATGTATCGTATTATTTCATTAATTATTGAGCCTAGATGTACATTGGATGATATATATATTTCAATATTTGATAACTCTTCATCTTCAATAACATAATTAAAAATCCGTATATCTTTACCTAAGTTATAACATATGTATCTGTCATCACTTTCCTCAACATTTTTAATAAAGTCATTGACCCCAAGCATGTAACAACACCTCATCGCGCCTATAATCTAATATATTGAAGAAGTATTGACTCCCCAAACTTCAAAAATATCGTTTTCAGATAATCATCTTCTCCATCCGGTATAGGTTCTGTCAACTTTATATTCACTAGAATGTGAAACCCTATCGGGTTAATATGGCTTATCCTCGCGTCGTAGCGGGACTGTTCTTCTATGCCAATGGCGATTTGTTTTGTCCTATTGCTAGCGTTGTCATAGAAACAAGACTCTATAAAATGTTTAATTATTTCTTCGTTTCAACAAAATTCCCTTTAAAATGCATTTATGTAATAAGGTGTAGCAGTGTCATAGCAGTTGACGCTGTTGTCTATGGTGCGCCCGGCAGGAATCGAATCTGCGCACCCGGTTCCGGAGGGCGAACTATGTTATTTACACTTATTTTCTCAATTTTTCATTACTTTTTTCAAAAGAAATTTATCTGGTTTCAGGCTTCTAATACTTGTGAACAAAAAAACATTCATCATCGCCTATAAAGGCAGACAACAAATGGCTTTCAAGGACTGTAATATCTTTTACGGCAATAGGCGACAAGAACCCGTGAAAATTCCGCGGGTTCTTGTCCGGAGACGGGCGTTATGCGTCACGACAATGTTTGGCAACTCTTGTATTCTCTGCTCTAGGCAGCAGCAATACGCTGAGTTGGGCGTCATGATTAGGCATCTTCCACCGGCCTCCTTATTTAGTTGTAATGAACGAGGTACCCCGTCCTGATTCAAATTATACTCTCAAGAGCGGGATGAGGCAACAGCGTGAGTTTCCAGGCCGGTCCTGCCGGACTCACTAAGTCATCCCGCTTTCTATTTATTTCCTAGCTACTACACTTCGTTTTATTCCAAGCAGTTCTTAATTCATCCAAGAAAATGTTTACTACGAATCAAAAATAATGTATAATAGGAAACAAAATGGCGGTGAGAAATAGATGGATACGATAGAAAAGCTAGTAGCACAGTATATACGAGTTTGCGAAAAACAAGAAGCTTTGAGTAAAATTTTAGGACAAGGTGTATTGCAAGACTATTGGTTTTCTGAGGTGCACTGTATCGATTTGATTGGTCGGACCGAAGATGCTAATGTCACTAAATTAGCCTCCAAGCTCAACATGACCAGAGGGGCCATCAGCAAAGCAACAAAAAAGATGCTGGCAAATGGAGATATCACTAGTTACCAAAACATAGATAATAAGAAAGAGATATATTTTAAACTAACTGAAAAAGGTAAGCAAATTTTTTTATTTCATGAAAAGAAACATAAAGAGCAAGAAATAAAATTAGCATCTTTCTTTCGTCAATTAAGTAGCGAAGAAAAAAATGTCATGCTTGCTGTTATGGAGAAATTGTTTTTATTTCTCGATGTCCAAATGAAAGAAAAGGATCATTCGACTAAATAAAAGTTACCCAAAAAAATTATAAAGGAGCTGAATACAATGAATTACTACTATCATCATACCGGTATACCCACTACTAAGCCTCGGGAAGGAGAGAGATACAGCCCAACATTTAAAATGTATACGACAGGCGGGCACAACGATTTTCGTATTCAATGGCATCGGTTTGAAGAAGGCTGCCCGTTGCATCCACTCATTCAGTCGATGCCGCACGTCGCCTTTAAAGTGGATAATCTTGATGAAGCAATTGCAGGAAAGGTTATTCTAATGGAGCCTTATTATCCGTTTGATGGTTATCGGGTAGCGACGATCGAGATAGAAGGTGCTCCTGTAGAACTTATTGAGACTAGCCTTAGTGAAAAGGAAATATGGTGTGATTCATTACATCAGAACTCAGTGTTATATCCTAAAAATAAGTAGGTAGTTACCTTGCTATCATTTTATACAAGGAGATCAATGAGAAAGTCCTTCTTGTAAACATAAAAACAAAAAGCCCCTGTCTCAGCCTAAACCAAGATAGGGGCAACTTAAGGAGATATGACACCCTGCATGCAGGGTTATTTTATTCTGTCGGCAGAGGAATCACTTCAAAGCTGATGATTTTATCAAAAGTCAGATATTCCTTACTGCTTTGCAGGCCTACCTTTTTCTTGAGCATATAGCTTGCAACATCGGTACTTACATGATTTTGATGCCAGGTTATAAAACCATTGATTTCACTATCAGAAAGCTGATATTCCCGTTCGCTGGAATCAATCATCGTAACTCGTAACAGCCCTTGCCCCTCTTCCACCGGTGCTGCCTGCGGCGTAGCAGACGCTTCGTTTGAATTGCCACTTTCACCATCCGCCGTAATGGCTGTGATCACATAATAATAGGTAGTGCCATTCACAATGTTGGTATCTACATAACTGGTACCGGATACGTTGGATGCAATCGTTTCATATGGGCCACCTGCTGTAGTGGAGCGTTTTACGTTGTAGCCGGTGGCATCGGTAACTACATTCCAGTTGAGCGTTACTTGGGAGTCACCGGGTGTAGCAATAAGGTTCGTCGGTGCTGGAATGATTTCGCCTTCTGCTACATCGATTGCATCAATGTGAACTTGTTCATTATAATCGACATAAGAAACTCTGGTAATCGTAACTGTGTGTTCACCTTCAGATAACCCCGTTTTTTCAAAAACTAGTGTTTGCCAAGCATAATTAACGTTTCCGCGTTCGGAAAAGTAAGAATCAACTCCATCAATATTTATTTTCACATTATCATCGTATTGAGTTGCTCTTGTGCCAATAATTCTAATCTTATCTCCGGAAAATTTAAAACTTACCCATGCCCCATATACATTTAGCCTTAAAGTATCTCCTAAATAGGCTGTATTAGCACCATAATTATAGGAATCTGTACCACCACCGTAAGTTACATTATCTAATGTTAAATTTATTCTTTTCCATCCTGCCTCGGGAGCTTTTAAGATTTCCCCTACTGTAGCCATTTTCCATTCCTCCAATTTTTTTATTTGAAACCCGCCAAGCCAAGGACCTCTTCTGTTTCAATGTGTGTATCCTGTTGCCGGCTTTCACTTAGATACATTCTTTTGTCGTTCGTCTTTAAACGGGTATTGAAAATTTTCATCATTTATTTACAATAAAAAAAGTCCCCACCAAACGGCAGGGAACCCATAAAATCAAATCATTTTTTTATTGCCAGCATAACTACCGCTATACCAAGCACATTCCGTTCCAATTTTAATTTATTCGTTTGTGCTTTTACCCCTCGCTCGTACTCCTGTAAGGATTGATTTGCCTTCTGCAATGAGGTCTGCGCTGCTGCGCTGCTTCTAACTACGTCCTGGCTTTTTCAATCGCCGGTTTCATAGCCAGCGGAGACGTTGTCGGTTCATACCGTCCTACGGCATCCCCCTGGCGGTTAACGAGAAACTTGTTAAAATTCCATTTGATGCCGTCGCCTTCCAGCAATTCCGGGAACCGTTCCTTTAGTACTGCCTGCAGTTTGCCGACAATCGGATGGGCTGCATCAAATTCTGTAAACGGCGCCTGTTTGGTCAGATAGACAAATAGCGGCTGGGCATTTTCCCCGCGCACTTCTGTTTTTTCAAACATAGGAAAGCTTACGCCGTAGTTGAGCCGGCAAAAATTTTGCACCTCGGCATTACTGCCCGGTTCCTAGAGATGAGTCAGGTGACGGTTCTTTGACTCATATATCATTGTTAAGGGAGAGGCAAAATGGAATTAAGACAACTTAATACATATTGAAGTTTGTCCCGTGGGCCAAAGAAACAGTTCATTGTCCCTGCAATACTAGTTTGGAGATGATAGAATGCCGAGACAAGCTAGAGTGAGAACAAAAGTGAAATATATCACATAATATTAAGCTGCACAACGCTATCCCTAAGAAACCTGCCGGTACAGCCACCATTTTCTCATCGAAAAATTCCAGATAAACACGAGACCTGTAGCCCCGATTTTAGCTGTCATTGGATATACATGTACTAATTCAATGGCTAAGGACACAATCAACAGGTTAAGCAATAATCCAGTGGTATTCATGGCTATTATACTTAATGCCTCGATCATTGTATTGAATTTACACTGATTTTTAAAGACAAACTCTCTTCCTAAGAAAAAATTGACGATAACGGATAATAAAAAGCTGCTGACAGCCGCAGCAATATAGTGATACCCAATCTTGAGGTGGAGAACGTAAAATAAGCTCCAGTCTACTAGAGCAGAAATACCGCCAACACAGAAATAACGTAAAAATTGATGCGGTAGTCCGCTATTTCGGGATAACATTTTTTGGGCTATCCGGCTTAAGCTTTACATAGTTTAGACGAAACCAAGTTTCACATAGCGCAATGAAATACCATTTCAAATAGAATGGCAACCACCTGAACAATCGGAACCGTGATTCTCCTGTTGCGCGTTCATACCAGGAAGAAGGAACCTCCGTTATTCGATAGCCATTCAAATATGCTTTTACCGTAATTTCCATGCCGATTTCAAAACCACCAGTACTCTCAATTTGGATAGACTCAATAACAGCCTTGTGATACATTTTAAAACTGTTGGTTATATCGTGCGTAGCAATTCCTATTGCCCAATGAAGACTTACGCCCGCAAAGCGGGACAATGTCTTTTTAATGAGCGGTCCCCCATATTGCTTTCCACCTTCCATATACCGGGAACCGCAGACAAGATGATTGCCCTCTTTTACAATTTTATCGTACATTAGATCCACGACTCCCAGATTATCGGATAAATCGGCCATTAAAACCAGCACTATATTGCCTTTAAAGGTATGTAACCCTGTTTTTATGGCATTTAGCGCACCGCGCCCATAGATATTCTTTTTTAAAAAAATTGGAAAATTATACTTTACACGAACCTTTTTCACAACAGGTAAGGTGTTATCTTCCTCGAAGTCATAGATAATTGTAAGCCGCTTTTCTGTCTTGATACTGCTCTCTATCTGATTAAGCAAATTTTCGATATTTGCCCCCTCGTTATATACCGGTACAACGATATCAAGCATGTCATACACCTCCTTGTTTCATTGGTTACAGAGGATTCCTGATAAAAGGCTCCTAAATATTACCTGTCTTCAATTGCTCTTTTATCCAGGGAATGACCTCATCAAGCATAGCGTTCAAATCCGTCTTAGCCTCAAAACCAAGCAAGTTTTTCGCCTTTGCTACGGCAGGTATCCGTTTTTGCACATCATATACAAAGGGTGTATCCGCTATGTAGCGGAATGCCTTATCCCCATTCACCTTGTTCCAAATCGCTTCTGCCAGCTCCAATACAGTAGTTGAAACAGGGGTTGACAGATTGAAGTCTTCGTTAACGGCTTTTTCGTTTTCAATGCACAGCGCAATTCCCTCTGCCAAATCACCGCCATAGGTGTAATGGCGTATTTGATTGCCGGCCCCCAGAATATGGAGCGGATCTTGCCCCTTCAGAGTCTTTTGCACAAGGTCGGGGACAACATGGCTCATGGCCAGCTTGACATTTCCTGAAAAAATTTCCTTGTCGTTTTTAGCCCGCCGTTCACCGATTCCCACACAATTAAAGGGACGTATGATGGTATAGGGAAGTTTGTATTGTTCCCATGCACCCTTGGCAAAATACTCGCACGCCAGCTTTTGAAATCCATATGTTGACAGCGGCGGCGGGCAGCGTAATTGTTCTCCTTCGGGGCTGGGATAAACGGCAGTAGATTCATAAATCATCGAAGAAGATAAAACATTAATCTTTTGCAATTTTTTGTGTTGATGCGCCCAGATGGCAGCATCAAAGGTAGTTGCCGTAATCCGCTCATTTTCTGCGAGCAAATCATAAGCGTATTCGTGGAAATAAGTGATTCCGCCAATCATCGCCGCAATAGCTACAACTTGATCGCAGTCGGCAACGAGTTCTTTCATCAACTTGCTGTCCTTAACATCGCCTTGCACAAAACTATAATTAGGATGATGATCATAGGATTTTTCCACAGGGCCATATTTACTATAGTTATCAATTCCTACAACAAAATGACCTCGTTTCAATAATTCTTCTACTAAGTAGCCGGCTATAAAGCCTGCCGAGCCTGTAACCAGGATTTTCACTATATGAGGCCCCCTCTCCCCAGTATATTCCAGATATCAACAGTCATTTTATTGAGCGGAATGTCCAATCCTTTATATTGCTTATGAGGTGTTGCAATGATTAATATATCGGCCTTCCCAAGCACTTCTTCCTGGGGCAGCAAGGAGTCATCCGTCACATAAGGATCTGCACTCAAAACTTTGCCCGCATGAACTTGCAGAATTTTACGCAATTTGTATGACAAAGATTCACGAATATCATCAGAGTCCCCTTTAAAGGCCATGCCCAGAATACCTACCGTCATTTTCTTTAGCGGATATTTCGTTTTTAACTTTTGCACGATATAATTAGGAAGCCCCTCATTAACTAGCATGGCGGAATGCCCTAGATAAAAGTTACCATTATTAAAAGCAGCCAGTTGCATTGCATCTTTAAACAAACAAGGTCCAGCGGCAAAACCGGCTCTCGGTAAATCTTTGGCCCGGTCATACTTGTGTGTCACGGCATGATAAACATTGTAAAAGTCCAGGTTATAATCATTGGCAATCATATAAAATTGATTGGCAACAGCAAATTTAATATACCGCCAGACATTAGTAAACAGCTTGGCCAATTCAGCTTCCGTCGGATGAACTTCCACCAGTTCATCTGTCAGCAGGCCAAATAAATTTCGGCATTCCTGCAAGCCTTCCGGCGTAAAGGATGAAATAATCTGCGGCAAGGAGTATAGCTCCGTCATGGCTTTACCTTCTAATATCCGTTCCGGACAGAAGCAGACATTCATGGTTAACCCCGCTTCCCGCAGCCAGTCATTTATCCGTTCACTGATCCCCGGGTATACTGTGCTGCGTAAAACCAAGGTTTGTCCATTGCGAAAATACGAAATGAACTGATTCACCGAATCAACCATTACTTGGAATTTCGGATTTAAATGCTCATCCACCGGCGTGCCGATGATCATAATTACAATCTTACTATTGGAAATTACCTCTGGTGAATCAGATAGCTTTAGCGTACCGTCAGCAAGCACCTTTTGTAGCACTTCATCGGCGCCTTCTTCATGAAAAGGCATGGTTCCTTGTCGTACAGCATTGACTGCCTGAGTGCTGATATCATAGACTATTACTTTTTTGCCACGATCAGCCAGCGTAATGGATAAGGGCAATCCAACGTGCCCGCATCCGCCAATCACACATATATCATATATAAACATAGTTCCACCTCATAATTTGTTGAAATAATCTATTCTTCCGCAAAATACTTATCGATAAAATAATTATCCTGTGTTGGCAGCCAGGCCGGAATCTGATAGTAGTTATTTTTAATCGGCCGCAAGACTAGTTCCCGGTAAGCATCGTACTTAAAAGCATTACCTTGGACTACGTATAACGTTGTATTCTCTAACTCAATTGTTTTAACAGAAACAGATTGAAAATACGGTATGTACTTATTCGTATCAGGCGGCGTAGTACGAAGGATTAGTATATTTTTTTTGTCAAATTGTCGAAAATCAGTGTACATATCATCGTGACGGGCGTGAAAAGAGCCCGGCCCAAAGACACTTATGTATTTGCCTGTATAGTAATACAGCAATACTGACTTAGAATAGCTTTCGGTAGCAAAAATATAGTCTTTCGCATAAGGGTTAAGAATGTCCGCCACTGCCTGGGGTTTTACATAGAATAACGCCTGCTGATAAGCCCTGCTTTGCGTCAATTTCGGAGGCGTGTTAATCACCATGTACGCTAGTAAGAAATTTACGCCAAATGTACACACTGCCACCAACAGAGCTGCTTTGCGGAATGTTGTTGCATTAAAATAAAAGATGGTAAGGATGAACACAAAGGGCAAAAAAGCCAGAGGCCAATGAATGCCAATGGATTTGGCGAAAGACAATAGGGCAAGTATACCCAGAGGCACAGAACATAAAACGAAATAGTAGCGGCGTAAGGGCTCTGCAGCAGCAAATTGCCGCGCTGATTTCACGGAACGGAATAAGAAGAAAATCGTAAAAGGTGTCAGCAAAAGCAGTAGTTGTCCCAGATAAACAAAAAAATTTCCAGGTGTAAAGGAACCCATGTCGTGATTCCGGTTAAATACATTAAACATAATATTGGACCAGGCATGAGTATAATTGTAGTATACATTCAGCAATACAAAGGGTAGGGTACACGCAGCTACAAGCGCAAGCGCGGCAAATCCTCTGCGATTGCGCTGATAAATCAGCACATAGACGCCATAGGAGATGATAAGCAAGGCTGAAAAATATTTAGATAAAAAAGCGCCACCGAGGAAAATCCCTGCTAAGATTAAGTGTAGCCGCTTATTAAGGTGCAGGCCTTGATAGAAACAGACCGCCGACAGCGAAACGAACAAAAAAAGTGGTGTATCGGTGGTAACTAAAATATTCATCATATTAAGCGGTGATACCAAAAATAAGATTACCGTCCAACGAGCGCGGTTTTTATCAAGAACCTTTAGCAGACTATAAATAACAGCCCCAACAATATACGGGAAAATAAGTGCTGGGAGCCGGAGGGCATACTCACAGGCGCTAAATTTCATAATGAGAGCAAGCAACCAGCCGATCATGGGCGGATGATCATAATAACCAATATCCGGAAATGTTCCCCACGTGTAGAATAACGCCTCATCACCAGTAAACGGAATTATATACGCTAGCAAAGACTTTATTAGAAATGTTGCCATTACTGTTATCCATAAAAGCTTGTCAATGGGCAATAGTATCATCCTTTCTGAGAAATAGTACATCCATATCCTGTGGCACCAGCGGATCTCCACGTTTTCCAACAAATAGAAAATTGCTTGCACAAAACATAATTATAGTGTACTCTTAGAATCATGATTGGTCTAATATTATAATCATTATATAACTCATAATGTTTACCCTATATTATTGGTAAGAGGTTTTCAAAATGGAATTAAGACAGCTTCAATACATGTTGAAAGTTGCCGAAGAAGGAAGTTTCTCTAAAGCGGCCCAGAAATTATACATATCGCAACCATCTTTAAGTCAATGTATTCAAAGGATCGAACAACAGATTGGACTTTCATTGTTTGACCGGTCAACTATCCCATTAAGGCTTACCTATGCTGGTGAAGTGTTTGTCGAAAATGCGAGGCGCATGCTAAACTTGGATCGTCAATTCCAGTCGCAAATGCAAGAAATTATTGACTTCAAGAAAGGACGCCTTACAATAGGAATTGCTAGTATCCGGGGTAGCGTTTTATTCCCTCATATTCTCCCATTGTTCTGTAGAAAATTTCCTGGAATTGAAGTGATCCACAAGGACGGAACCTTTGCTGAACTAGAAGATTTTACATTAAAAGGGGTAACAGACCTTTCATTAATTAACTTACCGCTGAACAGGCCACACTTGATTAGCGAGCCTCTCTTCACAGAGAATATTGTTCTTATCACCCCCCGCAGTCACCCTCTGAACAAGCTCGATATCACTCGACCACCTTGGCCGCAAATCCATTTTGCTGATTTACGGGAAGAGCCTTTCCTTTTATTGAATAAAGGACGAAAACTGAGAGATCTTGCTGATCAACTTTTTATTAATTCAGGGTTTAACCCTCGAATTGTATTTGAAAGTGGCAATTATGAAACGATATTACCGCTAGTAAAAGCTGGCCTGGGTATTACTTTCGGCTCGGATGGATTAGCAAAATTTAGATACCCTGATCAACTAGCTTTCTTTACGTTAGATAGTCCCCTACCGTCGCGAACAATGTCGGCCGTCTATTGCAAAGAACGGCATCTGTCACGGGCAGCACATGAATTTATAGCTTTGACAAAAGAAGTATTATCTGCAACAAACGATAACGCTGGTTAAGAACTCTTGAGGACAATTCTAGTTCTTGGAGGACGCTTCTTGACTTAAATATTTTATAATCTAATATCCGGGTGTATCCTCAATAAAAGATGCCTTTCAAATTGATATCTTTTGTGTAGGTGCTCCCACTGAACATACTTCGCTTTACGGCTCTAAGCGTTAGCGGTGGCTGGACGGGAGAGTGCAGCGTCAACAAAACGCCGCAAGCAGCGGACGGCTGGACATAGAGCGGTATCCGTTTTGTAAGCCACTGAGCGGAGCAGGCCCCCAGAGTTTCACTTGCACCACTTGTTACAACAATAATAAAACCAGGCTGCATGTCATAGCCTGGTTTTATATTGCCCAGCGAAAAATTTGCTCCCATTATTGTTTTCATTGTCCATAAAGGGTCGAACTCCCCAGGAGTGCTACGATCTAGCCATGACCTGCCGGTTTTCAACCGGCATCTCCTCTTCCTTATGCGGTGCCAGCGAAATGAACGATGCCACGACGGCCATCAAAAGAAAGGCCATCATCACGATGATAATTTGCCTATAGCCCCCAAACCAGCCGCCCTATACAGCGGACGGCCGCTCTGGCAATAGACCAGCGAAACAATCAATCCCAAACCATTCTACTGCTCTCCTTTACTTAAAATCAGCTCTACTTATTACAATAGAAATAATTCCGTTTTATTGCAGTTAAAATTTCTATTTTTTAGACTACGGCAATAAATCGCCTGTAAAAAGCAAAAAACCGCTCACTGTCCGTCACAAAGCCAGACAATTCGCGGTTCTCAAGACTTCCTATATTTGTAAAAAAGGTGGTTTTGATTGGTGGAGGCGAGGAGAATCGAACTCCTGTCCAAAGGTGCCGCTACACGGGTCTCTCCGAGCGCAGTCTGTAATTTAGAATTTCGCTCCATTGACGCCTACAGACAGGCTTCGCCGGTGCTATCTCGTTAAAGTTTCCCAGTCGGTCCGCGGAGAATGAGACCTCAGGTATCCTGCTAGTTGACGCCCTATCCCGCCCCGCAGGAAGAGGGAGAGTAGGACGTTAGCATTAAGCTGCTAAAGCGTAATCTTCGTTTGCTTTTACTTTAAGTCCACCGTTTCAACGGGCTGATGGAACCCCGGCTCGCTACCCATGCCACAACTACCCCTGTCGAAACCATTACGCCCCCCGATAGAAGTTGTACTGCAACGATATCACGCTTCTTAACTGTACCGTTTATTATAACACAGTTGAGAACAGAAGCCAAGTGGCCAAATACTTCCCGGGCAGGAAAAGCTTTCACCTGCTGCCATCAGTCGCCAGCACAGGCCAATTCGCTAACCGGGTCAAACAGATGCATCTTATTCATATCAAATACCATGGTAACTGCCTCCCCCGCCCTGTACGTATTCCGGGCCGGCAAACTGGCGCGGATTTCCTGGCCGTTAAGGCTTAAATGCAATAAAACGTCGGCACCTAATAGCTCTACCACTTCTACCGTGGCTATAAACCGTGCCTGTGGGAACGTATCCAGCATTATCCCTTCGTCATGAATATGTTCCGGACGGATACCAAAGATGACCTCCCGGTTGCAGCCAGGCATATCAGATATTTTGCCGCGGGGAATCAACACCTTAAACCCGGCTCCAGCCAGATAAAGCTCATCATTTTCCCGTGTCAAAACGGCCTTCATAAAATTCATCGGCGGATTGCCGATAAACCCGGCTACGAATAAGTTTTTCGGAGAACTATATAAGTTCATGGGGGTATCCACCTGCTGAATAACTCCATCCTTCATGACCACGATCCGGTCGCCCATGGTCATTGCTTCAGTCTGATCATGGGTGACGTAAATGGTGGTGGTTTTCAGACGCTGGTGCAGGCGCAGCACCTCGGCCCGCATGCTGCCCCGCAGCTTGGCGTCCAGATTGGACAGCGGCTCATCCATCAGGAACACAGCCGGTTCCCGTACAATCGCCCGCCCCATGGCCACACGCTGGCGTTGTCCGCCGGAAAGTGCCTTGGGCTTGCGTGCCAGCAAATGTTCTATTTGTAAGATCCGTGCGGTTTCCCTTACCTTTTGGTCTATTTCCGCCTTCGGCATTTTTTTTATTTTTAAACTGAAAGCCATATTATCGTACACATTCATATGCGGATACAGCGCATAATTCTGAAACACCATGGCAATATCCCGTTCTTTCGGCGTTAAGTCATTCACCACCCGGTCACCCACATACACCTGGCCGGAAGTGATCCCCTCCAGTCCGGCAATCATTCTCAGCGTAGTGGATTTGCCGCAGCCGGAAGGCCCCACCAATACAATCATCTCTTCATCATGAATCTCTAAATTGAAGTCCTTTACGATTTCGGCTTCGCCAAATCGTTTATATACATTTTCCAATACCACTTTTGCCACGGTTTTTCCTCCCTTGCCGGCCTGCACTTACAGCGCCTTTTGGCATTGTCCTTTATATTCCAGCGGCGTGACACCGGCAATCATTTTGAATACCTTAAAAAAATAAGTATAGTTGTTAAAGCCCGCCAGCCGGACAATTTCCTTAAGTTTTATGTCGGTGCTTTCCATTAGATACTTAGCCTGCTGCACCCGAACATGATTTACATATTCCACAAAACCCATACCGCAGTCATCCTTAAATATCCGGCTGAGATAGGAACTGTTGCTGCCGATATGCTCCGCCGCCTGGTTTAACGATATATCTTTCGCATAGTTATGACGGATAAACTCAATTGCCTTCCTGGTTAATTCCGTATAGCGGGCGCTGCTTTCATCGGCCAGAAGCAGCGCTGCCAACCGTTCGTACACGCCGAGAATCCAATGTTTCACCTCGGCGATGGTTTCGCATTTTTTCATTTCCTCATAGGGAATGTCTTTGGTGTTATAGATGTCTTTGACAGCTATGGAGGACTCCCGGGCAATCCGGTTGGCGATGCCGATCAGTTCACCGCAAATCATTTGTATGGATTTGTAGTTTACCTTAAGTACAATGATCTTATGGAAAATTTCTTCAATATAATCCTGAATCTGTCCCATATTGCCCGTTTTAATAGCCGCCATTATCTGTTTTTCGTCCTGCAAATCCAGATTAAAGAATCCCGGGCTGCCGCCGGGCTGCGCGGCCTCCCGGAAAATCCGGTTTCTTCCCGCGATAATCTTTTCATTCAACAGTTCATCCGCTGAACGGTAAAACTTGCTGATGTCGCCGATCTGATTGAACAACCTGCCTAAACTGAAACAGGCCGTCACATTGAGGTAACGCTGCAGGCTTGCCTGAATGCGATTCACGGTGGTTGAAACATGGTTATAAATATATAATTCACTGCGGATACTGCCAAAGCAAAAGAGGATAACAAACTTTTCCTCATTGACAAAGGACATAACGGCATTTCCCATATCCCGCAATATTTCTTCGACCATGTCAGCAGCCGACGCCCGCAAATGGTGAAGTTCCTCCCGGGTAAACCGCTGCTTCATCAGCCGGTAATCGTCAAGAGCCGCCACTACTACCGACAAATAGCCGGCTTCCAGGGGCAAGCCCAGCTCTCTGATATTCTCTCGTATAGCGGCTGCATTGCCGATCTCTCCCTGTACCAGGCGTTTGATAAAGTCGTGCCGCAGTATATCGCGGCTTTGGCTAATTTGTTTTTTTAGTTTATGCTCCCGGCTGATCTTATCGCCGGCCAACTGAAGGACATGAAGCAGCGCTTCCGCATCCAGCTTATGTTTTAACAGATAGTCCAGTGCCCCATGCTTCAGACTTTCTTTAACATAAGCAAAATCATCATATCCACTGAGAGCAATAGTCTTAATATCGGGATAATGTTCTGCCAGATACCCGATCAAGGCCACACCGTCCATCACCGGCATATTCATATCCACGATAACAATATCCGGGTTCTCTTGCTCCAGCAACTGAACCGCATTCTGTCCATTGGTAGCCTCACCGCATATTTCAAAACCGGATTGATGCCAGTCGATCATGGTGCGGTAACTGGCCCGTGCGGTAAAATCATCATCTACGATTAACACCCTGAACATCTGTCCACCTTCCTTGCACCTCCGGCGGTATGATTTGCTGTTTTAATCACCGGCGTTAAGCGTCCCTCTAGGAAAAGTTTCGCCTTTTCTGACTACCGGCAGTGTGATTTCAACCGTTGTATAAAGATCCGGCACGCTTTCCAGCGTCACGCCGAAAGGAGCGCCAAAATACATTTTGATCCGTTCGTTCACATTGCTGATTCCGATGCCGCCCTGCCGCCTGCCCGCACCGGAATTCTCCGCTAACAACGTTTTCAGTTTTTCCTCCGGTATCCCAACCCCGTTATCCGTAACCATAAATTTTATGGACTGGTCGTACAGAAACCCCTTGACCACCACCATGCCCTGCCCCTCCATCGGTCCGATGCCATGAATTAAAGCATTTTCCACAATCGGCTGTAACAGCAGCCGGGGCAGCAGGCAGTCGAGAATATCCGGTTCCATTTCAAAATGAAATTGGAATTTGTTGAGATACCTGTACTCCTGGATATTGATGTAGTTTTGGACATATTCGATTTCTTCCCGGACAGTAATGAGATCGTCTCCCTTGCCCACCGCCACATGAAACAACTGAATTAGAGAGGTAACGATTTCTTCAATATTGTGGGCCCCCTGATTCTTCGCCAGGAACTTGACAATATTCAGCGTATTGGACAAAAAATGCGGATTGATCTGCGCCTGCAGGGCTTTAAGCTCCGCCCTTCTTTTTTGATTTTCCTTATGTTTGACGTTGTCCATCAAATGGTTGATTTCATTCAACATGTTGTCAAAGTGCTGAGTGACTTCTCCGATTTCGTCGCTATAGGTATCATTGACGCTGATGGAAAGGTTGCCCTGCTGAGCCTGATACATGGCCTTACGCAACCGCCGCAGCGGAGCCAGAATGGTAGCTGCAAAAAAATAGGACAAAAATACCGCCAGGATAAAACAACTGGTACTGATAAATATCGCTCCCATCAAGATCTTTTCAGAATCGGAATTGAGGTACGCGTAGGGAATGGTGCTAACCACATACCAGTTAACACCTTCGATGGGAGCAAAAGAGATCAAATATTCCTTTCCATCCAGCTTATAAGGGAAAACATGCTGCCCTGTTTTTTCCCATGATCCGATTTTATTAACCATGGCGGCATCAGGAAAAACCGTGCTGACCGGCACTCTGGGACTGCGGCTGGAAATCACCAGTCCGTTGGCATCGATCACAAAAATATCAGCATCGCTGCCAATATCCGTATCTTTATAGATATTGGTCAAATGACTCTCATTGATCCGGATAATCAGATAGCCAAGAATATTTCCTTCTGTCAGTGATTTAATAGCCCGTCCCAGAAGCAGCCCGTTGCTTCGGTTGAGCCGTTCGGCACTGGTGGCATATTTAACCAGATAATACTCATTGGCAGAGTTTACCGGGGACCAGACTACACCGCCTCCGGCGTCATGCAGCAACTGAAGATAATCCTTCAGATAATCTTGCCGCAAATTAAGGGAAAAACCGATATCCCCGTAAGCACTGATTTTATGTTTTTCCCGGGTATAAATCAGCACGTCGGTCACATCATGCAAGTAAAAAAACTTCTTGGCCAGATTGTCCCGCATGACATATTTCGTTTTTTCGACCTCCCACTCGCTCAGCCGGTCAAAGTCCGCCAGGGTTTGCTGAACCACATCGGAAAATGCAATTTCCACACTGTCGTTCTGCAGCCTGTCCAGTTCCCTGCGCATGTTTTGGCTGACCTGGTTCATAACCTGCACAGAATAAGTGCTGATTTTGTTTTCAATCGCATCGCGGGAATTCTTATACGCCAGAAAAACGCTGACTACACAGGGTATCAGGGCCAATACGATAAAAAGAAGTACCAGCCTGCTCCTGATCTTTAGGTTCCTGAATTTTTGTACCATTCTGAAAACAGTTCTGTTTCCTGTAAAAAATCGGCTCATACGCGCTCCAGGCTATCCCGGCCTTCTCCGCTCGTTCTAATGAACACCGGCGGTATTGATTCATACATCCTGCTAATTTGCTCTTATTGTACCATACCAGGAAGCAAAAATTTTGTATTATTCTGGAAACTACTGTGCTTTGCTTTTCGATTACAGCCCGGCCTTAGCCACGGAAAAGCGCAATACATTCCAGGACAGCTTTGGCAGTTTTACGGTAAAAGGCGCTGCTCCCTCGCCGGCGGGTCTGGTGTGGGGCATCACGGTAAAAGGCGCTTCAAAGGTATTTTGCGCAAACAAGTCCGGACCGTCCATAATGCTATGCTCCAGCATGGTTGCATGACCAAAGGAACGTAAATCAACGGTGAACTCGGAATTCTCCGTTCGATGACTGTTCAAGACAAACACGGTTACGCTTCCGTCCGTTTCATTATAGGTCGCCGCAGTCTGCAACGCCGGCACCTCACCATATAATCCGGTTTCCACTTTTTCTGATGTGGTCAGTGTCTTGAGGGCAGTCCCCCGGCCATAGGCAGAAACTTGTTGAAAAGGATAATAGGTGGCCTGTTTAAGTACCCTGCCGCCCTTTTCCGTAAAGATCGGCGCAATGACATTGACCAGTTGGGCCAGACAAGCCATTCTTACCCGGTCGCAGTGATTTAACAAGGTACAGAGCATGCCGCCAAACACCAGCGCATCCAGCAGCGAATACTGATCCTCCAGAATGGCCGGGGCCTCGGCCCAGGGCACGCGGGTTTGTTTTTTGATATACCAGACATTCCACTCGTCAAAGGATAGTTTCATGACTTTTTTGCTGCGCGTTTTCGCTTTCACATAGTCGGCGGCAGCGGCCACTGTCCTGATAAAAGCATCCATATCGGCAAACGAAGCCAGGAAGTTTTCGATATTCTCCTCATTTTCATAATACCGGTGCAGGGAAATATAGTCGGCCTGTTCATAGGTATGTTCCAGCACCACCCGGTCCCATTCGGGATAACTGGGCATCCAGGGCGAAGCACTGCCACACACGACCAGTTCCGCCGCGGGATCAATCCATTTCAGAATTTTAGCGGTTTCCCGGGCCTTCTTGCCGTAGTCTTCAGCACTTAAAGAACAGGTCTGCCAGGGTCCGTCCATTTCGTTGCCCAGACACCATACCTTGATATTATGCGGGTCTTTATGGCCGTTTCGAATGCGCAAATCACTCCAATAGGTTCCTGCAGGATAGTTGCAATATTCCATCATATAGCCGGCCTCCTGCGGCGTTCCCGTTCCCAGATTGACGGCCGCCATCGGCTTTGTACCGGCCTTTTTGCACCAGTCAACAAATTCGTCAATACCCACCTGGTTGCTTTCTACCGACTGCCAGGCGTAATCTAAACGGCGGGGGCGCAAGTGTTTCGGTCCGATGCCGTCGGTCCAGTTATAACCGGATACAAAATTGCCGCCGGGATAGCGTACAATAGGCACCCCCAGTTCTTTTACCAGCCCAATGACATCCTGGCGAAACCCCTGCTCATCGGCTGCCGGATGATCCGGTTCGTAAATGCCGGAATAAACCGCCCGTCCCAAATGTTCGATAAACGAACCATATAAACGGGGATCAACTTCCGCTATTACATAATCCTTATCCACTATACATTTGGCTTTGTTCATGCTTCTGCCTCCTTTGAATTTACCGGGACACAATATTAGCCGTCAGCCTTTGACTCCCCCCACAGTCAATCCGGAAATAAAGGCTTTTTGATTTAATATGAACAGAATAACGATGGGGATGACCGACATCACCGCCCCGGGGAACAGCAGATCATAATTATTTCCGTACGGGGTAAGCAGGGATTGCAGGCCGATCGGCAGGGTCAGCATATCGTTGGAACGCAGCACGATCAGCGGCCAGACAAAACTGTTCCAGCTGAACATGGCCTGTAATATCCCCATGGCGCCGAAAGCCGGTACCATCAATGGCGCCATGATCTGAAAGAAAATCCTGAATTCGCCGCAGCCGTCGATCCGTCCCGCATCCATCAGTTCCTTCGGCAAGGTTGCCGCATACTGCCGGAAGAAAAATATTGAGGAAGGCGCTACCATAAACGGCAGTATAACCCCCAGATAGGTATCGATAATCTTCAGGTTGATGGATAGTTTATACAACGGCAGGATAAGAATCTCCACCGGAATCATCATGACGATCAGCACGATGGTAAAGATAAGATTTCTCCCGCGGAAATTGTATACGGCCAGCCCATAGCCCACCATTGAGGTTAAGAGCAGCGACAACAGGGTATGTATAACCGTAATGACGACACTGTTAAGGTACCAGGACAGATAGATACCGTCCTTGCCGGCAACCAGCAATACATAATTATTCAAATTTAAGGCTCCGAAATCAATGGTAAACGAAATACCATGCCGGACCATCTCCACACCGGGACGCAAAGAAGATATTACCAAAAAGAAGAAGGGTGCTAAACAAAAAACGGCAACCACTCCCAGTATCACCAATACGATCAGGGCGGACAGTTTACGACCCGCTTGCGGCCACATGCTAGTCAGCCTCCTTTTTGAAAAATCCGCTCAGCCACAGTTGAACGAGATTGACCAGCATGACCAGCATAAGCAGGGCAATGCCGATGGCCGATCCCAGTCCCAGATTATTATTGTTAAAGCCTTCCTGGTATAAATAGGTAACGATGGTCATGCCGATTTCACCGGGCGAACGCGCACTGGCCCACAAAGCAAAGGATTCGGCAAACATAGAATACCCGCCGTACACACTGATGGTAATGACATAAATAATAACAGGCTTTAAGCTAGGCAGGGTAATGTACCAAAATTGCTGAAACGGACCGGCCCCGTCAATCGCTGCCGATTCGTAAAGCTCCTCCGGAATGCTCTGCAGACCGGACAAAAAATAGATGATGTTAACCCCCAGCCAACGCCAGGTGCATAACAGCACCATAACAAACATCGCGGTGTCCGGGTTTTGCAGCCACACCACAGGATTTACGCCCACAAAACCCAGCAGGGAGTTTACCATTGTAGTCTCCTGCTCGCCAAAAGCCAGCCGGAAAAACAAGCCGGCTACAATGACGGAAGTAAGCGCCGGCAAAAAAAATGCCGACCGGAAAAAATTCCTGCCCAGGGTGCTCTTTTTATTCAGCCATATGGCTAAAACCAGGGGCAAGGGGATCAGTACCAGAATCGTCCAAAACGTATATTTGGTCGTTACCCAAATGGCATTAAAAAAATGAGGATTAAGGAGATTTTTATAATTTTGCCAGCCGATAAAGGTTTCATCTCCCGGTCCGTTGATTTGACAGAAACTCATCAGGATGGTCGAAATAATCGGATAGAGAAAAAACAGCAAAAAAGACAGAATGAACGGTAAAACAAATAAGTAGGGCGCCGCTTTCTGCGATGTAAGCAGCCGCTTATACTGGCGTTGCCGCCCCGGCAGTGTATCCAGCATCCCGGCAACCGGTTCCGGCATGGTTATTCCTCCTCTCGCCGGTTCTGTTTCTATAATCATATATAAATCAGGTTTGCCGTTAAATCCCGGATTTGTTTTTCCTCATTTAACGGCAAACCTGTATAGGAGGGGACTGGCTGGCTATTTTGCCTTAAGCTCCTCTGCAGCCGCCTTCAGCGCCTCTTCCGGAGTTTGGCTCTGCTCTTTGAGGACTTTGAAACAAACATTTTTCTGAATCAGAGACACGGCATCCGGGAATTTGGCCCCGACATGAATGGCACTGATATCGCTGATAACCGATTGTAAAGTCGGAAAGATATCTGACCCAAAATACTCCGTATACTTGTTCGGAGCCGCCATAGCCGGGTCGTTCCAGGCATCACTTCGGATCGGATCAAAGCCCAGCACGGTCCAGGTCTTTATGCTTCCCTCTTTGGAGAGCTTGGCTTCCGCCAGAAATTGCTTGGCAAGTTCAACATGTTTAGCCTGCGCGGTTATCGCCGTTCCCGTACCGCCCATCCCGGCAGACTTTTTAGAACCAGGAAACGTCGGCATCGGCCGGATAACAATTTTCCCTTTTAAATCAGGCATATATTGCACAAAACGCCCCATATACCAAAGTGGCATCCAGACGGATGCAGCATTTCCTTTATTCATCCATGCCCAGTATTCTTCGGCATGATGATTGCCGCCCGGCGCCGGTAAAGCGATTTTATCCTTATAAAGCATGTCTTTTAACATTTGCAAGGTTTTCACATTGACGGCATTATCCAATATAACATTGCCGTCTTTATCCAAAAAGTCCGATCCCTGCATATTGAGGAGCGGATAATAGGACCAGTGTTCGGTGGTTTCAATCGTTGTCATTGGTTTACCGGTCTTCTCCAGCACTTTCCTCCCAGCTGCCAGGTAGTCATCCCAGGTGACAATATCATTTACATTGACACCGGCCTGGTCAAGAATTTCCTTGTTATAGTACATAACCTCCGCACCGACATGGTAATCAATGCCATAATACTTGCCGTCCTTAGCATAGTTTTCCATTCTGCCCATAATCAGTTTATCTTTTACCGGGTCCACCACGTCATTAAGTTCCACCAGGCTGGGCTTGCTGCCTTTTAAAAAATTGGCGAACTTGCTGATTTCAATATCCGCGATATCCGGGGCACCGGTTCCCGACTGTAGGGCAATTAACAACTTGTTGTGCATTTCATCATAGGGATATACATCGGTTTTTATCACAAGGGGCTTATCCGGATGGTTTTTGTTCCAGGTAGCTGCCGCATCATCCATAAAGGCTTTATGAAGTTCCTGGAACGTCCAAAAATTAAGTATGGTGGCATTGCCTTCCCCCGGCTGCCCTCCCGTGGCCGACTGCCCTTGGCCGCAGCCTGTCAGTACCATGGCTGCCAGCAGTACCAAAGCGAATAGGAATATCCGTCTTTTTTTCAGCACACACTCTCCCCCTTACTTCTACCGCCTGACAATTCATTCGCCCCCGACGTCAAAAGGTCAGATGTGGTCAAACGTTCTGGTTATATTGTAACGGGAAAATCGCATTCCAGCATTTAACTTTTTTTACTTTTTACTCAACTTTTATTTTTTGATAACTCATACTTCCATTCATAAAGTAAAGCAAGGAGAACTCCTTTACAATTTTATTTCGTATGGAACCATAGCAGCATTTCATTCTCCCCGCGATTCGCCCAGCAGTAATAGGGAATTAAGGTGATATGTACCGGCGAAAAAGCCGCAGGGACAGCGGTCCGGTACAATACATGCTCCCATTCCGGTTCGATCTTCAGCTTTTCGGCATCGGCTTCAAGGATGCCCACGCCGCCGAACCGGTCAGCCGCAAATCGGTATTGGAAGGCTGTATCTTTACTTACATGTATCAGGTGCAGATCGGTGCCGTTATCCGCCCCTTCCGCACAATATACAATCGGTCCGCGCTGAACTGCCACTTTGTGCAGATCGGCACGCACGTGCGGGTTGGCCGTCCAGGTTTGCACCGCCATATCCAGTTCAACAGTCATGGCATCGCCGTCCTGCCAGTCACGCTCAATGGTGACATAGCCGTCTTGCGGCAATAGGGTCACCACTTCTTCATTCACTGCAACCGTATACGTTTTCGACCAGCGGGGAATGCGGACGGCCAAACCGAACCGTACCGGTTGCTCTGTAGCAAGCGTAAACCGTATCTTGCCTTCCCACGGGTACTCTGTCGCCTGGCCAATGGTCACCCTTTGCCCCTTCATTTCAAGCACAGCCTGATTCGTCAGGTACAAATTGGTGTAAATGGTATGGCCATGAACCGTATAGATGTAACGGTCCAGCGAGGTTAACATTCTGGCAACATTCGGCGGGCAACAGGCGCAACCAAACCACTCCGGCCGGGTCACTTTCACATGGCTTTTCCCCGGGTCTTTTTTGCTGTATTCCGGCACCACCTCTAAAGGATTCACATAAAAAAAATGTTTGCCGTCCAGGGCTAATCCACTCAGCACCGTATTATACAGCGCCCGTTCCAACACATCGGCATATTCTCCCTGGGCTTCATTTTCCAGCATGTTGCCGGCAAAGAAAATCAGCCCGATGGATGCGCAGGTTTCACAGTACATGGTATCATTCGGCAAATCATAGTCCGCCGTAAAGGCCTCCCCGGTTACGGTAGAACCGATGGCACCAACAATATACATGCGCTTTGTGGTTATATTTTTCCACAAACGCCGGCAGGCCGCCAGCATCTCCTGATCCTGGTTCAAGCAGGCCAGTTTGGCCATAGCCGCACACAGATAAGTTACCCTGACGGCATGCCCTTCCGCCGTTTCCTGCTCCAGAACCGGCTTATGCGCCTGATAATAGCTGGGCGGAAACTGCTCCATCCCCTCAATTAGCGGCTTCTTATTCGGATCTTCCGCTGCCTGCCGTTTAAAAAAGCCGGGGTCCTTGCCCCGTTCATACAGGAAAAAACGGCTAAGTTCCAAATAATTCCGTTTTCCGGTCACTTCATACAGCCTGAGCAGCGCCAGTTCGATTTCTTCATGCCCGTCGTAGCCTTTCAGCTTATCCGGCGCCTCACCAAAAACGGAATCAATGCAATCCGCCAGCCGGCAGGCAACATCCAGCGCTTTTTGGTTTTGGGTTACAGTATAGTAGGCAACGGCGGCTTCGATATAATGCCCGGCACAGTACAGTTCATGGCTTTGATACAATCTTTTAAATCTCCGGTTGGGCTCTTCTATGGTAAAATACGTGTTAAGATACCCGTCGCTTTCCTGGGCCAGCGCCAAGAGGTCGATCACTTCATCGGCAGTCTTTTTCAAGTTTTCATCATAGGTATGACGCAGAGAATAAGCTACCGCCTCCAGCCACTTATATACATCACTATCCTGAAAAACCATGCCATAATGACGGCCCTTGGCCAGACCGGCGGCAATTTTAAAATTTTTAATGGCATGACTTTTTTCCGAAGGGATGTAGTCGGCATCCCGTTCTTTGGCAATGACAATATCCGCCCTGTCATTTAATACGTCCCATTGGTAGGGAATCATTTCCTTCCGGATCAATTCCAGATAATGAACCCAATATGGATCAGTGACTTTTACACTGTGTACATTAAGTTTACTCATTCATCTCACCTTTTCCGTCAATATATACCTCGGTTATGCGCGAAACGATCCTCGGGTAAGTTCCTGGATAATGTTCGCTTCATTTTCCTCATATTTACGATAAAACAGCAGGGGAAGAACCCCCAGCAGGAAAATAGCGGCCGGCAGCCAGATAAATACCGCTTGGATGCCCAACAGGGACTGAGCTGACTGTACGGCATTGGGCACATACCCAAACGCTTCCAAAACCACGGCCGGAATAAATCCGCCTATACCCGAACCGGCTTTGATGCAAAAAGCACTGCCAATGGCAGTTAAAAAACCGCTGGCACGGATACCGTTTTTCCATTCTCCATAATCCACAGAATCCGACAACATGGCAAACGGCATCGAACAGGCAATCCCCGAGCCGATCGAAGCAATAATCCAGCCGGTAGCCAAGGCCGGTATGGCGGTGCCTGCCATAAACATGACAATATGCCCGCCCGCCGCCAGAATAAGTCCCAAAATCATAGTGGCATACTTGCTCGACAGCTTCACCAACCAGGGAATCGAGATCATCCCGATCACCTGGAGAACGGTCAAACCGTTGATGACCGGGACAAGGCTTTTATCGCCAACGAAATACTGCAAATAATAAACCAGCGTCGCTTGTCTGATGGTCAGCGCAATCCAGAAAATCAGGTTGGCCGTTACGATAATTATCCAGGGCCAATTCCCCTTAATGGCCATGATACTTTGTTTTACCGGAATACTTTTTATCTTTTCAATATTGGCTTCCCGTAAATTAACAAAGGCAATTAAGAATAAACCAACGGCAACAATACCGTATACCGCCAGTGCCAGCGAAAAACCTTTCTGATCATTTCCGCCACCCAAAAAGGCTACCAACGGCAAAGTAAAGGTAATCGCAACAAAAGCCCCCACATTGCCTCCCACCATACGGAAGGTATTTAATACAACCCGTTCCCCCGAATGATTGCTCAGATTAGGTAAAATGGAAGTAATGGCGGTTTGAATCCCGGTGTAAAAAACACCGGCCAGGATATAAACCGCCGCCGCATAGACTACCTTTGCGGTGCCGTCAAGTCCGGGCGTGGTGAAGGTCAGCCACATAAATAGGGCAAAGGGGATGCATAACCACAAAAAATAAGGCCTGCTTTGACCGTAGCGGGATTTCGTATGATCAACAATAAAGCCCCAAACCGGCGCATCGATCGCATCCAAAAGCCTTGTTGCCAGCAGCAGTGTTCCGGTTACGCCAACCGGCAAACCGTATACATCGGTGAAAAAATACAACAAATAGGCCCCAATAATACAATAAAGCAAATTTCCGCTGGCATCCGTTAACGCATAGCTAAACCGGCCGCTAAAAGGCACCTTTCCTGAATCATTCTGTACGCTCATGTGTCACATCGCTCCTCATGTTTTCTGTAAGGCAACTGTAAACGCTCACTGCTTCACCACTCTTTCCTTTACAGTCGCGTCAGACATTATCTGCCGTGGCCAAGCTGTTGAATAAACTCCGTAAAGGCAACGAAAAAATAATATCTGAAAAATTAAAACTTTCATTTAAATTTTACAAACAAGGTTCTTTAAAAAAAACGAAGAATATTTCCAGAATATTGGATTAAATTAACATTTATGGTATAATAAAATTAACGCGACACGGTCTGTAGGGTGCAAAATAGGTATCCACAGAACCCTTGCATTTTCTAAGATTCTTGACGTAAATGGAGTTTTCTAAATAGTGCCAATATAATAAAATTAACGAATAGAGGCTGCCAAAATGTATATTATCTTTAATTGCCCGCCAATGCCGTACCTCATTGTGGGAGGTATTGCGATGTTTAGAGAAGGCGACCGGCATTCACGCCGCAACCTTGATCATACATTTGATTTGATTTATGTCGTCAGCGGGCAGCTATACATGGAAGAGAATAAAAAGCGATTCATTGTAGCTCCGGGGCAGTTCTTGATATTACCGCCCAAAACACTGCATACAGGGTACAAACATTGTGATACGGAAACCAATTTTTACTGGATACATTTTTATACCACAGGGGATTTTTATTGCTCGGAAGTTCCTGTCCAGTACTCTAGTAAAGAATATTGCCGCGGCAAGTGTTATGAACGGGATGATTTTCAGCTGTCCCTTCCCCAGTACGGTTTTGTTAATAAAGAGTTGCAGCAGCAATTTACCAATTACATGAAAACAATCGCTCAGGTAAAAATCGACCGCCACCAAAACGCCAAGATATTTTATACTTCAACCACGTCCCAAATTAAATACCAACAGCTCTTCTATACGATTTTGACTTTTATCTGCGATTCGCACGAAGAAGTCACCTGCCAGGATCTTGCCGAGGATATTTTTGAATATTTGATGGCCCATTATCAGGAATCTCTTCAATTAAAAAAAATCGCCAAACAATATGCCTTTCACCCTGCCCATATCATTCGTTGTGTAAAACGTAAATACGGCGTAACCCCGCTCCAGCTCTTGCTGCATATCCGCATGGATAAAGCCAAGAAGCTGCTGCGCAGCACAAATGATCCCATAAATACCATTTCAAGCCATGTCGGTTTTACCGACAACGCTTATTTTTCCAAACAGTTTAAGCGCATGGTAAAAATGACCCCTTCCGAGTATCGTTATTTACCGTTTTCCCAGGATACCGGCATCGATCAGCCGGCAATCCTTACAGCATGTCCCGGCCCTACGAATGCCCCATCCCCCGGCCGAATATATGAAAATCCATAAAGGTTCCTGCCGGCAGTACGAACCCCGGAATATTCAGGGTTCAATCTCCGGACATACCCAAAGAAAACAACCAGCCGGTTTGTCAAAAGCAAAAGCTGCTTTCCAGCCCAAGGCCGGAAAGCAGCTTTACCTGCGTTAATTCAGGAGGAGTCATGGCTCCTCTTTATGTTTATATTCCTTTAGCTAAATGATAATATAATTCGTTCCACTTCAGTTCCTTTTTAAAAGAGGATATTTCTGTTTTGCTGTTAATGGCAACATACTCGATGCCTGCTATCTCGCTAAAATCCTCCATGTGTTCCTCCGTGACCGCCTGACTGAAACTGCTGTGGTGAGCGCCGCCGGCTAAAATCCAGGCCTCGGCACCTACTTTGAAGTTAGGCTGCGGAATCCAGAGCGCTCTCGCCACCGGCAATTTAGGCAGTTCCTGATCAGGCGCCACAACAGCCAGTTCATTGACCAGCAGCCGGAAACGATTGCCCATATCAATAATGGTGGCATTTAGCCCCCGCCCGGCCGGAACATTAAAGACCAAGCGGGCCGGGTCGGCTTTGCCGCCGATGGACAGCGGATGAATCTCCAGCGACGGTTTGCCGTCTGCCACCGATTCGCAAACCTCCAGCATATGAGCGCCCAGCACTTTCATATTGTCGTTTTCCAGATGATAGGTATAATCCTCCATCAGGGAAGTACCGCCCTTTAATCCGTAAGACATGACCTTCATGGCCCGTACCAGGGCTGCTGATTTCCAGTCGCCTTCCGGTCCAAAACCGTAACCTGCCCCCATCAGGCGCTGTACAGCCAGACCGGGAAGCTGCTTGAGACCGTGCAAGTCTTCAAAGGTAGTGGTAAAACCTTTAAAACCGCCGGCTTCGAGAAAGTTCTTCATCCCGGCTTCAATTCTGGCAGACTCCAATAAAGCCTCCCACTTGGCACTATTTCGGGTCAAATCCGGTTGTACGGCATACTTATCTTCATATTCCGCAATCAGCCGGTCAATTTCTTCCTTGCTGACCGCATTGACATATTCGGCCAGATCGCCGACCGCATAGCCGTTGACCGCGTAGCCGAACTGCACCTGGGCCGCCACTTTATCGCCTTCGGTTACTGCCACTTCCCTCATATTATCGCCGAACCGGGCAAATCTGGCCCCCTGCCAGTCATCCCAGGCCAGCGCTGCCCTGATCCACACTGATAACCGTTTGGCAACATCCTCATCCTGCCAGAAACCTACGATTACTTTACGGCTTTTCCGCATTCTGGTGCCAATAAAACCGAATTCCCGGTCGCCGTGAGCCGACTGATTAAGGTTCATAAAGTCCATATCTATATCCGTCCAGGGAATATCACGGTTATATTGCGTATGAAGATGAGCCAGCGGTTTTTGCAGTACTTTAAGTCCGGCAATCCACATTTTTGCCGGGCTAAAGGTATGCATCCAGGCAATCAGGCCAATGCAGTGCTTCGCACTGTTGGCTTCAATACAGGTATGATAAATAGCATCCGGCGTGGTCAGCACCGGCTTAAACACCACTTTGACCGGTATATCAATATTTTCAGCGATAGCTTTGGCAATGACCTGCGAATGTTCGTTGACCTGCTGCAGCGACTCTTCGCCATACAAATGCTGGCTGCCGGTGAGAAACCACACTTCCTTTTCACTACAATGAATATTCATGCCCTTCTCCTCCTTATAATGAATTCTTTTTAATTTTCCTCAGCGCAGGCCACCTGCCCATAATAAGCATGCTGTCCGTGTTTCCTTAAAAAGTGCTTATCAAGCAGCCCCTGGTCCACAGCCTGAACCTCCGGATTCAGGGCATAGGTGTATAAAGCCATTTTGGCTACCTCTTCCAGAACAACAGCGTGGTAAACGGCTTCGTGCTCATTTTTCCCCCAGGAGAATGGCCCATGATTGGTCACCAGCACTCCGGGAACATAGGCCGGGTGCATTTCCCGGAAGGTCTCCACGATGACCTTTCCGGTCTCTTCTTCGTACTGTCCCTGAATTTCCTGGCTCGTTAACGCCCGCGTACAAGGCACGCCGCCGTAAAAATAATCGGCATGCGTGGTGCCGTGCACCGGAATGGACCGCCCGGCCTGAGCCCAAACGGTGGCATAAGTGGAATGAGTATGAACAATGCCGCCAATTTCAGGAAACTGACGATATAATACCAGATGGGTGGGCGTATCCGAAGAAGGACGGAACCTGCCCTCTACCTGTTTACCCGTCAAATCCAAAACCACCATATCTTCCGGCTGTAACCTTTCATATTCCACACCGCTTGGTTTAATCACGATCAAGCCCTGTTCACGGTCAATACCGCTGGCATTGCCCCAGGTAAACAGTACCAGGCCGTGTTTTTGCAGGTCCAGATTGGCCTGCCATACGGAATGCTTGAGTTCTTCCAGCATAGTGCTTATCTCCTCTCTTACCTGATTCAAAAAACAGCGGCTTCAGCTTACCTCCATTACCTCCAGCTCCAGCGCCGGAGCTGCGGTACCGGTTTGCTCCCTGGCCGTCCGTTTGATTTCCTTTAAGCGTTTCATCACATCGTTGGCACCGCGGCCAAAATAATCGTGCAGCGTTCTATATTCGGCATATAGCCTGGCATAGCGGACTACATTATCGGGGTTAGGTGTATACACCTGCTTAATCCGTGTCATATTGGCGGCTGCAGCAAAAATCGTATCATACCCGCCCTGTTTTCTGCCGGCAGCCACCGCACCAAACATAGCCGCACCCAGCGCCGGAGTCTGCAGCGACTCGGCAACCGAAATCTCCCGTCCGGTCACATCGGCATAAATCTGCATCAGCATAGTATTTTTTTGGGACAACCCGCCGCAGGCATACAATTCATCGATTTTCACACCGGCATTTTCAAAGGATTCCACAATCATATTGGTTCCAAAAGCAGTGGCTTCAATCAAGGCGCGATAGATTTCTTCCGGCTTGGTTAGCAAGGTTGCTCCCAATAACAATCCGGTCAGATGGGTATCCACAAGAACCGACCGGTTGCCATTCCACCAGTCCAGTGCCAAAAGGCCGCTTTCGCCGGGTACCAGTCGGGCTGCCTTTTCCTCCAGCAAGGTATGAATACTGATCTTACGCGCAGCGGCCTCCTGCAGATACGCTGCCGGAACACAATGCTCCACAAACCATTCAAAAATGTCGCCGACAGCCGATTGTCCCGCTTCATAGCCGTAATAGCCGGCTACCACCCCGTCTTCCACTACGCCGCACATGCCGTCAACCGTTTTTTCCTCCCTGCCCAGCACAATGTGGCAAATCGAAGTTCCCATACTCATGACCAGTTTCCCCGGTTCCACTACCCCGGTCGCCGGAACAGCCACATGGGCATCCACATTGCCTACGGAAACGGCAATGCCTGCCTTCAGCCCCATTTCCCTGGCCATGTTAGGAATCAATTCACCGGCCTTACTGCCAATCGGTACGATCGGACTGTATAACTTTTCCGCTACCAGGTTTTCCAGCCGGGGATCCAGCGCTTTGAAAAAATCCTTATCCGGATAACCCTTTTGTTTATGCCAGATGGCTTTATAGCCGGCAGTACAACTGTTGCGGACATCGACTCCCGTCATTTGCATGGTGACCCAGTCGGCAGCTTCCATAAACCGGTCGGCGGCCTCATAGATCTCCGGAGCTTCATTTAAAATCTGCCATATCTTAGGAATCAGCCACTCAGAGGATATTTTCCCGCCATAACGGACCAGAAAGTCCTCGCCGCGTTCGGCGGCAATCTGGTTTAAGCGGTTGGCCTCATCCTGGGCAGCATGATGCTTCCACAGCTTGATCCAGGCATGCGGTTTATGGCGAAATTCAGGAAGCTGGCATAAGGCCCGCCCGTCTTTGGCCACAGGCAGCATGGTACAGGCCGTAAAATCAATTCCCAGACCGATTACATCTTCCGGGTCGATCTTGGCCTCGGCAAGCACCTGTGGTACAGCCTGATATAAGACTTCCAGGTAATCATCCGGATTCTGCAGGGCCCAGTCATAAGGCAGTACGATGTCCGTACCCGGCAGTACTTCATCAATGACACCATCTTTATAAGGTACTACCGCCGTGGCTACCTCCCTGCCGGTCGCCACCTCCACCAACAGCGCACGTCCGGATTGCGTGCCAAAGTCAATTCCAATGCTGTATTTTTTCTTCTCCACAATTTACCCTCCCCCAATTTAGATTGAAATGTTGGGCCATTACGCTTTGCTTCCTGAATTACGGACAATTTTTATGTAATAAATTAAATATTTAATTTATTACATAAAATAATATACGCTGTCGTCCAGCATTTTCCTTCTTCTGAAAAAAATAAATTTTCTAAAAAAAACGTCACTTTCCGACAAAGCGGAAAGTGACGTTTTTACCTATGCCTTTCTGATCCGTGCTATTTGTTCAAAATAAGTCCCTGCATCACTAAATCAACAATACCGTTTAAGGCGGCGGCACGGCCTTCTGCCGAGCACTCAATCCGGACACTGGCATAACAGCTTTCCAGCACCCTTTGCTTGATGACTTCCATCATACTGTCCTCAATAAACTTATAGCCCTTGGTGATCCCGCCGCCAATAATGACAAGCTCGGGATTAAAAATGTTGATCACGTTGGAAACGCCTACCCCCAGGTAGCGGGCCACATTATGCAGCACCTCCACAGCCAGCCCGTCGCCCTGTTCCGCCGCAGCGTAAATATGTTCGGGCTTGACGGCCTCTATATCCTGATTAACCATATCGGTAATAAGCGATGTATGCCCTTCCTTTACGGCCTGCACGGCAAGATTGACCAAGGCGGTCTCCGAAGCCATCGCCTCGAGACAGCCGCGATTGCCGCAGCTGCATACCGGTCCGTCGATATCCACGGCACTGTGCCCGATTTCACCGGCACTGTCACCCAACCCGCGATACAACTCCCCGTTTAAAATAATACCGGAGCCAATGCCACCGCCGACTCCTAAAAACACGGCATTCCGGATATCCCGGTACGGACCGTAATGATAGGAACCCAAAGCCATGGCCCGCATATCATTTTCCACAAAAGTGGGAATATGGAACTGCCCTTCCACAATAAACTTCAGCGGCACATTGCGCCAGCCGGTGCTGGGTGAAAACAGGGACACTCCCTCGGCCGACCGGACCGGGCCGCGGACAATAATCCCGATCGCCGCCACCGCCTCGCCTTCCTCCGCAGAACATAAGGCAGCGATGATGTCCAGCATAGCCGCCAGTACAGCATCTTTATCAAGATGGCGGGTATCCTTGCGGATTTGCTTGCTAATCTCCAGCCCGGCATTAATGATATAACCGGCCACTTCTTTCGAGCGGATATCGGCTATCACCATTTTGGCCATATCCGGATTGGCTTTGAGCAGGACCGGACGGCGTCCTCCGCTGTACTCGCCGATCATATACTCGCTCATGATGCCGGCTTCAATCAGTTTGCCGGAAATGTTCGTTACCGTCGGTGCCGTCAATCCGGTCAGCTTCGCTATATCTACGCGCGATATAGGCCCCCGCCGCCGGACCGTATTGACTACCAAAGCCTCATTCGGTCCTCCCACAGCTTTCAAATTTATATTGTTGGTTTCTGCCATAAGCATGATATCTTACCTTTCGTCAGCCTGTCAGCGTTTATGGGAAAACTGCTGATGCTTAAATTTTTCCAGTTACTTACAGATTGATAGATGTTTATTGGTTGCAGGGACTGTTTGGTAAAGGGATTTCCAAACACCTGTCCAGGAGCCGTTTTTAAATTCAGCTGTATATGTATATTATAAAAGAAAGCTGAAAATCCCTTTAATTTCGACATTTAATTTAATCATTTTTTTATTATTTTATTTAAGAAAACCAATATTACAGTTCTTTTCTTATATCGTCACGACTGTTTGGATTTGGTGTAAATATCAAAAGCCACTGCCACCAGCAGCACCAGCCCCTTAATCGTTTGTTGCATATCGACCGTAACCCCGAGCAGGGACATGCCGTTATTCATGACTCCCATAACCAAACCACCGATGATCGCCCCCATAATGGCGCCGGTCCCCCCGGCCACCGACGCGCCGCCGATAAAGCAGGCGGCAATGGCATCCAGTTCAAAGCCGACCCCGGCCTTCGGTGTTGCCGCATTCAGCCTGGCGGCAAAGACCAGGCCGGAAAGCGCTGACAGTACCCCCATATTCACAAAGACCCAAAATACAATGCTTTTTGTTTTTACGCCGGATAGTTTAGCCGCTTTCTCATTGCCGCCAACCGCATAGATATGGCGTCCGGCAACCGTTTTCGTGGTAATAAAGGTGTACATGACAATCAGAAAAAACAGCAGAACCAGCACATTGGGTATGCCTTTATAGGAAGCCAGCAGGTACATAAACCAGTTAATGGCGATCGCTACAATCCCGATCTTCGCTACCAGAAACTGGAGGGGTATGACCTCAAAATTATATTGCTTTTTGGCCTTCCGGCTGTTGATTTCAAAGTAAATGTAAATCAACGTCAGGATAATGCCAATCACCAGGGTGGTGATATGCAGGGAACTGCCGCCAAACAGATCGGGAACAAATCCGTTGCTGACCTTCTGGAAACTGACCGGAAAAGGCCCCTTGGACTGGCCGTTGAGAACCGTCATCGTTAGTCCCCGGAAAATCAGCATACCGGCCAGCGTTACAATAAACGCCGGGATACGGAAATAGGAAATCCAATACCCCTGCCAGGCCCCGGCCAGCGCACCAAGCAGCAGGGAAAGCAGCACCGCCGGAACAACCCCCAGCTGATTGTCTACCATAAGGATGGCCGACATCGCTCCGATAAATGCGGTGATCGACCCCACCGATAAATCAATTTGAAAGGCAACGATAACCAGCAGCATACCAATGGCCAAAATAAGGATGTAGCTATTCTGCTGAATCAGGTTTGTCACGTTTAACGGCATTAACAGCGTGCCCTTGCTGACAATTTCAAAAAACACCACAATGGATATCAGAGCAAACACCATGCCGTATTCCCGGATATTACTCTGAATCATTTTTTTCAGCGTTTCCAACGACTGCCCCTCCCTATTTGGTTATTACATATTTCATGATTTTTTCCTGAGAGGCCTCTGCCCGCGGCAGTTCTCCGGTTACCCGCCCCTCACTCATCACATAGATCCGGTCGCACATTCCCAGGATTTCGGGCAGTTCGGAGGATATGAACAATATCCCCTTGCCTGCCCTGGCCAGATCATTGATGATAGAATAGATTTCAAATTTGGCGCCTACATCAATACCACGGGTAGGTTCATCCAAAATCAGAACATCGGGCTCGGCAAAAACCCATTTTGCCAACACCACCTTCTGCTGGTTACCGCCGCTTAAGTTCATTGTCTTTTGCAAAATACTGGAGCACTTGATATTTAATTGTTTACGGCTATTTTCCACCTCCACAATTTCCTGATTGCCGTCAATAACATGATGCCTGGCTATTTTATCCAAATTGGCCAGCGTTGCATTTTTTTTGATATCGTCGTCCAGAATGAGTCCGTATTGTTTCCGGTCTTCCGTTACATAAGCAATTCCATTACGGATCGCCGCATTGACATCGCCAAGCTGACATTCGCGGCCATTTTTAAAAATCTGTCCGCTGATTTTCTGTCCATACGACTTGCCAAAAATACTCATCGCCAGTTCCGTTCTGCCGGCTCCCATCAGGCCGGCAATCCCTACTACCTCCCCTTTGCGGATTGTCAGATGAATATCATGAAGAATCTGGCGGTCACTGTGCAGCGGATGATATACATTCCAGTTTCTGACCTCGAAAATAACCTCCCCGGCTGCCGCTGTTCTTTTCGGAAACCGGTCAGTCAGCGTTCTGCCGACCATCCCCTGGATGATGCGGTCTTCGGTAATGCAGTCCGCTTTGGCATCCAGCGTTTCAATGGCAGCCCCGTCACGCAGAATGGTGATGGAATCGGCTACCCGGGAAATTTCATTCAGCTTATGAGAAATCAAAATGGAGGTAATTCCCTGTTTTTTAAATTCCAGCAGCAGGTTGAGCAGGTTGTCACTGTCCGCTTCATTTAATGCCGATGTCGGTTCATCCAGAATCAACAGTTGCACTTCTTTGGATAACGCCTTGGCAATCTCCACCAACTGCTGTTTACCCACCCCGATATTAGTAATCAGCGTTCCGGGCAATTCGTTTAATCCCACTTTTGACAACAATTCCTGGGTCCGGGCTGTAGTGACATGCCAGTCAATCATCCCTCTTTTCACATTCTCATTGCCCAGAAAAATATTTTCCGCAATCGACAAATAGGGAATGAGCGCCAGTTCCTGGTGAATGATGACAATGCCCTGTTTTTCACTGTCCTTGATCGTTTTAAATTCACAGCACTGACCATCATAACGGATTTCACCGTCATAGGTGCCATGTGGATATACCCCGCTTAAAATCTTCATCAACGTAGATTTTCCGGCCCCGTTCTCACCAAGCAGCGCATGAATCTCGCCTTTTTTTACCTGTAAATTGACATTATCCAACGCTTTAACTCCGGGAAAAACTTTGGTTATGTTAACCATTTCCAAAATGAAGTCTCCCATCGCCCCACCTCCCGCATGGATCTTCTAACCGGTTGCCAGCTTCTCCGGCATTGGAACCATAATGCGCCGGTCCTGGTGAATGTATTATTTGATGATGGCCTTTCAGCCATCATCAAATAATACCGTCCGGCCGTCTCGCAGCATGGTTAGCTTCTTTACGTTGACACGGACGCTGCTTTACTGCAGTTGGTCTTCCGTGTAATAGCCGCTGTCCACCAGTGCCTTTTTATAATTGGTCTTATCCACCGCAACCGGAGGCAGAAGATAGGAAGGAACCACTTTAACCCCGTTATTATACGTCTTATTATCGTTGGTTTCCGCCGTTTTACCGTTTACAACAGCCTCTACCATGGCCACGGTAACTTTAGCCAGTTCCCTGGTGTCCTTAAACACCGTCATGGACTGCTCTCCTTTAATAATCGATTTAATCGAAGGTATTTCCGCGTCCTGTCCGGTAATGATCGGCATAGGATGAGCCCCGGTACCGTATCCCACTGCTTTTAATGAAGAAATAACACCAATGCTGATGCCGTCATAGGGAGACAAAATGGCATCCACTTTATCGGCGGTATAGTTTTTGCTCAGCAAATTATCCATTCTGGCCTGTGCCGTCGCTCCGTCCCAGCGCAGGGTAGCACAGACTTTCATATCCATCTGGCCGCTTTTTACTACCAGCTTCCCGGAATCAATATACGGTTTCAAAACCGACATGGCACCGTCAAAAAACATATAGGCATTATTATCATCGGGTGAACCGCCGAACATCTCCATATTAAACGGTCCTTTACCTTCCTTTAAGCCCAGTTTTTCTTCAATATACTGACCTTGCAAGACCCCGACCTTGAAATTGTCAAAGGTGGCATAATAATCGACATTGGGTGTTTTTCTGATTAAACGGTCATAAGCGATAACCGGTATATTGTTGTCCTTGGCTTTCTGCAATACATCGCTTAACGCATCCCCGTCAATCGAGGCAATAACCAGAATGTTGGCCCCTTTGGTAATCATATTCTCAATTTGCGCGACCTGGTTTTCCACATTATCCTCGCCATACTGCAGATCCACTTCATACCCCTTGGCCTGCAGTTGTTTCACAATATTGTCACCGTCAGCGATCCAGCGGGAAGATGATTTTGTCGGCATGGCAATGCCCACCTTTTTCTTTCCGCCGTTGTCTGCGGCAGTTGGGCTGCTGTTTGATCCACAGGCTGCCAAAAGCATTGTCATTGCCAATACCAACAGGAGAGATACGATTTTCTTCATTAAAAAACTCCTCCTCTTTTTTTGCGGCTTGATGCCAACTCCACCATCCGGTAACCGAACTTCCCCTCCTTTATTGCCTTCCAAGCAAACCTCCTATCCAAACCGGTTATGACCCAATCGATATCACCCACCTCTCATTCTTAATTTAATTAAATATAAAATTATTTTTTAAATTAATTCGCTTTCCATTTTCCGATACCTGCTAACTTTCAGAAATTTTTTCTATATTTATAATTTTCTACCTTATTTTTTGCAAAAAAAATAAACAGGCGGATTGCCTGCATTCTTTATTTCCATTGCCCCCTGCCCGCCACAAAGGCGGCGGGCAAGTACTGTACCATTTGCGTAAGATTTATTTTTCCGCAAGACACATCCACCGTCCCCATGTCTTTTATGATCCAGCTAACTTTTCTTTCGTTTCCTTACTCATATTAAAGCGCTCCAACTATTCAACAACAAAATCCTCGGAGCTGAAGTTACTGTAATACCTCCCCGATTGCGCTGTAAACTTCAGTACGCAATAATCCGGGTCGGTAACGCCCTTTGGATAATACATGGTGTCGCCTTCCTGCCAGATCATTTCCCTGCTGGCCGCATCCTCTAATACTTCCATCGTCCCTTTCAGCATAACGCCGCGAAAAAATCTCTTGTCACAAAAATAAATACATGCCTTAGGGTTTTTGCGATATTGAGTTACCCGCATGGAAGAAGTATTTGTTGTGAACCAGAAATTTTTAATGCCCTTACGCTTTCTCGGCGGCAGCATGGCTTTTGTATTGGGAAAGCCATCGCCAGCCACCGAACTGATAAAGGCGACATTTTGTTTATCTATAAGATTACCGATTGTTTGTTCAGGATTTCTCATCATTGCTTTTACCTCCAATCTGTTAAATATATTTACCTGCTTCCTTGACGCTAAACGGCGCAAGCCTGTCCTGATACCGCCTGATAAAATCCCGTACTCAACCGGGGCGACACACATCCATTTTTTGAAGAATTCTTCGAGCTAACTCCCCTTTTCCTTTATCTCCTCTTCATAAATGCTGTCGATGCCCAACGCCAAATCTATATCGGTAATTCCGCAATTTCCTATATATTCATGATAACTGCTCCATGCATACTTATTTATCTTTTTGGTTATTCCTGCTTTTAATGGGTTCAGGTCGGTGTTGCCGCCTGCTTCGATGTCGAAGCCGCCTTCTCCTGCATAGATCCCCGTTTGTTCAGTGACGCTTTGGTATTCGGAGTCGATGTGGCCTTTGCTGGCGGAAGCGGTGCCGCTCAGGCCGCCGGCGCCGAAGCTGATGGAGCCGCCGGCGGATTTGTTGGTTTCCTGGTAGTTGTCTACATCCTGCAGGCTTTCGAGATTGAGGTCGCCTTTGGCGTCGATATCGACGGTTTTGCCTTTGACCTGCGCTCCTTTGAGGCTGGTATCCTGACCGGATTCGATGGTTACCGTATCGGCTGCGGTGATATGGGTATTGGTGTGCGTTACGGTATTACCATTTTCTCTGCCGCTGGACTTACTTCCTTCCACGAAGAAGCCCGGGGCCTGTCCGGCGCTGACTTTGACGCCAATACCAGCCGATTTGCCGCTGGAGGTGGTTTTGGTGCTGGTGGTGTTTTCCGCGGCCGTCAGGTTCACACCGTTGGCCGCGCTGAGATGGATGTTTTGCCCGTCAATACTCGATCCAACGATGTTCAGGTCCCCGCCGTCAATGACCCGGCCTTGTTCGTCTTTCACGCCGGTGGCGGTGATGCTGACATCACCGCCGGCAGTCACCTGGCTGCCTGCGGCTGTGGTTGCTTCGGCGTTGGTTTCGCTTTGTTTTTTGCTCGAGCCCAGGCTGATGCTGACCGACAAGCCGCCATCTGTCTTGGCACTGCCGTCGGCATTTTTGCCGCGGTTCAGATTATCCGCCGCTTTGACGGCCTTGTAGTCGTAGAGCGCTTTCAGACGGCTGTCTTCTACTTCACCGGCCCGTTTGGCCGGCTGGTAGACACCCTGGATGTTGTCTACGACCTGACCACCGATCGCCAGACTGAGACCGCTTTGTTTGAATTCATAGGTCTCACGTTCTTTGTCGATATTGTCGTCCGCCTCAATGGTGACGTTCTGCCCGGTTATGGCAGTGTCCTGGCCGCTGATGATGTCGGAGGCGGTGACGGTCACGTCTTTTCCGGCCTCCAGGGTTACATTGCCGTCAACGGACCCGGCGACGCTGCCCGCCTGGCTGACACTGTCCAGGTCGTCGGTATGTTTTTGCTTCTGGCTGCCTATGGCTACGCCCAATCCGCCGCCGGAGAAGACGCCGGATTTTTTGACAGACTTCTCGTATTCGCTCCGGCTGGTCTCCCGGGCTGATTCGATGGTGATATTTCCGTTCTTTGCGGTTATGGCGACATCCTTATCCGCCACGGCACTTGAACCCTGCACCGTGACATCGTTGCCGGCGGTTACTTCCAGTTCATTGCCGGACAGGCTGCTGCCCCGGACGGCGTCCAGGCTTTGGTGGTCATAGATGTCGGTTTTGGTAGAGGACAGGAGGCCTGTTTTTTCACGGTGTTCTTCGTGCAGGCTTTCATGATGTTCGGTTTCGGCCGTGACGTTGACGTTGTTATCGGCCTTCAGGCTGATTTTGCCGTTTTCACTGCTGACGTCCGAGCCTTTGACCAGGATATCCCGCCCTTTGACGGTGATATCCGTTCCGGCGGCGATGGTACTGCCGGCCACCGTTTCATCGGTCTCCTGCTACCGGTTGAAGTAGTAGCCGCCACGTTTGCCGACCGAGGCATCGGTCTGGCTCAGGTCTTTTTCCGCCGTAATATTGACGCCGTTAACGGCTGTTATATTGGCCGCAACGGTTGCGGCAACGGTAGAACCCTTAATCGTTACATTGTCGCCGGACAGGATCACGTTGTCCCCGCTAAGGAGGCTGCCTACGCGACAGGGGACGGTTCTTATTTCGCATTTACGCCCTAAAAATTATATCTTTACTGATCCCCAATTCTTTTGCCAGTTCCCTTACAGATGCTTTCGTTGTCCACTTAATGAGTTTTATTATTTCATTCCGTAGGCTTTTATCTTTGCATTGCTTAAAACTCTCTAAAGTATGTCTATATTTTTGTAATGTTACATGTATCTGTTCTTTAAGGTCCTCATCTTTGTCTTGCCTTCTATTTATCGTACTTTCCTCTTTTGCTCCGATGAAAGTTTCTTCTGCTATTTCAGCAGAATAGTTTATAAAACCTTCGATCGCCCGCTCTTCTTGATCAGATATCAGTGAAAGTATCAGCTCTCTATCGATCATCTTGTCCTTCCAGGGATTTATGTATTGATGATAACTGCTCCACTTATAATCTTCCACATTCCTGACAATTCCGGCTTCCACTGGATTATTGTGAATATACCTTGTAGCAGCTAATATGTATCCCTCTTCTTCTACCACTTCACTACGATACCTATCCTGGAAAAGGTGTCCTACTCTTTTATATCGTTTATTAAAATAATAAACATAACTTACACATATTCTCTTCATTAATCTCTGTATACTGTCTTTGCGCTCACCAATTAACAGATGGACGTGGTTATCCATTAGACAATATGCGTATAAGAGGTAGTTCTCTTCTTCCTTCATTCTTTGCAATACTTCAAGAAAACGATCTTTGTCTTCATCACAAAGAAAGATATTTTTCCGTTCATTACCTCTAATCATGATATGGTAAATACCACTTGCACTTTGTCTTCTGGCATGCCTTGTCATTTAAATCACCTTGACTTTTTATCCATATTATATCGTAAAGAAGAACATGCGACAAGAGAGAACCGTCCCCTGTCGCATTCCAAAGAGCTATTTGCCGCAGCGGAACTAACCAATCAAGCGGAAAACGAGGAATATGGGGACGAAAACCTCGAAGAGCTTGGCGGGGACAAGCCCATCGACTCAAAAGCAATCGAAGAAGCTGTCAAACGGATTGATAAAAAACTAGACGACAATCCGGCGGACAAAAAGCTGCAAAAGGCTAAGAAGCTCATCGTGAAAGACTACCTGCCCCGGATGAAAAAATATGAACAACAAGAAGAACTCCTTGCGGAACGCAACAGCTATTCCAAAACAGATACCGCTGCCACCTTTATGCGGATGAAAGAGGACCACATGAAAAACGGGCAGTTAAAGCCGGGATACAACGTCCAGATTGGAACCGAGAATCAATTTGTAGTTGGGTATAGCGTACATCAGGAAGCCGGTGATACCAGTTGCTTGAAAGAGCACTTCGAAGAACTCAAAAAGGAATTAGGTGGAAAACTACCTGGTAATGTGGTGGCGGATGCAGGCTACGGCAGTGAGGAAAACTATGAGTATTTGCAAGAAGCCAAACTGAGAAACTACGTAAAATACAATACCTTTCATAAAGAAGCTAGCCGAAAGTGGAAGTCTGATCTCACTCGCGTACAAAACTGGCAATATGATGAAGAGCGCGATGAATATATCTGCGGTTGTGGTAGGATTCTACGGTTTCAGTATGAGCGGAGCCAAAAAAGCAAAAGCGGCTATCGCAGTGTGGTACGAATTTATGAAAGTGCAGATTGTAGCGGGTGTCCATACCGGGATCGTTGTATCAAGAAAGGCGATAACCCGTCTGCCAATCGAAGAATCTATATTAACAGGCGCGCAAATGAGTTAAAGGCGCAGGCACGGGTCAATCTAACTAGTGAGTATGGCCTGCAAATGCGTAGCCTACGGCCGGTTGAAGTCGAGAGTGTCTTTGGAAATATCAAAGGCAATTTTGGCATGCGTCGATTTA
>NZ_CYSP01000012.1 GCF_001298735.1 Propionispora sp. 2/2-37 | reverse complement strand
TTGTTTATCGCGGGATGGAGCAGCTGGCAGCTCGTCGGGCTCATAACCCGAAGGTCGCAGGTTCAAGTCCTGCTCCCGCAACCATGCTAGTACAATGCCAAATGAGACTGTAGCCTCACTTGGCATTTCTAATCTTCATATATGGTGGCTGTGGTGAAGCGGTTAACACGGCGGATTGTGGCTCCGTTACCCGAGGGTTCGAATCCCTTCAGTCACCCCATTATTACTTTTTATGGAGCGATACTCAAGTGGCTGAAGAGGACGGTTTGCTAAATCGTTAGAGGGGGCAACCCCTGCCAGGGTTCAAATCCCTGTCGCTCCGCCATTATCCAGTGACGATAGCTGTGGGGTTCCACCTGTTCCCATACCGAACACAGTAGTTAAGCCCACATACGTCGAAAGTACTTGGCTGGAAACGGCCCGGGAGGATAGATAGTTGCTGGTTATATTCCTCGATAGCTCAGTTGGTAGAGCAATCGGCTGTTAACCGATCGGTCGTAGGTTCGAGTCCTACTCGAGGAGCCATAGGGGTGTAGCCAAGTCGGTAAGGCACGGGACTTTGACTCCCGCATGCGTTGGTTCGAGTCCAGCCACCCCTGCCATTATGATCCACTAGCTCAGTCGGTAGAGCACCTGACTTTTAATCAGGGTGTCCCGCGTTCGAGTCGCGGGTGGATCACCAAGCGGCCCGTTGGTCAAGCGGTTAAGACACCGCCCTTTCACGGCGGTATCGGGGGTTCGATTCCCCCACGGGTCACCATAAACAGAGAACCAGATTTTTAGGAGCGAAGCGACGCGAAAAACTGAGTGGAGCGTAGTGAAGAACCTCCTAATCATCTGTTAATTGGGCGATTAGCTCAGCTGGGAGAGCGCCTGCCTTACAAGCAGGATGTCGGCAGTTCGATCCTGTCATCGCCCACCATTTATATTTTTTGAAACGGCCCGGTGGTGTAGTGGTTAACATGCCGCCCTGTCACGGCGGAGATCGAGGGTTCAAGTCCCTTCCGGGTCGCCATTTTTGTATTGTTATATTGCAGGAGGAGTGTCCGAGCGGTTTAAGGAGCTGGTCTTGAAAACCAGTGATCCTGAAAGGGACCGTGAGTTCGAATCTCACCTCCTCCGCCATATCGCGGGCCTATAGCTCAGCGGTAGAGCAACCGGCTCATAACCGGTTGGTCCCTGGTTCGATCCCAGGTGGGCCCACCATAATATAGAATCCGATGCCTCGGTAGCTCAGTCGGTAGAGCAGAGGACTGAAAATCCTCGTGTCGACAGTTCGATTCTGTCCTGAGGCACCAGCGCTGGCGTAGCTCAATTGGTAGAGCAGCTGACTTGTAATCAGCAGGTTGGGGGTTCAATTCCTCTCGCCAGCTCCACATCTTTATAATGGAGGGATTCCCGAGTGGCTAAAGGGAGCAGACTGTAAATCTGCCGGCTCTGCCTTCGCTGGTTCGAATCCAGCTCCCTCCACCATAATTTACGGCGGCGTAGCTCAGTTGGCTAGAGCATGCGGTTCATACCCGCAGTGTCCGGGGTTCAAATCCCTGCGCCGCCACCAAAATAATCTGCGGGTGTAGCTCAATGGTAGAGCACTAGCCTTCCAAGCTAGCTACGAGGGTTCGATTCCCTTCACCCGCTCCATATATTGTTATGCCGGGGTGGTGGAACTGGCAGACACAAGGGACTTAAAATCCCTCGGGTGGTGACACCCGTACCGGTTCGATTCCGGTCCTCGGCACCAATCAATTTCATATGCGGGAGTGGCGGAATTGGCAGACGCACCAGACTTAGGATCTGGCGGGCAACCGTGGGGGTTCAAGTCCCTTCTCCCGCACCACACGCCGGAGTGACGTAATTGGCAGACGTAGCAGACTCAAAATCTGCCGGGGGCAACTCCGTGTCGGTTCGAGTCCGACCTCCGGCACCATTATGTATACGTAAAGACCGTAGCGATGGCTGCGGTTTTTTATTCATCTTTCTCATTCTTTTCGACCGGATTTTACCATTAGATTTTACTAAAGTTGAATCACACAGAAATAGTTGATGTATGATATAATGAAGTTATAGCAAACAGCAGAGGGAGGAGCCATTATGAAGCGGGCAACCTTTATACGCATTTTAAAAGGCATGAAGTTGGTTTCCAATAATGTAAGTGTTGTGGAAAACTTTAATAACAAAGCGCTGGTTACTGTCCGCGTTTCTGAGATGATTGGTGAGTCACATAAGCAAATCCGTTCTTTTCAGAAGGTACTTGCCCATTGTACTTATTACTGCATTCGTCCTGACGGTGATGGATTGACAATTACGTTAGAATTTCAATGGGAATGATGATACAGATCATAGAAAAAGGGCGAAAGCTCTTTTTTTTATGAATGCGCCGACAGCATAATTTGATGTTTTATTGGGATTTAGACTTTTATGCTTAATTTTATACTTATCTTGTCATCCTGGCGACAAGTTTTTTCAATGCGATATTCTCATCGTCTATATACGGCATAATTCCCGGATGCAGGGATAATTTCTGCAGATTATTCTTTATTCTAACAGTATAGGGAGAGGTCCTACAAGATGAGAAGGTTGATTGACAATATTTGTAAATAAAGATATAATGGATACTGTTATTGTTAAATAAAAAAGAAAGGATGATCGAAAGCAGCATGTTGTTTGATGAGATTGAGGAAGTACGTCGGGAAATGGTGAAAGCAGGAATGGAGAAAGGGTTGAGGCACCCTGATGTGTTAAGCGAAAGTCAGTATCTGGATAGTCTGATTGTTACATACTTAAAAGCGGCATTAGAAACTGCCTGCCACGGATTTTGCCCAACACAGGATTGATGCGCAGGCGGTTACAAATAAGGAAGGATGAATTCTTTATTGAAACAGTCATTTTTTGTGTGTTTGCATGATGCTAGGTGGAAAACAGGTTTTTGTTTAAGACTGTATGTTTCAAGGCGAATCAAGGGAGAGGAATCGTTTACAACGGATGGTTATATAACACAATAAAAGCCCGTGAGTAACATGTGATTACTCCGGGCTTTATTGCTGGCTGCACCGCTCCAAGACGATAGTATCATGGTGAATATTTTGGGTGATACAGAAATTATTCGTCAATAATTTCTGAAAAATAGATAACAGTAACCATGTCTTCCATGCTGATGGATTTTTGATACACCTTTTCAAAAAAGGCAACGAGTTCTTCTATAGAGCCAATTTCCGGATTTTGATGATCCAGGTCGTGGGTGGTTAGTTCGGAAATGGTTTTAGTGATGACTTTGTCAATAAATGCCGTATATAATTTGCGTTTCGATTGAAACGGCTTGCCGATTGTAATCCAGACAACCGAGTTTTCTAAATATACGTCACTTACATCTCCCAAACGGACAGTACAGTTTTTTTTGCGGTCAATCAGTAATTTTTTATGGTTGGGCGACTGAAAGTTAAGTGCAAACATAGTATTTCTCCTTTATGGTGAAATTTCAATAATTGGTAAGGCTATATTTTTATTATATGACATTTTTTCTGGTTTATCAAAGGGAATTGGAAAGTTGCTGCAATCTATAGACAGTAGTAAGGGGTACGTGGTATTATTTAATCAAACGATTAAATAATACCACGTAGTTGATAAAATCTTAGGATAGGGGATGCTTGAGGTATGAATCGAAAACTTATTGCCGGTGTCGCTATTCTGGCACTTTTGATCGGTATTGCCGGATATAAGCTGTTCAACAAAAAGGAATACGGGATAACGGCTACCGGAACTATTGAAGTAACCCGGGCGGATATTACTCCTAAGACCAGCGGTTATCTTACCGAACTGAATCTCAAAGAAGGGGACTGGCTTAAAGCCGGCGATGTGGTGGCACGGATTTCCCGTGACGATTTAAAAGCTCAGTTATTGCGCGACGAAGCCGCCTTGGATAAAGCCGAAGCGGAACTGAAAGATTTGGAAAAAGGAGCCCGCAATCAGGAACGAATGCAGGCAGAAGCCGATTTAGCCGCAGCGCAGTCGGTATTTGACAAAGCGAAAAATGACTTGACACGCTATACGGTTTTATATCGTCAGGGAGCTATTGCTGCTCAACAACTGGATAGCGTCCGGTCTGCTTATGAAGTGGCTTATAATTCGCTGATTGCTGCCGAGGCAAAAAAAAGTATCATTACCGAAGGCAACCGGCCGGATGAGATCCAGGCACAACGGGAAGAGGTAAAACGGACCAAAGCCATTGTGGAGGCCAGTAAGTCATTGCTGGCCGATACCGAGATCAGCAGCCCTTTATCCGGACTGGTTTTAACTAAAAATTTTGAGCAGGGCGAGTATATTAATGCCGGAGCGGCAATCGCAACCGTGGCAGACATGAATGACTGCTGGGTAAAGGTGTATATTCCTTCAACACAGCTGGCAGCCATCAAGGTAGGACAGGCGGCCGGCGTAAAAATTGATGCCTTTCCCGAGCAAGTATTTCCCGGAGTGATTAAAGAAATTAGTGACTCTGCCGAATTTAATCCCCGGCAGAGTATCACGCAGCGTGAACGGGCTAACCTGGTTTTTGCCGTGAAGGTCCGTATTGATAATTCGCAGGGGCTCCTGAAACCGGGTATGCCTGCCGATGTGGTCATACCATGATTGAATTAAGCAACGTCTCAAAGTCCTTTCAAAAGAGAACGGCTGTTTATAACTTGTCGCTTAAGGTGAACCGGGGGGATATTTTTGGGCTGGTTGGACCGGATGGCGCCGGAAAAACGACCGTGATTCGAATGATTACCGGTGTTTTAGCACCCACCGCAGGAAAGATTTTCGTTCTGGGACAGGAAAATCTGGGGCAAAGCAAGCCGTATATTGGCTATGTACCGCAGCGGTTTAGTTTATATGGCGATTTATCGGTGATGGAGAATATTAAACTGATGGGTGCGCTGTATGGCGCTTCAAGCAAACAGACAGTCGTTTTGGCGGAAGAGCTTCTGCGGATGACAAAATTAGCACCTTTCGCAAACCGTCTGGCAGCCAATTTGTCCGGAGGAATGAAGCAAAAACTGGCTTTAGCTGCCGGACTTATGCACCGGCCGCAATTGCTTTTTTTAGATGAACCGACAACCGGTGTTGATCCGGTGTCCCGCCGGGAGTTTTGGCAGGTATTGTACCGGCTGAATCAGGAAGGAACGACGATTTTTGTCTCTACGCCGTATATGGATGAAGCCGAGTTATGCACCCGCATTGCCTTTATGAATGAGGGGCAGATAACGGCTGCAGATACGCCGCAGGGACTGAAAGCTCAATATCCCTACCGGATTATTGAACTACGCGCTGCCAGTAAGGAAGTAAAAAAATATCTGACTGGAATCGACATTTACGATATTAATTCTTTTGGCGATAAATATCATATTGCGGTGGAAGACTATGCGGTTGCTGCAACAGCCATCCGGCAAAGGCTGGAACATGCCGGAGTTGCTATCGAAAGCTTGAAGGAGATCAAACCGATGCTGGAGGATGTGTTTGTCACTCTGGCTAGTAAAGGAGATTCGTTATGAACGCTGTAGTAACCCGCAATCTAACGAAGAAATTTGGGACTTTTACGGCAGTTGATGACCTGAATTTGGCCATAAGGACCGGCAGTATTTATGGCTTTTTGGGTCCGAATGGTTCGGGAAAATCGACAACCATCAAGATGCTCTGCGGTATTCTGGAACCGACGGCCGGTTATGGTGAGATTTTGGGAATGGATTTACGCCGGAACCGTGAGGCTGTCAAGAAACAGCTTGGGTACATGTCGCAGAAATTTAGTTTATATGACGATTTAACGGTGTGGGAAAATCTTACTTTTTATGCCGGCTTATATAGTCTGCCAGAAGCTGTCAAGCAAAAACGCGTGTATGAGATGCTTGATATGGCCGGCCTTCAGGAGCGTAAAAATGAACTGACCGCAAATTTGTCCGGCGGCTGGAAGCAGCGCCTGGCCTTGGGTTGTTCCATATTGCATAAGCCGTCCATTTTGTTTTTAGATGAGCCGACAGGCGGCGTTGATCCTAAGTCCCGGCGCCTGTTTTGGGATATTATCTATCAACTGGCAGTGGAAGGCACCACCATTATGGTCACAACCCATTTTATGGACGAAGCGGAACATTGTGACCGGATCGGTTTTATTTTTGAGGGCAATCTGATAGCCGACGACAGTCCACAGCGGCTCAAACAGGCAATTCCCGGCCTGCTGCTGGAAATACCGGCAGAAGACCCTATGAATTTTATGCGGCAATTGACCGATGCTAACCTGGCCTGTATGGATATGTATCCCTACGGCCTATCGGTTCATGTGCTGGTTGCCGAGGCGGATATTGGCCTATATAGAAACTATCCTTACACTGTAATTACACCCTCACTGGAAGATGTATTTGTGTATTACGTGCAATCAAGACGCAGGGGGATGGTGGAATGAAGCGACTCTGGGCCCTTTTGATCAAAGAGTTTATTCAAATGCGGCGCGACCGGATTACTTTTGCCATGATGGTGGGACTGCCGGTTATTCAGCTCTTGGTATTTGGTTTTGCGATAAACACGGATGTAAAGCATTTGTCCACTATCGTGTTTGATCAGTCGAGGCAGCAGGAAGGCCGGGATTTATTGGCTGAATTTACTGCCAGTGAATATTTTGACATTAACTATGTGGCCAGCAGCTATCAGCAAGTGAATGATGCGATTGAGGCGGGCAAGGCCAAAGTCGGTATTATCCTCCCGCCTGATTTCAGCCAAAACATAAATCATGGCCGCAGTGCCGCGGTACAGGTTATTGTCGATGCTTCGGATTCTATGTCCGCTTCTTCGGCAATTAGTACCGCACAAATGATCGGGCAGTTAAAATCGCAGGAAATCCTACTGAAAAAGCTGGAGAACAGTGGCATAAAAAAATTTGAGCAGCCTTATGATATCAGAATACGTCCCTGGTATAACCCCGATTTTGTGTCTGCTTTTTATATGGTACCGGGTATTTTGGGCACCATCCTTACCATGACGATGGTTATGATTACCTCGATGGCGATTGTCCGGGAACGGGAGCAGGGTACACTGGAACAACTGATTGTTACTCCGATGAGATCCTATGAATTGATGCTGGGAAAGATCATCCCTTATATTTTTGTAGGGTATGTGCAGGCGACTTTGTCGCTGATTATGGGAGTTTTAGTATTTGACCTGCCGCTGCAGGGCAGCATAGGGTTGTTGTATGCTCTAACCACCCTATTCATCATTGCTTCACTGGCCTTAGGGGTTTTAATTTCCACTGTAGCCAAAACACAAATGCAGGCGATGCAGATGTCTTTTTTTATCTTTTTGCCGAGTATACTGCTGTCGGGATTTATGTTTCCCCGGGAGGCTATGCCCAAACTTTTTTACTGGCTGGGCAATGTCCTGCCGTTAACCTTCTATCTGGAAATTATGCGCGGTATTGTTTTAAAAGGTATCGGGCTTGAATTTCTTTGGACTCAGACACTGGCATTGATCACCTTTATTGTCGTAGTGCTTACGCTTAGTATTATTAAGTTTCAAAAGAAGATGGCCTAGAATCAGAACAAAGCCCTGCAAACAGCTGATGAAGGCTGCTTGCAGGGCTTAGACCCATTTTATATTCCGAAAATCATAGTGCCGAGAATGTGGCTGCGGGGAATACTGCCGATTACCCGGCTGTCACTGCTGTTGTTGCGGTTGTCGCCCAGGACAAAGACATGGTCGTCCGGTATCTTAATTTGGCGGTCCGGCAGATTGCGCATCGGCTCTTTAATGTACGGTTCCTCCAGAAGAGTGCCGTTGCGGTAGATTTGCCCTTGCTTAAATTCCAGTACATCGCCGGGTTCGCCAATAATCCGCTTTACCCATACGGTATGTGACGGCTGTTTGCCGGTCAGGACATTGACCCAGTTCATCAGCGGATCGGTCAGGTCGTCACGCCAGCCTCGTTCGCGGAAAACCCGGCTGTCGATAGTTACAATTTCACCGTATTCCGGCATACGTCCCAGCGTATGCGAAAGTTTGGACAAAAAAATACGCTGACCGTCGTGCAAGGTCGGGTCCATTGACTGCCCAACGACGAGAGAAGGTTGAAACAGAAAAATGTTTATGAATAAGGCCAGAGCCAGGGCGATTATAATGCTGTAGATCCATTCGCCAATTTCGTTTAGTAACTGCATACATATCCTCCTGATAAAATCATCCAAAATTAGTCTATCATATAGGAACCAAGAGTTCAACTGATGTAATTGGGATGCAATGTGCCAAGGTGCCGGCCGGTGCCTAGCGTTACAACGGGTCACGACAGAGGTGAGGTTTGCTGCAGCACCATTTACCAGGGCGGCCGTCCAGCGGCTAGCGGGTATTGCAAAATACAAATACCGGGTGAAGTAAAAAGAACGCCTTTGGCTGCAGAGACGGAGGCGATTAGGACAGGTTAGGATTGCTTCCAGGGGGGACAGAGCGGTTCCTTTGTAGGTATCCAAAAATCTGAAAAACAGCCGGAATTGGATATTTACAGTACTCTCAGGGATGTGTATGATAGGAAAAATAAATGTAAAGCCTTAATGGCTTACAAAGTACATGGGTACGGATGAAGTGGAGTGATTGGTTATGACAGTGGCTTTTGCAAGGCGTATGGAGAAAATCAGGGCATCGGAAATACGGGAAATTTTAAAAATAACCCAACAGTGCGAAATGATTTCCTTTGCAGGGGGATTACCGGCCCCGGAATTGTTTCCGGTTGAGGAACTGAAACAGGTGGCCGTCAGAGTGCTGCAGGAAGCCGGCAGCAAAGCCCTGCAGTATTCCACCACGGAGGGTTATCCGCCATTACGCCGGCAGATAGCCGCACGGATAAACCGTAAATTTGGCACCGGAGTGGAGAGCGACAATATTCTCATTACCAGCGGTTCACAGCAGGCGCTGGATTTTTCCGGCAAGCTGTTTTTGGATGAAGGGGATGTGGTGCTGTGTGAAAGTCCGACATATCTTGCCGCACTCAGTGCCTTTAAAGCCTATCTCCCCCGTTTTATTGCCGTGCCGACCGATGAGGACGGTATGATCCCCGGAGCACTGGCGGAAATTTTGCGTACTACTCCCAGGGTAAAGTTGCTTTATGTAATTCCGGATTTTCAAAACCCTACCGGGCGTACCTGGTCGCTGGAGCGGCGCAAAGCTTTAATTGAACTGGTTAATCAGTATGAAATTCCGGTTATTGAGGATAATCCTTACGGCGAATTACGTTTTGAAAATGAGATATTGCCTTCCTTGAAATCACTGGACAGTAAAGGTCTGGTGATTTTCACCAGCACCTTTTCCAAAACGTTCTGTCCGGGAATGCGTATTGGCTGGATCGCTGCCGACAGGCGTTATATCGAGAAATATGTATTAATCAAGCAGGGGGCGGATTTGCATACATCTTCGATCAGTCAAATGGAATTATCGAGGTACTTGGATTTGTATGATTTTGAAGCCAATATTCAAAACATTATTACCGTCTACCGGCAGCGACGCAATGCCATGCTGGCGGCACTAGATGAGAACCTGGCCGGTATCATAAACTACACCCGGCCGCAGGGCGGTTTATTTCTGTGGGTGGAACTGCCAAAGCATATCACCGCCGTGAAGCTTTTGACAGAATGTTTAAAACGGCAGGTTGCCTTTGTGCCAGGTGACTCTTTCTTTCCCAATGGCGGGGTGGAACATACCCTGCGCTTAAATTATTCCAATATGCCGGAAGAGAAGATTCGTACCGGAATTATTCGGCTGGCCGACGCCGTTAAAGAGTATATGTAGAAAAATGCAGCGTGATTATTTATAATTAGGAGTAGTAGTGTGCTATGAAATGCAAGGGAGACCAGGATATGATGAATCGGTTAAAACAGCAGCTGGATATGGCTGCCTTACATGTAGCGGCGAAAGCGACCGCTCCTGTTTTTTTTGGCTACATGGCGATTGGCATCGCTTTTGGCCTACTGCTTAACAATGCGGGATATTCGTGGGTTATTGCCTTACTCATGAGTACCCTTGTTTACGCCGGGGCGGCACAGTTTATTGCCGTAGGCTTTTTTGTCAGCGACGCCAGTTTCCTAGAGATTGCCACAGTTACCTTTTTAGTCAATTTCCGGCATATGGTCTATGGCCTGTCGTTGTTCAGCCAATTCAACCTGACCGGCAGACTAAAGCCTTACATGATATTTTCCCTGACCGATGAGACGTATGCGTTGCTAACCGGTTTGAAAGAGCCGCAGGAAGTCGATAGGGGACGTTTTTATTTTTATATTTCATTGCTCAACCATTGCTATTGGATAGCAGGCAGCGTTATCGGTGCGGTAGCCGGCAGCTTTATGACGATAAATACCACAGGGCTGGATTTTTCTTTGACCGCCTTGTTTATTGTGTTGCTTTTTGAGCAGTTTACCAGTTACTCCACCAAAATTCCTTTTGCCATTGGCGGAGCTTGCGCCCTATTGTCTTTAGTGATTATCGGCAAAAGCAATATGCTGTTGGCGGCGATTATTTTGTCCATTGGTTTGTTATTAATTTTTAAAGGAAGGATTACGCAGCATGAGTCTGACTAATGTATTAGTGGCCATAGTGATTATAGCTTTCATCACTATGGTTACCCGTTATTTCCCCTTTTTGTTTTTTAGCGCCAAACAGCCGCCGGAGGTACTCCTATTTATCGGTAAATATATTCCTCCGGTGATTATCACGATTCTGGTATTGTATTGCCTGAAAGATATCCAGTGGGGGGGCATACCACACGGCCTTAACGAAGTGTTAGCCGTTATGGCCGTGCTGCTTCTGCATAGCTGGAAACGGAATCCCCTGCTTAGTATTTTTGGCCCAACAGTTTTGTATATGATTTTACTGCAAACCGGAGCAATGGAAAAGGTCTTCTTTTCCTAAGCGGCATTGCAAAAGACGACAACATTTGATAATAATTGCACCGGAGAAAAATTCACAAAGTCCGGCAAAGCATGGAAAAACAACCGGCATATGAGTTATGGGTTTTTTGCTGCAGCAGTTGGCCGGTGTCTCAGCCAATGATTTTGGGGTTGTGCTTTCCGGTCTAGTGAGGCAGTACCCGGAAGTGGATTCCTTAGATATTATGGATATAGAGGGCACTCAGGTTACCGGCAGCGTTTTGCGCCGACTTTGATCCCCGGGATGATGGGTAGGAGTGAAGCTGTGGTAAGTTATAAGCTGTTAAAAGAAGGAGCCATGGATTATGGATTCTTTTTTGCTTTGCAGGGGGAATAGCTCTCATGCATAGCCACGGACTTCCATGTTATAATAGAGAAGTATGAAAAACTGATTTTTATATCTGGATTGGCAATCCGTTAAAAATATAACCTGTCAAAAAAAGCTATACAAGCTTTTTAGGATACAGTATAATAACTTTTGGTTTGCTTATTGATGAGTGAAATGAGGGAAAACAAATGACTGCTAACTATGATGTAGCCATTATTGGCGGTGGACCGGCAGGTATCTTTGCGGCATATGAACTGACAAAAATGAAGCCGGATTTGCGCGTGGTCATGATTGAAGAAGGAAACGATATTTATACCCGGAAGTGTCCGATTGCGGAAAAGAAAGTGGCGAACTGTATTCACTGCAAGTCCTGCGGCATCATGCGCGGTTTTGGCGGTGCCGGGGCATTTTCCGATGGTAAGTATAATTTTACGACAGAGTTTGGCGGCTGGCTGAATGAATACCTGGCCGATCAAGAGGTATTGGCGTTAATTGATTATGTAGATGAAATCAATCTGCAGTATGGGGCTCCCGCCGAATACTTTTCCACTGAGCACAGCAGTATTGGGATAAAAGCTCTGGCTTATGATTTGCATTTGCTGAATGCTAAAGTAAGGCACCTGGGTACGGAAAATAACCTGCAGATATTAAAAACCATATATGAAGTGTTAAAAGACCGGGTTAGGTTAATTTTTAACCGTCATGTAGCGGCGATTTTGCCTGAAGGCAATCGCCAGGGGTTTACTCTTGAGCTAGAGAATGACCAGCCGGTATATTGCGACTATCTGATAGCCGCTCCCGGCAGAGCGGGGTCGGAATGGTTTTCCGGACAGTGCAAAGACTTAAAGCTGCCGTTGTTTAACAATCAGGTGGATGTCGGCGTGCGGGTGGAAATTCCGGCGGAGATTTTTCAGCATATTACGGATGAGGTTTATGAAGCGAAACTGGTATACCGGACTAAGCAATACGGTGATTTGGTCCGTACCTTCTGCATGAATCCCAAGGGATATGTGGTTGCTGAAAATACGGACGGCATTGTAACCGCTAACGGGCACAGCTACCGGGATGAAAAACTGCACAGTAAAAACACCAACTTTGCCTTGCTGGTAAGCAACCGCTTTACCGAACCGTTTAACGAGCCGCATCAGTATGGCAAACGGATTGCTTCTTTTTCCAATATGCTGGGCGGCGGTGTGCTGGTACAGCGATTTGGCGATTTGATAAAAGGCCGCCGGACCAATGAGCACCGTCTGGCACAAAGCTTTACCACGCCAACCCTGCAGGCCGTACCCGGTGATTTGAGCTTGGTGTTACCCAAACGTCATCTGGACAATATCATTGAAATGATTTATGCCCTGGATAAAATAGCACCGGGCATGGCCAATGATGATACGCTGCTGTATGGTGTGGAAGTGAAGTTTTATAGTTCGCGCCTGAAACTGACTTCGGAGCTGGAAACCGAAATTCCCAACATGTTTGCCATCGGGGACGGGGCTGGTGTAACCCGCGGCCTTTCGCAGGCCAGTGCCAGCGGTGTGCATGTGGCCAGAGCCATTATTAGCCGGTTGAGTAAATAAGGTTTGCTATGGATTTTCAAAGAGGGTGAATGCAGTGGGAAATACACTACGCGGACGGTTCGCTCCCAGTCCGACCGGCCATATGCATCTGGGCAATGCCTGGACGGCGCTGTTAGCCTGGCTTCAGGTGAGGTCGGCGGGCGGGACGATGGTGCTGCGGATGGAGGATCTGGATCCGGACCGGTCACGTCCTGCCTATGCTGCTGCGCTGCAGGTAGACCTTCGATGGCTGGGACTGGACTGGGATGAAGGACCGGATGCCGGTGGCGATTACGGACCCTACTGCCAAAGCGTCCGGTCGGAGTTTTACCAGGAAGCCTTTGAACGCCTGGCGGCAGCCGGGCGGACGTATCCTTGTTATTGTACCCGGGCTGAACTGGCAGCTGCTGCGCCCCATGCTTCCGACGGGGAGCAGCGCTATCCGGGAACCTGCCGCAACAGGAAAGTCAGCCGTACGGATCGTAAGCCGGCGATGCGCCTGCTGGTTCCTCCGGGCAGTATTTCCTATAGCGATTTATTATATGGGGAAATACAGCAGAATATTGAACAGTCTGTCGGGGATTTTGTCCTGCGGCGTTCGGACGGTGTTTACGCTTATCAACTGGCGGTGGTGGTTGATGATGCCGCCATGCATATTACGCATGTGCTAAGGGGCAACGATTTAATTGCTTCGACTCCGCGGCAGTTATTACTTTACCGGCTTTTGAGTCTTAAACAGCCGGTTTTCACCCATGTCCCCTTATTGCTTGGACAGGATGGTAGCCGGTTGTCAAAACGTCACGGGGATCTCTCTTTAACCATTTTAAGGCGCCGCGGCATTCGCCCGGAGCAGATTGTCGGTTATCTGGCCTGTCAGGCAGGACTTATCCCGGAATATAGTGCTGTTGAGGCAAAAGAGTTGATTGCTTGTTTTGATATCTCACGACTGGCGAAAAAACCGGTCGTTATCCCCGGGAATATTACGGAGATTTTAGCGTAAACGGGCATAAAAAGAGAGAACTGGCTATGGAAAAACCAGTTCTCTTTTTTATGTCAGACTGTCTCTTATTTGAAATATCTGTCCAATAATCCCTTGAAAGCTGCACCATGACGAGCTTCGTCCTTACACATTTCGTGTACGGTGTCATGGATGGCATCCAGATTGAGCTGTTTTGCTTTTTTCGCCAGATCCAGTTTACCCTGAGTGGCGCCGTATTCGGCTTCAACACGTAATTCAAGATTTTTCTTAGTGGAAGGGAAAACGACCTCACCCAGTAATTCGGCAAATTTTGCGGCATGTTCGGCCTCTTCAAAGGCAATGCGTTTATAAGCTTCCGCTACTTCCGGGAATCCTTCGCGGTCGGCCTGGCGGCTCATAGCGAGATACATGCCGACCTCTGTACATTCACCCATAAAGTTCATCTTGAGACCTTCGACGATCTCGGCGTCCACACCGGCAGCGACACCGATACGGTGTTCATCGGGCCAGGACAGACCTGCTGCCGATTTTTCAATGAATTTGGAGGCAGGAGCCTTACATTGCGGACAGGATTCCGGCGCAGAGTCTCCTTCATGAACATAACCACAGATAGAACATACAAATTTTTTCATTTAGATAATCTCTCCTTTTTAATAATAATTATTATTTAATGGCACAAATATATAATACAAATAAATAAAGGAAATGTCAAGACTAATTTTACCAAACTAGGGAAGTTTGCCATGGTAAAAGGGAATGACGTAAAAATTATGCTTGTTTTTGCCGTACATGGATATATATTTTCAAAGAAGAGATGGCGAAGCTGGATGAAATGCTAAGTACCGTGGACAAGGACTGTCTATAAGGATACAGTAAAACAGCCATACAAAAAATGCAGGAAATATGGAGCAAAATATTAAAAAAATATATACAATAGTCAAGCTTTATGGTAAAATCGAAGAAAGAAAAAATCATAGGTAAAAAGAAAAGCGATGACGCTGAGGGAAATGTATATTTCCCTTGGCGTTTTTTGTTTTTCGAAAATAATGAGGGAGGATATTTATGCTAAAAAAATTATTGTATGTGTCCCTGTTGGGGGCTGCGCTCCTGGTTTCCGGTTGCAGTGGTACCGACTCCAAAGAAATTAAAATCGGCGGCAATCTGGAAATGACAGGAAATACAGCAAGCTACGGGCAGTCCATGGCCAATGGTATCAAACTGGCTTTTAAAGAAGTGAATGCTGCAGGCGGTGTTTTGGGCAAACAGATTAGCTTTATTGTTGCCGATAACAAATCCGAACCTTCTGAATCGGCCAATGCGGTAACCAAATTGGTAACTCAGGATAAAGTAGCACTGGTACTTGGTGCCGGAGCCAGTTCCAATACCCTCGCTGGTGCACAGATCGCGGCAGACAATAAAGTGCCGTTTATCACTCCTTTCTCCACCAATCCCAAAGTAACGGTGGACAACGGGAAGGTAAATGAATACGCTTTCCGTACTTGTTTTATTGATCCTTTTCAGGGAACAGTTATGGCATCATTTGCAGCCGATACGTTAAAGGCTAAAACCGCTGCCGTATATATTGACAACAGTTCCGATTATTCCAAAGGCTTGGCTCAGTTCTTTGAAGAAAGTTTTACCAAAAAGGGCGGACAGATTATCTCCAAAGAAGCTTATTTGCAAAAAGACCAGGATTTTAAGGCTACTTTGACAAAAATAAAAGCAGCTAATCCGGATGTTGTATTCGTTCCCGGCTATTATGAGGAAGCAGGTAAAATTATAAAACAGGCGCGTGAACTGGGTATCACTGTACCGATTATCGGCGGTGACGGCTGGGATTCCACGAAATTAGCGGATATTGCCGGTGCCGAGGCATTGACTAATACCTTCTTCTCCAATCATTATGCGGCCGACGATAAGAGCCCCCGCATTGCAAAATTCATTGAAGCTTATAAAGCCGAATATGGTCAAATTCCGGATGCACCTGCTGTTCTGGGGTATGACGCAGCCTATATGGCCGTTGATGCGATTAAACGGGCTAACAGTGCCGACCCGGTTAAAATCAAAGATGCAATAGCGCAAATTAAAGATTTGGAACTGGTTACCGGTAAAATTACACTGGATGAAAACCACAATCCGGTGAAGAGCGCCGTAGTTATTGAAATGAAAGACGGTAAACAGACTTATAAAACAACCATTAACCCTTAATAAGGAATCAAGATGCTAGGGTGTAATGGAATTTAAAAATGCCGTACCTGGCTGCATGCCGGGACGGCATTTTCTATTTTGGGCATTGACGCTGCCCGGTGATCCTGGTATTATTGTAATAGAGTACTAGAAAACTAGTTATCTGATTATTATGGTTTATTCTAGGAGAATGGGCAATGATGGAGTTTCGAATAAATAAGGCTTCTGAATTTCCGATTTATCAGCAGCTGAAAGAACAAATTAAGTATTTTATTCTGGGGGCCGAACTGGCCCATGGTGACAGGCTGCCTTCGCCCAAGGATCTGGCGGCGGTGCTTTGCATCAACCGGAACACGGTTATCGCTGCGTATAAAGAGCTGGAGAGCGAAGGACTTATTGAGATGAAACATGGGCAGGGAACTTATGTGGCCGAAGAAATTCCCCGGATCCCTGATGTACAAAGACGGCAGGCGCTGCTTAATTTAGCGCAGGAAACCATTCAGCGTGCCCGGGAGCTGGGATTTAGTGCCGAGGACTTATTTACTGTTGTTTTCGGCCAGGCAATTCTGGGCTTTGATCAGCAGAACGGCTTTGATAAGATCGTATTTGTTGAATGCAACCGCCATGACATTGAATACTACAGTCAGGAACTGGAACGTGAGATTGGCATAGCGGTGGAAGGTTGTCTGCTGGCCGATTTAAACACCAGAGCGGGCAGCGAAGCCAGCGGAGGGTTCGGTTTTGCTGTTACCACCTTTAGTCATGTAGAAGCGGTAAAAAGTATTTTAGAACCTTACGGAAAAGAAGTGATTGCCGTAATGGCGGTACCGCAAATTAAGACGCTGTTCCAGATTGGACAGTTAGAGCAAGGCACTCGTGTCGGCCTGGTTTGTGCCACGGAAGAGGGGGCACAGCGGATGGAGACCTCCCTGAAATCAGCCGGACTGACCAATGTGGTGCTGCGGCACGCCGGCTTAAATCATGAACCGTCTTTGCGTGAGCTGCTGCAGTCTGTCGATGTGGTAGTCAGTTCACGGGCGGTGATTGACCGGATTCGTACGATGGTGCCGGAGAAAATCCGGGTGCTGGAATATATTAATGCCCTTGACCAGGCAGGAATCAGCATGATCAAGCAATACCTTGCACCCCAGGTTGTGCAGCCATAGACGGAGAAAAGACCAAAAACGGTAAAAGGCTTTTCCGGATTATTTCAGTCTTCTAATAAAAGGGGATCAAATAGTTCTTCATCTTTTTCCCATGATTTTACAATGGTGCAAGCCGTTCGATAATCAAAGCCCATTCCCATTAAATAACTCATAAGACCCACTTCGATTATTACGTGTTTGGGGTCGTATTCGTCCAGGTCTTTGATACCACGGGCTATAACCGGGCGGATTTGCAGCAGCAGTAAGTAGGCGCTGTTAAGCTGGCTGGTAGGTGTGACCGAAATAACGGTCGTCTGACGGGCGGACTTGAATAACCTTGGCATACGGATAGAAAGCCTCCTTTATTTGTCATTTATTATATTGTATGATGGTATAGTTTTTATGTGAACATCGAACGGTATAACGGAACAAGCGGGGATATTGTATAATAAACCATTAAAGCCGGTGTAGCGATATACACAGCGATTGGCAGGAGGTGAATGTATGTCCGATAAGACAATACATATATTTGACAGTACGCTGCGCGATGGGTCGCAGGCGCTGGGGATTTCCTTCAGTGTGAATGACAAACTGAAAATTGCGGCTAAGCTGGATGAAATCGGCGTGAGTTATATCGAAGCCGGCAATCCCGGTTCAAACCGCAAGGATCTGGAGTTTTTTGCTGCCGCCCGGAAGGAACTGAAATTAAAACATGCCAAACTTTGCGCTTTTGGCAGTACCCGCCGTCCCGGAATCCGGGCTGACGAGGATGTCAATCTTAAGGCGCTTGTCAGTTCGGGAACCATGGTCACGGCTATTTTCGGTAAGACCTGGGATTTCCATGTGACCGATATTATTAAAACCTCGCTGGAGGAAAACCTGTCCATGATCAGCGACAGTATCCGGTATCTAAAGTCGCTGGGCAAAGAAGTTATCTTTGATGCCGAACATTTTTTTGACGGCTACAAACATAATCAAAAGTATGCTTTAGAAGTGCTGCAGGCCGCACAGGAGGCAGGTGCCGACTGGCTGGTACTCTGCGACACCAATGGCGGTACGCTTCCCCTCGAGATGTATTCGATTGTTGGCGGTTTAGTCTCCCGATATCGATTTTCCAATCTGGGCATTCACTGTCATAATGATTCGGGAACAGGAGTTGCTAATTCCCTGCTGGCGGTCCAGGCCGGAGCCCGTCAGGTTCAGGGAACTTTCAACGGACTTGGCGAACGGTGCGGTAATGCCAATTTAAGCACCATTATTGCTGATTTGACGCTTAAGCTGGGATATTCGTGTATTCCCGCTGAAAAGCTGAAGCATATCACGGCGGCCTGCCGCTATATCAGCGAAGTCAGCAATGTCGTTCCATATGAGCGCGATCCCTATGTCGGTCATTGCGCGTTTGCCCATAAAGGCGGTATGCATATTGATGCTGTCAATAAAAATAGCACTTCTTTTGAGCATGTTCCCCCGGAAGCGGTGGGAAACGAACGGCGGATTTTATTATCCGAGGTATCCGGGCGCAGCACCCTGATGGCGATTATCCGCAGCATTGCCCCGCATATTACGCGGGATTCGGCGGAAACACAGCGTATTCTGGATAAGCTGAAAGATAAGGAATATCACGGCTATCAATTTGAAGGTGCGGAGCACAGTTTGGAATTGCTGGCCCGTAAAGAACTTGGGCTGTTTAAACATTCCTTTGAGCTTTTGGACTATAAAGTCATTATCGAAAAGGGCAATGGCAGCGGCAAGAGCCCGTCACTGGCCTTTATTAAAATCAGGGTGGACGATATGGTGGAAGAGGTCGGCGTATCGGACGAAATCGGTCCGGTTAATGCTCTCGACAAAGCGCTCCGGCGGGCACTGCATAAATTTTATGAATCCATTTCACAAATGCATTTATCTGACTATAAGGTCCGGGTCATTGACAGCGATAGTGCAACACAGGCCAAGGTACGGGTTATGATTGAATCCACCGACGGCGTGTCAAGCTGGTCGACGGTTGGCGTATCGACCAATATTATTGACGCCAGCCTGCAGGCGCTGATTGATTCCGTTGAATATAAATTATTAAATAAACAATAGCTTTTACGTGATGACGGTTTACCGGACGAGTAATGATAAGGGGGATTCATCCATGGGAAAACCAATGACAATGACTCAAAAGATTTTTGCGTCAGCTGCCGGACTTGACTATGTGGAGGCAGGACAACTGATCAGTGCCAAACTGGATTTGGTGCTGGGGAACGATGTCACCACACCGGTAGCTATTAAGGCGTTTAACGAAATGAAAGCCGCCACTGTTTTTGATAAAGATAAAGTGGCGCTGGTGCCGGACCATTTTACGCCGAACAAGGATATCAAGTCGGCAGAACACGCCAAAATGGTACGTGAGTTTGCTCATAAGCACGAAATTACCAATTATTTTGAAGTAGGGGAAATGGGCATCGAACACTGTCTGCTGCCGGAAAAAGGGCTGGCTATTCCTGGCGATGTTATTATCGGCGCGGACTCCCATACTTGTACTTACGGAGCCCTGGGCGCCTTTTCTACCGGTGTCGGCAGTACCGATATGGCCGGCGGCATGGCCACCGGGTATGCCTGGTTTAAAGTTCCCGATGCCATACAGTTTGTATTGAAAGGAAAACCATCCAAATGGGTAAGCGGCAAGGACGTCATCCTGCACATCATTGGCATGATCGGTGTTGACGGAGCGCTGTACCAGTCAATGGAGTTTAGCGGTGAAGGAGTAGCGGCGCTTTCACTGGATGACCGTTTTACCATTGCCAATATGGCCATTGAAGCCGGTGCCAAAAACGGCATTTTCCCGGTGGATGAAAAGACGCTGGAATACGTTAAGGGCCGTACCACCAGAACGCCAAGGATTTTTGCAGCCGATGCCGATGCCAAGTACAGCCGGGTAATTGAGATTGATCTGAGCACCTTAAAACCGACGGTCGCCTTTCCTCATTTACCGGAGAATACCCGGACGATTGATCAAGTCGGCGATGTAGCTATCGATCAGGTGGTAATCGGTTCTTGCACCAACGGACGTATGGATGATTTGCGCATTGCGGCTTCCATCCTAAAAGGCAAAAAAGTCAAAAAGGGTGTGCGGTTGATTATATTCCCCGGTACGCAGGACATTTTCATCCAGGCAATGGAAGAAGGTTTGGCGAAGATTTTTGTCGAAGCCGGCGGTGTGTTTAGTACCCCTACCTGCGGTCCCTGTCTGGGCGGCCATATGGGCATTTTAGCGGAAGGTGAACGGGCTTTGGCTACGACCAACCGGAATTTTGTCGGTCGAATGGGGCATCCCAACAGTGAAGTCTACCTGTCCAGCCCGGCGGTGGCGGCGGCTTCGGCGGTTGCCGGAAAAATAGTATCCCCAGAGGAGGTAATGTAAGATGAAAGCGGTGGGTGACGTTTTAAAATATGGTGATAATATTGATACCGATGTCATTATTCCGGCCCGGTATCTGAACTCTTCCGATCCGGCCGATTTGGCGAAACACTGCATGGAAGACCTGGATGTTGATTTTCTTAAAAAATTGAAAAAAGGAGATATTGTCGTCGGCGGACGTAATTTCGGCTGCGGTTCCTCCCGGGAACATGCTCCGATTTCCATTAAGGCCGCCGGTGTTTCCTGCGTAATCGCCAAAAGCTTTGCCCGTATTTTTTATCGTAATTCCATTAATATCGGGTTTCCTATTCTGGAATGCGAAGAAGCGGTTAATGATGCGGCAACCGGACATAAGCTGGAAGTGGATTTTAAAACAGGCGTAATAAAAAACCTTACGCTGGGCAAGGAGTATAAGTCCCAGCCTTTCCCGGAATTCATGATCAATATTATGGATAACGACGGTCTGGTTAACTGCGTAAGAGAGAATAAAGTGGCTTGGGGGAAAAATTAATGAAAGAATATGACATTGCCGTAATCCCCGGCGACGGTATTGGTGTGGAAGTAACTGCCGTAGCGCTTAAGGTCATGGAAAAAGTGGCGGCTAAACATGATGTAAAACTAAACTTCACCGAGGTGCTGGCAGGCGGCTGCGCTATTGACAAATACGGTGAACCCCTTCCGGCTGCAACGCTGGAAACCTGTCAGCATTCCGATGCCGTCCTGCTGGGGGCGGTAGGCGGTCCCAAGTGGGATAATCTTGGCGGCAATCAGCGTCCGGAAAAAGCTCTTTTAGGGCTGCGCAGCGGCCTTGGCCTGTATGCGAATCTGCGACCGGTAAAAATTTATGATGCCCTAAAGGGTGCTTCACCGCTGAAAGATTCGATTATCGCCCAGGGCGTGGACGTGCTGATCGTTCGGGAATTAACGGGCGGCATTTACTTTGGCGACCGCGGACGCACGACTGTGGACGGCTATGCTACCGCTTATGACAGTGAAGTGTACAATGAATTTGAAATTGCCCGGATTGCCAAAAATGCTTTTGAGGCTGCTCTTTTGCGCCGCAAAAAAGTTACGCTGGTCGATAAAGCCAACATCCTGGAGTCCTCCAGACTTTGGCGCGAAGTGGTTGTCAAAGTGGCGAAACATTATCCCACTGTCGAGTTAAACTATATGTATGTGGATAATGCGGCTATGCAGCTGGTTAAAAATCCGGCACAATTCGATGTTATTGTTACCAGCAATATGTTTGGCGATATTTTATCCGACGAAGCGTCCATGATTACCGGTTCCATCGGCATGCTGGCTTCCTCCAGCGTACGTGAGGACAGCTTTGGCATGTATGAGCCTATCCACGGCTCGGCACCTGATATTGCCGGACAGGATCTGGCAAACCCGCTGGCGCAAATTTTGTCGGCAGCCATGCTGTTTGAGTTTTCGCTCGGTCTAAGTGCTGCGGCCCGCGAGATTGAAACTGCCGTGGAAAGTGTATTGAAACGGGGCTATCGAACCGGTGATATCTGGACCCAGGGGACGGAAAAAGTGGGGACAAAACGGATGGGTGAACTGGTACTGGCAGCGTTATAAAAGAATATTGCGGGCAATTAACTTTTCTCCTCTTGGAGAGACAGGTTGAAGACAAATATGCACTTTACGCTTGGCGTAAAGTGCATATTTGTCTTCAACCTGAAATCCACAGATACCGGGATTTCTCTATGATCTATAAATTTTAAATTTATTTGTTTCGGGATGCCAATTATCTTCTCCTATGTAAATTTTGTCTGAAGAAATTCTTTGCCCATCCATAAACAGTTCAAATTGAACTTTTTTGCCATCGGCCACGTCAAAATCGAAACCGTCTACCCCGTTGGCAGTATTAAACCGAAACTCGATTTTATTCTTAAAAGGGTTGACCAGCTTAAATGTATCCTTCTTTTCTAATCGCGTTTTGTTGATGTCTGTAAATTGGCCGTTTGTTTGTATGATTCCTCTGAAGACATGTGTTCCTCCCTTGGCAGTTGTCCGGAGATGAATTCCATTCTTGTCCTGCCAAATAAAATAGCCCTGGTTTTTGGCCGCTTCCAATGCCCTTGGTTTACCGAAATCAGGAGACCATGACGCAGCAAAAACGCTTCCCGTAAATACCAGCATAAACAGTGCAACCATGACAAGAATAAAACTTTTCTTCATACTTCACCTAACCTTCCTCTTTGATGATTTCAGTTTAGAGGGAAATCATGACAAATTTATGACAGGTAAGGGAAAATGATCTCCGGTTGGTTATAAATTGGGGGTTAGCTGTGTAAAGCCTGCCGGGGAGGACAAACAGCCTGCGGGATTAAAATTTCGCAGGCTGTTTGTTATTACAATTAAAGGTCGGCAAGTCAAACTAAAACATTGATTTTTCATGCTGATAGGTATGGCACGTTGCTTTAAATTGTACTGAGCCGGATTATGAATAAACAAAATACATTTATTGTAAAAAATATAAAAATTTAGAAGGATAAACGTGTTTTTATAGAATCATATAAATAAGGAGGTTATTGTAATTTTTGTATGAAGATAATACGGACCAAATTAGGTCAGCAATTACAAAGGAGGCAAGAGCATGGATATTTCCAACCTTTCAAGTTGTATAGAGGATGTCAGAAAGGCGGTGCTTACCAATTTGCAGGCTCCGAATGCCCCGACCGATTACGATCAATTGCGGGGCCGGTTGGAAGCTGCAAAAGACAAATTTCCAGCCCTTTATAAAAATGCGGTGGTAGAACCTTTTAGCCAAACCCTGACTAAATTAGGGAGGAGCGGTTTTACGAGGATACTTTTAATGGACCGGCAACAGACCGGAATTGCCCGGCTAATGCTGGATATTGCCCAGGCCATTCTGGAACGGGGAGAAGAGTACAATAGTTTAGCTACGAGTGCATTTCAGGAAGTTGTCAGTGATTTATATGATGGTTTCTTAAGTGCCGAGGACCGGGTTGGGGTCAAAGCTCCTGATTTGAGTACAGTCCCGGCCCTTGTAAAGTGGGGGGCACCGGAGAATGGACCATATACGTGGCCGGTGGATGCCACTGCTTCTTTTGGTCTGGAAACGGCTATTGTAAGCATACCTCCTGTTCATGCGGAATCAGGGCTTTTGGCTTGGGCTTGTATTCCCCATGAAGTTTGCGGACATGATGTTCTCCACGCGGATATTGGATTGACCGATGAATTGGCAAATGCGGTTAAAAATACATTAATCCAAAATAACATTAGCGCCGATTTAGCTGAATATTGGTCGTCGCGGATTGATGAGACTGCCTCGGATGTTTTAGGCATTCTGAATCTAGGTCCTGCGGCGGCGATAGGCCTCATAGGGTATATCCGAGGGATGGATGCAGCCTATACCGGCAAGGCACAGCTGCGTAATGTAGGTCCAGCAGGAGATACTCATCCTGCCGATATTCTCAGGGGGTATTTGGGAGCCTATGCGACAGGCCTGCTCATTTTTGATCAGGCCAAAGAATGGGAAAGAGTCATTGAAGCCGAAACGAATAAAGACTTATCTGCCATCCAGTTGGCAGGAAAAGCTATTGACAACGAGATAGCAAAACAGTCGGCAAAAATTGTTGCCGGCACCATCATGCAAACTAAGCTGGAAAGCCTTGAAAATCATAGCCTTGATCAGATTCAAAATTGGAGAAATACAGATGAAGCCATTTCAGTTTACTTACGTACAATATTAAAAACTGCCGAATCATTGACCGAAGAATATAAATCAGGTTTCTACGCCGCCCACGTAGTTGCTGCCGCCGTTACCGAATCGCTTACCGGCGGGGCTGACATTGATACTATTTTCAAACGAATGGTTTCCCTGTTAAAAGTAATGCACGACACCAATCCTGCATGGGGACCATTATTGGTAAAGCATCCGGGCAATATTACGAGACATTTTCTTTATTATCCAACGAAAGAGATAGCTGCCGTCCGGAAAAATTAATGAGGTTTTTACAGCTCGGACTTACTTAGCAATTTCTTAAAATAAATCTAAATCTGTAAAAATCCAGCCCGGCGAATAGCGGGCTGGGATTTTTTTTACCATGAAGGGGAACTATATGACTAAACTGTAAGCAAACTAAAAGGGAGGCATTTTCGTGGCAAAGATAGTTGCTGTAGAAGATAATTTGTCAACCATTAAGCAGGCACTTAAAAACAAAGGATATACCGTAGTAAGTCCAAACAGTAAAGAGAATATTTTAGCGTGTGTCGTAATGGGGATGGATAGTAATCTTATGGATATTCAAAATACCGTGAATAAGGCCCCGGTGATTGATGCAGCCGGCATGACACCAGATCAAGTCGTGTCCCGTGTGGAGGCGCTTCACTGACGGCTGGAAGCCCAAAACTGAGTATTTATGACCGAGAAAGATAAAGAAAAAATGGCAGGTTAGCATAAAAAACCCGCTTCGGAAATCCGGAGCGGGTTTTTATGCTATGCAGTTCGGCTATATTCTTCAATAACTTAATTAAAACCGTAGTGAACTGTCCTCACTTACTGGGATTTTCATCCGCAGATGAGAAAATGGCCCCTTTAGGATAAGGGGGTTGTTTTTCTTTTCGATATATATAACTGCTTTTTGTAAAACAGAAAGTATAATGGTAAAATATTACTAGGGGTTTTTTGAAACTTTTTGTTGGAAAATCAGGAAAGGGCGTTGCAGCATGCAGTATACACCAAAAGAGGAACTGGACATAAGAATACAGCATTTTCAGGGAAAAATATCCAGGAAGGAAGTAGACGGAGCCATTATTTTATTAAACAGTGATTTATTTTATTTTACTGGAACGGTGCAAAGTTCGTTTTTGTATATACCGGCCAGTGGTGAGCCGGTACTCATGATAAAAAAGAGTTTACAGCGGGGAAAAGACGAATCGTCGCTGCAACAGATTGTTCCGGTTAAACATCCGCGCGAAATACCGGACATATTGGCGGCATTTGGTCATACGGTCTTTAAACGCATAGGACTGGAGCTGGATGTATTGCCGTTTAATCTTTATCTAACCTATAAAAAAATATTTCCGCAGGCAGAGCTGATTGATATTTCACCGGCCATTAAGGAAACCCGCGCTATAAAATCACCTTATGAACTGGAACTGCTCCGCAGCGCATTGTACGTCATGGACCAGGCCTTCCAAACCGTACCTTCCTTTTTACGGGAGGGCATGGCCGAGATTGAAGTTGCTGCTTTATTTGAAGCGGAATTGCGCAGGAGGGGTTATTCGGGATGTTGCAGAATGCGGGCTTTTAATCAGGAATTCTTCTATGGCAATGTGTGCAGCGGCAGCAGTGGCTTTGCGCCAAGTTATTTTGACGGACCGGTGGGTGGTTCGGGAGTGGCGGTGGCAAATCCTCAAGGGGCCGGATGGAAAAAAATAAACCGCAATGAACCGGTTTATCTGGATTACACCTGCATTATTCAAGGGTACACAGGTGACCAGTCCCGGATGTTCTGTATAGGCGAACTGACTCCCCGTATGACGAAGGCGTTTGCGGATGCCGTGAAGATTCAGGAGGAAGTAGTGAAAAGAATGAAACCGGGAATTCCGGCGGAGGAACCCTACTTGTTGGCTCTGACCCTGGCTGAAGAAATGGGTTATAAAGATTATTTCATGGGCTACAAACAAAATCAGGTGAAATTTCTCGGCCATGGCATTGGCGTGGAATTAGATGAGTGGCCTGTTTTTGCCAAGGGGATGAAAACTCCGGTCCAGCCGGGAATGACTTTTGCGCTGGAGCCTAAGTTTGTGTTCCCCGAAGGCGCCGTCGGTACGGAAAATAGCTTTGTCATGACAGAAAACGGGCCCGAATATTTAAGTATAACGCCTGAAGTCATTACCTATTTGCCCTGAGGAACGGCCGACAAAATGGCACTTAATACCTGGGTAGGGTGTATCTAAATAAGAACATATTGATGTTAAAGTCAAAGTCAGGAGAAAACTTTAATAATTTCATAATTTCAAACTACGTTATAGGTGCCCTTCAGGGCTTAATAGGGAAGTCCGGTGCAAAACCGGCACGGTCCCGCCACTGTAATGGGGAGCAAATCCAGGGTATGCCACTGGAATAATAATTCCGGGAAGGTTTGGAGGCACTATGATCCAGAGTCAGGAGAACTGCCTATAGGACAATCACCGTTTGACCTGCGATCGATGGGGAGGGGATTTGCGCAGTTTTTTCTGTGTTGTTCATCCCGGCATATGTCATTGTGCCGGGCTTTTTAGCTATACAGCGCCTTTCGTTGATGTGGGGCGCTGTTTGTGCATCCGGCGCGGGTACGGTTAGGAACAGAAGAGTAGAAACAGGATTTTTCTGTTTACGGCAGGGAAGGATATAGCAAGATGAGACAGTAAAGGAGTGTCAGCAGGATGATCACGTTTAGAGAGTTGTACAACAAAATAGTCGAAGAATCATGGCAGGAAGGAGCCAGCCGTGCGGAAGAATATGGAGCTGAGTTTGACAAAAGTCAGCTTAACTGTCTGTTTAATCCGGAAAAACATCCGGTAGCCGGTGAGATAGCGCAATGTATTCAAAAAAGCAGGGAAGGCAGCGTAAAGATTTCGAAAGATGTGCTAGCCTGCATGGAAACGCTTGCCGTGAAACAGGCTTTAGCTTATGTGCTGATTGCCCCTTCCTTTCTGGGACAATTTGACGAACAGGTGACACCGGGCATGCTGCGTAATGCCTTTAGAGAACTGGGTTTTGACGGTATGGTAGAGGTGGCTGTTTTTGCCGATATTCTCACGATAAAAGAAGCACTGGAGTTTGACAAAAATATTATTACCGAGAAAGACTATCAGTTGACCAGCTGCTGCTGCCCGATGTGGATCGGGATGATCCGCAGGGTGTACAGCGATTTGATGCCCCATGTCCCGGCAACCGTATCACCCATGATTGCGGCGGGCCGTACGGTTAAAATTCTGCACCCGGGGGCTGTAACCGTTTTTTTAGGTCCCTGCATCGCTAAAAAGAAGGAAGCGAGAGAACCGGATCTGAAAGGGGCGATTGACCATGTGCTGACCTTTCAGGAGGCAAAAGAATTGTTTGAACTGCTCCGGGTGGATTTAACAACTTACGCCGATCGTGAAAAAGAAAACTCGTCCAGGGCAGGGCGGATTTATGCCAGAGCCGGCGGTGTCAGCGATGCTGTTCAAAGTACGCTTCAGCGACTGAATCCGCACCGGAAGATTACCATTAAAACAAGAATGGCGGACGGGGTGGCCAACTGCAAAGAAATGATGAATGAATTGGTACAGGGAAAGGTAGCGGCCAACTTTTTTGAGGGAATGGGCTGCGGCGGCGGTTGTGTAGGAGGACCTAAAGTAATTCTTGATAAGGAAATGGCAAAAATCAACGTGAATGAATATGCGGGAAAAGCTATTTATAGGACCCCGATAGAGAATCCCTATGTCATTGAATTGTTGCATAGGCTGGGTTTTGATACACCGGAGAGTTTGCTGGAAGATAATGAGTTTTTTACCAGGAAATTTTAATTCATAGGGCTGTGCTTGATTGTATCAGGAGGTAACGGGAAGTACGGCTGCAGCCCATCAGCCAGTTGAGGTTTATCTATGCTTAAAGAGTCCATGCAAAGTGTAATGTATTAGATTTTGTAAAAAAATTGCGTAAATTTCCGGTATTTTGTAGGAGTCATTTACAGTCGCAGCGAAATAGTAACTCATCTTTCTATACTATAATAGAAAGCGGAAAGCTACTGCTACGTTTGTTAGGCAATTTACAAACAGATGGATGAGAAAGGGCTAGAGTAAATGATTATCAAAATAGAAGGGGACGTGCTGGAAAATCTATCGAAAACAGAACGGCAGATTGTGCAGTTTATTAATGAACATGAGCATGATCTGGCGAATATGTCTATTGTGGATATTGCTTTTGAAACTTTTTCTTCACCTTCTACCGTATCCAGAGCCATCCGGAAATGTGGGATTAACGGTTTTAACGAACTTAGGTACAAGCTGACCATGCCCGGCAAAAACAGAGAATTGATCAGTATCAATGAAATTATGAACAAATCCTTGATTGAAGCAACTGAAGTATTGCAACGAATTTCATTAACCAATGTATTGGCGGTAGTAAATGAAATCCGTGCAGCAAAAGACCAGAAGATATATATCTTTTCACGGGGACTTACCGAGCAGGTGGTAAAGGAATTCAGCCTTAAACTGGAGCTTTTGAATTATGATATTACCCAGACCGGTGATCCCAATATTATTGTGAACCTGAGCAAAAGATTGAGAAAAAATCAGCTGGTGATTATCGTTTCGCTGAACGGACAGACGCAGGAACTGATTGAAGCGGCGAAAAATGCCTATTTAACAGGAGCTAAAACCATCGTGATCTGTTGTTCGGATAAAAGCCCGCTGTTACAGTATGCATATCGTTATCTGGTGGGTTACCGCTATGAAAAAATATCGATTAAAGATTTTGAAGTAACATCAAGGGTGCCTTTGTTTATTATATCGAGAATTCTTGTTGATTATCTCGTCGAACAGGAAAACATGAAATAACCAAATCGACGATGTTGTATAGGATAAAAACGAATACTCCGTGTAAAAACGTGAAAATCGATTTGCGAAAAGCGAAAAGATTTTCATGTTTTTTTATTTTAAGATGAAAGTGTAAAAAGTAAAAATTAAAAAAGAAAAGAGGAATACGGATGAATCCACTTTTGTCGAGCAGGCAAATGCTTAAAGACGCGCAAACCTATCGATATGCGGTTCCGGCATTTAATATTCACAATATGGAAACCATGCAGGTGGTTGCCGATGTTGCCAAAGCCATGCATTCCCCCCTGATCATTGCGGTTACACCATCAACGCTTGACTACGCCCGCCCCAAATATATTGTAGCCATGGCATCAGCGGCTGCAGCCTATACGGATACACCGGTAGCCATCCATCTGGATCATTTTGAAGAGGTTGGCAAAATAAAGGAAGCCATTCAGGAAGGGTTCCGGTCCTGTATGATTGATGCCTCGAAAGAACCCTTTGAAAAAAATATTGAAATCGTAAAAGAAGTGGTTGCCTATGCGCACCGTTATGATGTGACGGTGGAAGCAGAATTGGGAAAGCTGGTAGGCGCGGAAGATGATTTGGTTGTAGCTGAGCAGGAGGCGGCCTATACCAATCCCGCCGATGCCGTGGATTTCGTAGCAGCTACCGGGATTGATTCTTTGGCGGTGGCGATTGGCACCGCGCATGGCCTGTATAGGGGAAAACCAAAGCTTGATTTCAACAGGCTCAGGGAAATACGGAAAAAGGTAGATATACCCCTGGTTTTGCACGGTGCTTCCGATGTGCCGGACGAATTGGTGGAAAAAGCAATTTCGTTGGGCATTTGTAAAGTTAACATTGCAACGGATTTGAAAATTCCGTTTTCGAATGCATTAAAAAACTTTTTTGCAGAAAATCCCCTGGCAAGTGATCCCAGAAAATATATGACACCAGGGAAAAAAGCGATGCAGGAAATTGTTGAGCATAAAATTCGTGTATGCAAAAGTCATAACAGGTATTGAAAGCATGGTGGGCAGGGATGATCTATACATTAACTACCAATCCGGCCATTGATATGAATTTAACCGGACAAGACATCAAAAGGAATCAGGTAAACCGCACAACCAATACGGTGTATTCACCTAATGGAAAAGGAATAAATGTGGCGCTGGTATTGCAGCATTTTGGCGTAGCAGCAACCGCTTTAGGCTTTTTCGGCGGATTTACCGGCCAATACATTATTGACCGGTTAGCGGAGCGCAATTTGCCGGTTAAACCTATTCGGGTAGACGATATTACGCGGGTTAATGTTTTTGTTAATGACGGCACGGATGAGTATAAATTTGTCAATAGCGGGTCTTTTGTTCCGGAAAGCAAACAAAGGGAGCTATTATTCCAATTGCAGAACCTCGGCGATTGTACATATCTGGTAATTAGCGGCAGCCTGCCGCGGGGTATTTCTGAAAAGTACTATGAAGAAATTTTACGCGTATGCCGGCACAAAGACATTCAAGTGATTTTGGACATTAGTTCAAAAAAACTAAAGGATTTATTACAATATCGGCCGCTGTTGATCAAACCCAACGATGAGGAGATACAAAACATATTTGGCCTGGATGTCCGCTCGGATGGCGAGGCTCTAACCGTAATGAAGCTTCTGAAACAGCAGGGGGCACAACATGTTTTGTTGACGTTAGGTGCCCGGGGCTCGTATTTTAGTGATGGCGAAGCTTTGTATTGGTGCAGTGCGCAGAAGGTAAAGTTATTGAGTTCCGCTTGTGCCGGAGATGCCGCACTGGGAGCATTTTTAAGCGAGTGGCTGGCAGGCGGGGAAATAGAAAATGCCTTAAAGAAATCGGCGGCTACAGGCGCCAATGTGGCTGAGAGTGAAGGCCTGGGAGACTTCTCATCCGTTTATAACTATATAAAAAATATAGTAGTGCGAAAGGTGGGCGAATTATCGTGAAAAAACTTTTGGCAGTTACAGGCTGTCCGACAGGAATTGCACATACCTTTATGGCGGCAGAAGCACTAAAATCTGCAGCCCAGGAAATGGGCGTGCAGATCAAGGTGGAAACCAATGGGGCAATCGGAGCGGAAGATGCGCTGACACCGGAGGAAATCAAAGAAGCCGATTGCATTATTGTTGCCTGCGATAAGAAAGTGGATATGGAACGCTTTAATGGCAAGCCTGTCATAGAAGTGCCGGTAGCACAGGGGATACGGAAAGCTAAGGAGCTTGTTCAAAAAGCGGTATCGGGGCAAGTTCCCGTTCGGAAAGGAGCCCTTAAAGACAGCGGTATAAAAATTAAGTTCGAGGAAAAAAGCGGGATTGGGCATGAAATCTATAAACATCTGATGAACGGTGTGTCCCATATGATTCCGTTTGTTGTGGCCGGCGGAGTGTTGATTGCCGTCTCCTTCTTATGGGGAATTTATTCGTTTGATCCCAATTCGCAGCAGTATAATCCAACGGCGGCGCTGTTAAAACAAGTGGGCGGATATTCTATGGGACTGATGGTTCCCATTCTTACCGCTTATATTGCCCAGTCCATTGCCGATCGTCCCGGCCTTGTTGCCGGTTTTGTGGCAGGAACAATTGCTGCTGCCACGGGTTCCGGTTTCCTTGGCGGGATTATCGGCGGATTTTTGGCAGGGTATGCCGCACTTTTTTTGATCAGATCGTTGTCTGGACTGTCTAAACAACTGGAAGGTCTTAAATCTATTTTTTTAGTGCCGTTGGTGAGTGTTGCCTTTGTGGGTACGATTATGTATCTGCTGGCGGGCCCTGTTGCTGCTATTAATAATTATATGATGCATTTTCTGGCGAATCTGCAGAATTCCAATCCGATACTATTAGGCATTGTCATTGGGTGTATGAGTGCCTTTGACATGGGGGGACCGGTGAATAAAGCAGCTTATGTTACAGGCACACTGCTGCTGGGACAGGGAAACTACTACTTTATGGCAGGTGTATCGGCAGCCTGCATTACACCGCCCATCCTTATCGCACTGACTACCACCTTATTTAAAAATAAGTTTACCAAGGATGAACGGGCCGCAGGTGCTGTTAACTATATTCTTGGTGCTACGCATATCACCGAAGGCGCTATTCCATTCGCCGCGAAATCCCCATTGACCGTTTTACCGATTTTGATGTTAGGCTCTTCCCTGTCCGCAGTTATGACCTATATGATGAAGATTCAGGTTCCGGCCCCTCATGGCGGGTTCTTGATTTTGGCACTTGTAGATAAGCCGATTGCCTGGGTATTTTGTATATTCACAGGATCTCTGATCGGTGCTTTGATCTATGGATTTACGAGAAAAAAGGTGGAAGACAACTGATGGAACTATTCAAAGAAGATACAATCTGTCTGGATTTAAAGGCGCAGAATAAAGCGGAAGTCATAGGAAAAATGGTTAATATGCTGGATAAAGCAGGGGTATTGAACGATAAGAAAGCCTATGAACTGGCTGTTTGGGCCAGAGAAGAAAAAACAACGACAGGGATTGGTTTTGGCATTGCGATTCCACACGCAAAAACCAATGCTGTTAAAGAACCAAGGGTAGCTATTGCAATTGTCAAGGATGGTGTAGATTATCAAAGTGAGGACGGCAGTCTGGCTTATTTAATTTTTATGATCGCGGCCTGTGATGGTGAAGATGATTTGCATTTAAGGGTTTTGGCCCGGCTATCACGCAAATTAATCGACCCGGTATTCCGCAGCAAATTGCTGCATGCCTCAGATAAACAGGAAATCATGATCTATTTGAAGCAAACGTGAAAAGAGATTTTTGTGGTACCCACAAAGGAGAATCAATACTGTCCGGAAAATCAAAGCAATAAGTAAATGAGTAATGGCAGGAAGAAATAAAGCTGCCAGCTATACATACTAAAGACTGCGGCAATGTTCGCAGTCTTTAGTAATTGCCCGATACTCCGGTCCGCTGCAGGATATTTTACAGTGGCAAAGGAAATAGTGTACAATAGAAATACATGGAGTTTGAAATAAGTATTTGTTTGATGAAATTTAATTTCATTCCGGGAAGAGGTATTGTATGTCGAACGATGAGTTTAAATTGCTGGTAAGAGTCACCAAAAAATATTACCTTTTAGACATGAAACAGGATGAAATTGCCCAAACAGAAAACATTTCAAAATCAACGGTTTCCAGACTTCTAGCCAAAGCCAAGGAGTTAGGCTATGTTAAAATAAACCTGGACTTTCCGGTGTTGGCAGTGGAAGCTTTGGAGAAAGAGTTAAAAGATATGTTTAACTTGAAACATATTTTTATCGCGGAGTCATTTTCCAAGGATGAAAGGCTGATATTATCCAGTGTTTCGGATGGCTTGTCCAGGTATCTGAATACAATCATTGCCGATGGCGATTTAATCGGTGTGTCCTGGGGCGAAACCATGACCTATATGTCGGAAAACTTAAAGCTTTCTCCAAAAAAAGGGGTAAAGATTGTCCAGCTAAACGGTGGCGTGGCCCGCAGAAATATATCGACACTAAGCGAACGGATTCTTATCAATTTTGCTGATAACTATAACGCGATGAGCTATTTTCTGAATGTCCCTTCGTTTGTGGATAATTCGGAGATTGCCAAAACCATTATGCAGGACTCCAAGATCAAAGAAGTATTGGATTTAGCTGAAGCCGCAGATACGGTGATTTTTGGTATCGGTTATATCAATAAACATTCTATTCTGGTCAGAGCGGGCTATTTTTCGGAAGAAGACTATGAAAACCTCCGGGCAGAAGGATTTGTCGGCGACATCTGTTCCCGCTATATCCGGGAAGACGGATCACATGCCACAGGCGAGCTGTATAATCGGGTCATTGGTATCAGCCTGGAGTCAATAACCAAAAAGGAAAATAGCATTGGAGTAGTCATTGGTGCGGAAAAAGCAAAAGTGACGCTGGCTGCTCTGAAAGGCGGTTATGTGAATTCGTTATTTACAGACGAGGTTACAGCACGGGAAATAGTCAGTCTGTATAAGCGGGAATAATCAGTGATGAACGGGCCAAGATCATAATGCAGAATCCAGGCAAGCCGGAGGCATCAGGTGTAATGTCTCCGGCTTATTTTTTATGGCGTTTATTATTACAAAATTACCTGTAAATCCAAACCATTTTACATTGACAAAAGGAAGGGTGAAGATTATAATGGGCTTGAAATTAATGCCGTGTTAATTGAAATTAATTTCAATTAACTGTTTGCGAAAGGAGATGAAAAATAATCATAGTGAAACGGCCAAAACGGAGTTGAAGAATAGCAAGTTGCAGAAAACGGTAAACTGCTCGGATAAAGGGGGATGATGTGATGAAAGCAGTCCGGCTGTTTGCGGTTAAGGACCTGAGAGTCATGGAAGTTGAAAAACCATGTCCAAAACCGGACGAGGTCTTATTAAAAATTCATGCGGTGGGCGTGTGTGGGTCCGATATACCGCGCATTAATAAGAAGGGGCCTCATGTATTGCCGATTATTCCCGGACATGAGTTCGCCGGTGAGGTTGTCGAGACAGGCAGTGCGGTTTCCGGGTGGAAGATTGCTGATAAGGCTGCTGTTGCGCCGTTGATTCCCTGCCATCAATGTGCCTGCTGCCAAGAAGGTTTGTATTCCCTATGCGAAGACTATAAGTATTACGGTTCAAGGAATAATGGGGCCTTTGCTGAGTATTTGGCTGTTAAGGCTGAAAATATGATCAAGCTTGATGAGAAAATTCCCTGTGACTGGGGAGCAACTATCGATCCTGCGGCTAATGCCATTCATGCTTTTTTACGGGGCGGTATTACTGATAAGGATACTCTGACCGTGTTTGGAATGGGCGGAATCGGCTTATTTGCCGTTCAATACGCTAAAGCTATTGGCATTACAGCCATCATTGCCGTTGACGTTAATGACCAAAAACTGGAGGCGGCCAAAGAATGCGGGGCCGATTATATAGTGAATGCCAGCAAAGAAGCTGTTGCCGCCAGGGTAAAAGAGCTTACGAATGGTGAGGGAACGTCTGCTGTTGTCGAAATGTCCGGATCGGCGGTCGCACAAATGCAGGCCGTAATGGTTGCCCGTAAAATGGGAAGGATTGTATATCTCGGCATCAGTAATTCCGAACTTACGTATTCCAAAGAGGCTGTGGATACCATTTTGCGAAGGCAACTCTCGGTTATCGGCAGCTGGAATTCTTTCTCCAGCCCGTTTCCCGGACGGGAATGGCGGGAAGCGGCTGGTTTTATGGCCCGGGGCCAGTTTAACCCGGATAAAATCATAACACACCGGTTAAGTCTTGATGAGATCCCGGAAACATTCCGGAAAATAGATGAAGAACCGTTCTATTTTAATAAAATTATCTTTTATCCTCATGGTACATAATTAACAATATATCCCAATTTGGAAAATACAAAAGCCTATGAAAAACCATTCGAAGAATATCTGCATCTGTATCAAGCATTGAAAACAGTATAAAAGAAAGAGGGAATCCGCGTGGTTACTCACATTAATAAATACATAGATCATACTTTGCTTAAGGCCGAAGCAACGGAAAGCCAAATCATAGCGCTGTGTAAAGAAGCCGAAAGCCATCATTTTATGTCAGTGTGTGTAAACCCCTATTGGGTAAAAAAGGCAGCGGAAAGTCTTGCCGGTTCTGATGTCAAGGTATGTACGGTTATTGGTTTTCCCTTGGGTGCTGCAGCGACTGAAATCAAAATGGCTGAAACAAAACAGGCGATCGAGGACGGGGCGGACGAAGTTGATATGGTCATCAATATCGGGGAATTGAAAGGCGGCAATAAGCGGGCCGTCCGGGAGGATATTCAGTCGGTCGTAGCATCGGCCGGGGGGCGGGCTCTTGTTAAAGTAATTATTGAAACCGCGTTGCTTACCGATGAAGAAAAAATCAGAGCCTGCGAGCTGGCAAAAGAGGCTGGTGCTGATTTTGTTAAAACTTCGACAGGATTTTCAACAGGCGGTGCCACAATAGCCGACGTAGCCTTGATGCGTAAAACAGTAGGCCCACAAGTGGGGGTCAAGGCCAGTGGCGGAGTAAAAAGCCGGGAAGATGCGCTCAAATTTATTGAGGCAGGGGCAACACGGCTTGGCTCTTCAAATGGTGTGGCTATCGTCGAAAGCCTAAAGCCATAAATTCCGGAACAGGCAAGTATCACCTGGGTAAGGCACCTCGGGCTCGGATGTGATGATGCCAGTCTTTCAGAGCTGTCAAAGGGATAAGACAAAGCTTTAATAAATAATTGAAAATTGACCCCAAAACGAACGAGGTGCCTTTTCTTCCTGCCGTAATTCAAACGGTAGATCACTGTTGCCGCCGCCGGCAACCCGTAGGGAAAATATTTACGTTCTGCTTTCCGCGTGACCAGCAGACGACAGCACCAAGCAGGCCAAGCATTGCCGCTACCAGATAGGTATTGTGCAAAGCGACGGGGAAACGGGCAGTACTGTTAAGATAGGAATATCTAGCCAGTTGAATACTGAACACAGCTCCGCTGACGGCGACTCCCATGACCTGCCCGATATTACGCATTAAGGCCAACATGCCCGAGGCGACTCCAATCTGGTTTTTAGGAACGCTTTCCATGATGGCATTGTTATTGGGTGCAAGAAATAAACCGGTACCGATTCCAACCAGGGCTAGGCCGGCAGCAATGGTCAAATAACTGAAATTTTCCGTGTAACTGAGAATCATGATGCCGGTGCAGATTACCGCCATTCCCAGGGAGGTTAACAGCCGTGAGCCGAGACGGTCGGAGAGCGTTCCGGCTACCGGTGAGGTCAGCAGCATGGTTAAAGGGAAAATACTCATCAAATAACCCGATATGTTTGCCGGTAATGCTAAAAAGGTTACCAGATAAAAGGGCATGAGAAAGGTGACCGAATACTGGGTGAGATAGTTAATCATAGCGGAAAAATTACTCGATAAAAAGACACGGTTACGGAAGAGGTTAAAATTAAACATGGGGTATTGGCATTTGATTTCAATGTAAGCGAATAGCAGCAAAGAAAAGGCTGCGGTGAAAAATAAGCCTAAAATGATGGACGAACTCCATCCCCAGGCCTGCCCGTGGCTTAAGGCAAGCAAAAAAGTGCTAAGAGCAATAAAAATAGTGACTGCCCCGCCGAAATCGAATTTTTGCGGTTTTTTAACTTTATGAGGTAATATTTTCCATGACCAAAAGGTGCCAAGAATGCCAATAGGAATATTAATGATGAATATGGATTGCCAACCGTAAGTTTGGACCAAAAAACCGCCCAAGGCCGGACCGGTCGCAAGACCAAGTGAGACAAACATGGCGTTAAGCCCAATAGCTTTGCCTCTTTCTGAAGGCGGGAAGGTATCGGCAATAATCGCCTGCACGACGGCTAAAATTGCCCCGGCCCCAAGGGCCTGCAGGGCGCGTGCGGCTATAAGCATCCAGATATTTACCGCAAGACTGTTAAACAGCGAGGCTATGGTAAAGACGGCAAAACCACTGACAAAAACCGGGCGGTGGCCATACATATCGCCAATTTTTCCGTAAGTTAGCAATAAACTGCTAATCAGCAGCAGATAAACCATTACGACCCATTCGACATTGTTAAGTGTTGTATGGAAGTAGGTGGTAATTTCCGGCATAGCAATATTCACTATACTGGCATCAAGTGTCGACATAAATACGCCGAGAATGGTAGTCGAATGAATCAGCCACTTACGCACAACCGGATTATCAGTAGCTAAATGACATAGCATAAAAACATCCTTCTCTCTATGATTGATAGGCAAATAACAACACATGCCCTATAGTATATGAATGGCCGCCCTTCATGTTCTACTTATCATAACGGAAGGAAATCCCCTACTAATCAAGCTGATGAGGGCATAGCCTTTAAAAGCAAACAAATATCCCCGCTTTCCTTAATGAGGGCTGGCGGTTTCTAAGCAAAGTCGCTAAAGAAAAATAAAATAAGCCGGAGATTTGGACAGGTTAGCTAAGGGTATTTTCTTTTTGTACGGCTGAGGGTGAGATATTTTTATACTTTCTGAACAGACGGCTAAAATAATTGCTGTCGTTAAAGCCGATCGTCAGGGCAATTTCGCTGATAGGATAATGCTGCTGCAATAATTTTACCGCCGCTTCAATGCGCAAATGATTTACATATTCAATGGGCGGCATGCCGGTAATGCTTTTAAACAGCCGGCACAAATGATAAGGGCTCATATTCGCCATGGCGGCAAGTTCTTTAAGCGTGATTCTCTGGTCATAATGTTCTTCGATATAGGTTAATACCGGACGCAGCCGATGGTGCCGCCTGTTTTTAATCTCACCCTGGACCGGGACGGCATGATGCCGCAGGAGTAAAACAAGTATGCGGTACAGACCGGCTTTAATCCACAGCTCATAACCCGGACTTTTTTGCTCATATTCCCGGATCAGGTCCAGAAACTGATTGGTGATGTTGTCATCATGGATCTTATTTTGAAAACGGAGGCGGTTTTGCAGCAAGGGGGTCATATATTTGGTCTGACATAAATCTTCTTTAGAACTTAGAAGGAAGGCAAGATCAATAATGATATAAAACTCGACAAGATGGTTACAGCAGTTCTCGACATAATGCATGTCATTGCAATGGATAACAATCAGATCACCTGCAGCCACAGGAAGGGGCTGGGAATTGCAGTGGATGACGGCAGTTCCCTTCTCTATATAGAAAATCATGAATTCCTCATGCCAATGCTTCTTTAAAATAGGTCCTGGCGCATGATATTCCATGCGCCTTATTTTTATGGGAAAGTCCTTTTTAATTTCCTGATCAATCATTTGGCCATTGCCGGCAATAATCATGATACATTCTCCTTAAAAATATCAATATCATGCTAAAACAAAACAATATCATTCATGAAATAATTCTGCTTATCTATTATAATGATATAGGATGATATGTTTTTGATCAATATTATCCTACTATAACAGTGGTAGACAGAAATTGGGAGTGAGTGGATTGTTTCGTGCTGTAAAAAGTGTTCCATATTCCATCTGGTTGATTACATGCGCACATGCCGTGACGGATTTATCATCAGGTGCATTATTTGTGGCCTTGCCTTTTTTTAAAGTGAAATTTGGTTTAAGTTATGCGGAATTAACGGCTATCGTGCTTTTGCAAAACCTGACTTCTTCCGTCAGCCAGCCGATCTTCGGTTATTTAAGCGACCGGAAATCGCGGCCATGGTGGATTCCTCTGGGGTGTTTTATAAGCGGGGCGATGTTGTTGGGTTCCCTGCTGGTACCGTCTTATTCATTGGTATTGCTGTGTACGGCGGTCAGCGGGCTCGGCAGTGCTGTTTTTCATCCTGAAGGGGCAAAAATGGTCAATTGGCTTAGTGGCAGGTCCAAGGGCAAGGGGGCCAGTTTATTTGCCGCCGGCGGCAATATAGGGTTTGCCCTGGGGTCTTTGTTTTTGGGAGCCCTGCTGGCAGGAGATACGGCTATTCTTTATCTGTTTGCGCTGCCTAACGTCGCGATCGGCATTTTGCTGCTTTGGACTTTGGACCGGTTTAGCCGTCTGCCGCAGCAAAAAGAAAACGGCACAGGAAAAGCCGAAATTGCAGTTAGTCTGAACCTGCCGCTGCTGGCTCTGCTCGGAATGGTGCTTACACGGGCGACGGTCAATTCCGGGATCAGCACCTTTGTCCCTTTGTATTATACCTCGTTTCTGCATGGCAGTTCTGCTTATGGCGCCTCTTTATTGACGGTCTATTTAGCTGCCGGGGCTGCAGGTACGCTGCTGGGGGGACCGTTAAGCGACCGTTATGGCAGCAAAAAAGTTATGTTATACTCGATTTTACCGGTTGCCGCACTATTGTATCTTTTTAAAATACTGGGCGGTGTTTGGACATTTATCCTTTTAGCGATTATCAGTATTTTGCTGGCGGCCACCTTTACCAGCAGCCTGGTGATGGCGCAGAAAATGATGCCGGGCAATATCGGCATGGCTTCGGGGCTAACGCTGGGATTCAGTATTGGTTTGGGGGCCATGGGAGTTCTGGCGCTTGGCCATGTTGCGGACAGTGCGGGGCTGTCCTGGGTGTTTAGTCTGCTGGCTGTTTTGCCGGTAATCGGTTTTCTGCTTACCCTATTTGTACGGGAGCCCGAAGATCTTCCGGAAAAACATCCTGTTCCCGAAGTCTGAATAAAAGCAGTTTACTTGCCGGGATGTTGTCACTTAACGATAGGAGGCAGTTAATGCCTTCAACAGGACGCGGATATCATACTGATAAGGACTTACGGGGATAACCTTTTTATTCAGCCCAAGCAGGGAATAAACAGCGATCCTGGCAGTTCGGACGGAATACTCCTCCGTAAATACCATATCCTCCGGCACTTCCGCAAACTGGCCGATGAAAGCAAGGTTGGTTGACCCTTTGGGCACGATTTCCGGCCGGTCCCCTTTGGCACGGGGTTGGAACATGGAAATAATATAAGGCAGCATACAGGGGATTACGTTAACTACGGTTTCCATAATTTCCTGTATTTCTTCTGTAAAATCCAGATGGTGCAGGAGTTCAATAAGAATTTCCCTTCCGGTGCAGTCGCGCATCGGTTTTTCTACATAATTGCCCTTTCGACCGGTATACAGGCCATATCCCCAGAAAATGGTAATATCCTCCGGCTGGGTTTTAAAGTGGGGCTGGGCCGCCACTACAATGGACATAAGCCAGTTAGAATCCCGAAAGGTCATCAAAGCGCCGCTGCCCGGCTTATTACGTGAAAACTTTTCAATCATTTTGAGCAGTTTATTACCTTTCAGGGTAACCGTAAAGGATTCCCAGTTGGTTTCTTCGGGGTTGCCGAAAAATTTCCTCGGATTCCCCAGGCCGGCTTTTTTGGCAGCGATTTTCTCCCAGAGCACACCTGAAATAGGATTCTCCACAGCCAGTGCCGCAGGAGTATTCAGACTGCCTAAGCGGGAATTATCCGTCATACAGCCATTGGTCACAATGCATAAATCATCTTGGTTTAGTTGGAGAATACCCGGTTTCCCCTCCGTTTCATAGCGTATGGCCGTGACGGTGATGCCCTCGCCCTTTTTAAAATCCAGATCGGTTACGGTGCAGGTCAAGTTAAAGTCGACATGAAACCGTTCCAGGTAGGCCTTTAAGGGCAGGATGATAGATTCATACTGGTTATACCGCGTTCTTGTTACTCCCTCCAGTGTATGGATCCGGGAGTATTCAAAAATCATCCGCTGCATATAGCGTTTGAACTCAATTAGACTGGACCATGTTTGGAAGGCGAAGGTTGTCTGCCACATGTACCAAAAGTTTGTTTCGAAAAAGTGCGGTGTTTTGATAAACCAGTCGGAAATCCGGAGGTTGTCCAGTTTTTCTTCAGGGATAACCATCAGCCTAAACAGCGCCATACGGTCGGCGTCGTTAAAACCCATAGATAAAACATCAATCACTTCATGATCTTTATTAATCAGTCTGGCATTGGCATGCGTGGGATGGGTCCGGTCAAAAGCCAGAATTTCGTCGGTTACGCTCATGTTTTCAAAATCCAGGGAAGGGATAGAGGAAAGCAGTTCCCATAAATTTTCGTAAGTTTCCTCGTTGAGCATTCTCCCGCCACGGGCGACAAAGCCGGTCGTGGCGTTTCCCGCAGCATCGTTGCTGCCCCCTAAGACCGGCATTCCTTCCAAGATATGAATATTTTTACCGGGAAAGGCACAGTCTCTGACAAGATAAGCCGCACCCGCCAGAGAACCTAAGCCGCCTCCAACAAAATAGATTTGTGTGTTTTCATATGTTTTTTCCACTGTAGGATACCTCCATGATTTATTCAATTATATATATAGAATAGAGTTGCCCAAAGAAAGGTTAGATTATGATAATATTGGCGAGTGATGAGGAGTAGGTTAAAAGCTGCATTCTGGGTCGATAACAATTCCCCAAAGGCTTTGTCATAGAGAACGAGGTTTTTTTTTGTCCATTTCCGGATATTGGAAATATAACTGTTGACAAGAAATAAAATAACATGGTAGTATTAATAATACTTTTAATAAGTGGTATTGAAAATTGAGGGGGTATGGTATGCTTCCAATAGTGAATAATACGATGAGAGTAAAGCAGGTCAATGTTGAACTTGTTAAAACTGCTTTGAAAGCTTTGAAATTTGGGACTAAATCAACTATAGCTAATGCAACAGGGTTAAGTGTAGCAACTTGCGGCAACATTCTAAATGAGCTTTTGGAACGTGGCGAGGTTATAGAAACTGATTTAGAGCAGTCTAGTGGCGGACGCCCGGCACGACGGTTTATGTATAACGCAAATTATTCTTATATTGCTTGTATTTATGTGAGTAATGAGGGAGGAGTCTATAGAACAGTTTATGCTGTTACCAATTTAACCGGTGAGACTATTGAAAAAAACTCTTCGGAAGTAGAAATGATTAACTATGAAGCCATAGATAACCTAATTGAAAAACTAATTTACAGATACGAAAATATCAAGGCTATTGGTATTGGCATACCAGGGATTGTACATAAAGGGGTAATTGGTGCCGGTGATATTAAAGAGTTGGTAAATATTCCATTGGCTGCCCGGTTAAAAGCTAAATATAATCTACAAATTACCGTTGAGAATGATGTGAACTTAACCGCCTATGGTTTCTACCAAAAACAGCACCATGAGGAAGATAAAACGGTTGCGGTTGTCATGTTTCCCCAGGGCAACTGTTCGGGTGCAGGTATCATTGTCGACGGGCGAATTATCAGGGGCAATACAAACTTTGCGGGCGAAGTGTCCTATTTGCCATTGGATTATTCCCGTGAAGAGCAAGTCAAGCAAACCAAAAATCCGGAGGCTTTCTTCCCTCTTATAGTGAAAACAATTGCTTCTATTATCGCTGTCATTAATCCGGCAACAATCGTAGTAACAGGAGGCTTAATCCGATTCGATATGCTGGAGGGGATTTCCAAGGGCTGCGAGACGATCATACCTCATGAACATATGCCACAGATTCTTATTGAAGAGAATATGCAGGAGGATTATATCAATGGCTTGATTTCGATTACTTTGGAAAGTCTGACCTGTGATATTCAACTGATAGAAAAAAGGCTGTAAGAAATTCTACTGTAATGAGAGTTAGATATTTTAATTCAGGATGGGTAGGGGGTTACATGAATAAAATGAGTAAGACTCTTCCGGTTCAGCCTGCTTTGAGCAAAAACGGGTCTACATTGCGCTTAGATGACTGTCCGGTTTCTAAGCATCCAGTACCGGGGCTTTGGGAACAAATGTCCACACGGGCAGCCTTTTTTATTGCCGGGTTCGGAATTTCGGCATGGGCTCCCCTGGTTCCCTATGCGAAGGAGCGCCTTGGAGTTGATGAGGCTGCTCTGGGACTTCTGTTGCTGTGCCTGGGGGCCGGTTCGATTATGATCATGCCTTTCGCCGGTGCGCTGGCAGCGCGCTTTGGCTGCCGTCTGATGATTTGGGTTGCCAGCCTGTTTATATGTATTTCTTTACCCTTTCTTACCATCGCTGCAAGCGTTCCCGCAACCGTGATTGTGCTGCTGATTTTTGGTGCTGCAATTGGCATGGTTGATGTGGTGGTCAATATCCAGGCCGTAATTGTCGAAAAAGCCAGTGGCAGGGCAATGATGTCCGGATTTCATGGGCTGTGGAGTGTTGGCGGTTTTGCTGGGGCAGGTAGTATGAGTGGCCTTCTTGGGGTTGGAGTATCACCATTAATGGCAGTACTATGTATCGTAGTAATAATTGCAGGCCTTTTGTTGTTTTTTGGACGGTACTTGCTGCCCTACGGGAGTGAAGAAAAGAATGGATCATTGTTTGTTCTTCCTAAGGGAATCGTCCTTTTCATAGGCTTTTTATGTTTCATAGTCTTTCTGGCAGAAGGATCCATGCTGGATTGGAGCGCTGTATTTTTGACCTCGCTGCGCGGGGTTGAGTTTTCTCATGCAGGACTTGGCTATTCTTTATTTTCAGTTGCGATGATGATCGGCAGATTAACCGGTGATCGCGTTGTTTCCAAATTCGGCGGAAAGAAGGTGGTTCTTTTTGGAGGAATAGGCGCGGCCTTAGGGATTGCCGTTGCCATAGTCATTCCAACCTGGACCGCAGCGCTTATTGGTTTTGGGCTGCTCGGGCTGGGATCGTCCAATATTGTGCCGGTACTGTATTCCGCACTAGGCCGGCAGAAACTCATGCCGGCAAACTTGGCAGTATCAGCTGTCTCTACCCTTGGCTATTCCGGTGTTTTGGCGGGACCGGCGCTTATCGGACTGATTGCCCATACCACGAATCTCTCCTTCGCTTTTTTGGTTGTCGCCGCAATGCTGCTCATCGTGGCAACCAGTTCGCATGTCGCGGCGGAATCATAACGGCTGCAAGTTCGGCAACTCACTTGCGTGTATCGAAAGAAAACCAAGCGCTGAAGTCACAACATGAGCGTAGCGCTTGGTTTTTATAGTTATTTTTTTAACAGCTTCCTTAGAAGATATGTCAGACGGGCAAAGCAAGGATCATATCAAACCATTGGGAACCGCCGTGGGCTGAGGCTGAGATTCCGTTATTGATGTAACTGAAAGATTCATAGTACGGGACCAGGCTTTTCTTAAAGGTCAATACGAAATGAATTTTGCCCGCGAGGTGGCCAGTAAAATCATATTTATGGATGACGGCGTTATTCTCAGCGAAGGTTCGCCGCAGCAGGTCTTTGCAACGGATAATATCAGAATATAATCATTTACGGCTCAGTTTGGACAACGATAAAAAGTACGAATACTATTTTCCGGGCTTTCAGAGTTTTACTCTGAAAGCTTTTTTTTGGAAAGGAAAGAGCTGCTGCCCGCATGCTGAACGAATCCGGAAAGCAGCTCGTATGTTTACGCCATGAGAGGAGATGGGGACCTTATCTGTCTTCTCCTTAATTCATTCCCAAGGAAGTATTGGCTTCCTGCCGAAGTTCCCTGGATAATTTTCATCATGAATTTATGCTAATTCATTTCGCTGTGTTTTGTAAGCTGGTTTATCTTTTTTCTTTCTACCATATACAGTTTTTATCAAGGCTGAAGTACTAGAATGTCTGTTTTTTGTGGACATCGTTTAGTATTTTCGTAATTATCAGATTTTGTTATGATGAATTCGACAAGGAGGATACCGAAGTGGAGGGTTTGACAAAGCGAGAAAAAGAAATTCTGCTCATTTTAGCAAAAGCAACAGAGTATGTATCGGCTGATTCTATCGCAGGGCAGCTAAATGTATCAAAGAAAACGATATATCGTAATCTTCACTCACTGGAACAAAAATTGTCCGAGAAGAACGTGTTATCCAAGCAACCGGGAAAGGGCTACAAGGTACGGCAGGTTGAATTTATTCATACTTTTGCCGATACTCTTCCGGAGCATGGACTGCTTGACATGAGTCTTGCCGAACGCAGGCAGCATCTTCTAACCTTTTTGCTTTTGCAGGCGCCGAAAAACACCTCGATTAACCAATTGTCCGATTTATACTACCTCAGTAGCGCTTCTATTGTAAATGATTTAAATATTATTGAAGGTGCGTTACGGGAATATCAGTTGGCACTCATACGTTCGCGGCAGGGAACACATGTGGAGGGAACGGAAGAAAATATTCGTAAGATGCTCATGAAATTATTGAGCGATTCTCTTGAACATGGTGACTATTTAACGGCGGAATCGGTTTCCGATGATTTGCACCAAAAAACATATGCTGGTCTTTACAAAGGATTTTCTAGTAAAGATATTTACTTTGTAAAGCAGATTCTGTCAGAGGGGGAGGTCATTCTCAAAGGTAATATCAAAGAACCGTATTATATTAATATCTTTACTCATGTATTGATTTTGATTAAAAGATTGACCAATCGGACGCATTATGAAACAACAAAACCACCTAAGGGAAGCTTCAAAAATCAAACGGCGTATTTGGCGGCACGCAGAATGATGGAACACATAGCAGGTTATGTAAATAAAAAAGTACCGGAAATTGAAATTTTTTATATTTATCGTTATCTTATTTCTTCCGGCATAGAAAATGGCGCTCCCCGTGAGATTGTGATTACTGAATCCCCGGAAAAAGAGTTCGTATGGTGGCTCATAGCCCATGTATCGAAAAAGGTCTACGTTGACTTTACGCAGGACTTGAATTTACAGCAGAGCCTGTTTTTGCACATCCAGCCGCTCACCAAGCGCCTTGCCTATGATATTTCTATAGCCAATCCGCTTTTGGAAGATATAAAGAAAGAATTTCCAGCTATATTTGGCGCAGTCCGGCAAAGTGTTCACGAACAGGAAATCATGCCGAATTTTCAATCGCTGACCGATGATGAAATAGGATACATCACAGTGTACTTTCAGGCGTCACTGGAAAATCAGATGCAAAGGCAACGGGTACTTATTGTCTGCTCCAGCGGTGCAGGAACCTCGCATCTTTTAGGTGCACGTGTCAAACGGGCATTTTCTGACTGGGAGATTGTCGATATCGTATCGGCAAACCGTCTGGCTGCCATCAGGGATATGGATGCGATTGATTTTATATTAACCACGGTGCATTTGGAACCACAGGAGGTTCCGTGCATTTTGGTGAGTGCGCTGTTTAGCGAATTAGACATTTTAAAAGTGAAAAATGTTTTGCTGAATGAACATAAGCCGAAACTGCAGAATGTACTTTCAATTTAACAAGGAGTGGACATCATGGGACTGGAAAAAATTTTGAATGAAAACTTGATCAATCTTGACTTGCAGGCGAAAAACAAGGATGAAGCCATCCGGGAATTAACGGCCATGCTTCAAAGGGAAGGAAAGCTCAGCGATGCGGGACAGTTTATCAGGGATGTCTATAAACGGGAAGCAGAAGGTCGGACTGGTTTGGGAAACCATATTGCAATCCCCCATGGCAAGTCAATGGCCGTACTATCGACAGCCGTTGCGATTGGCAGAACTTCGCATGCACTGGAATGGGAGAGCCTCGATGATAAACCGGTACATTTCATCATTCTCTTTGCCGTACGCAATGTGGATGAAACTACGGTGCACCTCAAACTGTTGGCAAAAGTGGCGGCAGCGTTGGCCGATGAGGATAACTTGCAAAAGTTATTGCGATCGAATGATAAAAAAGAAGTCATAAAAACCATGTCAAAAGAGGAGTAAGAAAGGTGGAGTATTATGAAAATTGTAGGAGTGGCAGCCTGTGTAGCAGGAATAGCGCATACGTATATCGCTAAAGAAAAGCTAATTAAGGCCGCAGAAAAAGCAGGACACCAGATTCACATGGAAACCCAGGGACAGATTGGTACGGAAGATGAATTGACGCCGGAAAGCATTAAAGATGCGGATGTGGTTGTGTTGGCTATTGACGTATCCATTAAAAACAGAGACCGTTTTAAAGGGAAAAAAGTGATAGAGGTCCCTACGGAGGTAGTTATTCATTCGCCCAGTGGTTTAATCAAGCAAATCGAAAAAGTGGTTGCTGGTTAGTAAATTTACATTGGAGGTGTAAATCATGGATTTACAAATCAGAAGACATATCATGACGGCGATTTCCTATTTGATCCCTTTTGTATGCTGTGCCGGTATGTTGATGGTGGCCGGAAATATCTTCGGAGGTCAATTTATTAAGGATTTCAGTGGAAACATCCGTATTGCTGATGTGTTGCTGCAATTAGGGGCTGACGGTTTAGGCTTGCTGCCGGTATTTATCGCTACTTTTCTTGCGTATTCCATTGCGGAACGTTCAGGTATTGTGCCGGGGTTTCTGCTGGGAGTTATCTGCAAACAGTATGGTTATGGCTTTTTAGGTGGCTTATTAGCCGGTTTTCTGGTTGGCTATATGGTGAACTGGTTAAAGAAAGTAATAAAAGTTCCCAACTGGGCAGAAGGGCTGGTACCTCAATTAATTCTACCGTTTTGTTCGACTCTCACTATTGCGTTGGTGATGAAGTACATTGTCGGTATTCCCATCATTGAGCTACAACAAGGTATAAATAACTTGCTTACCAGCTTGCAAGGCGGTTCGGTCATTTTGCTGGGTATTGTAGTTGGCATACTTTCGGCTGTCGACTATGGCGGGCCGATTAACAAAGTCGTATTCGTATTCACGCTTAATCTTTTGGCCGAAGGCGTAGGGACACCGATAGCCGCACTTATATCCGCCTCGATGATTGCACCTTTGGGTTTAACAATAGGTTACTTTTTAAGCATACTGCTGAAACGGGACTTGTATTCCAAAGATGAAGTCAACTCTCTGAAAACAGCATTTCTTATGGGATGCTGCCAGATTACGGAAGGATCCTATCCCATCATCTTGAATGATTTACTGCGCATTACAATATGTACGGCTGTTGGTGCAGCAGTTAATGGTGCTTTAGTCTTCTATTGGGATTGTTCTTCTAAAATTCCCTGGGGTGGCTTTTTTACGCTGCCGGGTCAGAATCATCCGGAATTATGGACATTAAGCCTGCTGATAGGATCATTAGTATTTGCCATACTTTGCGTATTCTTAAAAAGAAAGCCTGCTCAAGAAGCAGAGAATGAGGAAAAAGAATTAGACCTGTCCAGCCTTAAGATTTCTGGCTGAGAGGAATGATAATAATTAAAAGTGTATTTGATATTCTGTATTTTGTATTACATATGGTATCACTAGAGGCTGTGTATATTCAATTGGGAGGGTGTCTATATGTTAGTTACGATGCAAGAATTACTGAAAGTAGCGCAAAAAGAAAAGTTTGCCGTGGGAGCATTTAATGTTTCGTCCAGCGCTTTGCTGAAAGCGGTTGCCGATGAAGCGGAAGCCGCCAACTCGCCGGCTATTATTGCCATCCATCCAGATGAATTGAAGTTTATTACGGATGAATTTATGGCCTATGTGTTGGAACGCGTGGAGAAAAGTCCGGTACCGTTTGTCGTGCATCTGGATCACGGCAGTTCTTTTGAAGATATCATCCATGCCATTCAGGTAGGATTTAACTCGGTTATGATTGATGGATCGTGTCTTTCTTATGAAGAAAATATCGTGCTGACCCGGAAAGTCGTGGAAACCGCTCATGCGGTCAATGTGGCGGTTGAAGGGGAACTGGGGACTATCGGAAATACCGGAACTTCCATAGAAGGCGGCGTTAGCAAAATTACGTATACCGATCCGGTACAAGCGAAAGATTTTGTTGAAAAAACCGGAGTGGATTCTCTGGCGGTTGCGATCGGAACGGCACATGGAATTTATCCTAAAGGAGTAGCACCCGAATTACAAATGAATATCTTGCAGGAAATAACAGCGAAACTGGATGTGCCGATTGTCCTGCACGGCGGGTCCGCTAACCCGGATAGAGAAATTGCCGAGGCAGTAAAACTTGGTGTACAAAAAATTAACATTTCCAGTGACATTAAATTTGCTTTTTATCAAGAATGCCGAAGAGTTTTGTCAGAACAAAAATGGTGGGAACCGAACCAGATTTATCCTACCTGTCTCGAAGCAACGAAAAAAGTAGTTCGCTTCAAGATGAATTTATTTGATTCCATTGGTAAAGCAGACTGCTATGTAAGGAGGGGAAATAAGTGCTTGTAGATGATAAGCTAAGAGATGAAGTGGAAGGCATGTTTGAAAAAGCACACATTGTGTTAACTAATAAGGAAAAAAGAAAAATGGAATACACCGATTTTGGCATGGGCAATGTGTATGAAGAAGGCATGGAAATTGTTATTTATATCAATACGGACCGGTATTGCGCCAAAGATCTGGTGTTATTACCGCATCAAACCTGTCTGGAACACCGGCATCCAACGCGACCGGATGGAACACCGGGCAAGATGGAAACCTTTCGGTGCCGGTATGGAAAAGTATTTCTCTATGTAGAAGGAGAAGCAACGGAAGCGATTCAAGGTAAAGTTCCGGAAAAAAATAAGCAATGGTATACGGTAATGCATGAAATCGTACTCAATCCTGGGGAACAATATACCATTCAGCCCAATACACGCCATTGGTTTCAGGCTGGAGCTGAAGGAGCCATTGTAAGTGAATTCTCTTCCCCTAGCGATGATGCAACTGATATTTATACTAATCCGTATATGAAACGCACACCGGCTGACCGTTAGGCCTATGAGAGGGATCTGATGTTTGGTTGTAGGAGGAGCTTAGCGTGTATCCTTTAAAATTTGAACCTATTTATAAAGAACTGATCTGGGGAGGGCAGGCCCTGGCAAGGCTGTTTGGCAGAAAACTGCCCTCCCCGCAGGTCGGGGAAAGCTGGGAAATCAGTACATCCACAGGGGATGAGCCGCATCAGCAACGGAAGCTGGCGCGGGAAAACCCTGCAGGAAGGCATCGAACAGCAGCCGGAAAGCATGTTAGGCAAAGCCTGTGCGGAAGCCTGGTATGTAGTACAGGCGGAGCCGGGAGCGGAAATCATCTACGGACTGGCCGCAGCGGTCAGCCGGGAGGAACTTTTACAGGCGGTTGCCGGCGGGAAAATGGAAGCCGTAGTGCGCCGTGGCAGGTAACCCAAGGGACACGGGACTACCCGGAAGGCTGCTTTCTGGTGTACTGCGTTTTACGGGGAAAGGGACAGGTGACGGGTAATGGAGTGGGGACTCCGGTGCAGGCCGGTGACACGGTTTTAGTACCGGCAGGCTTGGAAGCGGTCGACCTTAGGGGGGAGCTTGATTTGCTGCGGATTTGGCAAAAAGCAGAGGGCTATTGATCCTGACAGGTGTTGCAGTTGGTTTTACAAAAAGAGAACAGGGACATGCTATTGTTCCTGAATAAAAGATGGAACTATTGAACAAGTCGATTTTCATCGATATAGGCAATAGTTCCATTTTTTTTGTCGAATAAATTTGTAAAAAGGCGGTCAGGCATGGAAATTTGCAGGTCTTAATATATACTTCCGCAGGCTGCGGAAGTTAAATGTCTAGGTGAAATCCTGAGATGACCATATAATGAACTTGTAGCAAGCGAGGTGTAAAGTGTTGGAGATTCAAAACAAAAGGGTTTTAAAAATACTCGAACTGTTTGATACGGAAAAAAAAGTACTTGATAGTGCCAGTATGGCGGCTTTAATTGGTGTGAGTTCAAGAACGATCCGCAATGATATTAAAGAGTGCAATGCCCTGCTTAAGGGACAGGGAGCGGAAATCCGGCCGGAACCCGGTGTCGGGTATATGATGAAAATCCATGATGAGGATCGTTATGCGGCGTTTAGAAAGGTACAGGGTGGAGAAGGCGGGAAAGTCTGGCTAAAGAACCCTATCATTCCTTCTGATCACAATGACAGGATTTCCTTTATTATAGCGGAAATTCTGCTGAACTCTTTACACCAGAGGGGCGTCACGGAGTCGGAGTTGGCTGATGAACTCTTCATTAGTCTTTCGACATTAAAGAAATACATGAAAGACATCAAAAAAAGCTTGCGCCGGTTCAGTATGGAAATTACAACTGACCGCATAAAGGGTATTGGCATTAAAGGAGATGAAGCCCAAATCCGTTATTGTATGTCGGAATATATTTTTAACAGCAACGAATTAGTCGATTTGACCCAAAACGGGTTTTACCGCCATGTCTTTTCACTGGAGGAAATTAATAAAGTACAACAAATTATGCTTGAGGTTATTCAAAAATACAATATCCCCCTGACCGATATTGCTTTCAAGAATTTATTGGTGCACCTTATGATTACGCTGAAACGGGCAGACAGTAAAAATACGACAGAATACAGCCGCGAAGAGATGACCAATTTAGAAGAATCAGCCTACTTTGCCGTAGCGCAGGAAGTGATAGCTGTGATTTTGAACCGGCTACATATTAATATCACCAATGAGGTTTATTATTTGACACAACATTTTATATCCAGCAAGAAACTGGATCATGAAGAAGATACGCAGGTTAAACGGGAATACCGGATACTGGTTGACAGTATTTTGACAAAAATTCAAGCGGATATTGGAATTGATTTGTCGGAAGATGAAGAATTAATTTCCGGATTAATGATCCATTTAGGAGCGGCCGTTAACCGCTTAAAATTTAATATGAATATTCGCAATGAGATTCTGGCTCCTATTAAAAAAAATTACCCGTTGGCCTTTGAGATGGCGGTGATTGCCAGTGAAGTACTGGCAAAACAGGAAAAACTGCAAACCAATGAAAACGAAATGGGTTTTCTGGCCATTCATTTCGGCGCAGCCATGGAACGGTACAAGGGTAATGCAAAGGCGGCGATGACAGCAATCATCGCCTGCGGAACCGGTCTCTCCACCGCGATGTTTGTGAAGAGTAAATTGCAAAGAAAATTTGGCAGGCAGCTGCAGATTGTGAAGGTCAGTCCGCTTTATGAAATAACAGAAGAATCAGTTAACAATGTTGATTTTATCTTTACGACCGTTCCAATCCGGGGAATCCAGTCAGAAAAGATTATCCAGGTGGAGCCGATTTTGACGAAAGAGGATCTTGGCAGAATAGAAACAATCATTATGGGAAAAGGAGCAGAATATCATGAGCATTTTTTTCGCAAAGATTTATTTTTCCCAAAGTTAAAAGCAAATACCAGGATGGACGTCCTGGAAAAATTGACGGATGTGATGCTGAAAAAGGGATATATCGATCAAATCGGAAAAAAATCGGTATTTGTGAGAGAAAAGATGGCGTCAACGGAACTGGGAAGTTTGATTGCCATTCCCCATGCGCTGGAAAATCATGGCGAAGAAGCGGTCATTGCTGTGGCTGTACTGGAAAAGCCGATTCATTGGGATAAAGAAAAGGTACAGGTTGTGTTTCTCCTGAGTATTCCGAAAAGTAAATGCCGGGCATGGGAACCGGTTTTTGAGAGATTATACCGGCATTTTATCAGCGACTTTGGTATACATACGTTGATTAAAAATCCAAAATTTGAAGTGTTGATGGAAAAACTAGAACAATACTAGAAGAGGGAGCTAAACACAGGATGTTAGAAGATTTAACCAGCGAAGAACTTGTCTGCCTGAATATCGATGCAAAAGACTGGGAAGATGCAATCCGTAAAGCTGCAGGCGTATTGCTAAAAAATGGAAAAATTAAACCATCCTACATTGAGGCGATCATAGAGACGGTTAAAGAAAGCGGACCGTATATTGTCATCACGAAACATGTTGCCCTGCCGCATGCACGGTCTGAGGCCGGTGCACTTAAAAGCGCCATCGGAATTGCGACACTTAAACAGCCGGTTGCCTTTGGGAACAGGGAAAACGACCCGGTCAAATATTTGTTTTGCCTGAGTGCCAGGGATAGTGACAGTCATATCAGCGCTTTAGCAGATTTGATGGCGCTATTGGAGCGCAAAGATTTTTATGAATTGCTGGATCATACGACAGAAGCGTTTGAGGTCATTCAATATATTAAAAATTTACAAAAAGAAGGGTGAAGAAAATGTCATTTAAAGGATTGGTTGCCTGCCGGGCAGGCGTAGGATCAAGTCTGATGCTGAAGATTAAATTAAATCAGGTGATCACTGAAAACAAACTGCCGATTACCATTGAGCACGGCTCGCTTGATTCCATAGTGGGCTTTAACGGCGGAATCATCATTACGTTGAGCGATGTTGCCAAAGAATTGGAAGCAAAGAATTTGCCACAGAAAATCATTGGTATTGACAATATTATGAACAAGGCGGAAATTCTGGCCAAATTGAATGCTTTTCTGGCCGAGGCCAGGTAGGACTGGAAGAACACCTGTGCTAGAAGAAAATTGGTTTGTAACAGCCGGATGCCGGCCTGGGAGTAAGCTTGTTAAGTGTAACAGCTTTTGAAGGCTGCTAATTTACAAAAGGTAAATAAAATTAGAAAGGTATGTTAATAAAAAGTTTTCATAATGTGGGAGGCAGAAGTCATGGACTTTATCGTTAGTTTATTGAGTAATCCGGCGATGATGCTGGGTTTGGTCGCTCTTATTGGATTGCTTGCGCAGAAAAAATCGGGAACAGAGGTATTTACCGGAGCAGCTAAGACAGCTATTGGTTTTCTGATTTTTGGTATTGGGGCCGGAACGATGACCGGAGCATTAAAAAATTTCAATGAAATGTTTCAGAAGGGGTTCCATATCTCGGGTGTCATTACATCACCGGAAGCGGCTACCGCTCTGGCCCAAGGTACATATGGCTTTGTAACGTCATCCATCTTGATTTCGGGATTCATTATGAACCTTGTGTTTGCACGCATTACAAGATTTAAAAATGTTTTTTTTACTGGCGGGCATAGCTTGTTTTTTGCCTGTGTATTGGGTCTGATTTTAAAATTTTATGGTTTTAGTGACACTGTTGCGATTCTGACAGGCGGTATTATTTTAGGCTTCTGCTCTGCTTTTTTACCACAGCTTTGTCAGCCGTTTATGCGTAAGATGACCGGCCATGATGAGCAGGCCATCGGCCATTTCAACATGCTGGGTTATGCTTTATCCGGTTATATTGGCAAATTGTTCTTTGCCAAATGGGGTGATCAAACTACAGAAGATATTAAATTTCCGGCATGGCTGTCCTTTTTCCGCGACTTTTTGATGGGCTGCGCAGTGGTAATGTTGTTATTGTTTTATAGTTCGGCTTTGGCAGCAGGTCCGCAGATTGTTTCGAAATTGGCCGGATCGACACATTGGCTGGTATTTCCGGCATTGCAGGCGCTTTGGTTTACAGCCGGAATGTCGGTTCTGATGACAGGTGTGCGGATGTTCTTAGGTGAAATTACGGCGGCATTTGTTGCTATTTCGGAAAAATTTATCCCCGGCTCCCGTCCGGCTTTGGATGTGCCGACCGTATTCCCCTACGCGCCGACGGCGGTCATCGTCGGGTTTCTTTGCTCTTATGCGGCAGGTTTGATTGCCATCGTCACAATGGTCGTTTTTAAATTCCCGGTTGTCATTATTCCGGCTGCACATATCTGCTTCTTCTCCGGCGGTACGGCAGGCGTTTTTGGCAATGCCTATGGCGGCTGGAGAGGAGCCATGCTTGGTTCCTTTGTCGTTGGGTTATTGCTGGCTTTCCTTCCTTGTGTATTATATCCGTTATTTGGCGAGATGGGAGTGCTGGGGTCAACCTTCCCGAATGTTGATTATAATATTGTCGGGATGATCCTCAATAATATACTGGGTAGTTTTCATTAAATTGTGTTCAATATAAAAATACGCGTGAAAGCAGGTTGTTTTAAGGGGGTAGGTATGATGACTGGAAGCGGTAAGGAAGCGCTGCAGAAGTATGTGATGATTTCTATGAATGAGGTTGACACGTTTATTAAGCGGCTGGATATAGAAAGTATTGAAGCGGTTAAACAATTAATAATCGATGCTGAGAAAAATAAAAATCGCGTTCACGTAACAGGGATAGGAAAGCCTGGGCATGTGGCAGGGTATATCGCCGCTTTATTATCATCAACGGGAACGGCAGCGTATGAATTGGATGGAACGGAAGCGGTTCACGGATCTTCGGGACAGGTTGCTGCCGGGGATGTGGTTATTGTCATCAGTAACAGCGGTGAGACAAATGAACTGCGGGTTACCGTAAACGCATTGAAGAATAACGGCGCTAAGATTATTGCCGTAACAGGCAACAAAGAGTCCTGGCTGGCAAGACAGGGAGATGCGACCTTGTTTGCCGGCGTGACTCAGGAAGGCGACGCGCTTAATAAGCCGCCGCGTACATCGATTTTAACCGAAATCATTGTGCTGCAATGTTTGAGTGTGCTGCTGCAATACGAAAAAAATTTGGATGTGAAACAATATGTGAAATGGCATCCGGCCGGAGCCATTGGGAAGTCAATATGCGAAGGAATGTGAGAGTATGAAGGTAAAAGGCATGATTACGGCGATGGTGACTCCGTTTGACGGACAGCAACGCATCAATCGGCAGGCAACAAAGCAGCTGGTAGATAAACTCATCCTGAAGGGTGTAGATGGAATTTTCATTTTAGGAACTAATGGAGAATTTCATGTGATGACCGATGATGAAAAGGTGGAATTTGCTCAAGTCGTTGTTAAAGCAGTTGACAAACGTGTACCTGTTTATGCAGGGACCGGCGGCAACAGTACAACGCAGGTAGTTGAATTATCTAAACGTATGGAAACAACAGGAGTGGATGCTTTATCCGTTATCACTCCATTTTTGGTGCCGATAAAACAGAGCGAGTTAGTAGAGCATTACAAACGGATTGCTGCCAATGTGAATTTACCGGTGCTGCTCTATAACATTCCTAAGAATACGGGGATTAATATAGAGCCGGAGAGTGTGCAGGAATTAGCCAAAGTGGATAATATTATCGGTATTAAGGATAGCAGCGGGGATATTCACAACCTGGAAGCTTATGTTCATTTGAGCCGGGGAATGAATTTTAGCGTTTTATCGGGCTCGGATTCACTGATACTGAAAGCGCTTCAAGCAGGTGCGGCCGGTGCCATTGCAGCCACCAGTAACTTATTGGCGGATATTGATATTGCCATCTACCGCTATTTTATGGAGGGAAACTTGGAGAGTGCGCAAAAAAAACAGGGCGAAATCGAAGCCTTGCGGGCAGTTTTAAAGCTGGGGACAGTTCCGTCGATGATTAAGCGGGCTGTGACTTTGGCGGGTATTGATGTGGGGGCAGCACGTTATCCTGTGAGTAAAACAACACCGGAAATTGATGAAAAAATTAAAAAAATGCTGGCATATTATCAGCTCCGGCATTCGGGATAAGGGGGTATTGGCATGTTAAAACCCAGTATATTGAACCATATTGAAGCGACAGGAGCGATGGCGATTGTCAGAACCGAGACGGTTGAGCGGGGGATTGAAATTGCGGAAGGCTGTCTGGCTGGCGGTGTGGATGTTATGGAGATCAGTTATACACTGCCGAATGCCAGCGACGTAATTCGTGCCTTAATCGAGACATTCGGGGATAAACTGATTGCCGGAGCAGGAACGGTATTGGACGGAGAAACAGCCCGCCTGGCCATTATTGCCGGCGCCAAATTTGTGATTGCACCAAACTTTAGCAAGGAAGTGGCGCGCGTATGTAATCGATATATGATTCCGTATATGCCGGGATGCACCTCCGTTACGGAAGCCGTTAAAGCGTTGGAAGCAGGTGCTTCTATGATCAAAGCCTTTCCCATTTCTAATTTTTATGGGCCAAAGCTGATTAGTATATTCAAGACACCGATACCGTACATGCCGATTTTGGCAAGCGGTGGAGTTACCGTTGCTAATATTCCGGAATGGATACGTGCGGGTTGTGAATGTCTTGGTGTTGGTGGTTTACTGATGAAAGGTACTAAGGAAGAAATCATGGAAAATGCAAAACAGATTCGTATGCAAATTGATAAGACGAGAAAAAAATAGTACGGTTTTGATGAGCTATTTGGATATATCCATTCTGGGGAAACGATATTAATATCCAATTTTATTATTGTCGACAGCAAATTGGATATTTACGCTGTTTTTTATTTTCGCTAAGATTGTAGGAAGGAACAAAATGAGGTGGCGAAAATGGAGAACGGATGGAATATTGATAAACCGGAGAGCCTAGCGTGGGCTGATGTGATGCAGGGAATTCTCGAAAGTATACCCATATTGCTTGGCGTAATACCTTTTGGAATAGCCTGTGGCATAATGGGCTTGAGTGCAGGGTTGACCGCACTGGAAGTTGTACTCATGTCTATGCTGGTTTTTGCCGGGGCGTCCCAGTTTGTTAGTATCACTATGCTGGCGCAGGGAGTTACGAATGCGGGATTGATTGCGTTAACCACGCTGTTAATTAATTTGCGGCATTTGCTGATGGGAGCATCGCTTGCGCCATATATCAATAAGCTGCCTGCTGCATTGCAGGCATTGCTGGCTTTCGGTTTGGTCGACGAAACGTACGCCATTACCATTACCAAGTCACAGCGGGATGGATATAAGCCAGGATATCAACTAGGCAGTAATCTTACGGCTTATTGTTTTTGGGTGTTCTCCACGATCATCGGGGCGGTATTAAGTAGTTATATTGCCGATCCCTTAGCGTGGGGGCTGGATTTTGCTATGCCGGTAACTTTTCTGGCATTGTTGGTTCCAAGGATTCTCGATAGAAAGGGTTTTTCGGTATTTTGCGTTTCGGCTCTTGCGGCCGTACTGGGCACTGCATTTTTACCTGGGAAATGGTATATCATCATCGCCTGTCTGGTAGCGGGTTTGGTCGGAGGTTTGCTGGAAGCAGGTGAAAACGATGCGGCCTGATATGGTTATCCTTATTCTTGCTATGGCAGCAGTAACCTACTTTACCCGAGCCGGAGCTTTTGCCATACTTCATCGTACCGGGATTCCCGTATGGCTCGAAAGATGGTTAAAACATATACCCACCGCAGTGTTGACGGCCTTAATTATGCCGGCCCTGTTGTTGCCTAGGGGTGTCATTGATATAAGCTGGCAAAATCATTATCTGATGGCGGGCCTTTTGGCAGCCTATGTGGCTTTCAAGACCAACAATGCGTTGCTGACTATGGCATGGGGGATGTCTGCCATGTTTATTATGCGCTGGAGCGGATTTTAGTGTTAGAATGAAATAAAGCCAAGGAGGATTGCGCCATGTCCATTTTTCCGGAGCCAATACTAAAGTTGCCGGAAGCGGATATCCCATTACAGGGAATACGGGCATATCTATCTCAGGGAGATAACCACCAGATAAAAAAGCATCTGCTGCTGAAGGAAGAAACTCCTGCCTGATTTGCTGGATTTGGCAGGAGTTTTGTGTATTTTATGGAAAATAAAGTAATAATCATATGTTGGTGGAAGATGATCATAGGGTAATCATTAAAAGACGAAGAAGGTGTTAACCGTGGAGCGTCAAACAGCGTATCAGCTAATACTGGCTTATAATGAAGCTTGGGTTAATAATGATGCAGAAAGCGTATTGGCTTGTCTTACTGACGAGTGTGTTATTATCGAATCCCACGGACCGACCTATAGGGGTAAGAAAAATGTAAAAAGGTGGTTGGATGAATGGCTTGCAGAAAAAAGTACGGTGGATAAATGGGAGATTTTATCGTTTACCTATGAAGATAACCGTGCTTTTTACGAATGGGATTTTGCCTGTACTGTTAAAGGCACAGCATATCACTTAAGAGGAGTCAGCAAGGTTGTTTTTCGTGCAGGAAAAATGGAAAGAATTCATGAATATCGCATGACCCGGCCTGCCTATGAGGTTTTTACTAAATAACAGAACTGGTTCATCAATATCTTAATGGGTGAGAAGCGAAAGAACCGTCCCTGAATAACCTTTAGAAAAGTGGAGATACTAAATTGAACGGGTTGCAGTAAGTACAATGTCTACGCTTATAGAATGAGAGATAATAGGGTTCTACCAGGGAGGATGAAATGGATAAGGGATTATCAGCATGGCAGTTGACCATGATGGCACTGGGAACAGTTTTTGGCGGTTCCTTTTTTCTAGGTTCAGCCGTAACCGTTAAAACTGCGGGGCCGGCTATTGTACTTGCCTATCTATTAGCCGGGGTACTGGTTTATATTATTTTGTTTTCCCTATCGGAAATGACCGTAGCCGATCCGGCACCGGGTTCGTTTCGTACTTTTGCTCAAAGAATTTATGGGGAGGGGGTAGGTTTCGTAGTAGGCTGGGTGTATTGGACAGGCCTTGTTCTGGCCATGTCCAGCGAAGCGACGGCTGCCGCCATCCTGCTAAAGACCTGGCTGCCGGGGATTTCCATCGCCATTGCCGGATCAGCTATTATTATTACCGTCACCTTACTGAACTTACTTGGCGCTGAACACTTGAGCAAGCTGGAAAGCGGCTTGGCAGTGGTGAAAGTTTTCTCCATTATCGGCTTTATCCTGTTGGCTTTCAGCCTGATAGGAGGTTTTGTACAAGGGGTACCTGCAATTGGAATATCCGTTCTTGCAGCAGAACCTTGGCTTCCGGCAGGGCTTGGCGGGCTGGCCGGCAGTATGCTCATTGTCGTGTTGACCTTTGCCGGTTTTGAAATCATCGGCTTGGCGGCACCTGAGAGCAGTAACCCCAGGCGGACGGTCCCCCGGGCTATCCGTTATACCGTCGGGGCTTTAGTCGGATTGTATCTGCTGGCTTTTCTATCCCTGTTGCTGCTGATCCCCACTACGGCACTGTCAGAAAATGAAAGCCCCCTGGTGGCTGCTTTGGCAAGATGGGGGCTGACCTGGGCGGGAACCGTTATGAATGTTGTACTGATCATTGCGATCCTATCGACTATGCTTGCGGCCATGTTTGGCCTTGGACGGATGGTCCGGTCGCTGGCAACCGACGGGCATGCACCCTTATGGATTAAGGATGAAGGAAACATCCCTCGCCGCGGGATTTTATTTTCCGGTGCAGGCATGCTTGCCGGTATGACCCTGGGGTTTGTGCTGCCTCAAACGGTATACCTCTTTCTTATCAGCTCCGGCGGTTTTTCGCTGCTATTTTCTTATAGCGTTATCCTGGCCACCCACTATAAGTTCCGCAAAGCCTGCGGCTGTCCGCCGGCAGGACAGTGCCAGCTGCCCGGATACCCCTATACATCCTGGCTGGCTATTGTGAGTTGCGGCGCTGTTATCGTAAGTATGCCGCTTGTCCCCGGACAAGGAGCCGGACTGCTGGCAGGTTTGATACTGGTGGCTCTCTATACCGCAGTTTTCTTTGTCCGGACCCGGCTTGGTAAAACGGCTAAGGCTCAGCAGAATATGCAAGCATCGGCGGTGTTGAGACCGCAGTTTGAAATGGCGGAAGAGTTGCAGCCCAAAACCGGGGAAGACAATGAACACAAGGGACCGGAGCCCTGACTCGCATGGCAGCCTGAGCTGTAAAGCCTCAACCCGATATTATCGTTTCGGTTTCGGAGCCGTTGTTTTGCCTTCCTTTGGTTTAGCCGAGGAGAGGCTAATCCTTGGTTTAATCGTCTTTGGCTTAGGTAACGGTGTCGCACCGGATTTTTTAATAGCGGACTTTTTATCCGTTGATTTAACCTTTTCCGATGGAATGGATGATGGTTCGACATTAGGTTTTACGTGAACTGGCGGCGTATTATCCGGCTCACTGGCAGGCTTATATATTGGAGGCTTAATTTGGATTGCGTTAGCCAGGGCTGCCCGTTCCTGTAAGCGCGGATTGCCTGTCAGCAAAGCTACCTGCGAATGTGGATGGGCCCGTACCATTTCGAAATAGGAGGCAATCAGTGCATCATAATCATTAGTTAAGTCGAGCCACGGCAGTGTTTCCGGCGATTTTTTTTGAGTACCGTCAGCTAAATAAACGATGCTGTGATCAGTAATTTTTATTCCTTCCATTATATTACCCAGCTTGGCATATTGCAGAATTTCCGTTTTGATGTTGCCATGAGCTTTTTGTGTATTTGATTTATCAATTTCCTTTAATATTGTGGATAATATGATGATTTTAAATTTAGTTATCTCATTAAATTCCCATGAGTCAATTTTTGGACAGTCCGTTAAAGTTTGCATATCAGGGATAAGCAAGCAGTAATCCTCCGTTACCTGGTAGGCTGCAGAGATTAAATTAGCTTGCAAGTCTATCTCATATACAGCGTTTTTAAAATAGTCTTCTTTGTCCATTTTAAAGAGAAATCCGGTTTGTTTGATCACACTTAGTACTCTTTGGGCGGATGATTCCAGCATGTCCTGTTGAGATTTAGACAGGTCATTTCTTAAAAAACGTACTAAGCTGATGAAGCAATGATAATCATTACGCAACTGGTCTTGTAGTTCCCGTCCGTTGTCGTTTAATTCTTCCCAGCGGTAATCACCGGTCATGGACATGATGATCCTTGAGAAATTCCAGCGTGCAATTTCAGAATATCCCATGAGGGTATGTAATAAATTCTTTATTGTTGAAGCTTTCAAATTCATCATCTGGATTATAGTTTGCAAATCCTTACTCTCCTTTCCGGCAGTTATATATTTTCATAATTATACTCCTTGAATATTTAATTATCGTTTTAAAATAAAAAAACTCAAAACAAAATAGAATAAATAAAAACAGCAGCATGGTCTCTATATCGGGACCATACTGCTGTTTTCCTTTAACCATGCGGTGAACTACATTGCAGATCAATTTATTCCGCCGAATCTCCGCCTTTATGTAGTTTTTTGCCTTCTCCTGCAGCAATGCCGGTATCGGTGTGATAGGGGCTGTGGCTGTTGATTGTCGGTTCCGCCACGGGAATGCCTCTCTGAATAAGAAGCTCGCGAAGAATCCAGGGTTTATCGGTAATGAGGCCGTCGACGCCCATGTCAATCAGCATGTTCATTTTATCAGGACTATTTACCGTCCAGGGCACCACTTTCATACCCAGCTCATGGGCTTCGCTGACTAATTCATTGGACAGTTCCTCCCAATAAGGAGATACGACATCGGCCCCAATGGCCTTGGCCGCTTTCACATAATCGCCTTTGAAATCATCAATATCAAGACCGGCCATCCACGGGGAAGCTCCCGGTTCGCCGACCTGGCGGCAGACGCTGTCGCGGCCCCAGGATGGCTGCTCGCAGGTCAAAGCTACCAGGGTGATCTTAGGGTCTAACTTATTTATTTCTTTCAGCGTTCTCCAGTCGAAAGACTGAACCATGACTCGATTTTCCATGTGATATTTTTTTACAATTTCATAAACCTTTTTGGCAAACACAGCGGGAGCCGGATTGTTTTTCGCTTCGGCAAATGCGGGATCGGGATAGGATTTTGTTTCAATATTAAACATGACCTTGTCATTCCCATAGGCAGCTGCTAACTCGAATACTTCTTCCAGTGTGGGCATTTTGGTTCCGGGGACGGCTATTTGGGTTTTACCATGACTTTCGTAATAATCGCCGGCGGCCGGATTCATGGTTCCCAGATCAAATTGCTTAACCTGGGCCAGTGTCATGGTCCGGATATCATATTTGCCGGATTCGACGTATTTCCCGTCAGGACCTTTGGCTAAATGTTTGTTCATAGACGAATTGTGGCTAATCACAATTCGACCGTCCCTGGTCATTTGCATATCCATTTCCAAAGTGGTTACCCCTAATTCCATAGCATAGGCAAAGGAAATTAGCGTGTTTTCCGGGCGGGCGTCCCGTCCGCCGCGATGTGCTTCCAGATCGAAGATTTGGGGAAGAGGTTTGGCATACGTAACGCGAATATCATTCATAGTAGCCCCCGATACCAATAGGGTAGTTGTTAAACCTGCCATGATAAAACATTTCAAGAATCTCCCTGCCTTATTCATACAAATCCCCCTTGTAAGTCATTCTATGTAATTCGGAATGATTTTATTATATATTGGAAAATAAAGGGATTTGTTAACGTCATATTATGATTAGATTAAATGTATAATCACAAAAATCAGATCATATTTCTACCGTTTTTTTCAATTCTGAAATTACCTTATCTTTTGGTAAGGAAGGTACGGTAGCACCGCCAATGATTATTTCTTGAGCAAGCCGTCTCCCGGATCCTGCAGCTTACCAATGGATTGAAAAGGGTAAATTACGATTCTAATCGCTTTACATTCTTGTATATTACTGTTTATTTATTTGATCTAATGCCCATTTGGCAACCTGTCGCACGTTATCGTGGGGATCTGCAAGGGCCTGGTGGAAATATGTCTGGTATTTCAGTAAATTCTCATTAGCCATAGCCCGTATGGCATTATATTTCCAGTGTGCTATATCCTGCTTGCCAAGATACCAGAAAACGGGGCTGGATTTTTTCCAGATAGGTTGCCTCGTCCATGGAAAATACGGCTTCGAGAGTGAGCAAATCCGGCAGAGGGAAGGGATCAGGAAAATAGCCGCTGTTTCCCTGCCAGGTTTTCCTGTTTACCGGGCAGACGTTTTGACAGATATCACAGCCATATAGCCAAGTTCCCATTTTAGGCAGTACGTTTTCCGGCGGAAAAAAACCGGGTGTAAACGACAGGTAGGCAATGCAGTTAGTCGCGTCCATGGTTAACGGTGCCGACAAGGCATCAGTGGGACAGGCTTTAACGCACTTAGCGCAGCCTTCCGGACAGGAATAGCGGGTGCTATCGTTAGGCGTTTCGTAGTCCAGCGGTTTGTCGATAACCCAAGTGTCAATCCAGTTCCAGGACCCGTGATCCGTATACACGAAGTTGTTGTTACGGAATTTTCCGAGTCCGGCACGAACCGCTGACCAGCGGGCCGGTACCACATTCTGGGCTGTCCGGAACCCAAGCTCCTGTAAGAACTGTTCAAAGGCAACGTAACCGGCATGTTCCTTAGCATAAGGTAATCTGCCGTCAACCAGGTAGGTCCTGCCGATCAGACGGTCCAGGCCATCAGGTATCCTGTATTTATCATACCGTCGCAGGCAGACAATAATGGATTGTGCCCAATCGATATTTTCTTTCGGGTCAACTAATCTTCTTAAACGGTTGTAAAACCGGCCTGAATGCGGAAACAGGTTGCTTCGCGTGTCAAGTTGAGTCAAAAATTCATGGAATTTTACGGCTGCAATGATCCCGCAGGAGTCGTAGCCTAACGCTTTTGCCTTGGCCTTAATTTTCGCTTCGGTACTTTCCGTTTTCATAACCCCCTTGCTATTTTTAATAGAGGTAACTACACCAAAGTACTTTAAGAACGGGGAGAATCGATCTGATAATTAGCATCTTGCAACTCGAACATTATTAAAGGAGTTTAGCTTATCAGCAGGAATTTCCTGCTAAATTATGGTATTAATTTGAAAGGAGTTTTCCAGGCCATTTGAGAAATAACGAAACCGTTGTCAAGATACCTGACTGGATCACTGCAAAACAAACTGCTGCGCAAAGCCGGCGGTACGGTTAAGAATTTTTGGGAAAAGTACGATAAATAAGCTAGAGATGCTAAATTTTTGGAAAGAAAGTGGGGATTGTATGGATTTGCAGGGAGTTTCGGCAATGGTGAAAAATCAGACTGCCTATGATGGGGGACAGAGCCAGTCTTCTGCGGAAACAGACAGCAGCAGTGGCGGCTGGAAGTATATGACTGTCAAAGAGGGCGGTCGAGTATATACTTATTTGGTGATCGGTAAAAATATGAGAGTTTTGATTGGTGAGAGTTCTGAGGAAACGGATAATAAAGACAAGAAATCGGCAGACGGAAAAGATAATGCTGCCGGCGGAGCGGAGCAGGCAAATACGTCCGCCGGTAATGACTTTTCAGGCAGCGCGGACAGTTTTGCCATAAACGGGCAAAAAGAAAAAAATGGTGTCAAAACTGATTTCCTTATGGATACCAGCATGTTTGCGTTAACAGGTTATTATCAGGAAAAAATGCGGGAAACCATCAAACAGTTAAGCAATTCGATTGGCGATGGTTCGAAAGGGGCCGTAACTGTCGATATCGAAGAGCAAGCGGGAAAATAAAAACAGGATACCAGTCTTTCCGTCTATTTTTCGAAACGATGTGTGTAGCCTGGCAATCAGAGTGGATTGATTGCCAAGAAGCGAAAGAACCGTCCCTTTGGCGCGGGTCCAGGATGTTATGATTGCATAGAGTGCACCATAGCTGACAGCTGGTCGCCGGAAATTGCCTCCTTATCTTTAAGAAAGCGAGCGACTTCATGCAGCACCGGCAGATGTTCGGTTAAAATGGTTAGAGCGGTTTTTTGCGCTTCCGCCACCAGCCGTTGAATTTCCTCGTCAATATTGGCAACCGTAACCGGGCTTAAATCTTCCCGGCTTACAATTGCACTTTGCAGGTAAGCGCCGGTGATGGCGGCATAACGGACCGGCCCCAGTTTTTGTGACATACCAAACTCTGTGACCATCCGCCGCGCCATTTCCGTAGCCCGTTCTAAGTCATTGGCTGCTCCGGTGGAGGCTTCCTGAAAAATGAGCAGCTCCGCAGCCCGTCCTCCCAGCATGACGGCCATCCGGGCCTTAAGCTCATTCTCACCGATTAAGTACCGGTCTTCTTCCGGCATTTGCATGGTATATCCCAGTGCGCCTTTGGCCGTGGGAATGATGCTGATTTTATGGACCGGGTCTGTCCCGGGAAGGTAGTAAGCAATAAGCGCATGACCGACTTCATGATACGAAACCTTAGTCCGGATATCCTCGGAAAGAGGGGTTTTCCGCTGCAATCCGGCCACCACCCGCTCAATGGCCAGATCAAAATCCGCCATGGAAAGAAGCGAGGCACCCCGCCGGATTGCCAGCAGGGAAGCTTCATTAGCAATATTCGCCAGCTCGGCTCCGGAAAAACCTGCCGTTATTTTTGCCAGCCGTTCAATATCGACATCACTGTCCAGCGGCATCTGGCGGGTATGAATGCGAAGAATTTCAAGCCGGCCGGGTTCCGTAGGCAGGGTGACCTGAATCTGGCGGTCGAAGCGTCCGGGCCGTATGAGCGCCGGGTCCAGAATCTCCGGACGGTTGGTTGCCGCCATAATAACTACACCGGAGTTAGGTTTAAAACCATCCATCTCGGCCAGCAGCTGATTCAGGGTATTTTCCTGTTCGCTATGTCCTCCGATTCGCCCTGCACTGGTACGGGCCTGCCCAATAGCGTCAATTTCATCAATAAAGATAATGCAGGGTGCTTTTTTCTGGGCCTGCTGGAACAGGTCGCGTACCCTGGCAGCGCCAACTCCAACAAACATTTCTACAAAACTGGAGCCGGTCAGAAAGAAAAAAGGAACTCCCGCTTCTCCCGCGGTTGCTTTGGCTAACAAGGTTTTCCCCGTCCCGGGTGATCCGGCCAGCAGGACTCCTTTAGGGAGCCGGGCCCCCATCCGGCTGAATTTTTCCGGGTTTTTCAGATACTCGATGATTTCCCGCAGTTCCACTTCCGCTTCGCCTGCACCGCCGACATCACTGAATTTAACACCAATCATTTCACCTTGAATCTCATGGGCCTTGCTTTTGCCCAGGGACATGGCACTTGGACCGCCTCCCATGCGTTTAAACAGAAAATACCATATCAGCAGCAGCGGCAGCAGCGGCATCAGCCACCCCAGCAAAGTGGAAAACAAGCCCTGGGTGGCTGCCTGTGCCGAAAAATCTACCCCGGCAGCCGCCAGGCGGTTAATTAATTCAGGATCATTAACCGACACGGTATTGCCCATGGTTTCTTTTTGTCCCTCAGCAGCTTTCAAAGTAAAAATGATACGGTCGCCGTTTAGAACAACCTTGCTTATCCTATTTTCATTTAAATTTTGTAAAAAGGTACTATAACTCACTTCCGTTTCGCGGATAATAAACGGTTTGTAAACAAGATCGTTAAAAATCCAGGTGACCAGCAGGGCGATGATAAAAAACCAGGTGGAAAAATTTCGTTGCTTTTTGTCCATGCTATCCTTCCTCATATGCTTATACCTTTTCTTCGTGGTTATTATCATTACCATTTATCCTGAATTTATTATAGCGGGAGACTGCCGGACGGCGGCAGAAGTGGCCTGGTTTTTAGAATGAGTATGCTGCAGGATTTTTTATGATTGGAAAGAAATAAAGGCTTTTAAAGAGGAACGGTAATGAGGTGTTCTTGACAATATTTTATAAACTACATATAGGAGAGAAAAGCTGAAATAACCCTTGATCCGGTCTGGAGATGTTATATTGAAGGTAGCCAAAATTATTCTGGGAAGATCCGTATGTAACGCAATTGGAAGTAAACATAACAAGTGTTGACGGTGACTATGCCACCGTTGGAAGAGGAAAAGAGCAAACTGAGATTTATTTAAAGTAAGGGACTGGTATAATATTCTCAGGAATCAATAGATTCAATACTTTATCAGTAGGGGAGAGTGGTTTGTTTGAATAGTGTAGCAGGCAGCATAATGAATCAGCTGATAGCCTACTTTCAGGGAGATGTCAGAAGGATCAATCACGCACTTAAGGTGTATGGCTTGGCAAAAAGCATTGCGGAAATGGAGAAACTGCCGGCGGCAACACAGGAAGTTCTGGAAGCGGCAGCTATCTTGCATGATATCGGCATTAAAAACAGCGAACAAAAATACAACTCTGCTGCCGGCACCTACCAGGAACTCGAAGGTCCGCCGGTAGCAAAAGCTTTGCTACGGGAACTCAATCTGCCGGTAGAGATCATTGATCGAGTCTGTTTTCTCATCGGGCATCATCATACCTATTCAAAGATTGAAGGTGTGGATTTTCAAATATTGGTTGAGGCAGATTTTTTGGTCAATATTTTTGAAGACGGCATAAAGAAGGAACAGATAAAAGTCATACGGGATAAATACTTTAAGACTGCTGCGGGAAAAGCCTTGTTGGACAGTATGTACCTTAATGATTAATAGGTAAATAAGAAAAGATCAGCTCACCCGGCTACTGATAAAGGCCGGGCGGGCTGAGCGTTTAATAAGGATGGCCGGACATACATTTATTACCCTCTTGTTGCCGAAAATGATTGTGTAAAAGCAGAAAGCCAGTTTTTTTTAGAAAAGGTATTTTCCGGTTCGCTAAATGTGATGTTTGCTAATTTTCTTGAGGAGAAAAATTTATCAGCTGCCGAAATAGAGAAATTAAAACGTATCCTTGAGCAAAAGCAAAAATAAAGGATGAGCAGGCAGGCCGGAAAATAGATTACATGTCAACGGTAGCCGGCATGATGGGTATGGATGATTATTCTATTGGGGTAAACAGGCCTTTATTTATCCGGATAGTATGACTGCAGCCTGATCCCATCTAGGCCGTGCTTTGCGGATAAATTATAAAATTAACTACCCAATTTCCGGTTACCGGATACCGGCTTTTCCGAATCTATGCCAAGAACCGGAAAGTTCCATCCATATTTAATGCAGCAGAGCCGCAGGCCTGTTGTGACTCCAAAGCAAAGATATAAAGGAATAGAACCGGCAAAGTACATCTGGGAATAATAAAGGACCATGGCCCCCATGATGGTAGTGATTGCATAAACCTCCTGACGGAATACATAGGGAATTTCCTTGACCAGCACGTCGCGGATAACGCTTCCGCCGATTCCTGTAATGACGGCAACGGTAGTTATAATAAATACAGAATCCAGGTTGTGTTGAATCGCCAGCTTGGCGCTGGTAGCCGTAAAGGCGCCTAGACCGATGGCATCGAATATTTGAATCGTATGTTTATATTGCTCTAACCAGCGGTAGGTGAAAAAAACCCCGATAGTCACCACCGAACTAATAATGAAAAAAGTAGGGTCCCGAAATGTCAACGGCGGCGTATTGCCAATAATAACATCCCTCAATACTCCACCGCCGATCGCTGTTGTTATGGCCAATACTAATACGCCGAAGACATCTAACCGTTTTTGTATCCCGGTTAATGCACCGGAAACGGCAAAAGCCACTATTCCCATAATCTCAAACACATTCCACGCTGTCATGTTTTTTTCTGCCTCTCCTCGCATATCCTCTTACATTCCTTCGCTATTTTATCATAAATTTCAACAAAATGCTGCCGAAAAAGAAAAAACAGTTGTTATGTCCAATATGGCAAGAAATTCAGGTAAATAGAATAAATAAACCGAGAGTGGGGAAACGGATTCCCCCAGGTCTGACCTTCCGAAAGGACAATAAGGAGGGCGGTTAATCCCAGTCCAAATGAGAGTATCCCCTGCCAGTCCGTTGTCGTGGGAGTATCCGTATCTTCTAAACCAATAACTGCAAAAGGTACAGCTACGAAAAATAAATATTTCAGAGGGAGCTCGTGATAGTTGTCCTTGACGGTTACCAAAATATTCCTTATAATTTGAATAAGTCAGTTCATGGAGTGATCGTTATGGCGCGGCCGCAAAAAGACCCTAAAATACGCATCAATGAAATTTTAGATGCTGTCGAACCTTTATTTTATGCTAAGGGTTATCATGAAACCAGTATTGCTGATATTGTAACAAGCATGGGTGTAGCGCATGGAACGATATATTACTATTTCAAATCGAAAGAGGAAATATTAGAAGCATTGATTGACCGTCAGCTTTTGATTTTTTTATCAGAAGTAAAAATGATCCTGCGGACTGATCATATTTCTCCTCTCCAAAAGATTCAGGTAATCATACAGAGCCTTTTAAAGAATCTATATCGCAATGACGGATTATTGTTTGAATTTCTATATAATGAACGTACTATTCATTTTTTGGACAAGCTATCCCGGCAGGGAAGAGAATTAACGAAACCTTTGTTTTTGGAGATTATTGAGGCGGGAATACAAAAAAAGTATTTTCAAATCAGTAGGCCGCAAGCTGCAGTCAATCTCATTCAGGCTATCATAGATTCTTTAATTAAAGCGATTTATGCTAAAATGCAGGAAGATTTACTGGCAGATCAATTTACATTAGCAGAAGAGCTTATTGAGCATGTATTGGGAGTAGAACAGGGAGCAATAAATATCCATCAAATGAAATCAATAGCTGTTCAATAATTGTGGAGCGTTTCTTTTTTTAGCTAATTATTTGACTCGAATCAAATAATCGGAAATATGGTTTAGAAGTTCCAATATCTCTAAACAGCTATAAAATGCCGGGAAATCAAGCATGGACCCAGGATTGATAGCGGGGAGGAACCGGAAGATGAAATTGATAGCCTATGAAATTGAAGAGGATGAAGTCAAATATTTTAAAGAAATTGCAGCAAACTTGATTATAGAAATTGTTTATACGGAAAAAACGTTAAACGATAAAACGATAGAAATGGCCCGGGGCTGTGACGGAGTTAGTATTCTTGGCCAGAGTAAAATTGATTCTGCCATCATGGATCAATTAAAGGCTCTTAATATCCATTATCTTTCTACCAGAACCATTCGTTATGATCATATTGATATGGACTATGCAAAACGGATAGGGATAAAAGTAGCTTATTCGAGTTATGATTCAAAGGCTGTTGCAGAATTTGTTAGAGGTTCCGATAGTTTGAAAAAGCAGCAGGATACCGATATGTTTTTGTATGCTGATGCAGTGGTAAGAAATATGGTTATTAGTAGTGTATATGCCCTGGTTTCATTCGTAAATAGAGGAGATAATAATAATCCGGCTAGTTTATATTGTAAATAGCCGGATTATTATTTGGATAATATAGAAACGGCAGTAAGAGATGCGCCGTTTAATGCTTTTTCAGGCTTATCACAACTGAGAAAATTTATCCATTGATACGGATTCCACTTACCGCTATAATGATACCAAGCCTCAATATATCCTTTGAAGGAGTGATAGGATGAGACTAAAATTGATTCTTGGTACGATTATACTGATCCTGGTTCTTGGTACTACCTACCAAATAACCAATTATCAAAAGCAAGCAGGCGAAGCGAAAATAACACAACTGACATCCGAGGCCCAAGTGAATCAGCAAAAGGTTGAGGACTTGCAAAAAGATATAGCCGTTCTAAGGCGTGAACTGGCGATCCAGAGGGAAGTCTACCCAACCAGCCGTGGTGGGAGGCGGGTGGCTCGCTACATAGACGGCGCACAAGTGACCTGGTATAACGACAAAGGGAAAACAGCATCAGGCACAACAGCCACCTCGGGCAGAACGGTAGCCGTTGATCCCAACTTGGTTCCGCTAGGGTCGGAGGTGGAAATTGTCATGCCTGACGGCAGGGTGTTCCAGCGTATTGCAGAAGATACCGGAGGAGCGGTCAAGGGTAAAGTGTTTGATGTTCATATAGATGCTTCAGACGAAGAATTATATGAGTTAGGCCGTACTCATGGGGTGAGAGTCTTTGTTCTTGATCCATCGCGGTATCCGAGCTTCTGAACGTGCCGAAATTACATAAACTGGACGCATCAATAACCGTATGTAACAGAAAAACAATCAACAAGCTTGTTCAACTGCTAAACACCGGGAATTGATATTTCCAGTACTTGTGTAGCATTAACCGGCCTGCATCTTTTCAGATGAGGCCGGTTTTTGGTTATATACACTGTTACAATCGCTGGCATCTTTGACAAGACATTGGCAAGGGTTGGTCTAAAATAAGTAGTAATTGAGCCGGAGGGTAATATGTGAAACCAGGGTCATTGGTATTATACAACTTCTACTTTCTTTTTTCTCAGGCTGTCGATAAAGTTCGCGCCTACGTCCAAATTGCTTTGTACCAGCTCCGGCGGTGTCAAAATTCGCAGCCGTTCTCCAGTCCCTGGATCGTATGGGGGATCCCTTCAGGGAAAAACCAAAGATCACCGACGAAGATATCGCCGATGAAATTACGTCCATCCTGGTCCACTGCAGTTACACGGGCACTGCCGTCCAGTACATAAGCCCATTCCGTTTGGGAATGCCAGTGCATTTCCCGCACGCCACCCGGTGTCAACGCCATATTTACGCCCGCCAGAGTTGTTGGGACCGGCAGCTCCCGGATGGTCACTTCCCGCGACCATCCGCCGTGATTTAAAGTCATATGGGCATCGGAAAAAGAGAATTTCAAGTTGGGAATTAAGCCGGCATCAGTTTCCGGCCGGATGAACATATCAGGATTTTCAAGGTCCCGCGCAATGTTGCGCGGACCGAGGTCGAGGGCTCCGGCACCATCGCCCCGGATGGGTTGCGGTATGTCCTTACACCAAGACCGTTTAGTCATAGTCCATTCTCCTTTTACATAATATATTATATCTTATGTATATTATATCTTATGTAAAAAATAGAAGAGTGGCCAATAACGGTAATGAAAGAGTGCATTGATGACCGGAATTCTGGAAGAATATTCTCGAAAGAGGTATAGAGGATAGAATGAGCGTCCCTATGTCCGGAGTTTTTTGTTTATATTTTTATTTTTTGGGAATACTACAACCGGAGGTGAAAACAATGCTCTGGTTTCTATTGATTGGCATCATATCCGGCTGGCTTGCAGGAAAAATATCGCGCGGCGGAGGCTTTGGTATTTGGGGCGATCTTATAACAGGGGTCATAGGTTCATACATTGGAGGGTTCTTATTTAACCTGATGGGATTCACAGCGTATAGCACGATCGGTGCAATTATTGCAAGCACGATCGGCGCTATTGTATTTCTATGGGTGATACGTTTGTTTCGTCCTGTGGCATCTGCCGCACAAAAGAAAGATTAATTTACATGCGTTCCATTCTTCTTTTAAAGGTTATTTTATTTCCCGGTAGCTCGGCTGCCGGGTTTTTTATGGTTAGATAGCAATTTACTTAGGAAAATGCTATCTATTTTAGGCAAATCTCTGCTGTTTTGATTGAACTAGGCTATATTACAAATCCAGGAGAACGGCAATTGCAAACACCTGATTACCAGCCGCTTTAACCTTAAGCTTAATTGGAGAATATTATATATTAAGATATTATGTTAATGGAGGGTGGCAGGGAAAAGCGTGAACAGTGATGATCCGTTAAATCATTCATCTTGTCTGGACGTGTTGGTAGCTCTAATATTATTCATGGAATCAATGGGTGAACAATCAATATCTGTTAAAACGCTGAAGGCAGTGTTAAATCATTATAATATTGTAGAATAAATGAAAGGAAATTCCCAATAATCATTTTTCCCAATAGGATTGACATAGTGGTAGTGTGTTCATTATGCTGGCCAGTAGGCAGGAGGCAGAAGTTTTAATTTAAGATAAACTTCTGCCTCCTGCTATTTAAATTAATTCCCACTTTGAACCATAGCGACTCCCTTAGTGTGTTCATCAAAAATATAAAAATTTTTATGTTTTAGGCGGTCTTTGTGCTGGTGGCAGGGAGATGACGTTTGATACCACTTCTCATTGGCAGTATACAATGGTATGATAAAGGTATAGATATGTTACTTTCCATAAACAGGTTGCATACAATGTAGAATAGAAATATAAGAAAACATGTAAGGAAGGACTAATGCCCAATGAAGATTATTGATGCCCACATCCACTTCTGCCGGGACCCCTACTTTGACCAGATTGCAGAAGTAGCAGGCCATAAAAATACCGGTGCGCATCTAAAGGCGCAATATGCTGCGCATAACATTGTTCATGGTGTGGTCATGGGTAACGGGGGGCTGCAGTTGAACGAACACCATTACCCTGACTATCTTAGCTATTGTATCGGGCTGGATAGTACCTGCTTTAATAAGGAAGAGGCGGTACAGCAAGCTTATTTGGTAGAAAAACATCTGCAAAGAAAAAATTGTGTAGGCATTAAGCTATATCCGGGCTACAATCATTTTTATATTTACGATCCGGTGATTGACCCATTTTATCAGTTGGCCATGCAGTATAAAAAACCGGTAGCCGTTCATACCGGGCTGACAGCCACCAGAAGTGCCTTGCTGAAATACAGCCATCCTATGGTCTTGGATGAGGCGGCGGTACGCTATCCGGCAGTTCAGTTTGTTATGTGCCATATTGGTAATCCCTGGCTGGTAGACGCTATCGCGGTCATTGAAAAAAATGAAAACGTAGCTGCCGATCTTTCGGGAATTTTGGAAGGCCGAATTGACAACATGCCGGATTTTTTTCAAAGAAAGCATGGCTATATTGACTTTTTAAAAGTATGGCTGGAATATTTGGACAACTATGACCGTCTGATGTATGGGACCGATTGGCCGCTGGCTAATATCGCCAATTATATTGAGTTTGCTGAGCATATTATTCCTGAAAAGTATTACGATAAAGTGTTTTTTGATAATGCCAACAGGATTTATGATCTGGGACTTTGACAAGTGATATTATCTTGTATAAATGTTGAAGCTCAAGAAGGCTTGAGAGATATGTTGGGACAAGCAGGAGGGAAGAAATTGAAAAATAACAGAATCCTAAGGGAACAAGTTTGTATAGAAAAGATGATTCTCCTGTATTGTAAGGGGGTTCATCAAACCGATGACGGACTATGTGTGGAATGCCGCCGTTTGTTTGGATATGCCCGGCAAAGACTGGAACGCTGTATTTTTTCTCAGGATAAGCCCGTCTGCGCCAAGTGTCCGGTTCATTGCTACCAGAAAACGATGAGACAAAACATTGTTCTTGTGATGCGTTATGCAGGACCACGCATGCTTTATAAACATCCAATATTAGCTCTGCGGCATCTGATTGATTCCATTCGAAGCAGGAAAAGATATGTAGCCGGGTAATTTTTGGAGAGGTGCTACGTTAAATAGACATATTCACCAAAGAGAAAACTCCTGCCGGATTTTTCATGATCTGGCAGGAGTTTAACCGTTTGTATCCACCGCAACCGGTTAGCGCCGTTTGCCGAAGATGCGCAGAAGATAGAGGAACAGATTAATAAAATCAAGATATAAAGTAAGCGCGCCAAGCACGGCAAACTTGCCGGCAGTCTCTTCGTCTTCCAGGCTATAAGCCATTTCTTTCAGGCGTTGGGTATCATAAGCGGTCAACCCGACAAAAATCAGGACGCCGGCATAGGTTAGCACCCACAGCAATGCGGAGCTTTGCAAGAACATGTTGACCAGAGAAGCAATGATGAGACCAATTAAGGCCATAAAGAGAATACTGCCCCACTTGCTTAAATCAGCTTTGGTTACATAGCCATATGCGGTCATCGCGCCAAAGGTGCCGGCAGTGATGAAAAAGACGGTGGCAATGGAGCCCTGCGTGTAAAGCAAAAAGATGGATGCCAGAGTTAGCCCGTTCAATACCGAATAGGTAAAAAATAAAAAACTGGCTGCTGTTGCGCTGAGAGACTGTATCGAACGGCTCAGAACAAAAACAATGCCCACATTCGCTAAAAGCAATCCGTAGAAAGCCAGCTTATTGCCAAAGATCGTACTGAGCAGGAACGGTGAGTGGGCAGTATAATACGCAAATATTCCTGTTGCTAAAAGACCGGAGGTCATCCAGCCGTAGACCTGCATGAAAAAGCTTTGTACAAGTGCTATCGTTTTACTATTACCTGCATACGGGGAAGGGGTATTTTGCATTTCTGTCAGCAACTCCTTTAACTATCATTATGGATAATTTTACTATACTACAGAGCAGCCATTCTTGCAATGACGTTAATCTTCCGTCCAGCTATCATGTATGATTTGTCAAAAGAGATAAATCAAATCAAAGTCCAGTAAATGTTGCATGATAGCGATGCCATTGAAGGTAATCATACCAAATGTCGTCATAATATAGGAGAAGGAAAGGTATGTAAACAGTCAATCGGGCAAATCCTATGGGATGATATTTCATTGCTTGGAAATGAAGGCTTTACCGCTAAACAGGCAGAAAATCTCGAAACCAGCGTCAGATTATTCTTAGACGGGGCGAAAGGACGGGGAGAAAACGTTGATGGCCAATTATGTAATGTTTTTCAATGAAATCGGTCATGCCCATTTGCCGCTTGTCGGCGGCAAGGGTGCCAATTTAGGAGAAATGACTCGGGCTGGTTTTCCTGTCCCCGGTGGTTTTTGTGTTACTACCCATGCTTATAAAGACTTTATTGCAACAAGTCCGGAAATGAATAGTTTGCTGGCCGGGCTTGTCACTATAGAGCCGGCTAAATTAAGCCAACTGCGAGAGTTGGGTGAACGTATTCGTGCCCACCTGGAACAATTACCGGTTCCCGATCAAATTAGCGATGTAATTATTCAGGCCTGGACTAAACAAGGGGCGGATGCTGCCTATGCAATCCGTTCCAGTGCAACAGCCGAAGATCTGCCAAACGCATCTTTTGCCGGACAACAGGATACTTACCTAAACATCAGAGGCCGGGAGGAAGTTCTGCAGCATGTCCGAAAATGCTGGGCATCTTTATTTACGGACCGTGCCATTGCTTACCGGGCTAAAAACGGCTTCGACCACCGAAAAGTGTATATATCCATAGTTGTACAACAGATGGTCAATCCCGATGTTTCCGGAATCATGTTTACCGCCGACCCGGTGAACGGAAACCGGACAGTGGTTTCCATAGATGCCAGTTTTGGCTTAGGAGAAGCTCTGGTATCCGGCCTAGTATCCGCCGATCTGTACAAAGTAAAGGATGATACCATTATCAGCAAAAAGATATCGCAAAAGAAACTGGCTATATATGCTCTACCTGACGGCGGCACAATAACCAGGGAGCTTTCTCCGGAACAACAGGAGAGGCAGGTACTATCCGATCAGCAAATCAACGACTTAGCCGCTTTTGGGAAAAAAATCGAGCAGCATTATGGCAAACCGCAGGATATAGAGTTTTGTATGGCAGACGGTAAGTTTTTTTTCGTTCAGAGCCGTCCCATTACCACGTTATATCCCCTGCCGGATATTCCCCAGCAGCCATTGCGGGTGCTGTTATCTTTCGGGCACGTGCAAATGGCGACCGATGCGATGAAACCATTAGGTTTATCTGTACTTAGAACCCTATTTCCCGCCGGTATTTTTAAAGTGGCAGGGGGGAGAATCTTTGTCGATCTTACCGATATACTTCATTATAAAATTGCACGCTTAATTTTTCCCAAACTATTAACGATTGCCGATGAAGCCATGAGCCGTGCCGTTGATGCGATTGTTAAGCGTCCAGAGTTTCTTGCCGTTCACGAATCGGCAGGGAACACGACTCTCGCTTCTCTGCGAAAAATGGTGGTACCGGTTCTCCGCAAGGCCTGGACCACTCTTCGTACCGGGAATCCGAAAGTTGCCAGATCCCAAACTGAAAACTTCATACGGCAAAGAATAGAACAAGCCAGACAATTACTCGACAGGGAGCAGGGCGCCGAACGTATAGCAGCAGTTCAACTGCAGTTGAATACCTTGCTCCGTGATATTGTGAATAACGTGATACCCTACGTTATCCCCGGGATTATCGCTAATGCGTTGCTGAAAAAAATTCTTATGCGTAAATTCAAAGATGCATCCGAATTAAATAGACTGAATAAATCCCTTCCCGGTAATGTTACCAGTGAAATGGGGCTGGAGCTGGGTGACCTGGCCGATAAGCTGCGGGACCTCCCAGAGGTCCAGGAGTACCTGAAGACAGCCGGCGATCAAAGCTTTTATTCGGGACTTGACCAAATTCCCGGCGGAAAAAGCTTTAAACTTGCTTTTGTATCTTTTATTGATAAATACGGCATGCGATGTCCCGGTGAAATTGACCTAACAAATCCTCGCTGGCATGAGGCGCCAACACAATTGGTATCGGCGCTTATCAGTCATATACGGAGTTTACAGCCTGGTGAACACCGAAAACGCTTTGCCGAAGGAGAAAAGGCTGCGGAAGCAGCCGCCCTTAACATTATGGACGCAGCAGAAGGAAGCTGCTTCAAAAGGAAGATCATTAGCCGCTTAATTACTGTATTCCGTAATCTAGGGGGAATGAGAGAACACCACAAGTACTTGCTTGTCAGGATTATGGGTGAGTGTAAAAAAGCGATAATAGCGGAAGCCGATGAACTTGTAAAAAAAGGGATCCTTGTACAAGCGGAAGATGTCTATTTCTTGAACCTGGAAGAGCTCATTCACTTGTTGGAAGGTAATTTGGCGGGCAAAACTTCAGACATGATTGCCGAACGAAAGGAACAGTATCAATGGCACCAGCGCCTAAAACCACCGCGCGTCATGACCAGTGAAGGGGAGACAGTGGTTATTCCCGCGAGGAAAGACAATCTTCCTGAAGGCACACTTATCGGCAGTCCGGTTTCCGCAGGAGTAGCCGAAGGGATAGCGCGGGTTATTCTCAGGCCGGAGAATGCTATTCTAAATAAAGGCGAGATTCTTGTGGCCCCACATACCGACCCTGGCTGGACCCCTTTATTTCAGTCGGCAGTCGCCATAATCACTGAGGTGGGAGGATTGATGACCCACGGGGCAGTCATAGCACGGGAATACGGTATTCCGGCAGTGGTAGGGGTCGAGGATGCAACATCGCTTATTAAAGATGGGCAAAAGATACGTGTGGATGGCGTTCAAGGGTATGTATTGCTAGTAGACGATGAAAAGAGTGCGCAGTAACGACAATCATGGATTTAAACCGGATTTCCCCCGTTTCTGACATGGATCATTTTTTGAAGGTAGAGGTAGGCATCTCTGCGTCGGCAATGCCGGCAGTGGGTAACGGGATATACTCCTAAGCTGGGAATGTGATTATCGCCGGAAGAAAGAGGTTAATTGAACCGGAATATGATTAATAGGATGTTGTAGAACTTATAGCAGACAGATTTATCTATTTATTGAGAAGGCAAGGTTGCTAATCTTTGTAACTCTCGAATGGATGAAGGCTGGCCAATCACAATCAGCGTATCACTGGGATGCAGCCGTTCTCTGTGTATGGCAATAAAGAGAAATCTGTTGTTACGGTTGATAGCGACAGGCAGTAGACTCAGATCCGCCTTAGTCCAGGCTTGCTGCAGAGTTTGCCCTGCAAGCGCTGATTCTGCGCAGACAGGTATTTCTGCCACGTCAATAGGAAAGGCCCCGGTATGGTCAAGTTTTTGCAGCAGGCATCCTTTTTTCAGGTCATGCTGGACAATATGGGGTTGCAAATGATTCACCTTACTTTCGCTGGATAAGGTATGAGCTGACCTTCCATTGCTTCAAAATACCTTCAAAGACTAGTGTTGAAGCGCGTTTTAGTTGAAATCAAGATTATTTAAACCGAATGGTTGGTAGTGCTGGTATTTGAAGAATTTTGCCTATCTATATTGGGCTGTGCTTTATACCAGGCGGCATACATGACCGGCAGTACCACCAGGGTTAAGACGGTGGCACCCATTAACCCCGCCGCAATGGCGACGGCCATCGGACCCCAGAAAATACTTGAGATCAGAGGGATCATTCCTAAAATTGCCGCCGCCGCTGTCAGAAGAATGGGCCGCAGCCGGATGACGGTGGCATCGATAATGGCGTCCCAGAGGGGTTCGCCGGCTTCCAGCAATTGATCAATCTGGTCCATTAGTATCACGGTATTGCGCATAATGATCCCAGCTAAAGCCAAAATGCCCAACTGTACGACAAAACCCATGGGGCTGTTGGTAAGAACCAGTCCGACAGCTACGCCGATAATGCCCAGCGGCGCCGTAAGCAGCGTCAAAATCATTTTGGGAATGTTTTGCAATTGTATCATTAAAAAAATCATAATCGCAACGATCATCGCCGGTACCGGCTGCATCATGAAATTTACGGCTTTGATGCTGTCTTCTTTGCCGCCGTCATACTCAATGCTGTAGCCGAACGGCAAACTTGCGCGCAGTTCAGCCAAATTGTTGTATACTTGTTCCGCCACGTCATCTCCGGTTACATCCTGAGAATTCAATTCCGCCTGTATCCAGATCATCGGCTTTAAATCACGCCGGTAAATCAAACCGTCCTCAGTCTCGAAACTGATGGTGGCAATCTGATCCAGCGGGACATATTTTCCATTGCCAATCGGAATATTGAAATCTTTTAGATAAACGGGGTCATTTCTGTCCTGAGCAGCAAAACGGAGTACCATATTGACCGTTTTGTCGTTTTCCCTGAATTGGGTAATGTCCGCTCCTGACTGCTGCATCTGCAGCGCAGTCGCCAGCGCCTGCGAGGTAATTCCCAACTTCCGGACTTTATCCTGGTCTATGGCTAAATGCATAATCTTGCTTTTTTCGCTCCATTTTAAGTTTACATTCCGGGTATGGGGATTGGCGGCCATCACTGTCCGTACTTGTTCGGCAATATCCCGCACCTTATCCACATCGTAGCCTTTTACCCGCAGCATTACCGGATAGTCGGACGACGGTCCGTTGTTGATTACCTTGGTGTGGAACTGCACGTTGGGAAATTCGTTGATTAATAGTTCGCGATATTTCGTCTGCAGTTCGTCCCGGGCTTTGGCATCTTTGGCCACAATAATAAACTCGGAAAAATTCGGTTTGTTGGAGGTCGGGTCGAAACTTAACACAAAACGGGGAGCGCCTTCGCCTACGTGATAGGTATAATAGGAAATTTGCGGATCGCCTGCTAATTTTTGCGCAAACTGACGGGCAATGGCGTCCGAATTTTTAATGGAAGAACCCTCCGGCAGTTCCAGTTGAATAATCAGTTCCGGACGGGTGGAAGCGGGAAAGAATTGTTGTTTAACCAATCCCAATAAACCGATGGCGGCGATAAAAACAGCTGCAGTGGCAACCAATACGGTCTTTTTGTGGGTCAGGCACCAGACTAAAAGCTGGCGGAACTTTTGATAGAATTTCGTATCATAGGGATCATGCTCGGTTTCACCGTCACCTTTCGGTTTAATTTTGATAAACAAATATCCTAACAGCGGGGTGGCGGTTCCGGCAACCAGCCAGGAGGTGAGTAAAGCGATGGTGACAACCGTAAAGATGCTGACACAGTATTCTGAAGCGGTCCCGACGGCAAAACCGACCGGGATGAAGCCGGCGCAGGTTACCAGTTCGCCGGTTAAGCGGGGATAGGCCGTGGAAGTATAGGCAAAGCAGGCGGCATTAAAGCGGCTCCAGCCTTGCTCCAGCTTAACGGCCATGGCTTCAATGGTAATAATCGCGTCATCTACTAACAAACCCAGCGCGATAATGAGCGCACCCAGGGAGATGCGGTGTAAATCAATGCCAAACAGATTCATGAAGGTGAATACGATCGCGATAACCAGCGGAATACATAACGCCACGATAATGCCGGAGCGCACACCCAGACTGGCAAAACTTACAATCAGGACAATAACGATGGCTTCGAACAGTGATTCTACGAATTCATCAATGGAACTTTCCACCACCTTGGGCTGATTGACGGTCTGGTGAATCTCCAGGCCGGCGGGCAATTCTTTTTTTACCTGTTCGATCGTTTTCGCTATATTTTCCCCTAAAACCAGTACGTTGCCGCCTGGTTCCATCGCCAGGGAAATGCCGATGCCGGGTTCGCCGTTATAATAAAACCTGGGATCGGAGGGCTCGCTGTAGGAACGGGTAATGGTAGCGATATCGCCTAGGCGGAAGGTGCGTCCATTGGCCTGAATAGGAGTATTCTGAATGTCCTCCAGGTTTTCAAACATGCCGGTAATTCTCAAATAAATATTATCGGTTGCTGTTTCCAGCATACCCGACGCCGACATGGCATTTTGCGCCTGCAGGGTGGTTGTGATTAAATTGGGATCAATTCCAAGTTGGGCTAACTTGTTATTTTCAATTTCAATATAAATTTTTTCGGTTTGTACTCCGAGCAGGTTCACTTTTTTTACACTGGGAACTCCCAGTAACATCCGCCGGATTTTTTCCGCTTTTTCGCGCATGTCTTCATAGGTATAGCCATCACCGGTTAGAGTAAACACCACACCATACACCTCATCAAACCGGTCATTAAACTGCGGCGTGGTAACACCGGAGGGAAAAGTGCCGGCTATGTCGCCGACCATATTACGCACTTCCAGCCACTTGCTGCGTACGTCCTTTTGCAGCACAGTGTCTTTTAGATGAACGTAAATCACCGTGTTTCCCGGAGTGGAGTAGCTTTTTAAATAATCAAGCCCTGGCAGGTCCTGTAATTTCTTTTCGATTTTGTCGGTAACCTGCTCTTCCATCTGTTTGGCTGTGGCTCCCGGCCAGGTGGCGGTGACAATCATTTGTTTGATGGTAAAGTCAGGGTCTTCCATGCGGCCGAGGTTTTTATAAGAGATAATACCGGCGATAAAAAAGAGAACAATAAAGAAATAAATAAATTGTTTATGCTTAAGGGACCATTCGGTCAAATTAAATCCTTTCATAGCGATTCACCGCCGATGTTCACCTGCTGCCCTTCGGTCAGTTTATGTACCCCGGCAATGACGATCCGCTCACCCTGACGCAGGCCGCTGATTACCTGAATGGTATTGTCATTACCGTAATTGCCGGTCTGAATGGAGCGCAGGGTTACAGTTCCGTCTGTGACTACCCAAACAGCGGGTGTGGTATTTCCGGTTTGATAGACAGCGGCTACGGGAATGCTTATAACCTGTTGCGCCGTGTTGTCTGCTATAGCTACGGTAGCGGTCATGCCTAACTTCATCTCGGGCGGCGGGTTGAGCAGACTGATTCGTACTTTAAACGTCCGGGTGGTTTGATCGGCCATCGGGGAAATTTCTCTTACCCTGCCGTCCACTGTTACATTGGGTAAAGCCCAGAAAGAAACCTGCATTCTTTCCACCTTGCGCAGTTCTTCGATACGGTTTTCCGGCACACTGATTTCCACCTCCCGTTCGCCATCCTGCACGACGGTAACGATCACTTGCCCGGCGCTGACTACCTGCCCGATTTCGGCCGAGATGCCGGATACAACGCCCGGTTTATCGGCCTTTAACAGGGTGTAATCCAATTGATTGGCACCTTGCGCATACTGGGCCTGGGTTTGCCGTACCCCGGCCACGGCTACTTTATAAGCATTAAGGTACTGGTCATATTGGGATTGGCTGATAGCACCGCCTTCCAATAGTTCACGGTAACGTTTGAGATCACTCTCCGCTAGCTGCAGCTTTGATTCGGCCGAATCTACCTGGGCGGAGTAGTTATTTACCGTTTGTACAACGTCCTTGGCATCAATTTGCATGAGTACGTCGCCGGTTTGGACGGTACTGCCCAGTTGTACGTTTCTTTTTACAATTTTACCGTTTACTTGAAAGGCGAGCTGGCTTTCATAGCGCCCGCGTACTTCGCCGGAGTAGGTATATCCCTGAGAGACGCCCGAGGCGCCGGCAACGGTGGTGCGTACCACCGGAATTTCTTTAAGAACTGCCTGAGGATGATTATGCTCTTTCCAGAGCACACCGCCGAGAATGCATAATCCGGCGATTGCTGCTAAAGTCAAATACAATTTTTTTCTGGCAATGTTAGCTGACCCAAAAGGTAATTGCATGGTTTCACTCCTTAATCATGTTGATGTCGTGTAGGAATCAGACGCAAGCAAAGTCTGTTCATAAGATCTTGTGTGAACCCCTTGTCCGGGCATTTCTGCGTTAATGCAAATTTACATTCCTCCTTTCGTTAATCAGAGTTGTGCTCCGGTGGCAGGGGTTTTTTCAAGCAATTAATTAAATGCATTTAATTAATTTACCTGAAAAAACCGCTCAATCCAAATTTTTATGGAAAAGCGGGTTTCAGGCAATGATTCTATTATGTTTAAATTGTACGCTTACAGCGAGATATGGATATTTCCCTCTTGTATGCCTACCGTCTTTTCGACGAGAGATTCCGCCATTCGCAGACGCAGAGACAAGAGTTCTTCGGGTAGCTTCTCATAGAGAGCATCAATTAGAAACTCCATAATAAGCAGGATAAAGCTCAGCGCGGTCTGCGGATGGGAGACGTTAAAGTCATGACGGCTTCTGCCTTCCTCAATGATGTTCAGCCCCAAAGGAGTGAGCATGAGCTCGACGCCGCGGACCAGTTTATTTTTTATATGCAGATTCTGCTCATGATATACAGTGTTAAGCAGTTCCTCGCCGTGAGAACGAACATTTTTCATTACGGTACTGATCATAAATCCCAACTTTTCAGCTGGTGAAGCATTGGAACAAGCCATGTCTCTAATCTCAGAAAGGAATAACGCTACCTGACGGTTAAGCAGTGCTTCCAGGATTTCCTCTTTGGACTTAAAATAGTAATAAAACATTCCCTGTGTAACGCCCATTTCTTTCGCAATGTCACTTACGGTTGTTCCGAAATACCCCTTAACGGTAAATAAATGCTCCGCTGTATTTAAAATCTCGGTAATCCGGATTTGAGGATCTTGCGTAGGTCTGGCCATAATGCACCTCAATTATTTAAATATGTTTAAATTATAAATCCTGATAGAAAATTTTTCAAGGATTAATTTTCCATATTATTTAAAACAAAGGCCAAGGACGGAGGTGAAAACACCTGTCTTTGGCCTTTAATAAATCAGGTTGCCGGTAATATGCTGCCGTTGAGACTTCCTATAGCTCGGAGACATATTAACAATCTGAAGAGTTCCCGGCGGTATAGGAAGGTTCTTTTTCTCGCAACGACCAATAACCACTAAGGTGGAGGATGGCCGGTCTACGGGCAGTCATAATCGGTCAGCAGGCATTCCGGCAGAGGGATGCTGCTTCAATGGGAGGTTAGCGGTTTTTCCTTTTTTTGCGGTTTATTAGCCGGCATAAATAAAGCGGCAACTCCCAGAACGACTAACAGAACAGCTACAAAGTTGTAAGCATCGCGGTAGGCGAGGATGCTGGCCTGATGAAGCAGTTCCTGATAGATTTTTCCCATAGCTGTTGTGGATGCCAGAGAGGCAGGTACTCCCAGATTCGTCACCGTCTGTGTGTAGGTTTCGATTGCCTGCTGGTAACCGGCAGCAGCCGTTGTCAAATGCTGTACCAGATAGGATTGCTCGATTTGCTGACTGTGAATCAGTTTATTGGTTACCAGTGCGATGCCCATACTTCCTCCCAGGTTGCGCGTAAGGGAAATAATCGCCGAAGCGTTGCTGCTATGCTGCGGAGGAATTTTTGAAAAGGCGAGTGTGCTGGCTGGTACAAACAAAAAGGGTAACCCGAGAGTCTGCAAAATGCGTACACATACGAAGGTGGTATAATCCGTCTGCGGGGTGATAAGGCCGGTAGCCCACATGCCAAAGGCGTTAACCAGCATACCAAAAGAAATTAAATACTTTGCCGGAACCGCATTGACAAGCCTGCCGACCACCGGCATCATACAAAGAACAACGATCCCCGCCGGGGACAGGAGAAGTCCGGATAATGTGGCATCATACCCGAAGTTGGCCTGGACCATCATCGGCAGCAGCGTGGTGCTGCCATATAAAGCAAAACCGACAAAGAACATCATGACACAAGGCATACCGAAACTGGGTATTTTAAAAAGTTTCAGCTCGACCACAGGATTCTTTTGCTGTAGCAGCCAATAAATTGCCAATATCAGGCTGACGGCGGATATAACGGCAAAGAATAAGATAAAAGAACTGTCAAACCAATCTTCCTGCTGTCCCTTATCTAATACAATTTGCAGCGCCCCGAGGCCGAGGGCAATCAAGCCAAGGCCGATATAATCAATGGAGCCGATATTCTTCTTTTGCGCACTGGGCGGGTCTTGCACAAGAATTTTGACCAGAAAAGCCGCTAACAGGCCGACAGGGACATTCATGAAAAAAATCCAGCGCCAGTTGTAATTATCGGTTATATAGCCGCCCAGAGTCGGCCCCAGTATCGGAGCTAATACTGTCGTGATGCCCGTGATCGCAAATGCCATTCCCAACTTTTCAGGGGGAAAACTATCCTTAATAATGGCCTGCTGGGCCGGCTGCAGTCCACCGCCGGCCAGGCCCTGCAATAATCTGAATACAATCAGCATGGGAAGAGATGTGGAAATACCGCATAGAAAGGAAGTTAAGGTAAAGCCTGCTATGCAGAAGATAAAGAAATTTTTCCGTCCCATAAGAGCGGACAGCCAGCCGGACAATGGTAAAACAATGCCGTTGGATACAAGATAAGAGGTGAGAACCCAGGTGCTTTCCTCCGAGCTTGCCCCCAGTGAACCCGAAATATGCGAAAGCGCTACGTTGGCAATCGTTGTATCAAGTACTTCCATAAAGGCTGCAAGGCTGACGGCGATGGATACCCAAAGCGGGTTTATTGGCTTTGAAGCCGATTCATTCATAGGGGTGATCCTGCACTTTCCGTATAAACCGTTGGTATGACTGACATACCGGGCCCCAGAGGCAGAGCCGGATCAGGCGGATTGTCAAATACAATTTTTACGGGAACACGCTGTACAGTTTTGACAAAATTGCCGGTAGCATTTTCTGCCGGAAAGAGTGAAAAATAAGATCCCGTTCCCGCCTGGAAACTATCTACTTTGCCGTGTAATTTGATGCCGGGGAAGGCGTCAATACGAATATCCACAGGCTGCCCGGCACGCATATGATCCAACTGCGTTTCTTTGAAATTAGCGACGACCCATAATTCTGTTCCGACCAGTGTTGCCAGTTGCTGTCCTGCCTGGACATAGTTGCCGGTTTCCACACTGCGTTTGGTAATCCGGCCATCTATAGGGGCAATTATTTTCGTATTGTCCAGATCGGCTTCAGCTTGTGCTAAATCTGCTTCGGCCTGCTTTACCTGGGCTAAAAGCTGATCACCGGTTTCCCTGGCTGATGCAATTACACTGGGTGCTGTCTGGGAGGACCGAAGGTTGGCCTGCAGTTTTTCCAAAGTGGAACGGTCTGCTTTCTCGGTTGCAATTGCCTGATCCAGCTGTTGGCGGGAACAGGCGCCCGCGTTAAACAGGCTTTCCATACGTTGTCTGTCGGACAGGGATTTTTCCCAGGTTGCCTGAGCCGAAGCCACTTGAGCCGCAGATGCATCAATGTTGGATGAAGCGGAAACGGTGGTTGTTTCCAGATTACTGCGGGAAGCTTCGGCAGCCGCCTTAGCAGCCGACAATGCGGCTTTGGCCCGGTCGCGCCGGATGACATAGTCGGTCGGGTCAATCTCTATAAGGACATCACCCGCTTTAACCATTTGATTGTCTTTGACATTCAGGACTTTTACGTATCCCTGTACCTTCGGACTCAAAATAACCGTTTGTCCATCAATGGCAGCATTATCGGTGGTCACCTCGTCATGATGGAGAAAATAGTAACCGCCGGAGCCGCTAATAACGATCATAAGAACAACAATAAGTTTCATGAATTTAGATGGAAGCTTCATAGAATCTCTCTTTTCCTCAAAAATTATTATTATTGTGCAAAATTTTGGTTAAAACTACCGTTTTTCTGTTGCCGATGGGTTTATAACGCCATGTAGATAAATGCGAAAGGCATGCTTGACGTATTCGGCTTCGCTATCGGCCGGTTCTGTTAATGGAAAAATTTTACTGATAAGCGGTCTGGAAATGAAATAAAAGTTTAGAATACCAACCAGCGATACGGTTGCGTAGGTGACATGCAGGTCTTCCCGGAAATCTCCGCTGGCAATGCCTTCTTGCAACGTAGCGTGGATAAACTGATACACCTGTGAAAGATGGCTTTCAATAATAGGTCCGCCATATTCGGTAGGATTTGTCACTTCACTGAATATAAAGCGGGATAAAAGCGGGCGCTGTGCATGGATATGCGCAATCTGGTCAGCAAGCAGAGTGAGTCGGGCGATAGGCGGAGCAGAAGTATTTTTTTGTATTTCCCCCAGTGACTGCAAAACCGGAGCGAGCTGCTCCGTCAATACAGCTTCATAAAGTCCTTCCTTGCCATTGAAATAATAGGAAATGGCGGAGATGTTAATTTGGGCGGCCACAGTCAGTTCGCGTACGGTTACGGCGGCAAAGCCCTTGCGGGCAAACAGTGCTGTTGCAACCTTGAGTAATTTTGATCTGGTCGTATTATCCAAAGCAATGCCTCCTTAGAAAATAAGAAAAGTTCAAATTCAAACAATCGTTTGTTTGAATTTGAGTGTAGCATGATGACCTATAAATTGTCAATAACTTACTCTAAACTGCCTTTTGGAGAAATTGAGGTGTAAGGATTGTATAATATGCAGGTGAAATGGAAATATATGGAATAATACTAATGAAGTAGGATGGAAACAACATGATAAGCAAAATTGTTGATCAATTTATTCAGGCCGCCTGTCTATCCGTCAAACTGACTACAAAATTTTTCTTTTTAGGAGAAACCGTTATAGCGCTTATTTTAACGATCATCGTGTATGCACTAAACGCTTCGGTCCTGGAAGTGCCGGCCGTGAAGGAGATTTCTCAGTTTATTGTAACCATTACTGCAAACCTCTGGGCAATCCTTATCGCGGCGGTAGTCATTTTATTTCCTCAGGATGGCAGCAGCAAAGCCATAGGGAGTCCCGACCTGGTGGCCAGATGCTTCAAGGCTCTGGTCGCGTTATTCGTTTGTACATTGGTAACATCAGGAATTTATTTCGTCACAACCGGAACGGCAGGCAATTCAATCCTTATATATATGCCGATCATAGCCGGTATGCCAATTTTATTGTTCTTTTATTCCTTAATTGTTGTTTTGACTATTACGTTTCAGGTAATACAAGAATATGGAGAGAAACATCTACTGCCGCAATGGTTATTCTTTTTTTTCCACCGGTAGACCGATTTTCTCATAGTCCGGTTAGCTATGACCGGACATAAAACAGGATAGATCTAGGGACGGTGGCAATGTCTTATGGGATGAAGACACAGCCACCGTTTTTATCTGATATAGCAGTTTAAGAAGTAAAAGCCCGGTCCAAAATTTAAACAAGCAGGCAAGCCGTATTGGAATGAATGTTTCCGTACGGCTTTTGGCTTTTTCCCCTTTTGGTACTGTATTCAAGCTTTATTGCAGCAAGTATCCCGGTTAAGAGTACTAATATTGATATACGTATGGGTGGTGGGCGGGTCGGTCATACCCATGTATCAGCACTGAATCAGTTTACAGCCCGGCCAAGGCAGCTTTGCAGTATACTGGGGCGAAAGCTTGTACGCACTGGGGCAAAAGCCTGTCCGCTGTTTAAATAATTTACTGAAATAATAGGGGTCAGAGTAACCTACGCAAACCGAAATTTCCGCTATTGAGCAGGCGGTGGTGCATAGCAGCTCCCGGGCGCGCCGCATCCGCAGCTCAATCAAGTATTCAAGCGGTGCCATACCGGTATACTTTTGAAACAAATAGGCGAATTGTCTGCTGTTTAAGCCATACTGACCAGCCAGTTTAGCAACTGTAAGCGGTTCCATGTAATGATTTTTCATATGTTCTACGGCCTGCTCCACCAGTTCACGGCCCTGTTCACCGTGCCGGATGTCGGCGCAGGTCAAAATTCATCCATAATGCTGAGAAACAGCGATTGGGAGCGCAACGCCGAGAGATTGCCTGGCATTGTGCAGACATTATACAGGCGCTGCAGTAAATCATTGATGCGCGTGCTGCAGCCCGATTCAATTTGATAATGGGAAAATGCCTGAGGAAACTCGCTTTTGGCACTGTCGTCAACCTGATAATGGATGACCATATAATTCCATTCAGTGCGCCCCACAACCTCTTTGTCCAGAGCGGTATTCGGACCGCAGTGAAAAATTTTTCCCGGCTCCATTTCATAAGGTACTCCGTCAAAAAACATCCTGGCCCGTCCCTTTATGGGAAAAATCAAACCCGAGACCGGTGGAGCGAAAACACCAAAGCTTTTTTTACCCGGCGGCACGACCGCTCTGATAACATCAATGATTTGGAATTTGATTCGGGAAAAATTTCCCGCAAGTTGATGGATATCCACTTGCATTTTCGGCCCTCCCCGCTAACCTTGTGGTCCTGCTCAAGTTCAGGATTTGCTGAATTTCCCCGGCTTCATGTGTTTATAAAGCAATTATATAAAAATAAGTGGCCTCAATAGTTGAGATTAATTATCATTTATTTATAACTATAATAATTTTAGTATTGGATGTCAAACCGTGCTGACCCTGTTCTGGCCGTAACATTCCGGGGAAAAACGTCCGTATTTGGCCATTTCCCGGGAAAATCCGGGCTGTTTTAGAAATAACTCCATTGCTCAAGCTTTTTTATCTGGAATATCTCCATTATTAAAATCTTTTTACTTGCATTATATCCATTTACTCACACTTTTTTACTTGGTATTCTATAAATGCTGGTTTTTGATATTGATACTCATTACCATTATTTAACAAGGTATGATTATAAAAAGTATTTCTTAATTCTTTTTGACGTAGGGTTTTACAGGCAATGCTCGACGGTCTTGCGGCTGAAAACGGCTATGTAGACAATATATTTCCACCAGTAAGGAGTTGACAGCATGAAGAAAAAATTGTCCCCTGCCAGAAAACGTCTGCTTTATGCCTTGATCGGCAGCAGCCTGTTCTGGCACACGACGGCAATTGCCTATGCCGAGGATACGGCGGAAACAGTTGACACTACCGGTCGGGCCGATACCCAAGCGGCCGTTTCCACTGAAGCAGTGACCGGACAATATGACTTTACCCTGGAAGGGATCGAAGTGACCGCAAACCGTGACCGGGCAAGCTACTTTCCAGTTAAAGGCACCCCGCGTTTGCTTAAAAGGCTAAGGGTGCAGAAGAACAATGACCTTTGCTTTTTCTTACATTTATTATAATTTTCTGAGTTTTGTGATTTTGCATACAAGCATATAATGAAACTGTGATGACGGAGTGAGGAAAATAATGGCGATAGCGGGTATAGGGGAAATGGAGGGTTGTAGAGGGGCATACAAGGAATGCGGAGCATAACTGAGGTGGTAGCCAGATTCTTTATCAATTAAGGAAAGGAGAGGGATGAACAGTGAGAAAAAAATTTTTACTCTTAATGGCATTCGTATTTGCAGTCAGTTCTTTAGTAGTCGGCTGCGGTTCGTCTACCAGTACAACAGCAGACAGTTCACCTGACGCAGCTAAGTCTAAGGGGCAGATAAAATTGGGTTTTGTTTGTATGAATTTAGGTAATCCCTGGTTTGTGTCCGTAAAGAAAGGCTTTGAGGACGCCTGTAAAGAAGAAGGCGTTGAAGCTTTAACCATTGATTCACAGTATAAGGTGGATAAGCAGGTCAGTGATATGGAGAGCCTGGTTACCGCCGGATATAGCGGGATTATGCTGGCACCGATTGATCAGAATGCAACCAAGGACATTGTGGAAAAAGCAAAAGCAGCCGGTATTGCCGTAAGCTGTGTTGCGCAAAGCCAGGACAATGTCAATATGAGATATATTGTTGACGAACATTCCTATGGGCAGGCAATTGGCAAGCAGGCAGCGGAGTGGATTAATAAAAACCTGGGTTCCAAAGCCAAGGTAAAAGTTGCCATTATTTCTCAAGATAATGTCGATTCTGTTATTCCGAGAGGGAACGGGGTAGAAGAAACACTCAAGAAAATGTGCCCTAATGTTGAAATTGTTGCAAGGCAGGCGGGAGACACGCCTGAGCTTGGCATGAAAATCATTGAAAGCGTTTTGCAGCAGCATCCGGATCTTAATATTGTCGTTGCAACGAATGATTCCGGCGGGCTTGGCGGATATCAGGCGATGGTTTCAGGAAATATTTCCGGCGATGACCGAGCCGTATTTTCAGGAGATGCTACATCGGAATGTTTAGCTGCAATGAAGAAACCTAATTCTATTTACCGGGGGACAGTGGACTTATTTCCCTATAAAGCTGGGTATGAAAGTGCAAAAACTCTGATTAAGTATATTCGGGAAGGTATACCGGCACAGCAGGAAACTACAATTTTTGCTCCTGTTCCTGTTCCATCCGAAGATTTGCTTAGTGGTAAATACGTACCAAAAGGCTAAGAATGGGAGAGGCTTGTGCATGCTGCCTTTATAAGCGGCATGCACAAGCTATTTTAGGAGGAACGTCATGAAGAAAACGCTATTGAAAATAAACCATATAGCCAAATATTATCCGGGCGTAAAGGCTCTTGACGACATCAATTTTGAAGTCTATGAGGGAGAAACCCATGCCATTTGCGGAGAAAATGGGGCCGGTAAATCGACGTTCATAAAAATCATCACCGGTGCTATTACGCCGAGTAAGGGAACAATAGAATTTAACGGAAATGTTTACGACCATCTTATGCCTCCTGAAGCAATGGACTTAGGAATCGCTGTTATTTATCAAGAATTCAGTTTAATACCTTATTTGTCTGTGGCGGAGAATATTTTTTACGGCAGGGAAATCAGAAAAGGCTGTCTTCTTGACAGAGCAAAGATGAATGATATGGCACGAATTCTTTGTAAAGAAATGGACGTTAACTTGGATATCGAAGCGCGTGTCTGCGACTTAGGGGTTGCTTACCAGCAGATTGTAGAAATTATGAAGGCGGTGTCCCGCAAGGCAAAATTACTGATTATGGATGAACCTACGGCACCGTTAACATTAAACGAAACCCAAATTTTCTTTTCTATTGTGAGAAAGCTGCAAAAAGATGGCGTGACCATTATTTTTATTTCTCATAGGCTGGAAGAGATTTTTGAGCTTTGTCATCGAGTAACGGTATTTTGCGATGGGAAATATGTGGCTACGAAAACAATAGCTGAGATTGATAAAAAACAGCTTATTTCCTTTATGGTAGGACGTGAATTGGCCGATGACTACCCCAATCCCCATAATAAAAAGGGAGAAGTTGTTTTAAAAGTTGAGCATGTAACAAACCGGTCAATAAGGGATGTTTCCTTTGCATTGTATAGGGGTGAAATTCTGGGCTGTGGCGGACTGGTAGGTGCAGGAAGAACGGAGTTGGTTCGGGCGATTTTTGGAGCTGATCCCTTGGAAAGCGGGACGATGTTTTTGAAAGGCAGGCAATATAGACCACGGCTGCCGGGTGATGCTTTACAAGCCGGTATAGGCCTGATACCGGAGGACAGGAAAAACCAAGGCGTTATTTTAGGTCTTAGTATTAAAGAAAATATGGTATATAGCGTGCTGGACCGTTGTTGTACAAAACTCTTTTCCTACATACTGACAGATAAAGAAACAGCATATGTAAATAAATATATAAAGGAACTGAACATTAAAACACCTGATGCGTCCCAACTGGTACGCAACTTATCCGGGGGAAACCAGCAAAAAGTTGTTTTAGGAAAAATGCTTGCAACCGAATGTGACATATTAATTTTTGACGAACCAACACGCGGAATTGACGTTGGTGCTAAATATGAAATTTATCAGTTAATGTGCAATATTGCAAAGCAAGGCAAAAGTATTATTATGATAAGTTCAGAAATGCCGGAGTTGATCGGGATGTCGGATCGGATCATTGTCATGTCCGGAGGCAGTATAGCGGGAGAACTGATGAAAAAAGAATTTTCGCAGGAAAGAATTTTAGAATTGGCATCAACTCATTAAGCGGAGGGAGCGCAATGAAAAAGAATCATGCGATAAGTTGGCTATTGAACTATGGAATTATTTTAATATTGTTTTTGCTAATTATCGGTTTTTCTATGGCTACAGCTAATTTTTTGAAATTTACAACGATATTTACCATTTTGAAGCAAGTCTCTATTATAGGAATCATTTCCGTGGGCATGACATATGTTATGTTGACAGGGGGCATCGACTTGTCGGTAGGCTCGATCGCCGGTGTGTCAGCCGTTACCGCTGCCATATTAATGCTCAAGGGACTGGCGATACTGCCAACTTGTCTGATTGTTTTAATCATCGCTATTGTTTATGGAATGATAAGCGGTTTTTTTATAACAAAATTTAATATCCCGGCATTGATCGTTACCTTAGGGGTTATGACCTCGTTGCGTGGCTTGGCTTATATTGTCACTAACGGGATGCCGGTCTTTGGTTTTAATGACAGCTTTGGCTCTTTTGCAAACGGCAGTTTGTGGATGATACCGTACCCTGTAATTCTCGCCGCTATTGTATTTATTATCGCTTTTATCAGCCTGGAGAGAACCCGCATTGGCAGATACTTGTATGGTGTAGGCGGGAACGAAGAGGCATCCCGGCTTTCCGGGGTTAACGTCGTACGTGTGAAATATGTTGCCTATGCCGTTAGCGGTTTCCTTTCCGGATTGGCCGGGCTGGTGTTGCTGTCCAGAACAAACAGCGGCCAGCCTGCGTCAGGTTTAGGCTATGAAATGGATGCCATTACGGCCGTTGTATTGGCAGGTGTAAATATTGCAGGGGGCGAGGGCCGTATAGGAATGGTGATTATTGGGGTGCTGATTATGGGGGTACTGGGTACCGGCATGATTATGTGCAATATCAATGATTATGTGCAGCAATTTGTTAAAGGCTTGGTATTAATCGGAGCGGTAGCGTTTTCAGCTTATTCGAAAAAAGTGCGTTCCGTGATGATTAGTAAACAATATTGACGGCAGGAGGGATTTAAAATGAAACGGTCGGAATTGAACAGAATCATAGATTACACAATACAGGCGGTAGAAAAGTGTCAATTTCCACTTCCGCCTTTTGCTTACTATGGAATCGAAGAATGGAACAATGTAAAAAAAGAGCAACGTGAAATTATTGATAATATGTTAGGCTGGGATATAACGGATTTTGGTACTGGCGATTTTGATCAGGTGGGACTCACCATCTTTACTTTCCGCAATGGCAATTTCCAGCGGAAAAAAGAATACCCTAAGCCATATGCCGAAAAACTGTTATTTGTAAGAGACGGTCAAATTCTTCCATTTCATTTTCATTGGAGTAAAATGGAGGATATCATCAATCGCGGGGGCGGAATGCTGAAGATCAAACTGTATAATTCGGATGAAAAGGGAGATTTTTCCGATACACCGGTAAATGTCAGTGTTGATGGATGTACTATGACCGTTGCAGCAGGGGGGGATATTTTTCTTAAGCCGGGGCAGAGCATAACGTTGAAGCCGGGGCAGTATCATCAGTGGCAGGGGGTTAGCGGAACAGGTGATATTATTTTATTCGAAGTATCCACAACGAATGATGACCGGGTGGATAACCGGTTCCATGATGCGAAATCCCGCCTTCCGGAAATAGAAGAAGATGTTACAGCAAAATATTTATTATTTAAAGATTATGACAGATATATAAATTTTATAGAAAAATGACATTCGAATAAGAACTGTGTCTAATGAATTTTGCCGATATAATGAATAGTTTTTAAATAGAAAAAGAGCAGGCCGAATCTGGGCGCCTGCTCTTTTAAAAAATACTACGCGATATATCTAAAACATTGGACGTGATCGTAATGAGATACTTACAGTATGTGAGAAATAAACCATTAATTTCGCTAAAGTATATTTTAATATATATTTTTTTATTGTTGTTTATTTTACCAACCATATTTATAAATAGTATGTCTTATTATAACAATATCAATATGGTGAAACAAACGATGAATAATTTTGCGGATCAAAATCTTTTGCAGACGCAAAAAAGCTTGCAATTGATCATATCAACCTATGATTATATGCTTTACCAAATGTATACCGATAGACAGGTTATTGATATCATCGATCATATTAACAAAGGAGAAAATATTGAAGAAAACAGTATCGCACTGACGCAAGCTTTAAGAACATTTATTTATGGTCAATCCTATGTACAGGCGGTTTCCGTCATCACGGACAATGGGAAAATATTTTTCTTCGACCGGTTAAAAGGATATCATACCGAAAATAGCTGGCTGAAGGATTCATCAATACCAATATCCCATATCTATAAACAAACGCTTAGCAGTGACAAGAACAATATTTTTTCAACCAAATCAGGAATGGATTTTTCCGGTAAGATCTATTATTACTGCCATATTGCTCATTCTATTGTAGATTACAAAGATACAAAACAGAAAAAAGGGATTGTTATCTTGAGCATAAATGCTGATGTATTAAATAAAACCAGCAATGCGAATTTAGCTTTTCGTTCATTTAAGAAAAATACAGGCTTTTGCTTTATTGTCGATCAGAATAATAATGTTGTATCTTTTCCTAAGGAAGAGTTTATAGGGAAAAATCTTCTGAGTACAAACAGCGAAGATATAACAAAAGCCTGTAAGGATTTTATTACGAAAAACAAGTTGATGAAAAGTGACAATATCGATATACAGATTTTAAAGGATGAAATGATAGGCTGGAAGCTGGTTCGTGTTTCTGATAACGAAAATATTATGAATTATATTAATAAACAATATCAAATTACGGCACTTATCCTTGTGATTGTATCTATTCTATTGGGATTATTGATTTTCTTTATTAATAAACATGTGTTTGAATCCTTAAACAATTTAATTAAAAACATGAAAATATCGGAAACCGGCAAAGTTCTTCTAAAGAATAAAAGGCCAATCATTAAAGAGATTGATAGCATTTACCAAAATTTTGATAACATGTTACAGCATATCAATATGCTGATTACAAGGATCAAATATATTACGAAACAACAAAAAGATTACGAAATCAAATCGCTAGAGATGCAGATAAATCCGCATTTCTTATACAACAGCTTAGATATGATTAACTGGATGTCTATCGATGCGGGAGAGTATCAAATCAGCGATGCGATTCATTCATTAGCACAAATTCTGCGTTATTCCATTACCGATATCAATATGCCGGTAACGATAGATAAAGAAGTTGTCTGGCTGGAACGTTACCTGCATCTGCAGCAAATGCGCTTCAAAGGGGTTTTTGACTATCGAATCAACATAAGCCCGGAAGCCAGATCTTGCCTGATTTATAAAATGATATTACAGCCCTTTGTGGAAAATGCTATTTTGCATGGATTTTCCGGACAGCGTGATCACAATAAGATTCAAGTGGAAATATACCTTCAGGAAAATAAACTGCATATTTCGATAAAAGACAATGGCAGGGGGATGCCTCCGGAGGTTTTAGCAAAAGTAAAAGACCTGTTAAAAAATAGACAAGTGCCTCTGCAGGGCCGGATAGGGCTTCATAACGTGTTTAATCGTTTGCGATTATACTATGAACAGGCTGTTACTGTTACATTGGAAAGCCAGCCGGAGGATGGGACATTGGTTTGGCTGAGTATACCTGTTATTAGGGGTGTCGAACGATGAATATTGTCGTAGTTGAGGATGAAATCCGCAGCCGGGAGGGATTGATTAATTTAATCGGAAAATTGGGCTGTTCATATAAGATAACCGGCACAGCGGAAAATGGTTGTGACGGATTATCTTTGGTAAAAAACTGAACCCTGATTTGGTGATAACCGATATAAAAATGCCGGTTATGGATGGCCTTTCGATGATAAAACAGATGAGAAAGGATAAAATCGCTGCGCAAATCATTATATTAAGTGCGTTCGCGGATTTTTCTTATGCGCAGCAAGCGATAGCCTTTGGTGTAAATCAATATATTTTAAAACCTGTTTCTGTTAGTCAGTTGCTGGACACGCTGCAAGAAATAAAGAATGATATTAGTGAAAAAGACGAGGTACTGGCGAAAGGAAAAGCAGTCAGCCCGCTAATCCAGCGGGTGTGCCACATAATTGGTTCTTCCCAAGGCTTAACCTTGTCACTGAGTGAGATAGCCGCACAATTAAAAATTACACCAGAGTATTTAGGAACTCAATTTCATAAAGAAGTAGGCTGTCATTTTAGCATATATATTAAAAATAAAAGACTGGATTATGCGAAACTTTTATTGAAAAACAGCAATTCTAGAATTTCGGATATTGCTGCCAGGGTAGGTTATAACGATGCAAAATATTTCAGTCACTTATTTAAAAAAGAAACGGGATTATTGCCTATAGAATATCGGAGGCAAGGAGGATAATTTGGCCCGCTCAACACCGTGAAAATATGAAATAAGCACTGCCCTATGACATATAGTGCAGTGCGGCGTTGATAATTCGTTAATTTCAGGATCCCTCTCCGTGACGTTGGCCGGTGTGACTTTGATTTTTTACTTTTTTAGATCCTGAAAGTGGTTCAGGTATATGACTGTCGTTATTTTTTGTACGTCTGGGTGTATTTGGCAGATCTACCGGGTAAGCTTCGGGTTTAGTCATGTTTATCTCCTCCGATTGATAGGTTGGCTTGCGTTTGAACGTTTTAGTCTCGCTAAACCTGGTTGGCCGGGAGACAATTCAACTCTACATAGCTTACGGCGCCTTACCCAATTTTATTCGTGAAAGATTCGAGATTTAGTTGTACTTTTATCAATGCAGGGACCTTGCCGGTACGGTGGCGGGCGCCTCCATAAACACACAAAATCTTAACAATTTAACAGGAAAATAATCCGGTATATAGAATATTAGCAATGTTCTCTTTTGAGAAGGAAACTACGGTTATCTATGCATCATGGCAATGATATAATTGACAATATAGAAATTTCATACGGGGGAGCGTCGTATTATGCGTAGATTCATTTGTTTAGTAATTATCATTAACTTTTTACTGATCTTTATGCCGGAAAGGTCATCTTGCTATGCGGCCGATTCCAAGCTTGAACTGGATTGGGACTACTTAACTCCGGTTTCCAGCAACCGTGATATTGATACGGTATCACTACATATACTTGAGAAAATTTCTGAAACAAATAATAGGTCGGTATATAGAGGGATTACAGTTACCCGGCCGTATGGGAGCATAGATTTAAAGCAACAGAATCAAGACAGTTCCGCAGTCGGCGTCGGGCCTGTTTATATGATTCGCAATGAAAGGGACCTTTCCGGCAAGCTGTCGGCAGCCTTCGATATGAGTGGTGGATTTATCGTATATGACAAAATCTTTCCGGCTGGCGGAAGATATTATAATTTCATGTGGCGGGTCGGGCCTCAATTCATTTATAAATTCAATGAGAACTCTTCAGTAAATATCGGGTATATGCTAATGCATGTTTCCAATGGCGGTTTTAGAGGCCATAATCCTTCCTATAACGCCCACGGAGTTTCAGTGGGTTTTGTGACAAAATTTTAAATCGATAAAAATTCCAGAAAATAAATTAAACAATAGGGCACCGTGTGCTTTGTTCTAATTGGAAATCCTGCAGAATTTTTGCAGGATTATGGAGCATCTCCAAGCGTTATATTTAGATCATGATATAGCCTGCCATATTGGTGCCAATACTCCATTCTAATGTCCAATGTAAATTTTGTAGTAATTACATTATTGTAATTACTACTTTTTTCTTATAAGATAAATACATAAAAATAGTGAAAAGTAATAAATGTATGAAGCTTGATTATACATCTATGACTATATCAAGGAATATCCAGATGAAATAGTTGTTATAAATTATAAAAGAGGGCAGTATATAGCGCGTTCTGCGATGTTTTTTTCTATAAGCAGGAGGGTTTATATAATTAATACACTTGTAAAAAAACTATATAAAAAGATAAAAATTCAATCACTATTTAAATGGAATTATACAAACGATATGCTTAATTTCTTCTAAGGAGTTGTTTTTTGTGATATCTATAACTGAAATACAAAATATCATTGTACATCGATACCCTTTTTTATTGGTCGACCGTATTGATGATATTGAACCCGGGAAACGTGCAGTAGGTATAAAAAACGTTACCATAAACGAAGAATTTTTTCAGGGGCATTTCCCTGGTAAGCCGGTCATGCCTGGAGCAATTATTTTAGAGGCAATGTCTCAAGTTGGAGGAGTTGCAATACTTTATGCAAATGAAAACCGAGGTTCTTTAGCCTATACTACTGGAATCAATCGTGCTAGATTTAGAAAAAATGTAGTTCCTGGAGATCAATTAAAAATGGTCGCTGAAGTAACTCATTTACGCAGCAGGATGGGTAAAGTATGGGCACAAGCTTTTGTTGATGATGAAAAAGTTGCAGAAGCAGAGATTGTCTTTACATATCTTGTCGATAGGGAATAACTATATGGATGGTTCAAGAGCTACGCTCTGGTACCTTTTTATTTCACCCGCCACTCCATTAGAGTGGTGTATTTATGGTGTAGAGTGCAGTCATTGTTAAAGTGCCGGACTTTATGAGGATGAAACAGGGACATGGGCTGGGGATCGTCATGCTAGGGCTTGTGCGAAAGGAGCTTTGTATGGGCAGAAAAAGGCAATTAAAAATGAAAAAAGTCGGCTTGGAGCATCTTGAGCAGTACAATCAACTGCTACGGTATGTGTTTCAAGTAACCGATGACGATCTGCGCAAGGTTGGCTGGGAAGAACGGGATATCGTTCACGCCAAATCACCGGCTTTGGCACAGGCCGATGTGTGGGGATGGTTTGACGGCGATAAACTGGTATCTCAGGTGGCGGTTTATCCGTTTCAGGTAAGGATATTCAATAAAACTTACGACATGGGAGGACTGACCGGTGTCGGTACTTTTCCGGAATACTCAAACCAGGGCTTGATGTACAAATTGTTGTATCAGGCACTGGAAAATATGAGAGGGAAAAAGCAGTCGGTTTCTTACCTGTATCCATACTCCATCCCCTACTATCGCAGAAAGGGCTGGGAGATCATTTCTGATAAAATAACTTTTGAAGTGAAGGATTATCAACTGCCAAAAAATAAGCAGGTTTCCGGTGAAGTAGGGAGGGTTGACATCGAAAGTGATGATGTAAAAAAAGCGTATGAACGTTTTGCCTTTCAAACCCATGGGGCCATGTTGCGCTGTGATTTGGCCTGGAATGAATACTGGCGGTGGGATTTGGATGACCTGATGGCCGCTGTTTATTACAATGATGACGGAGAGCCGGACGGCTATGTTCTTTACTGGATCGCGGATGAGATTTTCCACATCAAGGATATGATATTCGTAAATGAAGAAGCTCGCAGCGGGCTCTGGAATTTTATCAGCGCCCATTTTTCCATGATCTCCAAGGTCGTAGGCAATATCCATACGGATGAGCCGCTGGCATTTCTACTGGAGGACGCCGATATCAGGGAAGTCATCTCACCTTATTACATGGCCCGCATAGTGGATTTGGAGCAGTTTATTGCTCAATATCCTTTTAAGCCGGATACCAAAGAGCGAGAATGGACTTTTACCCTGGATGATCCGCTTCTTTCCTGGAACCAGGGAGCCTTTACGTTGCACATCGATCGTAATGGAAAAGGTGAAGTCTTGCGCACGGCAAAGCGCAGCAGTGCAAGGATAGATGTCCAAACCATGACAACCATGCTATTGGGGTATAAGCGGCCGGATTATCTGCATAAGATCGGACGTATTTCCTGCAGGCCGGAAACGGTGGATATGCTGGAAGATGCAATTGAACAACAGACACCTTATTTTTCGGACTATTTCTAGGGAATGTGGCGGGAACAGAAAATGGGAAATCTCACAATACTTTCCGTCTGTTTCTACTGTTATTGCTTGTTTATTTTTTTAATCATAGTGCCTGATTATGAAAAATTTCTGAGTGCAAAAGTAATGGACATGTTATATGCAGAAATAGGTAATGAAGTTCAGCAGGAGCTAGAAAAAGAAGATGATGAGTTAAGTGGCGAAGATGTTCATAACTTACAAGCCCGAAGGGCGTGTAAGTTTTTTTGTTTGCCGAATTGTTTCTTTATCGGACTATTTAAATTAGAGGGGTTAATTTAAAAATTCTGAGGCACCTTTAAGCAAGTTTCGACTTTTTTTATCGCCCGGGAGTTAAGTTATAGCACCGTACTCTAATCATAAACATATTATGTAATATAATTATAATTAAAAGGGGGAGACTATGTGCCTGGATCTTATTATGGTGACGAATGCTGTTTAAACGAATCGCAAGTTTGTTTACGGGACTGTTTCCGTCTGCTTTGGGTACAGCACGTTTACTGGACGAGAATGGTTATCATGGGCATTGCGTTTGATTTGCCTGATTTAAAGCAAACTACGAATCGTCTTCTACGTAACGCACCTGATTTCGCGAGGGTGTTTTGTCATTTCTATGGAAATGAAATCGCATCCCAATTTGAATGCCTGATAAGAGAGCATCTAGTCATAGCGGCAGAACTTGTGAAGGCGGCAAAGGCCGGGAAGAGTAGAGCGGCGGCAGACGCTGAAAGAAGGTGGTATGAAAACGCGGAGGAAATCGTATGTTTCCTAAATGATATTAACCCTAATTGGTCGGTTGAATGTATGAGAGATATGTGGTTTACACATCTGGCATTAACAAAAGAGGAAGCTGTTGCGACTATTAAAAAGGATTACGATAGAAGTATCAGGACATTCGACAAAATCGAGGAAGAGGCATTGATGATGGCTGACGAGTTTTCTAACGGCATTATCTGCCAATTTGACCTTTAAATGCTGTAACAATACAGAGTGCAAACATAAGCGCAAAAGAGCGTTCCTAGGCTTTTAGAGTAGTGGTTTCCAGCCAATCGAATAAATATAAAACGGATACGTGTGATTACGTATCCGGTTTATATTTATGAAGTAAAATGAGGATAAAGAGAACACGGCACGGTTTACAGTCGGGTTTTAAAATGCTTATGTTTATGAAGTACAAACCTAAGTCAGCAAAGGCGTATTCTTGGACCTTTGGTATAAGTAAAGGGAAAAGGAATATTGTATTAATTTGGCAGGAGTTTCACTGCTTTATCCGAAAGTAAATTATAAATTAACTGTAGAATATCTGAATCATGTAATGACAGCAAGCTTATCCCCTTGTTGGTAAGAACAATAATGCGCATCGGAAAGGACATGATTTATGGCAACAATTTATCTTGATCAGGTGTCCTTTGAGTTAAAAAAGAAACAAAATTTCTTATGGCTGAAGAAACTAGGAACGGTTTTCTGCGTGTTTGATCAGCAGGATTCAGGAAATATTTCCTTTGGTGTGCAAAATGGTGAGAATAAATATTTTGTAAAGTTTGCAGGGGCGCAAACTCTTAGCTACGAGGGGAATAGACAAACGGCAATAGACAACCTTAATAGAGCTGTAACTGTATATCGGGATTTAAAACATGAAGCTGTAATCAATCTTGTTAAAACATTAAAAACGGACGATGGTATAGCACTTATCTTTGATTGGTTTGAAGGAGAGTGTTTGTTTGCCCATTGGACATTTGATAAATGGAACCGATATACCCATCCCAATTCACCGTACTACAAATATAGAAAGCTGAGTTTGGAAAAACGGCTAAAGTCCATACAGACAATTTTCCGGTTTTTATTGTTTGTTGAGCAGCAGAATTATGTTGCAGTAGATTTCTATGATGGCAGTATATTATATGACTTTGACACGGATACGACTAAAATATGTGATATCGATTTTTATAGAAAGAAACCTACGGTGAATGATAGCGGTGTGAATTTTTGGGGACCTAAAAGATTTAAATCACCGGAAGAATATATTTTAGGGGCGCCAATCGATTCGATAACAAACGTATATACCATGGGGGTACTGTTGTTTGGATTAATCGGTGGTGAATCGGACCGGTCAATAGAGAAATGGGATGGTCCGGAAGAATTGTACGAACTTGCCCGTAAAGCAATCCGGCCGGAAAGAGAACTTCGCTTTCAATCCATAAGAGAGTTTTATAAAGAATGGGAACAAGCCGTAGCCATTTTTTACTCATTTTAGTAATGGAAAATGGTTTATAAGACACTTCTCCCTGTCCCTTCTGTCAATTCCGGCAGGTGCATTAGCGTCGGTAGTAAACTTGGAGGTATATACAACTATTCCCGCCAATGCTGTGGCTGATTCAGCACTTCAGAACACTGGACCTTTCCGCTGATTCTGCCTATTAAACCAGGACGCAGTTCTTGAACCATCCATGCATCAGCATCTTCATCGGCGGGAGTACTATGCGTACGCAAAAGTTAGTCAGGGTATCGTCTGACTCTGATAAATTGAGAGGACAGGAAAATTCTTTATCGAATTTTCCTGTCCTTTTTTGTCCTAAATATAATTTTCTGAAAAGGATAAGGGCAACCAGGGGCTTCCACTTTTGCAAAAAGTGAAACTGGAAGGCTGAACAATGTTGGGAAAATGCTGCCAGTGAAAAAGCTAGGGAACGGATCCCTGGTTTTTTGTGTAAAAAAGTCTGCAGGGATAGGAAAATAGAGAAATATCGTATACAATATAACGTATTATACAGTTTGCTATAAGGGGAATTATTTATGCTTAAAACTGCAAATCGTCAAGTAACAATTCGATCATTAAAAGGCAAGCTCTTAGCTGCCTATGAATATTTACTGGAACGCAAGGATCAGGAAAATGCCGAAAAAGTTAAGCATTTAGCAGGAAAATTAGTTCATGAGGAATTTGCCATTGCCTTTTGCGGACATTTTTCTGCAGGAAAATCAACGATCATTAATCGCCTGGTGGGAGAAAATTTACTGCCGTCAAGTCCGATTCCGACCAGTGCCAATCTGGTAAAAGTCAAAGCGGGAGAAGAGTATGCAAAGGTATTTTTTAAAAATGAAAAACCTCGTTTATATCTCGCGCCATATGATTATAACATGGTAAAAAACTATTGCAAGGACGGGGATCAAATCCAGGCCATTGAAATTAGCCATTCTGATTCCCGCCTGCCAATTCAAACCGTTATTATGGATACTCCCGGTATTGATTCTGCCGATGACGCGCATCGTATTGCCACGGAATCGGCCATTCACCTGGCTGATTTAATTTTTTATGTAATGGATTATAATCATGTTCAGTCAGAATTGAATTTTATGTTTACAAAAGAGTTAACGGAGGCCGGCAAAGAGGTTTATCTTGTTATTAACCAGGTGGATAAGCATTCCGATCAGGAACTTTCCTTTTCAGAATTTAAAACAAGTGTGGTTGAATCCTTCGCGGCATGGGGAGTAAAACCGGCCGGTATTTTTTACACCTCTTTAAAACAAGACGATCATGAATGCAATCAATTCCCGGAGTTGCAGGCTTTTTTGGCTGAGCGGTTAAAGGAGAAAGACAGCTTACTCCTGCAATCTATTTTTCATTCCCTGCAAAAAATCACCAAAGACCATTTGGCTGGAGCAAAGAAAAAGAATGAACGGGAGCTTCAGCCATACAGGGAAATCTTAAATGAGTTGTCGGTTAAGGAGCAGGAAGAGTTAGCAGATAACTACAACAGGCTGCTGGCAGAGAAAAACGCTTTAGGCGAGGGAGGCGAGAAGGCAGAGAGCGATTTTGCTTCCGGGGTCAATAACATTATGGCGAATGCCTATTTGATGCCGTTTCAAACCAGAGCGCTCGCGGAAGGCTATCTGGAAGCATGCCAGAGCGGATTTAAGGTTGGCTGGCTGTTTACCAAACAAAAAACCTTAGTTGAGAGACAGGAAAGGCTGAAGCTCTTTTATCAGGATGTTCTTGAAAAAGCAAAATTACAGATAGAGTGGCATCTTCGTGATTTTTTGTTTAAATTTTTACAGGAAAAACGGATCGAAAATAAAGAATTGCTTGCCAAAATCCAGAGCTTTACTGTGCATTTTTCCAGCGAATTATTAGCAGCCGCTGTAAAACCGGGGGCACGGCTATCCGGCGATTATGTTATTAACTATACGGATAATGTGGCAAACGAAATTAAACGTTTGGCGAAAAGCGGTTTAGCTGAGCTTAAGATGGAAATATTACAGGCCTTGCAGGATCGAAATGCAGCCATCCAAGTACGTTTAACCGAAAAATCAGCAAGTTTGGAACGGTATATCACCGCACTGGAGCAGGTGAAACAATATGAGTCAGCTGAGAGGAGTGAGCAAGCGAAGCTCAAAACGCTGCTTAGTGAAACAAATGGGCTGGAAGATGACCGTTTCCATTTGTTTGATCTGGAAGAAGAGGAATGTGAGGTCGTTTATGGGAAAATCGGGCAGGGTAAGCAGGTACAGAAACAACCGGATATCCCGGTGGACAAGCCGGTCGTAAAAGAGAAAATTCCGTTGCCTGCCGAAGGATCAGACCGGATAAAGCAGACTGCTGAGAAGTTGAAGAAGACCGCACAGCTTGTTCAGGATTTGCCTGGCTTTACGAAGCTTGCCGGTGAACTGAAGGAAAAAGCGGAAAGATTAGACCATAAAGGTTTTACTGTGGCTTTATTCGGGGCCTTTAGTGCCGGTAAATCTTCATTTGCCAATGCGTTAATCGGAGAAAGAGTGCTGCCTGTTTCGCCAAATCCCATGACAGCGGCAATAAGTAAAATTAAACCGGTCAATGAAGCTTACCGGCATGGTACTGTCCTCGTTAAGCTTAAAGAGGAGGGGGCGATGCTCGAAGATGTAAATCATGCTTTGAAAATGTTTGAATTTCAGGCGGAGAGCTTAGCCGATGCCTTGATAAAAGTAGAAAAACTCGATGAGTATTTGGAACAGTCGGGGGCAGCCGAGAAGACAAATTATACTTTTTTGCAGGCATTTACAAGCGGGTATGCCGCTTTCAGCGAACAACTGGGGACAGTATTGAAAACAACGATCACTGAATTTGGCGATTATGTTGCAGTGGAAGAAAAATCCTGCTTCGTCGAATGGATTGATCTTTATTATGATTGTCCCTTAACCCGTAAAGGAATTACGCTAGTCGATACCCCGGGGGCGGATTCCATTAATGCCCGTCACACCGGCGTAGCGTTTGACTTTATCAAAAATTCGGATGCGATTCTGTTTGTAACCTACTATAATCATGCATTTTCCAAAGCGGACCGGGAGTTTTTAATTCAGCTGGGACGTGTAAAGGACTCCTTCCAATTAGATAAAATGTTCTTTGTTATCAATGCCATTGATTTGGCCGATAACGAGGAAGAAAAAGAAACCGTTATGGAATATGTCCACGGGCAGCTAATGAAGTATAGCGTCAGAAATCCGCATTTATATTCGTTATCAAGCTTAAAAGCACTGGAGGAAAAGCAAGAAAAGATAACTCTCCCCGTTTCCGGAATGTTATCTTTTGAGGAGGCTTTTTACCATTTTATTACCCATGATTTGGCTAATCTGGCGGTAGCGGCATCCGAAAATGAACTGAGCCGTGTGTATCGTTTAGTAGAAAAGCTTATTGCCAGCAGCCGGGAAGATGCTGCGGTTAAGCGGCAAAAGCGTGCGAATATCGAAGCGGAAAAAACGGGGATACACGAAATTCTCGGACAGCAGACGGCACAAAATTTAATAAACCGCCTGCATCAGGAAACGGAAGAATTAATTTATTATATAAAGCAGCGGGTATTTTTACGGTTTAACGATTTCTTTAAAGAAGCATTCAATCCTACGGTGTTGCGCGATGATGGCCGTAATCTAAAAAAAGCTTTGCAGCATGCGCTTGACGAATTACTCGAACAAATTGGATATGAATTTGCACAGGAAATGAGAGCAACGACGGTAAGGCTGGATCGTTTTGCTGAAAAAATAACAGCAGAGTATCAAAGAGTGCTTGTCGAAATGATTCGTGAGAGGAATCAGGATTTATCTTTTTCTCTTTTTGAATTTGAGGATAAAGCACACATTGATTTTGAAATCGCTTTCAAAGATATTCAATATGGGGTGTTTTCGAAAGCAATGGCTTATTTTAAAAATCCAAAATCATTTTTTGAAAAAAATGAAAGTAAATTAATGAGTGATGAAATATATCGTGTGCTTAACACAGCGGCCGATGCGTATTTGCAGAATGAACAAAAACGGATACAGTCTCTATATGGAACTGTTCTGGAAGGTGAGTTTGAACGGCTAGTCTTGCACATGACAGAACAGGCTGACGACTTTTATTTAAGTTTGTTCTCAGCCTTAGACGGCGGAGTTCCAGCCGAACAGCTAATGGAGATTCAGCAAAGCTTAAAGTTAGTAAAATAAGAAAAGAGAATAAATTTTGCCGTTACTGATACGGAGAATCCGAAAAAAGTAGAACTCCTGACCAATTTCTAAAGATTTGGCAGGAGTTTTGTTATTAAGTTTCATGGGGACGGGGTTATAGATGGCAACGTGAGTCAATAACCGTCACCTGACTCATGGATTGGCTGGAGCAACTCGTCCTTGACGCGCTAGTTTACAAAAATTTTACCTGGGCTTAACTTCCAATTCTTTTTGGGGTGATAGAATGGATGTAGTATTAAGGAGGGAGTAAACAGAGATGAAGCAAAAAATTTTTAAGACGATATGTATGGGGCTGCTCGGCACGGTGTTGTTGGCAGGTTGCTCAAACCAGAGTTCCCCGGCGGATTCAGCCGCGAAGGGTGAAAAAATAAAGATTGAATACTGGCATGTCAACGCAGAAACCCAGGGCGGGAAAACTGTAGAAGAGTTGGTCAAAGAGTTTAATGCCCAAAGCAAAAACGTCGAGGTTGTAGCGCGCTACAACCCGGACATGTACAAGGGCCTGATGCAGAATCTGCAGGCCGAAGCTGCAACCGGGAAATCACCAGCCGTGGTGCAGATTGGCTGGGCGTTTTTGGATTATTTTTCCAATAATTTCCGGTATGTTGAACCGCAGACCGTGATTGATGCTTACTTTCCGGAGGACAAAACCTTTTTGCAGGAGAACTTCCTCCCCAATGTCTTGGACCTTGCTAAAAACGGCCGTGGCAGTCAGGTGGGTATTCCTTACTCATTGAGTACGCCGGTGTTGTATATCAACAGAGACCTTTTGCGGCAGGCTGGACTGGATGAAAACGGGCCTAAAACATGGGAAGAACTGATCCTTTTCGCCAATACTATTAAGGAAAAAACGGGAAAATACGGTTTTTATATGCAGGAACCCGCCGATAACTGGGCACAACAGGCGCTTATGGAAAGCAACGGTGCGCGGATGATGACGAACGGCAAGGCGAGCTTTGCTTCCGAAGAAGGCATTCGGGCTTATGAGGCCTATGCCGGCATGGTAAACAAAACCAAATCGGCATTACATATTTCCTGGGGTGAGGGCGTACAGTCCTTTATTGACGGCAATGTAGGCATGCTGTACACCACCATCGCCCAGCGGGCCAATATCCAAAAGGGAGCGACTTTTAATGTCGCCGCCGTAAACTCGCCGGCTTGGCAGGGAAAGGCAAAACGGCTGCCTGCAGGTGGCTGCTTCCTCGCCATTACTGCCCAGACTGAGGCAGAACAAAAAGCGGCTTGGGAATTTGAAAAATTCCTTTACAGCGTCGAATCCATGGCGGCCTGGACCAAAGGAACAGGTTATGTGCCGCCGCGGAAAGGCGTAGCCGAAGCGGAAAATGGTTTAAAGAGCTTCTTGGCTGAGAACAAGATGATGGCAGCGGCTACGACGCAGATGGACGGCGTGGTCTCCTGGACTTCTTTCCCGGGAGATGCGGGGCTGCAGGCAGAACAGCTTCTTCTTGACGTAAGGGACCGGATTTTAAGCGGCAGTATTTCGGCAAGAGAGGGACTGACTCAGACTCAGGCCAAAATCAATGAACTGTTGAAATAAAAAGAAAAAACAACCGTTAGGACGAATTACCGCAGCGCGGTGAACCTTAAAAAGCAACGGTGGTGTCCGACGACCTTCCGGAACCACCGTTGCTTTTTAGATAATATCAGAATGAATAAAGAGGGCGAGAAAAATGGAAAAAAGACAAGCTGGGTCAAAACTTATCAGCAAAAATACGTTGATTGCTTACGGTTTTATTCTGCCTTCTTTGCTTGTTTTTGCAGTATTTATGTTTTATCCGCTTTTCTATACGGTTTATTTAAGTTTTTTTGATTGGAATATGATTAAGCCGGTAAAGGCATTTGTCGGCTGGGAGAATTATATTGCGTTGTTCCGCGATCCGCTGACTTATATGGTGATGAAAAACACCTTGCTATATATTGCCATCTTGCTGTTGCTTAACTGTGCGGCGCCTTATGGGCTAGCTTTTATTCTGTCGTTTGTCATCAAGCGTGGACAGGGTTTTTATAAAAGTGCGTTTTTCCTGCCCAGCGTCATATCGCTTGTTGTCGGCTCGATTCTGTATTTGTGGATATTAAACCCCATATCCGGTCCGGTTGCGATGATCGCCCAGTTTTTGGGAGTTACCGTACCCGTATGGAGTAAAACCCAGGGACTGGTTATCATGGTGTTGAGCATTATTACCACCTGGAAAGTCTTTGGGTATAACTTCATTGTCATTTTTGGCGGTGTTACGGGTGTGCCTAAAGAGGTTATTGAAGCCGCCCGGATCGACAATGTGCCCCTGCACCGGATTTTCTTTGATATTGTCCTGCCGATGAGCAGCGCTACCGGAGTTTATATTTTTATCATGACTATTGTTCAGGGACTGCAATATATTTTTACCCCCATTAAGGTCATTACCCAAGGCGGTCCGGATAACGCAAGCTCGAACGCTATCTACAATGTCTACCAGGAGGCGTTCGTTTTGTACCATACCGGCTATGCATCCGCCTTTGCCATTGTGACGATGGTGCTGTTTGTGGTTTTGCTGATTGTTGAATTCAGGTATGTGGAGAAGGGGATCTACTATGAAAATTGACAAAGAGATCAGGTGGCATATTCTGCTTGGCTATGCTCTGTTCCTGTCCCTGATGCCCATTGTTTTCGCCATCTCCAGTTCCTTTAAGGAACTGAGCGAGGCGTATAGCAACGTGTTTAGCCTCATTCCGCAACAGCCGACCCTCAGTAATTATTTCCAAGTGTTTTCCCGGCTGCCGTTGGCGCAAATCACCACCAATACCTTTCTAATTGCGGCGGCTGTTACCATGTTTAAACTGATCACCGGCATACTGGCAGCCTATTCGTTTGTGTACTTTGATTTTAAGGGAAAAAATGCCCTGTATTTTATTTTGATCAGTACTATTTTTGTTCCTTTTACCGTTACCATGATTCCCAACTACCTAACCGTGTCTCAGCTTGGCTTTAGGAATCATATTATCGGTGTCATTCTACCCCAGCTCAGCGATGCCACCGGCATTTTTCTGCTCAGGCAGGCGATGCGGACCATTCCGCGTTCCCTGATCGAGGCGGCGCGCCTGGATAAGGCTGGAAGCCTGAAAATTTTGGGCGATATTGTACTGCCGCTGGTGAAACCTGCGGTTGTTTCCACGGGAATCATGTTTTTTATCAATTCCTGGAACGAATATGTCTGGCCGGTTCTGATCCTTAAGGACAAGGCGAACTACACGCTGCCCCTTGCACTGCAGCTCTTCATCAGTTCCGAGGGAGGCACCGATTTCACAATTGCCATGGCGGTATCGGTAATTACCATGATCATTCCCCTGGTGCTCTATCTTGTGTTCCAGCGTTACATTATTAATACCTTTACTTCTTCCGGTATTAAAGGATAACGATGGCCAATTACCAAAAAAGGAGGGGAAAACGATGAAAGAAATTGTTTTTGAAAATGTATGTAAAGCGTATGATAAAACCAAAGTTATAGAGAACCTGAATCTTACCGTCCGGCCGGGAGAACGGCTAATTCTCCTGGGTGCGTCCGGCTGTGGAAAATCCACAACCTTGCGGCTGATTGCCGGCCTGGAGGAAATCACCTCCGGCAGCCTGTATATGGATGGCCGGCGAGTCAACGATGTAGACAGCGGTGAGCGGAACGTGAGTATGGTGTTTCAGAATTATGCTCTGTTTCCCCATATGACAGTAGCCGACAATATTGTCTATGGCCTTAAGATACAGAAGCTGCCGCAGGAGGAAATCGGCCAGCGGCTCAGGTCTGCGTTGGATATACTGGAGCTGAATGGGCTTGAGAACAGGAAACCGAAAGAATTGTCGGGAGGGCAACGCCAGCGCGTGGCCCTGGCACGGGCTGTAGTAAAACGGAGCGATTTTTTACTGTTGGACGAACCGCTTTCCAATCTGGATGCTCAGCTCAGAGGCCATGCCAGAAAAGAATTAGTCAAGATTCATCAAATGTATCATCAAACCTTTATCTATGTTACGCATGATCAGGTTGAGGCCATGACTGTCGGCGACCGGATTGCACTCATGCACCAGGGGCATCTGCAAATGCTGGATACTCCGCATAATGTGTATAACCGGCCGGCAAATATTTATACAGCCAGGTTTATTGGTTCGCCGCCGGCCAATATCCTGGAGGCGCATTATGCAGACCGTCAGATCAAAGTAGGCAAGCAAGCCGTCAGGCTGCCCGAATGCTGGAGTGTTCAAATTGGAAAAAGCGGCTGCCGGGAGTTTTGTCTGGGTGTCCGGCCGGAACATATCCGCCTGGAACAGGAAAAGACGGACAATGCATTTGCCGGTACTATTAAATATATTGAAGATTATGGCAACCGCTGCGGCGTTTATTTTGACCTTGAGGGTAACGAAGTTGCCGCAATTGCTGAAAGAAACGATTTGAAACCGGGCAAAACCGTATACTTTACGCTTGACGCCGAAAAAATTCATATATTTGACAAACAAACAACCATGAACATCGGGTATCCGGAGGTGTACCATGAGCAGCATTTATATCAGTACCAATCTATATGAACCGGAACAGTTGCAGCTGATTTTTACCTTATTGGATAGAATCGGCGACCCTTCGATTGGCATTGAGCTATTCCCGGAATGGCAGAATGAGGCGTTTCGGCGCAGGCTTGCAGAATATATGGAAACCCTTCAGCAATACCCAATCTCGCTGCATGGTCCTTATTATTGCACCGAGCATACCAGGGCCGAAGGCACGGAAGAGTATGCCAGATCAATGGATTACTTTCGCCAAACGCTGGAGTTGTCGCAACGGCTGAACAGCCGGTATATCGTCTATCATCACAATAACTGCCGGGTAGAACCGGAGTACCGGGAGGCAATGCTAACAGCTTCCACAGAGAATCTCGCGAAGCTCCGGCGTGAGGCCGAAGCTTTCGGCGCCCGGCTGGTGATCGAGAACGCAGGCGTGCTGGCCAGGGGCAACGTACTGTTCGATGAAGCGCAGTTTATCAGTATGGCCGGGAGCATGCCTGAAGATATTTTGCTGGATGTGGGTCATGCCCATGCCAACGGCTGGGATATAAGTCATGTGATTCAAACGCTGGCCCATAAGATCACTGCCTATCACCTGCACAATAATGACGGCTATCAGGATAACCACAACCGCATTTGCCAGGGGACAATGGAATTTGCTCAGATCCTTGCATGCTGCAAAAAGTATACACCCCAGGCTGACATTGTCATTGAATATGGGAAACAGTGTGCTCAAGACCCGGACGGCATTGCCGATGATGTCGCCTATATCAAAACAGTTCTGAATCAGTAACCCGCTTCGAAAACCGCCATAACAAGCATGAGGGTTTATAGAAAAAGCGGACGCCTTGGTTTCAGTACACCATATGCATACTTTAAGAAATACGGAAAGTACAAATACGAAATCAACACATATGGCTCGGCTGAAAGTATATGGAAGCAATAATGGATTATGCCAAGTACGTTGGCTGTAATAATTAAGAGCACCTCCTGTGGGTGCTCTTAATTGGCGAATGTCCTATAATCTTTTAAGCTGTTGCTTGCAATCTATTTGATTAGGAATACCGGCGTAAGATTTTAATAGCTCCATCATGCTTTGTACATTAAACTTATGAGCAGCTTCTAAGTTCGTTTGTTGCTTAAGACGCAAAGAATTATTTCCACTTTGTAGACAAGTTTCTTTTTTTACTTTTTCAAAATCTGTCGCTGATGCATCTAATTGGCTTAATTGTTCGACAGGAACTTGATTAATTAATATTTCATTTCCCTCTGAATCAATAAGGTAAGTACAGTAAAATTTCCCTTCTACTTGAGAACAAACTGTTCTTTTCCGTTTGGTACCTTCTTTTTTATCATCTGAGCCAATGGAATTCTCTGATTGGTTGGAATACACATCCGGAATAGTGGACTGCGCTGTTTCTGATTGAATATAACTGTCAAAATCGGATTTTTGACTTACCGTTTTTAAAGTTACCTGTGGGTTAAAAGTTCCGCTCAAGTTATTTAGAAATGTATTACCGTTAATATTTTGCACCATTATTATCACCTCATTAAAAAACTCTTCTAAAGTTCTATCGCAATAGCTCCCATATTTCTTAAGTTTTTTTATATTGGGATTCCATACAAGGAAAATTATGTAAAACTCTGCATTAAATCAGCAGGAGTTTTATGGTTTTACCCGGAAATAAAATAAAGCTTTAAAATGAAAATTCAGATATAAAAATTAATGTATTGTTAAATAGGCTGTCAACAACCCTGTTCCTATGACCACCTAATAGGAGGAAAAACGGAATAATTTATTAACTTGAGGTAATATCATGGTCAAAAAAATTGCTAAATCTAAACTATTAACACCAAATCTGCCTCCCGAATTACCATCGACACATATAAATGAGCTTCACGACGAAGACTGCATAGAACTCAGCCTTATACAAGACTGTACATTGGAAACTCTGACTGCTGAAAACGTTGCTATTAACCAAGTCTTATTTAAAAACGTTGTTTTTAACTGCATCCATTGGCCCTATGTCAAACTGACCGACACAGTCTTTGAAAATTGTGATCTTTCCAATGCGGACTTCAGTCAATGTTTTATGGACCGTGTCCGGTTAACTAACTGCAAGATGGTTGGTATTGACATGACCGAAGCATCTCTGAGAAATATTGTCGTTGATAACTGCAATGCAGCCTATTCCGTATTGCGTTATACCAATTGTAAGAAAGTTAACTTTCATAACTCTTCTTTTGCTGAGGCTGACTTTTATTCCGCCACATTAACTGACATAAGCTTTGCGCATTGTAATCTTGATAAAGTTCAATTTTCAGGTACTACACTTGCTGGAATCGATCTTAGCACATGTCAATTTTATCAGCTGGGCCTAACCATAGATAACCTTCGCGGTTGTATCATCGCTCCCGAACAAGCAATTGCTCTTGCTAATATATTGGGAGTGGTTATAAAGGAGTAGAGGATTTATCTTTATAAATGTAGGCACAACTATTGAAAAGTGGTTTTTAAGGGGATGAAAGTGGAATTGTTATGGGTCTTATTAAGCGAGTAGCTGTAGGACACAAAGAACCGTCCTTTAGCTTAGCTTACTAGGTGAAAATTGAAAATATCCGTTGACCTCATATTTTGAATACTTTACAATCATAAATACCGGCGGTAGGTATTTATGATTCCGATATGTAAGAAATGGAGTTGTCGCAATTGACCAAAAAAGCCCCTAAAGAACAACGAATGGAAGATATTCTGGAAGCAGCAGTTACCGAATTCCTGGCAAGGGGATACGAGGGAGCTTCCATGCAGGCTATTGCCGCCCGGGCGGGCCTGACAAAAGGTGGATTATATTACCACTACAAAAGCAAGGATGAGATTTTGCTGGCCGCCAACGGCAAATACTTTGAGCCGGTACTGGAGTTTATCCATAAAGCAGAGAACATGTCTTGTCCGGTGGAGGGCTTACGCTATTTTGTATCGGTTTATCTGCAATACTGGGCAAGTCACCTCCGGGAAATGACTTTTATTTTGCTGTCTTTGTCCAAGATTCTGGCTTGTGCCGATATGTGGCCGCTCATTAGTACATATAGCAGCGATATGATTTCTTTTTATGAAAGGTTATTTGCCAAAGGGCTAAACCAGGGAAAGTTTCGCGAACACCTGCCGCATAGCCAGGCCACAGCCTTATTTGCAGCTTTGGATGGAGCAACGCCCTATCTGCTTATCAGTCAGCAACTGACGGCTGAAGGTGTGGCTAAAGATCTGGAGGATACATTTATTACTGCACTGCTTAGTCACGCCTGAAACAAAGTTCCGGGTGAATGAAAAAACGGAGGACATTATGCTTGTAAAATGGCTGTCGGGGTTAATAGACGCTAATTTGCCGCAGCCCCGAGCCGGGGCCGCGGCGGTTGAAATGACAGAGGTACGTAAGACATATCTTACCGGAGCCGGTGAATTTGAAGCGTTAAAAGGCATCAATATGTCGGTGGCGGCCGGTGAGTTTGTCGCCGTTGTAGGGAAATCCGGCAGTGGCAAATCGACATTAATCAATATGATTACCGGTATTGACCGGCCTACCGGCGGTGAGGTCTGGGTGGCCGGCATGCCGGTTCATGCCCTGAATGAGAACCAAATTGCCGTTTGGCGGGGACGGACGGTAGGGGTGGTATTTCAATTTTTCCAACTCCTGCCTACGCTGACCGTACTGGAAAATGTTATGCTGCCCATGGATTTTTGCAGCATGTACGCCCGTACCGAAAGACCGGCAAGAGCCCTGAAACTCTTAGAACTGGTGGGAGTACGGGAACAGGCTCATAAGCTGCCGGCCAATTTGTCCGGGGGCCAGCAGCAGCGGGTAGCTATTGCACGGTCGTTGGCCAATGACCCGCCGCTTTTGGTAGCCGATGAGCCGACAGGCAATCTGGACAGTCGCACGGCTGCCGCCGTGTTAGATTTTTTTAAAGAATTGGCAGCCGGTGGCAAAACCATTCTAATGGTTACCCATGACAATGATTTGGCCCGCCGCAGCGGCCGGATTGTGACGGTTTATGACGGTCAGATACTGCCAGCCGGGAATACGGAGCGTGACAGCAGTGATTAGCTACGCGTTTATTAAGCCGCGGTGGCGCAAAGTGCTGGCCGACTTGTGGGGGAATAAGCTGCGGACCCTGCTGGTGGTGCTGTCCATCGCTGTAGGCGTATTTGCTGTCGGCATGGTCTATAGCGCTTACCTTATGTTTGAGCGGGACCTGGATGCAAGCTGGCGGTCGGCGGCGCCGGCCAGCGCCAGTCTGTATGCCGATCCCTTTGACCAGGAACTGGTTGACAGTGTTCGCAGCCTGCGCGGCGTAAAAGAGGCCGAAGGCCGGCGCAATGTTGACCTGCGGGTGCGGACCGCCGGCGGGGAGTGGGGGCAGATGTTTCTGACCGCCATTCCTGACTATAGCAGACAAAAGGTTAATATTATAAAAAGCCAGACGGGAGCCTGGCCCCCGGGCGACGGTGATGTTTTGCTGGAGCGCTCTTCGCTGGCCGAGCTGGGTGTAGCCACAGGCGGCAGTATTCAGGTGGAAACTTCGACCGGACGTAAACGTACACTAAAAGTTACCGGCACGGTGTATGATCCCAGTCAGATTCCCAGTATGTTCAGCGGCCGCTCTTATGGCTATATCAATATGGATACCCTTGAGAAGCTGGACGAAGAACGCCGACTGGACCAGGTAAATTTTGTCGTTGATCCCCGGGTGCTTAAGGGCAAGGAAACGGCGCCGATTGAAGCGGTCGGCCGGCGGGCCTGGAGCAAGCTGGAACAGGGCGATACCACAGTGTTCTGGCTGCAGGTAAATAAACCGGGCGAACATCAGTTGCAGAGCATCATTAATGCGCTGATTATGCTGTTGACCGTACTGGGAGTATTGTCGCTATTATTAGGCACTTTTTTGCTGGTGAATACGGTATCGGCTATTTTGACGCAGCAGGTCCGGCAAGTCGGGATTATGAAGGCTATCGGCGCCAGGCGTGACCAGATTCTAAGAATGTATCTGGCTATGGTTGGCGTTTACGGAGTGTTGGCGCTGGTGGTTGCTGCTCCGTTGGGGGCGCTGGCAGCCAGTGCGGTAACCGGTTTTATGGCCCAGGTCTTTAACTTTGACTTTGGCGGTTTGGAACTTCCGCCTAAAGTACTGCTGCTGGAAGCCGCCGCTGCAGTGGGGGTGCCGGTTTTGGCCGCCGTTTGGCCGGTGTGGCGTGGGACGGGAATTACTGTCCGGGAGGCAATCAGCGATTACGGTATAGGCAGTGCAACCGGCAAAGGCAGGCTGGACCGCTGGGTCGACAGGCTGCTGGAAAAGTTACAAAGCCTGTCCCGGCCCATCCTACTTTCGCTGAGGAATACCTTTCGCAAAAAATGGCGTCTGGCTCTTACCTTGCTGACACTAACCGTGGCCGGGACAGTGTTCATGTCGGTATTCACCGTCCGCTCGTCACTCTACTCTACCCTGGATGACGCTCTCGACTATTTCCAATACGACATCTCGGTAGGATTTACCGAAAACTACCGGGCGGCCCGGATCGAGCATGAAGTTCTTAGCGTTCCCGGTGTTAAAGCGGCGGAATCCTGGGGGTTCACTTCCGGGCGGATACTGCAGAGCGAGCGCAAAGAAGCGGAAGATGACGCCAGTAAAAATGTGTTCATTCTGGCGCCGCCGGTCGGAACAAAGATGATTCAGCCCAAAATTATTGAAGGGCGCTGGCTGGTGCCTGAGGATGAGAGCGCGCTCGTTGTTAATACGGAGACCTTAAAGGACAGTCCCCAGCTTACAGTCGGCAGTCCTGCGGTCGTAAAAATAGGCACCCGCAAACTCAAGTTTACTGTAGTCGGTATTGCCAAAGGTACGCTGACCGGGCCGCTGGCATATGCGCCATATCCCTGGTTTACCGCTGCCGTCCAGGAAGCCGGCGGTGCAAGGTCCGTCCAGATCGCAGCCCAGTCGGTCAATCCCCGGGAACAAACCGAGTTGGGAAGAAAGCTGGAAGAACACCTTAAGAAAAACAATCTGCGGGTGCAAAATGTCGATATTACCTGGGAACAGAAGCAGCGTATCCGTTCCCAGTTTGACATACTGACGGTATTTTTGCTGATTATGGCCATCCTGTTGGCGATAGTGGGCGCTTTAGGCCTGATGGGCACCATGGGCATTAATGTACTGGAGCGAACCCGGGAGATTGGCATTATGCGGGCTATTGGCGCATCCAGCAGTGCGATTGGCAGGATTTTTATCGTGGAAGCGTTGTGCATCGGTGTTTTAAGCTGGCTGTTAGGCTTACTGTTAGCCCTGCCGGTGGCTGCTTTGCTCAGTTATCAGGTAGGAGTCATGTTTCTGCAAAGTCCGCTGACATTTTCGTTTAGCTTCTTGGGGGTAGGAATCTGGCTGGTACTTGCGGCTTTGCTTTCGGTAGCGGCCAGCCTGATTCCGGCCCGCAATGCGGCCAGGCTTAGTGTGCGGGAGGTATTAGGCTATGAATAAGGGGAACGGAGTAGATGTAATGGAGATAAAACGGTTGAAAACAGGAGTGAGCTGGTTTAAGCGGCACTGGTTATTGACCTTGATTATTCTGATAGTCATATGTGCCGGCGGCTGGTGGTTGACTGCCGGACGGCAGGGGGACAAAAAAGAGATCGCTCCGGTAAAAGCCGACAACCGGGTGCTGGCAGAGGGTATTGTTTTTCCTGTCCGGTATGCGCAAATGGTTATGCCTGTTGAAGGTACTATTGGTGAGGTATTGGTGCAGGAGGGGGATATTGTAAAAGCCGGACAGCCAATCATCCGGCTGGTCCGGCAAGATTATCAGGCGCGGGTTGGCAGTACCCGCGCCGATATCAGCCGCGCTGCCGCCGCAGTGGAGCAGGCACGGGTCAATCTGGCCGATACCGAGCGGGAACTTACGCGGCAGCAACGTTTGGAAGCGGCCGGGGCTACATCGCGGCAGCAGGTTGATCAAGCTAACACGGCAGTGGACAGAAACCGGGCGGCCTTGGCTCAGGCTCAGGCCGAGCTGCAAACTCAGGAAGCCCGGCTTGCCGAGGCCGAAGGGCTGCTTGATAAAACCGAAATAAAAGCAGCCATAAGCGGCAAGGTGGCTTTTCTTGATATCAAAGTCGGGGAGCATGCTGCTGCCGGTACCGTACTGGTACGGGTCGCCGACGAAAGTGCCTGGGAAATCCGCAGTGATGACCTGACTGAGCTAACTGTCGCCAGAGTAAAAACAGGTGATCAGGTTGCCTTGACATTTGATGGCATTCCCGACCTGGAAATTCCGGGAAAGGTTAAAAGCATCAGACCATACGGTGAAAAAAAACGCGGCGATATTACGTATACTGTTACCATTGCACCGGAGAGCTGGGATGAACGGATACGCTGGAATATGACGGCGCAGCTTGCCATTACGCCTTCCGGCTTATAAACGGCTTTTATGCCGACTGGCCGATATCATACCCTGCTTGATTTGCGGTGTTGGCTCTCTTAGGTTTACTGTACTGGTTTTAGGTGTCATGGAGACGGTGCTATGATTCGTCCCCGTGACACTTTTTTGTCATATGAAAACCACGCGCTAGGCGTTTGTTCCGGAAAACTTAAAAGCTATGAGTAGAAAGAAAAAGCCCCCTTTGTTAGAATAAATGCGGGTTTGCCGACCGCATAATCGGAATAGAGCAGGCGTGTCACAACGGACAATACTAGTCTCGACCGGATACTATCTGTCTTCCTCATTAAGGGGTTAAAAGGAATATTGCCCGGGTGTATTGCAACTATATACCTTGTTGTATAGTAAAATATATAGTAACAATACACGGCATACGGTTGGTAATAGGGGGGATGGAAAAGTGAAATCTCTAATTTCTATCAGTGAAATGGCTAAATTGCACGGGTTGACCAGACAAACCTTAATCTACTATGATGAAATCGATTTGTTCAAGCCGATCCGGGTGGATGAAAAAGGTTATCGCTATTATAGTAACTATCAAATTCCCTATTTACGCGAAATTTGCTTTTTAAAGTCTTTAGGTGTGGGTCTAAAAGAGATTGTGGCGCATTTTCATGGACGCTGCCCGAAAAAAGAAATGACCCTTCTGGAAAAACATAAAGAAAGCGTTCTTCACGAAATTGCCAGGTTGAATAAGATCAGGGAGGCTATTAACCAAAGAATTAATATTTATGAAGAGGCAGTAGATGCTGATACTATGGCAATGCAAGAGCCGTTTATCCGTCCTATTGTGGTAAGACAGGCGATTTTTAAAGAGTATATCCAGCCTATTAATAAAGAAAACCTGCATCTAACTCTGATGAGTTTATGGCGAGAAATATTTAAAAAAGAATTGGTACCTTCCAGCGGCTTTGGTTCTATCATAAAAATGGAGTCCATCCTATCTGGAGAACCGTTACAAGGTGCCGGGAGCTGCATTTTTTTATCACCGTGGAGTACAGAACATTCAAATACTGTGGAAATTCCAGCCTCACACTATGCTTGCATGTATAAGTACGGTATGCCTTACGATATGACTCATATAAAAAAGCTTATGGACTGGATACAAAAGAACGGATATGAGCTTATGGGCGATATCATTGACGTCTGCTTATTGGATACTACCTTTTATAAGGATCAGCATTCCTTTGATTTCTGCATGTTGCAGGCTCCGGTAAAATTATGAGAAAATTTTAAAAAAGCATAAAGAACCTCTTGACTGTATGCTTGCTTTACAGATTACTATTTAATTCGTAAATTGCGTTTGAGTAATTTGCATGAAAGCATTCTAAATTGTCAGGAGGTTTTTTCATGTCACATGAAGTTTCTGATTTAAGGTCTGCGCTGGAATTATTAAAATCCCTGCCGGGTCAGTTGGTTTCTACCGATGTAGAAGTTGATCCGTCCGCTGAATTGGCAGGCGTTTATCGCTATGTTGGTTCAGGCGGAACCGTGGCTCGTCCGACGAAGCTTGGGCCTGTTATGATGTTTAACAAGGTCAAAGGACATCCCGGTGCAAGAGTGGTTATCGGCGTGCTTGCTGATCGTAAACGCGTAGCAACTCTTTTAAACACCAAGCCTGAAAGATTAGGTTTTTTATTGCGTGACGCTGTAAAAAACGCGATCCAGCCGGTTGTTGTAGGCTCCGAAAAAGCTAAATGCCAGGAGGTAGTTTATAAGGCGACTGATCCTGATTTCGATATTCGTAAAATACTCCCGGCCCCGACCAATACGCCGGAAGATGCCGGCCCGTATGTAACCTTTGGCATGTGCTACGCTTCGGATGTAGAAACTGGCGAATCGGATGTCACGATTCATCGCCTGTGCCTCCAGTCCAAAGACGAAATTTCCATGTTCTTTACTCCCGGTGCCCGCCACTTAGGTGCTTTCCGTGAAAAAGCAGAAGCGCTGAGCAAGCCCTTACCGATTTCTATTAGTATCGGTGTCGATCCCGCTATTGAAATTGCCTCTTGCTTTGAGCCTCCGACAACACCGCTCGGCTTCAATGAGTTGTCCATTGCCGGTGCTATCCGCGGCAAAGCCGTAGAGCTTGCGCCTTGCCTGACGATCAGGGAAAACTGCATTGCGAATGCTGAATATGTGATTGAAGGTGAGCTTTTGGTTGGCAAACGCATCCGTGAAGATATTAACTCCAATACTGGCAAGGCTATGCCTGAGTTTCCCGGATATACTGGTCCTGCCAATCCGGAAGTGCCGGTCATTAAGGTTAAAGCTATCACCACCCGCAAAAATCCGATCATGCAAACCTGTATCGGTCCTTCTGAAGAACATGTTAACATGGCCGGTATACCTACCGAAGCTTCCATCATCGACATGGTGGAACGCGCTATGCCGGGACGTTTACAAAATGTATACGCTGCGCCTCCGGGCGGCGGTAAATTTCTTGCCGTTCTCCAATTTAAAAAAGGAGTTCCTTCGGATGAAGGGCGTCAGCGTCAGGCCGCGCTTCTGGCGTTCTCTGCTTTTCCTGAATTGAAACAGGTAATCCTTGTTGACGAGGATGTTGATCTTTTTGATATGAATGACGTTATGTGGGCTATGACAACCCGCCTGCAAGGGGATGTGGATATCATCACGATTCCTGGCGTCCGCTGCCATCCGCTCGATCCCTCCAATGATGCAACTTGCAGTTGGACTATTCGTGACCATGGTATTGCCTGCAAGACCATTTATGACGCAACGGTTCCGTTCAAGGAGAAACACCGCTTTGAACGGGCTAAATTTATGGAAGTGGACCCTAAAAAGTGGTTGCCTGATTTTGAAGCATAATCATGAAAAAGGTGATATCCCTTAGCAAGGTTGTAGTTGTTTGCTAAGGGATATCACATCACGTTTCGGCAAGGAGGAAAATTAATGGGAAAGAATAAGGGAATTATCGGCTTTATCCTGGGTATTATTATCGGGCTTGTTCTCTATTTTATCAATATTCCCGGATTGAGTTATGAAGGTCATTTGTGCCTGGTCTTTTCTTTAATGACTGTAATCTTTTGGGCTTTTGGTATTGCCCAGCCCGGTTATACATCCGGTCTCTATTTACTATTGTTAGCTGTGTTTAAAGTGGCCCAACCTACTTTGATTTTCTCTACCTGGACCACTTCCATGATGTACCTCATCATCGGTGCTTATTTAATTGCGACCGCAGTTAAGGAATCCGGTCTGGGAGAAAGAATTGCTTATTGGTATATTTCCCAATATGTTACTAATTTTAAAAGTATTATTATTTCTATTTTTGTTCTGACGTTCATTTTGTCTTTGCTCATACCGCATCCCTGGCCGCGGGCCTTCCTGATTATGTCCGTTATGGCTGTGGTTGTTAAAAGTGCCAATATCCCGCGTGAAGATGCGGTTAAAATCGGTTTCACCGTATTTACCGCTTCTATTCCGGTTTCCATGATTTTTTTGACCGGCGATGCCTCCATTAATCCCTTGGCTGCAGCAAGCTGCGCCCCTGAAACGGTAGGCTGGATGGAGTGGTTCAAAATTATGGGCTTGCCGATGACTGTAACCAGTTTCATCACCATGTTCATGATACTGTTCATGTTCAAACCTAGCCGGGAAGTTGAAGTTAACAAAAACGAAATTGCCCGGAAGCGGGTTGAACTCGGTTCTATGACCGCTCAAGAAAAACGCACTGCATTCTGGGTGATTATGGCGATTATCCTTTGGATGACTGATACCATTCATGGTATTGACATTGGCTGGGTTACCCTTTTCATTGCGGTTATGATGGCAATGCCGAAAATCGGCGGTATTCTTACTCCTGGCAGTTGGAGCGGTGTGCCTGTACAAACCCTGCTTTTCTTGACCGCAGCGGTTGCTATTGGTCGTGTCGGCGGCGCTACCGGCATGAACACATGGATCGCTCAAACCTTTCTGCCCGGCACGGTCCCGGAAAATATGTTTGTTCTAGCCGCGTTTATCACGGTTGTTTCCATTGTGATTCATTTGTGCTTCGGCAGCGTAATTGCCGTCATGGGCATCGTTATTCCGGCCATGCTGGCTTTTACCAAGCCTATGGGGCTGACGAGCATAATTCCTGTTATGATTGCCTATACCGCCATCAACGCCCACTTTATCTTACCGTTTCATAACTTGGCGATTTTGGTGGGGACCGGTGAGGAGAATGGTATGTATACCGAAAAAGAAACGATTAAATTCGGTCTTCCTTTCACGCTGGTGCTGTTTATTATCACTTGTATTGTAGAAATACCGTGGTGGAAAGCTATCGGTCTGTGGTAATAGGAGAGCCTTTAAGTTTTATTAAATTGGAAAGGATCTAAGTCATGCGTTTAATCGTAGGTATCTCCGGCGCAAGCGGAGTCATCATGGGATACTATATGTTGAAAGCCTTAAAACAGATCCCCGATATGGAAATACATTTAGTGGTTACCGAAGGTGCTGCAAAAACCTTCGAATACGAAACGGATTTGACTATGGGCGAAGTGACGTTTTTGGCAGATGTGGTTCATAACAATAAAAATATGGCAGCCAACATTTCCAGCGGCTCCTTCAAGACCGATGGCATGATCATTATTCCCTGCAGCATGAAAACTGTATCCGGTATTGCTTCCGGTTTTGCGACTAATCTTCTTTTACGGGCGGCAGACGTATGTATTAAGGAAGGCCGCAAGGTAGTCCTTGTGCCCCGTGAAATGCCTATGAGCAGGATTCATCTGCGCAATACCGAAAAGGCGGCTGAGTATGGCTGCATCATAGTTCCTCCGGTGTTAACATTCTATAATGGTTCCAACTCAGTGGAAAAACAAATCCAGCATATTATTGGCAAAATTTTAATGCAGTTTGGGGTGGAGTATAAAGAATTTATAGCGTGGGAAGGAGCGGAATGAGATGCTTTCTACAAAGATTACTGTTGGCAGCCAGCCTTACGAAATTACGGCTGCGGTTACTTTGTGCGGAAAAGACGTAGTAGTAGCCATTGGCGGTGGTCAAGCACCTCATGTGGGAGCTGCAGCCCTGGCCTTGCCCAGAATGAGCTTAAAAAATAATGGGGTAATTTCCGCGACAGCGTCTGTACTTTGCGTGACGGGCCATAAAGAAGATGTGATCACCAGAGATGCGGCGCTGCGTATGGCAAGTAAATTAAACACTACTGTTTTAGTATCCGTGGGTCTGCACTTAGACAATGCAACGCCTGAAGATATAAAACGGCTGCAAGCTAATTTTGAACGGTTAGTAGATAAAATTGAAACATGGTTAATAAAAAATAGGGGCTAATTACATCTCTTATAGTTGGTGTTTATCCAATCAGCTTTAAACCAACAGCAGAGCCAAGCACAACGGCAATAGAAATAATTCTTGATAGATTTCTAGGTTCACCATATACAAACATCCCCAGTACTGCTCCTCCCGAAGCTCCAATTCCAGTCCACACCGCATAGGCTGTTCCCATAGGCAATGTCTTCATAGCAAGTGCTAGAAATAAAAAACTTAGGCCAAAGCCGATGAGCAGCAGGGTAAACGCTTTCCAGTTGCGGTCTCTATGAAATTTGTTAATCATTGCAACACCCATCATCTCAAAGATGCCTGCCATTATTAGGAATAGCCAATCCATATTATAGCACCTCCTTCTCTTTCTGCTTGCTTAGCATCTTAAGACTGATAACGCCGCTCAACAGTAGTACAATCAAGGCGAGCTTAGCAGATATGACAGGTGCATCGAACAATATAATCTCTGCCAGTACGGTTCCCGCTGTTCCAAGTCCAACGAAAACAGCATATACCGTCCCAACGGCAAGATCACGCCCAGCCATAATCATTAGGTAAAAGCTGATGATTATGGCGATTAATGTCCCTCCCCATTCCAAGACACTATCCGCATGCTTCAGCCCGATTACCCAGCCCACTTCAAAAAAAGCGGCAATAACAACCGATATCCAAATTTTGTTCATGATAGCCTACCTCCTTCTTTAGTATTAATAAAATACAGACAAGAAATAAAGCCCGGGAAAATAAGCTGCCATATTGCAGCTATTCTCCCGGGCTTTTATCCCTCCGTGCTACAGTCCTTAGACTGTCGTTTTCTCTCGGACCAGACCAGCGAACCGCGGAACCCTAGAAAACTATTTATTACATTGAACAACATTATACACAATTACTTTGAGTTGTCAAGAATCCCTGCAAAAACAGGGGGTTTAATTTTTATGAGCATGTCATCGCAAATCCCGATTTTGAGGGAATAGAATATGCCGTTTGTTATTGAAGCAAATGGCGCTTTTGTTTTTTTATGATTATCTATTTGAACTATACTAGCAAGGCGCAACCTAAGTCCGAGTCAGGCTTCCAGGGAGTCCACGCTTTCTAATTGTTCCGGTTTTAGCTATCTTTTTTAGTAAATCTGACAAATGATTGTGAACGATTTAATTTATTTATAAACAAAGGATATTGCCAAATGTTGACGAATAGTGAAAATTGTAGAAATGTGTCGAAATATTGTGATGTGTTTACGTAGAGGGGGGGAACTGAACTGAATAGTTGCCAACATTAGTTTTTTCCCAAGCGGTAATATGCAAGGTTGTAGCGTAGAGGGAAGACTTCTAAAGGCTGCCGAACAAAAAAATCCATTTGGTCTCCGTATAGCTTATTTCGAATTGAAACAGAGGATGGGAAAAAAGATGAAAATGAATTTGACGGCAAAGATGGGGTTTATTGATAATTTGAAAATCGTTGGCAAGCTTAGTATTTTAATAATCATTGCATTTTTGGCTTTAGGCTTGGTTGGTTACACTGGCTATCATTATTTAGAACAGTCGGGGACTACTATGGATGTTATGTACAGGGAGCGTCTTATTCCCGTGAAAAATTTAAATGAGAATAGGATGTTAATAGCTAGATCTAACGGGGCTGTATTGGAAATAATGCTTACAACAGATGATAAGAAGAACCTCGAACTGAAAAAAGTGATGGATGAATCAGGAAAGAGAATAAGTGCTAACTTTGAAGAGTTTGAGAAATCTCATATGGATTCAAAAGGGAAAGAACTATTTGATAAAGTAAAAGAATCAAGAAAAAAATATTTGGATTCTCGTACGCAAGTTATAGAATTAGCTATGCAGAATAAAAACGCAGAGGCCTATACTCTTTATGTCAAAGAGGTTGATGTGCTTGCCGATGCGTACATAAAGCAATTAGGAGAGTTAAGCAGTTATTACACGGAACTTTCGGAAAAAATGAATACGGATAATAAGGCAGCTATCGCGAAAGCAACGCAAGTTTCAATCGGAATTACATTTGTTGCTTTACTCGTTTTATTGCTAAGCGGTTGGTATGTAACCAGAATTATCGCTAGACCGTTACAAACCATGGTAACAATTTGTAAAGAGCTTGCATCCGGTGATTTTCGCGATAAACCGCGGAGCGTTGTTCGAAAAGATGAGGTTGGACAATTGGCCGATGCATTAGCGGATATGAGGAACAGTATTCGTGTTTTGATGGAGAAAGTGACAGAGTCGACCGAGCAAGTTGCGGCGTCTTCCGAGGAACTAACTGCCAGTGCAGATCAGTCGGCACAGGCTGCCAATGTGGTAGCAGGATCAATAACGGAAGTGGCTCATGGAATGGAAGAACAAGTGTCTGCCGTGAATGACACATCTGCCGTTATACAGCAAATGTCAGCCAGCATTGAACAAATTGCTGCCAACTCAAATGAAGTTGCTGGTCGTTCCTCACTGGCATCTACGAAAGCGGTCGAGGGAAATCAATCGGCAACAAAAGCGGTTGACCAGATGGGACAAGTGGAAAATACGGTAATCAATTCTGCTAAAGTGGTTTCCAAGCTGGGGGAACGTTCGAAAGAAATTGGTCAAATCGTTGAGACGATTTCCAGCATTGCTGGACAGACAAACCTGCTTGCGCTAAATGCCGCTATTGAAGCGGCCAGGGCCGGAGACCAGGGAAGAGGATTTGCTGTAGTAGCGGAAGAAGTGCGTAAACTTGCCGAACAATCGCAAGAAGCAGCGAAACAAATTGCCGGTTTGATTGGGGAAATTCAGGAAGAAACGAATAATGCTGTTTTCGCGATGAACGAAGGAACCAAAGAAGTAAAGTTAGGGGCCGAATTAGTCAATACGTCAGGCCGGGCTTTTGAAGAAATTGCTGGTTTAGTTTCCCAAGTTTCAGAACAAGTTAAAGATATTTCAGCAGCAATAGAGCAAATGGCTGTTGGAAGCCAGCAGATTGTTGAATCTATAAAGCGGATTGATGGAACAAGTAAAAAGGTTTCCGGGGAAACTCAATCCGTTTCAGCGGCCACGGAAGAACAATCTGCATCTATGCAGGAAATTGCTGCATCCAGCCAAGCATTGGCAAAACTAGCGATGGATTTGCGGAGTGCAGTTGGTCAATTTCAAGTTTAAGAATCCCTAAACTCAGACTAGTTGGTAGGCATGAGGGTAATTAGATGTTAATTGGGAATTAGTAATATTAGAGTTTAATAATAATGATAGTAATTGTATTTATAGTAGAAGAATATCGCTTAATGATATGCACAAAAGAAATACTTGCAAGAGATAATGATATATAAGAGCGGTCTTTTTGACTGCTCGTTTTATTTTGCAGCAAAACCAGTTTTGTATTTCCTGCCAATATCCGGTATGATTTAGAAAAAGGGAGGACTATAATCCTATGACAAAAGTAACAGTTGTAAAGGCCGGTTTCTACGATATTTAGGTAGTAGAGCCAGGCCATGACAGAATTTTGTTGATGTATGATGGGATTTTTGCTTAGACACGATGTGTCAATAATCTTGTCTACGTGACATGTGGGAATATCAAAAAGATATAGCAGGGACTATAAACCTGTCACCTCGCCCTTTAGCAAGTTGTTACAATACTATTAGAAAGGGGTGGCAAATTTAGAGGCCAAAGGAGGTTTTTACGGGAAAACGGGTACCAGCGCATTGCAGAATAATATTTCTCTAGGTTGGTATGTGGGCTTTGTTACTGTGAAAGGCCATCCCTATGTATTCGCGAATATTGATTCACAGGAAGAGTTTGCCGGCTATAAGCAAAAGAGCTTACCATTAATATTCTAAAAAAATATAAATTAGTACAGTAAATTGTTATACTGCTAACAGTTACATAATAAATAAACTTCAACTCTAGGGGGTATCATTGAACAAAACCGCTTCAGTCATTATGCTGAAAGCGGTTTTTGTCCATACTAAGTCTATGCAATGAGGGGTGATGAAACTGGTTTGTAAGCCTTAGTGTCGGCTCGGCACTTACGGTACTTGCAAACTGAACCGATAACGTTAATGAAAAGAGGACTAAATAAATTAGTTTTTCCTCTTTGTATACTCCTCAGGAAGAGCACTTGGAGCACAATTGATTACCTCTTCATTATCAGCACCACAGTCCTCAATAAATGTAATCGTTGCAAATTCATCAACCACCATTTTAGGATAAGTAGGTCCTTGATCACGATACTGATTCATTAGTGGTAAATGCTCATTTTGGAAACAAACTGTTTTCTGGGGAGTTTTACTGATCCAGGCGGGAAAGAAAATAGTTCCATGTATCCTTCTGGTTGCCAGATTGAAAGCCAAGCTTACGCAGGTACCAGTCGGCTCGTCCCAAGAAATTTTGTAGACATCATCTGCCAGGGCAACGATGTAGGCTTCTTGTCCTTTTACCCAACGTCCACCAACAATTCCGCTGTGAATCCGGTAATCAAATGTCGTATCATTTTTGATATAAACTTCATATTGCCATCCATTGTCATACGTATAGATAAAATGTTTACCTACTAAATCTTTTAACTCTTTCTTCATATACACATCGCTCCTTTTAGGTAAATATCAACATGTATATTTTTACATGTTGATATTTATGTATTTATTATATATACTAAAATTCTGGAAAGTCAAGTAAAAGGAGCAAGGTTTTATGAATACATTAGGATATGCCATTTTAGGCTTAATTCATAAACAAAAAGTTACCGGTTATGATTTAGCTAAGATCTTTAATGATAGTGTTGCTGACTTTTGGAACGCAAATCAAAGCCAAATCTATCCGGAGTTAAAAAAGCTTGTTCAATCTGAGCTCATTCAGTATGAGATTTTGGTACAAGGTGAAGTTTTAGAAAAAAAGCTATATTCTATTACGGAAAAAGGAAAAAAAGCATTAGAGACCTGGATTACTGAAGATGAGCCGCCGTTATCACAAAGCAAGGATATTTTTAAATTACGTATTTATTTTGCGGAGCATTTAAACAAAGAACAGTTGTTAGAAAAGTTTAAAGAGCGACAACTGAGGTGTAAAAGTCTGTTAGAGCGATATAAAATAAAAATTTCCGAGTATCAAGACTCAGAGGGTATCTCTCCTGAGAAATTAGGGGATTTTCTTTTATTAAAAAATGCTATTAAACAACTAGAAGCTCATATTTCGTGGATTGACGATTCAATAGCATATATTCAAAATAAATAGTAGCTATTTTTAAATAAGTGTTGTTACATTGAAAGTATAACTATAAACGGTAGTGGCACAGTCACTGATGAGATAAGAGTCAAGGAAACTGACCTTTTGAATAATTTCTTTAAGAGGAGTAAGCTATGAAAGACGAAATTATTTCTAAAATCGAGAACTTTGTTACTACTTCGGGACATAATAAGTTACCAGATACAGCGATAAAAATATATAATTTGCCGCGAATTGGATTTGCCGATGTAAACAATGAGCTTTTTGGCAGCTATAAGCAGAAAATAGGCTCTTTTCATTTAACTCCTAAAGAATGGTTTAAGGCCGAATTTGAGGATTCATTACCTAACGGAACCGTTATATGCTGGATACTTCCATTTACCGAAACCATTTTGAAAAGTAACTACTTGGAGAGAGCGTTTCCCTCGAAAGAGTGGGCTCAGGCCAGATTTTATGGGGAGCAGTTTAATAATATGCTCAGAGAATTTGTCGTCGGTCTAATAACTAAAATTGGGTATCGTACGGTTGCACCCGCTTTGAGTTCAAATTGGCAGAGAGTTTATGTAGATGACATCGGACATGCGTCGACCTGGTCCGAAAGACACGCGGCTTATGCCACCGGTTTAGGAACATTTAGCTTAACCGATGCACTGATAACTGAATGTGGAATGGCAGTGCGTGTTGGAAGTGTGATTACTGAATTAGTGTTGGAGCCTTCCCCGTTTCTATATAAAGGAATTCATGATAATTGTCTGCATTACAACTCAAATAGTTGCGGAGCTTGCATCCGTAGATGTCCGGCCGGAGCTATTTCGTTAAACGGTCACAATAAAGATTTATGCTTTGAGTACACCCGTAGAAAAGTTATGCCGGCGGTTAATGAAGCCTATGGGGTTACGACGCCAAGCTGTGGACTTTGTCAGACGAGGGTTCCCTGTGAAAGATCTATTCCCAAACTGCCAAAACTTAAATCTAAGTAATTTCATTTTTCCTTCACCGTGTGCCAATGGTTTGAGTCAGAAAAATACTATACAAAAAGTAGTAGGTGTACTCAAAGCTTGATAACTTATGAGTTAGATACCATTTATACGCTTGGGCTGAATTCTGTATTGCACAGATTTCAGCCCTTTTAATTTTATTTCCCAGATATTGAATTCATCAAGAATGAATTGACAAGCTGTCCTTTTTTACTTTTGCGGAAAAACAAGATTACAGTTTTTAAGATGAATTTTACTATAAAAGAGTGAAAAGTCAGACTATAATGTGATTGGTGAGGAGGGGAGCAGCTTGAAAATAGCCGGAGTGGATATAGGAACAACCGGATGTAAATGCAGTCTATATAGTAAAGACGGTAGCTTGATAAAAGAATGCTATCAGGAATATGTAATGGAAAAATGCCCGGAGCATGAGATTGACGGACGCATGGTTTGGGAATGCGTAAAAAAAGTCATTAAGGGTATTGCGAGTGAAGCTGCCAATCTGAAGGCAATCGGGGTAACTTCTTTTGGTGAGTCGGTTATTTTATTAGATGAAGCGGATGAGCCGCTTATGAATTCCATGCTGTATACGGACCCAAGGGGAGAGGCACAATGCGATAAGTTAGTTGCACATTTTGGCGCCCGTGACTTTGCGCGGATTACCGGCTTAAATCCCCATAAAATGTATAGTATACCTAAACTAATGTGGATTTCAGAAAATAGGACGGAAATCTATAATGCGGCAAAAAGAATCATGCAGTTTGGAGATTTTATTGTTTATATGTTAAGTGGCATAGCACAAATTGATTACTCCCTGGCAAGCAGAACCATGGCTTTTGACATTGTCAACTTGTGCTGGTCTAAGAAGATATTAGATTTTTCTAATGTACCACTTCAGAAATTATCAAAACCTGTACCGGCCGGAACAAAAGCAGGCAATATAAAACAGAATGTAGCTAGAGAGCTAGGCTTGCCGGGCAACATCGCGATTGTATCAGGGTGCCATGATCAGATTGCTGCCGCAGTCGGGGCAGGCGTACTAGAGCCTGGAATGGCGGTAGACGGCACAGGCACCGTGGAATGCATTACACCCGTATTCGATCATATTCCTGAAAATGACATGCTGTTTAAAGGCAGTTATTCCATTGTCCCTCATGTTGTTCCTAACTTTTACGTAAGCTATGCATTTTCGTTTACAGGGGGGGCACTTTTAAAATGGTACCGCGATAAGCTGGCAGCTCTGGAAGCACAAGCCGCACAAGTGCAGGGTATGAGTGCGTATGAATATTTTAATCGGCAGCTTGCAGACGATCCGTCCGGTCTGCTGGTTCTGCCGCATTTTTCCGGAGCAGCGACGCCGTATATGGACAGTCTTTCCAAAGGCGCAATTATTGGGTTAACAATTGAAACTACTTCTATTGATATTTATCGGGCACTAATGGAAGGCGTTACATATGAAATGCGTTTGAATATGGAATGGCTAAAAGAGGCCGGAATTGAAATAAAAGAACTACGGGCAACCGGGGGAGGAGCCAGGTCCTCTTTTTGGCTTCAGATGAAAGCCGATGTTCTTAATATTCCGGTAACGGCATTAGCTGCCGAAGAAGCAGGTACGGTAGGATCAATTATGCTGGCGGGTGTTGCCTGCGGTGTATATCAAAATTTGCAAGAAGCAAGTGATATGTTTGTGAAGTTACGAAAAACGTACTATCCGTGTCCGGAGAAAACCGAGAAGTATACGGAACTATATCATAAATATAAAAAAGTTTATCAGGCAGTTAAAGCCATTTTAAATTAGGAGGAATCATAATATGAAAAAGTTAACTTTTGCGCTCTACTTTGGCAATAGGGGATTTTTTCCGGAAAGCTTAATTGCAGGTGCCCGAGCGGAGGTAGCTCAAGCTGTACGGAAAGCAGGATATGACTGCATCTTGTTGGATGATTCGGCCACACGCTACGGTGCAGTGGAAAGCCGCGAGGAAGGAAGAATTTATGCTAAGTGGCTGAAAGAGAACGAAGGAAAGTACGATGGTGTCATTCTCTCTTTACCAAATTTTGGAGATGAAAATGGGGCCATCGAGGCTCTGGAAAAAGCGGGTGTCCCTATTTTACTGCAGGCATACCCTGACGAAATAGGAAATATGGATTTTGATCATAGAAGAGATGCATATTGCGGAAAGTTTAGTATCGCTGATGTATTTCACCAATACGGGGTACCTTTTACCATGCTTGAACCCCATGTAGTGCATCCCGCGACAGAAGCGTTTCAGCAAAACTTGCAGGATTTTGCAGCCATTTGCCGGGTTGTTAATGGTATGAGACGTTTTCGAATCGGCTGTATCGGAGCAAGGACCTCGAAGTTTAAAACGGTTCGCTTCGATGAAATTACGCTGCAAAAATATGGTATTACGGTCGATACCTTTGATTTGTCGGAGCTCATTTATAAGGTCAATCAGATTTCGGATACTGCGTCGGCGGTTATAGAAAAGAAGGATAACCTTTCTACATATACTGATTTCAGCAAAGTTCCGGATGACAAATTTACGACTTTGGCAAGAATTAGTGTAGTATTAGACGAATATATAGCGGAATATCAGCTGGATGCGTTAACACTGCGCTGCTGGGAGGAAATGCAAAGTATTCTTGGTGTTTCACCCTGTGTACTGCTTAGTGAACTAAATGACCGGGGCTTTGTCGCATCCTGTGAAATCGACTTGTGTTCGGCCATCAATATGTATTCCATGCAGCTTGCCTCGGAGCAGCCTGCAGCTTGTCTTGATTGGAATAACAATTATGGTGACGATTCGGACAAAGTGATTTTGTTTCACTGCGGACCGGTGGCGCAGCGCTTAATGAAGGCAAAGGGCACCGTCACAGATCATAAAATGTTTGCTAAGGCTAATCCGGGTTCCGGCTGGGGGAGCAACGAAGGCCGAATTAAAGCCTTCCCTATGACGTTTTCTAGCTGTAAAACTGAGGACGGAAAACTTACTTTTTATGTCGGGACAGGTGAATTTACCGAAGATGATATTGAACAGGAGTTTTTTGGCTGTGGCGGTGTAGCTCATATCGAGAATTTGCAGCCCAAACTAGTAAAATTAGGGCAAAACGGTTTTAGACATCATACCGCTGTCGGTGTTGGCCATATGGATAGCGTGTTGAAGGAAGCGTTCGCATACTATCTGAAATATGACTTAATCGACATTAATTGATTGGTGGGGGCAACATGAAAAAGCAATATGTCGGTCACCCTTCACAAGTGTACGGAGTTGAAGAACACCGCTTAATCGGCGGTAAAGGGGACGGGATGAGATTATTTCAAGTGAAAAACGGTGCAGGCTTAGAATTTACTGTTTCGGCCGATCGTTGCGCTGATATTTCCCGTTTATCCTTCAAGGGGGATAATTTCGGCTATTTTTCCCCTTGCGGTTACGTTGGGCCGCAGTATTACGACAATAAAGGCAGTGGTTTTTTAAAATCGTTTACCGCAGGCTTTTTAACTACCTGCGGCTTAACGGCTGTTGGCAATCCCTGTCATGATGAAGGAGAAGATCTACCTTTACATGGAGATGTCGCCAATATACCGGCCGAACAAATTTATGCTGCAGTAAATCAAAAAGAGATTCAGATTCATGCGAGGGTGAGGGCAGCAGCGCTATTTTCCAGTAAATTGGTGCTTGATCGAACGATTTGTTGTCCTATAGAAAGAAACTATATTACCATTGCCGATACAATTGAAAACCTGGGGGACAAAAGGGTACCGTTAATGTTTTTGTACCACACGAATATCGGGTATCCCTTATTAAGTGAAAATGCCCAACTATTTATTCCGTCAATCCAGGTAGTTCCCCGTAATGATCACGCCGCAAAGGCCATTGATTCATGGCATGAGATGCTGACGCCCCAGGAGGGATTTGAAGAAGAATGCTACTATCATTCGTTTGCAAAAGAAGGCCTGGCAGCCATTTTCAACCCAGATATCGGCAAAGGGGTCTCGTTACATTTTGATACGCAAAAACTTGACCACTTTATTGAGTGGAAGATGATGGGCTATCAAGATTATGTGCTTGGTTTAGAGCCGGGAAATTGTCATGCCGACGGACGTAACGCAATGCGGGAGCAAAACAGGCTGAAATTTATTAAGTCAGGCGAGACTGTTGCATACTCGCTGACAATTAGAATAATCGAAAACCTGACACAATGGAAAAGCGTATCTGACTGCAGGAGGAGTTTATATGCTGGCAACCCTTAATGAAGTCTTAGTAATTGCGGCCCGGAAGACTATAAGAATGACAATTGGCAAGGGTATCCGTAAAATTAATTACTATTCCTATATGGCCCGAGAAGGTGTTTTTGCGGCTGATGCCCTTTTAAAAGAAAAGAATATTACGTTCTATCATGATGTGGCGCTTGCGGCAGCCACTGCAATGGAAAATGATGCAGCGCGGGCTATGAAAGTGTTTTATAGCAAGTAGAGGGGGATTAATGCCATAAATCTTTTGTAAAAACGTCCTCTTGGAAAATACTGAGAAAAGTGTTATGATAGGAAAAAATTAATAGAAATCGGATGCTAAGCAGGAGGGGGAATTGTGTCTCTAGGATATAAGGCAGAACAGCTTTACGAGGTAATGCGTAACTTCCATGTTATAACTGGAATTAGAATGGTTATATTTGATGATGAGTATAATGAAATTACCGCTTATCCAGAGACACATTGCCCTGTTTGTGATTGTTTGCAGAGTCATCCGGAAATAAGAAAAGAATGCTTAAAAAGTAATGCACATTCTTTTAATTCCTGTAAAATAAGCAAGGAGCCTCTAATTTACCAGTGCCATGCCGGACTATACGAAGCAACGGCTCCTTTGGTTGATAATGGGATTGTTATTGGCTATATTATGATGGGGCAAATTTTAAACAATGAAAACAGGGAACAGGCGGCAGTAAAGCTGCAAAGCTTGAGCGAACGCTACCATTTAGCTGTTGATGTTGTTGCTTGCATTAAGCAAATGAATTTGCACAACAATGAGCAAATTCTAGCGGCAGCCAAGATAATGGAATTTTGTACATTATATATACTGACAAAAGATATTATTAAAATAGAAAAAGACCGGTTTATTTACCAGCTAAATTATTATATTGAGCAGCATATCAGTGAAGATATTTCAGTTGACAGGTTATGCCGGTACTTTAAAATGAGCAGGGCTCAGATGTATAAGATATCCTCGCATTATCTGGGAAGCGGTATTAGCGAATATATTAGAAACCGGCGTATTGAAAAGGCAAAGTATTTACTGAAAAACACTACCTATCGCGTAGCAGATATTGCTGGGTTAGTTGGTTTTGAAGATTATAACTACTTTTGTCGTATTTTCAAAAAAATAGTGAGTATACCTGCTAAAAAATATAGGTACAGATAATAACTAATATGTGAAAAAGCAGCCTTCAAGGCTGCTCTACTTTTTTCAATATGCCATGGGAGTTTGCATAAATCAGGATGCTACTGCGACAGCTGTGTTAATCTGGACGAATACTCTGTTCGAAAGTTCTGTCCACATATCTTAGCATGGATTGCCTAAGCGTTTATAGAAGCGAAAGAACAATCATGACAAGCTTGGCACAGGAGAATGGATGAAAGCAACTTTCGCAATAATCGTCACCTGACTCGTAGGACAATGAATCTGTCACTTTGTCCCATGTTATAACGAAAACTTTTTAACTGCGTTTTGAAGTGCATCTGCGGTGTTACCCAGCACTTGTTGTACCTCTTCGATAGCAGCAACTTGGTGTTGTGTGGCTACAGAAACCTGCGTTGTTTGAGTTGCAGTGTTTTTGCCCATGGATTCAATATCTTGGACAGCAGACAAGATGTTCTGGCTATTCATTGCAATAGTTTCTATAGAAGCAGTGATACCTTGAATTTGGCCGGATACTTGATTAGTCATGGCAATAATCTCATTAAACGTACCGCCAACACTGCTAACCATAGAGACTTCCAGCTTGACTACATCGCTGCTTTGGTTCATTGCTACAACAGCGTTATGGGTATCTGCCTGTATTTCGGCGATTAAGCCGCCAATTTGCTTGGCTGCGATTTGCGATTGTTCAGCCAGCTTTCGCACTTCATCAGCTACAACAGCAAAACCGCGTCCTTGCTCGCCGGCGCGAGCCGCTTCAATAGCCGCATTCAATGCTAATAAATTGGTTTGACTGGCAATTCCTGAAATAGTATCAAGAATTTGGCCAACTTCTTTAGAACGCTCGTCTAATTTTGTTACAAGTCTTGCGGAGTCGGCAACATTTGCCTCAAGATTCTGCATTTGAGCAACGGCTTCATCAATTGATTTTCCGCTATCTACGGCTGATTGAGCAGTTTTTTCCGAAACCGAAGCAACAAGTGTCGAATCAGCAGCAATTTGTTGAATGTTGGCAACGATCTCGCTGACAAGCGCTGTGGTTTTATTAAGAGTAGCCACCTGTTCGTTGACTGATTGGGAGATATTAGAGATTGCGTCTGACACTTGCCCTGCTGTAACTTCAGATTGTGCCGCACAAGCGGTTAATTGCTCCGAAGACGAGGAAACTGCTTTAGCTGTAACTAATACTTTTCCAAGCAATTCTTTTAGTCCGCTAACCATTGCATTGAAATTTTGCGCCAGCTTGCCGATTTCATCATTTTGCTGGTTGTTTATTTCAATGTTCAAGTTGCCGTTTTTAATAGTTTCTGTGGCTTCTACCAATTGTATAATAGGTTTGGCTACTCGATTAGAGACAAATACACTGATGATAACGACCACCAGAATAGTAAACAATAAAATAGCCAGATTTGTCAGCAATAGACTATTATTTTTGGCAGTATATTCATCGAAAGATTTTTCCATACAAATAATCCAGCGTGTTTTCGGGTCATATACATAATTGACCAGCTTGCGGACACCATCATCCCCAATGATTTCTTCCCTGCCGCTTTGACCTTTCATCGCTTTTTGGACAAAGGGCAACTGACTCATGTCTTTACGTTCGTTTGACACCTGTTCATTGGGATGGGCGGTAATTTTTCCATCCTGGTCAAGTATGTAGGCGGTAACGCCGTTTTGCGACCGCTTTACAACTACGTCTTTAAGAAAAGCGAGATTAATAGAAGCCTGCAAAACACCGGTCACCGTTCCGTTAGCCGAGTGTATTGGTGTGGCTATAGCAATCACAGGTTTACCATCTGTCTTACTAATCAATACTTCAGAAACTACTTCATCTTTTCCTTTTAGAGCTTCTTGATAAAAAGTCCGGTCGCCTACCTTTATCAACCTGGCGTTGTCGCCTCTAACAAGCTGATTACCTTTATCATCATCGACAGTCATGGCAAGTGAAGTAAATACCTTTTGCGTGTCACCCAGTAGTTGGCTGGCAGTCGGAAGATCGTAATTTCTTATCGGGGCGGTTTGGGCAACTCCTCTAAGTACCTCAAGGTGTTTGTTAAGATAAGTTTGGATTTCGGATTGTAAAACTTCGGTCTCACTGGAACTAAGCGAGTAAAAGTCGTCTTTTAGAGTATTGTTAAATAGTGAAAAGGAGAATAGGGAAGCTCCGATTAGTGGGACGCAACTAATAATCAATAATAAAATAATGAACTTTTTCTTCATCAATTCATTCGCTCCTTGTCCAATTATGGATATTAATCAATAGGGCTTGTTCATCATCGCTTGAATAAACTCAACCCATTTACTAGAAGTGCCACCAAACCGCCGGCAATGAGCGGACCGACAGGCAGACCGCGAAAGAAGCAAACACCGATAATCGTGCCGACAACCAGGGCCGTTACTGTTTCCGGTGAATCCTTCATAAAAATGACTCCCTGGCCGGCAACCCAGGCTAGGAAAACCCCAATCACAACCGCTAGAAGTCCAACCGGAGCTTTAAAGATAGCCAGGACTTCGTTCATAGCGATACGCCCTTGCGCAACAGGACTTAGGACAGCAATTGTCAGAATGATAATGCCAATATTAATTCCGTGCTTGTCTATAACCTGAAAATAATTTTCAAGGCCTAATTGGGGAATAAGTAACAGCACCAATGCAGCCACAGATACCGTATGGTTATTACCGATAATAGATAATGCCAATATAATTAATAGAGGAATGTTGTCCCAATTCATTTATTCACATCCTTGCCATGGTTTTTTCAGCATTCGAATATTCCGTCAATCGTACGCTACTTTGCTTCAGATTGCTCATTATACCTTTTCAGACAAATAGTATCAAAAGTATCCCACCTCAACCGGGTAATACAATCGGACCAGACAGCTTCCTGTTTCCCGAGAAACTCCAATCTTTCAAATACTTCTTGGGTAATCCGGTCTTTTTTGATCACGACAACACCAGTATCATCAGCAACAATAATTCCTCCGTCCAGTTCCTGTTTACGTCTGTTATAATATTCCTCATCGAAACCGGTATCTGTGTTGATACAACCGATTGGCGACCGGCCATAAGACCAGATCGGATACTTTTCTTTGATGAGTTGTTGAACGTCGCGTATCAACCCGCTAACGACGATTCCCTTGGCCTGACGATAGGAAAATATATATTTTGCAACAAGATCACCAAAAATTGCTTTACCGTCGCAATTAACCGCGTCAATATAAACCACAGCGTCTTTAGGTGTATTGCGGGCATAATTATGTACATGATAATTCGAACCGTTAAACGCAGGAATATAGTGGATGATTCCCGCTACTCTGCTTCCAGGCAATAAAACTTGTAATTTGGGATCCAACTCTCCGGTTTTATACATGGCATCGGCTACTTCAGTTGTACTCATTCCGTTAGACTGAATATACTCCAGTATTTTTTTCTGCAATACGGCTAGCTCCATCTTCTCAACACTCCTTGGGATGGTCGGTTTATATGCAGAAAAATACGTAATCCAACACCACTTGACATATCTTATCCCTCCGTTTTTATTTTCTATTAATAATTATTATTGAACCGAAAGAATAAAAACCAGCCTCATAGCTGGTTTATGAGGCGTTTGGCAGTGAGTACCAAACGGCAACCTGGCAATCATAGGCATTTTTTGCCTTTAGATCCATAGCTTTGCGTCCTTACCTTTCGATAAGTTTGCCAAATATGTATTTTTTTACATTAAAAGCCTATAACTTCTAATAATTGACACTATTTGCTAAAATAATAGCATGGATTTCCATACCATGTCTATGAATGTTAACAAACCTTAATAGGATTTTTAAGATGATTTACATGGACTTACCGGTGTAAAGCAGTAGAGTTCATAATCAAAGTCAACTATTGTATCAACAGGCATCCAGTGATACAGACCCGCCTTTTGCTGTGCATTAATATAAGAAGTAAAAAACCGTCCCCGATGACTTATTAGCGCATGATTGCCAACATTTTCGCTTGACTTAACAAAGCAGGCGCCGAAAGACAATGTTTTCCTTAAGTTTACAGATAGGAGGATTGAGGAAGATAATCGTCGAAACTGTAAGTAAAGTATTTGACAGGGGAGATTTCGCGTGCTCGTTTGGAAAAGACTATTCCTGCTATTTCTGCTTCTGAACCTAATGGTTGTTCCTGTACTGGCTGCAGAAGCCCCCTTCGGCCAATTCGCTCAAAGACAGCAACTGATCGGATACTGGGAACTAGTTCCTATCCATCCAGACTTAGTAAACAATCCTAAGTTCAATCCAGGATCCTCGCCCTATCAATGGTTCGCCTTTTATGACGGCGGCCAAATGGTAGCGATAAAAACCAGCGATCCGCTTCGTAGGGTAACTCCCAAGGAGCTAGACGGCATCCTGAAAAACTTCCCGAATCAGGTATCATCCTTTAGCTTCAGGAATGGGTTTGTGACAGTATCCGGGCAAGGTACAGCCGCTTCGGATGAACTCTGGGGCGTAAATGTCATAACAAGAAAAGTCGTACTTGGTAAAGTCGAGTTTTTGCCTGGAGACTTAATCATGTCGCTGGATGGTGGCGGCAAAGTAATTTCTTATCGACATTTACGGCGCATTTTCTTATCTGACTACGACGCTGATAAAAGTGAATCGCCCATAAAATCGCTCCCTGTTGCCGCTAAGGACGGTCAGACGATTTCTGCCGTGGAACGGGAGATAATACGTGCCCTTGTACCATATTTCACAGCTGTCAGCGAGAAAGACGCCACTACGATGAAGAAGCTCTTTCCCGAATTACGAAACCGATCTGACGACCAACTTCGCTCACTCCCGGTAAAGAATTATACTCTCCACGGATTGGAGGACGTCAGCTACGACGGAAGCAGGCTGCGGGCCGTAGCAATTTACTCTTTCGAAATTGAAAAGCCTGACACGGTTGGCAGAAATATCGTTGCGGCAAGTGCAGATGTCCACTTGGCCCTGAAAAACGGGTCGTGGGTTATTGTTGGATGGTTTCCGCGTGATTCTGACATGACAGATATGGAATATTTCCAAAACATCTTCTCGCGGCAGGAAAAAGCTGAAAAACGATACGGCACCACTGACCTAGCCAAATGGGACGGACTATAATCAATGGGGAAGCCCAGGAAAAACCGCTGAGTTACAAGCATGATATAAACATTTGGTATTGTGATGAAAAGAATAAAGAAAATACAGTAATGTTAAAGCAGTATATAGAACAAAATCAAGGCAATATAGTGGGTTATTTATTAAGTAACGAAACATGGATCAAACAGACTATGCCAATTGATCCTTCTTTGACCAAAGAACTTACAGCGGATGAAAAGGCCTCTGTTCGCATGGATATGTTGCAGTTAATGAGATCGGTGAAGTTGAGAAGGGAAACACCATCCTATAAATATATGGAAATAACTTTGGATAGTATGCAAATAAGTGATGTGATGGATGCAGCTGTTAAACTAAATAATGTGCAGGATAAGGACATGTTGAGTGCGGTTGCGCTAGGACGGCTTGGGTTGCTGGTTGCTGGCGATATAAAATATAATGTTAAAATTGATAAAGCGACTAAGACGGTAAAAGAAATAGAGATGGATTTGGCAGAACCGATCCGAAAGGGGGCAGGATTGTTTTTGGCGATAGCCAATCCAAGGGAAAAGAGTGAAATCGAAGATTTTTTAACAAAATCGACATTGAGTATGCAAGTAACGTATTCGAAATATAATCAAATAGATCCTATAGAGATTCCTCAAGATGTGCGAGACAGTGCAAAAGAAGTTAAACCGGCAGGTAAGGAAACTCCTAAAAAAAGCGAATAGATGCTATGCAACCAAGGGGGAACCCAGCTCATTGACTGTTTTGCCCCCTAAAATATTTGCTCTTTTTATACCGTTTGAGGTTTACATAAAAATAGGAATGCTGCCGCGACAGCTGTGTTAGTCTGGACAAATACTCTGCTCGAAGTGGAATATATTTTCCGGATCGTACTTGCGTTTAATTCTCATGAGTTCTTGATAATTGGTACCATAATACGCACATGGCCAGTCTTTGATAGAGAGGTCAGGCCAGTTAACGTAAGTTCCGTCCACATATCTTAGCATGGATTGCCTAAGCTTTTCTACCCAACAGATGTTTGGACATTCCTCATTATCCGCTTTCCATTGCGTTATATATTGCATAATATAGCTTGCTTCTCGATGAAAATAGGCTGTTCCATCCGGAGGAACCTCGCTGACTGCCCCTTTCAGGCTCTGAAACTGAATCGAATTATCGTTGTTGGGGGAAATCTCCATATAATAAAGCAAGGTACCGATTGCCTCATCAGATAAACTGCGATACACAAAAGCCCCTGTATTTTTGAATTTATGAGGACCCGGGCCACCGTCGAATTTTAATACTGCTTTAATGTATGGTATTGTTTGAACTTTAATTTGAATAGGTTTGCCGGCAGCAGTTAATGGTCTTAACAGGTAGTGTAGTTGGTTTTCAGAACCTAAAAATTCGCCAGATGAAGAAATACGTCCATCCTTTTTGGTGAATAGCTCTAGAATTGACGTTAATCGTTCATCGACAAATGGGGCCCAGTCTTGCCATGTTTTGATTACTTCCCTGGCATCTGACCAATCCCATGTGATAGTATAAACAGCAACATTGGAGATAGGATGAACCTTAAAAACAAATGATGTTACGATTCCAAAATTGCCGCCGCCCCCTCCACGGGAAGCCCAGAAAAGATCAGCATTAACGCACTGGTCAGCGTAGATGATTTCCCCTTGCGCATTGACCATCTGGATTGCCATCAAGTTGTCACAAAGCAAGCCCATTTTTCTTGTAAGCATGCCAAATCCACCACCCAGCGTAAGTCCGGAAATGCCCACAGTCGGACACGTTCCTCCTGGAATAGTAACACCCTTACGCCAGAGAGCCTTGTAAAGCGGAAGAAGGGTAGCTCCGGCCTGGATGGTTGCCATGCCCTTTCTTTTCTCAAGAAAAATTTTATCCATTTCGCTTACATCGATGACAATTCCCTGATTTAATAGGGAAAAAGCTTCATAACTATGCCCCCCACAACGAGCACGTAGCGGTGTATGGTTTTCCCTTGCCCATTGTACCGCATTGATTACATCCTGTGCCCTTTGGCAAAAAACAATAACGCAGGGATACTTCGAAAATCTCGTATTAAAATCCATACGGGCTTTCTCATAACCTGGATCATCTGGGAAAATAACTCGACCAGTAAGTCTCGTATTCGAGTTTGCCACTTTGGTACTTCACCTCACTACAACCTCTTACCTTATTATATAAATCTTAACTCCGGAAAGTATCAATAATATCTCTACGTGCATGTGGGAATATCTAAAAGTGTAATCGACCGGACGGCTTTAGGGGACAATGAACCCTGTCCCTTTTCACTGAAACATTGCTTTATCCGAAGGTTTTTTATGTATGTTTTTCCATAAGGAAACTCCTGCTAAATTTTATATTAATTGGGCAGGAGTTTTATAGTTTTTCCGGGAAAATGAAATAGACGATGGTTTTCATGAAGGATAGTGTAGATAATCACGTCCCTATGGCTACGATGAAGTTTTGGTACTTGCGATAAAAAATATAAAGGCCAAGGATAACCGGGTCTATTTGTCGTCGACCTTCAGTAGTGCAAAAATACCGGGAGATCGACGACAAATAGGCCGTTAGCCACAAAGCAGCATTGATGAGCCTTTAACGAATGTTCGACTGATCAGACCTGCTGATTTACAAGTGATTTTTTCATTAATAAAAATGAAAAGATACCTTGAATATACTGGGATTTTGATGGGTTGATAGACTA